>NZ_CANDOA010000004.1:0-717737 GCF_947387565.1 Flammeovirga sp. SubArs3 | reverse complement strand
GGGACGTACTGGATTCGAACCAGTGACCCCCTGCTTGTAAGGCAGGTGCTCTAAACCAACTGAGCTAACATCCCATTTACACCTTCTGTGTAATATGGTGGGACGTATTGGATTCGAACCAATGACCCCCTGCTTGTAAGGCAGGTGCTCTAAACCAACTGAGCTAACATCCCATTTTCATTATGTCTTTATGTGGGGCGTACTGGATTCGAACCAGTGACCCCCTGCTTGTAAGGCAGGTGCTCTAAACCAACTGAGCTAACACCCCATTTACACCTTCTGGGTAATATGGTGGGACGTATTGGATTCGAACCAATGACCCCCTGCTTGTAAGGCAGGTGCTCTAAACCAACTGAGCTAACATCCCATTTTCATTATGTCTTTATGTGGGGCGTACTGGATTCGAACCAGTGACCCCCTGCTTGTAAGGCAGGTGCTCTAAACCAACTGAGCTAACACCCCATTTACACCTTCTGTGTAATATGGTGGGACGTATTGGATTCGAACCAATGACCCCCTGCTTGTAAGGCAGGTGCTCTAAACCAACTGAGCTAACATCCCATTTTCATTATGTCTTTATGTGGGGCGTACTGGATTCGAACCAGTGACCCCCTGCTTGTAAGGCAGGTGCTCTAAACCAACTGAGCTAACACCCCATTTACACCTTCTGTGTAATATGGTGGGACGTATTGGATTCGAACCAATGACCCCCTGCTTGTAAGGCAGGTGCTCTAAACCAACTGAGCTAACATCCCATTTTCATTATGTCTTTATGTGGGGCGTACTGGATTCGAACCAGTGACCCCCTGCTTGTAAGGCAGGTGCTCTAAACCAACTGAGCTAACACCCCATTTACACCTTCTGTGTAATATGGTGGGACGTACTGGATTCGAACCAGTGACCCCCTGCTTGTAAGGCAGGTGCTCTAAACCAACTGAGCTAACATCCCATTAATTATATTTCCTAGACACCGTTTGTGTCATTGCGAGTGCAAAGGTAAGAGGAGATATTTTAATGACAAACATTCTAATGTAAAAAAAATCAAATAAAATACCTCCTCCTTGAAATTCAACCGGATAGAAAATGAAATTTTTATCAAATTTTCATCGCCGGATGCTGTTTCATCTATTTTGACAAACGTTTGATTACTTTTTCTGCAATCGTATCACCAATCGACATACTAGATGTTGCCGCTGGAGATGGTGCATTAAGCACATTAATCATTCGTCCTTCTTCAACAAACAAGAAGTCGTCAATTAGGCCACCATTCTTATCACATGCTTGTGCACGAACACCAGAACCTCCTGGTTTAAGATCCGACTCTTTCAAGTCTGGTAATAACCTTTGTAATGCTTTTGTGAAAGCTTTCTTTGAATATGAACGGTACACTTCTCCTAACCCTGTTGGCCAGTATTTAGAAGCTACCTTTAGGAACCCTTTCCAAGTCAGAGACTCGAATAACTCTCCAACATTGATATCAGATTTAGTATAACCTTCTCTTTGGTATGCCAATACAGCATTTGGCCCTGCCTCAACACCACCATGAATCATTCTTGTAAAATGAACACCCAAGAAAGGGAAAGCAGGATCTGGCACAGGATAAATCAAGTTTTTCACCAAGTGATGTTTATTTGGCTTTATCTCATAATATTCCCCTCTAAATGGAATAATACGGACATCCAATTGCTTTAAAGCTAATTGAGCTACTCTATCACTATAGAGACCAGCACAGTTTACAATCAAGTTCGATCTATAAGTAGTTTTATTAGTGATCACTTCTACACCAATACTTCCTAACCTAACATCTTCTACTTTATTATTGAACTTTACTTCACCACCAAGTCTATCTTCAAAGATCTCTTGGTATTTCTTCGTTACTTCTGTGTAATCGATAATACCTGTCTGAGGAACATAAAGGCCTGCAATACCAGCACAATACGGCTCATACTCTTTAATTTCTGAAGCTGTTAATTTGCGAAGATTTTTCAATCCATTGGCAACACCTCTTTCGTAGAGAGTATTTAAGTTGTCTAACTCTTTTTCATCAGTAGCAACAACAACTTTACCACATAGATCATATTTCACACCTTCTTCATCACAGAACTTAATCAGTTGGTTATAACCGTCAATACAATTTAATGCTTTATGACTTCCAGGCTTGTAGTATAAACCAGAGTGAATTACTCCACTGTTATGTCCTGTTTGGTGCTTGGCTACATCATTTTCTTTTTCCAGGACAAGAACTTTCAAGTCTGGCTTCTGCTGTTTGATTTTCATTGCGGATGCCATCCCAACGATACCTGCACCGACAATGATTACATCATACACCATTCTCTTGTATGTTATTTAGTTTGTAAATAAACAATGAGTTGCAACTTTGTCACAACTCATTGTCCTAATATTATTGTACAGTAGTTATACTGTTGTTTCCTTTTTGAATAACTCTACGAATTCATCTACTGGCATAGTACCAATATCTCCTTCGCCTTTCTTTCTTACAGAGACTGCATTACCGTCCATTTCTTTTTCACCTACAATTAACATGTATGGTGTTTTTTGAACCTCAGCATCACGGATTTTACGACCGATTTTCTCTGCTCTAGCATCTACAGTTCCTGTAAACCCTGCTTCTTCCAATTTACTCATCACACCGTAAGCGTAATCGTTATATTTGTCCGATACTGGTAGAACAGTAAACTGTTCAGGCGCTAACCATAATGGGAAGTTACCTCCTGTATGTTCAATTAGAATGGCAATGAAGCGTTCCATTGAACCAAACGGAGCTCTGTGAATCATCACAGGACGTTTTAATGAGTTATCTGAATCTTTATACTCCAACTCAAAACGTTGAGGTAATTGGTAATCCACTTGAATAGTACCTAGCTGCCATGATCTTCCTAAAGCATCACGAACCATAAAGTCTAATTTAGGACCGTAGAATGCCGCCTCGCCGTATTCTACTACAGTCTTAAGACCTTTTTCTGCTGCTACCTCTTCAATATCTTTCTCTGCTCTATCCCAATCAGATTCTTTACCGATGTATTTTGCTCTATCTTCTTTATCTCTTAATGAGATTTGAGCTAAATAATCATCAAAACCTAACGATTTGAATACATATAATACAAGATCGATTACCTTTCCAAATTCTTCTTTTACTTGGTCAGGACGACAGAATAAGTGAGCATCATCTTGAGTAAAACCACGTACCCTTGTCAATCCATGTAATTCACCTGATTGCTCATATCTATATACAGTACCAAATTCTGCTAAACGAACCGGTAGATCTCTATATGATCTTGGACGTGAACGGTAAATTTCACAGTGGTGAGGACAGTTCATTGGCTTCAATAAATACTCTTCACCTTCGTGTGGAGTATGGATTGGTTGGAATGAATCTTCACCATATTTAGCATAGTGACCAGAAGTAACGTAAAGGTCTTTAGAACCAATATGAGGTGTTACTACTTGTTGGTAACCAGCTTTCTGTTGTGCTTTTCTTAAGAAATTCTCTAATCTCTCTCTTAAAGTAGTACCTTTTGGCAACCATAATGGTAAACCTTGACCTACTCTTTGAGAGAAAGTAAATAAGTCTAATTCTTGACCTACTTTTCTATGATCTCTTTTCTTTGCTTCCTCTAATCTCTCTAAGTATTCTGTTAATTCCTTTGCTTTAGGGAATGTAATACCGTAGATACGAGTCAACATTTTATTTTTCTCGTCACCTCTCCAGTAAGCACCTGCTACAGACATTAATTTGATTGCTTTAATAAAGCCTGTATGAGGAATGTGAGGTCCACGGCATAAATCTGTGAATTCACCCTGCTTGTAGAAAGTGATCTGACCATCCTCTAAGCCTTCTAAAAGGTCTAATTTATAAGGATCTTCTTTTTCTTCGAAGTATTTAACAGCATCAGCTTTAGAAATATCCTCGCGTGCATAGATATTTTTTTGCTTTGCTAGTTCCTTCATCTTCTTCTCTACATTAACCAATTCCTCTGATGAGAATTCATGGTCACCGAAATCTACATCATAGTAGAATCCATTTTCGATAGAAGGACCGATACCCAATTTCACACCAGGGTATAAAGCTTCTAGAGCTTCGGCCATTAAGTGAGCTGAAGAGTGCCAGAAAGTTGACTTTCCGTCCGTGTCATTCCACGTTAATAATTTTACATTTGAGTCTGCGGTCAATGGTCTGGTAGCATCCCAAACTTCACCATTTACTTCTGCTGCTAGTACGTTTCTAGCCAATCCTTCACTGATGCTTTTTGCTACATCTAATGAAGACGCTCCGCTTTCGAACTCTCTTACCGAATTATCCGGTAATGTAATTTTAATCATTGTGGTATATAAATTTAAATTTTAATTCCCCCATTTGTGCCCCTACAACTGACCACAAGTTTTGCTGTGGGAATTTCGGGGTGCAAGCTACAATTTTTACTTGTCTTTTACACACAATTACCAATAGAATAAATACAAAGGAGTTTAAATTAATAATTTTCGAATGCTTAGTATTTATCGAAAAATCCAATTTTTATGATTCGTTTATCAACAAAAAACTGTTCATTTATTTTGTAGCTCTGAGCCTTAACATTTATTGAAAAAAATCAGAGAATCGGAAAAATTATAGTTTTAGTCACAAGTTTTAATAAATTCGCAAGATATTAAACTATAAACAGGAAGTTTGAAATGATTTTTCTAACGACAAATGTTCAATTTTGACGATTTAAGTCTAAACGGTTTTTTCATTGATATATCACTAATTTTTTGTGTAGTCGTGAATGGTAATTACTGATCATTTAAAAACTAAAAAATGAATTTCAAGCATGTCTCATAAACACTTTACAATTTCATAATCTATCGAAATGCAACAATTAAACGAGATATTAAGTCTTATCGACAGCTATATCGGGGGTTCTGATTGGTTTGTTGCTTTATTATTGCTAACAGGCTTATTTTTCACAGTTTACTTAAAGTTTCCTCAAATACGATTCTTTAAACACGCTATTGATGTGGTCAAAGGAAAATTCGACGAACAAGACGACGAAGGAGACACATCACACTTTCAAGCATTGGCAACTGCTCTTTCTGGTACTGTAGGAACTGGTAACATTGCCGGTGTTGCATTAGCGATTCACTTAGGTGGCCCTGCCGCTTTATTCTGGATGATTGTTACTGCTTTCTTTGGTATGACAACAAAATTTGTTGAGGTATCATTATCTCACAAATACAGAGAAAAAACTGCTGATGGCACTATGGCTGGTGGTCCAATGTATTTCATGAAGAACAAATTAAACATGAAATGGATGGCTGTTTTATTTGCAATTGCCACAGTACTCTCTTCTTTTGGTACAGGTAACCTGCCTCAAGTAAACAGTATTGCCTCTTCTATCAATGCTACATTTGGCTTAGAAAACTATATCACAGGTGCTGTCTTATCTGTTTTACTTGCCTTTGTAATCTTAGGAGGTATTAGCAGAATTGCTTCTGTAACGGAAAAACTAGTTCCATTTATGGCCTTAATCTATTTTATAGGTTGTGTTGCTGTAATTTTCTACAACTTCGAAAATATTCCAAATTCGATTCAAAGAATTGCTTCAGATATATTCAGTGGAACATCAGCAACTGGTGGTTTCCTTGGTGCTTCTCTTGCATATGCATTTAATAGAGGTGTAAACAGAGGTTTATTCTCCAATGAAGCCGGACAAGGTTCTGCACCTATTGCCCATGCATCCGCAAAAACGAAAGAGCCTATTTCTGAAGGTATGGTAGCGATCTTAGAACCATTTATTGATACTATCGTAATTTGTTCATTAACTGGTTTAGCATTACTTTCTTCCAATGTTTGGAGAGAAAAAATAGAGAATAAATTCCAAAGAACAGATTTAGAAGTTTTGAGTATCAGATACGACGATACTAAAGCCAACCCTAATAATGACAGAGAATTGTTAGCTGCTCATATTAGTGGTGATAAAGAACTTCCTACTTACACTGGTTCTTTAAATGTTATCAATGGAAAAATCACAAATACTGTTTCTCTTCTTCATGCAAGATCTTTAGCAGAAGATGTTAAAGTAAGCATCGATGGAGAAGCATATACAGGCACGCTGAATGTGGTAAAAGGTAAAGTAGAATGGAAAAAGAAAATGGCTATTCGAGGAAAATCGTTAGTACACAGTGCTCCACTTACAAGTATTGCCTTTACTAGAAGTTACTTTGGAGAATGGGGTAAGTATATCGTATCCATCGGTCTATTACTCTTTGCTTTCTCTACAGCAATATCTTGGTCTTACTATGGTGACAGAGCAATGACATTCCTACTAGGTGCAAAGTCTGTTATTTATTACCGAGCGGTGTATGTATTTGCATTCTTTGTTGGTTCTTTCGCAGATACAACTATCATCTGGACTCTATCAGGTATTACAATTGCCTTGATGACGATTCCAAACCTTATTGGTATTCTAATTCTTCGTAAAGACATGAAAGAAAGTCTTGAGGTTTACAGATCTCATATGAAAGATAAATTCGGTATTAAGATCTAAAGAGTCTTCTACCTTTAAAAACACAAAACGCCCAACTTCTTTTAATCGAAGGTGGGCGTTTTACTTTATGTAGTAACATAAAGCACGTAAACTTTTACATTTACGATTTCAACCAGCTATGAAGTCCAAAGGAGTAAGACAATATCTTACCTTTTGGTACTATCAAATATATAAACATTCTTCTATTAACAAACAATGTTGAACAAAATCTAACACTTAACAAACGTTAATTTTAAGATATTTGAAATAAATTATTAAAAGAGTACAAAAAAATAGCCTTTCAAGATAGATTCTCAAAAGGCTATTTCATCTAGCGTAGTGTAATTACAGTAACACCTGCTCCTCCTCGATCTGGGTGATCATCAGAAATATTCTTAATTCCTCTGAATGATTTTAAATGGTTCCTCACCACTTCTCTAAGGGCTCCCGTCCCTTTTCCATGAACGATCCTTACTTCAGTTTCTCCAAGCATAATGGCAGAATCCATAAAATCATCAAGATCATACATCACTTCTTCTGCTCTTTTACCTCTTAAATCTAATTGAGTATTAAAATCAATTCTTTTCTGAGTAAGGTTAGATGAAGCACTGTTTGATGAATGCTTTTCTCGCACTTCTTTTCTAAATGCTTTTTTACTGATTCTCTCCAATCTATTCAGCTTCACTTTAGTTCGTAATTCTCCAACTAAAATTTCAGCTTCTCGTGATGATAAAGCTGCCACTTCACCAATTGTAGATTGACCTTTTACTCTAACCGCGTCACCGATTACTATTGTCCCTCCAATTACCTCATAAACTTCTTCTTCAGGTTTTTGATTCTTTTTACTTGGTTGGTTCGAGTTTCTAAAGTTTTCTATATTCTGACGTAGTTGCTTTGTTTTTTCTTTATCTGCTTTCGCTTCTTTGATCTCCTTAATTGTTAACTCGATCTTCTTATTTGCAGTATCCAATACTTTTTGAGCTTCTTCTCGGGCCTTATTCATAATTTTAGCCTTCTTATTATTTAGCTCAATAGATTGTTTATCATACTTCTCAACAGAAGATTTAAGTTTTTGCTCTAATCGCTTAATTTCTTGATTTTTTTGGTGAAGTTCTTTCTTCTCCGTTTCAAGATTTCTAAGCAATTCCTCCATATTGATTTTCTTACGGCCAGCTTTATTTCTCGCCACATTCAATACTTTCTTAGGGAGCCCAATTTTTTGTGCAATTTCTAATGCAAATGATGAACCCGGTTGTCCTTGTTCTAACTTATACAAAGGCTTTAGGTTATCAACATCATAACGCATTGCTCCATTTTGAAGACCAACTTGTTTTTCAGCAAAAAACTTTAAGTTAGCATAGTGAGTAGTAATCACTCCCCACATTTTCTTGTGGTTCATCTCATCCAAAATAGACTCTGCAATTACACCACCTAGTTCTGGCTCTGTACCTGACCCAAATTCATCAATTAAGATCAATGATGTTTCACTACCTTTTGTAAGCATCGCTTTCATGTTCGTCAAATGCGATGAATATGTAGAAAGATCATTTTCTAAAGATTGGTCATCACCATAATCCATCATGATATCGGTAAATACTCCCATTTTGGAACCTTCCATCATAGGAACTAGCATACCACATTGGAACATGTATTGAACTAAGGCTACGGTCTGCATTGCAATTGATTTACCACCAGCATTTGGTCCCGAAATCAATAATAAACGTCCTCTTTCTTCATCTAATTCGATCTTCTGACGCACCACCTCATCTTTCCTTCCTTGTTCAGTAAACGAATATAGTAGGATGGGATGAGCCACATGATACCATGCAATAAGAGGTTCATTAACTATTTCTGGTTTTATTGACTCTTGCTGAATAGCAAATTTTGCTTTTGCATTTATAAAATCGATGATACCCAAATAGTTGTTTCCTTTTTTAAGACCTGGAACCTCAGGACGGATCTTATTCGTAATCTCAGTTAAGATACGGATCACCTCTTGGCGCTCTCTTAATTCTAGATCTTTAATACTATTATTTAGATCTAACAACTCTTGAGGCTCAATATAGACCGTCTGACCTGTTGAAGAAGCATCATGAACGAAACCAGTAACATGACGTTTGTGTTCTGCAGGTACAGGAACAACAATTCTTCCTTCTCTTAAGGTTGGTTTAGCATCGTCTTTAGCATATCCACTTTTTTTCATGGACTGAAGAACAGATGCTGTTTTTGATCGCAAACTGTTCAACTGTTTGTTTAACTGCTGACGAATACTCACCAATTCAGGAGAAGCATTATCTCTAATTTTACCTTTATCATCCAAGATCATATCTATTTGTGATAAGATCATTGGGTTGAATTCTATATTTTCACTGATTTTAACCAGTTCGGGGTATAAGGTTGGATCACAAGCGTTGAAGAACTGCAAACACTCCTTTAAAGTGGATAATGCTGTTTTTAAATCAAATAATTCTTCTTCTAAAAGAAACGCATTGATGATCTCTGATTTATCTAAAAAGTTAGATACATCAATATATCCTGAATGAGGAAAAGACTCCCCAGATGCATATATTCTTACACACTCATCTACCTGAGCGGCTCTTTGTCTAATAAATCTTTCATCAGAAGTAAAACGCATTTTATCTACGTAACTACGTCCTACTTCTCCATTACATTTATCCTTTAAAATTTCTCTTAGCTTATCAAAACCAAGTTTTTCTTCTAAATTCTTCGGATATAACATTCTTTTTGTTTGGTATTATATGTAGTAGTTCTAAGTAACTACTATCTAAGATTTTCTTTCATGTCTTTAATCTCCTGTTCTAATTTTGCATACCATTCAGCTCCATATTTGTAAATAAATGGTTCTTTCAGGAATTTATAAACAGGCACTTTCAATTCCTTACCTAATACACAAGCATCAGAGCAAATCTCCCAACGATCGTAATTTACAGCATCGTATGCTTCGTATTTTGTAATTCTTGCTGGATATAGATAACAAGAAATCGGTTTTCTATAATCTATTTTACCATCTAAATATGCTCTTTCGATGGCACAATGCAAATGTTTCTTTTCATCATAGATCGCATAAGCACACTCTCTATTTCCAATTGTAGGTGTAGAGAAGTCTCCTTCGAAATCCTTGATATATTTACCTTGTTTTTCAACTTCAGCAATACCTTCTTCAGACATATAAGGTTTTACAGCCTCATATACTCCTTCAATTTTTTCTAGTTCGTCTTCGTTTAGAGGAGCACCAAGATCTCCTTCAACGCAACAAGCTCCTTTACATTTATCTAAATTACAAACGAATTCGTTTGTCATCATGTCATCACTAAGAACAACTTTATCAACTACAATCACGGTGTTTAACAGATTATTTACGACTTTTCACAAAGGTACAAAAAACGGAATTAATGCCTTAAGTAGAAGATGATAACTCGTTAACTTTTGAAAAGCATAAAAAAAACACCTTAAAATTAAATTCTAAGGTGCTTTTCTTGAAAAATAAAGGACAACTATTTGATCATACCTGCTGCTACAGTTTCGTTAGAATCCTTATCAATAAGAATTAAGCTTCCTGTATTTCTATTTTTCTTGTATTCATCAAAGAAGATTGGATCTACTGTTTTGATCTTCACAACTCCAATTTCATTCATTTTTAATGTCTCTTTTTCATCAATCTGCTCCATTGTATTGATGTCCAACTTCTCAACAATTTCACTAACTACAGCTGTAGTTTCTTTTGTTGTCTGCTTAAGAAGGAATGCGTCACCAACATTTAAAGCATTTTGATTCATCCAGCATACAGTAGCACTGAATTCATTGGCATTTGATGGAGTGTTTCCTACTTTCACCAACATATCACCTCTTTCCAACTTCAAATCAGCCTCTAATGTAAAAGCAACAGACATTGGAGGAAATGCTTCTTCCAACTGACCTGTCATCGTCTCAATAGATTTGATGGTTGACTCTTCGCCCGTAAGCAATGATTTCACAGCATCACCAACTTTGAAGATACCACCGTCAACTCTACCGCCAAAACCTTTAAAACCAGCTTTTTCACCATCTTCCACTTCAATTACTCTTTGAACAGGGAAACGAGGGTTATCCAAATCATAATCCAAATCGATTTCAACATTTTCCAGGTTAGTCAATAAAGAACCACCCTTGTACCATGGTGTACGCTCTGAATCATCCACTACGTTATCTCCTTTTAGTGCTGAGATAGGGATAAAACGAATATCATCGATACCAATTTTACTTGAGAATGCTTTGAAGTCTTCTACAATTTTGTTGAACTGCTCCTCTGCATAGTCTACCAAGTCCATCTTATTTACCGCTACAACGATATGCTTAATTTTAAGCAATGATGCGATAAAAGTATGACGTTTAGTTTGCTCCACTACACCGTTTCTTGCATCTACAAGAATAATGGCCAAGTTCGCTGTTGAAGCTCCAGTTACCATATTACGAGTATACTGAATATGACCTGGAGTATCCGCAATAATAAACTTACGCTTTGGAGTGGCAAAATAACGGTAGGCTACGTCAATAGTAATACCTTGCTCTCTTTCGGCTTTTAAGCCATCCGTTAATAATGCAAGGTTAACATTTTCGTCACCTCTTGATTTTGAAGACTTCTCAATTGCTTCCAACTGATCTTCAAAGATCTGTTTTGTGTCGTACATAAGACGACCAATCAATGTACTTTTTCCGTCATCAACACTACCTGCTGTAGTGAAACGGAGCAAGTCCATATTCATATATGCCTGATCTACAGCTGCTGTAGAATCTTCTCTTTTTATGCTCGGATTGTTTAATACTTCGCTCATGCTTTTGTTGTTAGTTAGATTAGAAATACCCTTGAAGTTTACGTTCTTCCATTGCCGCTTCTGATCGTTTATCATCCGATCTGTTACCTCTTTCAGTCACTTTAGAAGAAGCTACTTCCTGAATAATACCTGTCAAATCATCTGCATCAGAAGATACAGCACCTGTACATGTCATGTCTCCAAGTGTACGGTATCTAATTAATCTTTCTTCGTATTTCTCTCCTTCCAACAGTGTGTTCCATGGAGACTCTGCCAATAGGATTCCATTACGTTCAACAATATTTCTCTTATGAGCAAAGTAGATAGAAGGCAATGCAATTTTCTCTAATGCAATGTATTGCCATACATCCATTTCCGTCCAGTTTGAAATTGGGAAAATACGGAAATGCTCTTCCTCATTGTAGTGTCCATTATAAAGACTCCACAATTCTGGTCTTTGATTTTTTGGATTCCACTGACCGAATTCATCACGGTGAGAGAAGAAACGCTCTTTCGCTCTTGCTTTTTCCTCATCACGACGTCCTCCACCAAAGGCAGCATCTACTTTATACTCTTCTAATGTTTCCAATAAAGTAATTGCCTGAAGACCGTTTCTACTCGGGTTCACCCCTCTTTCTTCTACTGCAGTACCTTTATCGATAGAACCCTGCACTGAACCTACGATCAAATCAAGGTCAAATTCTTTAACCATCCAGTCTCTATACTCAATAGCTTCTGGGAAGTTATGTCCTGTATCGATATGGATTAAAGGGAAGGGAACTTTACCTGGCCAGAAAGCTTTTCTTGCTAAATGTACCATGACAATAGAGTCCTTTCCACCAGAGAATAAGATAGCTGGTCTTTCAAATTGAGCCGCTACTTCTCTAAAAATATAGATAGCTTCGGATTCAAGCTGTTTCAGGTGTGTCAGTGTATGAGACTGCATAAAAAATTATTTGTTTTCTGTTAATTTAATTATTGGTAGAACAGCTTCAAGAAGTTGCTTTAAGCTTTCTTCCAAACTCTGTTCAGCAGTTGGGATTCTTACGAAAGGGTTTGCAGGTGTCTCAAAAGGAGAATCTAATCCTGTAAAGTTTTTAATTTCGCCAGCCAATGCTTTTTTATAAAGTCCTTTTACATCACGTTCTGCACACACTTCAAAAGGAGCATCAATAAATACTTGTTTAAAATCTTCTTCGCCAATGATTTCTTTGGCTGCATCTCTAATTTCCTCTGTTGGGCTAATTAAAGAACAGATAGTGATGATTCCTGCAGAAGCAAAAAGTTTTGACACTTCTGCTGATCTTCTCACATTTTCTTTTCGGTCTTCTTCAGAAAAACCAAGATTGCTATTCACTCCTGTTCTGAGGTTATCACCATCCAATAGCATTGTAAAATAACCTAGGTCGTGTAAAGCAAACTCCAATGCTCTTGCTAAGGTACTTTTTCCTGAACCTGATAAACCAGTCATCCAAAGTACTACTCCGTTCTGTTTTAATAATCCTTCTTTTTTCTCTCTTGATAGAATAGAATTAAAAATAGGATGAATATTCGTAGCTTCGCTCATAACTTTTATTGATTAGAGTAATTGTGTATAATTTATATAAATTCCATTACCCTATATATTTAGTAGGCAAATATATAGTAACGGTCATCTATTACAAAGATTTTCAAAAAAAATTAAGAAAACCATGATCAAAATGATAAATAAACACTTCAATTATTAATAGTATTTAAAATAATTAACAATAAGAGTATAAATATTCAAATGGGTCACTACACATCTTTATTAAAGCATTTAGACGATCATTCCATTGACTATAAGGTTGAAGAAAATATAAAAGTTTCTCCATACCCTTACATTCATGTTAATCATCAAAAAATTATCATACACCTCTTATTCATTTCAGAAAAAAACAGTCAATGGCATAATGATGCAGAGAGCTTGATAAAGTTTAAAGATAATTTCCCTAACTATCAGGTGATTCAATTGTGGTCTGACGTTTATTTCCATAATACAGCTGCTTGTCTTTCTAGGGTAAATGGTGCCTTGGGAATATCAAAAACTATTTATGGACGATCAATTACTGTTGAAAAAATTGACAAGCCTACCTTAGATTCATTTTTAAAAGAGAACCACACCAACGATCCTACAAATGCTAAGATTAAGTATGGCTTATTTCTTAAAGATCAACTCGTAGGTGTCGCCTCATTTAGTGGCAAAAGGAAAATGACCAAAACAAATATTGGCCATGAATCCTATGAGTTAATTCGGTATTGCAATAAAAATGGATTTACAATAATGGGAGGCATAAGTAAAATCTTGAAGCAGTTTATCATTGACTACTCACCAGATGATATCATGACCTATACTGACAACGATTGGTCTGATGGTAAGAGTTTTGCACAACTAGGCTTTCAATTAATGCAAAATATCAAGTCAATTCCATTTATTTGGAATGCAGAGCAGAATACTAGGCAATTTGTTAGTTACAATCACAATATCAACAACTTAAACGACAATGAGTTGTTAATTTATAATTCAGGAAGCAATAAATATGTTATCAACTTTAATTCGATTAACGATTAAAATTCATAAGTAATTAAATAAGTTAGTATATTCATATATTATTTTATTTAAGGTATACTATCTGTTTGAAATACACTAGTTGAATAAACCAATCACAGAAGCACTTATTCGTGATGAAAATATATATTACTTTATCTATTTTTCTTCTTGTCACCTTTAGCTCCCCTTCTTTCTCTCAGCAAGCTAAAATCGATAGTTTAAAAGAAGAAATAGAAAAACAAAAAGGAAATAAATTATATAAAACTTATATAAATCTCGTTTGGGAATCTCGAGATTTGTATCCTGATACTGCTGTAGTATATGGTGAATTATTACTAAAAATTACTGAAGACAATCCTAAGTTTAGAGAAAGAGCTAAAGTTTTGAACCTTATTGGTGTCGCAATTAGAAATAAAGGCGATTACGGTACTGCTTTTGACTACTTTAAACAAGCAATGCTACAAGCAGATATCAACAATGATTTACAACAAAAAGGTTATTCTTACATCAATATTGGCACTCTTTTTCAATTTGAGGGAGATCATTTTGAAGCGCTGAAAAATTTAAATGAAGCATCAAAAATTGCTGATCAATTACAAGACAATGAAATGATTGGCTATTGTAATGAGATGATCGGAAAAATTCAGCTTTCAAGAGGAAAATATGATCTAGCACTTATGCATTTCCAAAAAATGCTTGAAAACAGGTTACTCGATAATAATCTTCAAAAGATTGCTGGAGCACACTTGAATATTGGTGAAGCTTATTTGGCTGCAGGTGATCCTTATTTAGCGAGGCAAGAATTCCTTAAAGTCTTCGACCTGGCACAGAAAACTGATTATCAAAGCTTAAAACATACAGTCGAGGCGTTAATTGGTGAAACTTATTACAATAGCTCACAGGATAGTCTAGGAATAGTTTTAAAATATTATGGTGATGCCTACAAAGGGTTTATTGATTTACAACAGCCTTTGAGACAAGCTAGAGTACTGGGTAAAATTGCAAAAGTATATCTAGACCAAAACCGTATTTCAAAATCAATTGAAGCGGCAAATAAAGGTCTTGAAATAGCAGAAGAACTACCCGCTTTACAAGAGGCCCTTATTCTTACAGATATTTTAGCAAAAGCTTATAAAAAAAGAGGTGATGTTCAAAACGAGGCTATTGTTCTAAGGAAATACATTTACTATGTCCATTTATATCAAGATGAAGAGAAATTGCAGAGAGCTCAGATGCTTGAAAATACAATGGCAATAGCAGAGAAAGAAGAGGAAATCAATAAACTTAGCAAACAAAATGACCTTTCTCAGGAGAAGATTGACAACAGAGAATATGCATTGATCTTTTTATCCGTAGTCTTTTTACTGCTAGGCATTATCTTGTTCTTATTGAATCAAAAAACGAAAAGATTTAAAGAGTTTAGTGAGACATTAAAAAGTAAGACAAAAGAAATTCAAGACCAGAAGTTCATCATTGGTGAAAAGGTAGTGGAGGTTCTAGAACTTAACGAAAAACTCACTGAAAAAAATAAAGAACTTGAGGATAATCTAATCCAAACCAAGAAAATACATGAGCAATTAGTTCGCTCTGAAAAGCTCGCTATTGTTGGTCAGATGATGGCCGTGGTAGCTCATGAGATCAATAATCCCATCAATTTTATTATCAATAATATCATTCCAATCACAGAAAACATGATGGAGGTTAAAACCTTAGTGAAGGAACAAGAATTTGAAAATAAAGAAGAATTATTGGAAGATGTTGAGGAGTCTATTTTGCTTTTACAAGGTATTGATGATGGAGTCAATCGTATCAGAGAAATATCTCAGGACTTAAAGAATGCCGTAAAATCCAACCATGGTGTACCTCAAGAATTTAACGTAAATGATAGTATCAATACAACACTCAACCTATTAACAAAAAAATATAAGTACGACGATATAGATGTAACGTTAGAACTCGATGAAAAACTTCCTAATATTATTTGTTTAGGAGGAAAAATATCTCAAGTATTTATCAATATCATCGATAATGCATTCCAAGCACTTAAAGAACAAAATCTTGAAAATAAATTTATCAAGATCTCTACTAAGAAGTTAAAAGACAACAAAGTTGGAATAAGTGTTTCTGATAATGGTGGAGGTATTAAAGACGTGGATCATTTATTTGAAGCGTTCTACACCACAAAGAAAGAAGGGTTGGGTTTAGGCTTAGTTATTAGTAAGGATATTATTGTTAGTCATAAAGGACTAATCAATGCATTTAATAATAAAGAAGGAGGAGCTACATTTACAATACAACTCCCCCTTTCTTCTGATTAATATCTAAGTATTTCTAGTATCCTAATTTCAACTCAATTAGTTGGATTATAATATGGATCACTTTTATATGTATTTCTTGAATCCTGTCGGCATAACCAAAGTGAGGAACTCTGATTTCGATATCTGCGAGACCTGCCATTTTACCACCATCTTTGCCTGTTAATGCGATAACCTTAATTCCTTTATCTTTAGCCACTTCAATAGCGTTAATGATATTCTGAGAATTACCGCTTGTACTTAATGCAAACAGGACATCTCCTCTCCTTCCTACTCCTTGTAAGTAGCGCGAAAAGATATATTCGAAGCCATAATCATTACTTACACAAGAAATATGACTAGGATCAGATATAGCAATAGCACCAATAGATGGCCTGTCATTTCTATACCTACCCGTTAATTCTTCAGCAAAATGCATGGCATCACAATGTGAACCACCATTACCACATGACATCACTTTCCCTTCATTTTTAAATGAATCTACCAATAAGTCTGCAGCAGCCTCAATAGACTTGATTGTACTCTCATCAGATAGAAATTTTTCTAATGTTTGCTGAGCCTCTAACAATTCACCTTTAATTAGGGAGTTAAAATCCGTCATTCTAATTTTTAATTAAATTACTTGATTAATTATTTTACAAAAATGCCTTTACTGATACAAAAAACTAAAATTTCTTTCTAAATTTATAATTATTAACCAAACATTCTTATTCAAATTTAAAAACTCAAAATGGAAAATACTTCCCAGTTGCAAGAGTATGTCATTAACTTCCTTTCTACTTACGGAGTTAAAGCTGGACAAGGTCTCTTATTTCTTATCATCGGATTCTACATCGCTAATAAAGTAGCCCATTTAGTCAACGAGCAAATCAAAAAAACATCAAGAGATAACCACGCCTTGATCGATTTTGTTACTGCACTAACAAAAATTGGCCTAAAAGTAATCATCATAGTTGGTGCCATTGGAATGGCTGGTGTTGAAACAACATCGTTTATTGCTATGCTTGGTTCAGCTGGTTTAGCAATTGGTTTAGCACTTCAAGGTTCATTAGCCAATGTAGCAGGTGGTGCTTTATTACTTACCCTTCGTCCAATTAAGAATGGTGAATTTATTGAAGCGCAAGGTTATATCGGTACGGTAGACGAAATCGGTTTATTTGCAACAACTATCATTACACCACATAGACGTCACGTTTTTATTCCTAACGGTGCATTAGCAGGTGGTGTCATTAAAAACTTTACAAGAGAAGGTTTTGTAAGATGTGATGTGCCTATTGGCATTTCTTACGACTCGGATATAAAAAAGGCAAGAGAGGTTCTTTTGGGCACTATTAAAGATGACAAAAGAGTACTTCAAAATCCAGAAAAGCCTGTTGTTTGGGTAACAAACTTGGGTGATAGTTCAGTAGATCTACAATTAAGAGTACATCTTAAAGTAGAAGATTATTGGGAGTTTTTATTTGAAACATTAGAAGCATGTAAAATTGCTTTAGATAATAACGGTATTGAAATTCCATTCCCTCAAAGAGTGGTGCATATGAAACAAGATGAAGCTCCTGAATAAGCTTCTTTGATTCTAGCCATAAAAAGGTCAGTCTTACTACAAAGACTGACCTTTTTTTATTGTAAAAAAAAATTAAAACATTTGAAACCGCAGTTTTGAAAAGGATTAACAAAAAAACTCTAATTAATTTAGATTTAATCCAATTAAGCTATTATATTGCAATCAATATAGAATCAGTCTAAATAAACAAACGGTCATGAATTTTCAAGATCCACTTTTTGTATCGACAACTAGCAGCAAACTTCTAGAGATGTTAGCATTACCTTCTGAAGAGTTTACAGAAGAGGTTACTTGCAAGAAAAAGAATTGCTGTAAAAAATATAAACGCAAAGGAAAACATTGTAAAAAATGTCCTAAAATTTAGTCTCCTTATATATTTCATTCTTGATAAAAGCATTTGATTTAGTAAACTTTGATTAACTTTGCGATAACTTTTGTAATCGTAGAAGAGAAAAAATAAAGATGCTTACACAAGAGCTTAAAGATAGAGCAGATCAATTAGGTTTCATTGACGTTATGGAAAATGAGCCTATCGATCTAAAAAAAGAAATAACTCGCTTAAAGGAGGAGAAAAACGCCGTATTTTTAGCACACTATTATCAAGATGCAGAGATCCAAGATCTTGCTGATTTTGTTGGTGATAGTTTAGCTTTAGCACAAAAGGCAGCAGAAACTGACGCAGACATCATCTTATTTGCAGGTGTACACTTTATGGCGGAAACTGCAAAAATCATCAATCCTGAGAAAAAAGTAATTTTACCAGACTTTAAAGCGGGCTGTTCATTAGCAGAAGCAGCTCCTGCAAAGGAATTCTCAGAGTTTGTAAAACAGCACCCAGACCATACTGTTGTTACTTACATCAACTCTTCAGCAGAAGTTAAAGCGTATACAGACATCACTGTAACATCTACAAACGCTTTAAAAATTATCAACAGTTTACCAGAAGATGAAAAAATCATCTTCGCACCAGATAGAAATCTTGGTAAATATATCATGAAGGAGACTGGTCGTGATATGTTACTTTGGGACGGTGCATGTGTAGTTCATGAAGCTTTTGCTTTAGAAAAAATCTTAGATTTACATAAGGAAAATCCTCACGCTAAAATTATAGCACACCCTGAATCTGAAATGCCACTATTAAAAGTTGCTTCTTTTGTTGGTTCAACAGCAGCACTTTTAAAATTTGTACAGGAAGATGAAGGAGATGCTTATATCGTTGCAACTGAAGCCGGTATTTTACATAAAATGAGAGAAGCGGTTCCTAATAAGAACTTAATCCCTGCTCCGTCTAAAGAAGATAACACTTGTGCTTGTTCAGAATGTCACTTCATGAAAATGAATACATTAGAAAAAGTATACAACTGTTTACAATACGAATATCCTGAAGTGAACGTAGAAGAAAACATTCGAGTTAAAGCGATTGGCTCAATTGAAAGAATGTTTGAATTATCATAAATGAAAACAAGATGCTGTTTCTGAAGTTTACGATAAAGAAGCAGCATTTTTTTTCAACTTATCATCACAAATTTCAATGGCAAAAGTTGATTTCTTAATCGTAGGTTCTGGCATTGCAGGACTAAGTTATGCATTAAAACTTTGCGAACATTTTCAAGACAAGTCTTTCCACCCAAAGATCTGTCTCATTACTAAAGATGAACCTTTCGAAAGCAATACAAGATACGCTCAAGGCGGTATTGCTGCGGTTATTGACTCTGATGACTCTTACGAAAAGCACATCAATGACACATTGGTTGCTGGGTCTCATATCAATAACGAAGAAGTCGTAAAATTAGTAGTTCAAAACGGACCAGATAGAATCCGAGAACTTATTGAATGGGGCACCCAATTTGATAAGTCGGACGATGGCGACTATAAATTAGCCAAGGAAGGAGGACACTCTGATCACCGTATCCTACATTTTAAAGATGTTACAGGACAAGAAATTCAACGCGCCTTACTTGATGCCATCAAGAAATATGACAACGTTGAAATTCTTTCCGACTATTTTGCTGTTGACTTAATTACACAACATCACTTAGGTCAGGATGTAACAAGATACAGAAAAGACACCCAATGCTATGGCGTTTATGCTTTAAATAAGGTCTCTGGTGAGGTGGAAACCATCCTTTCTAAAGTTACCTTATTAGCAACTGGTGGTATTGGACAAGTATATAAGACAACCACTAACCCAAGTGTAGCTACAGGTGATGGAATTGCTATGACCTATAGAGCAAAAGGTCATGTAGCACAAATGGAGTTTGTACAGTTCCATCCTACTGCCATGTATCAACGAGGTCATGAGGGCAATGCTTTTTTAATTACAGAAGCTATGCGTGGCGCAGGTGCTATACTTAGAAATAGTAAGGGCGAAGATTTTGTAAAACGATATGATGAAAGAGGATCTTTAGCACCAAGAGATATTGTTGCTAGAGCGATTGACTCTGAAATGAAAAGAGAAGGTAAAGACCATGTTTGGTTAGATGCTTCTGTTATCGATGAAAAAGAGTTAAAGAGCCACTTCCCATCTATTTACGAACATTGCCTGAAGCAAGGGATTGATATTTCGAAAGATTTTATTCCAGTTGCTCCAGCATCGCATTATCTATGTGGTGGTATTGTAGTAAATACAAAAGCAGAAACTTCTATCAAGAACCTATTGGCTTGTGGTGAATGTACTTGTACTGGTTTACATGGAGCAAACCGCTTAGCATCTAATTCTTTATTAGAAGCTGCTGTATATGCTCATGAAGCTTTTGAAACTGCTCTACAACTTATAGACACTACAGAGTGGCAAGAGCTAATTCCTGATTGGAATAAAGATGGAACCACAGTACCTGAAGAAATGGTATTGATTTCACAATCAAGAAGTGATTTACAAAGAGTAATGTCTAATTATGTAGGTATTGTCAGATCCAATGAACGTTTAAATAGGGCATTCAAAAGAACTGCATTAATCTATAACGAGACAGAAGATCTATACAAAAAAACAGTTATTTCCCAACCTCTCTGTGAGCTTCGTAATATGATTACTATTTGTTATTTAGTGATCAGCGGAGCTAAAGAAAGGCATGAAAATATAGGATTGCATTACTCTATCGACTACGAGAACAAGTAATTGAGTATTGGTAATGGAAATTATTAAAGTTAAGATTTAAGTTTTTGTGATTACAAGCTTAGATCTTAACTTTATTTTTAGCAAACTATTTTTACCTATCATGCTTCAAATACTAATCTATATCTTCTTGTGTACTGTTATTGCAAGAGGATACTACATTTTCAAAATTCGGAAATGCCCTGATATAAGAGATATTAAAAAAGCATTATATCATCCAAACTTCCCAAATAAAGAACGTATTATTCATCATCTTGGATCATGTAAAAAGTGTCAAGCAAAAGTTGAAATAATAATTAAATAATAAAGGCGTAAGTATTACTTTATGTAGTTACTTACGCCTTTTCATTTATTCCCGTTCTATCTTAACAAGTCGAATTCGGATTTTCAAAGTTTTTACTTTCGTCCTCATCTCGGGTAGTAAGACATTTAAAATCTTTTTCGATTAAGAGTTTTAATTCAGAATTATCATCATTCTTCTGAACTGATGAGAAACCAACAGTATTAGTATCCACCCATTCTTTTACTTGATCGACATTTAATAAGAATTGCAATCTATTCCCATCCATCTCAGCATGCATCTCTCCTCTTTCGATAGATTTCACTCCATAGATAAAAGAAGTTTTTCCCAACTGAGAAGTTGTCCATACCTCACCTTCTCTATATAATTCGTCAATATCTTCTTTATTTAAACGAAGTCTGATACTGTTGTCTAATAATCTTAATTTCATGATCTATTTTTTATAAAACCAAATCGGTAATTGTTGTCCTTTCTCAAAGTTATCCTGATCAGCTGGCAATTCTAAAAATGCATTTGCTGAAGTAAGGTTCGATAAATCACCAGAACCACCACCTGTTACAGGCTGAGCCATTAGTCTTCCAGTTTCATCAAAATAGGTCTTTACTTGAAGAAAATAGGTCAATGGCTTTTTGAATGAATAATCAACATCAAGATACGCCTTTGTTGGGAGATTATCTTGATTATTTTTCAATTGATGAGTCAACCATGGCAACAAATAACGATTTGAACATAAAAATGTTGAAACAGGGTTTCCAGGTAAAGCAAATACCGCTTTTTCATCTTTTGTGATACCAAACCAGAATGGTTTTCCAGGTCTTTGTTTCACACCATGAAACTGTTTTACAATACCCAATTCATCAAAGACTTTAGGCAAGTAATCAAACTTACCTTTAGAGACTCCTCCACTAAAAACGAGTACATCATACTCATTAGATAAGTTCTCTATTTTTGTTTTCAACAAATCATATTCATCAACTAAATGATATATATCCGATTGATACCCATTGTCTTTTAAAGTAGCCTGTAATGAATAGCAATTTGACATTCTGATTTGATAATCCTTAGGCACTTCATTTACTGCTACCAATTCATCTCCAGTTGCAATCACTGCGATTTTAGGAGTTGCTATAACTTCTACTTGATCATACCCAACAGTAGCTAAAACACCAATTTCTGCTGAAGTAATTTGTTGTCCTTTGGATAAAATCACATCTCCTTTTTTATGATCAACTCCTTGCTGATGAATATTCGTCATGAACTCAGCATGCTTAAAGTCTGACACTGTAATTTTATCACCTTGCTTTTCAGTCCATTCGTAAGGGATGACTACATTTGCACCCTCAGGAAGCATAGAACCCGTCATTACTTCAATACAGTTCGTATTTTCTTTTAATGTAAGTTGAGGTGCTCCTGCAGCTTGTACACCTTCTACTAAAAATGTATTCCCATTTGGATTCAACATTGAATCGTGGATTCCAATACCATCCATAGCTACCCTATTAAATGGAGGAAAATCCCTATCCGCATGTATATCTTCTGCTAATGTCTTTCCTAAAGCCTCTTGTAAGTTTACTTTTTCTGTACCTATCGCTAAGCTTACTTTAGAAATAATCTCATCAACAAGTGAAGGTTCTATCAATTGATTTTGCATTGTAGTTTGTTTATTGAGAAATTGAAGCCTGATTACTTTTTAAGTATACTTTTTTATGAAAAATCAAGACGAACAAAAATCTACGCTAACACATTTAGACCAAGAAGGCAACCCTTCTATGGTAGATGTTGGTGATAAAAATATAACTACCCGAGTAGCAATCGCACAATCCATCGTTGAATTTCCTTTGGAAGTAGCACAGACTATCCAAAAACAGGATAATCTTACGAAAAAAGGTTCTATTTTTCAAACGGCGATTATTGCAGGGGTCATGGGAACAAAAAAAACATCAGAATTAATCCCACTTTGTCATCCTCTTCCACTTGATAAGTGTAAAATTGAGATCGAATGGACTTCAGAAACTCAATTAACAATTAAAAGTACTGCAAAAGTAACTTCAAAAACGGGTGTAGAGATGGAAGCATTAACAGGTGCTTCAGTGGCTGCTTTAACAATCTATGATATGTGTAAAGCATTATCACAGGATATTGTAATTAAAGAAACCAAGTTATATCACAAATCAGGAGGAAAAACAGATTTCGATAGATAATGAAGCACCAAAAACATGCTAAAATGAACCGTAGAACGATGGGTAACTTTGCTCCAAATGAAGTAGCAATAATGGGTACAACCTGCGGTGATATCAAGAGTTTTGTAGGAGAACTTACGCATAGATTATCTAGAAGAAACCCTGCCTTCTTAGATATGGACCATAAAAGTGATGAGGAAGAATTGAACAAATCTATTCTTGGCGATGCTACAACACAAGTCACTGATAAGGTCAACTTCCACAGAATTGATGCATTACATGCGTACAATGATTTTGAGAAAAGGAAATTCTTTCATTACAATGACTTAGTTTTTGTAAATGGCAATCACTATAAGGCAGCTAAACAGCTATTATTTATTGATGACAGAAAACCATTAATAAAAAAGCTGGCTAAAATTACCAATCCTATATGTGTTATCTTTTCAAAAGGAGTTAATGAGATTCCCGAAGAACTTCTTTCAGAAAAACCTGAGTTGAAGAACCTTCCTCATTATAGTTTAGACGATGAAGATGTACTGGATAGTATCGCAACATTTCTAGACAAAACGTTTACCACACCACCATTAAAAGGTTTGGTACTAACAGGAGGTAAGAGTACTAGAATGGGTGAAGATAAATCGGTACTCAATTACCATGGTCAACCACAATGGAAATACGCAAAAGAACTGCTGGAAAAATATTGTAGTGAAGTACATGTTTCTGTTGCTTCAGAAAGTGATACATACCAAGAAGCATCACAAATTGCTGATAAATTCATCGGTCTAGGTCCTATGGGAGGTATATTATCTGCTTTTCAAAATGACCCTAATGCAGCATGGTTAGTTATCGCCTGTGACCTTCCATTACTTTCAGAGCATTCCCTAGATCAATTAGTTAGTAATAGAAATAGCAATAAGGTAGCTACATCTTTCAAAAGCCCAACAATGGATTTTCCTGAACCTCTAATATGTATTTGGGAACCAAAAGCCTATGGAACCCTTCTTGAATATTTAAGCTGGGGATATTCTTGTCCTCGAAAAGCATTAATCAATTCTGATATTGAGCTTTTAATTGCTGATAAAGAAGAAGAAATGGTGAATGCAAATACCAAAGAAGACTTTAATGAGATAAAAGCCAAGTTGAAATAAAAAAAAGCCTTGAGTACATCAAATACTCAAGGCTTTTTCATTTCAAATTAAAAACACATTGGTTCTAGAATTCTTTAGATCCAAATTCTGATTTCACCTTCTTAGACTTGTTCTTCAAACTATTGAAGTTATATGTCACATTGATCATGATTTGATCAACTTCATAAACATAGTTTGTAGTAGTGTAGAACTGTTGTCTTTGTGTCGAACCATCAGCCAATACTGCTGTATAATCTCCACTTGTTGTGATACGTTGTTCGTTTGTGTTTAACAATCCCATATCCATATTCAACCATTGTACATTTACAGTTAAACGGTTATCCATAAATGTTTTCTTCACAGAAAGGTTTGGTGTATAGAATCTTGAATCTTCACCTTGAGCAGTAACTCTTTCTGATAAGTAGTTGAATGAGAAGTTCGTTGACAACGTTGGAGTAATCTTAAATGTAGTGTTTAAGTTAAAGCTATATTGCCATGCTTTTGTGTCTACAGGGATATTGATTACCCAATCATTATCAGTATCATCATAATTAAATTCTCCAGAAATATGTTGATGATAGAAGTTACCACCTGCATAAAAATCCCACCAATCAGTCAATTTCAATGATGTTCCTACTTCTACACCCAAAACTTTGCTAGTACCTACATTAGTATAAATACGGTTTAATACCGAATCACTATCGAAAGTATTTGTTCTGTTGATTAGGTTTTGAGTATTTCTGAAATATCCTGTTAAGAAGATCGTATGATCACCGATTTCTTGTACAGCTCCTAATTCAACCAAATCAATAAATTCAGGCTCTAGATCTGCATCACCTTGTTCTAAAGTTTCTGAGTGTTCTTTTTCTTTGAAAGGGTTCATCTTGAAAGTTGTTGTTCTTTCAACACGCTTACTGTAGGCTGTTTTTAACGCTAAACCATCATTTACTTGATATTGTAAATTTGCTGATGGGAATAACTTAAAGTAGTCATAGTTCTTCACCTCTCTATTTGACTCAGGTTCTAACTGACCATTTTGATAGCCTAAGTAATCTACTTGACGATCCATATATTCTGCTCTTACACCTACACCATAAGTCCAATCACCTTTCTGACCAGCCAATTGACCGTACGCTGAGTGAATATTTCTCGATAAGTTTAAGTTTGAAGAGTAATTATCAACTACTTCCCATTCACCTGTTGCTTTACCAGTTTCAGGATCAATTACCTCTCTTTCGTATAAGAAATCACCTTTATGATCTAATGTTCTAAACTGATACCCTACTTCAAATTGTCCTAACTTTGATGGCTTAAAGCTATAATCAATATTTGCTCTGAAACCGTGTAATGGGTTCTCGTTAGTATTTCTTTCTTTTAGATAATAATACTGTTGATCTGCAGGTGTTGAAAAATCATACTTTTGGTTATCGTTAAAAGTTGGTCCACCTAACAAAGTATATTCGTATAGAACAGACGCTGATAATTTTGACGAGTTTTGGAAAGTATGAGCATAATCCAAACTTGTTACAAAGAAGTCTGATTGTCTATTTCTAGAGTTGTGGTTATAGTATTGAAAAGACTCTGGATCACCTTCGAAATGATTATCATAATAATAGATATCTGCTAAACGAGTTTTATCTCTAATACCACCCATTGCAGCAAAATTGAAACTATTATTTTCATTTGGGTCCAAGCCTAATGAAAGGTTCGCAGAATAGTTTTCTTCAACATACGAACGCTCACCATCTGATGGAAAAATAAACTTAGGATCATCATCAATTTGTGTCCAAACATCACCTTCTCTTCTACCTGATTTATCATTTCTTTGGTAAGAAGCTCCTAATGCCCAATTGAATTTTTCTTTTTGCTGAGCAATTGTAAAGTCTCCACCGTATCTCAACGGATTATTGGCATTATCATAATTTTCGATACTTGGTAATCCATAACGAACGTTCACTTGTGCATACATTCCGTCAGAAGCACCCTTAGTTGTAATGATATTAATAATACCCGCCTTACCTTCTGAATCATATTTTGCAGAAGGAGCAGTAATCACCTCCACATTTTTAATAGAGTTTGCAGGAAGTTGGTTCAGAATTGTAGCTGCATCAGACTGGATAGGTTTTCCGTTTAATAATACTACAAATCCTGATGATCCTCTTACTGCAAGATCACCTTCAGCGTTGATACTTACAGAAGGCATATTTTTAAGTACATCTGTTGCTGTTCCACCTGCTGCATTTTCAAATTTTGTAGCATCATAAACCTGACGATCTACTTTTGTCACAGCAGTTAACTGCTCTCCTTTTACCTCAATTTCGTCGAGCATTTGGCTATCTTCATTTAATGCCACCTGACCTAAATTGACATTACTACCTTTTACAACAGAGATATTCTCTTTTGTAAAAGTTTCAAACCCCATAAAACCAATAGTGATTTTATATGTACCTTCTTTTACTTTGCTGATAGTAAACTTTCCTTCACCTGCCGATACCACCCCTGTAACCAGTGAGTTATCGGCTTGATTATATAAAGCTACTGTTGCGTACTCAATGGGTGCATTTTGATTTTTTTCAATTACTTGTCCAGTGATTTTTGATTGAGCGTTGATAAATGAGGTCAGTCCCAGCATACACATTAGCCACACTGCTAGGATTCTTTTTAATTGTTCTTTGTTCTTCATTTCAAGAGATTAGTTGTACGTAGTCAACACATTTTAAAATATGTCGCAATTAACAACTTTTGTATTTTATGAGATGGACTATTTGAAAATAAAATTTCTTGGAAATAGTACTTTCTAAAAGATTAAAATTCATTAACATAAAAATAAAGAAAAAACCTCTTCAAACGAAACTTTTTGAAGAGGCTTTTGTGATGCTAAAATTAGAAGATGATTAAACACCAAATCTATAATTTACACCAGTCAATAAGAATTTACTATAATCAGATACGCCATATTCACCACGTATCATCCAATGTTTATTTATTTCATAATTCCCACCGAATTGGAAAGTCCATTTCTTTATTAAATCTTTCTTGATTTGATATTGGATATCTAAATCACTAATGCTTTCGTAAGGAGTATCCTCCAACCTTTCATCAATTCTATCTTGCACCCGATCAATTACTCTTTTTTGAGCATCAGTTAAGCCTTCATACCAATTGTTTAAACCATCTTCTAACCCTGGTAAAGCTTCACCAATAGTTAGACTACCGCTATTACCTTTATTATTTGTGAAGTTTCTATACATCACCCCTATATAAAAAGCCAATTTCGTCTTGTTCTTAAACTGAAATCGTCTACCCATTCTCATTGAAGAAGTAATCAAACCGACCCTTTGTGCCAATAATGCTGATTGTGAAGATGAATAATTAGCATCAACACTTACAAAGTACTTTTTTATAGCATAATGTAGCGTCATACCTCCACCAAAGGTTTGAGCATTAAACACCACCTTTGAGCCAAATTCCGGGAAAGTAACATTCTCGAATTGAGGTTGTAAACTCACCTCAGTTCCTCCTTGAGAATATGAGAATAAACCATACACATTTAAGAAAGGTAATGCGAATAAATCAGCTCTAATATTCCCACCATTTGTAAAAGCTCTTGTTTTCTTAAAACCAAGGGTTTCTTCATTTAGGATATCATCCATCGGAATGCCTCCTATGCTCATACTGAATTGAGTAATATCAAGATACATCTCATTAAAAACATAGTTTAAGCTCACTCCAGCAGAAAATGGAAAATCTATTCCTCGGTCTTGTACTTGTTGACCCCAAATAGGGAAAATATAAGGGTATTTCTTCTTTTCTACAGCTGTAGAATCAATTCCCTGAGCAAAAAGAAGACAAGATTGTATCGTAATAAAAAGAGTAGTGAAGAGAAGTCTCATATAGTTTGATAGAGTTAGAAAGTATACCCACAAAAATATCTGTAGGTAATCAATAGTTGAAGAATGGACGCTAAGTATCACAATAATCTGTAATACTATATCATAATAAAGTTAATCATCTGAATTAGATTTGTACAAAAAAATACTCAAAGATTTCTCCCTGAGTATTTTTTTCAATGAATTACTTCACTTTTTCAATGTCATCTAAAGACCATGATTTATAAAAATCTTTTGACGATGGCCCATATAATCTAAATAATAAAAAGAAGTCTTCTCCTGTTGGAATCCAATTGGACTCTAAACCTTTTGGTGGTTTTGGTCCAAAATAAATATCAACAGATCCATCTTTATTCTTTTTCAATTCATCAATCTGTCGAGAGGACAACCCTACTTTTTCAGCTCCTTGTATAAAGCCTTTTGTCTTCATACTGTATACAATAACTGACCAAAAATCTTTTACAGGAGTATCTTTAGGTACTCTTAGTTTATAGGTGTCCTCACCATTAAGGAACATACCTGCTTTATCTCTTAAACCCGTCAGATAATATGTTCCTCCGCCCAAATATTTAGGTAGATAGGTGATATAAAAATAAGCACCTGCTCTTCCATCAATTAACACTTCATTTTCGGTCTCATAAGGAAAACCTAATTGAGGTTGACCTGATGTGAAATTCCATCTATACCAATTCGACTCTCCCGGCCATTGCTCTACAATCACTTTTCCGGGTGTTGTAAAAAGACTTTGCATATAATCATAAGCCAAAGCTAGACCTTCCTCCATTGCTTTCTTTTGTTTGTCTGAAGGGTTAAATTCCTTTCCTTTTTCAATCCCTATACTTTTCAGAATTCCCATCATGGCTTTATCCTGAGGTCGAACGGGATTATTTTGAATTACATCATTAATATCTTGGAAGAATGTGAAATCATAAACTGGCAAACAGTTATAACTTACATTAGTGGCATCCAAGTAGTTTGTTTCTTTTGGGTTTGATTCTTCAGATAATGAATAAATTTTAACCTGATGAGCATATTCTGCCGCATCTTTATCTGTTGCACCATTATAAAGTCTTGGTCTAAAAGAAAAACCCACTCTATAAGTATCAACATACCTAATGATATACCCATCTTGAGGCAATGTGCCCTTGTAATCATTAGCCACTAATAGGTATTTACCTCCTTCTCCTTTATCTGCTCCAGCTGGACCTATATCCTCAATAGGTACTTGCCAAGCATTCAGAAACGAACCAAAATAACTGACTTTATCAGAAGCTGCAGGCACTTCAACTACCATTGGTCCATTTTCCAAGGCGATATTTCCCCATCCATATGCAGTTACGTCATTGGCTGTTAGGAATCCATGTTTTGAATCAAATGGTTTGGTCAAGTAAACCACATCATTCAGGTCTCCGCCTAAATCTCTCCTAGTCGCTTTTTTGAAATCTACTAAACCTACAGCAGGCATTGCCCATATGGCTGCTTGTGAGGCCCTTTGCACCATAATTTGGTATTCTATATCTTTTTCTTGAGCATGAATACAATTGGCAATGATCATGAACCAAGAAGTAAATAACAGTAGTATATTCTTTTTCATCTTTTAATGTTTTGTAATTTTCATTAATCAATAAAACGAATTTCTACTTATCTGTTATTAATAAGTTTTGTTCGTGTTTTAGTAAATTCTATTCGTAATAAAAAAAGCCAGTACGAATACTGACTTCTTTAGCAACTTATATCTTACAGGCCAGAACAATCTTTGACTGCTCCATCCTTGGCCCAGATGATTATATCAAATTCTTCTGGTAGATTATCCGGATCATCATCAAAAGCTCTTAAAGCACTTCTCGTATGATCAATGGGGTGTTCAACATCATCATCATCCCCCAACATTTCCGATAATTCTCTTAGAGATATGTAATAATTACTAGAATCTGGATTCCAATGGATAAAGTCATCTACATCTACTGTTTCTCCTGAGGTTTCTCCTTCTTCAGATTGTTCTATCACATTACAATCTGAGGCGAACATATAGGACCAAGTTAAAGCTTCGTCCTCATTAGAAGTAAATGACCAATCATAATCATCACTCTGATCAACTGTCGTTAACCCTACAGTGATATCATCTACATACATTGTGTCTACACCCACACCTGGAGACGTTTCATATTCGTCTTCATATTTAGATACCATTCTCATCTTCTTGTTTTCTACATCAAAAAGAACTTGAACGTTAATAGGACCAATAGTAATTTCAGTGGATGAATTCGCTCCTTTTAAAGTAAATGTCTTTGATACATCTCCATCTGTAGCAAAATAAATTGATGTGGTTTCTTCTGGATTAACCATATCTCCGTTTTCATCTTCGTCACATGAATAGAATGCTAAGGTAGCACCAAGCATCAGTGCATACTTCCAACAGTTTTTCATAATTTAGGTTTTGAGTTAAAATTAGGTTCTAATAATCAAAAGGTTAGTACAATCTCATTAAATTGGTTAAAGTAAATTGGTAATAATTTTTAGCTTCACAATGGTAATTCTATTTCCATTTACAGTCAATTCTATTAACGATATTTCATTTTCAATCACAATAGATTCTTTATAAATGAAAAAAACACTTCATGATTTATCTCACAAAGTGTTTTTCTATTATTGACAAGGATTCGTTAAAACTCCCTCCTTTTGATATATCCGATCTACTGCCGTTGTTGCCCCTGGAAATAGGTCAGAGAGTAAATCTAAAGTGATATAATACTTTTCTAAATCAGAATCCCATTGAATAGACTCAATACCTTCTACCCTTCTTCCAAAAGCTCTCGACTGATTATCGATCTCTTGACACTCTACTCCCAAATCAGAGTCTTCTAAGGTAACTCTCCTCGTTATATTATCGGTATCTTCAACAATAAACGAATAGTCAAAATCTGTATTCTGAGTAACAACAGACATTTGCACTTCCAATTCAATAATCATATTGGCAGATTCTCCAAAAACCTGAGCATCAGGTGGCAATGCAACGTCTCCAGTAATTACCGATTTCAAACGTTGTTCGTTCGCCTGAAATAATAGCTGAACAGACATTAATGTTGTATCATAACCCGGTAAACCGACCATAATTTCCTCATCTGTTTCAAAGTATATATTATTAATTGATGAAGGGTCTACTACAGCATCTTTACAGGAAAATGAGATAAATAATAAGAGTATTGATAATAAAGTAGTGCTTAAAGTTTTCATAACAGATAGTTTTTTATTTAAAGCAATATACTTATTTCTTATTATTTGATTGTTACAACAATGTAATGTTTTGAAGGGTTTTTAAAGAAACTATAATTTGTAAATCCACATTATGGTATCACTTATTGAGCTACGACTAATCTACTTTTATGTTTTTGTTGTCGTCTTTTTTCAAATGCAAAGTAAAGGGTAAAACCAATAATTTGAATAGTATCTGAAATAATTACAGGTATAAAATTCATCCCTACTTCAGGTAAAGTAATCAAAGTATAGACTCCTCCAGAGACCATATAAACTTTCTCTGCAATTGCATACAAAAGAGTCGTCTTTCTAATCTCTTTTTGTGATGCTGATAGAAAGATTAATACACCAATTCCAACAATCATTATTCCCCAATGGCCAATTACTGGAGCTAAACCATTTACTGATGATATATCCAATTTCAAAGTTAAAAGCGTTCCACTAACTGGCGATATCATAGATGGTAAAGGGCCTAATAATGTTGCAACACCAGAGAAACGTAAGAAGAATTCCCAAAATTTAGCACTCATAATTTTATTATTTAAGGTTTGGATTACTTATTTTAATACCATGATTATCAATTTCTTGATATTACAAATATCATAGATATGCCAATCCATTTAGTTGAATAATCAATGCTAAAAGTTGAAACCCGTTATAATATTTACTACTTCTTCTCAATTATGACACATACCATCACCTCCTTTCAGGAACATATTAAGGTACTTTCAGAACTTTTTTCAGCGAAATCAGAAAAGGAAAATTATCTGGATTTACAAGAAGGAGAGATTTACCATTACCAACATCAGGAAGGTATTTACAGCTTAATATTTAATGTTCTAAACTACCATAGGGGTAAGAATGCATTATTAGAGTTTTCTGAAGAATACAACATCGATTATATAGTCATATTCTTTTTAAAAGGTTTAAGCTTTACAACTTCAGATGATAATGAGCATAACATTGCGAATGCACATGGATTTGTAGTCATGAAAGCAGATTATAATATTAATGTAGATTTTTTGCAAGGAAGAAACGCTCATCATATCTCATTTTTACTCTCCTCAGAAGCTATCAAAAAACAATTTGGGGAAAACGCATACCAGGCATTATCTAAATTATCATTCCACTTCTTTGATGAACATCATGATATAATACTCTTAAGAAATGCATTGAGACAGACTTTTTCATACATATCTGAAGTAAAATATAAAGTTCAAGAAAACCTATCATTTTCTTTGTTAGGAATGGCACTTGAATATATCATAAGGAAAAGTGATTATCTAGATCATTCTAATCAAAAAATTATCGGTTCCAATAAAAATCTACTTAATAAAATAATTCAGGTTCAAAATAAAATAAGGACAATGCTTGATGAAAAACCTGATATTTATGAATTATCAAAAGAGTTTAAATTGACCTCACATGAATTAGAAGAAAATTTTCAAATCATATTTGGGCATAGTATACCGGCCTATCATCTCAAACAAAGAATTCAAAAAGGAAGAGATTTATTAGTTTCACAAGAAATGGGTGCTAAAGAAATTGCGTATCACTTAGGGTTTTCTGATTTACCTCATTTTTCTAGGACTTTTAAGAAGGAATTTGGGTTGTCCCCTAGGGCTTATATGCAGCAATACTTATAAATAAAAACCACTTTTCACTGTATATGAAAAGTGGTCATTAAGGTAGAATTACGTATTCTGCAAAGCTAATTTTTGTCTTTTTGTGTATCGCAAAAGCATATATGCTAGAGGAACAATACTATACTCCATCAAAACATATAGAATTAATATTGGAGATGGAAGACCATCAGTAATCATACTAATTGTACGTCCAATTGCCAGTCCAAAACAAAAAATTGCTGTGACTATAATAGCGGCATCCGTATATCGTTCTTCAAATATTCCGTAAATAAAGAATCCCACCAACCCTAGATATAATCCAGAAACTGCCCGTAATATATGTGAGGCATCAGTAGGAATAACATGATTAAGTCCTAAAAAAGTATTAGCAAACCATTGTGGCATAATTCCATACAACAAGGCTATTATACTTAAAGTAAAAGCAAAGAAGGTAAGGTAAATCTTTTGTAGTTTCATTATTGTAATTTTTAAGTTGATATCACAAAATTAAAAACGATTAATATCAAACAAATTGATGTGAGATAATTTAAGCCGACCAGTAAATAATATACTGAGCGGCTTCGTCATCGGAAATCAATCATTCTCCACAATGATGTAACAGGTTTTCTATCTCATTCCCATTTTGGTATAACTCTATCAACTCTGTTTTAATCTCAGTTCCCTCACATGAATTAATCACAAAAGTTCCTGCTGTACCTTCCACTTCAGGTGCTGTATAATAGAATGTACATACTTCTAAAGTATAAGTACATGTTCCCATTATCCTTCCTGTTTGTCTTCCTTCCCCATCTAATTCATATTCGCCAGACAGCTCTCTAAGATTACTTCTTAAAGCTTGATCGGCATCATGTAAATCAAAATTGAACTTGTATATCAATGTTGGGTAACCTCCTTCCGGAGATACTTCTTCATCTGTTGAGGAACATCCCCAAATTAAGATAGCAATGATTACATTTAATAGTAAAGTTAATTTCTTCATCTTCGTAGTTATTTATTCTATTTGTAATAATAAGCACCACAAAGATGTTAGCTATCTAACTATTTAAAATTGATGTAGATCAAAAAAAGAGCTACAAAATTGCAGCTCTTTAGATATATAAATTATTCGTATTAGATAGTCTTTATTATTGGTGGTTGATACAATGCTCAACTATTTCTGTTTCAGTACCAAGTTTAACTACTTCACCAATTACAATAATTGCTGGAGGTCTGATACCTGCCTCATTGGCTTTATTAACAATATTACTTAGGTCTCCGATAACTACTTTTTGAGTAGGAAGTGAAATATCTTGTACTAATGCAATAGGTTCGTTTTCGTTTCTATACATAGTAAACAATTGGGAGATCAACTCTAATTTACCAACACCCATTAATACAACGATTGTTGCAGTAGATGCAGCAGCATGAGTTAAATCTTTTGATAAACCACCAGAACAAGTAGTTGCAGTAACTACCCAGAAGCTTTCATTAATTCCTCTTTTAGTAACTGGAATACCTGCAAGAGTAGGCCCTGCTAATGAAGACGAAATACCTGGAACAACCACACTGTTTATTCCTTTACTCTTTGCGAATTCAATTTCTTCCTGTCCTCTACCGAAAACAAATGAATCTCCACCTTTTAATCTTGTAACAGAACCATACTTATATGCCATCTCAACAATAAGCTCGTTTGTTTCTTCTTGTTTTAAGTAATGTGCTCCAGCTCTTTTACCTACAAATATTTTTTCAACATGTGAAGGAATAAAAGCTAATACATCTTCTGATACTAAAGCATCATAAAGTACTACTTTACTCTCTTTGAGTAATCTTAATGCCTTAAGTGTCAATAACTCTGCATCTCCTGGTCCAGCTCCGATTAAGTAAAAAGTAGGTGTCATAAGTAAATTCTTTTAGTTAATTCATAATTCAAATCTACGTACTATTACTTAATTTTCAAAATAAATCATTGTCAACATAGATATTTGAAGTGAAATCAGATGTTTATATATACCTACACAAATATCATACTACTTATAATATATATAGAAATATATGGATACATACTTATTTATAATGATTCAAAACAAGATTAATTACGCATTTTTTTCATTTGAAATTTGACTTTTCAGTATTATTACGTAGTTTTACTTAAAATTTCACTTAAACGACATCAATTATGACAAAAATAGTAATCGTAGGGAACGGTATGGTCAGCTATAAGCTGTGCGAAAAGCTTGTAGAAAAAAATACTACCGCTTCTATCACTGTCATAGGCGAAGAACCGCGTCCTGCATACGATAGAGTACATCTTAGTGCATATTTTGAAGACGCGAATGCAGACAAACTATCTATGGCTTCAAGAGATTGGTACGAGGGAAATGGTATCGATCTTATTACTTCAGAAAAAGTCTCAAAAATTAATAGAGAAAAGAAGGAAATTACTACGCACACCAATAATACATTTGCGTATGACTACTTAGTATTAGCTACGGGTAGTGCTGCTTTTGTTCCTCCTATTAAAGGAGTAGACAAAAAAGGTGTATTTGTGTATAGAACTATTGAAGACCTAGAAATGATGATGGCTTATGGTAAAAAAGCTTCATCTGCTGCTGTATTAGGTGGAGGTTTATTAGGTCTTGAAGCTGCAAAAGCAGCATTAGATATGAACCTAAAAACTTCTGTTGTAGAGTTCGCTCCTAGATTAATGCCAAGACAAATCGACGAAGAAGGTGGAAACCTTTTAAAGCAAAAGATGGAAGATCTTGGTATTGAAATCTTATTAAATAAAGCAACTTCTCAGATCACTGGAGAAGGAACGATGACAGGGATGGAATTCTCAGACGACACAAAATTAGATGTCGATATGTTAATTATATCTGCTGGTATTCGACCAAGAGACGAATTAGGTAAAGAAGCAGGTCTTGAAGTTGCAGAGAGAGGTGGTTTTGTTGTTAACTCGTTAATGCAGACCAACGACCCATCTATTTTTGCAGTTGGAGAATGTGCTTCTCATAATAATATGATATATGGTTTAGTAGCACCTGGTTATGATATGGCCGAGGTAGTTGCTGAACAACTTGTACACAACACAGATGAATATCAGTTCGACGGATTTGATATGTCTACTAAATTAAAACTAATTGGTGTAGACGTAGCAAGTTTTGGTGATCCATTCTGTGATAATACTCCTCACTCCCCTATTTCAATTTCAGACACACAAGCTGGAATCTACAAAAGAATTAATGTGAGTGAAGACGGCAAAACATTGTTGGGTGGTATATTAATTGGCGACGCTGAAGACTACAATATGCTACACCAAATGTGTGTAAATGAGATGGCACTACCTCCTCATCCTGTAGATTTAATTGCCAAAGGAAGTGGAGATGGTGGTGCTGCGATTGGAGTAGATGCTTTACCAGACACTGCACAAGTTTGTTCTTGTGAAAATGTTTCTAAAGGTGACGTTTGTTGTGCTATTAAAGACGACGGTGTTACTGACATCAATGGAATTAAGAAAGCAACAAAAGCAGGTACTGGTTGTGGCGGATGTTTACCAATGGTAAATAACATTCTTGAGGATACACTTAAGAAAATGGGTGCGACAATTAGAAAAGAAATCTGTGAGCACTTCCCATACACTCGTCAAGAATTATTCGATCTAATCAAGGTTAACGAAATCAAAACATATAAAGAGTTATTAAATAAATATGGTCAAGGTTCAGGTTGTGAAACTTGTAAACCAGCCGTTGCCTCTTTATTAGCTTCAATTTGGAACGATTTAATCCTAAAAGAAGCTACGATTCAAGATACTAATGATCGATTCTTGGCTAACATCCAAAAGGGTGGTTCATATTCAGTTGTCCCAAGAATCGCTGGTGGTGAAATCACTCCTGATAAGCTTATTGCTATCGGTGAAGTAGCCAAAGAATTCGATCTTTATACAAAAATCACTGGTGGTCAACGTATTGACTTATTCGGAGCTACATTAAACGACTTACCATTAATCTGGGAAAAACTAATTGAAGCAGGTTTTGAAAGTGGTCACGCCTATGGTAAATCACTTCGTACTGTAAAAAGTTGTGTCGGTAGTACATGGTGTCGATTTGGTCTTCATGACTCAGTAGGTTTTGCTATTGAAATTGAAAACAGATACAAAGGTTTAAGATCTCCACATAAATTAAAAGGTGGTGTATCTGGTTGTATCCGTGAGTGTGCAGAAGCAAGAGGTAAAGACTTTGGTGTTATTGCTACAGAAAAAGGATGGAACCTATATGTTGGTGGTAATGGCGGTGCCAACCCTAAACATGCTATCTTATTAGCTGGAGATATCACTAAAGAAGAAGTCGTAAAATATATTGATAGATTCTTAATGTTCTACATCAAAACAGCAGAACCTTTACAAAGAACTGCTCCTTGGTTAGAAAAATTAGAAGGAGGCATCGATTACTTAAAGCAAGTAGTAGTAGAAGACTCTTTAGGAATTGGAGAACAACTAGAATCTGATATGGAGGTATTGATTGCCAATTACAGCTGTGAATGGAAAGAAGCAATCAACAATCCTAAAATCCGTAAACGTTTCGCTCACTTTAGCAACTCGGATCAAGACGATCCAACACAAAAGTTCAAAAGAGAGAGAGACCAAAGATTCCCTGTTGCTTGGTAATTGATACATCACAATTGGCTGTGTAAAAGCAGCCTATTAAAAAGATATTATTATGATTTTTGAAACAAATACAATAGAAGAAGTTAAAGTTTGGGTTAACGCAGGCCCAACTTCTGACTTCCCTGAAGATGGAGGTTCATCCATTTTTTATGAAGGTGAACAAATTGCAATTTTCAATTTCTCACATTTAAATAAATGGTTTGCTACTCAAAATCTTTGTCCCCACAAAAAGCAAATGATCCTTTCAAGAGGTATGCTTGGTACTGAAGGGGACACGCCTAAAGTTGCTTGCCCATATCACAAGAAAACTTTTTCTCTAGAGACTGGAGAGAATCTAAACGGATGCGAGGACTCTATTAAAACATTTCCCATAAAAATAGAGAACGATACAGTATTCGTAGGACTTTACGAGAAAAAATAGGTGAAAAGTAAATTGATTGAAAACACTTCCGAATGGAGGTGTTTTCTCTTATTTATAGGCTACATGTTTTTCGATTCAAATATAATGTATTTACAACGAGAAAGAAATCATCACTTTTTCGAATAAAATAACCCGAATTACCCTTTGATATTAAAAAGACTATCATTCTATAATGTATTTCATTGTACTATTCTAATATTTTGAAAACATTTATAAACAAGCCCGTAAGTACTATCAACATTAAAATAACCCAATTATAAAAGCTATGAAGAAAATACAACACCTAATTCTAATACTTACATTACCTTGTTTATTTTTCGCTTGTGATACAGAAAACACATTAGATCCTTCAAATAGTGATGACACAAATACTGACATTACTGCTAATGAATATTTTGAAGCAACATGGAATATTAGTTCTGGAGGAGCAATTTCTAGTATGGCATTTACATCTGATGGCTTAGCTACAGTCCAAGGAACAGCATCAAATTCTAGAACTTTAGTAGAACAAAAAGATTTACTTTTTTATGGCGGTTACACCGTACAATCAGATACAATTATTGATCTTGAAGGATATGGCACCATCAAAGTTTTAAATGTGGATGGAAACATAGAAATTGAACTTATTAAAGAAGATAACCCGGAAGAAAAAATAAGTTTATACGCCACACTAGACAACACTACTTATTCTGAAAAAACTGCGTTCTTATCCAATATCTGGAAAGATGAAGAAGGGTATTACGTATATTTCACAAAAGATGGTGCATTACTTACTAGTGATGGAAGCGGTATCTGGGAATGGATTGATGACAGTGAGGAAGCTTTAAAAGTTAAAATCGAAGATGATATTTATAGAGTAGATGTCGTTGAACTTACTGAAGAAAACTTTACAATTGAGTTAAACTTCGAAGAAAATGATTCTACATTTACTCAAACCATAAACATGACTAGAGCAGATTATGAAGAGTTTCTAGAGAATGTGGAAGGATTTGGTGAAGATCACTCTTATGCTGTTCCAGCAGAAATGGCAGGTCATGGTACTTTCAGTATCGATGGAGAAGAAGTTTTCAAGATTCGAGGTGCTGCAGGTAGACAAAATGAAGTATTCGAAAATGATTCTTCAGGTAGGTTCTTTGACTTGGTATTTATGGAAGACATTAGTGTTCTTGATGAATTGGAAGAGTACGAAGGAGATGATTTCATAGGAAATATGGTTTCTTTAGGAATCACAACTTCTGCAGATACTCCAAAAGAACTAGCTGGAGATTACAGTAAAGGTTCAGATTGGGAAGATAATGAGGATGCTACTACTGCTCCAGATTATGCTGTTCAATTTGCTGGTGCAACTACAGAAATTGATGGAGAGTTCACTTTATTCTTAAAAAATCATGATGATGAAGGACTAACCATTGATCGATTCAACATCTCAAAAGGAAAAGATAAAACGTATATCATTGATGCTGTTTACGAAGTAAACAAAGTAAGTCATGAAGACGATACTACAGGTGAAAAAGTAAAAGTTCATTTCCATTATGAAGGAAAGATTTTCTTTATCACAGACTAAAAAAAGCGGAGAATGCTAACATTCTCCGCTTTTTTGTTTCCATAACTTTATTTTACTGTATACCCTTTTCCTTCCATACATGCAGAAAACGCTTTAGAGAAATTCTCTTTTGCTTCTGCATTTTGTGTTGCAGCAGCTTGATTATTTTGTTTTTGCTCAACTGCATCACCATATTTTTTTGCTCTTCTTCCTCTTAGACCACCGGCAACAGCTCCGATAGCCGCACCTTTTCCCGCATCACCTGCAATAGCACCAATTGCAGCTCCTGCTGCTGCACCACCTGCTGCTCCTACTACCATAGAGCCGTCCGCAGAGGTATCTGCCTTTTTTGCTTGAACAACTGTTGGATTTAATGGATCATAACCTGTTTGTTCAATGGCCCATTTATAACATGCCATTTCATCAGCATCCATTGTCGCTTGATCTTGATTATTCGATGGAAAAACATATAGACCAATACTTTTAGAAATAGATGTTGTTGGCACTGTATTTCCAGAAGAACTGTCCGAAGCACTAACAGTTTGAGATTCGGTACTAGAATTTTCTTCAATATTATAATTCGTTTGTGCAGATAACGAAACAGAAGTCAGTAATAATGCAACGATGATTATAAAGTGATTTTTCATGATAACTAATGATGATGTTTACTTAGAAATAATGTTTGATTTCATACTATCAAATAAACGGTCATTAATTTGTGATAACTATCAAATTGTGATTAATAAATATCAAATTTTAATCATAAGAATTATTACATTTTAAAAGCATTATTCAACGGAAGTGATTTTATTTGTAATAACATGTGCATTCTAAACTAACATTTAGCTTCATGACAAAACAAGATAGTTCTCAAAGTACCCTTACGTCCAAAATTGAAAAACTAAGTATCAATAAATTATGGTCTTTGTATTTTATTGCCATTACTGTAATCATTTTATTGATCACCTTTTCGCAGGTAATTAATTATTCTTTTTCCGAAAGACAAAGTGTCGATGCTGATATCATCAATAAGGCAGGTCGACAAAGAATGCTAAGTCAGAAGATTACCAAATGTGTTCTTTTATTTCAATTAGATAAACAAGGCAGTTATAAGAAAGAATTATCCTTTGCCTTAAATGAATGGGAGTTATCTCATATTGAACTTGGTAGACACAATGATGAAATTCAGAACTCTATTGTTAAAGCTGAAGCTGATGAACTATATAGTAAAATGCATACCTTCCAACAAAAGGTATTCGAAAATGCTCATAAACTACTAAATAATGAAACTGACTCAACATTAACTCAAGAAGTTTTAGATAATGAAGCGTACTATTTGATCTACATGGATCAGTTAGTAGGTGTATATTCTGACTACGCGAATCAAAAGTTAAATGTAGTACAAAATACTTCCCTCCTACTTTTCTTAATTACACTCACCATTTTATTCTTCGAATTAGCTTATGTATTTAGACCTACTGCTAGAAGAATTAAAAAAACCATCCAAGAGCTCGAAAAAACAAAGAATATCAATCATGAGAAAATTCAAGAGGTTGATCAACTCTATCGATCTCTAGGTCAAGCGTATCAACATTTATCGGAATCGAAAGAAACGGATGAAAACCTACATGTAGTATTAGGAAAAGTAAATGATGAAGGAGACTTCATAGAAACTTCTGAGAACTTAATAGACATCTTGAAGATTGAAGAAAATGAAACACCAAGAAATATCTTCCATTGGTTAATTCCTGAAGGTTATAAAGAAGAAATGATTAGAGAGATCCTTGATTCTGCTTTAAATGAAGAAACTTGGATGGGCAACCTGAAAGTAACTGATGAGGATGGTGATTTTGTTTGGATAGAAATTATTATCACAAAAGTTCATAAGGATAAACCTGAAATACTCATTGTAGGAAGAGATACTACAGATCAAAAAGAGTCAGAAGAAAGATCAAAAGAGATTAATCAGGAAGAAATTGATAAACATATAGAAACCCAGAAATCGAGATCTTTATTAATATTAAAGGGACAAGAAGAAGAAAGAGGTAGAATCTCTAAAGATATTCATGATGGCATTGGACAACTACTTACTGCATTAAAGTTTAGTTTAGAATCCATTAATCTAGCTCAAGCAAAATTATCTTCTCAAAAATTAAAGGAATCGAAAAAACTACTTAAGAATATTATCAGAGAAGTAAGAAGAGTATCCTTCAACCTCTCACCAAATACTTTAGGTGATTACGGTATTAATGCGGTATTAACTCGATTCGCATCCGAGACTAGTAGATTATCTGATGTAAATGTCACTTTTAATAATAAATCGGATTTTAATAAAAGGTTCGAGAGACATATAGAAACTAATATCTACAGAATCGTCCAGGAAGCGGTTAATAATGCCATCAAATACTCAAAAGCCGCACAAGTAGAAATAGATTTGATACATGACTTCGAGATGTTATATATCTCAATCAAGGACAATGGTGATGGCTTCGACACTGATAATATTGAAATTCATGGTGGTGGAAATGGACTACTAAACATGAAAGAAAGAGCCGGATTCGTTGGCGGTAGTATAGAGGTAACATCTTCAATTGGAAAAGGCACTACGATCTCAGTAGAAGTACCTATTGAAGAAGTCTAAGTAATTTTTTTATATTGCATTAGAAATAAACACCTCACATCAAATATTTTACTTTAATGAGTCAAATTTCAGTAGTATTAACTGACGATCACGTAGTTGTACGTAACGGCATTAAGCTATTATTAGAAAATAGCCATGAAATTGATGTTATTGGAGAAGGAGCTAACGGTCAAGAAGCATTAAATCTTTGTAAAAAACTTCAACCAGACGTTTTAGTGATCGACATTAGAATGCCTGTAATGAATGGAATTGAGGCTACTTCCAAAGTGAAGGAATACAGCCCTAATACTCAGGTTTTAATCCTTTCCATGCATGATGATGCTGAATACATTTTGGATGCAGCAGAAAAAGGAGCTAGTGGTTATCTATTAAAAGATTCTAATAGCGACGAATTCTTGAAAGCTATCAAAACAGTACATCAAGGAAAGAAATACTTTAGTGGAGATATCTCGAAGGTTTTAGTAGAAGGATACTTAAACATAAAAAATAATCCTGCCTCTACCACTACCAGTGATACTGAACAGGAGAAAACTTTTGACCTCACAAAGAGAGAAAAAGAAATCCTTAAATATGTAGCTGCAGGAAAAAGTAGTAAAGACATCGCTGCAACACTTAATAAAAGTGTGAGAACGATTGAAACACATCGATTCAATATCATGAAAAAAATGGAAGTAAAAAGTGCTGTAGAGTTGATCGCTAAAATCAACGAATTACCTACTTTAAAAACAGAATTAGGTTTATAACATTAAGAAACTACGTAAATACTTAGCCTTTTCGGTATCGAAAAGGCTTTTTTTATGTCTAATAATAAGAAAATCCACTTTTTTTTTGATTAACTGAAAATTAACGGACCCATTATTACGTATTTTTACGTAATAATACTTACTTTTGAATTAAGGCATTACGTAAAGTATTCTGATTATAAAAATCCCACATTATTTATAAACAAGAAACACAAACTGTAGTGTACTAAAACAAACACATGCTTTAGGGGGAAGATTCCTTCCCCCATTTTTAAACAAAAAGCGCAGAAAAAGATGATGAAAACAATCTCAACGTATAAATCTACTTGTTCTTACTGTGGTGTTGGTTGTGGAATTGATGTCCACAAAGACAGCAAAGGAAAACTGATGGTTGAAGGAGATCCTACATATCCGGTCAATAAAGGTAAACTTTGCTCAAAAGGAATGAACTTACATTATGTTGTACAAGATACTTCTGACAGATTACTATATCCTCAGATGAGATGGAGTAAGCAACATGATTTACAAAGAGTGGATTGGGATACTGCTTTCACAAGAGCTGCAGCCGTTTTTAAATCGATTATCAAAAAACATGGACCTGATGCTGTCGGTATGTATGTATCAGGACAATGTTTAACTGAAGAATATTATTTAGCAAACAAACTAACAAAAGGCTTCTTCCAAACAAACAATATCGACACCAACTCAAGACTTTGTATGAGTTCGGCAGTAGTTGGCTATGTGAAAACATTAGGCGAAGATACTGTACCTATTTCATATGAAGATATTGAGTTGGCCGATACTTTTATGATTGCAGGTGCCAACCCAGCTTGGTGTCATCCGATATTATTTAGAAGAATAGAAGCACATAAGGAAGCCAACCCTGATACAAAATTAATCGTTGTAGATCCAAGAAAAACTCAAACATGTGCTCTTGCAGATTTACATTTACAACTAAACCCTGGTACAGATATCGTACTTTACCAAGCTATTGGTAGAGCGATCATTGAAGAAGGTGATTTAGATTGGGACTTTATTAAGAACAATACAGATGGTTTCGACAGCTACCGTAAAGAGGTAATGTCGAGAACATTCAAAGAAGCTTCTGCGATTACAGGAGTTACTATAGATGATATCAAATTAGCAGCTAGATATATTGGCAATGCCAATGCCTTCATTAACATGTGGGCAATGGGTCTAAACCAATCTGCTCAAGGAACAAACAAAAACTTAGCTTTACTAAACCTTAACCTTATTACAGGTCAAATTGGTAAACCTGGTGCAGGGCCTTTCTCATTAACGGGTCAACCTAATGCAATGGGTGGTAGAGAAGTTGGTGGTATGGCTTCTTTATTAGCCGCTCATCACGACCTTAAAAATCCAGAACACAGACAAAAAGTTGCTGATTATTGGGGCGTTGATCATATCCAAGAAAAGCCTGGTAAAACTGCTACTGAGATGTTTGAAGCCTTAGCTTCAGGCGAAATGAAAGCAGTCTGGATTGTGTGTACCAACCCAATGGTCAGTTTACCTGATTCAAAATTAGTTGAAGAGGCTTTAAAGAAAGCAAAATTTGTCATTGTTCAGGATATCTCAGGTAAAGCAGACTCTATTGAACATGCTGATCTTATTTTACCAGCTGCAGGTTGGTTGGAAAAAGAAGGTACGATGACTAACTCTGAAAGAAGAATTAGTCACTTAGAAAGAGTAATTCCTGCTCCTGGCGAAGCACTACCGGACACAGAGATCTTCTGTCGTTTTGCTCAGAAAATGGGTTACCATGGTTTCGATTACCAATCTACTGAAGATATTTTCAGAGAACATGCTCTTTTAACGAAGGGTACAAATATCGATATCGCTGAACTTACTTATGATATTCTTAAGAAAGAACGTTCAGTACAATGGCCTTATATTAATGGTAAAGGAACAGATCGTCTATTCACAGACAATAAATTCTATACACCAAATAATAAGGCTCAGATCCTTACAAACGGTCCACAAAATGAATCAGACACCATTGACCCTGATTATCCATTAGTACTTACGACGGGACGTATTAGGGATCAATGGCATACTATGACAAGAACAGGCAAAGTGAATAAGTTGAATCAACATATTGGCTTACCATTCTTAGAAATCCACCCTGATGATGCTAAAAGCAGAAACATCAGTGATGGAGATACTGCAGTAATTCAAACGCATAGAGGCGAGTGTAGAGTAAACGTAAATATCACTCAAGACATTAAAAAAGGTGTCATCTTTATGCCAATGCACTGGGGTAAGATAAGCAATGAGATCTTTGGTAGAACAAATAACTTGACTGCTAATCATATCGACCCTATTTCTAAAGAACCAGATTTCAAATTCTCATCTGCTCAGGTCGTTAAATTCAAAAAACAACCAGAAAAGATTCTTGTTATTGGTGCCGGTGCTGCTGCTTACAGATTTGTTTATACTTATAGAAATATAAACAAAGAAGATACGATCGAAGTATTCTCTAAAGAAAGTACACCATTCTATAACAGGGTACTATTACCAGAGTATGTCAATGAAACATTACTGTGGAAAGATTTACAAAAGTTTGATGATCTCACGGAATTCGACGAATTAAATATCAAACTACATTTAGGTAAATCGATTCAAAGTATTAATAGAGATGAAAAAGAAATTATAGATCAATTTGGAGACAAATACAACTATGACAAATTAATCATCGCTACTGGTAGCCGTCCATTTGTTCCAGCTGATGTGCCAATTCATTTAGAAGGGGTATTCACAATGCGTAACAAGAAAAACGCAGATAAGCTGAAGCAATACATGAACGGTAAAGGTTCTGTTGTAATTGTTGGTGGTGGTTTACTTGGACTTGAATTAGCCGCTTCTTTAAGAGAAATAAATATTGATGTTACAATTGTACAGTTAGCATCAAGATTAATGGACCGTCAATTAGACCCAATTGCCAGTGAACTTCTACTAAATCACGTTGAAGATAAAGGAATTGAGGTACTTCTTAATGACCAGGTACAAACAATAGAAAAAGTCGGAGACAAAGCTTACAAAGCAAAACTTAAAGGTGGTAGAACCATCGAAAGCAATGCTATTGTATATGCAATTGGTACAAGACCTAATGTTGAACTAGGTAAAGAGGCTGGATTAAAGACATCGAGAGGTTTATTAGTTAATGAATATCTTCAAACTTCTGATCCATCTATTTTCTCAATGGGTGAGATTGCAGAATTTGAAGGTCAATTAAACGGTACAACTGCAGGTGCTGAAGAGCAAGCAGATTCTTGTGCAAGATTTATTTCTGGTGATTTATTGAGCAGATACTCAGGTACTCTTCCAATGAATATCCTTAAATTCTCAGATCTTTCTTTATGTTCTTTAGGTATTGTTGATTATCCAAGAAAAGATAAATCTTACGAAGAAGTAATTTTACTAGATAAAGCTGAAGCTTTCTACAAAAAATGTATCATTAAAGATGATAAATTAGTAGGAACAATATTACTTGGAGATAAAGCTGAGTTTGCAGATTACAAAAAACTTATTGAGTTAAAAACTGAGCTTGGAGATCGTAGAACAGAACTTCTAAGAGGCAAGAGTGATGCTGAACCTTTAATGGGTGAAGTCATTTGTTCTTGTGGTAATGTTGGCTCTGGAAATATAGAAAAAGCACTAAACAATGGTTGTACAACACTAAATAAATTGTGTGAGTCAACAGGTGCTGGACTTGGTTGTGGTAGCTGTAAAACAGAACTTCAGAGTATTCTTAAAACTCATGAAGAAAAATTACTTACTTTGTAATCCACTAAATTAAATCAACAAATGTTAGATCAAGTAGAAAACACGACATTAGTAAAAGAAGATCTTGTACGCGTTTTTATTAAAGGTGGAATATCTTCTCCAGGTGATTTACTTCAAATTATTCAAGTCGCTGAAGAAATAGGTGTTGAACACTTACACTTTGGATCTCGACAAGATATATTATTTGCTTCTCCTAATATCAGTAGAGCAAAATTAAGAGAAACTTTCGACTCTATTAAAACCACATATGATTGTGATGGGGAGTCGTATCAAAATATTGTTACTTCTTATGTAGCATTAGATGTAATTCCTAGTACATCTTGGTTAGCTGCACATACATATCATTATATCCTTGATACTTTCGACTTTCAACCAAAATTGAAAGTCAATATCACGGATCCTTCTCAAACTATGGTACCTCTATTTACAGGACAATTAAATTTTATTGCTTCCGAGAAAGACGGGTATTGGCATTTATACATTAGAGAAGAGGAAAATGCTGAAGTATTATGGGAATGTCCTAACCTGATCTATAACTATGACATTGCAAAGGTGGTAAAAGCCTTTGAAGGGTTATATGTACCAGGTAAAAACATTGAAAGTGCTAAAGTATGGAAGACTATTGTAAGTAGCTTAGATATTAACACCCTTGCAAAAGGTGATAAATTGAAGCTTCCTACTGGACCTTTCCCTTACTATGAAGGTATGCATAGAATGATCAGTGGAAAATATTGGTTAGGGTTATATTGGAGAAATAATAAATTCGATATTCCTTTCCTAAAACAAATGTGTGAGCTTTGCCTAAAAACAGGTATTGGTAAAATCACATTAACTCCATGGAAATCGTTTATTGTAAAAGGTATTGATAATAAACATATCATTAATTGGGAAAAATTACTAGGTAAGTTTGGTATTAATGTTAGACACTCTTCATTAGAACTTAACTGGCACTTACCCGTATTGGACCAAGAGGCTCTTGACTTAAAGAATTACTTAGTTCGAGCTTTAGACAAGCAAGATATCAGTACATATGGCTTAACATTTACCATAAAGACTAAGCCTGTAATTTTATTTACATCTGTAGTCATTGAAAGTATTGAATCTAGTAATGGAAGCACTTATAATATTCTTTATGCAAAGGACTTTAACTGTAATGAGCCTAAGTATATCACCTTTGTCAAAAGAGTACCCAAAGAGGCCATTCCTCCAATTCTAATCGAGTTAAGTCATCTATATTATGAGAAGCTAGACAATAGTAATTATGATATCGATGAACCAAAACAGACAAATACTTCTCAAACTGTAAAAGTTTATCAATGTAGTAACTGTTTAAGCATTTATGATGAAAGCTTAGGAATGCCTGAAGAAGGAATACCAAGAAATACACAATTTAATTTCTTACCAAGCTCATTTACTTGTCCAACTTGTGATGCTGACAAAGAATCATTTCAAGAAATTGAGATGCCACAATAAATTAAAAAAGCACTTGTATTTATTTACAAGTGCTTTTTTAATACCCCATAATCTAACAATCCTTGATATGGATCTCCTTTAATTCCTAATAACATTGAGAAAGCGGGTTCAGTTTTAATACCTGACTTTTTCAAAGCTAATACCTCCCGCCTAAACTCCTCTCCTTTTTCTTTCAAAATAGAATACTCTATCAACATATGCCTGTAGGCATTTTGCAAAGACACAGGTTTATCTTCTCCATATATCTCAAACTGAAATCCTTCAAACTCAAAAGAAGATAGAATAAATTGATCTTTCTCTTCTAATTTGAAATGTTGATAGGATTGAAAGTTTTCATTTAGTAAATGTATAAACCGTTGCCTATCCTTTACTTCACAAATTAAATCAAGATCACTCTCAGGTAAATTTATTTCAATGGGTATAGTACCAGCTAAGGTGATATCAAAATCTTTTAAAACATGTAAGATTTTACTTTTCAATAACACCTTATATGAAGCTTGCTGAATGGAATTCCCTTTCGACAAATATTCAATAGATTTGAAATCTCTCATATCCTAAGGATGCGAAAATACCCAATGAGAACCATCTTCAAAATATTCTTTCTTCCAAATAGGCACTGTTTCTTTTAAAGTATTTATAGCATACTGACAGCCATCGAAGCTCGCTTTTCTATGAGGTGTTGATACAGCTATCACAACTGCGATTTCTCCTACAAGGCAGTCACCGAGAGCATGAACTATACTTACCTTATCTGCCTGATATTTTTCTTTCACACTATTAGCAATTTTCTCCAATTCTGAAATGGCCATTGGTGTATAAGATTCAAAGAATAGCTTTGTTACTTTATTTCCTGTTGGATTATCTCTTACTGTTCCAATAAATACATCAATCGCTCCACAATAGTCCGATTTTACGCTATCTATTATCTCAGCTACATTTATTTCTTTTGTCTCTTTTAACTCAATCATAGTCTTGTCAATTATTTATATCATCCCCCAGACATTGGTGGAATTAAAGCCACCTCATCATCACTCGTCACTTTTTCGGTACCATCAGCATGCTCGCCATTAACAGCAAGAGCAATAGATCTTAGTTTGGACAATTCTGGATACTTTACTTTTAGCTCTTCTAATAATTGACTAGAAGTTTGTTCTGATTGTGACAATTCCCAGTCTAGAATATTACCACCAATGATATCTTTAGCGATACCAAATAATAAAATTTTCATACTTAAAATTAAGCATATTCCTTGTGACAAATAAGTTCAGTCACATGTTTTTATAATAAAAAAAGGCATCTACCGAAGTAGATGCCTTTTAAAATCTTTTCTCTTAAGATTATAAAGAGATACCCATGAATGACATGAATGCTAATCCCATCAAACCAGTGATGATGAAAGTGATACCTAATCCTTTTAATGGATCTGGAACATTCGAGTATTTCATTTTCTCACGGATCGCTGCTAATGCAATAATTGCAATTAACCAACCGATACCTGAAGAGAAACCATATACACCTGCCTCAACAATAGTATATTCTCTTGGCACCATAAAGAATGCTGCACCTAAGATCGAACAGTTTACCGCGATCAGAGGAAGGAAAATACCTAGTGAACCATAAAGTGATGGGGAGAATTTCTCAATAATCATTTCCACTAACTGTACAGTCGAAGCTACTACAGCAATGAATAAGATATATGTTAAGAAGTCCAAGCTTACGCCTGCATACTGCTCACCTAACCAAGATAAAGCACCTTCTTTTAAGATATAGTTATAAACTAACCAGTTTAGTGGTACAGTAATCGTTAATACGAATGTTACCGCAGCACCAAGACCTAATGCTGTGTCCACTTTCTTAGATACGGCCAAATAAGAACACATTCCTAAGAAATAGGCGAACACCATGTTGTCGATAAAGATCGACTTGATTGCCAGATTTAATAAATCCATTTTGTGATCGTTTTTTTAAGATGATTGTTCTAAGCCTCTTCTACGTAACCGTTTCTCCAACGCTGAACCCAAATGATTAAACCGATGATAATGAAGGCACCTACTGGTGAAGTCATTAAACCATTGTTCACATAAGCTTCAGGTAAAACACGGATATCAAATAAAGTTCCTGATCCTAATAACTCTCTAAAGAAAGCCACAATCAAGATAACCCATGCATATCCAAATGAAGAACCAAGACCATCAAGAATTGAATCATAAGGTTTGTTCGCCATAGCGAAAGCTTCCAAACGACCCATTACAATACAGTTTGTAATGATTAGACCTACATATACACCTACTACTTTTGATACATCATATAAGTAAGCTTTCAATACTTGGTCTACAATAATTACAAGTGATGCTACAATACCCAACTGAACGATGATACGAATACGTTGAGGAATTGCGTTACGTAAAAGCGATACAATTAAGTTAGAGAATATTACTACGAATGTAACGGCAATTGACATTACTAACGTAGGCTCTAATTTTGATGTTACCGCTAAAGCTGAACAGATACCCAATACTTGTACTGTTACTGGGTTATCGTCATCCAAAGGATCAGTCACGATCGCTTTTCTTCTCTTAGAGAATAAAGCTTCTGACTTTTTTGCTGCTACAGTTTCTGTGCTCATTTCTTTCGCTTTTTGCTGTTTTATAAATTAACAAATTTCGATCTACTGGGCCATAGAAACCGCAGAAGCACCTTTTTCTAAAAATGGCTTATACTCTTTCAAGTATCTGTCAACCATTTCGTTTAGACCATTTGCAGTAAGAGTTGCACCTGACAAACCATCAACTTCATAGTTAGGTAGATCTGCATGACCTTCACCTTTCACCATAAAGATTGGTGTAAGCTTACCACCATTAAAGATCTTTTTACCAATGTATCGGTCTTGTACTTCCTTATCACCGATTCTAGCTCCTAAACCTGGAGTTTCACCTTTGTGAGAGAATACTACACCTCTTACAGTCTGAAGATCTGAGTTTAACGCGAAGTAACCCCAGATGTCATTCCAAAGACCGTAACCATACATAGGTAAAATATAGCTATCAACACTCTTACCATCTTTACTCATGAATTTGTAAATAGGTAAAATTGCGTCTTGACCTTTCTTTAATTTTTTCCATTCTTTTGAAATATCTAATTTCTGAAGAACAGCTGCATCAATTGCTTCACCATTGATACCTACCACTTGGATACGGTTATCATAAACTTGAGCAATTTCTGACTTTGGAGACTCACTCATTTCTGGAAGTACTGAAAGCATAATTTGCTTTTTAGTATCCAAAGCGATCTCTTCTTTTTGCTTCTCGTTAAGAGAAACTGCAGTAAAAGACAATACACCACCAAGGATAATCGTCATTGCTACTGCAAAACCGATGACATAACCGTTAGACTGTTGCACGTTTTAATCTTCGTTTTTTGTTTGCATTTACTACATAATGGTCAATCAATGGAGCTAAAACGTTCATAAGAAGAATAGCTAACATGATGCCTTCTGGGTACGCTGGGTTTAACACACGGATGATTACCGTCATTACACCGATAAACGCACCATAAATCCACTTACCTGTGTTTGTTTGAGAAGCAGAAACTGGGTCTGTTGCCATAAACACGATACCGAAAGCAAAACCACCAACGATTAAGTGATAGTATGCAGGCATTTGTAAGTAAGTAGCACCTTCTGGAGCAAGAACGTTTAATAAAACACCCATTGCTAACGCACCTAAGATACCAGAAACGATAATTCTGTAATCTGCTACACGAGTCCAGATTAATACTAAAGCACCAATCAAACACATTAATGCAGAAGTTTCACCAATAGAACCTGGGATTAAACCGATGAATGAAGTCATTGCTAACTCCGCAGGAGATTGAACCCAATGCGCATTATTTGCAACAAAATCAGCAACAGCAGTACCTGTGTTTTGAGCTTCTACAGCTAAACCTAGGAAAGTTGCACCAGTATAACCGTCAACAGTTGAAAGACCTTCGCCTAATTCGATCCATACTTTATCACCAGAGATTTGAGCAGGATAAGCGAAGTATAAGAATGCACGAGCAGTTAAAGCTACGTTCAAGATGTTCATACCTACACCACCAAAAACTTCTTTAGCGATTAACACTGCAAAAGCAGATGCTAAACCAACTTGCCATAAAGGTAAAGAAGCTGGAACTACTAGAGGAATTAAGATACCTGTTACAAGGAAACCCTCTGTAATTGGGTGATTTCTAAACACTGCGAACGCTGATTCAACAGCACCACCTGCAGCATAAGAAACTATAATTAAAGGTAAAGCCAACTTCAAACCAAATAAGAATTGAGAAACAAATGATGCTGTCTCAGGATCTTGAGTGGCAATTGAATGCTGGTAACCTACATTCCAAATACCAAAAATAATTGCAGGTAAAAGAGCGATAACTACTGTAAACATAACACGCTTTAAGTCTACAGCGTCACGAACTTGAACACCTTTTGATTTTGTTACATCCGGAGGAGTAAACATAAAGGTTTCACCTGCTTCGAAAACATAGTAAAGCTTTTCAAGCTTACCGCCCTTTTCGAATAAAGGCTTTTGTTTTTCTAAGAGATCGTGTAAAAATTTCATTACTTCTTAAGCTATTTATACTTAATAATTTTGCACCTAAATTAGTCCAAACGCATTGTATCCAAACCTTGACGAACGATTGATTGGATGTCATGCTTAGATACATCAATAAATTCGCAAAGAGCTAAATCCTCTTCTGCAACTTCATAAATACCTAAAGCTTCCATATTCTCATAATCGTAAGCTAGGATGGCCTTCAACAAATACATTGGGTAAATGTCCATAGGAACCACTTTTTCAAATGCTCCAGTAACAGCAAATGGTCTGTCTTGACCGTTTGTGTTAGTATCTAAAGCATATTCTTTTTTAGTTGATCCTAATAAACCAAATGCTTTGTGGAAAGATAAACGGTTTGTAATTGGTGCTAACCACCCATCAGATAAGAAGAAACGAGATTTGTTACCTTCTTCTAGAGCAGTTACCATGTTCGAATAAAAACCTAAGAAACCATCTTTAGTGATTTTAGAACCAGTTAAGATGTTTCCTGAAACTACACGAACATTATCTCCCTTAATTTTCGCAGCTGCGATTGTATCTACGCATCCACCTACATATGTTTCTACATACTCTGGTTGATCAGCTTTTGGTCCTGCAACAGCGACAACTCTCTTTGCATCATACTTTCCATCTTTGAAAAGTTTACCAATTTGAGCTAAACCTTCAGGTGAGATTGTCCAAACTACGTCGTTCACATTAGAAATTGGTGCAGTATGGTGAATTTGAACACCTACGTTACCTGCTGGGTGAGGACCAGTAAATTTGTTTTTCTCAACACCTACAATACCATCAAAAATTTGAGATGGTTTTGCTCCATTTTGACCAACATAAACTTTAGAAGCAAACTTCTTAAGTACATCGATACCTACTTGAATGTAGCTTTCTTGTCCTTTTAAAGTAAACTCATAATTTGGTGCTAATGGATGGCTATCGAATGCAGATACAAAGATTGCTCTTGGTTGATCAGAAGGATCAGCAACGATTGCGTATGGGCGACGAACTAAAAGTGGCCAAACACCGCTTTCTAACATCACTTCCTTCGCCTCGTCAGCACTGATTTGATCAACAGGCTTCACTGGGAATTCTTTGTATTCATTTTGACCGTCAGCTTGCACAACTACAGCAAGCAACTTACGACGCTCTCCTCGTTGAATTTCAACGATTTCGCCGCTTACAGGTGAAGTATATTTTATTGAATCTAGTTTCCCATCAATTAAGATTGGGTCACCTGCCTTAACTTTTGCGCCTACCTTAACCACAGCTTTCGGACGAATCATGCCCGGAAAGTCTTCTGGTTTTAAGGCGTACTTTTTGGGTGCATCAACGTTTTTGGCAATGCTTTCAGTAGCTTTGCCCACTAAGTTGATATCAAACCCTTGTTTTAATCTCACGTTATTAGACATCGGATATTATCGAGTGACAGAGTAAACGCTCCTATAATTTTCTTCGCAAACTTACTAAATTCAAATTTGCCATGAAACTTAAAACGGCACGGATTTTATATGAAATTCTAAAAATTACTGAATAACATTGATAAGATTGATTACTTTAACAAAATATTTGTAGTTTTTGTTATACGAAAAAAGGTATCTTGTTACGTTATATATAAAAAACAGTCATCAAACCTAACTAAATATGCAAACGGTGAATAATACTGAGATTGCTGCTATCTGGGATCAGATCAAGCATAGAAAAGATGTCATAACTATACACAACCTTCACTTTGTCAAGGTTTTAGACCAATCTTTACAAAACCCTCATCTAATTACTTGGGATTTCGACAACAGAGAAGTTTGTATTTCTGAAGTACCCTACGTTAACACTGTGGACGATGAGCCAATCAACTTAAAAGACTTCAAATATTTATGGGTGGTCAACGACAATCCAAGCAACCATGCCTTATTTAGAATCTTACTAAATAACGATGGTAGAACAATTGATTTGAAAACTTTATTCCATCCTGCACATCAGCAGCAAAAATTGGAGGTCAAGTACCTTCCATTTACTGCAGATAAAGAAGTAGTTGCTGAATAATTAGTCAATAAAAAAGGGAGTATAAACTCCCTTTATTTTTTTATAGCTCAAAGATCACATCATCATTGGGTACTCTTACCCTTTCATTGTAGATCCCACCTTCAGCAGCAGGTCCACAACCGATAATCATACTTATTTCTGCATCTTTTGGAAGCTTCAATAACTTCTTCACTCGTTTACTATCGAAGCCTTCCATGGGACAAGTGTCATAGCCTTCTGCTTTCATAGAATACATAAAAGTCATGGCCGCCAAAGAAACACTTTTATGTAGAGTAACTCTTACATCAGTCTTCGTCACTTGTCTTACCATTGGCCTTTTGGTTCCGATTGCCCAAGCAAATATCTTCTTCCCTACACTTTTTAAACCCAACTTGTCATTGTTGTAAAGTGTTGGAATTAATTTTTCATAATAACTAAGTGCTCTTTTCTTAGACTTGTCGTCCATACTAGGCTTTTCGTCAAAAGAAGACTTCATTTTTTCTAAATTAAACGAAGCTCTTTCTTTCCAAAGAGTTGGTCTAACTACAAATAAAACTAGTTCACGAGCTGTTGAAGCCGCCTTCTGTTTCATACATAAGTTGGCAACTTCCTTTTTCAAATCGTCAGATTTAATTCTATAGAACTCCCACATCTGCATGTTTGAACTGTTTGGAGACAATGTTGCTCTCTCTAAACTACGTTTTACAGCACCGTGATCGAACTCTACATCCTGATCATAAATTCTAACAGACCTTCTTGATTGTACTAAATCATCAAAATTCTTAGCGTTCGAAGTCATTTTATTTTGTCCTATTTCTTAAATTAATTGTCAGAATGTAAACCATTCTATGCAACAATAACATCAATTACCTATAAATAATTGATTTACAATACTAATAAAGTTTAATTGATAGCAAATTTAATTAATCTCAAACAATCATGAGAAAGTTCATTTCAAAATTATCTATTATTATAAGTCTTATCGGCTTAACTTTTATACTTCATTCATGTTCAGAAACAACAGAAGAGCCAAATACTGTAGGTACAGTAACAATTCATATAAGTGATTTAACAAGTTATTCTGATGGTGAGGTAATAGAATTAAGAATCGTATCAAATAAAGATACAATACAATCAGGCTCTATCAATCAATTAACAGAAGTAATTGATTGTCAAAATACTCCATCAAATAACGGTGTGTATTCAGTTCAATTACCAACTGGCAGCTACAAGTTAGTGGCTTACAAGGATAATAAGAGTTATATTTTTGGCAATGAAAATGGTACAAGCTTCAACATTTCAACAGATGATTGTACTTTGATTTCATTAGGAGAAGCCGACTTTGAACAGGAAATTTTAAATGGCAACGTTACATTTTTTGCTAATAGTTCTGTTGGCTTTTCGAAACAACCTATCACAATTACTATAACCGATAAAAATGATGATGAGGTCACTAGAGGAGTATTAAGACAATATGCAAACAGCCCAGATTGTGGACTTGAAACTGCCAATGACGTCTTTACCATTGATCTACCGGCTGGAAACTATAATGTTTATGCCGTTGAAGCTGATTCTGACGACACTCAAGGTGCTTGGTTTACTGGTTTAGAAGGTTATTCATTAACGATCGAAGCAGGATCTTGTCAACGTTTTGTTTTAGGAGAAGATCCTTTTGAAGAACAAGACTCTCCTAATGCTAGAATAAAGAAAGGCTTAAAAATATTAACTATTAAACCTTTTATTGAACAGTAAATAATAAAAATGCCGATAAGCTTACGTTTATCGGCATTTTATTTATCCTCCAATCATTGACATAGAGTCTAGATTTTTATTTTTCTTTTCTTCTTCCCAACCAGATTTTTTCTTTAGGAGCAAATGCCCTTGAATACTATCGGCAATGTCTTGATCTCCCAAATCAGACCTTAATAAATCTCGAACATTTAATCCACTCTCTGAATATAGGCAATTTCGAATTTCACCTAGGGATGTAATTCTTAAACGGTCACAAGTACCACAAAAAGTACGACTAAAGGCTGGTATAATACCTAGCGACCCTTTTAAAATGGAACTCTTATAAATTTGAGCAGTATTCGATTTATGAGAACTTACTTTTTCAAGCCCAATAAATGAATCTATAAGTACTTTTTCTATATCAAGGTGATTCCAAGATTTAGACACCTCCTTACCTGTTCCATTGAAAGGCATTTCTTCAATAAACCTCACCTCTACTGGCCATTTTAAGGCATATTTCGCCAATGGTACTATCTCCTCTGTATTCTTTCCTTCCATGACCACCATATTGATTTTCACTTTAAATCCTTTGGTAATCATTTGTTCTAAAGAAGAATAAACTTTATCAAAATCATCTCTTCTTGTTATTTCAAAAAATTTATGCTGAGTTGTAGCGTCTAAACTTAGATTTATATCTGTAATACCAATATTTTTTAATTGATCAAGATATTCTTCTAATAAAACTCCGTTTGAAGTGATACCCACTTTTTTGATGCCTTCGATTTTTACTAATTCTGTAAGAAAATCCATCAAGCCTTTTCTTACAAATGGTTCTCCGCCTGTTATTCTAACTTTTTCTACTCCATTTTCAGCCAAAATTCGTACTACTCGAAGCATCTCTTCAAAAGATAGTAGACGGTCTTTATTCACGAACTTCATCATCTCAGGCATACAATAGGTACACCTAAGGTTACATCTATCCGTAACGGCCAAACGGACGTATTTTATATCTCTATCGAATTTATCTGTTAGCATATTCTTGTTTTGATAACGCTAAGATACTAATAATAAAAAAACCTTGTAAATGATATCATCTACAAGGCCTTTTTTCAGTTGATTGATTCAACAATTATAACAAATTGGACTTTGTAAGGTCCTTATAAACTTCCCAAAGAACGAGTATCACAGCTACAGCAATACAAGGCTGAGCTACAAATACGAACAAGAACATTAAATAGGGTCCTTGAAATATGACATATGGAATTGAAATCGCTAACCCCACAATCACAAGCATTGCTTCTATAAATACTTTTCTCATTTCTTTCTAGATTAATTTTTTGAAACTGCAAGAGTTGAAATATATTCTTTAATTTCCTCTGGATTACTTACTGACATCACCTCTTTTACTTTAGGATCTGCCAACCATTTGTAATCTTTGTGCCCAGGAGTTCTTCTTGATGGTTCTGGATGGGCTCTACCATGACAGTTTAAACAAGAAATTGATGGATCATCTGATTTCAAGTTTTCAACAACCGGCTGATGTTCATCTACGGCCTCAAATGTTCTTGAACCTTCATGACATCCATAACAGTTCATTGAGTTGAACTCACCTCTGTATCGGATAGGCTCCTCATATGTCTTTGTTACATATCTCATTAGGTGGCGGTAACCATCTAACTTCGCTTTCATAGTTCCTTGAAAACCATAATCTGCGTGACAGCTGTAACATTCATGTTCTGCAATCCAACCGTTTTGATAGTGCCTAGCAGCTAATGTTTGAGATTTTTGATCAAACATCATGTCATTTGCCATTGGTGCCATTACGTGACAACTTTGACAAGCAGTAGACTCTTTTGTTGATACAAACACATGGTAATTACCAAGAAGAATCGCTAAGATTGGGAATAATACAATCCCAACCAATACCATTCCTCTAACTGCACCAGTAAGGTTATCATTGAACCTGTTTTCTCTGAGTTTATACAGTAAGATCACTTCAACGATAAGGATCACTACTGCTAAAATATCTAATATTGTTTCCATTTATCGATGAAGATTAACTTAATTTTCTAACACTAATTGCTGTCACCTTATAGTCAGGTTCTTTTGAAATTGGATCATGATCATCAGATACTACATTGTTCACCATGAACTTAGCATCGTAGAAAGCTGCAAATACAACTCCCGGAGTTTCATGTTCAGAGACATCTACAATTCCTTGCATCTTACCTCTTGAGCTATCCACTTCAATTTTATCCCCTTTCTTAAGATCATGTAATCCTGCATCTTGAGGGTGGAAAACAAATCTACCTGGCCCTGCAGAATGTTTTAATTCTGGAACCCTAAATGTCATTGTACCTGTATGCCATTGAGAAATAACTCTACCTGTAGTTAAGAATAGAGGTCTTTCCGCTGACACATCTTCTTTACCTGCTTTGTATGGTCTTGCGAAAACAACCGCTTTACCGTCAGGTTTACCATAGAAGTAAACATCTTTTCCTTGCGGAACGAATGGATCTCCTGGGATATATCTTCTTACTGTACCAGGGTGATCAACTGTAGGACAAGGCCATTGAATACCTCTCTCCTTTTTCAGCCTCTCTCTTGTGATACCATAGAAGTTATATTTTGAAGCCTTAGAGATTGTTCTATACTCATCCCAGCATTCTGCAGATGTTTTGTAAGAAATTAGATCTCCTTTACCCATACGATTTGCAAAATCCACTAGGATATCGAAATCTGAACGAGCTTCACCAACTGGTTCTCTTAATTTTTCAATTAATTGATATCTTCTTTCTGTCTGACCATATACACCTTCTTTTTCGATGTATAAAGCTGCAGGTAATAAGATATCAGCATATTTTGCTGTCTCTGTATCAGCAAAAATTTCAGAAACTACTAAGAAAGCTTTTTCCATTCCTTCTCTGTAGTATCTATTGTTTGGTAGAGACTGTGCAGGGTTAGTACACATAATTAATGCAGCCTTCACATCCCCTGTCACCATACCATCAAACATGGCTAATGCATGTCGACCTGGTTTTGGTGCGATGGTTCCCTCTGGAACTTTCCAAAGTTTTTCCATCTCTCTACGATGTTGTTCTTTAGCTATCAAACGACCGTTTGGCAACAAATGAGCTAATGAACCCGTATCACGAACACCACCACAAGCATTTGATTGACCTGTTAAGGATAAAGGAGTTGCTCCCGGTCTACAGATCTGACCTGTAATAAGGTGAAGAGAGTTTAATGTATTATTTAAGAATACACCTTGAACTCTTTGGTTGATACCCATTGTCCAAAGTGACATCGTCGCTTTAGATGCAGCAAATTGATAAGCTACTTCTCTAATAAGACGTGGAGTAATTCCTAGTTCGTCAGCTACCTTTTCAGGTCTATAATCTTTCAGGAATTCCTTGTATTCCTCTAATGACATTTTGTTTTTGCCATCATTGAAATTAACATGCTTCTGAACAAAATCCATGTCCATTAAATCCAACTCAGCAATCACACAACACATAGAGTTGATTAACAACATATCTTTACCTGGTAATACAGGTACATATATGTCTGCATGTTCTGCTGTTTTTGTTTTTCTTGGATCAACAACAATGATCTTTACATTCTTATCAGCCTTTTTACGCAACATAATACGCTCCCATAATGGTGGGTGACATTCGTACGCATTAGAACCAATTAAAAAGAATGTTTCTGCATGATCTATATCTACATAAGCCCCTGGAGGCTCATCTTTACCAAAAGTCTGAGTGTAACCTACAGCTGCAGATGCCATACAAAGTCTTGGATTACCATCGACGTTGTTAGAACCTAAACCTGCTTTAAATAACTTATTTGCTGTATAAGATTCTTCTATTAATAGTTGACCAGAGCCATAGAAACCGACACTTGTTGGGCCACTTTCAGCCATAGCTTCTTTGAACTTCTTTGTCATTAATGACATTGCTTCATCCCAAGATGCTTCAACAAATTTTCCGTTTTTCTTAATTTTTGGGGTTTTTAATCTTTCAGGGCTTTTCATTACTTTATCAAGCATTGAGCCTTTGATACAGATCACTCCTTTATTATGAGCTTCCTGATCACCTCTAACCCTTACTAATTTATCTTTATTCATACCCAGCATCACGCCACAACCTGTACCGCAATAACGACAAACAGATTTATGCCAAGATTTTACTGGTCCCTCATCAACGATTAATTCAGTTAATCCCCATCCACTTAATGCTGCTCCTCCTACAGCTACAGTACCACCTGTTAGTTTCAGGAAATCTCGTCTAGAGAGTCTTAAGTCATCTTTTTTCTCACTCATTGACAATAGTGTTTTTTAATAATTCCGATTAATATGAGTTCCTTTTCTTATTTATTTTATCTAACTCAAATTGAAAATACAATTTTGCAATTCAATTTGTAATACTATACACAATAAAAATAGTCTTTAATGATATAAGTCACCTATGAAATGTAATATTTATTAGTCTTCGTCCGGTTTTTAAAATTTAATATTGCATGTCATAAATTTTTGGATAATTTTATATTAAATAAATTCGTATTTAACTTATTTTTAATTTACTTATGTTAAAAAGATTACTAGCAATTCTAGCCATACTATCTTTCTATGGTACTACTTACGGACAAGACTTTAGTATCGACGCCCAAGTAAAACCTCGTTACGAACATAGAAATGGTTTTGGCCAATTACGCCCTACAGACAATAACGCCGATCGTCCTGCCGATTTTGTTTCCCAAAGAACAAGAATCAGAATGTTATTCAACGATAAGAGTGAAAAATTCAGAATGGGCTTCTCCATGCAAGATGTAAGAACTTGGGGTGAAGTTGGCAACTTTGCAAATAAAGATTATGGCAACTTCAACATCCATGAAGCATGGGGTGAGTTATTATTCACAGACGCCTTTTCAGTAAAGGTAGGTCGCCAAGAGATTTCTTATGATGATCAAAGGATTTTTGGTGCTGTGGATTGGGCGCAACAAGCAAGAAGCCATGATGCTGCAATTTTCAAATATGAAAAAGGCTTTAAACTTCATGCAGGTTTTGCAATCTCTACATTTGGAGAGTCTAACTACTACATTGAAAACGATGGCAATGCTTACAAAGCAATGCAATACTTATGGTTCCATAAAGATTTTGAAAACTTCAAGTTATCAGGTTTATTCCTTAATAATGGTGTAGAGCAAAACACTACAAACGCAGCTACACCTCAACCTGCAGATTTCGAAACAGTATATTCTCAGACTTTAGGTGCTCACGGTGAGTGGAGACCAGGTAAATTTGGCTTAAACGCATCATTCTACTATCAATTCGGTAAAACTGGAGCTGCAAAGCAAGATATCTCAGCATACAATGCATTACTTGAGTTATTATTCAATGCAAATGAAAAGTTAGGATTTATCGTAGGTGGTGAAATGTTATCTGGTACTGCATATGATGAGACTGAAACATATATGACATTTAACCCATTCTATGGTACAAACCACAAATTTAACGGTCACATGGATTACTTCTATGTTGGTGGCAGAATGCCAAGAGGTGGTTTAACTGACTTATATGTTGGTGCTACTTATAAATTCGATAAAGATTGGAATGTATATGGTAGATACCACTACTTTGCTTCAGCTGCAACAATTGCAGATAACAATGGAAATGAACTTGACAGTGGTTTAGGTAGTGAAATTGATTTGATCATCAATTATAAATTCAACAAATATATCACAATCCAAGGTGGTTGGTCAGGTATGTTTGCTACTGACTCGATGGTTTACTCTACAGCACAAAACAATCCTGGTGACCCTAACAAGTTTAACAACTGGGGTTGGATGGGCTTAGTGATTAAACCTACATTATTCACAACAAAGAAAAAAGAAGTTGCGGCTAACTAATAGCTAGCACTTACTACAATAAAAAAAGAGAGTGATTTTAAATAATCACTCTCTTTTTTGTTTATAAATACCTTGTATTATGCTCCTATTTTAGCTTTTGCGAGCTTTAATATACTTGCAACCTGTTCTGCTATCGTTAACCCTGAAGTATCAACTACCACAGCGTCATCTGCTTTTTTCAAAGGGCTTTCTTTTCTTGTCGAATCGATATGATCTCTATTCTCAATATCAGCAATAACATCTTCTAAAGAAGTTGATACACCTTTTGACTCCATTTCTTTTAAACGACGCTTCGCTCTCACCTTTACATCCGCAGTCATAAATACTTTCAGCTCGGCATTTGGAAAAACTACAGTACCGATATCTCTACCATCCATAACTATTCCTTTATCCTTACCCATCGTTTGTTGCTCCTTTACACAGAATACTCTTACTTCTTTTATCGCAGCAACATCACTCACTCTACTAGTAATTTCCATGTTACGGATAAATGGCTCTACATTTTGACCATTTACATGTACTTCGCCTATTCCTGTAGAAGGATTTAATACAAATTTCAAAGATATTTTTGACAAGGCATTGTTTACATCATTGATATCTGCGATGTCTACTTCGTTAGTTAGGAAGTTATGAGTTACCGCTCGATACATAGCACCCGTATCTATAAAAACATAATTTAATTCTTTTGCTACCGCCTTCGCTGTAGTGCTTTTTCCACAACCGGCATGTCCGTCAAGGGCTATAATAATTTTCTCCATTTGATTTTTTGTCTTTGTAACCTATGAATAGATCAGAAATAAATATACAAAAGAAAACCCTACACAGGTGGACTGTATAGGGTTTTCGCAATAATATATTTTCAACTAGTTCTTCTTGAACAGTCTTTGTAACATTACTGTATAGTAGTCAGTATCAAATAACTTAACATCATTCTTCGCTTGGAATGTAAAGAAAAGACCAAACACAAGTAAGAAGATATTTGACAACCAAGTACCTAAAATTGGATCAATTAATAATTCTTTGGCCATTTTCTCTCCTGTAATAGTCAAGATATAGTAAATCACAAAGAAAAATACTGAAACCAATACAGGAACACCTAAACCACCTTTCTTAATAATCGCTCCTAATGGTGCTCCAATCATAAACATCAATAAGATTGCTACAGCTGTAGAGATTTTCTTTTGAACGTCAATAGTATAACGAACATCCTCTCTAATCTGATTCTTATGTCTTGATGCATTTGATTTTAAAACATTGTAGAAACTTGAAGCACTGTTGTAAGCTGAAGACGCAATACGAAGCTTATTATCCTTTGTATTTGGATCATATTTTTTCTTCGTTACCTTATCAGCATTGTGCTCATTTTTATGAGATGTATGACGGTAGTAGAACTGAGTCTCACCATTTTTGGCAAGCATAGAACTATAATCCACCATTGCTTTCTCTAATGAATCCTGCTCTACTTTTAATTGAGAGCTTGTTTTCATTAGGTTATGTCCCATAAATAAATCTTCTCTAGTTTCATTCATTGCGTAGGAATCCATACTGAAATAGAAGATTGATGAATCAAACTCTGAATGAACGTATTGAATATCTGCTTTTGATTTCTTATCCTCTACTTCACTGTATGCGTTACCATCAAATAGTGTCAGCATTAGATAAGAATCATTATTGATTAATTCCATTTTACCATGATTGGCAAGGATAACTTCTTTATTACCACGGTGCCCTTCATGTTTGTAGATAATCACATCATGAATACCAATACCATCTTCATCCTTTTTAGCTACTTTGATACTGTAACCATCCAAACCATCATAGAATGCACCTTCTTTAAGGTTCATTGTTGGTTTTGTCTGTTTGATATCATAAAGTAAGCTGTAGGCCTTTAAGTTGGCGTGAGGTACTACTGTATCGTTATAGATTAGTTGGAAAAGCGTAACGACAATAGTGAAAAAGAAAACTGGACGAAGTACTCTAAGTAATGATATACCTGCCCCTTTAATTGCTGTTAACTCTGAATGTTGCCCTAAACTACCATAAGTCATTAACGATGCTAATAAGACAGCAAGCGGTAATGATACAGGAACTAACGCTAGTGCAAACCAAAAGAATAACTCAGCATACACATCATAACCTAAATCTTTGCCTAGAAAATAGACAAATTTAGAGATCATATACTGTGACCAAAAAATAAAAAGTACCACTGCTGATGTTAATGCAAATGGACCTATGTATTGTTTTAATAATAGCTTATCTAGCTTCTTCATATTTTGTTGTGTGATTTCTACAACACCCAAGATATATTCAAGAGTATCGCAAATCTAAAAAACTGCTTACTATTTTATATTATGAATAGTTACCTATTGTATTATTTTTAAAACTTTAACAACCTTTTATTCTGTATAATCATATAAAACATCCTCGATCGACTCCATTTTGGAACTAGAATATTTACCACTAGTTACATGAAGAATTTTTCCGTTCGCATCAAGAATAAAAAAATACGGATCATCTTTATCACCTAACTTCAATTTTTCTCTGTATTCTTTTACACTTCCTAATATGATGACAATATTATCATGCAACTTTTTATCAATATTCTTTTTCATGGAAGACTTCAGTGTTTTTTCCGCTGCTTTAGCAATACCTCTCGCTAAAGCGACAAACTGAAGGTTTATATCGTATGTTGTTGATCCTCCAAATAGATCTGAGCTAGGAGGACTAATGAACGTATTGTAAAATGGCTGCATCCATGTCTCTAAGTTGGCTTGTGATTTTTTTGAGTAAGCCACTCCCACAATAGAAATCTTTCCTTTTACAGCATCTGGTAAGGTTACATTTTTATCTACCAAGGAAACTCCTTCCATTTTAGGAAACATTTTTCCTTTTTGCCCAAAAGCAGTGAATGTCAACAATAAGAATATTATTAAGGTTTGAATAGTTTTCATAAGGTTATAGGTCTACTTGATGTGATTTAATGTTTTCAGTATATAACAATATAAGTTTGATATCTTTAAATCCCATAGATTTTAAAGTTCTACCATATCTTTTAATTTGTTCCTCATGCTCTTTATTAAAAGAACCTGTTTTATAATCAATCACCACTACTTCCTCTCCTTTCAACAATAGTCTATCTGGGCGATCAATCACAGAAGCTTTCATTAATTCTTTTTTTGGAGAAACTATTTCTGACTCATTTAAAACAATATACCCGCTATTACTATCAAAATATTGTTTTATTTCTTCATCATTGATAATCTGTAGTATGTGATCTCGGTAATCTGTAACATCTTCTTTGTCAATATATCCTTTCGACTTTAAGAAGGCGATGGCATCTTCAACATCTTCAGCAAATCTGATTTTTTCGAATGCTTTATGAAGTAAAATACCTTTATCTTTTGCCAACAACCTATCCTCTAGAGAAATTACTTTTTCACCTATTTCAAGTGATCCACTTTTCATACGAAGCTTATCCGTATTATCAGTATGGATAATTTCTCTACGATTTTCAGGTTCAACAGCAGCTTTTTCCTTATTCACAACTTTTTCGTCTTCAAAAAATCTAAATTCTTTGAAGACAATTTCATCTATCGTGGTAGAAGCCTCTTCTTGAACATCAAAATCACTTTGACCTGTTGCAAACGATATAAAGTCTATCATAGGATTGGCTACTGACGATGCTGTTTTCTTCTTAAGGTCTTCATTTAAGAAAATATGGAGATAGTTTTTTGCTCTTGTTGTAGCAACATACAACATATTGATAGCATCGATATATACATCCCTTATTTCTTGATTGTAACCTTCTTCAAAATCTGTCCCTTCTAATTTGGAAGATATACCTAACTGAACCGCTGACAACTCAGGTACAAGATTATTATTTTCCCAATCGAACCATTTGGAATCATTGGTACGTGGAGTAGTTGACCAATCTGCAAAGGGTAATAAGACGACTGGAAACTCTAAACCTTTCGATTTATGAATACTAAATATTCGTACTGCATTTATATTTTCAGGAACACTTAGTGCCTCTTTCTCTTTGAGCAACTCCCATTTGCTTAGAAATTCTTGAGCACTATTACCATTTCTGGTAGAATGTTGAAGCACAGTCCCCAAAAATTTCATTTGATACGCCTGCTCCGTTGTCCTTTTATTTAACTCAAAAGTTTTGATCAAAAATTCAATTTGATCGAATAAAGTTTTCCTTCTAAACGTAGATACCGAAAATTCAACATCAAACTCTTTTTTGATAAATTCTTCGAAGTCCTGATGAGTTACACATTCAGCTACCGCCTCTCCAATTCTAGCGTATTCATCTCCATGAATTTGAGTAGGCGCTTGATTCACAATTTCCCAACGCAGTGATTTCACATCATTGTAATGAGCATACAGGAATCTAGCAATTTTCATAAATAAGATCTTATCAGCTCTACGAACTAGAAGTCGGATCATATTTACAATAAATTGTACCGATGGAGCAGAATTTACCAATAACGACTCGGATGATATTACTTCAATACCTTCCTGAACCAATTTTTCAGCAATCGCAGCACCATGTTTATTAAAACGTACTAGAATAGCAATATCCTTATAGTCGAAGTTTTTTTCATTGACTAGGTGTTCAATTTCATCTGTAATCCTTCGTAATGAAGGGGCTTCATATAAATCTTTATTCCCATCTTTTTGACAGGCTGTTAACCTTACTTGACCACCAACTTTCTTTACAATTCCTTGCTCACCCCCAAGATAAAACTTAGACAAAAGCTCATCATTTTTCTGTGTTCTAATAAATTCATACAATGAGTTATTAAAACGAATGATATTGGGGCTACTTCTATAGTTCTTTCCTAGTTTCTTGGGATCTCCATCTTGCTTTAAGACATATTCCTCTTCTTCTAGAGCTGTACCTTTTGCGGTTGGTATTTCAGGAAGGTCTACCAACATCTCAGCCTTTCCTCCCCTCCAACGGTAAATAGATTGTTTTGCATCTCCTACTACCAAACATTCACCCTCATACATTGATAACGAATGTGCCACTAATGGTATCAAATTATGCCACTGTGTTTTTGAAGTATCTTGAAACTCATCTATCAGAATATGAAAATACTTTTCTCCTAAGCGCTCATACAAATAGGGCATCGGAGATTCTTCAACAATTTTATTGATGTTCTCACCAATCTCAGAGATATGCACCCACCCTTGCTCTTCTTTCATGTTTGCCATCTCCTCTTTCAATACTTGGGCAGTAATTAAAAGGTAGATTTTATCGTAAACATTTTTAATCAACTGAGTATCTCCAACTAGTTTCAATAGTTCTTCAATACCATTCTGATAAATTGGCAAAGCTGCATCGTATCCTGCGGGTGCCTTTTTATAATTAGGTGCTGTAGCGATTGCCCTGCCGGTATCCCCTTCAAGCGCTTTTATTACTGTATTTGTAAGTTTGGTATTTACTTTCGCAATATCTCCCTCGAAACGTTTTAAAAAGCCTCCAACATTTTTTGCAAGGTCTCCTACAGGCGCCCCTGCATTTGACAGATCCAATTTTAGCTTTTCCAGAAGTTCATCTTTCTTCGTCTGATTATCCTCATAAATAATCTTTTTTAAGCGTTTGGCAAGCTTAGAATATTCTTCAATATTCATTTCTGTCTTTGTCACCGGATTGGTTCCAAGTTTATTGATAATACCTCTTTGATCTTCATCAAACAATGCCTTACCAAATGATTTAATCTGAGGAACAACATTCCAACTCGATTCTTCTTCTGCTTTTTTGATAGAAAAAGTTTCTAATGCCTCAGTTAACAACAGATGTTCTTCCTGCCCTAACTTATCCATCAGTACATAAGTAGCATCTTCTAATAAGCTATCAGCATCAAGTACTAGCTCATAATTAAACGGGAAGTTCAAATCTCGCTTGAAAGCCTGTGCAATTTTCTGACTAAATGCATCAATTGTACTTACCGAAAAATTAGAGTATCCATGAAGAATCCTTTGATGTACTTGTGAGGATCTATTTTTAATTCTATTAAACAGAACTTTTTCATCCGGATGAGCCTCTTGTTCTGGATTAGGATCATCTTCCTTTACACCATAAAATTCATTGACAATTGCTCTAAGCATATCATCAGAATTTTTATCAATGGCATTCGCAAAGTTTTTCAGTTGAGATAAGATCCTTTCTTTCATTTCTGCTGTAGCCAGATTAGTAAAGGTTACAGCAAGAATGTGTTTGTAATATTCAGGGTCAAACTCTTCATCAAATTTATTGATTTGAAGAGCTATTTTAATGTATTCTTTTGCTAATGTAAATGTCTTCCCGGCTCCTGCCGAAGATCTATATATCTTAAAGTTCTTATTTATCATTTTGTGTAATAATGAATCTTCTTTTTAATGATTATTTTTGGGTCGTCATTTTTTGATTCACCATCTCTCTATATGTTTTACCGACTGGAATCTCATGCTCTCCAATCCAAAGCATATGTTTTTCAAATGCTGTCACTTTACTGACATTGACAATATATGAGCGATGCACTCTCATAAAACCATATTGGTTCAGTTCCTTTTCTAATTTAGTTAATGAGTTAAGGGATATAATTCTTGAATGATCTTCCAAAAAGTAAGAAACATACTCTTTTAGTCCTTCGATATATAAAATATCATTTGGCAATATCTTATGTGTCTTACTGTCTCCTTTAACAAACAAATGAGCCGGTTCAGCTTCAGCAGCTCCTTGCTGATGACTGGACTTCATCTCAATTCTTTCTACTCCTTTATTGATAGCTTTAAAAAACCTATCTAAAGAAAAAGGCTTTAACAGGTAATCTACTGTATCCAATTCATAAGATTGCACCGCATATTCAGAATATGCCGTTGTAAAAATCACAACAGGTTTTACTAGTAAAGATTTCACAAAATCGAGCCCAGAAAGTTCTGGCATCTGAATATCCAACAACAAAATATCTATTTGTTCTTTTTGCATTATTTCCATTGCTTCCAATGGAGATTTACAACTCGCTACTTCATGAAGATAGGGTATCTTCTGAACATATGCCGACAATAAGTTTCTCGCTAATTGTTCATCATCAACAATTAAGCAGTTGTAAGTTTTTTGCATGTTAAAACCTAAATATTTACTGAAAAGTCTTTAAAAAGAAAATGAGTTATCCAATGCGATCACAAAAGTAAATAGGGAACTTTTGTTTGTCTTTATTTCATTTGAAAAAAAATGACTTTCTATCATTAGAACTACTAAGATCTAAAACAACGGTTAACTTTTCAACCCAATTTCTACAATCATCTGCATTGATTTATTAGATTTGTGAGAATTTTTTACATTATAACAATGAGTGGAGAAACTATTAAAATTATTATAGTTGCAATTCTAACAGGAGAATTTGTATTAGAAAGAGCGCTAAGTTACCTCAATATCAAGGCAATGAGCAACAAACTCCCTTCTAAATTAGAAGGCTTGTATGATGCTGCCGAATATAAAAAGTCACAAGATTATCAAGCTGAAAAAGATCGTTTAGGTTTATATAGTAGTGCTGCCAGCTATATTTTAACAATGGTTTTATTACTATCAGGAGGATATGCATGGATTGATGAGTTTGCAAGAGACTCATTTTCATCAAATACTATGGAAGTATTGGTCTTCTTTGCCATTATTGCATTGATCTCTGATGTTATCAGTATACCTTTTGAATTATACAATACATTTAAGATTGAAGAAAAATTCGGGTTCAATAAGATGACGGTTTCTACCTTTATAATGGATAAACTTAAGGGTTATGTTCTAGGTGGGGCTATTGGAGGCTTATTGATCTGGGGTTTTGTTTCATTCTACTCTAACTTCCCTGATACTTATTGGGTAATTGCATGGGTTGTCTTTATGCTTTTTGCGTTGGGAGCAACAATGTTCTACGCGAACGTTATCTTACCATTATTCAATAAATTAACTCCTTTAGAAGAAGGCGAACTACTTACTGCGATCAACAACTACGCACAAAAAGTAGATTTCCCTTTAGGTAAAATTATGATTATGGATGGATCTAAACGTTCAACTAAAGCAAATGCATTCTTTAGTGGTTTAGGTGGAAATAAAAATATTGTATTATATGATACACTAGTAGAGAAATTATCTACTGATGAGATTGTTGCTGTTTTAGCCCATGAGGTTGGACACTATAAAAGAAAGCATACTTTACAAATGTTCCTGATCACTGCTGTAAATATGTTTGTAACTTTATGGTTATTAAGTCTGTTTATTGATTCTAAAGAGCTTCAAATTGCAATGGGAGCGGATACTTTTGCTCAAGCAAGCAGTTTCTTTAGAGGAACAACAGGAAGCTACTTATCACCGTTAAACTTGGTCGCATTCTCTATGCTTTATAGCCCTATTTCAATGATTACAGGCTTAGTGGTGAATGCCTTCTCAAGAAAGAATGAATTTGAGGCTGATGCATATGCTAAAGATACTTCTTCGAGTTCATCATTGATTGAGGCATTGAAAAAGCTATCTGTAGATTCACTTAGTAATCTAACACCGCATGAAAGCTATGTAAAAATGCACTACTCACATCCACCATTATTAAAAAGAATGGAAGCGATGGAAGGCTAACAAAAAAATCCCTTACCAGATTGAAATGGTAAGGGATTTTTTTATGCATCTATTTTGATATCGGAATTATAATTCTCAGGTAATAAATCGAGAATTGTTTTCTGATTTAAAATTTCTAATTGAGCATCTCGAACATCAAGCATTACTGCTTTCAACGTACAGTTCACTTCGTCGTCACAGTCTTCACAAGGCTCATAATAATTTAGACTTACACATGGTAAAGGAGCAATTGGACCTTCAATCATTCGATGTATATCACAAAGGGTTACCTCTTGCGGGTCTTTAATTAGATAATATCCTCCACCTTTTCCTTTCTTACTGCTTAAGATTCTACCTTTTCTTAGTTCTAGTAAGATACTTTCTAGAAACTTTTGAGAGATATGTTCTTTCTTAGCAATTTCAGAGATCAGAATCGGTCCGTCACCATATTTAGAAGCCAAAAATCGCAATGCCTTGAGTGCATATTTTGTCTTTTTGGATAACATATTTAGTCTATCGTTTTTATAAATTATATATAGTTCAACGCTAAAGTATATAAGATAATCATAAATAGCTATATTAATTCTATACAATAACTAGATTTATAACAATTTCACTCGATTTTGTATGATTATTGAAAAACTAAATGTATCTATACTTATATTTTAGTTGAATAAGCTAGAATCGAACATTATTATCAATTTTAAAACAAGAGTTTGATACTCATTTTTTTGACGATGGACCAAATTCAAGAGTTTTTCGCTGTACTTTCTGAGGAACAGAAATACACACTTATTATAGCTGTTGTAGCTATCCTATTTGTATTGTTTAAAGTTGCCAAAGCAGTCATTCGTTTAGCAGTAATTGCCGCTATCGTAATCTTAGCAGCTATTGCCTACAATAAATTTGAACCGTCTGGAATCGAAAAATTTGGCAAAAAGGTAAAGCATAATGTAGAGAGCTCTATTAACTAACTCTCTTTTATTGAATTACATATTTTTATCTTCATAGTATTATCAAAAATAGTCATATATTATTTGTTAATATGTGAAGCATTTTGTTAATTAGGAGTGTGAAACATTTAACGATGTCTCACTACCTTTAACAATTAAAAAAGGGTTATCTATCATTGCGATAGTTAACCCTTTTTTGTTTTACTTTTTGATGAAGATAAAATCTCCTCCTTCATCCCCTGTAGAATTGATGACCCCAAATTGAGGTACATTTTCAGAGTTATTCATTACCGCTACTCTGAAGCTATCAAACAATGATCTTGCACTGATATATTTCTCGGTATTTTCAAGCAATCTTTTTTGTAGATACTTTACAAATACACTTTCATCCGGCACCTCTTTAAGGGTTCCACTAGTCATCGCCTTTCTTGATGGCAACTTCTCCAAACTTTTTATCGATTTCTCTGCATCATCAAAAGCTGCCCTAGTTTTAAAAATACCTCCAGAGAAACAAGCATCAGAAACCAACAAAACATGTTTGGCTCTATATGAAGCGATATATTCTTTAATTGTTGAGTTTCTTACCCAATTTGCTGTACTTTTTGCCTTAGCATCAGATGGCAACCAATACCCTGCTTTTCTTCTTGGGTCCCAATGGCCATGCCCCGCATAAAAGATAAGAATATGGTCATTTTCAGTAGAAACCTCCATTAAGTTATCTAATGTTTCGATAATCTGCTCTCTTGTAGGGCTCTTTAAAGAGATTACATTTTCTCTTGGGAAAGTATAGTTTGAAACTAATATTTCTTCTATAGATGCTGCATCTCCTTCTGGTTTATCTAGGTTCGCTATTTTCTCATCCTGATATTGATTGATACCTATGATAACAGCTCTATATACTGGCTGTGGTTTATATTCAACAATATCAAAACCTAAATCAGAGAAAGGTGAGATTTTTGGCTGTGTATCTTCTTGCTTTTGTTGCTCTGCAGTCTTGCTTTCATCCGCTTGGTCTCCACTACGACTTTTTTCAACGGACGCATGTGCTTCACCCATCTGATCCTCTTCCTTCAACCCTGAAGTAAATACTTTAGACATATCGATGTATGCCAAAGAGCCATCTTTAGAATAATATGCCTTTTTCGCAATACCATCAATACAAGGTGAATGAGGGCTTCCTCCATTATTTAGAGCAACCATTGGCATTGGATCAGACCAAGAGCCATCATCACTTTTAGTCACATACATTACTTCATAATCGAAGCTTTCATCACTAATCTTAGATAAAAAAACCAACGTTTTACCATCAGGCATTATTCTCGGTTCTTTCTCACTGTAAAGGTTTACAGGTTCAGGAAGTTTTACAGGCTCTCCAAAATTTCCTTTTTTATCAATAGATGCATAGTAGATAGCATATTGTAAATTCATAGGATCTGATCCTTCTTTAAGTCTAGTAAAGTAAAGACCATCTCCATTTTTGGTAATTGAAGGAAACATTTCATAACCACCTGAATTGATTATTTCGGGTAATAACTCCGGCTTTCCCAACCTTCTACCCCAACGTTTTATTCTATACAAATCAGATCCATTTTCTCCATTAATGGCTGAGAAATAAATCCATCTACCATCATAGCTGATCATTGGACTTGTAGGATATGGCATATCCTTAGGGATAACTAATTGAGTTGGAGGCATAAATTTACCATCGACTTTATTGGATAAGTAAAAGTCAAAACCTTCAGAATTTTCTCTAGCAAAGAGTAATGTCTTTCCATCCGAAGTAATACTAGGAAAACGTTCGTTGCCTTCCTGATTAAATTCATCTGGGAAAATTGTTTGTGAGTTGGCTGTTAGTGTTGCCAAAATCAATACGAAAAAAATAAAAATTTGACGTCTATTCACACTGCGAATTTTAAAGGGATTTATTATTCTTTATCTTTGCACGTTCTATAAGCAAGTCTGTGTATCTCAAGACAACTAATAAATTGCTCTTGACATGCAAAGATGTAGTTATAAAGTAATTAAGAAGTAACAAACTTCATACCTCAAAAGATGCAAATGCAAGTAGATAAAAAACAAAAGAAAAAGGAATCACCCATTTTAAGTATATTACTTAACATCGTCATCCCTTCTTTAGTGATGTCAAAATTAAGCGATCCTGAATACCTTGGCGATGTAAATTCAGTAATTATTGCCATTGCATTCCCGATAGTTTATGGTATTTATGATTTCTTCGACCGTAAAGAAATAAGTATTATTGCGGTTCTTGGACTTGTCAATGTAGCACTTACTGGAGGTATTAAATTATTGCATCTTCCTTCTGACCTTATTGCGATTAAAGAAGCTGCTGTACCTGGACTTATTGGTATCATTGTTTTCATCTCTACATTCACAAAGTACCCTTTAGTCGAGAAACTACTTTATAATGATACACTTCTTGATATCAATAAAATTGAAACACAATTAAAATTCAGAAATACGAAAGAACTTTTCAACAAAAGACTTAGAAACACTTCGTTTATGTTGGCCGGTTCATTCTTCTTATCCTCTGCATTAAATTATATCCTAGCAAAAATTATTATCAAAAGTGAATCACATACTATTGAATTCACTAAAGAACTAGGGCAAATGACTGCTTGGAGTTGGGTTGTCATTGCACTTCCTTCTACAATTGTGATGATGGCAGCATTAATGTATCTCATCAAAGGGGTGAAAGAGTTCACTGGTTTTGAGATGCAAGAAGTATTAGTAGGTTTTGAAGAGGAGAAAAAAGAAGAAGGAAAATAATATAGTTATGGCAATTGTTGATACATCAGTAGCTGAAGCTAAAAAAATATTAGATAAAGGTGGACTAATCGGTTTACCAACGGAAACAGTTTATGGTCTTGCAGGAAATGCACTAGATCCAGTAGCTGCTTCCAGTATCTTTGAGGTAAAAGCGAGACCAAGCTTTGACCCATTGATTGTGCATAGTAGCTCTCTTGAAAGACTATCACCATTTATCAAAGACATACCAGAAGAAGCAAAAAAATTAGCAGACGAATTCTGGCCAGGTTCTTTAACTATGGTTTTACCTCGTTCTGAAAAGATTCACGATTTGATCACTTCAGGATTAGATACGGTAGCAGTAAGAGTACCTAATCATCCTTTGGCATTGGATTTACTTTCTCAATTAGATTACCCTGTTGCAGCTCCTAGTGCTAATCCTTTTGGATATATTAGCCCTACTACTGCTCAACATGTAAATGATAAACTAGGGGATAAAATTGAGTATGTTTTAGACGGAGGCCCATGTCAGGTTGGTGTAGAATCCACTATCGTTGGTTTTCCAGAAGGAGTACCAACGATTTACAGAAAAGGTGGTATTCCTATTGAAGAAATCGAAAGAGTAATCGGTCAAGTGAAAGTGAATGCTCAATCTTCTTCACAACCACAAGCTCCGGGAATGTTACATAGACACTATGCTCCCAATGCAAAATTATTACTAGGGAATATTGATGAAATGATTGAGGAATACAAAGACGAAAACTTTGTTACGATGTCATTTAATAAAAGCTTTCCTACTGTTTCAGAAGAGAAACAATTTAAGTTATCAGAAAGCGGTGATTTATCAGAGGCAGCAAGAAACTTATTTAAAACATTAAGAGCTATAGATAAGCTTAATCCATCCTTTATTCTTGGTGAATGGATGCCGGAAGAAGGACTTGGAAGAGCAATGAATGATAGAATAAAAAGAGCAGCTGCCTTAGGGTAACTGCTCTTTTTGCTTTTGGTTATTTTCTAATAAAAGATCAAATAGGATAAAGCATTTTGTACCATATCCTTTTTCTGATTCTACTTTTAATAGTCCATTATTTCTTTTTATAAAGTCTTGTACTAGGATCATTCCTAGACCAACACCTTTCTCACTTTTTGTACCTTTTGTTGAATATTGTACAGAAGGGTTTAATAGTTTCTTCAACTCTCCTTCTGTCATCCCAACACCATTGTCTTCGATCAACAATTCTACTTTATCTCCAATTCTTTTAGTGGAAATCCTAATTTGTCCGTTGCCATCATTCTTTGTAAATTTCATCGCATTAGACATAAGATTTCTTATTACACAATCCATACTATTATTATCTATATAACAATAATAGTCTTCCTCTAAATGGTAGCTTAATGTAATATTTTTCTCTTTTGCTATACCTGATAATAGATTGACATTTTTCTCAACCAGTGTATTCAATCTATTTTTCTTGCGATCAATTTTGATAGAATTTGAGGCAGATCTTGACCATGACAATAGATTATCCATCAACCCCATAATATTCTTCATAGAGGCATGCATATCTTTTGCCAACATTGTGATTTCATCAGCTGTAAACGCATTTGATCTTTCCATCAGAATTTTCAAGAAACCTATTTGCGTATTAATTGGTCCTTTTAAATCATGAGATATGATAGAAAAAAATTGATCCTTAACCTTATTCGATTCCATCAATTTCTTTTTAGAACTCATCAATTTTTCATTGCCCTGCTCTAATTCTTCAAATTGATTTTGAATCATATCGTACATCTCCTGGAAAGAATTGGCTAATGCGGCTACTTCTTTTGTAGGTCTCTTTAGCGATTTAAAATCAATAGGTGTTCCCGATTGCATATAACCACTTTCAATGACTCTTCTGGTTCTATCTTCCAAAACAGTAATAGGGAAAGAAACTCTTGAGGCTGTATAATAACCTACTAAAACGGTAAATAGTACTGCTACTAAGCTAATTAACAAATAAGAAAGTTTTATTTTCCACATTAGGGTAACAAACCTATTTGAGACATCTGTACTTAGTGAATCAAACTCCGATTCTATATACGCTGCAGTATTATGTAACTTCCCTTTTAATCCTTCTTGATTATTCTTACCTATCTTATACTGAAGTAAAACGATATCATTAAAAATAGCTAGATACTTCTCTGCTGCAGCACTTTCTTTTTTGTATCCATTATTTTTTTGGAGTAAATCAAGTAACTGCTCAGATGATTTATTTATTCTTAGTACATAGGATGTTTTTGGGTTTAAAAGATATTTCATTCCGTTCAACTGCATCTCGTTAAACAGCTTCACATATCTTTCTTCTTTTAATCCCGATAAGGTTTTTATGCTTTTATAAAGTTCACCATACAAGCCTGAGGTTTCAGAACCCAACTGTTTCTTGGCTTTGATTAATTGCTGTACAGTTATGTTGTATTTCTTAATTAAGCTATCGATAAATACAATATCATTTTCTAGCTTCCACTCATGGATTTGTTCATGGCTGATCAGCTTATCGATACTTACAGTGATGAGTTCCACCTTATTTTCTCGCTTAATCAATAGGTCTTCCAATCGATCAGAAGATAATGATGAAAATGGATGATTTTCAGCAGACAGTTCTGTAGCGTCTTCTTTTATTAGGTCCAAAACACTCACCTCCATACTCATTAACCAAGCTTTTACCTGATCGAGTTCTTCGCTTCTGTGAATGTATTTGTAAGTAATAAAAGATATACAACTAAATAATATTGAAAAAGAGATAAATGCGGTAAGAATTCTCCCTCTTAAACTTCCATTGTTCATACCTCTGACGTTAGTTAGGCTGTTGGTAGTAATTACAGATTTACATAAATGAGAATGTTCAAAAATATGATTTTTTTCTTAGTTTAAAAACTTACAGTATTTTAAGTCCCAAAATAGTGGTATCATCGTCCTGAATACCGTCTCCTTTCCACTCCATATACGTTCTATTAATATAATCTTTCTGATTTTCAATAGACTCTATCTGCATATCAATTAGTAGTTCTTTGAACCTCTCATGAGTGAACATCTCATTTTCAACGTTCTTTTGCTTCATAAAGCCATCACTAAACAGGTATAAACGACATTGTTTTATTCTGTTTAATGGTAGATAATGAGTATTATATTTAAGAGTTGTGTCTGCACCTAAACCTCCAATACCATAAGCATCTCCATTTAGTTCATCCAACACATCATCTCTAACTACAAAGATAGAGTGATTCGCTCCTGCAAATTCCATCATTTGTTTCTGACGATCCCAAACACATATCGATAAATTGACAGCACTATCAAATACTTTATCCCCTTTCTTTGTAATCTCTAATAATGATTTGTTCAATGACTCAAGAATTCTATCTGGGCTAGAAATCTTTTTCACCTTTACAGTTTCGTTGATCAATGATGTTAATATCATTCTTAATAATGCAGCATCAATATCTGACTTACCTGTATCACCTAAAAAGAAAAATACTCTACTGTCTCTTTCATGGTACCAGATAAAATCACCTGATATATCATTTTTGGCACTATGGATATGGAAAAATTCTTCAACACTCGAATTGAACATTGTGTTATCAAAGAGTGGAGTTCTTAAAACTCTCTTCACAGACTTCAATTCATCATCCAACTGATGCTCCTGCTTTTCAATGACCTTATGCTGTTCATCTTTTATTCCATGTAGTTTCTTTTGTTCTTCCGTTTGGTGTGCAATAGTTTTTGTTGAAACCTCCATTTGCCCTGCCAAATCTTCCAATTGCTTTTGCAAGTGTTCTTTATCAGACATTAGGGTTTTCACTTCCTCGCTGATAATTTCTAACTTCTGCAACATATCATCAGTTATTCCACTATTCTGATGACTCTTAGCTAAGAAAGTCAATGGCTGATCTACCAAATCTTCCAATGCTCTTTTCAAGGCATAAATAGGTTTTGCGAGCTTTCTCCCTCCATAAATTACACCTAACAAGAAAAATGCAGCAATAATCGCCAAAAGGGCATTGACATAAATTCTTAACGTATCCCATTCGTAATAGGCAATATCTCTATCCCATTCTACAACGATAGACCAATCCAAACCTGCTCTTTTCAATGCAACAACATCAACCAATGCGTTGATACCATTTACAGAACTCACCTCTAAAATCTTATTTTCTTTACCCAGATTTCTCCACAATGTACTATCTACCTTTTGAAGACCAATCACTGAGTTGTTTTTCTTAGCAACTTCTAGATCATCCAAAGAGTATCCTTCCTGTGACATTCTCAATAACACAGCAGAAGGGTTTTCCTTAAACTCCCTACTTGTTGTTCTTATTCTTCCATCACTACCGACCAGATAAATATCTGTATTATTAGAAGCAATTGGAGACATCATTTCCCAGTCTCCAGGGGAGTAACTATATGCGATAACATACTTACCTGTAGCAGATGTTTTAGTCAGAAGATAACCTCTTAACTTACCAAGATTCAGTTTACTTGGCGATACATCTATCCAATAATGATTTCTCTTACCTTCTGCCAACATTCTCACCAACTTATCTCCATCCTTGGTAGTAAACAACGTAGAAAAGAAAGACTGACCAATTTCTACAAAGTTGGTAGAGGAAGCGATTACTTTACCATCTGCAGTATCGATAATATAGGCCTCCTTGGCATTTAATATTTTATTGAACTTTTGAAGTGTATTATTTAATTTGTAGAACTTCCAATAGGCAACATCTTTTTCATTACGCTTATCATTGAGCCACAATTGGTAAAGGTAGGCAGACTTATCCAATTCACTATCTTCCATTAATTTAGAGAGTGCTTTAGCATCAAATTTTCCATTATTGATTTTACCAAATTGAGCATAGTTCCTATCATAATTTTTCTGATAGGCTTTTGGTGCAACTATATCATCTTTTACCTTTAGTAGTTGTTTCTTTAATCCGTTTAGTTCTTTGTCTGTTATTGTTTGAGATAAGCTTACTGCTGCAGCTTCTTTTTCTGAAAAATTCGTTTTTATAAAATCAGAGATAGCTAATGCTACGACTTCTAATCTGCTTTCTACAGCCTTCTTTTCCGTTTTTGTAATGATCGTATTGATCACAACAATTAGAAAAAATAAGGCAATAATGACGATAGTAAAAAAATAAGAAAATATACTAGATTGTATCTTTCTAAACATAATGATATGATCGTTTTGTACGTTTGGACTACCTGAGTGAGGTATATGGTTAGTGAAATTAAAATAATTTGCCCCAATATAAAAGTTTCATTGCAGATAAAGAACTTCTAAACAAATTGTATGACATAAAAAAACCCGACTGCATTTATGCAACCGGGTTCAATATATAATTCAATGAGATTATCTCATTTCTTTGTATTTGTTGATCAACTGATTTGTTGAAGAATCATGTGATTCTACTTTATCTTCATTAGTCAATTCAGGAAGAATTTTGTTAGCTAATTGCTTACCTAACTCTACACCCCATTGATCAAATGAGAAAATATTCCACATTACACCTTGAACAAAGATCTTATGCTCATACATAGCGATCAATGCACCTAAAGTAAACGGTGTTAGTTTCTTCATTAAGATTGAGTTTGTTGGACGGTTTCCTTCAAACACTTTGAAAGTCTTTAACTTTTCAATTTCAGCATCTGATTTACCTGCAGCTTTAAACTCAGCTACTACTGCTTCTTCAGACTTACCTGTCATTAATGCTTCAGTCTGAGCGAAGAAGTTAGATAATAATTTTGGATGGTGATCACCAATTGGGTTTTGAGATACTGCAGGAGCAATAAAATCTGCAGGAATCAATTTAGTACCTTGGTGGATTAACTGATAAAATGCATGTTGACCATTTGTACCTGGTTCACCCCAAATAATAGGACCTGTTTGGTAATCTACTGGCTTGCCTGATCTATCTACATACTTACCATTCGACTCCATATCACCTTGTTGGAAATATGCTGCAAAACGATGCATATATTGATCATATGGTAATAATGCATGAGATTCAGCACCAAAGAAGTTGTTATACCATACTCCTAAAACAGCAAGAATTACAGGAAGGTTTTCTTCAAACTCTGCTGTTTTAAAGTGGTTATCCATGGCATGAGCACCTTTCAATACTTCTTCGAAATTATCATATCCGATATTACATGCGATTGATAAACCAATTGCTGACCATAATGAGTAACGGCCACCAACCCAGTCCCAGAAACGGAACATGTTCTCTGGAGCAATACCAAACTCACGTACTTTTTCTTCGTTTGTCGATAAAGCAACGAAGTGCATCATGATATGGTTTTCGCTTTTTGCAGCGTTAAGGAACCACTCTCTTGCTGAGTTAGCGTTAGTCATTGTCTCCTGCGTTGTAAACGTCTTAGAAGCAATGATAAACATTGTAGTTTCAGGATCTAATCCTTTTAATGTCTCAGAAATGTGAGTTCCATCTACATTAGAAACGTAGTGAATATTAACATCAGTAGCATAAGGTTTTAATGCCTCAGTTACCATGTAAGGACCTAAGTCTGATCCACCAATACCGATGTTTACTACATCTGTAATAGATTTTCCAGAGTAACCTTTCCACTCACCAGAAATTACTTTAGTAGTAAATTCCTTCATTTGACGTAGTACATGATTCACCTCTACCATTACATCCTCACCATCCACTTTCATTGGTTGGTTCGATTGGTTACGAAGTGCAACATGGAATACGGCTCTATCTTCAGTTTCATTGATGTGCTCACCATTGAACATGCTTTGAATACCTTCAGCAACTCCTGTCTCTTTTGCAAGATCCAAAAGCAACTTCATTGTTTCATCGTTGATGATGTTCTTAGAGTAATCAACAAATATATCTTCAAAAGTTTGAGAGAATTTTTCTGCTCTCGAAGCGTCTGTATCAAAAAGATCCTTCATGTGCACATCTTTCATAGAGTTGAAGTGTGCTTCTAGGGCTTTCCAAGCCGCTGTTGATGTAGGATTAACTTGTTTCAACATGATATTATTAATATTATTTCAGTTACATATCTTAAAAAATGGAACCCATTCATCATAGGCTCCAAAGATTCCACAAAATTACACTTTCTAGGTATCGGAACAAGTAATTTCATGGTGTAGTTTGGTGATTTTTGTCCCTATTTTAGTTTGCAACGGATTGTTATTAAAGTATTTAATATTTAGTCAACAACATTCACTATTATTCATCTCTCCGGATTATAATTGTGTAATTTCAACACTAAAATCAAAAAAGCCTTTAGATCTAAATTTATGACCTAAAGGCTTTTGTTTATTTTCATCGATTAAGATTATAAGAAGGCAAATTGCTCTACATCTTCTTTAGTAATTTCTGTCGGACTCATAATCGTCAGACGTTCCACTACGTTTCTTAATTCACGAATATTTCCTGTCCATTCTGGCTCTTTCATTTTTTCAAGGGCCTCTTCTGTGATCTTCGTTTCAGGTTTACCGTATTCACCGGCAATATCCTTTAAGAACTTCTTCACTAACAATGGAATATCTTCTTTTCTATCTGAAAGAGATGGAACTTTAATAACAATAACACTTAATCTGTGATACAAATCTTCTCTGAAATCACCTGATTTAATCATTGCTTTAAGGTCTTTATTGGTTGCAGCAACAACTCTTACATTTACCTTAATTTCTTTATCTCCACCTACTCTAGTAATACGATTTTCCTGAAGTGCTCTTAATACTTTTGCTTGGGCAGAAAGGCTCATATCACCAATCTCATCCAAGAATAAAGTCCCTTCGTTAGCTTGCTCGAATTTACCAATTCTTTGTTTGTGGGCTGATGTAAACGATCCTTTTTCATGACCAAACAATTCTGACTCAATCAGTTCAGAAGGAATTGCAGCACAGTTCACTTCAACTAATTGTTGTTTTGAACGAGGGCTCTTACCATGGATCCATCTAGCTACAAGCTCTTTACCAGCACCGTTTGGTCCTGTTACCAATACTCTAGCTTCAGTTGGCGCTACTTTCTCAATAGTATCTTTCATTGCTACTACGGAGTCAGATTCACCTATAATATCGTACTTCTTAGCTACTTGCTTCTTTAATACTTTAGTTTCTTGTACTAAAGAGTTTTTATCTAAAGCATTTCTAACAGCTAATAAAAGTCTATTTAAATCGGGTGGTTTTGAAATGAAGTCAAAGGCACCTTTTTTAGTTGCATCTACAGCGATGTCAATGTTTGCATGAGCAGAAATCATGATAAACTGAGGTGCTTTACCCATTTCCATTGCTTTAGTTAGTACTTCAATACCATCTTTCTTTGGCATTTTCACATCACATAGAGCAACATCATAGTTATTCACAACAAGCTTCTCTAACGCTTCCTCTCCGTCTTTCGCTTCATCTACTTCGTAGTTTTCAAACTCCAAAATTTCACGAAGAGTATAGCGGATGCTTTTTTCATCATCAATGATAAGAATCTTCTTTGGCATCCTATAATTTTTAGATTGTTTTATAAGTTTTTTACCAAGCTACTTCAACACAATAGTCCATTCCCTGGCAGTCTGCAAATTCAAAATCCATTTCTGCTTCTGGGAAAAATTTTGTTACCATTTCCATCACCTGAGCTACTTCTAGAGCACCTAATGGAGATTTTGTTGGAGGAGTGAGTATTGCTATTTCAAGTTTACTTGAAGAAACCTTGGGTTTAAAATAATTGCATTGCTTTTCAGTATCAGCAAGTAATGTTTCCAATGATTCGCCCGCAGCTGTAAAGTTCCTTCTCATATTGCCTGATTTTGAATTATATTCTAATGATAACCGCAAATATACACTTGCCTCCAAATTCAGAACTATTTTTCTGTAAAAAATTTTCAGCAAAGAACATTTATTAGTAGTTTTCAAAGTGAACAGACTAAGATTACTTATATCACCAACACATGAAAAAAAATTATAAAAAATTATTCCACCTCCACGCAAGAGCTGGGTTTGGGATCAATAAAACTGACGCCGACCGTATCATCAACACTGACAACTGGATCTCACCACTAACTGATATTGAAGATATTGAGCTTCTAAAGTTCGATCTACCTGAAATCCCTGAAGGAAATATGGGCATGATGGAAGAAAACAAAAAGATGGAGATGCGTAAACAAATGCGTGTTTTATCCAAAGACATCAATATTGAGTGGATCAACCAAATGAGTAAAGGTAAAGATCCTTTAGTAGAAAAAATGACACTATTTTGGCATGGGCATTTCGCTTGCAGAATCGTTAATCCGTACGATGCCATGCAGTATACAAATACCCTTAGGGAAAATGCTTTGGGTAATTTCAAGGACCTTGTCATGGGAGTTTCCAAATCATCTGCGATGATCAAGTACCTACACTTAAAGCAAAACAATAAAAGAAAACCCAATGAAGATTTTGCCAGAGAACTTTGCGAACTATTTACTCTAGGTAGAGATCAAGAATATACAGAACAAGATGTAAAAGAAATTGCAAGAAGTTTTACAGGGTGGTCCACTAAACGAAAATCCACTACTTTTTACTTCAATGAGAGGAAACACGACAATGGCGAAAAAGAAATTTTTGGAAAAACAGGCAATTTTGGAGGAGAAGATGTAATCAATATGATCCTCGAGAAGAAACAATGTGCTCGTTTTATCTCAACAAAAATCTATAAGGAGTTTGTAAACCCAACAGTAAACGAGAAAAACCTCGAAGAGATAACAGAAGTGATGTATGCCAATAACTATGATATTGGAAAAACAATGCATCATATTTTCTCCGCGAAATGGTTTTACTCAGATGAAAACATTGGCTGTAAAATTAAAAGTCCAATAGAGTTATTAGTTGGTCTTAAAAAGTCGTTTCAACTAGATCCTTTATACAAGAAATCTTGGATTGTTCTACAACGAAATCTCGATCAGGAATTATATATCCCACCAAATGTAGCAGGTTGGCCCGGAGACAAAAGCTGGATAGACAGTAGCCGCCTTGCCTTTAGGTTAAGATTACCGTCCTTACTTTTAAATAATGGAGAAATCCCTCTTGCCTTTAAAGAAGATTATGATGTTGATCCTAATGAGGACAGAACAAAAATGAGAAAAATAGCAAAGTTCAAGTGTAACATAAGCTGGTCTGAAATTGAAGATAGCTTTAAGGAAGACCCTAAAAAATGTACACTTGAAGAAATGATGGTTCGAGGAGAATTGTCAAAACAAGCATCACAATATTTGAAAGACAATCAGTACGATAGTTTCAAAGAAAGAATCATCCAAATTATTTCACTTCCAGAATACCAACTTTGCTAACATCATGAAAAGAAGATCATTTTTAAAAAGAAGTTCATTAGTTGCTGCAGGTACAATGTTTACTCCAATGTTTTTACAGCAGACATTAGGAAAAAACTTCAAAGAATATACAGGAAAAAGAGTTGTTATTATCCAATTTTCTGGTGGTAATGATGGATTGAATACAATTGTACCTTTCTTGGATGACAACTATTATAATGCTCGACCAAGTTTAGCTTTAAAGAAAGCAGAAGTGATTAACCTTGAGAATGACTTAGGTATTAATGGGGAAATGAAAGGGTTCGCTGACCTGTTTCATAAAGGTTATGTTTCCATTATTAATAATGTAGGATATCCTAACCCCAATCGATCGCACTTCAGAAGTATGGATATTTGGCATACAGCAAGTGATTCTGATGAATACATTAGTACAGGATGGCTTGGAAGGTACTTAGATTCTTATTGCACCTTTGCTAGAGAAGGAATTGAAATGGACAATACACTGTCCTTATCTATGAAAGGCAATAAGGTAAAAGGAATTGCTGTAGATAACCCTCAGACTTTTTACAATAGTCTTAATGTTTCTCAATTCGAGTCGCTAGCTAAATCTACCGATGATGACATACTCAATGAGGACAACCAAGGATATCTTTATAAAACACTTGCTGAAGCCAATCAATCGGCTAAATATGTTTACGAACATAGTAAGATTTACAAATCAAAATCTACTTTCCCGAAAAGTCAACTCGGAAAAAATTTAAAATCCGTTGCAGAGATGATTCAATCAGGAATGGATAGCAAAGTTTATTATGCGTCTTTAGGTGGTTTTGATACTCATGCTTATCAAAAAGGAAAACAAAACTCTTTACTTAAAGATTATTCTGCCTCTGTAAGTGCTTTTGTTGAAGAATTAGAAAGAACAGACCATTTCAAAGATACAGTTATTATGACTTTTTCAGAGTTCGGTCGTAGAGTGAAACAAAATGCATCTGGCGGTACAGATCATGGTGCTGCAAACAACGTCTTTTTAATTGGTAAGAATTTAAAACAACCTGGATTTGTGAATGAAAACCCTAATCTGGAGAGTTTAAATAGAGGTGACTTAATACATTCGGTAGACTTCAGATCAGTTTACGCCGACCTGTTAGACAATTGGTTAAGTGTTAGTAGTTCCGAAATTTTGTCAAAAAAACATAAGACCTTACCCCTAGTCTAATATTCTTTTGAAATCACTTCGATTATTATTTATTTGCTATCGCTTTCAACTTTTTACATATATTTTGCAATAGACATATTCGAAAGATTTCGCTATGAAATATACTCACATACTAAAATTGGCTACGTTAATACTTCTACCATTGTTTTCTTGTCAACAAGAACAAAACAAAGAAGTAGAGAAAAAGATCATCATTAGAAAAGAATTTAAACAATCTAAAGATGATGGGTTGTACAAACAATTTGGCAACGATGTAGTGGAAGTAAAAGTAAAAGACTTCAACACAAAAGGAGAAAATGTGAGTATTACTGCAGAAGTTAAAAATGCGGAAGGCACCTCATTAAGAACTATCGAATTACCAAAAGAAAAGTTACTTGCTATATTAAACGCTCAGAATGAAATTGATATTGAGAGTGTAGCCAATAGTGAGCAGTTCTTATGGAAAACTCAAGAAGGCACAGAAGAAGAACTTGAACATGGCGTTTTTCTATCTGAAGAATATGAAGAGGAAATGTCTGCTATCATTAAGAAAGAATATGGACAAGATATCAAATCCATCAATTCAATAAATGTAGACATTGAAAACAACGAAGCAACAATCAACGCCGAAGTACTTCTGTCTGATGGGCAAGTCGTTCAGAAAACTATCAAAAAGAAAACTGAAGAGATGACTGGCGGCGAGGATGAAGTTGTTAAAGTCAAAATGATTCAAATTGAAGGAAAATAAAAAAAGGGAAGCATTTCAAACTGCTTCCCTTTTTATTTATCAACTACTAAAGGCTTAAATTTTATTTACCACCTCTGTACATTTCATATTTAGCAAATCGACATTCAATTGCACCATTGTATAGTTCAATTTTCTGACTTGGTCTTAACCCTACAAATTTTAATGCTTTCATGTTGCCACTGAAGATCCAAGCATCATACCCTGTGAAATCTTGCTTTAGCTTGTCTCCCATCTTTTTGTAAAGTTCTTCAATATCACTACCAATACGTTCACCATATGGTGGGTTACAAACGATTACACCATTGTCTCCAATAGCTTTTCTCTCAAAGAAGCTTTGCTTAGAAATCCTTAGATCTTCATCTAATCCAGATCGTCCCGCATTAGCCATCGCAACTTCAATTGCTCCTCTATCAATATCAGAGCCTACAATTGGCACATCAATTTCTTTTCTTGCTCGTTTTCCTTCTCTAAACACCTGATTCCATAATCTACGGTCATATTTTGGCCATTTCATGAAAGCGAACTTTCTCTTTAGGCCTGGAGGTGTATTTGAAGCAATCATTGCTGCTTCTATCAGAATTGTACCAGAACCACACATGGGGTCTAAGAAAGGTCTATCACCTTTCCATCCTGATAAAATCAAAAGTCCAGCTGCAAGCACTTCATTTAAAGGTGCTGCTTTTTGTTCCGTTCTATATCCTCTTCTATTCAATGCTTCTCCAGAACTATCCAATGATAGAATACAATCATTTTTAGTTACGTGAATATGCACCTGTATATCTGGATTTTTTACATCTACGTTAGGTCTTCTCCTAAACACATCCATAAAATGGTCTGCAATAGCATCCTTTACTTTTAAAGCAACAAATTTTGAATGTCTAAATGTTTCTGACCAAACGGTAGAGTCTACAGCGAATGTACCATCTTTATCAATATATTTCGCCCAATTGACTTTCTTTACTTTCTCATAAAGGTCTTGTTCGTTTCTTGCTTTAAATTCTTTAATCGGCATTAGAATTTTTAAAGCAGTACGACAATGTAAATTAGCCTTGTAAAGAACTTCCAAATCACCTTTAAAGGTAACTGCTCTTCTGCCTTTTTTTACATCTTTTGCACCAATATTGATCAATTCATTATACAAGACCTCTTCTAAACCAAAAAAGGTTTTAGCGGTCATTGAGAAAACTTGTTCAGTCAATTTTTTAAAATTTATATTGAAATATTGAGGGCAAAGGTAGTTGTTTTTAAAAGAAACTCCTTCAAGAAGTCATTAAAGAATTTAAACTTACTAGATGTTTTATCAAGTGATTAGGTTAGAAAGCAAAATCACTCAATGCTATCATTAACGAAAAGTAAAGGGAGATGAACTTATTGAAAATATTAAACAAAATTCATTTTCAACCTGTTTTAATTCTAGTATAAAACGTTTGTTTTGAATATATTAGAGTGTGACAATCTTATTAAAATGATATGTTATGAATGAATATCAGTTAAAACAGCTCATTAAAAAAGGAGAATCGCGCATCCTAGAATTTAAACAGAGGGTAACAAAACCTGACCGTTTCGCAAAAACAGTATCGTCTATTGCCAATACAAAAGGTGGAATTCTCTTGGTCGGGGTAAATGATGACCATTCCATACAAGGCATTGACCCTTTTGAAGAACAGTTCGTCGCTGAAGAAATCATCAAGTTTAATATTCATCCTCCCCTCGAAGTTCGTTTCGACACCATTGAAACAGAAAACGGTTCAGTCCTTAAATTATCCATTCCTAATAGCCCGACCAAACCCCACAGAGCTTTATCCAAAAAAGGAGAATGGCAAACCTATGTTCGATTTAATGACAATAGTGTATTAATGTCTGAACGGGCACAAAAATTAGCTCAAAAAGAATCATCATCTAGACTCGCTAAGTTAAAAAGGAAATTATCAAGACAAGAGAAGTCGTTATTGGTTTATTTATATGAGAATGAAAAGATCACACTAAAAAGGTATTGCAAGTTGGTCAACTTTTCAGAAAGAAGAGCCAGAAGAACATTAAATGAACTCATGTACTTCGGGCTACTTCGAGAATATACCATTGACAAATCTATTTTCTATTCCTTAGGATAAAGGTTAGGGTTTACCAATGGGATCATGGCTAATACTAATGCCTGCACATAATATTCTGTTCTGCCTAAAGCACCAAAAGTAAGGGAACCGACAGCCCCTCCTTTACGTTTTGATCCATTTTCATTAAATACTTGATCGTTTGCATAACCTAATTCGATACCTTCTTCTACAAGTTGTTGTACTTTTGATGGAAGGTAGAATACTCCTGTCTGTCCTTTACCTATCGCATCTTTTTGATCTATCACACACATCCAAGCAAAGGCATACATTTTTCCATCTTCATCTTTATCGATACCTCCTTCCATACCGACCCAATACTCTGCTTCTGGAATTTCCGACTTTGCATTCATTGCTCTATTTAATGCCCCTTGCCAAGTTTCTTTAGATGTCATTGGCTGATCAGAAACACCGGATGGAACATCTACCCCAATCACTTCGAATTGCTCATTTGGTAAAATTTTCTGCATTCCTTCTAGTGAAGCATTAATTTTTACAGGATTTTTTGAAGCAACTATTATTTTTTTATTCATTTTTTAAACAATTCTATTAAATTTGGCATTAGATCATACAAAATGATCCAAATGATAGATTTTCTTTCTTGAATTAATCGGTACAAACGTACTAAAACAAGTACGTACCTTCAAACACAACACAAAAGGTTATGTTAAAGAATCTTCTGATAAAAAATTACGCACTAATTGAGCACACAGAAATAACCCCTGACAATGGTTTAAATATTATTACTGGTGAAACTGGTGCAGGTAAATCCATTATGTTAGGTGCATTAGGTTTACTTAAAGGTGGTAGAGCTGATAGTAAAGCATTATTTGATACCTCTAAAAAATGTGTAATTGAAGGTAGCTTTGATATTTCATCATATAAGCTGAAAGAATCATTTAAAGATCTTGAGCTTGATTATGAAAAAGTAACCATTCTAAGAAGAGAGATCACTCCGAGTGGAAAATCAAGAGCTTTTATTAACGATACACCTGTACGCTTAGAAGTCATGCGTAAGGTGAGTGAGAAGCTGATGGATATTCACTCTCAACATGATACGTTACAATTAGGCTCTAATATCTATCAATTAAATCTTGTAGATACTTATGGTAAATTAGAGGCTAAGGTTGAACATGTATTTGTTGCTTATAAAGAATACAGAAAGACAGCTCAGTCTTACCAACAACTTTTAGACGAATACAATCAAATCAAGGAAGAGTTCGAGTTCAATCAGTTCCAACTCAAAGAATTAGATGATGCAAATCTTGATGATGTCAATCAGGAAGAGTTAGAAAAAGAGCTTGAGATGTTAGAAAATGCTGAAAACATTAAAGTAGCTCTAAATACCGTATTAGAAACGCTTACCCGTTCGGACTTTTCTGCTGACACATCGATCTACTCAGCTATATCTGAATTAAATGGTTTAACCGATTACTCTAAGAAGTTAGAAGAGATTAGAGACCGATTAGATAGCTGCCATATTGAACTACGAGATATCATTACTGAAGTTGAAGGTGAAGAAGATAATCTTTTCTTTGATCAAGAACGTATTTTTATGATCAAGGAAACATTAGATGGTGTTTATGGACTTCAACAAAAACACAGAGTAAATGATCTACAGGAGTTAATCGAGAAACGAGAATCTATTCGTTCTAAAGTAGATAAAGTTGAAAGCTTTGATGAAGCACTTCTTGCTGCAGAAACAGAAAAGAAAGCCGCTTATGAAGCAATGATGGAAATTGCTGGAACATTATCGGAAGCCCGTAAGAAAGCGATTGAGCCATTAGCTAACGAACTAAACAGCACTCTTGCCGATTTAGGAATGCCTAACGGTCAAATAGTAATTGAACACCGAGAAACTGAACCAACAGTTATTGGTATCGATGAAGTTGAACTTCTATTCACAGCTAACAAAGGACGAGCGCCACAACCTCTAAGAGAAGTAGCCTCAGGGGGTGAATTCTCTAGATTAATGTTAGCAATTAAATATATTCTTGCAAGTAAGACTTCTTTACCAACTATCATATTCGATGAGATCGATACGGGTATTTCTGGAGAGATAGCCATTAAAGTTGGGGCAATTATGGAAGAAATGGGCAAAAACCATCAAGTATTTACAATTAGCCATTTACCACAAATTGCTGCATTGGGTTCTAAACATTATTATGTTTACAAAGACCATGAAGGAAGTTCTACAGTGAGTAAAATCAGAACATTAAACCAAGAAGGTAGAGTTCAAGAAATAGCTCAAATGATTGGTGGATCGCAACCTAGTGAAGGTGCAATTCAATCTGCAAAAGAATTAATTGGAATAAAGTAAAAAAATGAAAGGAAGTTCTAGAGGCAACCAACAAATTCGGTTTCACCGCTTCTAGGGCTTTCTACTTTAAAACTCAACATTTTATTTAATACATCAAGTTTTCCTGATAAAGATTCATTCTCTTCAGAACAATTAAGTTCGTAAAGGTCTGCATCCAAAGGTGTAGTAAGTAATTTCATTTCACCGCTTCCACATCCATCCATAATAATTTCCAAATGCAGCGTGTTACCTTCCGATAAGGTAATTGATGTTTGAGCATCCACCTCATACTTAAAATCATCGACAACTTTAAAAAGTTTACCAGTATAACAACCAGTTACCTTTGATAGTGTGTTCTCTTTAAGCTCTACCATAATTTATTGTGATAAGTAGTTTAATAAGAATAAAATAGCTTTATAAAAATAGTCCTCTAGTAAAGTATTGATTTGATTTGCTAGGAGAAAATTAAAGTCCTAACAAATATAGTAACTAATCTCCTACGACTCAACGAATTGTTATATTTTTTCAAGTTATTTTCATAAACTTGGATTTTTCGATGATCAAACCAACATGGCATACCTGTATTTACGTCTTTCTCAGTTTTTGAATAAAATTGTTCTTTGAAAAAATTGTAATAAATGCAACATACTATGTATGTTTGCAGCATTATTCTAACAGAACAATAATTTTAGTACATCATTTTTTTGAAATATGGACGCAATTAAGAGTACAGACTTAGCATTTGAGAATGCTACAAATGTCTACAAAGGTAAAGTGAGAGATGTATATTTCTTCGATGACAAGATTGGTATTGTTGCGTCGGACAGAATTTCTGCTTTTGATGTAATACTTGAGAGAGCGATTCCTTACAAAGGGCAAGTATTGAATCAAATTGCAGAAAAGTTCTTAAAAATGACAAGCGACATTGTCCCTAACTGGTTTGAGTCTGCTCCTCACCCAAATGTTCACATCGGTAAAAAGTGTGATGCATTTGCAGTAGAGATGGTAATCAGAGGCTATTTAGCTGGACATGCTTGGAGAGAATATCGTGACGGTAAAAGAGAACTTTGTGGTGTACCTTTACCTGAAGGTTTAAAAGAAAACGACAAGCTTCCTCACCCAATCATTACGCCTAGTACAAAAGCTACTGAAGGACATGATGAAGATATCTCTAGAGAGGAAATTCTTAAGCAAGGTATTGTTTCTGAAGAAGATTATAAAAAACTAGAAGAATACACTTACGCATTGTTTGCGAAAGGTCAAGAGTTTGCCAACGAGAGAGGATTAATCCTTGTTGACACAAAATACGAATTTGGAAAATTCAATGATGAGATCTTCTTAATAGATGAAGTTCACACACCAGATTCATCAAGATATTTCTATGCTGACGGCTACCAAGATAGACAAGATGCAGACGAACCTCAAAAGCAATTATCTAAGGAATTTGTAAGACAGTGGTTAATCGAAAATGGCTTTCAAGGAAAAGACGGTCAAAAACAACCTTTTATGTCAGATGAGTTTGTAAAATCTGTTTCTGATAGATATATTGAACTTTTTGAGAAAATAACTGGCGAAAAATTTGAAAAGTCTTCTTATCAAGATATTGAAGAAGAAATTTTCAAATCAATCAAAAATCAATTAGGATAAACCTAAGATCCCTAGTATTTTTGTTATATTGCCATCCAAAATAATAAAAGACTATAAAGATATTATGAGATTTTCAGTCAATAAAAGCGAAAAATATACAGTACTTATTCCAGAAGAGGAAAAATTGGATTCTTTAAAGGCTCCTCAGTTAAAAGCTGAGATAGTTACAATGTTCCAATCAGGTACTGAAAATTTAATTATTGATCTTTCAAGCGTAAAGTATGTAGACTCATCTGGATTGAGCTCAATACTTGTTGCTAATAGATTAGCGAGCGAAGTAAATGGTCGTTTAGTATTAGCAGGCTTAAATGAGCATGTAATGAAATTAATTAAAATTTCGAAATTAGAATCAGTATTAAATCTTTTACCAACGGTACAAGAAGCAATTGACTCTGTATTCTTACACGAGATTGAAAAAGATATTGAAGGAGACGAGGAAAATAATTAATTCTTATCTCTTTTTGAAAGATAAATTAGAGCTCGAGTTTCAACTTTTGGAACTCGAGCTTTATCCGTTAAACTAGATTACAAACACTGTATTATCCCTTGTCGTTCGATATTACTATACTAGGTTCTAGTGCTGCCATTCCATCTAAAGGCAGGCACATGACTTCCCAACATGTTCGTATTGGTAATCAACAATTTTTAATTGATTGTGGTGAGGCTACACAGCATCAGCTTTTAAACTTAGGTATAAGTCTTCACAAGATTGAACATATTTTCATTAGTCATCTACATGGCGATCACTTCTTTGGGTTACCTGGGTTATTATCAACCATGCACCTTCAAAGAAGAACAGAACCTTTATATATCCACGGACCAAGAGGATTAGACGAGGTATTGTTAGCTAGTTTCAAACATTCTAAAACCGAATTAAATTACAAGGTTTTTTTATACGATAATCCGACGATGTTCCCTGAAGTGATTTATGAAAATGATAAGATCACTGTAGAGACCATCCCTCTGACGCATAGAGTACCCTGTACAGGGTTTCTATTCAGAGAAAAACAGAAGCAATATCGTATCATCCCTGAAAAACTTCCTTCAGGCCTTCCTTTTGAAGCTTTCAGAGCACTAAAAAGAGGTGAAAATATTGAGTTTGAAGGAAAACCAATTAATTATCAAGACGTAACGTTGCCTCCTAGAAAATCTCGCTCATATGCATTTTGTTCAGACACAAAATACAGTAAAAGCGTAATTTCTAAAGTATATGGTGTCGATTTATTATATCACGAATCAACATTTATGAATCGTCACTTAGATAGAGCGAATGTTACTTTCCACACGACAGCAAAACAAGCTGGAGAAGTCGCTAGAGAAGCCAAAGTAAACGAATTGCTTATTGGCCACTTTTCAGCTCGATACGCTGATCTCTCTGAATTATTAGCTGAAGCTCAAGTGGAATTCCCGAATACACAATTAGCCATTGAAGGTGAGAAATTTTCTATTATAGAAACTGACTAAATGAAATAATTGTATATTCGTATTGGGTACAAGGTCATCTAAATTTCTGACCCTTTTCATCCTATAAATTATATAATTATGCCATTCGGATTTTTCAAGAAAAAGAAAAAAGAGGAACCTCATTACGATCCTACCAATATATCAATTCGCGACCTAAGAAAAGGTTATGTATTAGACTATGATTTACAATCTTGGGAAGTTACAGAAGAATATGAATACGATTGGGGTGGCGGAGAATTCTCTTGGGAATATAAATTACAAAGTGCTACTGAATCAGTATTTTTAAGTATTGAAGATGATGATTTTCTAACAGGCACTGTCAATAAAAAAATTATGTGGGGCAAATTACCAGACGAAGTTGAAGACGGTATCACTTCTAAAGGAAAGCCTCCCAAAAAGATCACCTTCAACGGTAAGACATATTACAGAGACAGCAAAAACGTTGGATTCTGGAGAAATGTACATACCACTTCAAGTGATAACAGTTCAGAATATATGAGTTGGGAATATTATGATGATTCTGAAAAGTTCGTCTTAACCATTGAGCAATTCGATGATGAAGAATTTGAAGCTTCTTTAGGAGTTGTTGAAGAACCAGATAAATTCACTAATATTTTACCAAACACAAACGACTAAATTTACGTTTATTTATAAACAATACATTTTAGTCAAATTAATTAGAAACACTACCATACTAATAAAATGAAGAAATTAGCCATATTTCTACCCTTTTTGATATTAATTGGTTGCTCAAGCTCCAATGAAACTTTCAAAAAGAATCCCGTAGATCAATTTATTATCGACATGAGTGATGTTAACGACTTCACAATATTGTTGCAAGATATGGACGCGGAAGAACATCTATTTACTGCAGATATCTTTCGTCATAAATATAAAATCATAACAATGGGTGCTGACAGTATTCCTGTTTCAAAGGAAACGGATTGGTACGATGTCTCTCCTTCCTTTTTCCAGCTTCACTCTGGTGACATAGGAATGGAAATCGCCTCAAAAGTAAATGGAAAAGTTTCCAAGCAAGTTTCTCCTCCAGGTTATTCAGGTTATGTTGGTAATTCACAGTACGGTGAATGGAAAACTAACCCTAATACAGGGACAAGTTTCTGGGAGTTCTATGGTAGATATGCCATGATGAGAAGTTTATTCAATATGGCATATTATGGACCGATTTACAGATCATCATATACTGATTATAGAAGATACTCTTCAAGTGGAAGAAACTATTATGGTGGTAGTTCTGGATCTCCAAGATATGGAACTTATTCCTCAGGTGTAAAGAAATCTAATCCTACTTTTGCCAATAGAATGAGTAAAAGCAGTAGCTTCAGAAACTCTGTCAACAAGAGTGTAAGTAGATCTCCTGCAAAATATGCTGCTGGGTCAAGATCAACATCAACAACAAAAAGTACTAACTCTAGATATAGTAGCGGATCTTCTTCTCGTTCAAGATCTTCATCTAGAGGTGGCAAATAAAAAAAAGAACAATTAAAATGATCAACCCTCAATCTTTATTGGGGGTTGTTTTTTATATAGACAAACATGGCTTCGTTTTTATCGAAATCTAACACATTAAAACTAGCATTATTTGCAACCGGCCTATCAGGAATTGTAGCTGAATATGTTTTATCCACTTTAGCTACATACTTTCTTGGTAATTCCGTCTTACAATGGACACTAACCCTATCCTTTATGCTTTTTGCTATGGGTTTAGGAAGTAGATACAGTAAGTATATCGACAAAAATCTATTAGAAAAATTTATCTGGGTAGAGTTTACTTTATCGTTTTTAGTATCATTTTGCTCAATAATCGCTTATGGTATTTCTGCCTATGTTAGTTTTAAAAAGCATTTACTTATTTTCCCATTACCACTTGATGGAGTAGTTATATATACCACAAGTATTCTAATTGGTTTTTTGATTGGACTTGAAATACCTCTTGCCACTAGATTAAATGACTCTTTCGAAAGCCTTAAAGTAAATATTTCTTCAGTGATGGAGAAAGATTACTTTGGTAGCTTATTTGGTGGTTTATTCTTTGCATTTGTAGGTCTTCCTTTTCTAGGGTTAACCTACACTCCTTTTGTCCTTGGATTTGTCAATTTATTTGTAGCTATTTTGCTTTTATGGAGACTAGACGACATCATTCACCCTAAGTATGTCAAAACTCTAAAGAGTGCTAGTATTGCTTTATTCGCAGTAATTGCCATAGGAATGTATTACGCAAAAGATGTCATAAATTACGGTGAACAAAAGCTATACAAAGATCAGGTAGTCTTTCAGGAGCAAACTGCCTACCAACGAATTGTAGTTACACAATGGAAAGAAGATTATTGGTTATATATTAATGGCCACTTACAATTAAGCACATTTGATGAATGGCTATACCACGAACCCATGGCAATACCGGCGATGAAGCTATATAACCAACCTAAGAATGTTTTAATACTTGGAGGTGGAGATGGATGCTTAGCAAGGGAAGTCTTAAAATTCAATTCTGTAGAAAGTATCACATTAGTTGATCTAGACCCTGCGATAACCAACCTAGCCATAGAACATCCAATATTCAGGAAATTGAATAATAACTCTTTATCTAACCCTAAAGTAAAAGTAATCAATGATGACGCATTTACTTTTTTGGAAAGAGACAACAATTTCTATGATGTTATCCTTTTGGATTTTCCCGATCCAAAATCAATTGAACTTGGAAGACTACAATCACTTGAGAACTATAGACAATGTTACAAGCATTTACGTCCACATGGTATTGTAGTCACTCAAGCAGGAAGTCCTTATTATGCGACAAAAGCTTTTTATTGTATTGAAAAAACTATGCAAGCTGCTGATTTCAATACTGTGCCTTTGCATAATCAGATTCTTACTTTAGGCGAATGGGGTTGGATTGTTGGAGGAAAAGATATGTCTTCAGATGAAATGAAAAGCAAAATCAGACATGCCAACTTAGATGATATACCTACTAAATGGCTAAACAAAGAGGCGTTATATTCTATCTCAACTTTCGGTAAAGCATTAATTGATTTTGACAGTACCAAAGTAGAAATAAACACCGTTCATAATCCAGTGCTCCCTACCTATTATGGTAAAGCAAACTGGGATTTATTCTAAAAAAAGAGGAGTTGATTTTTATGTCAACTCCTCTTTTTTGTTTGATAATTCTTCTAACTCTTCAGGGATAGACTGGGATGTTTTAATATCTCCTTTTTGTTTCATATCAGAGAGTAGTTTGATTAAGTTCCCTTTACCTGTGTGCAATTGCTTGATGGCTTTATCGACATCCTCTTTTGTTCCACCTATTTTTCTCTGCAAGTTCAATAAAGTATCTATAAAACCTCTCGCCTTATTATAAATTGCTGTAGCCTGTCGAATAACTTCTTCTATATTTTGTTGTTGATTTTCGTTTCTCCATAACTCTTCTATCACTTTTAAAGTTGACATTAGCGTTGTTGGACCAACAATAACCACCTTCTTCTTATATGCATAATCCCAAAGAGTTTCATCTTGTTGTAACGCTAATAAAAAGGCCGGTTCTATTGGAATAAACATTAGAACATAATCCAGTGATTTTATAGCTGGCAAATTCTGATAATCTCTAAATGACAAATCATCAATATGTTTTTTTATAGCATTTACATGCAAAGCAGACTCTCTATCTTGTTGTTCGCGATCTACAGCTGAAACATATCTATCATAAGCATTCAAAGAAACTTTAGAATCAACAATTACCTGTTTATTTCCTGGATAATTAATTACCACATCAGGGCGTTGCCTTTCACCGTTCTCGTTATTGTAAGATGGTTGTACAAGGTACTCAAACCCTTCTCTTAATCCTGATTTCCTTAAAACAGAATCGAGAATCATTTCACCCCAATCACCTTGTTTCTTTGTATCTCCTTTTAATGCTTTTGTTAAGTTCTGAGCATCCTCAGCAATCTTCACATTCAATTTTCTTAATAACTCAATCTCTGTTCTTAGAGAGTGACGTTCATTGGACTCTTTGCCATAATTGTCTTCAATTTTCTTTTTAAATCCATCAATTTGATCTTTAAAAGGCGACAATATCACATCAAGATTCAATTTATTCTGGGTTGCAAACTTAGATGATTTTTCATCGAAAATCCTATTTGCTAAATTTTCAAATTCTGTCTTAAACTGTTGCTGTAATTGAGTAAGTTCATGAGAACTCTTTTCAATTTTCTCATTCAACGTATGATTGAGAGTTGATAATTCTACTCCTTTTCTAATTTCTTCAGCATATTTAGTTCTCAACTCATCAAAATCCTGTTCTAGCTGTTCTAATCTTTTCTGTGAATGGAAAGCTGTATTTTTAAAGGTTGCTGCCTCTTGGTTTGATTGAGCAAATCTATCATCTAACACCCTATTTTTTTGACTTACCTCATTTAATCTTTCTTGAAATTGATTTGCTTCTGATTCTTTTACTGCTAGTAAAGAAGTCAATTGTTGTTTTTCCGACTGCAACTGAAGAAGCTGATTATTTCTATTATTTTGTTCTTCCTCAATTTTTTGCTGTGATAACTGGTATTGCTCATTAAGTAAGATTGCTTTAGCATACTTATTTCTTAAAAAGAAGTAGGTAATAAACACTGATAAACAAATAACTAATAGAGTTATAACCACTAAAATAGTTGGTGATATGCTTTCCATCTTAAATCATTAGGGTCTACAATGATCACAAATTTATAAATTTTATGTTTAAATTTTAAGTAAAAGACAATATTTTAAACGAAACAATACTTTAACTTCAGTTTATCAAATTTAAATTCTCACAAAAGAACATAGATAGATATTAAACAATGTTGATTTTATGAATTGGCAATTTAATCAGGTGCAATTGTTGAAAATTATCACAATATGCTTTATTGAGCTATAATGTAATAACACTGTGAAAATTCATTGAATAATACCTATATAAAATATCACTAAAACGTTAAAAATAGGCTGCATTATCCACAAAATGTTAAATTCATGTAAGAAAAAAGCGTTTTATCAATTAAGATTTTTCATATCTTTGCGGCGCTCAAATTGAAACTACATAGACAATTTTAATAACTCAATAATAATTAATTACATGAAAAGGCTAGCATTACTGCTTTTGTTTACACTACCCTTATTTTCCAACGCACAGGATTTGGATTCCTTAGTGATGACCAATGGTGACCTTATAGTTGGTGAAATCAAAAGTATGGATAGAGGTGTTGTCGAAATTGAAACAGACTACTCTGATTCCAACTTTAAAATTGAATGGAGCGGTATCCAGAAAATGTTCTGTCATACTAACTTCCTAATTTCATTATCAGATGGTCGAAGGTATAACGGACATATCACCTCTACTAACCCTGAAACATTTCATATTATTAGTGATAAAGACGGTACAGTAGATGTAACACCAAATGATATCGTTTATTTAAAATCAGTTAATCAATCATTCTTAAGTAAGTTATCTGCCAATATTGATTTAGGATATAGTTATACAAAAGCCAATAACTTATCTCAACTAAATCTAGGAACATTCCTAGGGTATACTTCAAACCGTTGGAGTGCAACCTTAACAGGTACGAGTTTAAAATCAACACAAGATAATGCTGATAATATTGAAAGAAATGAAGGGAACCTTACCGGTAACTACTTTTTACCTCATGATTTCTATTTTACTGCATCTGCTGGTTATTTAACCAATACCGAACAGTCCATCAATCTTCGTTTGATATTCTCTGGTGGTTTTGGTAAGTATATTATTCATACCAATACAGCTTATTGGGGTTTTTCTACTGGTGCATCGTACTTAAATGAAACTTTTTCACCGGTTACTGATGAAACAACCGGACAAAGTACAACTGCTGAACCTAGGTCATCTGCAGAATGGTATTTGGGTACTGAGGTGAACCTTTTTGACACTGGTGATCTATCCTTTTTTACTGGAGCAAAAGGATACCGTTCATTATCTAACGAAGACCGTTGGCGTGCTGACGTTAATGCAAATATCAAATATGATTTGCCTTTAGACTTCTACATCAAGATGGGTTACAATATGAACTACGATAGTAAACCTGCGGAAGCTGGCAAAGAAGTCGATTTCCAGTATACATTCGGTTTCGGATGGGAGCTATAATTGAGAAAAATCAATTTTAAAATATTGAAAAATATCGATTGTTTACATTAAATTAGAGGGAATTTGCACATTCTAAACATGATGAACAGTCAAAACTTTTTCAATACTTTAAGCAATAGAAGAAAAATTGTAATAGGTTTAGTGATCACACTACTGACATTAAACCTATTACAATTATTTATGCGTTCCGGTGAAGAAAGCAGATTAAGTGACCGGGTACAAAGCAAAAACTTCGAATTAGTGCTTACTTATGCTAAACTAGATTCCATTTCAACAGAACTCAACAAACAGATCCAGATATTAACTCATATGAATGAGGATATTACCTCCTTAGAGCATGTTAGAGATAGTTTGGAAAGTGAGAAGAAAGAATTAAGATCTGCACAATTACTTCAAGAGAAAAGGTATCATTCTATACGATCTAAAGTGAGTGTATATGAAGAATTTCTAAATGAAAAGAATACCGAAATTACTTCTCTAAAACATGTCAACGATTCATTAATCTCTGAAAACTCACACCTAAAACAGGAAAAAACAGATCTGAAAAGCAAAATTGATAACCTAAGGAATCAGCAAGGTGAACTAGAAAAAGAGTTGGACGCTGCCAAGATTCTAACCGCATATGATTTCACTTCGTTTATTACAGATCAAAAAGGGAATATCATTAAGGGAGATGCCTATAAAGCAAAAAAAGTAAATGATATTACGGTACAATTTAAATTAGCAAGAAACAGTCTTTCCGAAAGTGAACGTAAAATTGCTTACATGTGTTTAGTCGATCCAGACGGTGCTACAATTTATAATGCTATTAATGAAACGAGATCATTTTCGTTAGCTAATTCAGAAGAAAAAATATTTTATACTGTACGTTCTACTTTTGATTACGACAATCAAGATGGGTCATTAGTACAGATCACATACAGCAATAAATCTTTCCTTGCTAAGGGGCTTTATACTGCAAAAGTCTTTTGCGAAGGGTATCAATTGGGTAAAATCCAATTTAGTATTCAATAATCCGTATTTTTTGGTTAAAAATTCTATTTTTTCAAGAATCATAAACTAAATTATACTAGAATTTTAGCAAATTCGCATTCCGCATTTTTTTATGAATAGACTTTTGTTTTTAGATGAGATCAAATACTTATAAAACTGTAGTAGAAGAACCCAAAAAGGTGAAAAAGGACAGCCCATTTTCAAAGTGGTTTGCCAACTTACCTAAATGGAAATTTTTATCTAATGACGCGGAAGATGAGAACAGCCAATACATTCAAAAAGTTGTTTTCGTAACTTTTCTTGGAATCATATATATCGCAAATAGTTTTCAAGCTGAAAAATCGCATTTACGTATCAATCAACTGGAAAAATCTGTAGAACGACTAAGAGTAGAATATAGTACTCTAAAGTACGATTTTATCAATGAAAGCAAGAGAAGTAAGATCGAAGAAAAAGCTGCGAATATGGGGTTAGTTCCTTTAGAGAATGCTCCTATTGTTATTACTGTTCCAAATTTAGAAGACAACTAAAAATATCTGACATAGATTATGGGAATTCGACATTCCATTTTAAATAGAGTTAGAATTGCATTCCTTTTTATTTTAGGCATCGCAGTGGCAATTATTGTTAGAATATCTGATTTACAATTTGTTGAAAAAGACAGATGGGAAAAAGCAGGTATTGCCAACCGTGTTAAAATAAGAAGAGTAGATGCAACAAGAGGCAATATTTTAGCAGATGATGGCAGTTTGTTAGCCACATCCATTCCTTTTTACAAGTTAGCATTTGACCCAATGGTAGCATCAGACAGCGTTTTTCTAAAGGGCGTTGATTCTCTTAGTTACCAATTATCAAGATATTTCAAGGAAAAAAGTAAAAGTCAATACGATTCACTTTTAAGAACTGCTCGAAAAAAGAAAAGACGTTATTTAGTTTTATCCCATAAACAGATAAAACATCAAGACAAGAAATATATCGAACGTTGGCCGATTTTTAGAGAAGGGCGTCACAAGGGTGGGGTAATCTTCGATAAAGTTGAAAAACGTTTCAAACCTTTTGATGATCTAGGAAGAAGAACAATTGGGTTCATTCGTAAGGATGACAAAGCAAAATTTACTGGTAGAGGTTTAGAGTTTAGTTTTAACCAGGATTTAGCAGGTACAGACGGAGAAGCCTTATTCCAAAGAGTATCAGGAAACCAGTGGAAACCACTTGATAATGGTGCACAGATTCGAGCAAAAAATGGTTTCGATATTCAAACTACTCTAAATATGGAGTTTGAAGAGCATGCACATCAAGTATTAAAAGATGCACTTATTAAACATGATGCAAACTTTGGTACTGTACTATTGATGGAGGTGCATACAGGTGAAATTAAAGCAATCGTTAACCTTGGTCAAAATAAGGAAGGAAATTATGTTGAGGATTTCAATTATGCTATTCAAGGTGTAATGGAACCTGGGTCTACCTTTAAAGGAGCTTCAATGTTGGCTGTTTTGGAAGAATCTGATATTAACATAAAAGACTCTGTCAACACTGGCGAAGGTAAATACCAATTCTATGATGAGTGTATCATGACAGATGCACACCAATATGGGTTCGGTATGTTATCAGTTGAAGAAGTGATTGAGAAATCATCTAATATTGGTATATCAAAACTAGTTTTTAAGAATTTTCGAGAGAACCCTGAGAGGTTTTTCAAATACCTTGACCGTTATAATTTAACGTCAACCATTGGTTTCCAAATGGAAGGTGAAGGTAAACCGAATATTAGTAGACCGGGTGACCCGAGTTGGAGTGGTTGCTCTCTTCCTTGGATTTCTATTGGTTACGAGGTAGAAGTATCCCCTCTTCAAGTACTTACTTTCTATAATGCTGTCGCTAATGAGGGCAAAATGATTACTCCATATATCGTAAAAAAGATTTTACAAGGAAATGAAGTAATTAAAGAATATGATTCGAATGTAATCCGTAAAAGCATCGCTTCTGAACGTTCTATTAAAGCACTTCAAGGGATGTTGAAAAAAGTGGTAGATAGTGGTACTGCTCGAAAAATCAACAAAGCAGATTTTAGTATTGCAGGTAAAACAGGTACTACACAAAAACTTAAAGGAGGTAGATATACAAAAAATTACTTTACTTCTTTTGTGGGGTATTTCCCTGCCGATAAACCAAGGTACTCAATGATTGTAGCTATTGATGAACCAAAAGGAAATGCAAAATATGGCGGAGATGTTTGTGCTCCTGTATTTTTAGAAATTGCAGAAGTAGTTTATAACAGAACTACAGAAAGAGATATTCACTATGTAAATAATGAAAACGAAGCTGCTTTCCCTTATATAAAAGCAGGAAATTATAACGATTTATTACTCCTTTCAGATGCGTTTGATATCCAACAGGTATCTGAGAATACTTCCCCATGGGTTAGAACAAGAGTGAAAGGAGATACTATTGCATGGGTAGACACAAAAATTAGAAGAGGAACTATGCCAGATGTTCGAGGCATGACTTTAAGGGATGCGATGTACTTGATCGAAAGCGAAGGTGCTCAGGTGACTGTAAACGGAACAGGAAGAGTTGTCACGCAATCCATAACACCTGGCGGAAGAATCAATAGTAAAACTCAGGTTTACCTTAAATTACAATAATTACAGTGATGGAAAAGAAAAATATCACACAACTTTTAAAAGGCTTAGAGTTTGAGTTAGTTCAAGGAAACTTACAACAAGAAGTACCTGATATTCAATTGGACTCTAGAAAATTAACAGACAACAGCCTTTTTATTGCCATTAAAGGTAATGCTCTAGATGCTCACCGCTTCATCCCCAAAGCGATTGAACTTGGAGCAAAAACAATTCTTCTTGAAGATATCCCTGAATCATTAGTTGATGGGGTCACCTATATAAAATTAAATAATACAGGACAGGCTGCAGGTTTAGTTGCTGCCAATTTTTATGACAACCCTTCTGATAAAATAAAGGTTGTTGCAATAACTGGTACTAACGGAAAAACAACGGTAGTTACATTATTACAAAACTTATTTATCAAGTTAGGATATAATACTGGTGCACTTACTACCATTGAAAATAAAATCAATGATGAAGTAATCCCAACAAAATTAACAACACCTGACCCTGTCACTCTACAGTATTTATTAGCAGAGATGGTAAAAAAGAACTGTTCTTTTTGCTTTATGGAAGCCAGTTCTCATGCTATTGTTCAAGGTAGATTACATGGTATTCAACTAACAGGTGCTATTTTTTCAAATATAAGCCATGATCATTTAGACTATCATGGAACGATGAAAGAATACATCAACGCTAAAAAACGACTGTTTGATACTCTTCCAAAGAGTGCTTTTGCTCTTGTAAATATTGATGACAAGAGAGGTCTTGTGATGCTTCAGAACTGTAATGCCAAACACTATTCGTTTGCTTTACATACTATGGCCAACTTTAAAGGCAAACTTATTGATAATACTTTTGAAGGTATTCAGATGGAAGTCAATGGACATGAAGCATGGTTTCAGTTAATTGGTTCTTTTAACGCATACAATGTACTGACAGCTTTTGCCACTGCATCTTGCCTTGGTGAAGATGAAATCAGTACTTTACAAGCTCTATCAGAGCTAAAGCCAGCCAGAGGTCGATTTGAGCAGTTAGTTTCTCCAAAAAACATTAGAGGAATTATTGACTATGCCCATACTCCAGACGCTTTAGAAAATGTTCTTGAAACTATTAAGGATATTAAAGAAGATGGTGAAAGAATCATCACTGTAGTAGGTTGTGGCGGTGATCGTGATAAATCAAAGAGACCTATTATGGCAAAAACTGCTGCAATGCTTAGTGAAGAAGTCATACTTACCTCTGATAATCCTCGAACTGAAGATCCTGATGAAATTCTTGATGAGATGCAAGAAGGAATATCACCAACACAGGCTAGAAGGACTCAAGTTATTGTTGATCGTAGAGAAGCCATTCTAAAAGCCGTAGAAATGGCAGAACCAAGAGATATCATTTTAATCGCTGGTAAAGGACATGAAACCTACCAAGAAGTAAATGGTATCAGAGAACACTTTGACGACAAAGAGGAATTATATAAAGCTTTTCAACAATAATTACATTAATAACGACAATAATATTTCTACAATAATATGCTCTATCATTTATTTAGTTACTTAGACAAAGAATACGACTTAGCCGGAGCAGGCTTATTTCAATACATTACATTTAGAGCAATGCTTGCAACCATTTTTTCTATGGTTTTCATTGCTGTTTTTGGCAAACGTATAATCCAACAATTGCAAAAAATGCAGATGGGTGAGATTGTTAGAAATTTAGGCCTAGCAGGTCAGATGGAAAAGACAGGTACACCTACAATGGGTGGCATCATCATTATCGGTGCAGTCGTTTTTCCTGTTTTATTATTTGCTGATCTAAGAAACGTTTATATTCAATTATTGATTACAACAATACTTTGGACTGGAGCAATTGGCTTTTTAGACGATTATTTAAAGAGAATCAAAAAAAATAAAGATGGTTTATCTGGTAAATTCAAAATTTTAGGTCAAGTGGGTTTAGGACTTATTGTTGGTCTCACTTTATTAGTGAATGAAGGTGTAACTGTACGTAAGTTCAATACAAATTTACCCTCTTCAAAACCTGTTTCTGAATTAGTGAGCACTGAAAATTATCAGGATATTAAAAGTTTAGAAACTACAATTCCTTTCTTAAAGGATAATGAAATCAACTATTCCGAATTACTTCCAAATGAAACTGCATCTAATGTATTGTATGTACTATTAGTCATATTTATTATTACAGCAGTTTCGAATGGTACAAATATCACAGATGGATTAGACGGTCTTGCTGCTGGCACATCCGCTATTGTAGCTACTGTATTGGCAATATTTGCCTATTTATCAGGTAACATTATTTTCTCGAATTACCTAAATATTATGTATATCCCATACTCTGGGGAAATAGCTATTTTTGCTACTGCCTTAGTGGGTGCATGTATTGGATTTTTATGGTACAATGCCTACCCTGCCCAAGTTTTTATGGGCGATACAGGTAGCCTTGCACTTGGTGGTGTCATTGCAAGTTTAGCTATTGTATTGAGAAAAGAATTGATGCTACCGTTATTGTGTGGAGTATTTTTAGTAGAAAACTTATCCGTAATGATTCAAGTATTCTATTTCAAATACACCAAAAAGAAATATGGTGAGGGACGTAGGGTATTTTTAATGGCTCCTTTACATCACCATTACCAAAAGAAAGATATTCCTGAACCTAAAATTGTCACAAGATTCTGGATTGTAAGTATCCTATTAGCTATTTCTACAATCCTAACGCTTAAAATTAGATAGTCATGCAGGAGAAAGTCTTAATACTTGGTGCTGGAGAAAGTGGTGTAGGTGCTGCTCGATTGGCAAAAGCTAAAGGATTTGATGTTTTTGTTTCTGACTTTGGTACTATTCCGCAAGCACAGAAAGATGTTTTAAAAGCTGAAAATATACCTTTTGAAGAAGGTACTCATGAACGAGCACCAAGGGAAGTTAAGGTTGTAGTGAAATCTCCTGGTATTCCTGATAAAGCACCAATCGTTCAAGAATTAAGAGCCAATAGAGCAAAAATATATTCTGAAATTGAGTTTGCTTTCCAATACTCAAAAGCAAAAGTAATCGCTATTACAGGTACTAATGGTAAGACAACAACTACAAAACTAATATATCATTTATTAGAAAAGTCTGGATTTAACGTTGGCTTAGCAGGTAATATTGGAATTAGTTATGCCAAAGAGGTACTTGAAAATGACTACGATTGGTATGTCCTTGAAATTAGTAGCTTCCAATTGGATGATATAGAGACTTTCAAGCCTAATATCGCTTTACTATTAAATATTACTCCTGATCATTTAGATAGATATGCTTACGATATTGATAAGTATGCTCAATCGAAATTTAGGATTATTGAAAACATGGATAAAGAAAGTACTTTTATCTATGGAGAAGACGACCCTCAGGTGGAATTACAATTGAAAAAGCATCAAATTGTACCATGGGCAATTGGATTTAATCACACATTTTTCAAGGAAGATCACTTAGCAATACCTTTTAAAGGAAATACTTATACTTTCACTGACCTTCCTTTAAAAGGACCACATAATGTTTGGAATATGAGTGCTGCTATCCTAGCAGCTTTATCTGCTGGATGTAGTTCCGATTCAATTCAAAAAGCATTACCATCATTCATTGGAGAACCTCATCGTTTGCAAGAAGTGGCTGTAGTAAACAAAGTTACTTTTGTGAATGACTCTAAGGCCACCAATGTTGAAGCAGCATTTTTTGCCTTACAAAGTTTTGACAAGCCAATTATATGGATTGCTGGCGGTACAGATAAAGGTAATGATTACTCCATGCTTCAAGATACAGTTCAGCACAGGGTAAAATCATTGATCTGCTTAGGAACTGACAATAGTAAATTAATTGAAGCATTTAAAGAGCATAAACCAATTGCTGAAACTACTGATGTTAATAAAGCAGTAGAATTAGCTATGGAAATGGCAGATGAAGATGATGTAATATTATTATCACCTGCTTGTGCCAGTTTTGATTTATTTAAAAATTACATGGATAGAGGCGAACAGTTTATGAATGCTGTTCATCAATTATAAAAATATTGACCTATAAGAACAGATGGAGAAACTGTTAAGTAAATTAGAAGGAGACCGAGTAATATGGGCAGTGATGATTTCATTATCCATGTTCTCTATATTAGTTGTCTATAGTGCAACTGGTTCTTTGGCATACATGCAGGCCAATGGAGATAATGAACACTACCTATTAAGACATTCCACTTTAGTATTTATTGGGATGATTGGTGCCTACGTATGCCACAAGGTAGATTATATTTTCTATTCTAGATTATCAAGATATGCCTTACTTCTTTCTATTCCACTTCTACTTTTCACATGGTTCTTTGGTTCTGAGATAAACAGTGCATCGCGTTGGATCAGTATTCCATTTATCAACTTTACTTTCCAACCCTCTGATTTAGCTCGATTGGCCTTAATTACCAATATGGCATCCATGCTATGGAAAAGGCAACGAGATATTGGAGAGTTCAATAAAGCCATAGTACCTCTACTAGTATGGACAGGTATTATCTGTGGATTGATCGGTGTTTCAGATATTTCAACTGCATCGTTATTGTTTCTAACGATCATGCTTCAATTATTTATTGGACGTGTTCCTGTTAAGTATTTAGTGATGCTAGTAGGTATCGGCATTCTGGCAGGAGCTTTTGTTTATCAATTTGGTCAAAGAGGTGGTACTGCTGTTAGTCGTCTTACCTCATTTATGAGTGAAACAGAAGTACCTTATCAAGCTGAGCAATCTTATATAGCTATATCAACAGGCGGATTATGGGGTAAAGGTGTTGGAGATAGTACGCAAAGAAACTTTCTACCTCATTCCTATTCTGATTTTGTTTTTGCAATTGTAGTAGAAGAATACGGATTGATTGGGGCTATAGTCATCATTGGATTATATCTTACTCTACTTTATCGGGGAATGATTATCGTTGCCAATAGTCAAAAAGCATTCGGGGGTTTATTAGCGTCGGGGCTCACCTTTAGCTTAATACTTCAATCTTTTGTTCATATGGGCGTAGTCGTTGGATTATTACCATTAACAGGTCTTCCATTACCTTTAATTAGTATGGGTGGTACTTCCTTATTATTTACAGGTATGACCATCGGAATTATTCTTTCAGTAAGTAAATCGACTCAAGAAGAATCGGAAGAAGTTCGTTTCAAAAGGGCAGAAAGATCGAAAAAAAGAATGGGACAAGATGGAACAAACAGACCTAAAAACGTACGATTGAATTCATAATATAAAAGAATCATACATATTATTTTCCTTGTCTTAATATTTAGACAAGAACACAAAAGTCACTCTAATCTAAGGGTGACTTTCTTTATTTATTACAAATCATTCAACTGTCTATAAGAATAATACCATACTTAAAAAGTACATGAAATGAGAAGTCATAATTATTTGGTCTAAAATAATCACAAAAGCAACGAAACCTCACTTCTCTTTTTTTTACCTCATCAACTTTTGACAAGACATTGATGTTTGTTTAATTGAATTCCTGTTAGACCTAATTTTAAAATTCTATTCAATCTATGACTTACAGCACTACTATTCAGGATCAGTATAAGAAGATGCTACATACTATTTCTCAGCAGATCAGAAGCAATTCTGTTGGCGAATTAGAGATCTTACACAAAAGTATACATCAACTCTGTAAGCTATCCGGGAGTAGTTATGGCTTCATAGGTTTAGTAGAAGACCAACATTACTTAACGAACTATAAACAACTTATAGAATGTAACCAAAATCATGGCCGTATCCCTATGATGGGGAACGGTCCATTATCAACGCCATCAAAGGCACATCGTTATTTGAAATTATCGTATCATAGAAGAGTACCATTTTTCAGTTTCGATCAAGAACGTTTTAATAGTGGAATGTCTTGGTTTTCTTATATACTGATCCCTATCTATGACAACTCCAGACAAGTTGGATTAATTGGTTTATGTGATAGAAAAAGTGGTTATGATAAGAACTTTATATTAGAAATTTCTCCTATATGCAGAGAACTAAGAAAGATCATACTACAGAATTTCTATAAAACAGATATTTCTAGAGCACAACCTGTATACAGTTATTCTGTACATACTGAATCTCCAGCTTTTGATATAATGCTCACTATAGATGATTTTTACAATACTAAATTGAGTAATATCGTCTGGACCCAATACTTTGGCTCTAATAAAGCATTGATCACTGATTTAATTGTAAAAGAGGATCACGCTTCTTTTTATGATTTAATCCAAAAAGCAAGAACTACAGGATTATCTCAGAATACAACATTAAGATTTAAGCGTAAGAATAAAACCTTGTATTTTAAAACAAGGATTCTTTTTCTGAGAAAGTCCCATCAAATACAAATTATTGCACAAGATATATCCGACCGATTCTCACAGTCAACAGACAGTAAGGTTCGAAAGGACTATCTTCGGCCTATTAGACTTTTGTTTTAAAAACCCAATAAAATATTAGATACTATAGTGTGACTACTTAAAAATATTTCTTTACCTAAAAATACCTATTCAGTCTTATTGGATAGGTATTCTTCTATTTTAGAGAGAAGTGAATTACCATAAAACTTAGGAGAAGAATGGTCTTGTTTATTTCTTAATCCTAATAGTTTTTCAGCTTGTAACATCGTTAAGCTCCTTAACTTTACTTCTTCAGAGGATGATACAAAACCTCCTTTTAAGATGGCATAGCATTCTTGTAAATTCAATTCAAAAGGTTCTTTTTGCATGTTAGTTTACACATTTAAGTGGTATTAAATTGCAAGCTACATCAAGATATTGGGAGGATTCTGCTTTTATTTTGTCTTAGAATCAGACCACATCGATTTTGCCACCGTGGCTTGCTTTGCTCGGTTGGCACCATTTAAGGTTCTTGATGTTTTCAGTACAATTTTAGTAAACAGATTTATTCCGAGCAATTAATTTCAATTCATTAACACTACTGTCTTACCTATTAAAATGATTACGCTCACCTTCATCATCATATTTCGGCATTTTTTTGTAAATTGATTACAAACCTAAATAACATGCAATCGATTAAATTCTGTAGTTACTCTTTAATACTTTTCCTTTTTCTTACAAGTTGTGAATCAGACAAAGAGGCGATCAAGAATGAAGCATACCCTCTTGAACTCCCTTCACATTTTGGAAAACAATATACATTACCAGATCACAACCCTACAACTACTGTTGGTGTTGAATTGGGACGTATGTTATTTTACGACACCCAATTATCAAGAGATCAGTCTACTTCATGTGCTACTTGTCATCAACAAAAATTGGCATTTACAGATGGAAAAGCATTAGCCGAAGGAATTCACGGTAGAGTGGGTACTTTTAGTAGTATGTCTATCCAAAATGCCCCTTGGCAAGCTAAATTCTTTTGGGATGGAAGAGCAAACTCTTTAGAGCAACAAGCCTTAGAACCTATTGAAAATCCTTTGGAAATGGATATGACACTAACAGAAGTGATTGAGCGGTTAACTTCTGACGATAGATATCCTGAACTATTTAAGATTGTATTTGGTAGTGAAGAAATTACAGAAGAAAGAATTGGTATGTCAATCGCTCAATTCGAAAGAACATTAATCTCAAGTAATTCAAAATATGATCAATACCTAAAAGGTAGCTATACCCCTACTGAAGAAGAATTATTGGGTATACAGTTATTCTTCACACACCCAGAACCATCACAGAACTTAAGAGGTGGTAACTGTGGCGACTGCCACCTAAATATTCTAACTTCTGGAGATGGTAAAGGATTTCGTGGTTTCCACAATAATGGTTTAGATAATGATGAACAACTAAAAGATGGATTAATGACGGTAAGTGGGTCTATCTATGACAAGGGCAAATTTAAAGCTCCAACATTAAGAAATATTGCTGTAACAGCTCCATATATGCATGATGGAAGGTTTTCGACTCTTGAAGAGGTTATTGAACATTACGATGAACATATCGTGATGAGTGCCACACTAGACCCTTTGATCAGAGAAGCAAGCAATGAACCTATTTTTCCAGGAGACCCAATAGTATTGCATTTAACAGCAAAAGAAAAGAAAGCTATATTAAGCTTCTTGAAAATGTTAACCGATGAAACCTTCCTTAATGACCCCAAGTTTTCTAACCCATTTACGGATGAATAAATAACTTATGGTTCTACTACTTCAGATAGTCTTTTTAATAATCGTTTACAAGTAAAGGCTACCTCAATAATTTTATGCAAATTTGTTTACCTTTTGTTAAAAAAGGATCGGATTATCATTCAAAAAGATTCAAATATATATTATGAGTTTAGATAAAGAACTTGAAAAAAGAAGTAGAAATACCTGTGAATTATGTGGTGCCACTGAAAATTTATCTCCTTATTTAGTTGAACCAAAGTCATCTAAAGATACATCAGACCACGCTTACTTATGTAGTAATTGTCAAACTCAGATTGATAATGCTGATCAGATGGATGTGAACCATTGGAGATGTCTTAACGATAGTATGTGGAATGAAAATCATGCTGTACAAGTTCTTGCATGGAGAATGCTAACCAGATTAAGAAGTGAAGGTTGGCCTCAAGATCTTTTAGATATGCTTTATTTAGACGAAGATACTCAAGCATGGGCAGAAGCCACAGGTGAAGGTATTTCTGATGAAGATAAAGTGATCCACAAAGATGCCAACGGTGCTACATTGGAAAATGGAGATTCAGTTGTTCTTATTAAGGATCTAAATGTAAAAGGTGCTAACTTTACAGCAAAGAGAGGTACAGCTGTTCGCAATATCTCATTAGTTCATGACAACCCCGAACATATTGAAGGTAAGGTAAACGGTCAGCAGATTGTGATACTTACAAAATATGTAAAGAAATAAATTGGGAATTAATTATCAACATTCTCATAATCTTGAAGCCTTGTTGGATATTTCCTTCAAGGCTTTTTCTTTCTCTCATTTTTAGGATTTTCTCACAACTTATTCTATCAGTTTAATAACTTTTCACCAAACTATTGTTACCTAAAATTTATTAACGAGTTTAACCACTGATTGTGTGCGACTTTAAACTAATAAACACCGTATACTAACTACTGTCAATTAACGATTTCCAACCTATTGTTTACATTATGAATGAGGGGAGCAACAACAAGTTACATACTTTATCATCAATTAGTATTTTAGATTTAATATCATCATTCTCAAATCAATTAACATTGGAATCACAGAAAGAAGTGATTAAAAATGTACTATTGATTAGAAATGTTGATTACAGAGATCATGAAAGAATTCTAAACATTGATAATCTTTCGAAGAAAAAAGTGATATACCATGTCTTGGAAGAATTTAACCTACCTCCAGTAGATATCTATATCACCGAATTATTGGATTGCTTAGAAATGGAAATTTCACTTCATTCTAAAAATACACAATAGATTACTGAACATACAAAAGTGATTACACTCGCATTAGTAAGATCTATTGTCTACCTTTTCGTCTTCTATTTTTTTGATATCTCGGTACTCCTGAAAAGGAATCTGTAATAGATTCTTGATGGGTTCATTCTCTTGTGGGCTCATATGAGTATCAATTCCATATGTCAACATTTTATTATCTACATTGGCATATGTTCCAAACACATGATCCCAAACTGAAAATATATTTCCATAGTTGGTATCCGTTAAAGGCTGTTGAAAATGATGATGTACATGATGCATATTTGGAGTAACAAATAAACAAGCCACTATTGCGTTTAATTTTTCTGGCAAAATAATATTTGCATGATTAAACTGAGAAAATATTACAGACAAAGACTGATATAGAAAGATCATGTAAATAGGAGCTCCAACAACAAATACCGCTAAAATTGTCGCAAACAACCTAAGAAAGCTTTCTCCCGGGTGATGCCTATTTGCAGTGGTAGTATCCACATTAGTATCTGTATGGTGAATCAGGTGAAAAAGCCAAAACCACTTTACCTTGTGATTAAGGTAATGAATACCATATGCACCTATTAAGTCCAAAAACAACAAACCAATTAATATTACTATAGGTGTAGGTAAGAAATCTAACCACGACATGATACCAAATTGATGATTTGTTACCCAGTCTGAAGTCCATACCATTACAAATGCCAAAGATAGATTTACAATTGCTGTAGTTATCGTAAAGAATATATTAGTTGCAGCATGTTTCCATTTGATATATGAGAATCTAAAAAGAGGGAATAAACCTTCCAACATCCAAAAAAAAGTAATCCCACCAACTAATAAGACAGTTCTGTGGCTTGATGGCATAGTTGAAAAGTATTCGATAAGTCGTTCCATAGTCGTGAAAATAATTGAATAGTTATTCAATATATTAAATCCTCGAAAAGAAAGCCACTGTTAATAGAATATTGAACTAAGGAAATTTGATAAAATTCTATTTTATTTAATTATTACAACACTTTATTAGAAATATACAATTTAACAAAATAATAAAACATCAATCTTAGAATAGTACAATAAAATTGATCGATTTTGGCTCTAAAAACGCCTTTTGTTAACAAATAGACTACTAATTCTTTAACATCATATTAGAGAATCGTTAATAATTGTAACTTTTTAAAACCCCTCCCGTTACTTAAACCATAACCTGAAACACTAAAAGAAACATCAAAAAGGATCATCAACTAGACTAGCTTCTTTAACAATCATATTTTGTATGACAAAGTAAACAGAAGACTTAACATCATTGATATGATGCATAGTTGACTCCTTATTCTAACCCCAATTTTACTATTTCTTATTGTATAATTATCCTACTAACTTTTACTCTATCTTACATAAAACAAGGGCACATCCCGAGTTACAAATCATTGTGCTCTTGTTTTCTTATGACCCTTTTCCCCCATTCTCAATCCTCTTACTATAGAGAAAAATATTTAACCGAATTATTTGTTGCTTTTTGATTAACAATTCGTTGGTTGAGACTTCTTATGACATTCAAAAGAATACTTATATACACCACAATATCACAAATGAGGTTAATACCTCAAAACACAGTAGAAAAGTTACTTAAACTTACCGGTACTTATCCGGTAAGTTTTTTATTTTATAAAGATATCATGTTCTAAAGTCATTAGTCTTTTAATGAAAAAAGACTGCTCATTCCAATATCCTTTATTCAAGTCTGCTACAACGACCCCTGTACTTGTACCACAATGTATCATTTTCACATCTTCCTTTTCTATGCGATAGATAATTCCTATATGATACACGTCTTTATAATTATTGGCATTTTCTGCTCCAAAGCATACGATATCCCCTTCTTGAACTTGCCCTAACGGAATTGACTTTCCCAACATGGCAATCCTCTTTGAATTATGAGGGAACTCGAATCCAAATTGTTTGTATACATACAGTACAAATCCTGAACAATCAAACCCATCGTACGGGTCTTCTTTAGCATATTTGTAGGGAACTCCGATATAATCGTCTGCTTTTTTGGCAATTTTCTCAGGAGAAGTTTTGATGTCTTCCGCTTTAAAAAAAGTTTCATAGATACCTTCAGAAAAAGAAAAAGAAAAAGGTGAAATTTCCTCTACTTCCGCTGTAAGAATAGGAGATGCTTCCTCTTTAATATTTAATGGTTCATCAAATAATTTAATACTCCAATTATTGGCTAAATCTGCCTCATCTGGACGATCAAAAGTGATAGACTTATCATAAAATTCTTCAAGGTACTGTCTTAATTTATTAGTTAATACGCGATCTTTTTTTTGAGGGTCATCAATTTTTTGACAATACAATTCATAGTTTTTTAGTGATGTATTGATATATCTCCACTGTGTTTTAGCATAGTTCAATTGTCCCTGCCCTTCGAACCAAGCAGCCCAACTCATATACAAAAAAGGATAAGCTGCATCAGGATATTTCTGCTGTGCTTTCATGCCTAAATGCATTACCTTTTCATACTTCCCTTTATTTAATGTCTTTCGTAATTTTTCTATTGACTGAGCATGTAATGAATGAATCGTAATTATTCCGATAAAGAGTAATAGTAACTTTTTCATGATCCAGTAAGACAAAAGTTTTCAGTTTATCAATTCACATATCACTTTGTTTTTTTAAATTGTAATATCAAAATGAAGAATGCAGTGATATATATCAAAAGTACGTAATTTTTAAGAATTTACTGTATTGCTTATCAAGCAAATAAGCATTGAATGATTTTGTTGCTGTCGTTTTAAATAAAGAAAATACAAAATACCCCTAATAATATGAACTACGCTGTCCAGCCTGGAGACACATTATACGGCATTGCCCGAAAACATAACCTATCTACTGATGACTTAATTTCATTAAATAATTGGTCGTCTGTACCCACTTTACAAATTGGTCAAGAAATTATTGTAGGAAAAAGTAGTACTCCACAAAACAATACAAAAGTCGAACCTGCTTCAAGTGGTAAAACACATACTGTTGTTAAAGGTGATTCATTGTACGCTATAGGAAGAAAATATAATATATCCCCTGCGAGAATACTTACTGAAAATAACTTAGGAACAAATGCAGGAATATACATTGGGCAGGTTTTAAAAATCCCAAGTGAAGAGCAAGAGAAAACAACAACCGTTACACCTACTCCAAATACATCAGGACAACAGAAAATTCATAAGGTTGATGCTGGAGAATCGTTATATGGTATTGCTAGAGAATATCAAACAACTCCTCAAGCTATTTTAGCAGCAAATGGCTTACCTGCAAATACACCTATTTATATCGGACAAGAGTTGAATATTCCACCTGGTTCAACAAATGCTCCTACAACTACAGTAAGTACACCAAAACAAAGTTCTTCAGTTCCCAAGCAACAACCTCCAAAAGTATACACGGTACAACAAGGAGACACATTGTACAAGATATCAAGAGAAGTTGGGTTAACCCCTCAAAAAATTCTTGAGCTAAATGGGTTTGATGCGAATACTCCAATACAAATTGGACAAGAACTGAAAGTAACGGAAGAAACGAGCTCATCAGGAAGTACTTCCTCCCACTCTACAACAACAGTTAAACCACAGAAAGAAACTCCAAAACCATCTAAGACATCACACAAGATTTCTAGAGGTGAGTCTCTATATGCTATTGGAAAAAAATATAACGTTTCTCCTGCAGAAATTTTAGCTTATAACAAGTTAACCCTTGATGCTACAATTTACATTGGTCAGGTACTTCATATTCCCCCTCAATCACAAAAACCTTCTGCTCCGAATCCAACATCTAGCCCTAAAGCTCCGGAAAATCCAAGGTATCATGTTTACACTATTCAGTCTGGAGATTATTTATCAAAGATTGCCAAGAAATTTGGAGTAACACCTCAGGAAATTGTTGCCGCGAATCATATTCCTAAAGGAAGAATTTATGTGGGTCAGCAAATCATGATACCTAAGCAAAGTGGTGGAACAACCGCCCCTTCACCACAGCAAAATACATCTTCTAATATCCCTAATGCACAAGGACGCTCTATTTATCAATTGAGTAAACTAGATGGCAAAACCATCTTTGCTAATGGACTTAGAAATAAAATTGGTTCTAGGTACAATATGATTGTCGATGATGTAGAAAATTTGCAAAAACGTCTGATTCAATTGGGATTATTAAGTTCATCTCATGGTGAAAATGTAAGGCAAATAGCACAATCATATAGCGGTCAGGTTCCCGGTAGCAGAGTTCCTAACACTCTAAGCGCATTAAGAAAAATGCAGGATAGATTCCGACTGAATTGGTGGGTAGGAACAAATGCAAGGTGCCAAATGTTGGGTACAAACCAATTTACATATGGTGAAGTGAGTCCACATGATGCAACCTACAAATTCTTAAAAGACTTTACTAAGTTCACATTAAAGTTCCCACACCCTGTTAATGGCCAAACAGAAACCGCTGAGTTCCAAAACTTTGTTTATAGTGGGTATAACCAATATTATGATGGTGTAGGGTATATCGGAAAATCTCTTCCTAAAGATATTCCATTGAGTGTATACACTGATGTAGGACTTTCTCCAGTTATGGCTTCAGCGATGCAAGTTGTTTCGAGTCATGAGGGTAATTTTGATGCGATTAATAGCTATGATAAAGCATTCTTCTCGTACGGTTTTATTCAATTTGCTGGTGGAGGTAGAGGTTTGGCACCACTTATAGCAAGAATGAAAGTGACTCAACCCGCTCTTTTTAAATCTATTTTCCAAAGTGTAGGGATCGATGTAGAGTACACTACTCGTAATAATGATATCCATCAAGGGGAGTTAATTATTGATTTCCCAGGAAAAGGTAGATTAAAAGGTATTGAAGCCGAAAAGGCACTAAGAGGAGATCATCAACTATATGGTCCTTTTATTAGAGCTGCGTTCCACCCCGAATTAATAAAAGCCCAAATTCTACAAGGAGTAAAGGCCTATGCAAAACCTGCTCTCGGAATTAAGCTTAATATTAATACGGGTAGGTTCTCTCAAAGTAATTTATTGATCACTGAAGTGATCAACTCCGCTATGGGTTTGGGATTTGCCATTGATATGACTGTAAATAAATGGATAGTAAAAACAGGCGAAATGTTTTCAAATGCAATCAATGCCATTGCCAGACAAAAAGGTCTTCATTCATTACAACAAATTATGATGATTGATGAAAGAGAAGTTCTTCAAGAAATTGTCAGACAAGAAGGCGGGGCTGATAAACGAGTTGCTGATAGAGGTAATAGTATGCTTCATAGTGGATTAAGTTCAGCAAAAAATCCTACTAAAGGTCAAGGATTAATTGCATAAAAATATTTATTACAAATAATTTTCAAAGCCATGCATAAGCATGGCTTTTTTCTTGAAATATCACAATTTCAATAGATTACGATCTAGTTTATAAAACATGAAATGAAAAAATTAAAAATCATTCATTTTTCATAATCTGATAGATATTTGTGTACTTTCAAGATTTTACGAGATTCGCAGAATATTCTTCACTATTTGAAGGATTCATTCTTGTTTTTAAACAATCTTAGGCTTAAATTATTTATTACTATGAAAATCGAAAATCCGATTAGCATCACTGACAGTGCTGCTGAAGAGATAAACAATATATTAACCCAGAAGAAAGTTCCAGAAGGATACGCCCTTAGAGTCGGTGTAAAAGGTGGTGGTGGCTGTGGAGGAGCTCAATTCACTTTAGGCTTTGACCAAGCAAAAGAAACCGACATTGAATATGAAACTAAAGGCATCAAAGTGCTTATTGAAAAAAGACAAATGATGTTCCTTTTAGATTTAGAAATTGATTTTGAAGACAGAAGAGATGAAAGAGGCTTCGTCTTTAACAAAGTGTCCGCTCAGTAGCTTTTGATTACATTCAATTAACGATGACAGAAAAAAGTACTACATCTCATAATGACAACGCAAACATAAAAGCTTGGATACCCTTGATCATTGGTGTCTCTGTAGGATTAGGCGTCATTATTGGTTCTCATTTAAGATCACCAAGCCCGACAGACAAACGTTTGACGGTGGACTCTAATGCCTCAAAATTTGAACGTTTACTTAATTATGTAGATAAGTATTATGTAGATACTGTTGATATTGATCAGCTGACACAAAAAGCGATTGATATTGTCCTTAAAGATCTAGACCCTCATACTGTATATGTCCCTCCTTCTGAAGCCGACATTATGGCTTCCCGATTAGATGATGGATTTGAAGGTGTTGGTATTGAGTTCCGTATTATAGATGATACTCTTAAAGTACTTTCTGTAATGCCTGGAGGTCCATCAAAAAAGACAGGTGTTAGAGCAGGTGATAAAATTATTACTGTAAATGGAGATACTATTGCCGGTAAGTCAATTGCGAACTCAGAGATTGTCAAGAAACTAAGAGGAAAGAAAGGAACTACTGTCGATATACAAGTCAAAAGAAAAAAACAAGACGAGCTACTTGCCTTCTCGATCACAAGAGATATTGTCCCTACTCCTTCTGTAGAAGCTAGCTATTTGATTGATAACGAAACGGGATATATCAAAATCACAAAGTTTGCCACAAAAACCTATGATGAGTTTCACAATTCATTATTAAAACTCAAGTCAGATGGCATGAAAAACCTTGTGATTGACTTAAGAGATAATGGTGGTGGATTCTTAGGACAAGCTGTAAAAATAGCCGATGACCTATTACCAAAAGACGATCTGATCGTTTACACTGAAGGAAAAGGGAATGAGTTCACTGAAAAAGAATATAGTCTTAGAGACCCTTCTTTTGATGGGCCTATCGTTGTCTTGGTGAATGAAAGAAGTGCTTCTGCCTCAGAAATAGTTACAGGTGCGCTGCAAGACCACGACAGAGCATTAGTAGTAGGGAGGCGAACCTATGGAAAAGGACTAGTACAACGACAAATTCGTTTGAAAGACAACTCCTTACTTAGATTAACAATCTCAAGGTATTTCACTCCGAGCGGAAGAAGTATACAAAAACCTTACGGCGAAGGTATATCTTACAATGAAGACATCTCACAGAGGTATGAGAGTGGTGAGTTATTTAATAGAGATAGTATAAAAACTGATAAAATGCCCCAATTTAAAACCGATAACAATAGAGTTGTTTATGGTGGCGGAGGTATAATTCCTGATAATTTTATTCCATTAGATACATCATCAGTTGGTATTTATTATTATACATTGGAACATACCGATATGTTAAGAGACTTTGCTCTGGACTATACTACTGAAAACTATATTGATCTTCAAGAAAATGGTATTGACCATTTCATGGAAAAATTTGATCAAGAAAAAAATCTAATTCGTAATTTAGAAACGTATTCTGAGCAAAATGGTATTCATAAAAGAAAGCAAACTGATTTTGACCAGAAAACGGATGAATATATTAAACACCGTATTAAAGTTCTTATTGCCAGAGCAATGTGGGGTGACAGTGGATATTATAGAGTAATGAACACTAAGGACCCTATGGTTGATGAAGCAAAACGAATTTTTAAGAATGGTTTAGCAAATGAAGATTCTACAAAAAAAGTAGAAGGATAATATCTTTAGGTTACAATTCGTTGTAACAGTAACTTAAGAACTATGTATTTCTCAACTTCTGATATAGATATAATTGTTGAAACTATTAAAAAAGATCTTCAAGAAAATGAAGTTTATCTTTTTTTAATAGCTGATGCTAGTGAGGAAATTATTCCATCACTCATTGAAGCCTGCAATTCTGCTTCTATTTCTTGTATGGGAGCCATTTTCCCTATACTTATTGCTGAGAATCAATTTTATGAAGAAGGGCTTATTGCTTTTAAATTCAATAGTTCTTCTTCTCCAATGATCATAAATAATGACAGTCCTTTTGATATTAATTATATCAACAAATCAGACAATAACGCATTTTTATTTATAGATGGTCTCTCACTTCAAGTCCAAGAGATGATCGAAGATATTTACCAATATCTAGGAGCTAATTTCTCTTATTTTGGAGGTGGAGCAGGTTCTTTATCTTTAGTACAAAAACCTTGTGTATTTACAAACCAAGGGTTAATGAAAGACAGTGCTATTTTCTGTACTACTTCTGATAACTTTAACTTAGGAATTCAACATGGTTGGAGTAGAATCCATGGTCCATTAATAGCAACAAAAACAGAGAAAAATAAGATCGTTGAGCTGAATTGGCAAAATGCATTTGAACTGTATCAAGAATTTATTAGAGAAAACAACCAATTAGAAATCAATGAAGAAAATTTTCTAGAAATTGCAAAATCTTATCCATTTGGTATGATGAAAGAGGGACAAGAAGATATTGTCAGAGACCCTTATCTAGTGGATAAAAACGGTGCATTAAACTGTGTAGGTGAGGTATTAGAAAACAGTGTACTATACATACTAAACAGTACACAAGAGCATCTGATAAAAGCTGCAGAACAAGCCACAAAAGACGCTACCCTACAGCTCAATGAAGACAATACCATACAACCTATTGTGATGGATTGTATTTCTAGGTATTTATTCCTTGGTGAAAATTACCCGCAAGAAATTAATGTCTGTAAAAAGATATTAAAGGAAAAACAGTTAAATGATAATATCATAGGTGCACTATCAATGGGTGAAATTTCATCCTATGGAAATGGACAATATATAGAGTTTTTCAATAAAACTATTGTAATTAATGCTATCGACCAACCAAAATAATGATGTTTTACAAGACATGATGCTATTGTATGAATTGTCACTTCAGACAGGACGTACGTTAGATTTTCATGAAAATATAGACAACTTTATAAAGTTACTTTTACATCGTAAGAGTTTAACATCAGCATCATTATGGTTAAAAGCTAGCACAATCAAAAGGTCATCACTTACCTTATTGCCTATAAACACTCATGATGCAGACTGGATTCGCATGATCAATTACCCGATCAAAGAAATACACAAACAGCAAACTGCACTAGTAGAACATTTTCTATCCTATTCATCTGACGAAGATATTTATTCGTTCGTCGTAGAGAAACCATATGTCATCCATGAAACTATAAACATTAAAGAAGGTACATACTTCTTTTATCGACTTGACAATTTTGGTTTTATCAAATTATATTCATCTATTCCCAACGATGAAAAAATCAATAAAAAAGCAGTTAAAAAACTTAGAGTAGTATTTGACCATTTTAAAAACTCGATCATTGCTTCTTTAAATCAATTAAAGCTTGAAATAGAAATTGATAAATCTAAATCGATGAGTAATGAGGTTTTGATGACAGCTAAATTCCCTCAACAAAACCCCTACCCCGTTTTACGATTTACAAAAGACGTAGAATTACTGTATTTCAATGCTCCTGCTGAACGTATAAAAGGCCACTTTTTGGACCTAAAATGGGCATATGCTACCATGTTCTCTAAAACCTTAAATACAAATGAGATGAAGGTTTATGAACAGGTGATTGACGGGAAGTTTTACTCCTTTACCGTTAAGCCTATTCCAGAATATGGTTATGTTAATATTTATGGAATGGATATTACGAGCAGGAAATCCATTGAATACAAATTAAAGGAAGAGAAAGACAAGGCAGAAAAATTGGCTAGAGTGAAGATGGAATTTCTATCCACTATGAGTCATGAAATTCGAACACCAATGAACTCAATTATTGGTTCGCTTAACCTACTAAAAGATACCACTTTAGATGATTATCAGTCCAAAAAATTGAAAATGATGAGATTTGCAGCTGACAACCTGCTACGTCTGATCAATGAAATTTTGGATTTCAATAAATTAGAAGCCAACAAGGTAAGTTTGGAAAGAATACGTTTCCCATTGATCGAAACAATGGAAAACTTATTTGCCATGCATACTGATAATGCTGAAGATAAAAACATCAGCTTAAATTTAAATCTTGAAAAGGTACCTGTAAATTATATCATTGGAGACCCTACTCGATTATCTCAAATCCTATTAAACCTTATCTCTAATGCCATTAAATTTACTGATAAAGGCGGAGTAGATATTACGGTAACTAGCACATTTAAGAACAAAAAAAGTGTCGTATATCAATTCAGTGTCAAGGATAGTGGTATTGGTATATCACAAGACCGAATTGACAATATTTTCGAAGCATTTACACAAGAAGATAGTAGTACAACAAGAAAGTTCGGAGGAACAGGGTTAGGTTTAAGTATCACAAAAAAATTAGTGGATTTACTTGAAGGTAGCCTTGAGGTAGATAGTAACGTAGGCGAAGGAACTAACTTTATTGTTACTCTACCTTATGAAATTGCAGCGAATCAGAATGATGAGGAAGAAGACTGGAACCAAGGAGAAATCACTAGAATTGAAAACTTGAACGGGGTCAGTGTTTTATTGGTAGACGACAATGATTTCAACATACTTATTGCCTCTGAATTCCTGAAAAGATGGGATGCCACTCTATATGTAGCTAAAAACGGAGAGGAAGCATTAGATCAATTAAAAAGAACAAAACAACAAATAGATATCGTTTTAATGGACCTTCAGATGCCTGTGATGGATGGTTTTGAAGCCACTAAAATTATTAGAAGTTTTGAAGAAGACTATTACCAAGAGTTGCCTATCATTGCATTAACTGCAGATGTGGCAAGTGAAGAAGTCTTTTCCTTGGATCAAAAAGGTTTTGATGATTTTGCTTCTAAGCCTTTCGAACCCGATTCATTATTACAAAAGCTGATCAAGCATATCCAAAAAAAGAACATCAAATCCTAAAAAATTTAAGATTGTAGTTGAAAATCGGATTATGACTGTATTTTTGTACGTTATTTTATTTTAGTAATCAACGTCCAACTACATTATTTAGCTTCTTTTATGGATACTCAAGAGCAAAAAATGCTAAAAAACCTAAGTCCGACAAAAATGTTTCTTCCGATTCTAGTTGGTCTTGGCGTCCTATTTTACATGATTTGGTCTGATGATAGTATAAATCTCGATCTCATTATTGAAAGCCTTGGAAACATGAACCTTTTTTGGGTGTTTCTATCTTTTGTGGTATTGTTTGGGCGTGATATCGGGTATATGTACAGAATTCGTACACTTACCAACAATAAATTAGATTGGAATGCCAGTTTCTTCGTGATTATGCTTTGGGAGTTTGCCTCTGCAATTACTCCTTCTGTAGTTGGAGGAACAAGCGTTGCGGTGTTCATCATGAACAGAGAGAAAATACCCTTTGGTAAATCACTAAGTTTTGTGATGCTTACAGCAATTTTAGACAATATGTTCTTTGTCGTTGCTTCACTACTTGTTATTGCATTGTTTCCTGGAAGTATCTTTCCATCTAATGACTATTCTACAGACCTGCTTGGTTTTACACTTGGACTACCACAAATATTTGCTGTTAGTGTTAGTTTAATCGCTTTTTATACCGCTTTTATGGCTTGGGGATTATTTATAGGGCCAAAATCCTTTAAAAAATTCCTTTGGTTTCTTACATCGTTTAGTTTTACAAAAAGGTGGAGAAGAATGGCTGTAAAAAGCGGAAATGAAATGGTTGTTGCATCAAAAGAGCTAAAAGGACACACTTCTTCCTATTGGGTAAAAGTAATTTTATCTACCGTTTTCATTTGGTCTGCGAGATATGCCATGTTGAATTGCTTAATCAATGCATTCTTACAAATAGATATTTTCAACCTTACTACTCAAGATATATTAGATCAGTTTCTAATTTTTGGCCGACAAATTATCATGTGGATTGTGATGTTAATATCACCGACTCCTGGTAGTGCAGGAACTGCTGAATATTTCTTTGGAGAGTTTTTCAGAGAATTCTTTAAAGATGGAGGTATAGTATTGGTTGTTGCTCTGTTCTGGAGGCTTTTCACCTATTATACTTATCTATTGATTGGTGCAATTGTTCTTCCAAGATGGATTCAGAAAAGGTTTTAATACAATAGAAAAGAGCTATACACTAAAAGGTATAGCTCTTTTTTTGTGTCTTATGTGTGTTTTCGATAATTAGGTAATAGGTAAATAAAAAATCGGTTCAACTAGAAAGTACTCTTTTTTCTTATTGTAAAGGTCGAGATTACCGAAATGAACTACAATTCAGTTTATTAAGAATAGCTACAAATGTAATTTTCATAAAAGAATTCAATAAAACAGCTGATTTTCAAACAATAACTAGGAAAATTTACTTTCATTTTACAAATAGATGTCTGTAAATACAGTATTCTATGTTCTTTCTTACGAACTTTGTACCCCGAACTTAGAATTATGATTAAAAAAGAACATAAATTATCTGATTGGTTACCAATTACGAAGAAAGAAATGGAGCTTCGCGGTTGGGATAGCCTTGACGTTATTATTATTTCTGGTGATGCATATGTAGATCACCCTTCTTTTGGTGCAGCAGTGATTGCCCGCCTAGTAGAAGCAGAAGGTTTGAAAGTAGGAATTATCCCTCAACCTAACTGGAGAGATGATTTAAGAGACTTCAAGAAATTAGGAAAGCCTAATTTATTTTTTGGAGTAACTGGTGGCTGTATGGATTCCATGGTGAATCATTATACCGCTGCAAAGAGAAAAAGATCCAATGATGCTTACACTCCTGATGGTGCTCCAGGTTTCAGACCTGATTATGCCACTGTGGTGTATACTAAAATATTAAAGGAATTATATCCTGAAGTACCTGTTCTTATTGGTGGAATTGAAGCCTCATTAAGAAGAGTAACACACTATGATTATTGGTCAGATAAGCTAATGCCTTCTATACTAAAAGAATCTGATGCAGATATTTTGGTATATGGTATGGGTGAACAGCCTTTAAAGCAAATCATCAAATTGGTAAAAAAGGGCGTTCCTATGCGTTCGTTAAAGACTATTCAACAAACAGCTATTTTACAGCCTGTTGAAGAAGATGTACCAAAAGGTGTCCATTGGAATACAATTGAATTAAATTCTCATGAGAAATGCTTAGAAGACAAAATTGCATTTGCTTCCAACTTTAAGCACATCGAAAGAGAATCAAATAAACAGATGGCTGACCGTCTTGTTCAGGTAATTGGTGATGAAAGATTAGTGATCAACCCTCCTTATAAAACAATGAAGGAGAACGAAATTGATGCTTCATTCGATCTCCCTTATACAAGACTTCCTCATCCAAAGTACAATGGAAGAGGTCCTATCCCTGCGTTTGAGATGATTAAGTTCTCTATCAATATGCATAGAGGGTGTTTTGGTGGTTGTAGTTTCTGTACTATTTCAGCTCACCAAGGTAAAATGATTGCAAGTAGATCCGAAAAATCAATTATCAATGAGATCAAAGAGGTAACAAAAATGCCTGATTTCAAAGGTTATTTAAGTGATTTGGGTGGACCTTCTGCAAACATGTATAAGATGAAGGGTAAGATACAATCGATCTGCGATAAATGTGTCAGCCCATCTTGTATTCACCCTGTTGTTTGTGATAACTTGGATTCCTCTCACAAAGCAATGACTCAACTTTACAGAAAAGTTGATGCAATGCCTGAGATTAAAAAAGCCTTTGTTAGTAGTGGTATTCGCTATGATTTATTAGTTAGTGAATACAATAAATCTGACGAAACAAAGAGTTTGCATGAGTACATGGAACAGGTAGTTACCAGACATATTCCTGGTCGTTTAAAAGTTGCTCCAGAGCATACTTCTGATCCTGTATTACGTATTATGCGTAAGCCATCTTTTAAACATTTCCATACTTTTAAAAAGAAGTTTGATCAGATCAATAAGAAACATGGTTTAAAACAACCACTGATTCCTTATTTTATTTCATCACACCCTGGTTGTGAAATGAAAGATATGGCAAACCTTGCATTGGAAACAAAGGATATGGGTTTCAAATTGGAGCAAGTTCAGGATTTTACTCCTACTCCAATGACAACAGCAACGGTTATCTATTATTCTGGAGTTCATCCTTATACCTTAAAGCCTGTTGATACGGTTAAGGATCCTAGAAAAAAGAAAGATCAGAATAAATTCTTCTTCTGGTATAAAAAGGAAAACCAGTCTTGGATTAGAGATACCTTACGAAAAAGTGGTAACTCAAAAATGGCTGAGGATCTGCTAAAATACCATGCACAACAAAAAAGGGAAGAGCGATTTGCCAATACCACAAGCAATGGTAAACCAACTCCTTCAAAACATGGGAATAAAAATACTCCTTCGAAGAAAAACTCTAGAAATAAGAGAAGAAGAAAGTAAAAAGATAAACATAAAAAAACAGCACTTATTTATTTAAGTGCTGTTTTTTTATTTAGGGAATAAGTCACTATCGCTTACCCTTTGATCCGTCAAAAAATAATAAACCCCACAACAAATATTTGCTATGGGGTTATTCATTAAATTTCAATACTATTTTGAAACCTTAGAATTCAAGTGAAAAGTTTAGAGGAATAATTACCCAAGAAGGTACAGCCTCTACATCACCTGTAATATTATTTGTAACTAACGTTGGTTCAAATTCTAATGCTTTAATTGCTTCGTCTACTCCAGTCGCTAAACGAGTATCAGAACCTTTCATAAAAGTATATTTTTCTACTTCTCCCTGAGCATTAACGTAAACTCTAACTTTAACAGATCCTTCAATTGCTAAATCTTTTCCAACTTTAGGATATGTAACAAGGCTCATTGCACTTTCATAATTTATTGGAGAAGCCTGCTTATATGAAAATAATGGTTTATCGTCGTCTATATTATTTGCGTTTACTGATGCTATAGCAAATGTTAGAGAAAGTAAAAACGCTGTAATTATTCTGATATTTTTCATGTTAGTATAATTTTAATTTAAAAAGAAAAAACAATGCCTTTGTTAACATTGGTGTAATACAAAGGTATATTAATATACTTATAAAATGTATGATAAACACTTTAAAATATAGTGATCATCATCATTACTTCGACTTCAAATTGTCAATTAAAAAGCTAAAAACCAACATTTCGTAAATATTTGTTTTTAATTAATTAGAAATTAGAAGTAATAAAGTGTAACGTAAACATCATTTCAATGTTACTAAATTGTGAACTAAAAAACCTTAATTTTTAATAAGCTGATATAAGCTGCTCATTTTTAATCACAAAAAATTTAAATCCCGACTCTCTTTTACAAGATTTATTTTAGATAAATAACTACTAAAACAACTAAATATTTAGTTAATTAACTATATATTTAGTTGTTAAACTAATTTTTTAGTTGAAAAAGTTGTGAACTAAATTTTTAGTTGATACATTGCAGACATCATCAAATAAATAATTATGAAAAAGCTTACTACTGCAGAAGAACAAGTCATGCAAGTTTTATGGGATCTGGACAAAGGTTTTGTAAAAGAAATAATAGAGCAATTACCAGCTCCAAAACCTGCTTACAATACCATTTCTACTATTATTCGTATTCTGGAACAAAAAGAATTTGTAGGTCATAATACATTTGGAAAGTCTCATCAATACTATCCATTAGTAACAAAAGAACAATACTCTCATCAATATCTTAAGAGTTTTGTGGGGAGATTCTTTAGCGGTTCTTTTGAAAACATGGTTTCTTTTTTTGCAAAAAAGGAAGATGTCAATCTTAATGAATTAGAAGATCTTTTAAAAGATATAGAAGACGATAAACCAAACACTAAAGATTAATAACATGCTTTCTTACCTCTTTATATCATCAATAGGATTAACATTACTCGCTCTATTTTATCTGATTTTCCTAAAAAGGGAAACCTTTTTTCAGTTAAATAGATTTACTATTCTAATTGGGGTAATGATCTCTATACTATTTCCTCTTCTCAATATATTACCAGAAGAGCAACAGACGGTGATAGCGAATACTATCCCAGTGATAACACTACCTGTGTTACAAGTAGGAGACCTTTCTTTATCAACTACTTCTGCTGTAACACTTAGTGATCATGAAATTGCACTCCTTTTTTATGCTTCAGTAGTATTTCTATTTACAATAAAGTTTACACTTTCGAACTTGAAATTATGGAAGTTTATCGTTCGAAACCCAAAGGAAAAAAGGCTAAATAAGCAGCTAATTATTACCAATGGACAATACCCTACATTTGCTTATTTAGGATATATCTTTTGGGATAATTCTAGAAAGCTTTCTAAACATGAAGCTGACTTAATACTTCACCATGAAATTGCTCATGTAAAAGACTTCCACTTTATAGACATATTCATCATGGAACTATTAAAATGTATTTTTTGGTTCCACCCTGCTATATATATCATTGATGCTGCACTGCGCACGCAGCATGAATACATTGCCGATCAAAAGGCAAATCAAATGACGAACGATAGTTCCTATCGTCAATTAATGGTTCGATCACTTTTTGATGAGCTCTCAATAAGTGTTGGCCACGGATTTCAATTCTCAACTATTAAATCTAGAATCAACATGTTAAAACAACAACGTTCTGCACAGTGGAAAAGAGTTCATTCCATCTTTTCAATCTTTTTTCTAAGTTCTATTATTGTCCTAGCACAAGCTTGTGTTAAAGATGGACTAACTACCGACGTAGATCCTCGTATTAAAGATCTACAAGGTGATATTGTATTTGGATATGCAATTGATAATGAAATCTATTGGACAAGTGAAAACATGAAAACGTTTTTCCAAGGATATGAATCTGAGCAAACAACAGATCTTATTAAACAATTAGAAGCGGTTAAAGACAAAAATTTATTTCCTTCTTATATCTCTGAAAATGTCAATAACTTATTGATTGCTGATATGGATAAGGACAAATTAAGTGAAAAGTTAATTCAGAAAATTAAAGCACTCCCCTCTTCTAGAAGGTTTACCACTATAAAGGAAGGTTCGTCTGAAACTTATACTGATGAGCAATTAAAAAACGATGTATTCGAAGTGGTAGATCAACCCGCAATTTATAAAGGCGGCATGCAAAAATTATATGCTCAATTGGCAAAAGAAATCAGTTATCCAACGAAGGCTAAGGAATTAAATATTGAAGGTAAAGTTTATATTCAATTTACTGTTAACCAAGATGGAAGCCTTACTGATATGAAAGCCTTAAAGTCGCCTGACTATTTATTAGAAGAAGAAGCTTTAAGAGCAGCACAAAAGGTAATGACGGACTGGCAACCTGCAGAACATCAAGGGCAGACCGTTAAACAAAGGTTGGTTATGCCAATCAGTTTTAAATTATAAATCTATGGGGCTTCGGCCCCTATCTTTTTTTAAAGATCTTTTTCTTTCAAGACCAATTCTGTAACCAATAAAAACTATCGCGGCAATAACGTCAATCACAACCCAAGACATTTTATCATTGAGATGAAGTGGTATAAAAGGGTTGAAGGTTAAAAGAATAAAAACGAATACTACGATCAACCTTACTGTAAAATTCTTATCATAATGATTGATTTCATAATAAATACCAACTATTGCAGCCACTGAAACCAATATTCGGAGGAAGGTGTAAAATTCTAATGGCAAAGAGAAAACTGCTAGTAATAGACATGTCCCTGTAATATTGAAGAGTATTTTCATTTTTTAATTAGTTGGTTTCTGAGAGTCTAAAAATACGAAAGGCACTCCTATTTCAGAAGTGCCTTAGTGAATAATTTATGAGTTATTATATTGATGTATATCTCTTGTATTTTTTTGTACTGTAATTGCCCCGAAGATTGACATTATAAAACCAAAGGCGTAGAACCCTTTTTCACTTGGTAATAAATCTGCATTTATCAATCCTATTGCTAATAATGCTATGGAAGCAATTAATGAGAACCAACTTAAGCCATAGTAAAGGTTGGTTACTTGAATAAATTCTTCTTTATCTCTAACACATTTCTGAACAGATACAGCAGAATATAATGCAAATAAAAGTACTGTTAAGTAATACCCTTTTTCATTTAACAACATTTCTGCTCTAAATAAACCGATTAAATATCCTAATACTCCTGTAATTAAAATTACCCAAGAGGATCCGATATACGCATTTGACGGTTTAGTATTCATAGTTAAGTTCTTTAAGTTATAAATAGATAGTGAATCAACCTGACTCTTAAACTATCTGAAGTTGGGTTTACTAACGGCAGTTGTAAAGTATTGGTTTGGAATCGTTTAGTTAAAAAAGATTAATAAATATTAAACAACATATGAAAATACACTTTTAATGAATGAATAAACATACACTTATTTTGAAACCGTAACAAACACATATACAGCTATATAATCACAAAATAATAACTGCAATTTGACAGGTAATTTTAGTGTTAAAAAACTACTGTTTACTTGTTGATTCACATAGTATACTTTTTTCACTCCCCCTACTTTTGTGATGTAAGCAAACAACAAAAAGCTTTCTCATTGTGTGCTTTAATTCTCACTAACTAATAAAGGATGAACTTATACACTGTCTCTATCGCACATCATAATGTTGCAATAGAAAATCGGGAAAAATTTAAATTAAGTACATTAGAAAATGAACGAATGGTTCTACATGTAAAAGAGATTTTGAATCTTGAAGAATGTATTATTCTATCTACTTGTAATAGAACTGAAGTTTATTATTTGAATAACAAACCTCTGACATTAGAAATATTAAAATTACTATGCACAATAAAATGTATTACATATTCTGAACAATATCTACCTCTTGTAAAAAGCTATGAAGGTGATGAAGCTATTCAACATATCTTTAATGTAGGTATGGGGTTAGATTCATTGATTTTGGGAGATTTACAAATCTACGGTCAATTAAAAGATGCTTACCAAAAAGCGGCCGATTTAGGAATGTGTGGTGCTTATTTACATCGAATCATGCATGTGATATTTCATACTCACAAAAGGGTAAGTAATGAAACTTTATTTCTAAAAGGAGCCACTTCAAATGCATATAATGCTGTCAAAATTCTATTAGGAGAACTTTCAAAAACCATTGGAAGTAAAGTATTAATTGTAGGCTTAGGTGAAATGGGACAAAGCATATGTAAATACCTTTCGGAATTTGATCTACAGAACATATGGGTCACAAACAGAAGTATGTCCAAAGCTAGAATGATCTCAAAAAACTATGGTTTTAATGCTATTGATTTTGGACTCCATAAACAGAAACTACACAAGTTTGATTTTATCATTTCCTGCATAGACGGAGAAAGCACTCAATATAAAATCACACACTTTAATCATGTACCACCTAAATGTATTATTGACCTTGGTGCGCCAAGAAGTGTATGTAGTCAGGTTGAACGATTAGGTGCTAAGCTTTATAATATAGATGATATTGGTCTACTATCAAAAGAAGCCATATCACAGAAAAAAAAGGAAATTAATACTGTACAGCAAATTATTCATGAGGAAGTAGAGCAGTTTAAACTTTGGCAACAAAGTCAAGTGTTCTCTCCTACAATTCATCAACTAAAACAACAATTAGAAACGATAAGGTTATCATCGTTAGCTACTTTCAAAAAAGACTTAAACCAAGACGAAATAACTGCTGCAGAAAAAGTATCTATGCATCTTTTAAATAAGATTATTCAAGTACCTGTAGTAAAATTAAAACAAGCCTGTTTAAGAGGAGAATCAGAAGAATTAAGTCAAGCATTACAAGAACTTTTTACTCTTGAACAACCCCAGGCTATTTCATCACAACTAAACAATTAATACTATGAGTTTTTTTAAATCATTATTTGGTAAGAAGAAAAAAAAGCAAGAAGGCCCTGTATCAGACAGACAGGTACAACTTGTACAAGAAACTTTTGCTATGGTAGCTCCCATTGCGGAAAAAGCTGCTGAAATTTTTTACACTAAGTTATTTGACTTAGACCCTACGCTAAAACCTCTTTTTAAATCTGATATCAAAGAGCAAGGCAAAAAATTAATGGCCATGTTAGCTGCAGCGGTAAATGGCTTAAACGACCTTGGTGCATTAGTACCAGTAGTTCAGGATTTAGGAAAAAGGCACGTAGCCTACCAAGTAGAAGATCAACATTACGATACTGTTGCTGCTGCTTTATTATTTACTTTAGAAACAGGCTTAGGAGATGCATGGACAGATGAAGTTGCAGAAGCCTGGACCACAGTTTATACAGTGCTAGCTACTACTATGAAAGAGGCTGCGGCCACAGTAGAACCTGTATAATTGAAAATAGACAATCGCTTAAATTCCAACTCTTACATGAGTATTATGATGGGCAAGGGGCTTGATTTTTATGTCCCTTTGCCTTACTCCTCCGAACTTAACACATGTTTCAAACAATAAAATAGCATAATCATGACTTTCAAAAAAAACTTTCCTCTTGTGTGTATTATTGGATTAGTTCAGTTCTTTTTTAGCTGTCAACCATTACCAGAAGACGATACTACAAAAGCATCCGACAAGAAATATTCTATTCAAGAAGCGTTCACAATAGTAGCCAAAGAAAATGATGTGGCTAGAACACTTTACACCAAGGCAATCGTTGGTGAAGGAAAAAAAAAGGGACTCAAATTTGACGAGGACTGGGAGAAAGACCACATCGAGGCAGGTCCACTACCCGCCCTATTTCTGCGAGGCATTGCAAGTGACATCCGTAAGCGCAAGGAAGTACCTTTAGGGCTTTTCTTAGGTTCTGATTATCCTATCAGAAAATCAAATAAGTTTACAGGTAAGCAAGCAGAACTGTTTGCAGAAATGAGAAATGATGAAGAACCAAAATTCTTCTACGATGAAGAAAATCAATTATATACTGCCATGTTTCCAGACTTTGCTTCAGCTAATGCTTGTGTCAGTTGTCATAATAAACATCCAGAAACAACAAAAAGTGATTGGAAATTGGGTGATATTCAAGGAGCTACTACATGGACCTATCCAGAAGATTCAGTTTCTTTTAATGAGCTTCAAGAAATCATAATGGCATACAGAAATGGAGCATCTTCAACTTTCCAAAAATACATTGATAAAACAAAAACATTTAAGGATAATGATGTTCCTGTTGTTGGTGATGATTGGCCTAAAAAAGGATACCAATTACCTGAACCAACTATCTTCCTAGATAGCGTAGGTGAACTTGCATCTGAGGAGACACTAAACGCTATTCTAAAGATTTAGTTTGTACTTTTTTTTCGATGTCATAATTGTAATTTTTAATTAGTTAGTTTTGATGAACACGCACCTCTCATTTGTTTCTAATAGTTTGGTTTTTTCTATGCTTACTTTCACCTTCTACGCCAAACAGACAACAAGTTTTCTTTACGCGAGAGGTGCTGTTCTCAACCTTTAAAATGACATGTAATGAGTAAACAATTATACATTGTAATTGGTAGTATATTGTTTCTCCTCTTTGTGGCACAAGATGTCTTTGATCTTAGATGGGAAGCACTTTATCAATTACAACAAGAACAGATGTACAGAAGGTGGTCGGGATTAGGCCTTTTCTGTATTATTCTATTTCAATGGACCTTGAGTCTTGTACGGGTTGTACCTAAGTGGCAACATAAGTCTATCACCTTTCATAAAATTCATAATTGGTTAGGGGCCTTTACTCCACTATTATTCTATATACATTCCATGGAATTAGGGTTCGCCTATCTTTTTATACTAAGCCTTACTTTCTTTAGCAATTTTGTGATGGGTATGTTTAACCTTGACCTATTAAAAACGAGATCACAACTAATTTTTCAAGGATGGATGATCGTACATGTAACCTTCTCTGTCTTTATTACTTTCTTAACCTTCTACCATATATGGGTAGTTTTCTACTATAAATAATGAATAGCTAAAAACTAAAATGATCTTCAATCATAAATCATAAAGAGATGGAAAAAACATTAAAACTAAAGGTAGTAGATGTAGTGAAAGAAACTTCAGATGCTATCAGTATACATTTTAAACAACCTTTCTTCCGAAAAATTAAATATACTCCAGGACAATTTCTAACACTACTTGTCAATGTCAATGGTCGCGTGGAAAGAAGGTGTTATTCATTAAATAGTGCACCTAAAGTTGACAAAACAATCAGTGTAACAGTCAAAAGAATTAAAGATGGCAAAGTATCTAATTTCCTATTTGATAATGTAAAAAAAGGAGATAAAGTACAGGTATTATATCCTATGGGTGAGTTTACTATCACACCTGATGTTGAGAAAAAACGACATATTGTTCTTTTTGGAGCAGGAAGTGGTATAACTCCTCTAATCTCTATTTTGAAATCGATCTTACATAAAGAGCCTCAAAGTATAGTTTCATTATTTTATGGCAATAGAGATGTTGAATCCATCATCTTCAATCAAGAATTAACAGAGTATAAAAACGTTTTTGAAGATCGATTACACTTGGTACATATATTAGAATCTCCAGGTGACTTTAAGGATTGCTACAAAGGAAGAGTGGAAAGAACTCAAGTTCCAGAATACCTTAAAAAAGTGCCTCAATGGGATACTACAGAGTATTTTATTTGTGGCCCTTCTGGAATGATGATAGAAGCTGAGGAAGGTTTAAAAGCAGCAAATGTTGATGAAAAAGCGATACACATCGAGCGTTTTTCTGCACCTCCTCCAACTTCTAAAGAAATGAAAAATGCAGGGGCTTTCTTAGAAAACAGAGAGATTAGACTTCTTCAGAAAGGAAAAGAGCATGTATTTACTGTAAAGGCTAATAGTAATATCCTAGAAGCTGCATTGGATGAAAAAATCAGCCTCCCTTATGTTTGTATGGATGGTATATGTGGTAGCTGCAAAGCAAAAGTAGCTCAAGGAGAAGTTTTTATGAGAGATGGTCACGTTTTAAGTGAGAAAGAAGTAAATGATGGAATCATTCTCCCATGTATTTGTCATCCTATTAGTAATGATGTAGTCGTTGAATATGCTTAAAATTAGTAGAAAAAGACGCAGGCAATGGATCGGTATGAGTTTCGGTATTTTCATTACTAGTATTGCTTATGTAGTTCTATCTCACCCTGCCAATGAAGAATACCTCTCTAAAGGGCCTTTAAACACAGGACATGAGGAGCTTCAATGTTCATCTTGCCATACCACTGCAAAAGGGAATGTCTTCCAACAGATGCAAGCAAACATTATGTTTAGTGTCGGCTTAAGACGCTCTGAAGCTAACTTCGGTACAGAGAATGTAGATAATAATAAATGTTTGGCTTGTCATGAAAGAGAAAATGACAGGCATCCATTACACCGGTTTGAGGAACCTCGATTTGCTAATGCCCGCAAAGAGATTGGCGTTACAAACTGTGAATCTTGTCACCAAGAACATAACGGTGTTCGAATAACCCAATTAGATGTTGGTTACTGTAGAAGCTGTCATGAAGAAACAGAAATGAAGAATGATCCTTTAGAAGTTTCTCATAAAGAACTTATCGGTGCAAAACAATGGAATACCTGTTTACAATGTCATGATTTTCATGGCAATCATATTTTCCATGCTGCAGAATCTATCAAGGATACTATTCCTATAGAAGAAATCAGGGCTTATTTTAATGGTGGTGATTCTCCTTACGCACAAGAAAAGAAATTTTATGCCACTACTGAAGAAGAATTTCTTAACCAACAATAATCAAAAAGCTGTCTTCTTATTTACTTTAATTGTTCCATACAAAAAAGCCCTTCACAAATACTGTGAGGGCTTTTTTATATATAACACTCTATTATCTCCCAGCAAGGATATTAATATCTGCATTTTCTAAGTAGGTATTTTCATACCCTTCTACTGCAGCATTTATCATTGCTTTACCTACGCGTGGTGTGGAAGTAATATATTTTGGAAACAAGGTATCAATCACCGGGTACAATGGCCCTAGCACCTTATAGATTTTTTTATACATTGGTACTTTAGACTCCACTCCCTTCATTGGCTGAATAAAGCCTGGTCTAAACATATAATGCTTTTTAAAAGGTAGTGTCAATAAATCATTCTCTGCTTTTCCTTTTACGTTTGCCCAATTTTGAGAGCTATTTTCATTTGTTGATGTTCCTGCTCCTGAGATAAAACAGAACGTTACATCAGGACTTAATGGTAATAATACACTCGCAAAATGCATAGTAAGACTATAAGTAGTTTTATAGTAATCATCTTTACTAATACCTGCGGATGATATTCCTAGACAGAAAAAACATGCGTTATAGTCTACTAGTTTTGGTATAATTGGTGTAAGATCAAAAAAATCTTCATGAACAACTTGTTCGAGTTTTGGGTGATCAATATTCATCTTAGAACGAACAATGATCAATACTTTTTCTACTTGATCATTTTCCAAACATTCAATGAGAACTCCATGACCGATCATCCCTGTTGCTCCAGTTATGATTGCCTTTATTTTTTTCATGTCTAGTTTATAATATAAGGATCTTTATTGTTTAACGATTAGAATTTGGATTAATTATTCAATCATAATAAAACTTCCCCAATAATATGGATCTGGTTCTTCTGATAAAAGTTGTAATTGTGCATCTCTAAATGCCTTATACTTATCACCATACAATAACCAAAGTTCATAAAACTTACTCATCAGTTTTACGGTAAATATATCATCTACATTCCATAAGCTTGTGATAAACGTATGGGCTCCAGCAACACTAAAAGCATACTGAAGGCTAGTAATCCCATCATCGTCTTCATTAGAAACCACACCGGTATTACACGCAGACAAAACCACTAATTCTGTTTTATCTAAATTTAACCCTGTCACTTCAAAAGCGGATAAAATTCCATCTATTCCTTCAGAATAATCTAAAGTCAAAGAATCGTTTAGATTCGAGGATTCTGACAAAAAAAGACCCGACCTAAGAAGGTTATAATCAGTTACCACATTTTCACTTTGTAAGAAAAAGCCATGCGTAGCTACATGTAAAATATATGGGGAACGTTTTAACTGCTTGATATTTTTTTCAGTTGCTTTCTTATTTAGATAAACCTCCGTTTCCCACCCTTTGTTTACTAAAATTTCATCTATCTTTTTTATTTCCTTTTCTGTACCTGGCAAGTTGGTGATGGGTACTTGAATATTACCTACACCTTTTAAAGCCGGAGCTCCTCTTTCATCATCATTATTACTTGTATTATTAAATACAGGTGCTCCCAATAGAACAGCATAATCATCTTTTGAAAAGGTGTTTTCCCTTTTAAAGTCTCCTAGTTCCAAAGCCGTTGACATCAAAATAATTTCCTCCTCCTGAATAAGAAATTTCTTAGTTACTGGGTTTTGGAAAGTATTAATGTTCACTTTATTATAAATACCATATGGACAAAAAAGGATAGTAGAATGATTGGGTAAAAGGCTATCTAATTTTACTTGAATTGGTTTCCATAAACTTGCATATGCTTTCTCCCCTGTAGGTTTATTGATTCTTATTCCTCTTGATTGTCTTTCTGTTTCTTTATACCAATCTTCACTTTTCTCTATGAGTTGTAGCAAGTCTTCCTCCTCTCCTATCCTAACTAAAAATGGATAAGATTTATTCTTTATCAGAATTGTTGCAAAATATTCTACGTCCTTTTTATTGTAGTCATATACTTTGATCACTTCTACAAAAGACTCCGATTCTTCTAGCTTATTTTGTATATCATGCCAATTCTTGATTTGTGATTCTTCATCATTTATTTCAAGCTCTGAAGAAGCCAACAACAATGATTTTTCAAGTTCTACTACCCTTTGCTTTAGTTCAATAGGATGTTCTCTTTGTTGTATTCGTTCTTCATCACTCATAAAATACAAGCAAGATAACTGCGATCGTAACTGTATCAGTTTCTCCAAATAAGGGAATATGGCTCCTTCACCTTTTATCTTTTCTAAGGCGATCAACTTCTTCTTGGATATCTTTGAACGGTACTTCAATATTGTTTTATTGGCTATATTGAAGTTGATGTATAAGTTTAATATCTCTGGTGTAATTGTCTCGCCTTTATCATAAATGATTGCATTAAAAATGTCTCCAACGTCGTTCGTTCGTTTTAGAAAAAGTACCCTTTCCTGTTCATTAGAATACAGTAACGTCTTCTGATAGAAACTCAACCTGTTTTGCAAGGCCTGCTTCATATAGGAAATCATTTGTTCATCGTCTCCTTTTATCGAAGATAAATAAGCTAAATGTGCCAAAAGTGATGCATATATTACTGTGTTTTCATCACATCGGTAGAGTATCGCATTAAATATGCTCTTAGCTTCTTCATATTTTTTTAACTGAACTAGTGCTTTAGCTTTTAAGAATTTTAATCGAACTACATGTACTTCTGTATCTGACAAATAGTTCTCTTTTGCGATTTTAATAGCTTTATCATAATAATTAATCGCTTCCCTGTATTTCTCTTGTTTAGACAAAGACCAACCTTTTAAACCAAAAACCATCAGCATAAAAGCATGGTCCTGAGAAAATTTCTTTGATATTATTTTCTCCGCTTGTTTAAAGCTTTCTTCAGCCTGCTTGTAATCCCCTTTTTCAACTAAATTCCATGCTAAATTATATTGATAGATAGAATATGCAGTAGTATGTGTTTTCCCTGTGGATACTAAATATCTATAATTCTCAAAAAGCTTTTCTCTTCCATCAACAGGGTTTCCATATAAGAAATTATAATCCACATAAATACTCACTGAGATAGTATACTCATCATGGTATTTCTCCATTCGATTATCCATTAGATTATAAAACTCTGATAGAAGGATCTCATGCTGAACAAAATTTCCATTTAAAAACTCCTGCCTTGCTTTTGTAACTAAATAAAATAAATATATGTCTCCACTTTTTTTGATATACTTACTCACATCCCTCATATGAAAACTTGCGATTTCATATTCACCGATGATTAGATATACATTTACTAATTCTAGTTGTGCCCTTTTGTATGCGGATTGATGGTAATTTCTTAAAGAATAGATTTGAAGGGCTTCTTTTAGATTTTCTGTAGCTAATTGATATTGAGACATTTTTTTATTTACCGTTGCCATCAAACTCAAAATATTTGCATAGAGAATCTGGTTTTTCCCCAAGACATGAATAGCTCTTTCTTTTGCCTGTTTATATACTTCAATTGCCTTCTCGAAATCTTCCGTTTTAGCGTAACAATCTCCTAGAACTGTTAACATTAATAGGTATTGAGATGTGTTTTGAAGCTCATTCTTTTCAAGGTCTTTTTTTATAGTAGCAAGTAGTGTTTCTGCTTTATTGAAACGCCCCTGTTGTAACATCATTTTTGCCCAATAAATCTGATAGCTAGTAAAATTAAGGTAGAAATCTTGCTCAATTTTATAATCTTTCATCATGGATAATGACTGCTTGAACTTCTTATCTGACAACACTATATCTCCATTTAATCCATGTAAAAAACCTTCGTTAAATAAGGTCATACTATAAATAGGATTATCATAGCCTACTGTTTTCTTGTGTAGTGTATTTATTGTTCTTAATAAGATTTCGGCCTTATCTTCTTCCCCTATAATTAGATAAGTACCCACTAGGAAATTTGTCGCCAAACAGTAATCAGGATACATTGATCCTGCCGAATTATCCATGACATCAAGTGACTTCTTAAAATATCGAATGGCTTCTTGGTAGTTTTGTTTCTCTACATAGATTCTACCTAAATAAATATAAGGCAATACTAGCTTGATGCTATACTCATCGTCCGTTTCTCTTAATACTCTTTCTATACTGTAGATCAGATAGTTTTCAGCTTTATCTAGTTGACCTTGAGTACGGTATTCGTTTAAAATATTATGATCAAATACAGGCTTAAACTCTTGTCCAAAAGCATGTAATGATATGAATATAAACAACAGTAATATAGTTCTATAAATAGTTTTTGGGGGCATCAATAGTAATCAGGTGATTTGCTCTTTAATTAAGTTACGAATTAATTTATCATCACAAAAGCTCCCCAGAAGTAAGGCCTTTTATAACGGGCCATAATATCTAATTGAGCTTGGTAAAAAGCCTTATGTCGATCTCCCATTACATTCCAATGCTCATAGAATTTTGTCATCAACTCTTTCGTTGCTCTGTCATCAACACTCCATAAACTCATCACTACAGAATGTACTCCAGCAATAGAAAACGCATATTGTAAACCGGAAATCCCTTCTCCTTCGGTCACCTCAGAAACACCCGATTGACAAGCAGACAATATCAGAAGCTCAGTATTGGATAAATTTAACCCTGCCACTTCGTAAGCAGTCAAAATACCATCAAGGCCTGAATTATAAATCTCATTTAAACTTTTGGTATCAGTCTGAATAAACTCTGAGAAGAATAAGCCTGATCGGAGCATCGGATTATTGGATACAGAATACCTCATTTTATTAAGAAAGAATCCATGAGTTGCTATATGCAATACCGTTGGAGAAGTCTTCAAGGTCTTAATTAATTCTTCGGTGGCTGCTTCTCTTGTAAAAACTTCTACTTTCCAATTATTTTTCATCAATAACTTTTCAGAAATTTCTATCTCTTCCCCAGTTCCGGGTAATTCGTCTAATTGGATTTTCAGACCTTTACTTTTTGTTGCTCTAGTACCATTTTCTGAAAGATTGTTTTCTTCAAACACCGGATTACCTATTAATACTGCATTTTTCTTCTTGGGCATCTCTTGGTTTCTCGTACTACTTAATAATTCTGTAGAACCATTTAATTGTTTGATATATTCTTCTTGAATAAGGTATTGATCCGTCGTTTCGTTCTGAAGTGTGTTTACATTAATGAGGTTGTATATACCATCAGCTACAAAATAAATTGTATTGTACTTTTCCTTTCGTGTTTTGAGAAAGTTTGAAATTGGTTTCCAGTAAATTTTATAAGGACTACTTTCTTCCTCAGCTTCTACCATCACCATATTTCTACCTAAAGGTGTAGATTTTCTTTGGTAGATTGAAAATGCCTCATTTTCTAATTGTTCACTCTTCCCAATAGGTACATACATAGGATACTCTGCATCCTTATCAACTACTAGTGCAATATATCTGGATGTATTACCTAGTGATGTTCGTAGCTTTACTATCTCTATAACTACTTCACCTTCTTTTAATACATTTTTGATATCCTTCCAGCCTTTATAAATAAGATCAGACTGTTGATTGACATAAGCGTTACTCGCCAAAACTAGAGACTTTTCTAGGTTATTGATATTATCTAACAATAAGTAAGGATCAACTCCCAATTCCTTTCGTTGTTGTACCGACATATAATTTAATGCTGCAATACCATCTCTAAGTGATAACATTTTACTAAGATAAGCGGGAAAACCTTGGGCAACTCTATCGTCTTTATACTTGTATAAATGCTTATTTCTTTCTCTTGTTTCAACCAAAAAGAAGCTTCTAAATTTTAAGTGGATATCATAACAGTTTTTCAACATCAAAGGAGTTACATTATCTCCCATCATGTACATGATATCATAGAAGACGTCAAATAAGCTTCCTGTTTGGTGTAGGTATTTAATCTTATCTTGAGAGCTAGAATATTTCATGGTATTATCATAAAATTTCAAGCGTGCTTGGATAGCCGAGATAATCATCTCTTCTGCTTTATCCCAATTTCCTAACAATGCGTTAGTGTAGGCAATACCACCATTCACCATAGTATCCAAGATAGTTCCCGTTGTCACCTTTTCATCCAACTCTATAAAAATATCTAAGGCCTCTTGGTATTTTTGTTCTTTTATGAGGAGGTTAGCATAACTGATTTGGGTGTAAATAAAGTGTACATCATATGCAGTCACTTTTTCTTTAAAAATTGAAAATGCAATACCGAAATAATAATTCGCTGAATCTAATTCCCCTTGTTCTGAATAAATATTCGCAAGTTCTTCACTATTGTATGCCTTTAAAATCGATGTATCAAGGTTTAAGAAATCAATGAGTTCATTTGATGATTTTAGATTTGAAATAGCTTCTTTAGTAGCTCCCTTTCTTCTATCAGTAAAACCTTTACAATACAGAGTCTCAGCAAAATTTAGAGTAGAATCTTGATCAATTCTCTTTAATAGCTTAATCCCTTTATTAATAATATTTTCAGCCTTATCTGTTCTTCCTGTGTAAGCCAAAAGTTCGACGTAATCGAGATTTGTTTCTAAAAAGAAGCGAGTATGAGTCATGTTCTTATCAAGCATTCTTGCTAGAGTTTGAGAGAAAATCAGCTCGGATTCTACAAATTCTCCCTTTATGATCATTAAGCGAGCTGTTGTTATTTGAAATGCATCATTTTGCTTTACCTCTTCTTCTCCTACTGCTTGTTGAATAGTGTTGAGATTATCCTCAGCCAGTTTATACTCTCCCCTTTTTAGTGCCACATTGGCTAAAATCACTAGACAAGATGTATATCTGACTACCTCCGTTTCATCCATTTTGTAGATTTCACTGGCCGATTCTAACAAAGGAGTAGCTTTATCAAATTGACTAATTTCAGCATATAGATTACCTATACGCTCTTCTACTGCGGCATATGCAAAATGATTTGTCCCTACCATTTTCTTCACATGAAATTCAGCATCTTTATAACTTTCCAACGCTTTATCATAGAAACCTGCTAAGCGATAAGCATCTCCCAAAACCAACAAACATCTACTATAATTAGGGGAATTCTCTCTATTTTTTGCGTCTAATTCACTTAATGTCTTCTGCATCAAATCAATTGCTTGATCATGTCGAAAAGAAATAGAATAAAGATGTGACAAATGAATATCCACCTCTTCAAAATCTTTATCAAAAGACCTTCTATATTTCATATTTATGGCTATTCTTTTAGCATCAAGCATATATTGTTCAGCTATCTCGAAACTTCCTTCATAAGAATAAATCATACCCCAATTCATTAGATAATGGGCATAATTAATAGAATTTTGACCTATCGTTTTATCGATAATAATCTTAATCTCTTTTAAAATTTTCTTTGGGTATTCAACTTGTCCTAATCGAATATAACACGTCGCTAAATAGTTTAAAGAAATTGCATAATCAGGATATAACCATCCTGTGGTTTCTTCTAAGATATCTGCAGAATATTGAAAATGATTTAAGGCCTCTCCGTACTCTTGGCGTTCTAAACAAACTCTCCCTAAAGAAAACCTTGCTATGTTTTCATGGATCGACATTTCTCCATGTTGTGCTTGCATAGCTTCTACCCATTCCCAGGAGTTTTTCTTTGCCAGATCTAATTCCCCTTTATTGATAAGAGTTTGGATCGCTTCCATTGTAAATGGATTTCCAATACCTTCTTCTGCTTTGAGACTTTTAGGAATTAATAAAACAATTAGTAATAAAAATATTGTTCGTAAAGTGTGGGTCATTTCTGTATAGTTCTATACCAAGTCTATATAAAATTGAAGAGAAGTAATTTACTATTAAAATATCATAAAACAGTACTTTTTTATGATTTTCAATGACCAAAATTGATAAAAACAGTGTCCTATATTTAAGCTATTGAAACACTTTAATGTTAATAATATGGAATTTTAACTTAAAAATGATACGTTTTAGAAACATTGTAACTATTTTTGTGAAATATATTTCAATTGCTTAAAATGATTCGACACATATGGAAACAATTATTCTTACATTTATCACCATTATTGCCATTTACAGTGCTATTAAAATCACTTCTTGGTATAAATATTTAGGTTTAAGCTCGGTAGAAGCCATTTCACTTTCTATTTTAACATCTTTCTTTATGGTGATTACTGTAGGGAAGTTAGTAAAGGAAGTATTGGTAGGTTTACATTATTTACCTGCATAACATATAGCAATAGCCACTTCATTTCCGATAGTTTTTAAGTCAAATTCCCAGTTATTATCTTCCCCAATTTGTAATTGCCATTTACCGTTCACGTACCAAAAGCTGAAATTATCTAATAAATAGGATTTATCTGTTGCCTTGATGAAAGCCTCTTTCATTGTAAACAGCTGAAAAAGAGCAATTTTTCTCGCATCCTCATTTTGAATAGATTTTATCTCATTAATTTCTTGTTCTGATAAAAACCATTTCAATTTATCCTCATCCAGTTTTGAAATAGGCTCTAGGTCTATACCAATTGGCTGTTGTGATGTTACTACTACTAAGTACCCGTTACTATGTGAAATATTGAAGTGATAGTTTTTCTTTCCATAAATATTTGAGAGGAATGGTTTCCCATTTTTTGTATATGAAAAAGAAATTTGTTTGGGTTTAAGTCCTAATTCTTTAGCTAGAATGTGTTTTAGGAAAGTTCTTGCTTTTAAAAACTCCTCTTTTTTTATCGGAGAAATAAATCGTTTGTATCGTTTAAGTTCATCCCCATCTAATAATGCAAGTTCTCCTTGAATCGAATCAACAGTAGTCGTGTTTAAATTATATGGTTTTGTATCTGTCATAAATCAGGTCTTAAAAATTAACTTTCTAATACGAGTAAAGAGTTAATTTAAATGATTAGTCTTTCTCTGAATTTTAAATTAACATCCAAAGCGTCCAAATTTCCAAATAATAGATCGATATTTTCGATGCTTTTGTGAGTGACTAATCTTTAAATTTTCCTATTCGTAAAAAACGCTTGATAAAAAAACACCTCACCCTTAATAAAAAGAATGAGGTATCAGATGATATATAAATTGATATTACTTTAGAAGACCATTAGCAATTACTTCTTCATCAGATTGTCTAATCAGACGATAATGTCCTGCCCTTTCTAGCAATTGATCATAATTTATAGAATCTCCATTTACATCGACATTGATTATATCTTCTTCGTATGTTGGGCCATCATACCTTTCATCCAAAATACCTACCAATGCTACCTGAGCAGCACTTTCATCAGTATAATCCGTACCTTCATATAAATAGATCTTATACGATTCACTTTCTTCTAAAAACTCTGAATAGCTACTCTTAAAAAATGCCATTCCATTGATTCTTTCATGCATTTCAATAGTAAATTCTTCTCCAGAGTAATCAATATGATTAAAATCAAATACGGAAATCGTATGTGTTCCATTTAATGCTGATGTACCTACATCTGATAATGCGAAGTATTCTGTTCCATTATATTCAGGGTCACTATCTTTGTTCATTCTTACAGAATATTCAGAAGAGATAATTTCGTTATATGTTATAGGCGTACCGTCTTTTTTCTCTCTTAGGTCAAAATAAATCACTTCATCTGTATCTACTTTTGTTTTACCCAAGTGAGCTAGAATTCCACCTTGTTCAAAGTAATTATCATCATTCAGATTGATCACAAAAGATGAATAAGGCTTAGAATCTCCTGTCATTTGATGAGAGAACAGTACATTTCCATTTACACGCTCTTCAAACTTCACCCATCCATTAATAAAATCTTCACTACCAGGTTTTGCAAAATCATACATCATAACTTCACCTGTTAATTCATTTCCTCCTACATCAGCTTTACCATAATATCCTTCACCTTGGACTATAGGCTTCTTTTCAATCAATAAAAAAGCATCTTCTATTGAAGCCGGTGTACTATATTCCTCAGGTAAATTTGTATAGCTATTATTATCAGAGAACATAGGAATATTGGCCAATTCGATAAATGGATTATCAGTTTTTACTCCAGAGTTTTTAGTTCCTTCATAAAGGTCTATCACATATTCATATTGATTGTCCGAGTTTACAAGATTGACTCCGACTAACATTGGTCCGTCTGTTCTAGGAATGAATGTAGAATAACCTACAACTTCACCAGAAGCGTTCGTTATTTCGTACGTTTTCTCCCCATCATAATCAAACTCATTTGTCCCTAATTCTGTGATGGATTCGATATTAAGGTCATTTTCTTTTTTGATTACTCTTAAGTGAGCATTTATTTGAGTTAACTCTTGGTAAGTATATTTTTCTGATAAATCAGTAATAGATTCTGTTTCACCTTCTGCAATTGGTGTCAGCGTTTCAATAGAAGTTGCCGAAAGGTCGATTGAACCATTATATAATTGCACCTGATATTCTTCAGAAGCTGCCTGATCTAATGTAACTCTAAGTAATATTTTTCCATCTTCATCTTCTTCCAAATTTACAGTACCATTATACGTAAATTCTTCTGGCTGAATCATTTTATAAGATTTCGATACAATAGGTTGGTTACTTGGTATTGGATTATCTTCATTATCACAAGAGATAAAACCAATTGTAAAAATTAAAAGTAATAAGGTAGATTTAATATAATTCATAGTATCAACAGAGTAATTAATTTTCATATACAGTTATAGAACGATAATATTTTGTTCAATGTTCAACTATTTAAATTAATTAACAATGTATACTATCAATTAGTTCAAGGATATTAATTAAAAATAGCACCTCCTAATTGCTCCTGACTTCCCTTCTGTTTTGATGTTGTTTTATTACCACCTCCTATTCTGTACCTAAACGTTAATCGCACTACTTTAGACTCCCAATCATATAGTTTGTCTTCAGAAAACGTAGGTTGATTTCTCGTCATTGCATATTGTTGAGTATCTAAGACATCATCAACAGAAAGAATTAAACTACCTTGTCCTTTCATCATAGATTGAGACAACGATGCATTAATAAAATACCTCCCTTTTACATCTCCTTGAGGGTTTTTAGAAGGTGACATGTATTTATAAGTCAGCAAAAATTGACTCCCTTTCCATAGCTTCATATTTGAAGAAAGCCCGGCATTCCAATTATAACTTGTCTGATAAACACTCTCGTCGACGTTTGTCCCATCAATCATATTATAGTAAATACTTAAATTACCATTGATAGACCACCAATCGTTTAATGTAAGATCGCCTACAACTTCCCAACCTGCATCGACACTTTTTTCCATATTTACAACGGTATTGATCATTACACCATTTTCTTCTGTAGTATACCATCTTGCTGGATCTGTGTATAATTTGTAGAATAAAGATGTTTTGATATTAAACTTTTCTTTATTTATTGCATACCCTATCTCAAATATATCCAAAAATGTGGCATCTAGCTCTGGGTTACCTTGCTGAATATAGCTCGGGTTTGATGTATCTTCAAAAGGATTAATCATTCTCATCCCTGGACGTTGAACTTTTCTACTGTATGAGAAAAATACATTGTCATATTCTCCTAAGCCTTGTTTTAAGTTGAGACTTGGATAGATCTTGAAGTAATCATTTTCGTATACTTTTGATGGATCTGACTCCAAGTAAGAACGGATAAAGGTTTGCTCTACTCTAACACCTACCTGATAACTAAATTTATTTTTGTTACCCGATACCATTGCATATCCTGCTGTAACATGTTCATTATAATTGAAGATATTATTTCTATCCTCATTAGGAATATAGCCTCCAGTATTTTCGTCATAATCTAAGACATACAACCCCTGAGATTTTCCTCTGTAGGTCTGTTTGAATCCCGTTTCTAATCGTAAACCATTACCTAATAGACGAGAATAATCTGTTTGAAAGGCAAAATTATTGAAAGTAGCTGTAGTGTTGTTATACTCGGAGGTTCCCATGGTTTTATCTACATCTACATCTCCAGCTGCAAATGCTAAACTCATAGCTAACTCCTCACCTTCTCTATCTGTTGTATGAAGATAATCTAAGCGTCCATCCACCTTGAACTTCTGACCTACATTAGTATTGTAAACTGAAGAGGAATCAGGCCTACCTTGATCAATTGTTTCTATTGTTGTGAGGTCTCCGTATCTACCCCAATCAACCCAGACTAAGTTAGCGGCTACATTTAATGAGTTCTTTTCATTAAAATCATATTGACCGCCAAGTGAAAGGTTATGCTTTTCAAAATTATTATCTCCATAATATTGCTGATCTGTATTTTTGAAAGGTTCGTCCTCTCCAAAATTTTTCAGATTAGCATCCATAGAAGTGTACCTATTTTCTTGTTTATAATTATATCCTAAGTTTAAGGATAACTTTCCATCTTGTTTGTTTAATCCTATACCAGCATCGTATTTATCATTTGTTCCAGTACCCAATAAAATATTAGCCGAACTACTTTTTAAGTTTGCACTAAAAGTGGAAATATTAATGATTCCTGCAGTTCCATCGGCATCATACCGAGCAGAAGGGTTAGAGATAATATCGATGTACTCAATATCTTCTATGAGAATTTGTTCTAATATAGGACCATACTCACCAGACTGACTTGCAGGTCTATTATTAATAAAGATTTGGACTCCAGTGTTACCTCTATAACTTACAACACCATCTGCATCTACATCAACAGCGGGTATTAGTTTTAAGGCATCAATGGCATTTCCATCAATGATTTTGATGTTTTTCCCTATTTCATATCGGTCATTATTACTTGGAGGTTTACTACTTCCAGAGTGTTCTTTTTGAGACTGGGCTAATAATGATGTTCCGTACGATAATAAAATTAACAATAACAGGTTTCGTAGCATTCGTGTATAAGTTTACAACAAATAATACGACATCAAACAATATTAAGTGTAAACTATTTAATCATGTTTGCAGTTAGAATGTTAATTTTAATACGTAATAATAGAATTTAACGCAATTAAACAAAATAGACCATCAGCATTGCATATATGATAGACATCATACAATCCAATAAGCCAACACCTATGTTTCTATCTTTTACCAATTCATTATAGAGGTCTGATTTAGGTATAATTACTTTATCAAATAGGATTGTTGAGAAGAATAAAAGTATAGTCATGATTGAACAATCAATAAACATACTCACAAAAGTTTCTTTCCAACCCAAGAATTCTTTTCCCAACGTCATCATTACAATCAAACCAATAGCGATCATTTTACCGGCAACACTTAGTGAGATAGAAACATTTTGTGATTTAAGATCCGATTGGATATCATACCTTGAGAATTTAACGAACCCTTTTGTATAGGATACTAAAAATATCTGACCGATAAAGTAAAATAAAACGGCTTCTCCTGGACCTCCATCATCGCCAGCTATTGCACTCCCAATCATTAACCCTGTTGCGATATAAGAAGCCAACTGCACTATACCCACTGCTATATTCTTCTTTTCCCGTATTTCTGTCATATTTGATATATGATGAAAAATAAGGTGATCATTAATAAATCGGGAAACAAACATAGCTAGTACTCCTCCAAATGAATACCCTCCAACAACTAATAAATCTTTCCATAAACCTTGTGATGAACCCATTGAGGCTCCAAGAAATACAATGGATACTCCAATGAAGTATCCTGTCATACTAACACTATAAGCTACATTATCTTTATCCGTAAGTTCTTTATTTACATCATATCTAGTCACCAGCCCCAATATTATTCTAGCAAAAATTAATACCAGACTAAATAATAGAATATAAGCTAATGTTTCTCCCCATTTATCGATTTCAAAATCGGTTATACTATACATAATGTTCAGATTGAAGTCAGATTTATAATTCAAGGAAACTATCCTTTCTTAATCAAATATATTCATTTCCAATATTGAAACGAACACATATCTCATACTGAATTTAAAAAAAAGTAGAAAATAAAAGAGGCTATCCCAAAATAAAGTTTCTGAGATAGCCTCCTTTTTGTAAGAAAATTAATTAACCTCTTGTAAAGATCCATTCATCTCCTTTAGATAATTCGTCATTATAGATATATCCTTCATAATTGAAGCCTTTCAATTGCTCAGGGTCCGTAATGTTATTATCGACAATATATCTAACCATTAGTCCTCTCGCTTTTTTTGCAAAGAAACTAATCACTTTATATTTATCACCTTTAAAATCTTTGAAATTTGGTGTAATAATTCTCGCTTCTAATTTCTTTTTATCTACCGACTTAAAGTATTCGTTTGAGGCTAAATTGATTAAAACAGGATCATCCTTCAATTCTTCATTTAAAGATGTCGTTACTGTTTCTTTCCAAAACTCATATAAGTTTTTCTTATCATTTACTCCCCACTTTGTTCCCATCTCTAAACGGTAGGGTTGCATTAAGTCCATTGGCTTTAAAACGCCATAAAGACCAGATAAGATACGTAAATGATCTTGTAAAAAATTTTGCTGATCTGTGTTTAATGAATAAGCATCCAAACCTACATAAACATCTCCTTTAAAGGCATAAACTGCTTGTCTGGCATCTGAAGGATCAAAATCTTTCTTCCAAACATCAAAACGCTCTTTATTAAGGTCTGCTAGTTTAGGACTAATAGACATTAAATCACCAATTTTTTCTGCTGATAATTTAGATAACGACTGAGCTAATTGTTCCGATTGGTTTAAAAATCTTGGTGTTGTTTCTAATTCAGTTTCAAAAGATGATTCATAATCAAGACTTTTGGCAGGAGATATTACTATTTTCATTTGTTTCTTCTTTATAATGTTAAGCAAAGATAAACATCCCTTTCTTCAACATCCAATTGATATTTTCAATAACTGTATAAGCTATTTCGATCACTTAAGGTTTTACAACTTCTCCTCCTGCAGACTTCCAAGCTGTAAACCCGCCTTCCAAATCAATTACATCTGAAAAACCCATTGCTTTCAGCTCTTTCTTTGCTTTTGCAGATCTTACTCCCCCTTTACAAAATACCATTACTGTTGTTTCTTGATCTAAATTCTTCACTTGATCTTTAAAACTAGAAGATTTAATATCTACATTAATTGCTCCTTCCATTGTACCTTGTTTGTACTCTCCGGGAGTTCTCACATCGATAATAATAGCCTCCGGATGTGCTTTTCTAGCTTCAACAAATTCAGATACAGACACTTGAGGTTCAGTTTGAGAATTTGTACTTGAACAAGATGAAATCAGTGATAAAAAAATTACACTAAGTATACAGGATATTCTGAAAAAATTATTCATTATAAATATATTTTACTGATTTTCAACACCATAAAAATAATGGCATGATTTTAATTTCATTTCTACAACAAAAAAACCTATTTTTCGTGTATATATATGATAATGGATGTAATTATCATTTTTTTTAAGTGCCCTTAAAGTTAATATTTGTTTGCACAATAATAAAATTACATCTATTAATAAGATCACAGCTGGCCCATTCGCCAACGTTATACAATGTCATGATTCAATTCTAATTGATTAGACTGAATCTTTTTTTGGAATTTTACTGACTTCAAGACCATGTTAAAACAGGCACAGAAGCTCAAGCAGACACAGACATTATCACCGCAACAGATCCAATTCATTAAATTGTTGCAGGTACCAACCATCGAACTTGAAAAAAGAATTCAAGAAGAACTTCAAGAAAACCCAGTACTTGAAGAAGGGAAGGATAGTGATAAAGAAGAAAACGAATTTGGGAACGACGATTCTAACTCACAAGAAGAACTTGATGTCAACGATGAATTTGACGAAGTACCCGATATAGACCCTATTGATGAAGTCAATATTGATGATTATGTCGATAATGATGATATCGCAGGGTATAAAATGTATGGTGATGGTGATGTTTCTGAAGACAAAGAACTACCTATCCCAATGATGGACACACTGGGAGATTCATTATTAACACAACTAAGCTTTTTAAACCTCAATGATGTTGAACACCAAATTGGTGAACAATTAATTGGTAGTATAGAAAGTGACGGATATATCAGAAGACCTTTAGAAGCTATCGTTAATGATCTTGCTTTCTTACAAAATGTAGAAACAAATTTAGATCAAGTCGAAAAAATTCTAAAGAGAATTCAGAACTTCGACCCTCCAGGAATCGGTGCAAGAACTTTACAGGAATGTCTTGAAATTCAACTGAAAAAGAAAGACCAAAATGATCCTACAGTAAAGATCGCTATAAAAATGATCGTATTATGTTTCGAAGAATTTAAAAAGAAGCATTATACGAAAATTCAAAAACGTTTGGGTATTGATGATACTCAGATGAAAGACGCCATTGATATGATTACTCACCTCAACCCAAAGCCAGGTGGAGTGAATACAATGGTAGCATCTGCACAATTCTTAACACCAGACTTTATTGTAAAAGAGGTTAATGGCAGAATTACTATCTCATTAAACGGTAAAAATGCTCCCGATTTAAGAGTTAGCCGTCAGTATGGAGATATGCTTGATGCTTTTGATAAAACACCAAAGAAGACTAAAAAAATGCGTGAAGAGGTTCGTTTTGTAAAACAGAAGCTCGACGCTGCCAAATGGTTTATTGATGCAATCAAACAACGTCAGGATACCTTATTAAGAACAATGCAAGCCATCATCGATTACCAAACACCATTTTTCTTAAGTGGCGATGAAGGAAAGTTAAAGCCAATGATCTTAAAAGATATTGCTGAAATCATCCAAATGGATATTTCTACGGTTTCTAGGGTAGCCAGTAGTAAAGTGGTAGAAACCGACTTCGGTATCTACCCTCTTAAATATTTCTTCTCAGAAAGTATTTCAACTGAAAGTGGAGAAGATGTAAGTAGTAAACAGGTAAAATCTGTTTTAAGAGAAATGATTGACAAAGAGGACAAAAGAAAACCTCTTTCAGACGACAAACTTGAAAAATTACTTCGTGTTAAAGGATATAATATTGCTCGTAGAACTGTTGCAAAATATAGAGAGCAGATGAACATTCCTGTTGCCCGAATGAGAAAAGAACTTTAATGGACACTAAGAAATTCTTTCAAATAATTTCGGTTGTCCTCCATCCGATATTTTTACCCTGCATTATTGCAGGGTTATTTCTTTTTGGAGCCAACGAAGCTCCGTGGTTAGATGCCAAAGCAAGATGGTCCTTGTTTACATTGTTATCTACCATTTCCTCTATAATGCCAATCAGTTGTTTATTGGTAATGCAACGCTTTGGTGTTATCAAAGATCCACAAATGCACTCCAGGGATGAGCGTTCTTTTGCATTATCCATTATGATTGTCGCATTGGCATTAATTTGCTTTATTTTACTGCACAAAATCAATGTGAGCGACAATATGAGTGTAGCTTACATCAGTATCACATTCACTTTATTTGTGACTACTATTGCTAATTTTATTGAGAGGATTAGCCTACACAGTATGGGTGTTTCTGGATTTATTGGAATCTGCCTTTACTTTATTACAGAACAGATAAATACTCCGATCATTTTATTTGATGCCTTTGGATTAGGCATTATAGCCTTAGGACTTATTATTACCGCTAGACTCTACTTAAATGCCCATACTCCATATCAGGTCTATTTAGGAGCTGTAATAGGCTTTCTTAGTGGGTATTTTGGCTGCATTGGCAGCACTTATCTACTATTTTAATAGATTACTTTTGAACAGTACTTCTTGAAAAGATTTCCTTCATTAATTCAACTTTCAAAGGTTTATTGATGAAGTCTACAACAAAATCATATTTTAAAGCGATTGCTCTTTCTTCTTCCAAAATAGAAGTACTCAACATAATAATTTTCGATTTCTTTTCCACATATTGGTATTCTTCCAAGAACTCTAATCCATTCATTATGGGCATATGAATATCCAAGAAAATGTAATCTGGAAGTGCTGCTCCAGACGTCATCTTTGATTTAATATATTCAAGTGCCTGCTCTCCATTATAGCATATTGAAACTTCTGGAACCTGAGTAAATTCTTTGATCTTAATAACCGTATATATATTTGACAACTCATCGTCATCAATCAATAATATGTCTAAATTTTTCATGTCGTTACAGTGATAAGGGTAAAGTTACAGTGAAGGTGGTACCTATTCCCACCTCACTTTCCACATCAATCTTGCCGTTAATCTGACTTAGAGCTTGCTTGGTAAGATACAACCCTAAACCGCTCCCTTCTACTTCCATATTGGCCCTCTTGAACATCTCAAAAATTCTATTTTCATGTTTATTCAAATCAATACCAATTCCATTGTCTTTAAACTGAATACTCACTTTACCTTTTTCCTTTTCTTTTAATGAGATTTCCAGTTCTAAGTTTCTGATATGGTATCGATACCTTATGGCATTAGAAACGAGATTTTCAAAAATCGTCTTCAACTGTTTAACCGAAGTTAAAACCATTAAGTTCAATGGGATTTTTAAAATTACTTTACCATCTACCTTTTCTAATTCTGAAGCATGTCCATTTATTATCTCTTCGATAAAGTTATAGATATTGATTTCTTCGGGATGTACACCTTGTTCCCTTTGTTCTATAACTTTTACTAAATCATGTATTTTTTCTTGGGCTTTTTCTATGGACTTATTCATCCAATACATCGCCTGTTGTGCTTTTTCACTATTGAGGTTATCCTCTTCACTTAAAAGTGCTAAGAAGCTAGATATATTGGTAATTGGAGCTTTAACATCATGCGTAGTGATATAAGCAAACTGCTTTAGCTCTTCATTATGCTGTTTTAATACCTTTTCTTTTTCTATTTGACTAGTGATATTACTTAACAACAGCATCACGCCTCCCACCTCATCAGAAGGTAACAACCATGGGTTAATCTGTACTTTAAAGTGGACCTCTTTATCATTTATATCGATGGTGGCTAATTCAATTTCTATTCTTTTATTGTTCTTAATTGAATCTTCTATCTCACTAGAAAATGATAAGTCTTCTCTATATAAATCAGAAAAGTTTTTCCCAACAAGAGTATCTTGCTCAATAGAAAGCTGTCTGTACCAATCCTGACTGACAGTTATTATACGCTGTGAAGTATCCAACATCATTGCTGGCGACGGAATTGACTCAACGAAGGTACGTAGGTCTCTTATACTCGTTTTTTGTTGAGAATGCAGTTTCTTTGATTTTTCAATGGCGTCATGATCTTCTATCAAACGAGAAACACCCACAGTCCTAACAATTACCTCTTTCTCTTTAATTGGGTTTTTGATGGTATGGAAATAGTTTACATTTCCTTTACTGTCTGTTACGGCCTCACTTGGTACGTTTAAGGTTACGCCATTTGTAAATACATAATGATCGTCTTTCACATATTGTATAGTATCATCTGGATCACTGTTTTCGCTATCTATTATGTCTTTTAGTTGCTCGTTAGTCATATTATAATAGTCGCAAAATGCCTTATTTGCCCATAACAGTTTGGACTTGTCACCTTTCACAAGAATCAAATCGTTAATCGCATTAAGGACAGATAGATACCATTCTTTCGAATAATCCATAATTGTAGAAAGTCCAGTTTATAAAAAGTAGTATTACCTATAATTTAGTGATTATCAATACAATTCCATAATATTATTCCAATTTTATCATGAATAAAAACAAAAAGGGCGTAGTACATAACATTGTACTACGCCCTTGTTTATCGCTAATTTGAATAGCTTAACCTACAGAACCCTCTAATGAAAGAGCTAATAATTTTTGTGCTTCAACAGCAAATTCCATTGGTAATTTATTCAATACTTCTTTACAGTATCCATTTACGATAAGTGCAACTGCTTGCTCTGTATCGATACCTCTTTGGTTACAATAGAAGATCTGGTCTTCTCCAATTTTCGATGTAGTTGCCTCATGTTCTACCTTAGCAGTGTTGTTATCCACTTCAATGTAAGGGAAAGTATGAGCTCCACATTTATCACCCATTAGTAATGAGTCACATTGAGAGAAGTTACGAGAGTTTTCGGCATTCTTGATTACTTTCACTAAACCTCTATATGAGTTTTGTGATTTACCAGCAGAAACACCTTTAGAAACAATTCTAGACTTAGTGTTTTTACCAATATGTACCATTTTAGTACCTGTATCTGCTTGCTGCATTTTGTTGGTTACAGCTACTGAATAGAACTCCCCTACCGAGTTATCTCCTTTTAAGATACAAGAAGGGTACTTCCAAGTTACTGCAGAACCAGTTTCTACTTGTGTCCATGATAACTTAGCATTATCACCATCACAAATACCTCTTTTTGTTACGAAGTTGTATACACCACCTTTACCTTCATCATCACCAGGGTACCAGTTTTGAACAGTAGAGTATTTTACTTCAGCATCTTTATGAACGAAAATTTCAACTACAGCTGCGTGAAGTTGGTTTTCATCACGTTGAGGTGCAGTACATCCTTCTAGGTAAGAAACATAAGAATCATCTTCAGCAACGATCAAAGTTCTTTCGAACTGACCTGTACCCGCTGCATTGATACGGAAGTAAGTTGATAATTCCATTGGGCAACGAACACCTTTAGGAATGTAACAGAACGATCCGTCTGAGAATACTGCAGAGTTTAATGCTGAGAAGAAGTTATCTTTAACAGGTACTACTGAACCTAAATATTTTTTCACTAACTCAGGGTGATCTTTTACTGCTTCTGAGAAAGAACAGAAAATAATACCCTTTTCAGCTAAAGTATCTTTGAAAGTAGTCGCTACAGAAACTGAGTCAAATACCGCATCTACTGCAATGTTTGAATCTTTAACCCCTGTAAGTCTTTTTTGCTCGTCTAAAGAAATACCTAATTTTTCGAAAGTAGCTAACAACTCAGGATCAACGTCTTCTAAAGACTCTAAAGTTGCCTTTTGCTTTGGCGCTGAGTAGTAGATAATATCTTGGTAGTTCACTTGTTCAAAAACAACGTTTGCCCATTCAGGACATTCCATTTGTTGCCAAGCTTTAAACGCTTCCAATCTCCACTCTAATAACCATTCCGGCTCTTCTTTCTTAGCAGAAATAAAGCGAATAGTTCCTTCATTAAGACCCTTAGGTGCTTGTTCTGCCTCAATATCGACAGTCCAACCATGTTCGTATTCTTTGGACGTAAAGTCCTCTAAAATTTTATTGTCCTGATCTGCACTCATTATATTGTCAACGTTATAATACGCTTATACTTAAGTCTTTTACCAATTTTTTAAAAACGATCTACTTTAGATAACAAGCTTAACTATTAGATAGTTTTAAATCGCTGTGACTTATTTTTTGCTTGTTTGTTTTGTAAATCTCCACACTTTTTAATTTAGTATGGTTCTAAATTGCAAAATTAAGAGAATAATTTTAGAAAATATGATTTTCATCAAAAAACTTAATCCAAATGGGCACTTTATAAAAAAAAACCAACCAAATCAATGATAATACCCACCAAACTTAATTTTATACATTATTATTTTCACCCCTGTTTTTGACGTGTAAAAAATACAACTAATTGTAACTCACAGACTTTTTAAACAATTAAGCAAAAATCTTGTTAATAAAATTCTTTATGTTCTTTGAATCGTTATATTTACAAATGTTAAAGTTGCTAACTGTAACATTTGCCTCATGTTATAGTTACCAGGTATAAAAATTCATGACTGTATACCTTTGGCCTTAACTTTTTAATACTAATATTTACAACTGGGTTGTCTCGAAGGGAAAAGGGATGACCCTTTGTTTTTTCTATAGACTTAGAGAGATCTTATTTATAATCAGAGGCATGAAAAAAAGCTGTACGGAAAATCATCTCCCATACAGCTTTCTTATTACTACCGTAATCAATAATAATTATTTCTTTACTGCAGCATAATGTTTATAGAATAATTCGATCGTCTCAATTCCTTTCAAGAAGTTGAAAATGCCGAATTTTTCATTTGGTGAATGGATCGCATCTGAATCTAATCCAAATCCCATCATAATAGAATCTAACCCTAGCTCTTCTTTAAATAAAGCTACAATTGGAATAGAACCACCGCTTCTTACAGGAATTGGCTCTTTATTAAACGCCTCCTCATAAGCTTTTGATGCTGCCTCAAACTCTACAGAGTTCGTTGGAATTACCACAGGAGTACCGCCATGATGTGCAGTAACTTTCACTTTGATTCCATCAGGAACAATAGATTCAACATGTTTTGTAAACAATTCTGAGATTTCTTCCCATGATTGGTGAGGAACGAGTCTCATAGAGATTTTAGCATACGCTTTAGATGCGATAACTGTCTTTGCACCTTCACCTGTATATCCACCCCACATTCCGTTTACATCAAGAGTCGGACGAATAGATGTTCTTTCGTTTGTAGAAAAACCTTTTTCACCGAATTCTTTTTCGATGTCTAATGCTTTTTTATATGCTTCTAAATCGAATGGTGCTTTTGCCATTTTAGCTCTATCTTCATCAGATATCACCTCTACTTTATCATAGAAGCCAGGAATGGTAATATGACCGTCTTTATCTTTTAATGCAGCAACTACTTCTGCTAATGCATTTAAAGGATTTTGAACAGCTCCACCATACATACCTGAGTGAAGGTCTCTATTTGGTCCCGTAAGCTCAACTTCCATGTAGCTAAGACCTCTTAAACCTACTGTAATTGAAGGAGTGTCTACGCTAATCATACCTGTATCAGAGATAAGAATAACATCTGCCTTCAGACTATCTTTTCTTTCTTTGATAAACGTACCAAGGTTTACAGAACCAATTTCCTCTTCACCTTCAATCATGAATTTAACATTACAAGTCAATGTGTTGTTTTTCATCATTGATTCGAATGCTTTTACATGCATATACATCTGACCTTTATCGTCAGAAGCTCCCCTTGCATAAATATTATCACCTTTTATTGTTGGTTCAAATGGAGGTGTATCCCATAAATCGATTGGATCTGCAGGTTGCACATCATAGTGACCATACACTAGGACCGTTGGCAATGATGGATCAATTAATTTCTCTCCATAAACCACTGGATTACCTGCTGTTTCACAAATTTCTACATTGTCAGCCCCTGCCTCTTTTAACTGGTGAGCGATAAATGCTGCTGCCTTTTTAATATCTGGTTGGTATGTGACGTCTGTACTTACTGATGGTATTCTAAGCAAATCAAAAAGCTCTGCTAAGAATCTATCTTTGTTTTGTTCAATGTAGGGAGTCATAAAATTTAATCGTTCTAAAAGATTTCTAAGTTGAAATAATAACTACAAATTTAGGGCATTGTTCGAAATATCACATCCCACAAAGGTGATGAAACTCCAAACGCCTTATCATCAGTCTTATAATGATGAATACCATGATGTATCCACAGGATTTTCAAGAAGTTTTTCGGAGGTCTGTATGCATGAACGATATAATGCACTCCTAGATACATAGCATACCCTGTTAAGAAACCACCACCAAATCCATAGGCATAATCTCCCATTAAATAATAGAATAATCCAAAAAAAGCTGCACTTAGAAATAAACTCACAACCGGAGGCATGGCTAATCGTGACTTATCTTTTGGAAAATCATGATGAACTCCATGAAACTTATGAGTGATATTTTTCTTTAATTCTGTATCTGGTTCCATATGAAATACGAACCTGTGCATTGCATATTCAATAAATGTGAAGAAGAGTACTCCCAAGCAGTATAACCCTATAGCCTGAATTGTACCTAAAAATTGGTTATATACTCCATATATTACTAAGATGGAACCAATAATAGCATACATAGAGATTGGAACAGCTGCGTGTGTATGCGTTAATTTCTCAAGAATAGGGTTTTCAAAAAGGGTCTTTGCTTTTTTGTTTTGAGCTAATGACATAGTTATTAAAGGATATAATAAAGAGTTAGATTGGGCTTATTTAATTATTGTCTTTACTAAAATACAAACGGACACCTTTTCTACAAAAGAAAAAGTGTCCGTTTTTTATTATTCTTCAACCAAAACATTCAAATTAAATGACAATGGATCAAGTTCTTTTATTAATTCTGGTATCAAATCTGGTTGCTTAGGCCAATACTCCATTAAATTCTCTACCCTTTCTTGTGGTGCATTATTAGGTAACAAACATTCTCGAATACAGGTAATTCTTTCTATATCTGTTCTCAATTTCCGCTTACCTTCCTTTCGTAACTTCTTATGGGTATGTTCTAGCCTTTTCTGAGTACGTATTTGTTCTGCCAAAATATGTTTCTCCAAGTTGGGAGAAATTGCTTTGGCTTTCATCATAAGTTGCTCATAAAGCTTATTCATTTCATTCACCTGCTCATCAATATCAGTGACTACAGAAGTATTGTCCTCTAGTACTTTCTCTTCTATTTTACGTACAGGCTGAAGTAATTCCGATAAATCCCATCCCGTTTTTTTCCATCGTTCAGCGAACTGTTGGTTTAATATCAGATTGAAACCTCTCGGTAAGACCATTGGGAAGTTGACATCATACATATCAAATACTCCTTTAAGTTGTAACCAATAGATTACTTCTGCAGGACCACCTAAATAAGCCAAATTTGGCAATAAGATTTCTTGTAATATCGGACGAAGGACAACATTAGGGCTTAACTTTTCTGGATGATTCTCAATTAGTGACAACATCTCCTCTTTTGTCCATTGATAGTCTCCTCCAACGGTTTGGATTTTATCACCTACAGATTCTAGTCGAAGACGTTCTGTATCTTCCATATAGAATAGGTTAATATCTCTTGCATGAATTTGCGTCTTATAACCTAATTCTTCAATAATATGATTGGCCTTTTCTACCTGTCGAACACCTTTCTGATCAAAGATTTCTTTCTTCATCACTTCTTTAAAAGGTGTTTTTAATGCAGGCGAATCAGCATCAATACACACTAATCCATATTCTCCGAAAAGAGCATTGACATAATACCTAGTTGCTTCAGTCAATGTTTCATGCTTTCTGTAAGCATCAACAAATAGGCTAGGCATGTCTTTAATTCTCTCAAGGATATCGTTTATCCCATCCAAATTAAGTCTTCCAACAGGTCCTCCAGTTTGTGGATGTTCCCATGTATATTTTCTCTTTCCTAATTGGAATGATGCTATTTCCTCAAAATCATGATCTTCAGTAGCCATCCAGTACACAGGTACAAAATTGTACTCAGGATGTTTCTCCTTTAATTTATTAGCTAAATGAATTGCAGCAGCAATTTTATAGATGAAAAATAAAGGGCCTGTAAAAATATTTAATTGGTGACCTGTTACAATAGTAAAAGTATTTTCTTGTTGTAACAGCTCTATTTGAGCCATCGGAGCTCCTTCAATATTCTGGTATTGTTCTTTTAGGCTATTTACTAATAATATTCTCTGTTCAGTTGAAAAGTGTTTTCTGTCTGAGATTATTTGATCAAATGAGTCTAAAGTTGGTTTGTATTTATAAAGGGATGTCAGTGCTTCTTTTCCATTAAGATAGTCAAGAAACATTTTCCCGTATAACCCTGCTGTTTCGAAAGGAATTTTATATGAATTCATGTTGAATATTATCATTCTATGGAATCACGAATTTAAGCACACTTTTGTAAAAAAAAAGGTTGTGATTAAAATATTTGTTCCAACAATAGTAATTACTTGAATTAGACTCTTAAAGTTTCATAAATATAAAATGGAGCCTCAGCTTTGATGGTTACTGTTCCATCATTGATCACAGAATAAGATTGATTATCGGCATCAAATTTTAAGTTTTCTGTTTCCACTTCAATATCAAATGAAAATTGTTGATGACTTTTCATCCATTTATCAAAAGGTGAGGTTTTACTTCTGTAGATTCTCTTATTCTGAGAATAAATCACTACTGTTTTTATTAACTCTTGATGTAAAAGCTGACTTTTAAGTTCTTTAGTCAAAGTATCATCAACAATATTAAGTGCTTGATGATTTTTCTCCTTCAACCAAAGTAATGCCTCTCCAATATCAGTATTTTCCTTTTTTCTAATATGATATGGTATTTGATATTGCATGATCTGATGCACCTCTTCTTCCTCTTTAGGATTAATTAAAACCCAGTCTACTTTTATATCCATAGAAACTAATTGCTCCAAGGTTGCAGTATTGGTGATCACAATTGGACTCCATTCTAATAAGTTATGGATCGTATCAATATTCGATTCATTAACTGATAAAATAAGTAGCGCAGGTTCTTGATCATCTTTTACAATATGATGTGATGACATTTCAGATGAATTACGATAAAATGTACATAAAAAAGAAGGCCACAACGCATCGTAGCCTTCATTAATAAATTTATTTTCTAATTATGAAATCCCGTTCAATAAAGCTTCAAGGTCTTTCATAATTGCTTTTCCTTTGTTCTTGTTATACCATTGCTGGATTTTAATACTAAACTGTTGTTTATCTTCTCCTACCGCCTTCTTTATCTCAGGTATAAGATCTGTTAATTCTTGTGGCCTAGGTCCCCATGTCGCCAAAACCTCATTCGTTTTCTGACATATCATGAGTAGTTTAGGAATAGATCTAGAACCATTAGTCAAGAATTGCTCCATTAGATCTACGTTATTATCTCTAAGGATGAATCGTAAATCAATCTTTTCAGAAACCTGAGCTGCTTCGGCAATAATCGGAATACTTTGTGCTGCATCTCCGCACCAACCTTCAGTAATTACCAACCAGAAAATACTTCTATTCAATGCTCTTCCTGCATTTCTTAAACCATCCAATAAACGGTTGGTTTTGTCAATTCTCTGCATTCTAGAGACATTAAGACGAGTATAATCCACTAATGACGAATCCTCATAATTAATGATTGTTGGGTCTCCTGCTAGCAAGGCATCAAGTGCTTCTCTGTAAGTATCATAAACAAATGCATTATCAATATATTCTTGAGCTACTGTTTGGTTTTCTGCCATATATCTTAGGTTGTTGTGGTTATTATATAGATCTAAAAAAAATTGTCGAATTGATTATGGTTGATACAATCAATCTTAGTTTTTTCGATACATAATCTACTAAATCAAAATGAAATTTCGATCAACATTCTATATTTTTTTTATGATCTTATTGATAAACTTGATATAGTACCATTAAACTTTCTACTCCTCGATCTCTTCTGGTGTTGGCAACATAAATTGAGTAAAAATTAATGAAAGAACACATAAGAATGCTCCTCCATAAAACGGCAAGGTCCAATCTTTAAGCCAAATCCAACCACCCAATAAAGGCAAGAATACTGCTACAACATGGTTAATAGTAAAACCTACCGCCATAGAAGGTGCAATATCTTTAGGATCTGCATGCTTTTGGAAATACGTCTTTATACCAATTGAGAAATTAAAATAGATATGATCGATAATATAAAGGCCTGCTACCACCCATCTATTTTCAATTAATGCATAGCATAAGAAGACGATGATAAGGCTGATGTACTCAAAACTTAACATTTTTCGTTCTCCATATTTATTTAAAAGCCTTGCAATAATTGGGTTAGTATACATCGATACTACATTATTCAATACAAAAAGAATAGTAATTTCCTGTATGGTAAAATTGTATTTCTCTACTAATAATAAAACGGCGAACACTACAAACACCTGACGTCTAGCTCCACTTAATAAGTTAAGTACATAAAACAACCAGTACTTCTGTTTGAAAATCATCTTCTTATGCTGCGGAATTGCATCTTTATGGATTGGGTTTTGAAATAATGCCCAGCCACCAGCAATAACAACAACAACACCGATCATAATGTAAATGGTATTAAAATCAGTGACGAAGGTCAAACCATAAATAGCTCCACCAATTGCAATGTTGGTAAATGACATGATACTGCGAAGCCTTGCCATCACTAGAGGACTATCCTTTTTTGAGAAGCTTTGTAATGTTAATGATTGGTTAGCTGTTTCAAAATAATGGAAACCTATTGACATAATTAATGTAGTAAACATCAATCCCCAAAATGTTGGGAATAGCCCTGTGATTCCTATACCAACACCCATTACCATAATTGAGATTGACGCAAACTTATCTTCTCGAATAAACATTAGAAAAAATAAGGCTGTTACTACAAGGAAGCCCGGTACTTCTCGAAAAGATTGTATTGCACCAATATCTAAACCGTTTAACCCTATCTGATCTACCGCAAAATTATTGAAGAGCGTACGCCATCCTTGAAATCCTAAAGCAGTGGCTATAGAAAGTACAAGTAAAAAAACATACATAGGGTTTTGTCTTAGTTGTTTTAGGCTTTGTTTGTCCATTTAGTATAAAAAAGATGAGATATGAAAAAATGAAATTTTAACCAAAGGTACATAAATCTCATCACTATCATATCTCAGGGATTTATTTGTGATTTTCTCTTTTATTTCTTGATCAATCTTTTGTAAATCAAATCTTCACCGATTTTTACTCTAATAAAATATAAACCTCTCGGTAAGGTTTTGATGTCTAATTTATCTTGGCTAATCTGATGAATGATCATTGTATTACCAATAGCATCCAATACTTGAATATCTATTGCTTGTGTCGCCATTGGCAACTTTAAGGATACTTGATCGAATGCTGGATTCGGATAAATACTAATTTCATTTTCTAATTGATGTGTAGAAAGTATTTCTCTGTCTGTTAACTCAAAGTCAACTTTATCGATATTAAAAGCAGGAGTAGACTCAATCAATAAACGAATGACCTGAGCTCCTTCCGAAAGGGATAGAAACCCTTCAACTTCTTCAAATACATTCCACCCTCCAGTATTTGATGCATTGAATTCTAATTTATTTGTTTTATCATTTTTTGAATAAATGCTGAGTTTTCCTCCTCCCTCTGCAGAAGCCAAATGTGCCGTTAACTTATATATTCCTGATTCTTGTACATCTACAGAATATTCTAACCATTCCCCATCTTCAGCATATCCAACATGAAAACCTTCATCATTTTCTTCAATATCAACCCCTTCGTCTCTATATGCTCCTCCTTGATTGATTTCATCTTTTTCAAAATAAGTAAATCCTTGCCCACCAATATCATAATTTTCAGCTTCTATACTTCCCGGTAGATTGATCACCTTCTTATAAGGTGTTCTCTCTGAAGGAAGCATAGATATTTTTTGTGGGTAAGAATATAATGTATCTGATTCGTCAAGTTGCATCAAACGAAAAGTATAAGATTTACCTGGTGTGATACCTGAATAGGCATAACTTTCCAACTCTGAATCTAATGTATCTATATCTATAAACTGATCACCAGATTTTATTTGGATACGTGTTGACAATGCTATTCTACTTTCCCAAGTGAAATTTATTATTGAGTCAGATGAAGTAGATAGTTTAAAATGATCAATACATTTTTCAGAATAATGAATCAGTATATCCTTGGTATCATGCCATTCTCTATCTTTTCTTTTATAAATCTCAAACATTCCACCATCATCCCAAGCCATAAATGAAATTCCTCTTGTTAGTGCCTCTTCGACATACGTGGCATAATGTATCATTCTAGAATTATAATCTGTTTGATGTACTGAACCGAATTCACTCATAATAACAGGAATTCCTTTCTGAGTACTCCAATTCTTAACCTTCTGAAATTCTTGAGCAATGTATTCTCTATCCTCTTCAGATCCCCATTTAATATTCTCTTGAGCAGACGAAAAAGGCCAAGGATCATAGGTGTGGTAGTACCCAATAATATATTCATCATTGGGGAAGTTTGCTTCTAATAAATCTTTTATTGCAGACCAACCTGTACCCGAAATCACAACATTTCTTGTAGGATTTTCCTTTCTGATGATATGTAACGCTCTATTATTGGCGTCAGCTGCTTGTGAAATTGTCAGACTTTTCTCTAGCGTCCTCGGTTCATTAAGGGGTTCAAATACTAACTTTTCAGATTTGTCTTTGAATCTCTGAACAATCTGCTCCCATATTTTCTCATACCTAGCAATATTGGCTGATGAATAGTCTTCCTTTAACCAGTCTTCATGATGACAATTTAATATCACCATAAAACCTCTGCTTAAAGCCCAGTCCACTACCTGTTCTACTCTATCCATAAACTCCTTGTCTACGGTGTAAGGAGTAGATTCACTCACATGATTATGCCATGTTACTGGAATCCTCACTGATTGAAATCCTGCTGACTTATAATCATCAAAGTAGTATTCTTCAGCTTTCAACGCCCACTCTCCTTCATAAGGGGCATCTAATGTATTTCCTAAATTAATCCCTCTTCCCATCATGGTTACAGCATCATGTGGAGACAGTTGTGCATAAGAAGAGAAAGTACATAATAAGAAAGTTAGTAATAGTTTAATTTTCATATTCTAAAAGAGTTTAAAAAGCCCAAGTCGTAAGTATGACTTGGGCTGGTAATTAATAATTCACCTTCATTTAATAGTTAGTTTACACTTTTCTTGAATGACGAATCGTACAGATGAAATTTCTTCAGTAAAACACGTAATCATTCTTCATTTCATAGTTTTTTCAAAGGTGTTTCTGTCAACACTCAATTATCGTAATTAGATCTTATAAAACATGACCAATCCATATTACTTTTTTACGTTTTTAATACAACAATTATACAACAGAAATACTATTAAAAATTGACAATCAATTACTTACAAAACATACAACATAAAAAAACGAATTACCTGAAATGCAAGTAATTCGTTTTATACTAATACGATTTGATAATAGTTAGAAACGCGTGATCATCTTTGTCAATGATTTTCTATTTTCTAAACCAATTTTCTTTCTGATTCTATACCTTGATGTCTCCAGAGTTCTTACACTAACGTTCATCAAAGTTGCAATCTCTTGATTATCCAAATCCATTCTTAAATAAGCACAGATACGTAATTCTCTCTTGCTTAAGTCTGGATATTCTTTTGAGAACCTTTCTAAGAAGTTATTGTGTGACTTGTTAAACTGATGTTCAAACTTATCCCAATAATCATGATCTTCAGATTCCTTATTGATATCTCGTACCAAACTTCTAATTTTTCTTTGTTCGGCTGTAGACAAACCTTTTGAGATATCTTCTAATTTGGTTCGAATTTGTTGTAAACTTTGGTTCTTATGTAAGTGACTGATCGTAATATTCTCTAATTCAGATTTGATACTGGTCAACTCCTGTTCAAGTTTTTCGTTATGCACTTGAATTTTCTCTCGTTCAGCTCTAATCTTATCGAAAACAAACTGTCTTTTTACATTTATAATCCTTACTCTTTGTACTAGATACAGCAGTAATAAAAACCCTATCAACATTAAAGCTCTAAACCATAAGCTTTGCCAGAAAGGAGTTTTAATAATTAACTCTAAACTCGTCCCTTCCTTGTTCCAAACACCATGATTATTAGAAGCTATTACCTTAAAAGTATACTGTCCTGGATCCAAATTGGTATATGTGGCCATTCTTCGATCTCCCACATAGTTCCATTGTTCATCAAATCCTTCTAATTTATAAGCATATTGATTTCTTTCCGTCTCAGAATAATTAATTCCACAATACTTAAAATTGATGACTGATTGATCATGATCTAAAGTAATTAAATCAATTTCAGTTACGTTTTCTTTTAAATATGATGTTGAGTCAGTTGGCCGTTGTGGCACATTAAACAGCTCAAAATCTGTCACATAAACTGGAGGTATATTCTGATTTTCTTTTAGTTCTCGAGGGTCAAAAACTGTAATCCCATCCGTTCCTCCAATACCAATCTCATGATTATCCATTGCGATTACAGCATTGTAATTAAAAGAGTTGTTAGAGATATAATAGCTTACAATTTTATTTCCATTCAATAAGACTTTAGAGATGTACTTTTTTGTACTTAAAATGATATCACCATTCACATCAGAAGCCAAATTGAGAATAGGTAAATCTGGAATTCCATTGGATTTATCAAGCACTTCAAAATGTTTACTTTCAGGCTTATATTTTATTAAACCCGCTGCAGTACCGATCCAAATGTGTCGATATTTATCTTCAATAATTGCCTTCACATAATGGAAACTATGATCCTTGTCTAAGAATTCTTGTATTACTGAGAAGTTCCACTGATTACTTTGAGGGTCATAATAAACAGCTCCACCATCCGTACTGAACCATATTTTACCATAAGAATCTTCCATAATATGGTATACATGTTTCTGAGCATTATTGGTGTAGTTTAAAGGCAATGCCTTGATGTCTTTAGTGTCAGGATCAAAAGTAGCAATACCTCCACCAAGTGTTCCTAACCAAGTCACACCTCTAGAATCCGTCATGATATCCCAAATATGATTACTTGGTATGCTACTATTACTATCAGTTCTCTTAATGTTAGACTGCTTCCCTGTTTTATGGTCATATATTCTTAAGCCCTGACTATAAGTTCCGACGAGTAAATTGCCATATTTATCTTCAGCAATAGATTTACAAACATCTACCGCATAATCATCTTGAAGCTGACTTCCGTCAATATCATAATGATAAAAATGCTGTTCATTTTCTGACATTTTATGCAAGCCTCCCCAATCGGTACCCACCCATCTTTGTCCTTTTGAATCATTGTAAAGTGCCAATACAGGTTTATTTGGTAAAGCATTATTATCACAAGGAGTGTTTCCTACTAATCTGAAATAGTTTTTCTGAGAGTCATACTTATCAACCCCTTGTAAATAAATTCCTAACCATATGTTTTTCTGATTATCTCGATATAGTGACCAGATAACATCAGAAGATAAAGATTCGGGTTTTGATTTTTCATTTTTATAGACCTCGAAAGTTTTTGTCTTCACATCAAATACATTTAGGCCGGCACCGTCTGTAGCTATCCAAACTTTGCCGTCGACCTCTAACATATCTCTGATATTATTACTTGATGGTCCAGTGTTATCATCACTTGCTAGGTAAGATGTATGTTCTCCTGTTAAGAGGTTATATTCTGACAATCCGCCATTATTACTTCCAATATATAAAAGCGTATCTTGATAAATACATAGGTTCTTTTTGTCATTATCTTCCACACTCTCCAACGGAAGATCTGTGTACTCCACCTCAGTAAACTTTTTGGTATTTTTATCATACATCGAGAGTTTTCTATTTCCTGTAGCTAGCCAAACTCTATTCCAACGGTCTTCAACAATATCATATACTGAATTATGGTTGATAGAATTTATTTCTCCTTCTTTATGATAATATTTCTTGAACTTACTACGGTCAAAGTTGACGATAGACAACCCATTACTTGATGCAATCCAAATATTATTATCGCTATCCTCTAATAAACTATTTACAGAAGTACTTGGAACAATATTTTCTGGATCATGACCGCCTTTTAGGTGTTTAAAAGTTTCAGATTTAGGATCAAAAATACTTAATCCATTATTCAATAAACCTATCCAAAGTTTTCCAGAATGATCTTGAATTATCGAAGAGATCATATCATCATGAGGTCCAAAATCGTTACCTTCTTGATGAATATAGGTCTTCATTTCATAGCCATCATATCTATTCAGCCCTTTGAAAGTGCCAAACCACATAAAACCTTGATTGTCCTGTATAATAGATGTAACAGTAGAAAAAGTTAAACCATCTTCTTCAGTAAGATGATCAAATTGCATTATCTGATTTTGTGCAATGACTGTTGAATGGAAGAATAATACCGAGAGAAAAAATAAATAATAGCTCGTAGTCTTCAATTTCATACTTATATTAATTCAGTTAGTTTAATTACGTCGTTAAAAACTTAAATCCCAATTCTAAAAATATCAATAAAAAACTGCATTTCAAATCGAAATAAGAAAGTAGGTTCTCAATTAATTTAAATAACAATTTACAGAATAGAAAAAGAGTCGCTCAAAAATGAACGACTCTCCAAAAATAAGATTTTTTGTACTACTATTGCTTTATGAATCTTACAGATTTCGATGTATTATCTCCTTGTAAACGAATAAAATATACGCCTTTTTGTAAGTGATCAACATCTAAAGTAAATGATCCTTGATTATCTAATCGATACATCCCTTTTAATTTACCTTCAACAGTAAACACTTCTAACTGAGTAAACTTGTTAGAGATATTTGCTAAAGTTAATCTACTCGAAGTAGGGTTAGGGTAAGCAACAAGTTCTGCCTCTAAAGATTCTGTAGAAGAAATAATCTGTCTACCATTAGATGATGATGAAATTTCAATCCAATTTAGGTTAAATGCACCTGAAGGGAATCCAATTCCAAAATTCTGACTACCTGCATTTAAGTATGCAGAGTGTGAAACTGTTTGCCAGTTTTGCCATCCACCAGTATTTGGAACATCAACGCTACCATAAACAGATTGTCCTTCATTACCTTCCAGTTGTACTTTCCCTCCATTCTGAGGTGAAGCAACTCTATAAGAAATCGTATAGTTTCCTGAAGTAGGAATATTTACATTATGAAAAGCTAACCAATCTCCTGCATCAATCCAACCTACATTTTGTCCACCCTCAGAACAATTTTCAGTTTGAACACCACCCATAAATGTGAAGTTTTCAGCTTCTAAACGTATTGTTTCTCCAGAAGGAGGAGGACATGTAGTACATGGAGGTGGAGTTGTTGTACCTAAAATTTCTTTTAGTAATAAACCACTTGCAGTCAAATCACTATCAGACCAACCACCTGTTGTTGATACCCCAGGATTTAACATTGAAGCACCTTCCGCTTTATCATTTACTGACCAGTTACAATGTGAAATTCCATTTGCTTCCATCCAGTCTACCCAAGCCCAAGTTTCATCATAAGCTACTCCGCCATCACCATTGGCATTCACAGTTCCCCACTCCGTTACAACAAGTGCAATACCTTGTGACATAGCATAATTACCTTTATCTCTTAAATATTGACCGTGTGTTCCAGCATAGAAGTGCAAAGTGTAGGCTATGTTATTATCTTGTATAGGATCATTAGCTGCTTGATCTACATCTTGAGACCATGTTGGAGTACCTACAATAATTAAGTTATCTGGATCAACCGATCGGATTGCATTTACTACCTGCTGAGCATAAGGTTTAATAGTTCCTGACCAAGACACCTGTAATGGCTCATTGTAAATCTCATAGATTACATGGTCATTATTACCATATTTCTGGGCCATTTCTGTGAAGAACTGTACTGCTTCATTAGTATTATTTTCAGCATGATGTGAATGCCAGTCAATAATCACATACATATCATTGGCAATTGCAGCATCAACAACTGTTTCTACTTTGGCTTTATTGCCTGCTTTATCGTCGATATATCCACCTGGATCTTCTACACCCATTGCAGCTCTTACGATTTTAGAATTAAAATCATTCTTCAATGAAGAAACTACAGAAGCATTATAGAATTTTTCACCACCCCAACCATTGTTAGACCAGAAGAAACTATTACCACCAAGTGCTACGGATTGACCATTTGCCGCTGCTACCTTATTTCCAGCAACTTGTAATCTACCATATTGAGACACCACTCCATTTCCTGTAGGAGGTACATCCTCATTTGTTACCGTAATATTTGCTGTAGCAGTAATTCCATTTTGTGATGCTGTAACTGTATAAGAACCTACTGTCGAAGCATAAAAAGTTCCATTAGGAGCATTGGATGACCAAGTTGGATTCACACTAATCGCATCGCCACAATTATCTGTACCTGAAGTTGATAATTGAACTTGATTTCCCACTTTTACTGATGTACTCGAAGGAGAAATGGTTAAATTCTGCAACCCATTTGATTGACAAGATGAACTTGACTTGAATTCAATCCAATTTACATTGAAACCTCCGACAATTGCATATAAGCCTAGAGCTTGTTCACCTGCTGTAGAAAAAGTCACTTCTTGAGAAATTGTTGTCCAGTTTTGCCATCCACCTGTAGCATTTACATTATATGTTGCCAGGATATCATTTCCCTCATTTTGATCAAAACGGAATTGGTTTCCTCCGCCATCACTTGCCACGCGAACATCTACGGTGTATGTACCCGGAGATGGTACATTGATTGTATATTCTAACCAATCACCATCATCAACATAACCAATATTTCCTCCACCTTCTGAAGAGTTTTCTTTTTGTACTCCTTGCATACGGCAATAGTTCTCTGCTTCTAAAATTCCAGGTAAAGTAACAACTGAACAGTTTTGTGTCTCTACTTCTCCATTACCATTACTCCCTTCACCATTTGAAGAATAAGATTGCATGATCTCTTTAGCAAATGCTCCTGAAGCAGTTAGGTTAGACCAACCACCTGTAGTTGATGCACCTGGATATAAAGCTGATGCACCTTCTGATTTATCGTTGATAGACCAGTTACAGTGAGATATACCATTATTTTTCATCCAGTCGACCCATGCCCATGTTTCATCGTAGTTTACACCACCATCGCCATCTGCATTTACTGACCCCCATTCTGTAACAAATAGTGCTAATCCTCTTGATAAAGCATAGTTACCTTTATCTCTTAAGAACTGACCATGTGATCCCGCATAGAAGTGTAAAGTATAAGCAATATTCGGTTGATTAATCGGATCATTTGCTGCATCATCCACATCTTGAGACCATTTTGGAGTACCTACAATAATAATATTGTCAGGATCATGCTTACGAATTGCAGAAATAATAGACTCTGCATACGGCTTAATTCCCTGACTCCATGAAGTATACTTTGGCTCATTAAATACTTCGTACAAAACGTTATCTAAGTGACCGTATTTTTGTGCCATTTCTTCGAAGAAACCATAAGCAGCTGCCCAATCATGTTCATTGGCATAGTGTGAGTGCCAATCAATAATTACATACATATCATTGGCTACAGCAGCGTTTACAATTGTTTCTACTCTTGCTTTGTTGCTACCCGGATCGTCGAAATAGCCTCCGCCATCTTCAACTCCCATGGCCGCTCTGATGATACCGGCATTCCAGTCTTGTTTTACCCAAGATACAACACCTTCATTATAGAATTTTTCGCCACCCCAGTTATTATTTGACCAGAATAAGCTTGGTCCAGCAAAACTTACTGATTGACCATTTCTGTTAACGACTTTGTTCCCATTTACTTGTAATAGTCCATTAGAAGAGACTTGTGCTTTTAAAAAAAAGGGTGTGAATATTAGAGAGAGTATTAATAAACACCCGCTAAAAAAAGATAGTTTAGACGTATTCATTTAAAAATTAGTTTTCTTGTTTAAAATTGTGCTATTCTAATATGAGCACTGTGCTGGTCGGATGAGTGATTTCACTCTACTACAAATTATAGTTAGTTTTCTTTGTAGCAATTCATTTCTTATGTTTTCATATTTTAAAATTTTGGTGATAAATAAATTATATATAATTCACCATAACTATTGTCTTCAGATATAAAAGAGAGCTCTGAAAAGAAGTAGTTAGGAATAAATTCAATAATAGTTAGTTGAAGTGTGGACAATCCAACATCAAAAACATTGGATTGTCCAGATAAGATTAAAATTAATTGACTTTTTGTCCTACTGTTATTTTGATCTTTTTGATGATATTGTCTGAAGAGTTACCTACATAAACCATGTATTGTCCTTCTTCCAATTTCCATTCTTTATCTTCTTCAGAATAGTATTTTAAATCATCAATATTGATACTCATTTCTATTTGCTGTGATGCCCCTTTCGCTAAGTGAACTTTTTTGTAAGCTTTAAGTTCTTTTAAAGCTCTATCCACTTTTGATTTCGGCTTACCTACGTATACTTGTAAGACCTCTGCTCCATCAACAGCTCCAGTATTTTTCACATCACAAGTGATGTTGATTTGATCATTTGCTGCAAATACTTTTTCATTGGAATTGATATTGTCAATCTCAAATGAAGTATATGAAAGGCCATATCCAAAAGCATATTTTGGGGCGATTTTCTTTGTATCATGCCAACGGTAACCTACAAGAATACCGTCTTTATATTCTTGGTTTGTACCATCTCCTGGATAAGAGATTTCACCATAATGATGTGCAGAGTTATCCTCTAATTTCTTAGGGAAAGTAAATGGTAATTTACCTGATGGGTTAACATCACCTGAAATCACATCTGCTAATGCATGACCGCCTTCACTTCCTAAGTACCATCCCTGCATCACTCCTTTTACGTTTTTCTCCCAATCCATCTTGACAGCGTTACCACTAATCAATACTACTGCGATATTTTCATTCACTTCTGCAATGGCATTAATTAAGTCTTCCTGTCCAAACGGTAAGTCATAAGCAACTCTATCATCTCCTTCACAATCCTGGTTATGGTTTTTATTTAAACCTCCGAAGAATAGTACAATATCTGCATCCTTTACTGCTTCTAAAGCGGCATTTTTCAATGAATCTGCATTGTAAGGAGAAGGTAATACTCTACCATATTGAGCAGCACCTGAAGCATATCCCATAGAGTGTACTACTTCAGCATTTTGGAATCTTTCCTGAATACCTTGTAACGGTGAAATTTCATATTCTACTTTTAACTCAGAAGAACCACCACCAATTGTCATCATACGAGTGGCATTCTCACCAATTACTACAATTTTAGTTTTCTTGGATGCTTCTACTGGGAAAATATTGTCTTCATTTTTTAATAAAACTACTCCTTCTCCTGCAACTCTTCTTGCTACATTATGATGAGCATCAGTGTTTACACTACCCCAAGGTCTACCTTCAGCTAATGACGTTCTAAACATTAAACGTAAAATTCTTCTTACTTTATCATCTAAAACATCTTCGCTCACTTCACCATTTTTTACCATTTCCTTAAAAGCTCCAGCTAAATAGTAATTCTCATAGTGGTTCTTCTCAGAATAAGTTAATCCATTGGTACCTGTACCCATTTCGATATCCAGTCCGTACTCTGCAGACTGCTTAGTATCATGTGCTGCTCCCCAATCAGTAATTAAAGCACCATCAAAAGCCCAATCACCTTTTAATATTCCATTGACTAGAAATTCATTGTGTGAGCAATATTGACCTCTTACTTGATTATATGCACTCATCATTGACCAAACTTCACCTTCTTCAACTGCAGCTTTAAATGCAGGAAGATAAATTTCATGTAAGGCTCTATCCGATAATTCTACATTGATATGGTCTCTCCAATGTTCTTGGTTGTTGGCTACAAAGTGTTTTACACAAGCGGCAACACCATTTGACTGAACACCTTTGATATAAGGAACCACCAACTGAGAGGCTAAATATGGATCTTCACCCATATACTCAAAGTTTCTACCGTTCAATGGAGTTCTGTAAATATTTACACCCGGCCCTAACAGTACATCCTTCTTTCTATATCTTGCTTCTTCACCTACAGCAACACCGTATTCATAAGATAAATCTTCATTGAATGTTGCTGCTAATGCTGTTAGTGCAGGAAAAGCAGTAATGGAATCATTCGTCCAATCTGCATACCCCCAATTATCCCAATTAATTTCTGCTCTTACACCATGAGGGCCATCACTCATCCATAACTCAGGGATTCCCAAACGAGGCACTCCTTTCGAGCTGAATTTTGATTGTGCATGGCACATCGCCACTTTTTCGTCTATTGTAAGTTCTTTAATAATTTCATCAATCTTTTTCTCCACTTCCTTACTTTCCTGAGCGAAAAGTGAAGTGGTTAATCCGGCCAGTAAGCCACCAACCATTAAAATTCTCTTTATTCTAAAATGTATCATACAAAATTGTTAATTACTGTTCATTATTGACTATTGTGAAAGTTTGCTTGTCTTTACCCACCCCTTTAATGGTCATTGATTTCCATTGTTTTGGTAATGATGATGGTATCTGAGTCACCCCATTATCTGTAATTTCTAGGCCTCCAAAACCGAAAAGAACCGCCTGCATCATTCCTCCTGATCCCGTAACAAAAAAGGCTAAATCATTGTCTGGTTGCTCAGTGATTACATTAAATGGTGGCTTTTGATTTTTTATATATCCTCTTTGGAATAATCTATATGCGTTTTCTACATCTCCTAGCCTCGATGCAATCACAGACAAAATTGAATGTGACATTGCCGGTGCAGAATATGTTATTTTTGGCTCATAATACTCTAAGTTTCTTTTGATTTGGGCTTTGTCCGAATAGTATTGTAATGGAAAAGAAAGTAAGTTCACATCAGCCTGTTTAATCATTCTCCCATCGTACCCGTCATACTCCATGGTAATTCCCTCTTCTACCAAAACAGGTATGGCATTAGCGACTTCCATCCATTCTTTATTGGGTTGTTTTTCCAATATATTTGCAGCCTTTACTGTTGCTCTTAGAACTTGAATAGCTGCAGCATTTGTAAAAGCATTATCATTTACATTTTCAGCATATTCATCTGCACAGACTACATTATTGATATGACAAACTCCATTTTCATCTTTCTCCACTCTACTCACCCAAAAATCTGCTACATTTTGAAGAACTTCATATCCTGTTGTCTCTAACCATTCTTTATCTTGTGTGACTTGATAATACTTCCAAAAAGCCAAGCCAATACAGGCCGTAATATGTTGTTCGAATGGACCAGTTAAAGCCCAAGTTGGAGTATCTTCTTCACCTGTAAGTGCTGATTCCCATGGAAACATTGCCCCTTCATAACCATGAGCCAGTGCATTCTTTTTGGCCTGTTCTAATCTATCTACTCGATAATCAAGAATATTTTTTGCTAATTCTGGCTGCATAAGTAAATAGGTGGGAAACATCCAAAGTTCAGTATCCCAAAATACATGTCCATTGTAGCCATTTCCTGATAAACCTACTGGTGAAACACTTAATCTAGTTCCCTTTCTTTCAAAAGAATATAAATTGAAAAGCTGCTGACGAACATCCAACTGTGCTTTGTTATCTCCTTCAATAACAATATCAGATTCCCATAACTTTTCCCAAGCTTTATCATGTCTGCTTTTTAACCTATCATACCCTTCCAAGTGGGCATAAATAGCTTTTCTCTCAGCTTCGTTAATAGCATCTACAGATTGAGCTGTATTACATTGTGAACCTACTAGAGTAAAACTATAAGTTTCTCCCTTTTTCAACTCAATTGTAAAAGATGCCTCCACTTCCTTTTCACTCACTTCTTTCATTTTTACATCAGGTTTCTCTTCTGAATCGAAAACAAAAGAAGTGGTAGCCGCTAGTTCATATTTTCCAGTTGGAGATTTAGCTGAAATAGAGGATAATATCAGATCTCCATGTTCACCAAATTTATGGTACATAGACTTCCCTGGTAAATTTACATCAGGTACGATCAACTGATTTTTGACCACAATTGAAGCATTCTTTTTTGCTTTAAGTTCAATACGGATCGCCCCAGTATAGGCTAAATGTCTTAATGCTGTCAATTGGTGTTTTACTTCTACTATATCATCGAAGTTAAATGCAGTAGTAAGAGTAGCATCATACATATTTAAGGTTTGGGACCAATCTTTAATATGTTGATTTTCTGAAACCCATTTCACATCATTTTTTTTAGGAGTAGATACCCCTAAATCCATATTTAAGAAATTGATTCCATGTACAATATTAGATACTCCACCTCGACCATAGATATCCCATACACCATTAAGGATCACCTCTTTTATTTGAAGAGGCTTCTCTGATGGTAATATTCCTATCATCCCATTGGCTACTGCCTGAGCATGGTAGTTGTCTTGTGATACTGCTTTAATCTCCCAAGCTTCATTTTGTGCAAAAAGGCTTGTGATAGTCAAAACAGAAATAATCCATATGGCTAAAGAAAAGCGCATTGTATTTAATATGTTATTTTTACGTTTAAATTAAATTAATTGTAAAATTAGTTAGTGTATTGTCTTTACAAGTAACCTTGATTCTGACTTAACAGAGATTATCTTCACTATTAGATTAATTATATTTTTTTAATAGATATCATTCACCGTTATAGTTCGATAATGTTAAAAAAACTAGGAATACCCACTGGATATTCCCAGTAAATAAATGAACTGATCATTGTTCATTTCTATCGTATCTGAATAGAATACTTGAGATAGAAAGAGGGTCCAATTCTTTCTATTCAATATAAATTATCTACCCTCAGCATTCTAAAAAGGGTAATTAGATAATTCTACATTTTTTAGGGAAATAACACACCTCAATAGATTATTGGGGTGATATTAATAAATGACGTCTCAATCATTCACAATTCCCTTGTGAGGCATATATGTCTAGGAAGTCTTTCATTTCATTCCAATACTATAGTTGAAACAGTTTCTCAAAAACTAAATTTGTTTGATGCTTATAGATAATATCAAATCATTTCATCTGTTCTTTAGTCTATAAGTATATCAACCGACTTATAGCCAACTTCCATAGCCTTACACTTACAACAATCGAAATATTCAAGAAAAATTGAAAAAAACAGAGGTCACTTTTTTACGTTTTTAATACTACATTATTACGATAAACAATTGCAATGCATTGATTTTTAATCACTTACATATATTTCATTAATACAACAAACTACTTAGCATAGTAAAAACAGATAAACTTATTTAATAGGTCGTTAAAGATTAAATATGGCTTCTTATTGCTCTCATCACTAATAAAACTAAGGTTATTATAGGCGTGGTAGGTAAAAATCTTTCCGTATTTCAAGCAATATCACCATGTATCTTGACCATTTCTCTTCCAATTTTAGACCTAATTCTTTAATTATTAAAATAGACCTAACGAAAAAAACTGTAACTACCCAAAGGGTACCTACAGTAATTTTTAGTGAATATCATACAAGATAATATCCAACATCTATCGTATGTTAGAATAGGATAAGAATATAAGATCATTCAATACTTAGTCCTGTCCAATACGTTTTCGAAAATAAAAAGAGAACGCTTAATGCTGATACAAAGACCAACATCAAACGTTCGAGAACAATACAGATTAGTAACCAGGATTCTGGTCTGCTGAGGTAATGCCTGGATTACCTACTATCTCTGCTAATGGAATAGGGAAAAGTTCATGCTTACCTTTTTGGAAACCTCTGTCTTTTAGTTTCTCGTCAGCTAAACCCCAACGAACTAAATCCCAGAAGCGAGAACCTTCATAAGCTAATTCTACTCTTCTTTCATTCACAATAGCGTTAAATAATGCGTCGCCAGTTACCGTTGCATCATAATCTGCTAAACCTCCAGCTCTTTGTCTAAGTTTATTCAACATAGCTCTTGCATCCGACTCGTTACCTTGTTCGTAATAAGCTTCAGCCGCTAATAAAATCACATCTGCAAAACGTAATAATCTCCAGTTTGTCGTATAATTCAACTCAGGAGTTGCACCACCTTCGTCTGTAGTTTCAGAATCAAAAGTCGTGTATTTTGTTCTAACTAAACCTTCAGTATCCCAACCGTCTGTGAATACCTGACCATAAAGTCTTGCTAAACCTTCATCATCTAAGATTGTTGCATCTCTTCTACCATCTGTTGCTTCAAATGAATCAAATAAAGATTTTGTAGGAGGCAAAAATCCCCATCCAGATCTAAGTTTATCTGACTTGATAGGTGTCGCACCTTCAATATCATCTAACTGTCTAGGTCCTGATAACTGAATATGACGGTTATCATGAGCATCTCTATTCCATTGGGTTGTACCCCAAGTATCAAGATTCGAAATAAACGAAGCTTCAAATAATGATTCCTTACCAAACTCTGTAGATTTCAATGTCAACTGTGAGAAGTCTGACTCTAAAGCTACTTCCGAACCTTCTACTTGGAGAACGCTTTCAAGAGGAGCAATTGCACCGGCAAAGTCCCCTTGAAATACACGCACTTTACCCAATAACCCTAATGCAGCTTGTTTGTTAGCTCTGAATGCATCGCCAGTACCATCAAAAACTGATTTATTTGGTAATACTTCAGCAGCTTCTGTTAAATCTTGTTCAATCTGAGCATATACTTCAGCCTTTGGCGTTCTTTCTTTACCCTCAGTTAACTCTACAGGTGGCTCTAACCATAATGGAACATCACCGAAAGCTGTTACCAACTCAAAGTAAAAATACGCTCTTAAGAATTTTGCTTCTGCAATCATTCTATTCATCAAATCACTTCTGCCCTCAGTAGGAGCATTTGTGATAATTTGATTAACTCTGTAAATACCATAATAATTAATATGGTAGAATGCTCTGATACCTGCATTTTCAGCATGCCACTCAAAGTCATCAATTTCTTGATATTGAGCCTGATCGGAAGCTCCACCTCCTCCACAATTCACATCATCAGCAGGTAAGTTTTTAATGACATAACAACTTGACCATCCCTGCAACTGATCTGATGATAACATATCATATGAAGCTGTAAGTGCTAAATCTATTTCATCATCAGTTTGATAATACGTCGATGTATCTGATTTACCGTAAGGTTCTACATCTAAGAAGTCGGAAGAACATGCTGTGAGCATTGCAGAAGCACTTAATACCGCAAGTAACTTCTTGAAGCTATATATTTTCATTATTAGTTAAATCTTAAGTTATTAGAATGATACAGAAAGACCGAATAATACTTTTCTTGAAACTGGATAAGTACCAAAGTCAATACCTTGAGCGTTGTTGTTGTTACTACCCACTTCTGGGTCCATTCCTTCGTAGTTTGTGAATGTGAAGAAGTCGTTTAACGATACATAAACCCTAGCTCTAGTCATGAATGCTTTCTTAGCAATCGATGATGGTAAAGTATATCCTAACTGAATTTGTCTGATCTTTAAATAGCTAGCATTTTGTACTAATAAATCACTCTTGAAGTAAGTATCATTATTATAACCTGCTCTTGGATATGTCGCTACATCTCCATCATTTACCCAACGATCTTCAGTCACGCTATTCAATCTATTTACAGCATTATTATCTGCTCTCATAAATCCAATAAAGTTTTGATGACCTGTTGCTCCTTGAAGGAAAATGTTTAAATCAAACCCTTTGTAACCTGCAGTTATGTTAGCACCATAGATAAACGTAGGGTGTGGAGAACCAATATTCGTTAAATCTTGATCATTAATTGAACCATCACCATTTACATCCTTGATGATTGGATCACCTGGACTGAAATTACTTGGATCGTCTTTAATATTATTCTCTTCAAGCCAGCTAGAAATATGTGCTTGATCTCTGAATATACCATCATTTTGATATCCTCTATAGTACCATACTGGTTGACCTGCTTCAAAATAAGTAACTGGACCTATTGTAGGTAATGAAGCACCTTCAATTCTTGTTAAACCATCTGCTACTTCTACCACTTCGTTCTTGTTAAACGCACCGTTGAAGCTTACATCATATGTAAATTCCTTCTCACTGTTTCTATAACCTAAGATCATTTCAAAACCTTCGTTAGAAACAGTCCCTGCATTCGCATATGGAGCATTGTTACCATATGATAAAGCTGGAGTAGATGGAGTTAATAGATCTTTAGTTAGTTTCTTATAGTAATCTGCAGTGAAGTATAATTTGCTATCGAAAGCTCTTAAATCAACACCTATGTTTGTTTGCTCAGAAGTTTCCCACTTTAAGTTAGGGTTAGCCAATAATGCTGGCTCAGCACCTGTTAGTAACAAACCGTTTGCATCAGGATACGCAATATTAGTAGTTGTAATCAACGAACGATATTGATCTACTCCTAAATTTGATAAACTACCATTTTGACCCCAGCTACCTCTTACTTTTAAGTAATCAATTTTATCGATGTTCCAGAATGCTTCATTTGATACGTTCCAACCCAATGAGATTGAAGGGAAGTTACCCCACTTATTTTCTGGTCCGAATAATGATGAACCATCTCTACGGAAAGTTGCTTCTAAGATATATCTGTTATCATAATCATACGATAATCTTGCAAAGTAAGAGTTCATTCTTTTTACTTCCTTACGACCAGTTACTCTATCATTATCTCTAGTAGTAACATAATCAGGGTATCTGAATAAATCATTCTCCTTCACCATATTACCTGATTTAGTATCTAGGTTTCTATAGTTGTTTTCTTGTGCTGACATACCCACTAAACCAGTGAATGAGTTCTTTCCAAACTTCTTAGTGTAAGTAGCAAAGTTTTCCCATAACCATGTAGACCAAACTTGTTCATTTGCGGTTACTGTAGGTGCATTGCTTTCTGAGTTAGAGTTAGCCCAGTAAGATGGATTCCAAGAGTTGAAGCTACCATACGCTGCATCTACACCAATACGAGAGCTAATTTTTAAACCTTTTACAGGCTTAAGGTTCACCAAACCAGTTGTTAAGATCTTGTTCTCAGAGTAAATACCTTTCTCATTTTCCAAACGAATCAATGGGTTATAAATCTCACCTTTCAAGAAGTCGTTGTTAGAAAGACCATAGTAATTACCATTTGAGTCTCTTGTTAATATTCTTCCTTCAGATAATTTATCCTGCATATAAGGAGTCAGTGCATTTGGAGCATATCTAGCTTGGCCAGTTGGGTCCATCATTAACGCACTATTTACAATACCATTAAAGCCATCGTCCTCTGTAATTGATGATCTTGAAAAACTAGTAAATGCAACATTTGCTGATACATCTAACCACTCTTTTACATCTCTGTTTACATTCAAACGACCATTGATTCTTTCATAACTTGCTTTATCGCCACCGATAATACCATCCTGAGAAGTATAACCAGCACTCAATAAATATGATCCTTTATCTGATCCACCTGAGAATGATAAGTTGTGATTTACCATCGGAGTTTGTTCCGTCGCTTCATTTACCCAATTTGTTCCTTCATTGAAATCATCTGGATTTGGAATATAATAATCCTGACCATCATGAGCTTCTTGCATAAACTGAGCATATTGTTTTGCATTCATCATGTTAGGCTTATAACCAATGCTTTGAATACCATATTGGAATGAGTAATCAATACTTGAACGACCACTCTTATCACCTGATTTTGTAGTGATGATTACTACACCGTTTGCACCTTCTGAACCATAAATTGCTGATGAAGCTGCATCTTTTAGTACTTCCATTGAAGCAATATCTGATGGAGCTAAGAAACTGATGTTTCCTGTTTTCATACCATCTACGATATATAATGGATCACTATTACCATTTGAACTTGCACCTCTAATACGAATCTTAATCCCGTTACCTGGAGAACCCGATTGAGGAGTTACCGTAACACCCGCTGCCTTACCTTGTAATGCTTGCTCTGCTGTTACTGCTGAACTTACAATATCGTCAGCATCAACACTTGCAATTGCACCTGTTACTAATGATTTTTTCTGTACACCATAACCTACAACTACTACTTCTTCAAGTTGTTCTTGGTCAACTTCAAGCGTTAGGTTGAATTCTGTTTGAGTACCGATAGCCATTTCTTTTGTCTTATAACCAACAAAAGTAAACACTAAAGATTGAGCTGTTGGAGGTACGCTTAATTTGAAATTACCATCAAAATCTGTAATTGTACCAGTTGTTGTTCCCTTAATAGTGATATTCACACCCGGAAGTGGTGTATCTGTATCACCTCCGATAATTGTTCCTTTTACTATTTTATCTTGAGCATACGTAGAGCTCAAGCCTACAAGCATAATAACTAAGGTAGTCATTAAAAGCTGTAGCCGCTTAAAAATTTGTACTTTTAGCATTTCAGTCAATGAATATATTTTAAAAAAATAGAGCATAAGTGCTTTCAGAGAGTATGTATAGCACTTCTTTGTAAATTAGAAAATAGCACCATCCTTAATAATAGAGCATAATAGATAGATGTTTTTTTAAGATGAATAAGGACGATTCTTTCTATATAATAGTGGAAAATAATAGTTCTTATAGTTTCATAGTTTCGATTTCATTTCATTAGTAAATTAATTTTATGTCGGTTAGCTAAACGTCATGATACAACAATCGAGATAATCATAATAAATCAAAAAAATAATAAGTCACTTTTTTACACTTTTAATACTACATTATTACGACAAACATTTTCAATTGACTATATATCAATCACTTAACAATACTACATTTACTATTTTAACAAATAATCAATACTAAAAAAATAAAGCCCAACTCTTAATTTAAATAAGAATTGGACTTTAAAAATTTATAATTTTTCACAAAATGACACCTTATTCTAAGTGATCATTGAGCCATTGAAGTATATTATTTGTAGTTGCAGTGATATTTACTTCTCTCTGTTTTGTCAATTGTAATAACTTAGCTTTTGTTTCTGTTGGTGTTGAAATAGCTATCCAAACGGTACCGACAGGTTTTTCTTCCGTTCCTCCGTCAGGTCCGGCGATTCCTGTAGTTGCAATCCCAAAATCAGAATTGTACTTTTCTTTGACATTTTCTGCCATTTGTAAAGCTGTTTGTTCACTTACCGCACCATAACTTTCTAATGTTTCTTTCAATACTCCCAATTGAGAATGCTTAACGTCATTACTATATGATACTATGCCTCCGTTATAAAATGCAGAACACCCTGCCATTTTGGTAATTCGGTGAGCTAGTAAACCACCTGTACATGATTCGGCTGTTGCTAATTTTAATCCTTTTGTAATCATCTTGTCCATGATTACTTTTTCAATTTCTACATCTTCCTCTGCAAATAGCTTGTCACCTAACAAAGGTTTTAGTAGTTCTACTTGTTCACTAATTGCATTATCTAATACCGATTTATCCTCTCCCACAGCTGTTAGCCTTAACCTCACTTGACCAAATCTTGGTAGATATGCCAATTTGATAAACTCAGGAAGGTTATTCTCCCAATCTTCAATGGTCTGTGCTAAAACTGATTCTGGGATACCCATTGTTCTAAGCATCTTATGTACAATATGTGGAGTCTCATATTTTTTCTGTAGTTGAGGCAACACATGATTGGTCATTAGAAACTTCATTTCTCTTGGAACCCCTGGCATGGAAACAAATGTTTTGTTTCCAGAGTCAAACCACATACCCGGAGCAGTACCCACTTCATTCATCAATACCTTTCCATTACTTGGCACCTCTGCCTGTAAACGGTTTAGTTCCGTTAATTCTCTGTTTCTATTTCTAAATAGCTCTGCAATATTGTCGTAGACTTCTTGATGAAAAGTCATATCCACTCCAAAATAATCTGCTATTGTTTTTTTTGTAATATCATCCTTAGTTGGTCCTAAACCTCCAGTTATTAGAATCACATCTGCTCTTTTCTGAGCTTCTTCGAGGATATTGAGTATCTCTTCTCTTGTATCACCTATTGAAGTTTTACGGATCACCTTAAACCCGATTTTATTTAACTCCGTTCCCATCCATTGAGAATTGGTATCTGTGATCTGTCCATAGAGAATTTCATCCCCGATTGTAATAATTTCTACGTAAGTATGTGTATTCATGTCTCTTTTGTTTTCAAAATAAATTTAGAGTTACGAAATTAAAGGATCTAATTTGACAAATAATGAGCAGTAAGAACAAATTTCGTATGATAGGTATAATGTCAGGTACAAGCCTCGACGGTGTTGACCTTTGTTATGCCGAATTTTGGAAAGACAGGCAAAAACAATGGCGTTACTATATGCCCTATACCTCAAGCCATGATTGGAATGAGGAGTGGAAACAACGCCTAAATACTGCCGAACATCTTTCTGCATTTGAATATATAAAATTAGACCGTGATCTTGGGAAGAAACTAGGACAATTGGCAAAATGTTTCATTGATGAGCATCAATTAAAGGTAGACTACGTTTGTAGCCATGGTCATACGATTTTCCATCAGACTGAAATAGGTATTACTTCACAGATTGGCGGTGGCCCTGAAATAGCTGCTGCATCTCAACACAATGTGATCAATGATTTTAGAGTTGCTGATGTTGCATTAGGCGGTCAGGGAGCTCCATTGGTACCGATAGGCGACCGATTACTGTTTAATGAATACCATTATCGTTTAAATCTGGGAGGAATCGGGAATATATCTTATGAAGTCGATAATGAAACCATCGCTTTTGATACTTGCCCTGCCAACATGCCTCTAAATGTCTATATGCGCTCAATAGGAAAAGAATATGACGATAAAGGAGGAATGGCAAGAAGAGGTAATGTTCAGAAAAAAATTTTTGATGCATTAAATAAGCTAGACTTCTATTCTTCATTTGGAGCAAAATCATTGGGAAAAGAATGGGTAGAAGAACACTACTTACCTATCTTAAAGCAGATTGATCGTTTAGAAGACCGTTTAGCTACCAGTATAGAACATACTGCCTATCAGGTCAATCAGGTAATACAGAATGCAAATAACTTATCAAAAATACACTTCGGAAAACCAAAATTACTGATTACAGGTGGAGGTGCTTATAATGACTATCTGATAGATCGTATTCGCTCCTATTGTACAACTGTTGAAGTAGTTCTTCCATCAGAAAAAATAATCACACACAAAGAAGCCTTACTTTTTGCTTTTTTAGGTTGTCTACGTCTAAATAGAGAAAATAACTGTCTTAAGAGTGTAACAGCTGCATCACAAGACAATTGTGGAGGAGTAATACATCATATTTTTGTCAATCAAGAACAAGATCTAAATAAAGAAAAAGATCAATTAATCGATACTCAAGAAATGCCTTCATTTAATAAGATTATTGGCTGTGGAGGGTAAACTAAATAAATAGAAAAAAATGCGCATACAATATAATGCACCGGTAACATTGACTTTTACATTTATCTGTGCTGCTTTTATGATATTAAAAAATATTGGATTTGATCTCACACCTATTTTTAGTGTAGGCACTTTTAGTTCCATGAGCTTTTCCAACCCATTAACCTATTTCAGACTTTTCAGTCATGTGATTGGACATGGTGGATGGGATCACTACTTTGGTAATTTCACTTATATCCTATTATTAGGACCTATACTTGAAGAAAAATACGGTAGTAAACAGTTACTGACCATGATGTCTATTACGGCTCTAGTAACAGGTTTAATCAACGCTATTTTCTTATCTAGTGGTTTACTAGGTGCCAGTGGCATTGTATTTATGTTTATTCTTTTGAGTTCTGTTGTGAATGTTCAAAAAGGAGCAATTCCACTAACATTCATCCTTATTGTGATCTTATTCTTAGGACAAGAAGTAGTCAATGCATTTAGTGCTGATAATATCTCTCAGATGGCACATTTAATGGGAGGTATCTGTGGAGCAATCTTTGGGTTTAGCGTGGACAAATACAAACCAAAAGCAAAGTTAAATCAATAGGTTTCTATATATTTTTAATAATAGCTAATCAAAGAATAGTTTACTCTTTACTACTTTGGTTAGCTATTTTTTTATTCTTGAAATTATATGCCTCTTTGTCTTTGATATATTTTATCACATCATTTAAGTATAGAAATAATTGGTTGCCCCCCATCTGTTCAACAACCTCTCCTTTATAAAGCAAATCTCTCACTGGGCCAACTACAGAGCACATATATAATTCTATTCCTTTTCTTTTTTGTTGATGGATAAATTGCTTCAATTCATTTAAAGCAGTGATATCAATAGAGTTAATACTTTCAGATTTTATCACAATAGCATGAATATCTGTTCTTTTTGATAATTCACGTTTCATTTCATCAAGGACATACCTGATATTACTGAAATACAATGGAGCATCTACTCTAAAAATAATAATATGATTTTCTTCTTTTGCACCATCAAACCTTAGTATATTCTTATAAATTCTAGTGTCTTCTATTTTTCCTAAAACTGCCAAATGTGGTTTTAAAGTTTGATACATAAATACCCCTAATGAAGCAATTACTCCACTACTTAATCCGACAATCACTCCAAATTCTATCGTTAATATAAAAGTGAGGATACAGACTACAAACTCTCTTTTTCTAAGGAAATAAATTTCTTTGAAGTAACTAAAACTAAACAAAGAAGGTGTTGCTGCAATAATTACTGCAGCGAGTACTGCTTTCGGTAAGTAGTAAAAGATATCTGTAAAGAAAAGAAGTACAATGGCGATCATCACACTAGAGATAATATTTGATGCTCTAGTTTTTGCTCCTGCCTCTTGGTTAATCGCTGTTCTAGAAAAGCTTGAACTTGCCTGATATCCACCAAACAAAGTACCAATACTGTTAGACAAACCTAAAGCAATAAATTCCCTATTGATATTAATTTTACTATTCCCTTCCTCAACGCTTTTAATGATACTATTGGATACAGTGAAACCGATAATAGCTACAATCACAGAAATAGGTAATAATTCTTTGAGGTTGACTTGTTCAAAAGATGGAAGAATAAGTTGAGGCAAACCACTTGGTATATTCCCTACTACGCCTACTCCCATCCCTTCAAAATCCATATACATGCTCAACAGTATACTAATCACTACGATTAAAGGTGTAGATATCTTTTGTAGGTTCACTTTTTTGGCTAAGAAAATGACCAATAGAGTACCGAAACCAACGATTAATGTAGGAAAATGCATATGAGAAGCTTTAGAAATCATATAATACAACTCCTGATGAAAATAAGATGTTTCTACCTTCTCCAACCCGAATAAATGGGTTACCTGACTAAAGGCTATAAGTAAAGCTGCAGCAGTCGTAAACCCTTTTAATAAAGGCTGAGAAAAGAAATTAGCAATAAATCCAAACTTCAATAGGCCTGCAATTACTTGTAAAATGCCTGCGAAAAAGACAACTACCATCACATTAGCCACATACTCCTCACTAGACATTACCACTCCTAAAGAAGCAATACCTGAAGCTAATAGCATAGAATCTAAAGCAGCAGGTCCTACTACCAACTTTTGTGTTGTGCCAAAAAGGAAATAGCAAATTGGGGCAATCAACGAGGCATATAATCCATATTGTACAGGTAATCCTGCAATAACAGCGTATGCCATCCCTTGAGGAATTAACATAATTCCAGTCGCGAAACCCGCCGCGGCATCACCAGAAATATTAGAAACCTTGTAGTTTCTTAATAAGGATAAGGCTGTAATAGGATTCTTCATGCACTAAAAGTTGTATTTATTAGTTTATATACACTTATCAACAAAACGGTGAATTACCAACATTGTTATTCAGATTTATTTACATATCTGTTGATAAGTCACTGATTTACTTGAAATTATACAAGATCAATGCTTTATAATACAACAGTTATCAACAATTTCATCTGAATTAGTGTTTATAGTCTGTGAATAACATCTAATAATCAGTCACTTACAATATAATTATTCTTAGATCTCGATATTTTTCTATGTGATCACGACTCAAAATTATACCTTTGAATCCAATAAGAAAAAAGATATTAGATCATTATTTTGAAAAAGTTAAAATTAAAGACGGACAAATACGTCAGAAGATTTGCGATTGGTGATATTCATGGTTGTTACCACACCCTGAAATATTTATTAGAAGACGAATTAAAAATTACTACTAACGACTTTATTGTTTTACTCGGAGACTATATCCATAAAGGTCCTTACAGCAAAGAAGTGATCGATTATATTCTCGATTTACAAAAAGACGGTTATCATATATATACAATCAGAGGAAACCATGAACAGAACCTGATTGACAAGCAGAAAACTTATAAGCCTAAATTTTTACGTTTCATCACAAGGATTTTCACAAAACCTAGAAAGAGTATTCTAAGTGAGGATGGCGTTTTATATTGGCACCATAAAGAATTCTTCAATGAACTTCCTTATCATATCATTATTGAAGATTATCACTTTGTGCATGCTGGATTTAATTTTAGTGCAGAAAAGCCTAAAAAAGACTTTGACGCAATGTTAACCATTAGAAAGCCTTTGCCTCCTATTGAACGTATTAATGAAGTTTTGAAGAAGAAACGTTTAGTTCATGGGCATACGCCTAAATTTATTTATGAAGTAGAAAAGATGGTCAAAGAAAAAAGAAAGATCATCAATCTAGATTCAGGCTGTGCATATTTGAAAACACCAACTACAGAACAAAGAAAATATCATGGTTATTTATCTTGTTTAAATTTAGATAGTTTAGAATTGATTAAAGTAAAGAATAAAGATCAACTTTAATGAAAGTTCACTAACTTAACTATTTAAATTTACCTCGACCGATTAACGTCAAACTATTAAATATGAGACTATTATTTGTTGTCAACCCTATTTCTGGTGATATCGATAAAGAACCTTTCCTTAAGGAAGCTACAGCCCTATTAGATGTATATGATATTCATTACCACATCTTCAGGACTACGGGTAAGGATGATTTAGAAAATCTCAAAAAAGAGATAGACCATTACCAACCCAGTCGAGTGGCATCTGTAGGTGGTGACGGCACAACTTTATTTACGTCTACAGCATTATTAGATAGTGAAATCCCTATGGGCATTATTCCTTTAGGTTCTGCAAATGGAATGGCTGTAGAGTTGTTTGTTGATCCGGATCCAATGTCAGCCCTAAAAGATATTCTGATGTCTAAAATATCTGTAGGGCTTGATTTATTAAAAGTCAACAACGAACATTATTGTCTTCATATAGGTGATATTGGGGTAAATGCTCAGATTGTCAATGGGTATTCTAAAGATCCCAATAGAGGTATGACTACCTACTTTAAGTATTTCCTAGAACAACTTAGAGAGACAAACATATTCGATTATACCATAGAGATTGACGGTGAAGAGTATGACGAAACGGGTATTATGATGGCGATATGTAATGCTAGGAAATTTGGAACAGGTGTCCCTCTAAATAGTATTAGTAATCCTTTTGATGGCAAATTTGAATTGGTAGCCATACCAGAAATGAATTTTGAAGATCTTATTATCGTCGGTCTTTCAAAATTTGATGAAAGCTTTTTAGAAGATGCTAATGGCAACGTTTATTCTGCTGAAAAAGCAAAGATTAAATTTAAAAACCCTCAACTTCTCCAATTAGATGGAGAAGTAATTGGAGACATCACAGAACTTGACATTGAAATTGTACCTGGTGCTGTCCAATTTATCACAACAAGAAAAAATCTATTATTAGAAGATTTATAAAGAATAGAAAAAAAACAACCGCAAAATATTGAACTTCAATTAGTTAGCAAACTGATTGAAGTTTTTTTTTATTTTTTTTCTAAAATGTGTGTCTTTTCAACTCCTTCCAATACTTCATAGGTGAAAACAGTTTAAAACAATCAAAATTAAAAAAATAAATTCCTATGAAAACGATCAAAATTTTACATCAATCATGCTGCGGTGTTAACCCAAGAATCAGAAAGCAAATTGAAAAAGTGGCTGCAGAAAAAAATGTTGAAGTAGCTATTCAAGATGTAACTGATATGATTGAAACAATGCAGTTCGGTACTACAGAGTTTCCTTCTTTGGTAATTGATGGAAAAGTATTCAACTACCGCCAAAAAAATACAGATGAGGATATAGCAGCTATGCTTGCATAATAGCTCTCCTCTAAAATTTCTCATTCACTCTAATAGAAACAAGTCATGGAAAAGATTATCAAAATTCTTCATCAGGATTGCTGTATGATTAATCCAATCATAAAGAAGAGAGTCGAAAAAGTTGCAGAGAAAAATAATATCGCTGTACAAGTAGAAGACCTCAGAGAATTAGAACAAGTAATGATGTATGGCACTTCAGAATTTCCTGCAGTTGTGGTAAACGATAAAGTTTACAGTTATAAAAAACATCATTCAGATGAAGAATTATTGAAAATCTTAAATGCATAGTATCATGGAAAGTTTATTAATAAAAGCAGCAGATTATTTAGTTTATCAATTAGCAGGTTTAGCACCTGAATCTACTTTTGGTAGTGCCTTACATTACTTTCTTGTAGGAACTACTCATATCATTCTCTTAGTAATAATTATTACTTATATCATGGGGATCGTTCAAAGTTATCTTCCATTAAATAAGATAAGAGCCTACTTAGAGAAAAATAAAAAGTTTGGTATTGGTAACCTTCTTGCTTCCACTTTAGGCGCTGTAACACCATTCTGTTCGTGTTCATCTATTCCTCTTTTTGTAGGGATGATGCAATCAAGAATTCCTTTAGGTATTGCACTTTCTTTCCTGATTACTTCACCTTTGGTAAATGAAGTGGCTATTGCAATGTTTATTGTTTCTTATGGATGGAAGTTTACCATTATCTATGTGCTTTTCGGAATTCTACTTGGTGTTGTAGGTGGTATCATCTTAGATAAAATCGGTATGGCAAAATATGTGGCTGACTGGGTAAAAAACTTAGCGGAGACACATGCTGTAGAGGATAATGACGAAAGATCGTTCGGTGAGAGATTACCTGAAATTCATGCTGAAACAGTTCAGACATTAAAGAAACTGATTCCATATATCTTAGTTGGTTTGGCTATCGGTTCATTTATTCATGGATTTGTTCCTCAATCTTTCTTTGAAAAATACATTAATGCCGACAATCCATTTGCTGTACCAATTGCGGTTTTAACAGCAATACCATTATACATTGACGCCGTAGGTATCTTACCTGTCATTGACTCTTTGATTGCTAAGGGAGTACCTATGGGAACAGCAATCGCCTTTATGATGGGAGCCGTTGGTTTATCCTTACCAGAAGCTTTACTTCTAAAGAAAGTAATGAAGAAACAATTAATTATCACTTTCTTCAGTACCATTGGCTTAGGGATGATCCTTGCAGGTTATTTCTTCAATATAATGTTTAGCTAATGCAAAATATTTTAAAATCAGGTTTGGCGGTATTTACCGCCTTACTTGCTTCTACCTGTTGTGTAGGGCCTTTGTTAGCCATTGTAGGACTAATGGGGGTTTCTGCATCAACATTAACTTGGCTGATAAGTATCAAACCATTATTAATTGGAAGTAGTTTAATGCTAACACTTTATAATTTGTACAAAGCCTATTTTCCAAACAAGAAAGAGAGCTGTTGTACTAGTAATATAGAATATGAAGAGTTAGCACTCACAGAAAAAAGAGCATTCCATTTTTTCCAATCCAAAAGATTTTTATGGGGCATCGCCTTCTTAAATATCTTTATTCTAATACTTCCCTATTTAAACCTAATATAAAATGAAACTAATCAACATCATCATCACTATCGTTGGATTACTTTTTATCAGTAGTTGTAACACATCTAATGGGAATACAACTGAAAAAGTATCATCTACTACGGTAAAGCAAACAGAAAAAACATATCAGCTGAAAGGCTTTAAATCAAGTTGTTGTACGGGGATTGTAAACTACTCTCTTAAAGAAGTAGATGGATATCTTGGAATGCAACCCAATTTAGAAAACTCCTCGGTAACTGTATGGTTTGATAACAGCAAGGCTTCTGAAAAAGAAATCATTGATGCTATTAATCAGACGCCATACAAAGTAAAGCAATAGACGTGTGACTAATTCTTTATTACCCAAAAAAGGGATTCCTAACATTGGAATCCCTTTATTTTTATATCTACAAGTAGTTTTCCCACCAAGAAGAAATAGGATATTTTTCCTGATGTAAAACTATAGGTTCTCCTATTCTTGGAGTTGAAATTGGCATATTTAATTCATCTGCTTTTTTCTTCACTCTTACCACAGGGTCAGTCCAAGAATGTAGTGCTAAAGTAAATGCTCCCCAATGTATAGGCATCATTAGTTTAGCATTAATATCTACTGCAGCCTGAGCAGACTCTTCTGGTAACATATGTATCTGTGCCCATTTCACATTGTATTGACCACATTCCATCATACCTAAATCAAACGGACCATACTTTTCACCAATCTCTTTAAAGTGAGTTCCATACCCACCATCACCACTAAAGTATAATCTATCCTTTTCTGTTATCAATACCCAAGACCCCCATAATGTCGCATTCCTATCTGTAAGTCCTCTTCCAGAAAAGTGTCTTGATGGAGTAAATGCCAATTTGATGTTACCTAACTCAGCCTCGTCCCACCAATTTAATTCATGGATTTTCTCCTCTGGAATACCCCATGCTCTAAAATGAGCGCCAACACCTAATGGCAGATAGTATTGATCTACTTTTCCTTTCAACTTTTCGATACTCTCATAATCTAAATGATCATAATGGTCATGAGATATAAAAACAGCATCGATATGTGGCATATCTTCGATAGATATTGGTAATTCTTTAGAATATCTCGATTGACCTAACCATGGATGTGGAGCTGGTACATCTCCTAACATTGGGTCTAATAAGATCTTTTTCCCTGCCATTTCTACCAAGAAAGCAGAATGCCCAAACCATGTTACTCTAGTTAGCGTATCATTGTTCACTACATCACCCACTTCCATTGATAACACTTCGATGTTTCTTGCAGGTCTATCATTAGGTACACCTGCCATGAACTCTCTTAATGTTGACCAAATACTATCCATATTCATATCCATGGTAGTCGTTGTCAAATTGATAAATTCACCTTCATCATAATGCCCTGAGGCTGTATATCTTTTAATATCTTCTTCTGTATGTGTCCCTCCAAACTGTGGACTTAAAGTGATAAATAAGAGCCCAACTATCACAATAAAAGCAAGAACAGAAAGGATAGAAAATGAAATATATTTCAGTGTTTTTCTAAGTGACATATAATACTTTTTCAATAAGAATTTGATTTGAACTTATAAGTTTTAAAAATGTAATCATAAATGATACTATTTGAAGCTATTTTTAGTTTATTGATTGTGTAACCAATTAAAAATCAATTGAATATTTTGTCAACTTAAATCAATTAACTGTCTATTGGATAGTAACTCTTCAATAATTATCAATTTTAATAACTCATGAAAAAACTACTATTTTCATTTCTATTCGCATTTTTATGCTCACTCACTTTAATCAATGTTACATCAGCACAATCTTTTAGAATTGGAGGCGGTGTTGGTAACACTTTCGCAGAGCATAAACTCACTGATATTTCTGGTGATGACTTTAAAGTAAATGACAATGCTCTTGCTTGGAAAGTATTTGCAGGCGTTGGTAATAAGTTCCTTGGTATTGAAGGCGGCTACCGTTCGTTAGGTAAAGTAAAAGATTCTAGTAGCGGAAATACCTATGAGTCCAAAGTTACAGGTTGGGATGTAGCAGCAAGAGGTAAACTGCAAATCGGTCCAATATTCGGCTTCGCAAAAGCGGGTGCTTTCTTTGCAAAATATGACAACTCTGTTTCTGGTGGACAAACTGCATCGGATAGCGATAATGAGACAAAATTCCTTTGGGGTGTAGGTGCAGGTGTAATGCTTGGAATGTTTGAAGTTAGATTAGAATGGGAAGCGATGGACCTTAGTAGTGATGCTCACCTTTCTACTTTAGGGCTGAGTGGAGTACTTCATTTTGGAGGAGACGAATAAAAAATTTAAATGAAATAAAGGGTCACAGAGAAATTTGTGATCCTTTTTTTATCCCATCACACATAATTTTTTATAACTTCCTGTCGCAAATTAAATTATTTAATACTTCAATTATTTATCAAATCTAAACTTCTCATGCAACCTTCTTCTACATAGGTTGTCTTTAAATTAAAATTTAAATCAAATACTAATGAAATCTTTTACTTCCTTACTTTTCGCTTTTCTATTATTCTCATTCAACTTATTCGCTCAGGGTAATAATAAAGTTACAAAACCGATCTCCGTTAATGACTTCAATACATTAGAATTAGAAGGGGCATTTGATGTTGTCTTCAAACAAGGTTCTACTTGTAAAGTATTTATTGAGGGGAAAGAAAAAGATGTTGCCGAGTTTAAAACCATTCAAGACGGAAAGAAATTAAGAATTAGCAATTCGAAAGACGACGACAAAAATGGTAAAACCAACAAGAAAGACTTGGTCGTTTTTATTCAATTTGAAGATCTAGAAAAACTAGAAACTACATTGGTTGGTGAAATTACCAACGAAGATGAATTAAAGTTTAATACACTTACTTTTGAAAATACAGGAGTAGGAACTACTGATCTAAAAATTAACTGCAAAGAATTAAACCTTGAATTTACAGGTGTAGGTAAATTAAAACTAAGTGGAAATGCAATTACAGCTAATTTAGAGGCCAACGGTGTAGGCAGCGTAGACGCAAGAGATCTCGTTGTCCGTGATATGGTCGCTGAATGTAATGGGATCGGAAACATGAAAGTGAATGCCTATAATACTTGTAAAATTTCAGCAAATGGATTGGGTAGCGTAAAAAACTACACTGAACTTAAAGAATAAGTTCTCCTCTTATATTCATCAAAAAGCTATCTGTAATGGATAGCTTTTTTTATTTTCATGAAGAATATTTCTCCTTTGTTTCTGATTTTTAATATTTTTTCTCTAAGTTTCACTAGCTTATAAACACATCAAACAGAACACACAAAAACAACACATATGAAAGATAAGCTTCAAACTTTGGAGGAAATGAACCGCCTTGCTGAGTTAGGCGGTGGTGAAAAACGTATAGAAGCACAACATAAAAAAGGTAAACTAACTGCAAGAGAACGTATAGAATTGCTACTTGACCACAATACTTTCCATGAAGTAGGAAAGTTTGTAAGACATCGTGAAGTGCAATTTGGATTAGACAAAGAACACTACCTTGGAGATGGTGTAGTCACTGGATACGGTAAGATTTCCGGTCGACTTGTTTATGTCTACTCTCAAGATTTCACAGTATTTGGAGGATCCCTTTCGGAGTCGCATGCAGAAAAGATTTGCAAAATCATGGATATGGCGATGAAAAACGGTGCTCCAATTATTGGTTTAAATGATTCTGGAGGAGCTAGAATCCAAGAAGGAGTAAAATCATTAGGTGGATATGCTGATATCTTTTATAAAAATACACAAGCCTCTGGTGTAGTTCCTCAGATCTCCTGTATAATGGGGCCTTGTGCCGGTGGAGCTGTATACTCTCCTGCAATCACAGATTTTATCATGATGGTAGAGAATACATCTTACATGTTTGTAACAGGACCTAACGTAGTAAAAACAGTTACACATGAAGAAGTTACTTCTGAAGAACTTGGTGGAGCATCTGCTCATTCTATCAAAAGTGGTGTTACCCACTTAACTGCAGCCAACGAAGCAGTAGCGATCCAAAATATTAGAACACTTTTATCATATCTTCCACAAAACTGTGAGATGGACTCTCCTAGATATGACTATAAGACAAAAGAATCTGAAGTTAGAAAACAGTTGGCAGATATTGTCCCAGACAACCCCAATCAACCATACGATATTAGAGAAGTCATTCTAGGCTGCATTGATGAAGATACTTTCTTTGAAGTACATGAAGCTTATGCTGAAAATATTGTTGTTGGTTTTGCTCGTATGGGAGGAAAAAGTATTGGAGTAGTCGGCAACCAACCCGCTGTACTCGCTGGAGTATTAGATAATGATGCATCAAAAAAAGCGGCTCGTTTTGTTCGCTTCTGTGATGCGTTTAATATACCACTACTTGTATTCGAAGATGTTCCTGGCTTTTTACCAGGTACGGATCAAGAATGGAATGGTATCATTTCCAATGGAGCAAAACTCTTGTATGCTTTCTGTGAAGCAACCGTACCAAGAATTACTGTGATTACGCGAAAAGCCTATGGTGGAGCCTATGATGTAATGAACTCTAAACACATTGGAGCAGACCTTAATTATGCTTGGCCAACAGCTGAAATTGCAGTAATGGGTGCACAAGGTGCTGCAGAAATAATATTCCGAAAAGAAATTAAAGCTGCAGATGATCCTGAAGCAAAACTCCAAGAAAAAATTGAAGAGTATACTGAAGAGTTTGCCAATCCATATAGAGCCGCCTATAGAGGTTATATCGATGAAGTAATTAAACCAGAAAATACTCGAGAAAGGCTTATTGCTGCATTTGATATGCTAAGAAATAAGGTGGATAAGATTCCAAGAAAAAAACATGGTAATATACCTTTGTAGTATCCATTGACTAATACTACTAATAAAGTGAATGACTTTTCAATTAATCATAAAAGTCATTCACTTTTCTTTTTACAATGATTATCTTGGCTTAGGTTATTGTCCAAATAGTAATTTTTAATGAATAGATTTTTTTACATCACCTTTTTATTCTTCTTACCCATCATTACGGAAGCACAATACAAGTATGCTCCAAAAGATTATACGTCATCAGACTTTCATGTAGATAGAAGAGAATCACTTAGACAAAAAATGCCTCCTAAAAGTGTTGCCGTATTTTTTGCCAACCCGATACGAAATAGAGCCAATGATGTAAATTATGTGTACCATCAAGACCCTAATCTATTCTACCTTACTGGATATAGAGAACCAAATGCAGTATTATTTATCTTCTCTGAGCCGTATACCTTATCTGATGGAACCAAGTGTAATGAACTGTTCTTTGTTCAACCTAAAGATAAATTTGATGAAAAATGGAATGGCACAAGGTTAGGTGTAGAAGTCGTACACCAAGATCTTGATGTTTCATGTGTTTTTTCAAACCATCAACTCAAAAGAATGGAAATCGATTTTTCTACTTTTGAAAAGGTACTGACCTTCGATCCTCCAAGAGATGTAAAAAATAATATTTATGATCCATATGATCTATTTGATTTAATTTCCACCTTCAAAAAACAAGCAAATTACCCTGCATTTCTCCATCCAGCTAGTGAACATATTTACAATATGATGAGAGGTACTACACTTCAAAATCAAGCAAATGTGGCTCAATTTGTAGGTATGGAACTTAGAGATGCGATGATACTAAGATTAGATCCTACTATTATTGATTTCGTTTCTGCCCAAACTCCAGAAGAAAGAGTCAAAATTGCCGAGCTATTACCAACCACTAATATTTCTCTTATGTTACTCGACAGTCTGATGGCAGATCTGAGGGAAATAAAAAAAGAGGAAGAAATACAACTACTAGAAAAGGCTATCGACATTTCATGCATTGCTCAAATAGAAGTTATGAAAGCGATGAAGCCAGAAATGTCGGAAACAGAGATCCAGGGTATTCATGAGTTTATCTATAAAAAATATGGTGCCGAATATGAAGGGTATCCTAGTATTGTTGGTGCGGGTGAAAATGGGTGTATGCTGCATTACATTGCTAATAATAAGCAACATGTAGAAGATGGCGAACTCATTCTTATGGATTGTGGTGCTGAGTATAGAGGGTATACAGCTGATGTGACTAGAACAATTCCTGTAAATGGAACATTCTCAAAAGAGCAGAAGATACTTTACGATATCGTATTAAAAACACAAAACGAATGTATTCAAGCATGTAAAGAGGGAGCCTCTTTCAATGAGATCTATGAGTTGTCATCCAAAATTATTGGTAAAGCATTAACCAAATTAAAAATCATCGAATACCCAGAAGCTTATAATGAATATTTCCCTCATGGATTGATGCATCATATTGGATTAGATGTACATGATAAAGGACATTACACCACTTTAAAAGAAGGAATGGTGGTCACTGTTGAACCTGGAATCTATATCCCCATAGATAGTGAATGTGATCCAAAATGGTGGGGAATTGGGATAAGAATTGAAGATGATATTTTGATTACTAAAGAAGGACCTGTAAATTTATCTGCAAGAGCCCCAAGGACTACTGATGAAATTGAGCAACTGATGAAAGAAGAAAGTGCCTTTAATAAGCTACAGCTTCCTTCATTAGATTAAATATCTTGACCCAAATACAATATTTCGGCCTTTAATTTGTTTTACATTTAGCGAGGCCTACAATTTTTATGAGATTTGTAATCTTATTCATAGTACTTTTTTTCAACACATCATTCAAGCAAATTTCAGTGTTGAACAGCGCCCTGAGTTTCTATGCCATGGAAATAGAGAAACAGGGGTTTAATAAACTGAATTCATCGATGCACTATGAATTGAATATCTCCTACCCAAAAGTTATCTGTTCAAAGAAGCTAGACATTGAGCATCAAATCAACCTCGATATTCAAAGAATCATGATTATGGCAATCAATAATTTCAGAGCAAAGATTATTGATGTAAAATCAGAAAAAGGGGCTATGGGCTTAAGTTATTTAAACCTTGACTATCAAGTACATCACAACAATAATGGTATTCTGAGTATCTCTTTTAAAAAAGATACTTATTTCAATGGTTTTGATGGAATTAAAATCATCAAAATGACTTACAACTTTGATTCTCAGAAAAATAAAGTCATCCGTCTCAAAGACTTATTTGATGATGAAATTGATTACAAAAACGCCATTTTCAATAAACTCAAACACAAATACTCTGATATTAAACTTAAGAAAGGCGTTACTTCTAATTTCTGTGTAGACACTAAAGGAATTACATTTCCACTCGATAGCAACAAATGCAAAAGTAAGCATTGCCCAGAACAAGTAACATTAACTTGGGCGGAAGTAAAAGACATAACAAAGCCCTATGTTCAAGAACTAGGGCTATAACACTTCTCAGAAGTCTGTATTATTTTTCTTTTTTATAAATCATTGCATTAAGTCCTTCTACCTCTGAAGCTTCGAAATCATCGAACCATTCTTCCATTTTCTTTACTGCAAGGTTTAAATGCTCTTCCTTTAAACAAACTGCCACATAACTTGCTGCAGCTAATACTACAGAAAAATCATCTGAGTAACCTACAATCGGAATGAAATCGGGGATTAAATCGAAAGGTATCAGTAAGTACCCTAATGCCCCTGCAATTGCTACTTTTGCCTTTTTTGGTGTCTCTGTATCGATGTACATAAAGAACAACACCAAACCAATATATACGACCTTTTCTCCAGCTTTTTTAGCTATGTTGATTAGTTTTTCAAGAAATTGGTTCTCCTGAAAGCCTTTTACATATTTCTTAGTATCAATATCTTTTATTTTCATTTTCTTCATTTGTTAATTGTTTATGCTCCTTCTCCACCATCGTCTTGACTATCGGTATCTCCACTTTCATCAATCCCTCCTATTTTATAAATAAGCTGTAGAGATCCTAAAAATAGTGGGGCTTCATCAAAGTAATTTTCAAAATCATCTATTTTCTCATCTCCGTCGGTTTGTATCTTAGATTTGATAAGCAGTTTAAACTGAGGTAAAATCTCTTGATCAAAAGAGGGTAATAGTAAAGCTAACGACTCCATTTCTTGGAGAACAGCCAACTTTCTACTTTCTGACATGGTATACTTGTAGGTATTGTTTCTTTCTTTTAAATACGCTAGTAGATTACTGACCATCTTCTTCCCTTCTAAAGATAGTTTTACTGTAGACGAAAGTTGATTTAGAAATCCTTTTCCAAGATACTTTTGTATCGAAGGCTCTTGTTTTATGTACTTATTTAAGAAATCCTTTGGTGAGATATCTTCCTTTACTTTTTGTAATAAAGTCTTGATTGTATAAATATCTTCCTGATCATCTTTAAAATATGACAGGAAAATCTTCTCATAGGCTCTTGGTGTAAAGCTATCAAACTGTTCTCCTTTACTTAATTTCGTCACGGTACCATTTTCAGTGTGTTTTACCTTTCCTTCTAACACTCCTTCCATGACCAAATTAATTATGGTAAATCTCATCAACACTTTTCCTTCTGCATTGGAAAGGTGTGTTAAGAAGGCTAATTCCGTAGGTCTTAAGTGTTGATATTCCATGATTTATTATTTTTCTGTATATACACTGTAAATTGGATACCTCATAAATGACTTTTCTTTATGGTTGGTTTGGTCATAAATGAATTCTAACTGTCTGTATCCATTTTTTCTTAGAGAAGCATCTTTCTTTAAAGCTTCATCAAAAGCTTTTTTTAATTCAGGATCTTCATCCAAATATTGCTTCGCTTTGTCTTCAAAAACATACGCCGAGAAATGTTCCTTCTGCTGTAAAATCGCATCAAAGAAGTTCCAAGCAAAATAAGAATCCTTTGCTGATGGCGTAAGTGTCTCTATTATAAAACGAACAAACGGCTGATTCGTTTTCACAATGTAATCTCCTTTACGTACCTTAACTTCTTCTTCCCTAGTAGAAGTCTTAATATTATAATGTAGATAATGGGATTCATATGGAGTTTTCACCGTTTCATATTCATCGATATAGGTCACCTTTACTTTTAATGCTTGATCTCTTTTGAATTGCTTTACTTTAATATTATTCTGTTTTAGATAATCAACAATTTTTGACCATCCCATAGGGATTACATAATAATCTGGGATTGTAGCAACCTCAGTAACTTTTAAAGCATTATAATAAGGAATAGCTTTCTCATATGGTTTTGTACGATCATAAAATAATCTTGAAAAACCACTCACCTCACTCTTTTTCATAACGCCCTCATAACCTTTAAATAATAAAGTATCAGCTTGTGTCATGTCAGCTTCCCAATTGACAGGCAATGCTGTAGCCATACTATCTAGAGAAAATTGCTGTTTCTTCGCTACATTTAAGGCTTCACCATTACTTTCAAGGAATTTCACCGCATGCTTTAAGAAACCATAAGTGGCTAGAGTTCTTTCTTTATACGGTTTGAGCATATGAGTTTCTACCACATAACTCGGTACATTAAACAAGGCTGCATATCCTGATGAATATCTTGGTGAATCAAAGAATTGAACATATCCTTTATCAGGCGTTGTTCCCCAAACATTTACATAAGGAACAATGGGATAACCGTCTTTATCCATCGCTTGTTCCATATAGGGGTTCATTTTTTCTCTTACAAATTCTCCCACAACACCCAATTTATCTTCATGAGATGCCAAATAGGTTAACGTATACTGATAATCAGCCCCATTACTCACATGGGTATCAATAAATAAATCTGGTTTAGTAAGGTGGAAAATTTCTGCAAAGGCCCACATATTTTTTGAATCCATTTTTATAAAATCTCTATTGAGATCCAAATTTTGGGCATTGCCTCTAAAACCATATTCTTCAGGTCCATCTTGATTGGCTCTGGTACCTGTATTTCTATTTAATGCACCACCAATATTATAAAAAGGTATAATGGCTATGATGGTATTCTTCAACTCAAAATCTACCTTCTTTTCAAGGATATCTCTAACCAACATCATAGAAGCTTCTACCCCATCAGGTTCTCCAGGGTGAATGGCATTATTGATTAATAAAACATTTTTGGTTTTGAAATTAGAAGGCAAATAGGATCCTTCTGGTGACAAAACACCCAGATGAAGCGGTTTGCCTGCATCAGTAGTACCAAAATTCAACAAATGAAACTGATCAAAATGTTTCGCTAATTTTTTATAATAGGCAATCCCCTCCTGATAGGTAACTGTCTTGGTGCCATCGGAAGTTTCAAATACCGTTTCCCAATTGAGATCCTTTTTAGGTAGTTGTTTTTGATCAATCTGTTCTTGTTGCACTTCCTCTTCTGAACAAGCAGTAAATACAAAAGCGACAAGAAGGATATAGATAAAAAAATGGTTTCTCACTATTCTAATTTCAATAAATAAATGTGTTTATCACTTATAAATATCTTATAAATAATCGGTTTCTTCAAAGATTCTTTAAATTGTATAACAACATTAAATTTATCATTCAAGAACATTCATAATGATCCCATTATCCTCGAGAAATAAGAAAATTATTGGTGGTGTTTCACTCTCTATTATTTTAATCTACATCGTTGTATCATTTTTTTCTTACAATCAATCTGTATTAATAAAAACTTACCAAGGTGAAAGTCATCTAGAAGAAGAAAAACAAAATGGGTCATTTGATACCACATTATTAGCCGAAGTCAACAGAGAAGACTTTACCGTTGATTCTGACTACGGGTACCAATTAAAAGGTTCTTACTTAAAAGTATCCAACGAACAATTTCCTCTAACTGTGATTATGGTCCACGGCGTTACGCATGATCGTTGGAGAATGATGCGCTATGCTCAGATCTATTTAAAAAATGGTATTGATGTCGTTCTGTATGATCACAGAAAACATGGTCTATCTGGAGGAGATGAAGTCTCTTTCAGTTACTTTGAGAGTAGAGATCTAGAAAAAATTGTCCAATGGACGAAACAGAAAAAACCATCTGATATTATAGCTGCACATGGTGAATCTCTTGGAGCTGCAACTGTTTGTTCCCATTCTGGCATTAATGAAACCACCCATTCTGTTAATTTCTATATCTCCGACTGTGCATTTTCAGATACTAAAAATCTTTTAGTGTTGCGAGCAAAAGAAGATTTTGGAATGCCTAATATTGGATTTGTAGACACCACCAGCCTTTTGGCTAAAATAAGAGCAGGTTTTTACTTCGCTGATGCATCCCCAATAAAAGGAATTCGACAATCTAAAGTGCCTGTTCTATTCATCCATGGAAAAGCAGACACCTATATCCCCATGGAAATGTCTCAAGAATTATATGATGCAAAATCTCAAGGGGCTAAGTTCATATGGTTCGTCGATAAAGCCGAACATGCCAGATCTATCACAACTGCTCCTAAAGAGTATGAAAAAAAAGTAATGAATTACATTCATACCATGATGACTCAGCTGTTAAGTAAACAAAATCTTCCTATTTAGGTTATTCATAAAATAATTGTATATTCATTCATTTAAAATGAAACGATTGATATACAAATCATTCAATGCTTAAACTTACAACTAATGGACAGCAGAGTTAGTACAAAAGAAATTAAAGTCAGAAACTATCACATTGATAGCTACCAACATGTAAATAATATGAGATATATGGAATTTCTTGAGGAAGCCAGATGGTCTCATTTTGAAAACAATGCTTCCTTAGAAGTAGCTTCTCAAGAAGAAACTGCCTTTGTGATTGCTAATTATAATATCAACTACCTCTACCCTGCCACTATGAATCAGGTATTGGAGATTAAGACTAGAGTTGCCAAAATTGGAACAAAAAGCTTAACCTTTGAACATGAAATTTTTATCAAAGGAACTGATAAAAAAGCATTAGCAGCTGAAGTCACTTTAGTTTCTTTTGATATTAAATCTCAAAGACCGAAAGAAATAAAAGACTCGATAAAAGTTGAGTTAGTAAAATAAATAAAAGATCGTAATGATCTCTTGAAGTATTAAAATGGGTATGCCACTCATTTTAATACTAACTATCTATTAATTATGGACAGCAGATAAATCATAAATAAATAGAATGACCTCTATACAACACAGATTACTTAAATTAACATTAAATCTTAGTGCAATAGCTTTTCCTAGTCAGAACATCAATCTTACGATGCTCAGGGAAACAACGGAATTTATTGCCATATTTTCACTATTACCTTGGGGAGTTAAAGCTAAAAAGTTTGAGTTAAATGGACTTTCTGCAGAAGTGATCGAACCAGTACGACCTACAAAAACCAAAAGAGCCTTACTATATCTACATGGCGGAGGGTATGCTATCGGTTCGTCTCAAACACATAGATCTTTAGTGGGTAAAATTGTTGATGAAACGAGAACCACTGCATTATTAGTCAACTATAGAAAAATACCAACTTACCCTTGTCCTGCGGCCATTGAAGATGCTTTTCAAGGGTATCAATATCTATTAGATAATGGTTTTGCTCCAAATGAGATTGCTATTGCTGGAGATTCTGCTGGTGGTGGCCTAGTATGTTCACTCTTATTTTACTTGAAAGAGAAAAATGTACCTTTCCCAAAATGTGGTGTATGTCTATCTCCATGGACAGATTTAAAACATACGGGCAAATCTGCAGAAGAAAATAAGTTTTCTGACCCTTTCGTAAAAGTGAAAGAAATGCAACGATGGGCAGAGGTGTATGCAGGATCGAAATCATTAGAAGACCCCATGGTATCTCCTCTATATGGAGAGTTTGATGGCTTTCCTCCTATCTTAATACAAGCTTCTACCAATGAAGTATTGTATAGTGATAGTTTTAGGCTTCAAGAGAAAATGAAAGCCGCAGGAGTCGACATTACTTTCCAAAAATGGGATGACCTTATGCATTGGTGGCAATTGTTTTGGAGATTTATTCCTGAATCTGAGGATGCTATAAATAAAGTATGTGAATATCTAAACAAACACTTAAAAGTTTCGTAAATTAAAATATCAAATAAATGTAATATCGGAACATAAAATGATTGTTCATTCATTTATTTTTAAGTATCTTTGTGCAAGCAGTTTACAAACTGTGTTGCAATTCGGACAAATCACATAATAACACAAAACAAGATGGAAGAATTACTAAAAAAAATCGTTTACACAGGTGTTGGTATTACAGCTTACACAATTGAAAAAGTTAACGAGGTAGTCGACAAACTTATTGCTGAAGAAAAAATTACAGAAGAAGAAGGTAAAAAGATTGTAGACGAATTAGTTGCCAACACAGAAGCTAAAAAAGACGAATTTGAGTCTCAAGTAAAAACACTTGTAGACAAATTTACTTCATCTGTGAATTTTGATTTGGATTCAATCAAATCAATGTTCAAGGGAGGTGATTCTGAAGAGGTAGAAATTTTGAAGGCTAGAATTGAAGCATTAGAAGCACAAGCTGCTAAAGCTCCTTCAAAAGAAGAAGAAAAACCTGCGTCTTCAGAAGCGTCGGAAGCTTAGTCTTTCTGGTACTTTTGTGATGTGTGTGGCCGACACTGCTGTACAATGTATGGTAGTGTCGGTCTTTTTTTGCCCTTTAGTACGCAACCGATTGCAAATACTTGATAAAAATCATTATTTTTACAGAACCAATAAAACACACCTATTAAACACATATTAAATTATTCACCTTATGATGGATAAACTTACAGCATCTGTAGGTACTGCTTTAGACCGCTTTATTCAACAAAAGCAGGAGCAGTTCCCTTATGCAACCGGTGAGCTATCACAACTATTACGAGACATTGCCCTTGCTGCTAAAATTATTAACCGCGAAATCAATAGAGCCGGACTGGCTGGTATTGAAGGTGGTGTAGGAAGTGATAATGTCCAGGGAGAAGCCCAGCAAAAATTGGATATGATTGCTGACATCCGCTTTACAAGAGCACTTTCTAAAGGTGGAGAAACTTGTGGTATCATTTCAGAAGAAATCGATGGTATCATTGACACTGGCAATCACCATGCAAAATACGTTGTGGCAATAGACCCTCTTGATGGATCATCTAATATTGATGTTAATGTATTAGTAGGTACCATTTTTTCAATCTACAGAAGAAGGTCTCCTATTGGCCGCCCTCCTACCAAAGAAGATATGCTTCAACAAGGTACTGAGCAAATCGCTGCAGGCTATGTCCTGTATGGCTCTTCTACTATGTTAGTTTATTCTACTGGTTATGGGGTAAATGGTTTTACTTACGAACCATCTTTGGGTGAATACTTCTTGTCACACCCAAATATGAAGTGTAAAGAGGATGGAAGTATCTACTCTATCAATGAAGGTGGGTACAATACTTTCCCTGAAGGATTGAAGTCTTATCTAAGTACTTGTAAAGAGAGAGAGTTTTCTGCTCGTTATATTGGATCATTAGTGGGTGATTTTCATAGAAATCTACTAAAAGGTGGTATCTATATCTACCCGTCTACTTCTAAATATAAAAAGGGCAAATTAAGGCTACTTTATGAATGCAACGCCTTAGCTTTCTTAGCTGAGCAATCTGGTGGTATGGCTACGGATGGTTACCAAAGAATTCTAGAGATAAAACCAGAACATTTCCATGAGAGAACACCGTTTTATGTCGGATCTCCAAAGATGGTAAAAGAGGCAATGGAACACCTTAATGAATATGAGGAAGAGGAAGTTGTTTCAGTGAAAACCATTAAGGTAAAAGCTTAAATACAGAGAAATATTGAAAATAAAAGCCTGTGATTATACCTAAATCACAGGCTTTTCTATGTTAATTACAGTTGTTTATCATCCAACATATTATTTTATCAAGAAAAATATTGTTATCAAATGTATCTTAAATTGGATATATGGCAAAAATCATCAAATTTTGTTTAAGCACAAACTTTTAACACGATCATAATAAAATGTAAGCAACAAGTAGGATTGTTTAACTTACCACTACCTTTGTTATAGATTTTCATTATCACTACAAAGAGCATTGGTAAGAAACTATCAATTTCTACTAACAATTAACCAAACTAAAATGATTTTAACTAAACATGAGAAACTGACACTATATCTCCTAGCAGCGGTAAGTTTTACTAATATTTTAGACTTCGTTGTATTAATGCCCCTAGGACATACATTGCAAGAAGTATTTGAGATGACTCCACTTGAATGGAGTGCGGTTGTTTCATCTTATACGTTAGCTGCTGCTATTTCAGGTGTTGTATCGATTTTCATGATCGACAGGTTCGAAAGGAAAAAGATGTTTCTCACTATATATTTCTTCTTTACCATAGGAACTATTTTATGTGGATTAGCCACCACCTATCAGTTTCTTTTATTAGCAAGAACATTTACAGGAGTATTTGGTGGATTAATTAACGCCGCCCTATTTACTATTGTAGGAGACATGTTACCTGAAGAAAAAAGAGGTTCAGGTATTGGGATTTTAATGACAGGCTTTGCTGTGTCATCAACTATCGGTGTACCTATTGGGTTATATCTAGGAGTAAAGATAGACTGGCATGCACCATTTATTATCATTGCTATCATTGCTTCTGTACTTTGGGTATTATGTTATAAACAATTACCTAAAATAGATGCCCACTTAAGTAACGTAAAGAAACCTCGCTGTATAAAAGAATTTTTACACCCCTTACTTTCAGTATTATTCAACAAAAAGCAAGTACAGGGATTAACAGCTTTGAGTCTAGTATTCTTTGGGCATTTTATTTTGATACCCTTCCTTTCTCCTTACTTAGTAAATAACATAGGGTTTGAGGACCAACAGTTAACTTGGATCTATTTTTCAGGTGGATTAGCGACTTTATATTTCTCTCCAAAGATTGGACAATGGTCTGATAAGTATGGAAAGTACTTGGTATTTGTGATCATCTCATTTATCACATTAATACCTGCCTTAGTATTAACACATGCAGAAGGAATGAGTATCCCTACCATTTTAGTATTTTCAACTTTAATGTTTATCTGTGGAGCGCGATCAATTCCTGCTAATGCATTATTGATAAATACAACTGACCCTGCAAAAAGAGGTAGTTTTATGAGTATCAGATCCTCTGTTCAGAATCTTTCACAAGGTTTAGCATCTTTTGCAGCAGGATTAATTATCACCACAAATCCTATCGATTCATCTTTAGAACATTACAATTATTTGGGATATATCAGTGTTATAGCAACAATGTTTGGGGTAACGTTATTTAGTAAAATAAGTGACTACAAATCTCGTAAGGCAAAACGAGCTACAGTACTCTCATAATCAGTAAATTTGTGTATACAACATGATCAATCAAAAATGAATTTAAGTAGTAGAAGGTATTTCCCCTATTCCGAATATTTGAAAAAACAATACGGTGGTAGAATCCAAAAAGTTTCTATTCATGCAGACTTTACATGTCCCAATAGAGATGGCTCTTTAGGATTCGGCGGATGTACATTTTGCAACAATGATAGTTTTGTGCCCAACTATCTTCATGATGGTATGAAAACCATAACTGAACAGATTGATCATGGAATGGAATTCCTACCAGGAAGATACCATAGTGCCAAGGCTTTTGTTGGCTATTTCCAAGCCTACTCCAATACCTATGGTACAGTAGAAAAGCTAAAGGAAATTTATTCTGAAGCACTCAAACATGATAAAATCGATGGACTTGTAATTGGTACACGCCCCGATTGTTTATCTGATGAACAATTAGATTATTTAAGCGAACTCGCCGAAAAGTATCTAATTTTTATTGAGTTTGGTATTGAATCTTGTTACAACAAGACTCTAGATAAAGTAAACAGAGGTCATTCCTTTGAAGATTCTGTAGAGGCTATTCAAAAAGTGGTTGATCGAGGTTTACCTGTGGCAGGGCATATGTTATTTGGTCTACCTGGAGAATCTAGAGAAGAAACATTAGCTCAAGCGAAGATCATTTCTGATTTACCTTTAGGATCTGTAAAATTCCATCAGCTACAGATTGTAAAAGGAACAATTATGGCCAAACAGTATAAAGAAAACCCTGATCAGTTCCCTTTATTTCAACCCGATGAATATGTAGACTTTATGGTTGATTTTCTTGAGCAATTAAGACCTGATATGGCTATACAGAGATTCAGTAGTGATACCCCTCAAAATTTACGAATAGCACCAAATTGGGGAATACGTCCTAACCAAATTCAACTCATGATCGAAAAGAGATTAAAGGAAAGAGACACCTATCAAGGAAGATTATATAAATAGAAAATACATATTTTCATGAAAAATAGCTGATACATTTATTGATGATGTATCAGCTATTTTTATATAAAAAACTAACTAAACTATAATAAAAACTATCTATTTTCCTATTTCTGGTCTTACTGTGCGAACATTCTGCACACTTAGACGTATAAATAAGAGTGGTAATGTTTTTAATTAGACAAAAACGTTATTTTTGTACTTACAACGATAAATTTGAATAAAATAAAATGGCATATATAGATTATTATAAAGTTTTGGGTGTAGATAAAAATGCAGACCAAAGCGAAATAAAAAAGGCATATAGAAAATTAGCAAGACAATACCATCCAGATAAAAACCCTGATGATGAAGTCGCTCATAAAAAGTTTCAGGAAATAAATGAAGCTAATGAGGTCTTAAGCGATCCAGATAAACGAAAGAAATACGATAAATACGGTAAAGACTGGGAACATGCTGATCAATTTGAGTCACAAGGATTCGGTGGTGGTGGCTTTGGCGGAGGATTTGGCCAAGGTACCGGTGGTGGATTCGGTGGTTTTGGACAAGGCAGCGGTGGCTTTGGAGGTTTTGAAGGTGGTGGAGACTTTTCTGACTTCTTTAACTCTATGTTTGGCGGTGGTGGCCGTCGTCAGCCAAGACCTAAAAAAGGTGGAGACTTCAAGGTAAATATCAACTTAGAACTAAGAGATGTTTACGAGACACAGAAGAAAACTTATAAAATTAATGGTAAAAACATCAGAGTAACTGTACCTGCAGGACTTGAGGATGGACAAACTATTAAGATTAAGGGACATGGCAAAGATGGTGTTAATGGCGGAGAGAAAGGAGATCTACTAATGACTTTCCACATTACAAATAATACCGGATTTGAGAGAAAAGGAAATGATCTTTACAAAACAGTAGATGTTGATCTTTACAGTGCGGTTTTAGGTGGTGAATTGATGGTTGATACTTTCGATGGAAAGGTAAAACTGAACTTGAAACCTGAAACTCAAAACGGAACAAAAGTAAAACTGAGAGGTAAAGGTTTTCCTATCTACAAAAAGGATGGATCGTTTGGTGATTTGTATATCACTTATAATGTGAAAGTTCCAACAGGGCTTACTGATGAGCAAAACGAACTGTTCCAACAGTTAAAAGATCTTTCCTAAAATTGGGTGATTAAAATCAGCTTTCTGGTTGGATTACGGTTAACAATTCATTATTATTGTGCCGAAAAATATTGAAATTACTTAACCTCCAACTACGATGGAAGCAATTACATATTTAGAAATCGCTGCAATGGGCTTTATGGTTCCACCACTAATCGGTGCTATTGCTTACGCGTTAATCACTATGGGTAAAGACAAAGTCTAAACCAAAAAAGAACGATATCAAATCAATTGATATCGTTCTTTTTTTATAGAAGGACATTATCTTTTGGCTTCAATTTCTCAGGGATTTTCGGATCATCAATCATCTCCTTCATATCGATCTCAATCGTATTACATAAACTCGTCATTGGAGTATCAAATGCTAATCCTTCGAAAGGGTTTTCAGCAAAATCCCCTACAAGTTCCATTAAGATATAGATAGAACCAATTAAAGCTGTAAAAGGAACTGTCATCCAAACTGCCCCATTTCCCAAAGCCGAGAATTGAGCTACCATTCCAAAAGGAAGTAAAGTCACAAATAATACTGTAAGTACCATAGACGTGTTCGCATATTGTCTTGGTAAAGGGAAGTTCTTAATACGCTCACATTTTCCTTGTTGAACATAGAAGTCTTGTAATAGCTTCTGAAATTCAACATGTCTAAAGTCATCTACTAACCCTAACTCTCTAAGTTTTAAAATATCTTTTGACTGATTACTTATTATTTGAGTACAGATGTTTTTCTTTTTAAGTAAGGCATCAACCTCATGGTCTGGTAAGAACTTTCTTAGCTCTTCTTCTTCACTTAAGCTTGCGAAATTATCACCTAATTTTTTTCTGATATCTGTAGTCATTGGATGATTATGCTCCCAAGGTTGAGATTTCCATAATTGCCTTCTCAGGCGGTACACCCATGCAATATGTCGATAGATTAATCTTTTATGTATGGCTTGTAATTCCTCTTTTGATAATGGGTTCTGATCACTTACAAAAATATTTGTCGTGTAGTCTCTGGCCATTATACCCCAAGTACGACTACTGTTTACAATAGCACCCCAAATTTTACGGGCTTCCCATGTTCTAGCATAAGCAGAGTTGTTTTTGAAACCAACATAAAATGCTACTGCAGTACCAACAACAGATAGAATTGACCATGGTAACTTAAAGTAGATAAACCCAATATATTCATAAAGAACGACTACCACTAAGGCATACCCTGCCAATGCTAATATGGGTGTTAATGATCTACCTAAGAAAAGTTTGTAGTTAATATTCCGATTAGTATACATATTTCAGATAAACAGATTGAAAAATTCTTATTGAAACTACGAAGTTTTGACATAAAAAAATAGTACTCCCAATAATTAATTGAGAGTACTATCACTTATTCTTCTAATCAATATTACTTGTTAATAATGACAGGTATTGTACCGTAATCCAAATCTTTAGTATATACATTCACAAAATATTGCCCATTTTGTAAACGTCTAAACTTCATTTCTTTTGGTATCCCTGTGTAGCTTTCAACTACTTGTCCACTCGTATTTCTAATAACGATATTGATTTCATTTGCATCTAAACCTTGTAGTAAGAAGGTGCCATTAGAAGGGTTAGGATAAGCTAAGACATTAGAAGACAACTCATTTTCCAAAGAGTTTACAGAAGTAAGTCTAATGGTTGCCGTTTCTTGATTAGAAGCACCGCAATCATTCGATGCCTGTACTGACACCGTATGGTCTCCTACATTAGCTTCCCTCACTGTAAACATTATGGTCTGTTCATTATCATTACCAATGACATTACACCCTTCTGGTATATTCCAATTGTAATTTCCGCCTCCGGTAACATTTGAGGCTGTAAGCTGAACGGTATCTGCTACGGAATATTCTGTTGAAGAAACCGTAATACCTCCTATACTTGGTGAGGCTGGAATCGCAATTTTCAATGAATTACTAGAGTTAGTACCAGCACATGCATTTGTTGCTGTAACAGAGATATTGATAGAATCAGAGTCTACATTTTCTACATTTAAGGTTAGAATATCAGTAGTTTCATCTCCGACCACAACTGCTCCATCTGGAATGGTCCAACTAAATCCATTGGCAAATAAATGTCTTGCAACAATTGTTACTTCTGAATCTCCACAAGACAATGTCTTATTGGCAATTAATTCGGAGATTACTGGTGCTTTAGATACATGTACATAGGCGGTATCTGCTGTACCTAATCCACAAGTACTTTTTGCACTAACTAATACTGGGTAAGTTCCTTCTTGTACCCCTGTGAAATCTACTTCAACGGTAGCCGCATTTGCTTGAGCTCCGCTGGCAAGGACTGCCCCTGTTGGTAATGTCCAATTGAATTCATGGGATGGGTTACTAGCTGTGGCTGTGAAGTTAATCGTTCCTCCAATACATACATTTAAATCAGTATTTGTGATAGTCGGTACTGCATTAGGATCGTAAACATCAAAAGTAAGTGTATCAGAAACTTGTTGCCCGCAACCATTAAATGCATGACAAACAATTCTGTGTGTACCAAAACCTTCTCTACTCAAATCAACCTGAAGTTCATCACCATTGAGACTTGTCAATGCTATGATATCTGTTGGTAATTCCCAATAGAAAGAGTCTACATGAGCATAACTAGATAAAGTAAGTCTAGCATGTTGTGTAGGACAATGTAAATCTACCGATGGTTGAATATCTCCAATTGAAGGCTGAACAAATTGATGAACATCCCATGAAGCAGTATCTCCATATTGATATCCACTTGCTGCATTGGCATTGTAAGCTGAAACACTAATTGTAGTGGTTTGCTCTAAGTTTGAAGTTAATGCACTAAAATCGAAAGTGGCACTATCTCCATTGGTCTGTCCCGCTACTAAAGTTACATTTGGATTAGAAGACCACCATTGCAGATCACCTCTATCATGTCCATATACCTTAAATGTTCTTGTAGAAATATCACAGCCTAAGGTATCAGCATTGAGCCTTTGTCCAGTGATAGGTGATAACTGGACAATATTTACACTAGTCTGTAAAGGATTTGTTCCCGTTGCTTGATCCAAAGTATATAACAATTCAAATGCATCACTATTTCCTCTATCTATACTCCAGAATGTTCCTTGGAATGCAGGAGTTCCTCTTTCAGTACCTCGATGGTCGGAACCTACATAATTTCCTGTTTCGCCACCTTTAGTAAAACCATATATTTTGTTATCATGATAAGCCAAGTCTGACATTGGGAACCAACCGTGTGTACTATCATTGGCTACTGAATTTAATTCCGTATCAAAGCCTGTCTCAGGAAATTGTTTAATGATATGTGATGCACCTATTCGATTTCCATTCTCACCCATTGGATAAGCTAGAATACAACCCATGGTAGTTGGACTATTGTATTCAGATGCTGCAACTAATGTATCTGGGTCACCTCCTGCCCCTGGTAAAATCAACATTTTACCTTTTATGCCTGGCTCCCCTTTTCCTGATACTCTTAACTCAATTTTTGTTCGTTCTCTTGAATCACTTACAAATACATCAATTGTATATTCATGTGTAATCACCCAAGGTGAACTTGATACATCCAACTTCAGTATTGTTCCTCCGTGTGTTGCTATTACATTCTCTCCAGAACCTTGTGTAGAGTAATAATACGTATCGTCATCTTTTTTAGTGACTGAAGAAGAAAATAAGAAACCCCAATCCCATGCTGCATCATTGTTATCTACATTTCTCTTACTTCTAAGATCTATTAACTCTGTAAACTGACCTGTAGATAAATCATAAGTATAAAGGAAATTGGTATACGTAAATACTAATTTGCCTTGTATCTCAATTATTTCACCAATGATATTGTATGGGGCTTTTTCGGTCGCCTCAAAAAGTCGGTTTTTAAACCTTCCTGACAATATTATCACAGAATCCAAATCATCATTAAACTCAACCAAGCGGTCTCTATAGAATAAGGAGTCTTTATAAACATCATATGCTGTTGCTCCTGTTCTTTCAATTGCGTAATATTTTCCGTTGGATGCTAAAAAGGCTCCATTGGAATATCCTTGCTTGGCCAACGAATTATTTCCTGTTGAATATAGATGACCAATATTGCCTGAAGAAGGATCAAAAGAAGCTAATGTACCATAATTATTAATACCTCCATCTCGATTTGAAAAAGTAAATTTTCCGTCTTTATACGGAGTTAACCTTGTCTCAGGAATAAAACCAGTATCTGACCCAAAACTGGCAATTACTTCCATTTTATTGGTTGCTAATTGATATTTAAAAATTGCTCCTTGGTTACTTTTTCCACCGAATTCTGTGATGCCCCACATCGTTCCTCCATCATCATCTGTGATAATAAAAAATTCTGTCGGGTATGATGAATCCTTGAAGTGATAAAGTTCTTTGTAATTACCATGACGGTCATATTGGTAAATAACCCCTCTGTCTGGTCCTGAAAAAGTGATTGTTGCAGGTTGTGTCATACCAATAAGGTTATGTCCATGTGGTACTAATCCTGATATAGCTGTACCGTTTGCATTACCAAATGTAAATTCTTTTGCTACAGACCTGCCATCTGGATCAATACTTACTAAAGTACCCACACCTGTAGATCCACCAGCAAAAGATCTAGAAAATAATGTACCTGATGAATTTCTAAATACTCCTGAGAATTTATCTCCCAAAAATTGTCGATCTCTTACTACTGTTATCTCGTGAATAAACCCACTTTCGGCATCTACTTCATAAAAGCCACCACCTCCAAAAGGTGATGCAGAGTTCGCTACAACTAATCTATCTCTTCCTTGCACATTTCGATGAGCAAGTGCACCAGATGCTAATGAGTAGCCATAAGGATTACTACATAATATTCTATCATTACCTGTGGCTAAGTCGTATTCATACACTCCACCACCAACAACATTTGAGCCATCCAGTCCATCAAAGATGGTGGCATATAATTTATTATTAAGCTTATAAAAGCCTCCCCCCATTCTTTTAATCTTAAAAATATTTGTAAGGTTAGTAAGTGATATCAAGTGGGTTGGATCACTAAGTTTAATAGCAAACACTACATCTTCACTACTACGGCGTCTCATTATCCCATAAAGAATCTGGTTATGTTCCACCATATTATATATAGGATAATGTTCATTGTAATCAAATGAAAACAGTTGAGTTACAGTATTAGTTGATGGATCTATTCTGAAGAAGGTTCCGCTGTAATGCTCTCCACCTCCTTCTGTGTGACCATAAATATACCCATCAGAAGCTAATACTAACGAACTAAAGTCTCCGGGTTGTCCTGTAAAGGATTCTCCATGATCATAAAACTCTGGTGCTGTGCCCGCTGGTGCACTTAGATTATAAACAGAAATACCTCCGGAATTTTGTATACCACCAGAAGAATTGGTATTGATAACATATGGCTGAGCTAGTGTGAATCGAAAAGCCATAGACAGTAGGAGCATAAGGAATATTTTTAATGCTCTACTATCCCATTGGTAATAGTAAATAGAAAACATCATTAATAGTTTGGGTTAAATAATACTATGAAAATAACCACCTTCAGCATAGAAAAAAAGTGATTATTTGAAAATCACTAGCATTCCTCTGAATATCACAAAATGAATAAAATACTCATTGACAACTACTTCCAAAAGCTTCATCAATCTCTATTCTCTGTTTACTTGAAATCAAGTATGATAAATTCAATGATAGCTAACGAAATTATTTAAACACATCACGCTTAGTATGTTATTTTATTTTTTATCAAAAACACTACATACCTAATATTTCCACTTTTGCATCATTAAAACAGCTTAGTATTCTGAAATAGTTTTGTTAGAATAGTACAATTTTCAATAATGTATTTTCTTGTAAAATTGAGTCAAAAAATAGATTTTTCTTCACAAAACATTGATTATCATACATATGTACACAAAAACCGTTATTACGACAAAAACCACATAAAACACTAATATTCAGACTTTTATTCTAAAAATATTTCAAATTTAGCATGTAAGAAAATTTAACAACGTCATTTTACCCCCTGAAACTAATAGTCTGAGTACATACATTACTCATGACATTTCCATCCTTTTGAGATAAGTTACCGTAAATAAATGCAAACCTAATTACTATTTAACTCGCTCGAAAGATGAAAAAGATTTTATTCCTGTTATTCCTAATTTTTATTACAAAATTAACTATTAGTGCTCAAACTTACTCAGTATCAAGTTCTGCATCTGGCTTTATATATATAGGTACAAGAGGTAGCTTATCAGATTTTGTTGATGAAGATGGAAATAGCTTACCTTCTTGGACAGGTGGATATAACGTTAGAATACAAAGTGGAAAAAACGTATATATTGGAAATAATTCTTTTGATCCTGACGTAGTGATCGATACGTTATTCGTAGATGGGACATTAAATAATACAGCCTATAGAACTACATGTCATTTTGGTACAGTAATCGTTTCAGGTTCTGGTAACTTTAATGCTGACAACCATTCAGGTGGTCGTTTATATGTAAATGTTCAAGATATTGTTTTAGAAGAAGGTGCTGAGTTTGCTGTACCAAGTGTTGGTTCTAATGGATATAGTGGATTAAACTGGTCTGGAGCAATTACAGTAGAAGATAACGTTACACTTTCTACAGGTGGTGCTTCTAATAACCTAATTACATTAGCACAGATTAATGCTTTACCAGGTAACAACCCAAAAACAGTTGCTCAAGGTACTGTAGATGCTATCCCTAATAATATTAATTCAATTGTTTTAAATGGTAACACAGCTTTAACTGCAAACCTTGCCAATACTGGTGTTAGTATCTACACACAAGGTAATGACTTAATTATTGCAGATTCAATTACTACTGATGTAAAAATCTATGCTGATTTAGCTTCGGAAACTTCTCCTACTGTAGATTTAGCATTTGCAGGTAATGCTGCAGGTACATTCAGTTTACAAGCATCAAATAATGTTGTAAGATCTTTGACAATGAATACGACTGGAGGTTCAGTTACTTTAGGTGAGCCTATCAACATTGTGAATAGTACTTATAACTCTAGTGCATTGATCTTAACAAATGGAATTTTAAATACAACGACTACTAATATTTTAAGTCTGAATGAATTCTCTTTTGTCAACAATGCAGTATATACTTGGACTGGTCATGCTTCAGGTGGATCAGATGCTTCACATATTAATGGTCCTATTCAAAAAACGATCAACTTTACATCTGCTTTAAAATCACATTTCAGTATTGTAGGTGCTAACTTCTTCTTAATGATGCCAGTTGGTAAAGGCGGTACGTTAAGAGAGGCAGGTGTAGGTCAACCGACAGCAAATTCAAGTACAGTTTTTAGAGTAGAGTACCACAATAACCCACATACTTTCTTTAGAACAGTAGATCCTATGGCAGGTGTAGACGCAGTAAGTTCAACTGAATATTGGGATGTAGACAGAATTAGTGGTTCAGCTTCAGCAGCAGTTACTTTATCTTATGATGCAAATAGTGGTATCCAAAATACACATATCTCTGATGTAAAAGTAATGCACTACGACGGTTCGCATTGGGAATCACAAGGTGCTCAAGTGTATAACACTGTAGGTTCAAATGTTGGTGTTTTAGCATCAAGTCCAGCTTCAAGTTTTTCTCCTTTTACATTAGGAGGTTCAAACAACCACGATTTACCTGTTGAGTTAACTTATTTTGAAGGTGAGCAAAACGAGGATGGTTCAGTAAGCCTTTATTGGGAAACTGCAACAGAAATCAATAATAGTCACTTCGAAATTGAAGCTTCATCAAATGGTAGAGATTACCAAGTTATTGGAACTGTTGAAGGTAACGGTAATTCTAATGTTAGTATTGAATATGATTTTGAAGTAGTAGCACAAGAAGCTGCTCAGTATAACATCTTTAGATTAAGACAAATTGATTTCGACGGTGCTTTTGAATATTCAGATGTTGTTGTTATTGAAAATACTGCACAGAGCTTTGATTTAGATATTAATGTATTTCCAGTACCAGCACATGGTCATATTACTGCCAGAATTAATCATGAAGAAGTGTTAGAAAATAGTGTAGCTGTAATCTATAATGTAAATGGTTTTACATCTATGCTACTAGAAGCTGATCATTTAGATAATATTGATATCTCATCATTAACAGATGGTATCTACTTCTTAAGTATCACAACAGCTAATGGTTTGAAAAAAGTAGAAAGATTTATTGTTAGAAATTAAGATTAAAATTCATAAGCGAGTACTAGTAAAAGGTCGCTTTACTATTGCGGCCTTTTCTTCCTCACTATTAAATTTAAAAACATGAAAAAGTTATTGATTCTATTTGTTATCCTTTTTGCAATGAAATTAGCCTCTGATATCAACCCATTTACCAACCATGTGAAAGAAAAGAAAATCTCTTATGTAGCCCATAAAAAATAAAAAAATTCTACGAGCGATGATTGTCTTCATTTAAGTTTAAGGTCTTAGATGAAGACTTTTTTGTATAAAAACTAACTAAATTATCACACATCAATCAATAATAAAAAATTGATAAAAGACAATAAAAATCGATTTATATCTTAAAAAATACAAAATAACACATTAATTTACTTTTGTTTGGCTTAAAACAGTTAAACAACATAACTTGTTTGATATTAAACTACGTATTTCGAAATGTGATTAGTAAAAATACAGTTTACAAAAGAATTACTGACACACTGACCAACATTTATAAATTGATATGAAAAAGATTTTACTTACAGTTGCAGCCCTTGTGATGGGCTTTGCTAGTACGCAAGCTTTTGCGAAAAAAGATCCTAAAAAACCAAACTTCCTAATCCTTTGGGGGGATGATATCGGAATGTATAATTTATCATTCTGGAACCGAGGAATGATGGGTTACAAAACGCCTAACATCGATAGAATTGCCGAAGAGGGGATCGCATTTACCGACTACATGGCAGAACAGTCTTGTACTGCGGGTCGATCATCATTTATTACAGGACAATCGGGTATCCGTACAGGTATGACCAAAGTAGGTCTTCCAGGTGCAGAAAAGGGTTTAACTGATGACACTCCTACCCTAGCTGAATTAATGAAAGCAGAAGGGTATGCTACAGGTCAATTTGGTAAAAACCACTTTGGTGACAGAGATGTTGACCTTCCTACAAACCATGGTTTTGATGAGTTCTTCGGTAATCTGTACCATTTAAATGCAGAAGAAGAGCCAGAATTACCAGACTACCCTAAAGACCCTGAATTCAAAAAGAAATTTGGTCCAAGAGGTGTGATCCATTCTTATGCAGATGGTAGAGTTTCTGATACGGGTCCTTTAACTAAGAAACGTATGGAGACGATCGACAACGAAGTAATGGGTGTAGCTCAAGAGTTTATCAAGAAGCAAGTCGATTCAGATACTCCTTTCTTTGTGTGGTTCAATACTACTCGTATGCACTTTAGAACACACATTTCGGAAGAAGAACAAGGGTTATCTAAAGGACAAGGTATTTATGCAGACGCAATGGTTTCTCATGACCAAGTAATCGGTCAGATGTTAGATTTCATTGAGAAGTTAGGAGTAGAAGAAAATACTTTCGTGATGTATTCTACAGATAACGGTCCTCACTACAACTCTTGGCCTGATGCTGCGGTAACTCCATTCCGTGGTGAGAAAAACACAAACTGGGAGGGTGCATACAGAGTTCCTTGTATGGTAAAATACCCTGGTCACATTCCAGCAGGACAAGTATCTAATGGTATGGTTTCTCACTTAGACTGGGTACCTACAATTCTTCACTATGCAGGTAACGATCACATCAAAGAAGACCTATTAAAAGGTGGTGTGAAAGCAAATGGTAAAGAATTTAAAGCACACTTAGACGGTTATGATTTAGTTGCTCACTTAGAAAGTGAAGGTAAAGTTGAGTCACCTCGTCATGAATTCTTATACTTCAATGACGATGCACAACTTACAGCTATCCGTATGGACGATTGGAAAGTAGTATTTATGGAGCAAAGAGCACATCAAATGGCAGTATGGTCTGAACCATTTGTACCATTAAGATTACCAAAAATCTTCAACTTACGTCGCGATCCTTATGAGAGAGCGGATATTGATTCAAACGCATATTGGGATTGGTACTTCGACCATGTTCCTTACTTATATATGGCACAAGATAAAGTTGGTCAGTTTATGTCTTCGTTAATGGAGTATCCTCCAAAACAGAAAGCGGCTTCTTTCTCAGTTGATCAAATCATTGAAATGATCATGAAACAAACAGAAGCAATGAAGTCAGAACAAAACTAGGTTTTGATTATCGGATATAAATAATACATCCCCTCTATTAGATAAATCATCTTTTAGAGGGGCTTTTTATATCTAATCAATTAGCCATTTATTTCCAGCTCATTAATAGGCAATAAAAAACCCTTTCGATAGGCAATACCTATGAAAGGGCTAGTTGTTGTTATTTAATCTGACACCATTATCGGTAAGCTTGTTCTTACTTACTCTACTTTTATTTAATTTGACACTAGTAGAAAACTATTTACTCTGTTCTTTATATATTTCTGTTAGCTCGTCCCAAGACACTCCAAGTAACTGAAGCTTTTTAAAGAAATTCGGTAGATCCTTTTTCATAAATTCCGATTTTTCTAATTGCTTTACCATTACAGTAGCATCTTCTGAGATAAAGTAGCCAATTCCTCTTTTATTAAAGATCACCCCATCATCCTGTAGTGCAGCATACGACCTAGCTACAGTATTTGGGTTTACCTCTAATTCTATGGCCATTTGTCGGACCGAAGGAATTTTATCTCCTTCTACCCAAACTTCTTTCAGAACCTTTTCTTGAATAAGGTCCATGATTTGAAGGTAAATGGCTTTATTATTTGAAAATTCCATATTTAAACTTCTGCTCTTTTAAATTTTAAGAAGGATAGTATCCACAATGCTAGAATTGTGAAACTGACTCCCACTTGAAACACATACTTGATCGTCCCTTGTAGTGTTTCTTCGTCTAATTGAAGACTGTAATCCATGTTTTCGAACTGTCCATTACTAAAGAATAATAAGAAGACAATCACTCCTACTACCCAAAAACCAACAAATAATCCAAAACCAATTACAGTTGTTTTAAGGAAAGCATATCTTCTAAACAACGACGATCCCAGGAAGTAGAAAGAATGTACAAACAAGTAACTCATTGTAAATCCTAACAATCCTTCAGCACTGATCATATCATTGACAGTAAACAAAGTAATGCTTCCTCCAAATAATGACCAGACCAATTTTGCTCCTAATTCTACTACTAAAAAGACTAGCGTAACTGTAACAGGATAGAAAAATGCTGTCGAAAGGAAGGTTACAAAAAACTTTTCTTCCCTAGATGCAGGCAACGACAAGTAATTCAATGCTCCTCCTTTAGTAGCTATACGATGGAATGAAAAGGATGAAATAATAGGTCCTCCCAATCCAATTGCCAAACCATAAATTGTACCTAATGTCTGATTACTTACTACACCTCTAGGTTCCAGTGTACTCGACAATGCACAAATAGCAATAATAAACAATGCAAAACCTACTACTGAGAGTAAAAGCGGCTGTTGCAGTAATACTAATTCGTATTTAAATAAGTTTGATATTCTATTGATATTAAATTTAGATTCCATGACACTAGTTATTTGATAAAATGAGTTGGTAATGCTTGATTCATCTTCTCTTTCTCTGTTAAAACAGCATTAAAGAGTAATTCAAGGTTGATTCTACTTGGTATTCCAGAATGATTAAAAGCCACTACTTTATCTTCTGCCACACCATTTTCTGTATAGATAACATCTGAGTTTTCCACTTTCTCTGCTGTTGTAAATAATAACTTATCGCTAATATTTTCTAAAGTTTCATTAAACACTACTTTACCATTATCTACAATGACGATAGGATCAATTAAGCTTTCAAGGTCGCGTACTTGGTGAGTTGAAATAAGAAATACTCTATCATCACTCATATGTTTCGCTACCATTTTTCTAAACTGACTCTTAGAAGGAATATCCAAGCCGTTGGTAGGCTCATCCATCAATAATAATCTAGTATTTGAAGCTAATCCCAATGAAATCAATGCCTTTTTCTTCTGGCCGTAAGACATATTATTCATTTTCATCTGCCCATTCAAACCAAATTCAGTCAGCATTTCATAGAAAGTTGACTTATTAAATTTAGGATAGAACGGGGCTAGTACACCTTGGTATTGATCAATAGTAACATTGGGAAAAGTCATTTCTTCAGGAATAAAGAAAACCTCTTGAAGAAACTCTGGCGAAGAATTATCAGCAAAAAAACCACCCACATTCACTGTACCATCGAATGGTTTCTTTAAACCTGCGATTAACATTAGAAGCGTTGATTTACCAGCACCATTCTCACCAAGCAACCCGTATATATTTCCTTCTTTCAGCTCTAAATCAAGAGCATCATACAATATATGCCTCTTTGAATACCCGAAAGTTAGATTATTAATATTGATCATGATTATGTTTTTAGTGTACTATTTAACTATTACACTACAACATTAATTCAATGATTTCATAATTCCAAATTTTAAGTAATATTTTTTCTATAGGGACCCTTTAATTCACACTCATTTAATAATGAAATGCTATTTTTCAAGAAATGAGATGATTACTAATATTATTCTTGGGGATTATGTTTTTATCCCATATATTAGCGAGCTTATAATAAAGTATTCGATTACAAATTTTATATAGATCAATGCCGAACGCATCTTTAATCACTCGTGATTTAACAGATTTGACGAAAGAGACTAAAAACATCTATGAGTCAATCGTAATTACAGGAAAACGTTCAAGACAAATCTCTTCTCGTTTGAAAGATGAGTTGAACGCTAAGTTATCAGAGTTTGCTACAACTGTAGATAACTTAGAAGAAGTACAGGAGAACCGTGAGCAAATTGAAATTTCACGTTTCTATGAGCGTATGCCAAAGCCAACAACTCTTGCAACAGAGGAGTTGATCGAAGACAAAATCTTTTTCACAAAAGTTGACGACGCTTACTAAGCCATAAATCAACTCAAGTGAGACAAGCTTCCTAATTTACCGAATGTAGATTAGGAAGTTTTTTTTTATTTTTACTTCTCGATCATAAACCGAACAAATACAAATGAACCCGATCCTAGAAGGTAAAAAGATATTGATAGGCGTTACAGGAGGCATCGCCGCATATAAAATTGCTTTATTAGTGAGATTACTCAAAAAGCAAAAGGCAGAAGTTCAGCTAATTATGACTGAGGCTTCCAAACAATTTATTACTCCAGTTACTTTATCTACATTATCCGAAAACCCAGTATTATCTCAATATGCAAATGAGGAAACAGGAGAATGGAATTCACATGTTAAATTAGGTTTATGGGCTGATCTTATGATTATCGCTCCTGCAACAGCAAATACAATGGCTAAAATGGCCAATGGCTTATGCGATAACTTATTAATGGCCACTTATTTATCTGCAAGGTGCCCTGTGATGATTGCTCCTGCTATGGATTTAGATATGTTTATTCATCCTTCGACGACTAGAAATATCAATACATTGGAGAGTTATGGGCATATTATAGTAGATGCAGAAGAAGGCGAATTAGCTTCTGGTTTGGTAGGTAAAGGCAGAATGGCCGAACCTGAACATATTATTGATGCAGTAGAAACTTTCTTCGGAAAAACAGAACATCTTCCGTTAAAAGGTAAAAAAGCTTTAGTAACTGCAGGGCCAACTAAAGAGCGTATAGACCCCGTTCGATTTATTACCAATGGCTCGACAGGTAAAATGGGATATGCCATTGCAGACGAATTAGCTAAACAAGGAGCTGAAGTCACTATTATTTCTGGTCCTGTCAACGTTTCCACATCACAAAAACAAGTAACCATTGTAGATATTGAATCAGCTCAAGATATGTTTGAAGCTGTAAACGAACGTTTTGAGTCTACTGATATCTGTGTTTTCACTGCTGCAGTAGCAGACTATACTCCTTCTCAAGTTTCTTCATCAAAAATTAAAAAGAAAGATGGAGATATGGGAATTGAAATGAAAAGAACAATTGATATTGCTAAAACTATGGGTGAGAAGAAAACTTCTCAACAAATTACTGTAGGTTTTGCATTAGAAACAGATAATGAGTTAGATAATGCCAAAGGGAAACTACAAAAGAAAAATGTAGATTTTGTGGTATTAAACAGCTTAAAAGAGAAAGGAGCAGGTTTTGGTCACGATACGAATAAAGTATATATTGTATCTACTGAGCAAGTAGTAGAGCTTCCTCTTTTATCCAAAAAGAAAGTTGCTGAACATATTGTTGATGAAATTATTCAGAGAAAAGGTTAATTTGTCATCTATAATTTGAATCCATACAGAATGAAACGAGTAGTCGTATTTTTTAGTCTTATATTATTTTCTTTTTGTGGATGGTCCCAAGAGTTCCAACCAACCATCACTGTCAATGGAGAACGTGTTCAAACCAATGAGACACAAATCTTTACTGATTTACAAAATGCATTACAACAGTTTATGCAGAATCAGGAATGGACAGATGATCGTTTTGAAGATAACGAGAAAATAAAACTGAACATACAGATTACTTTAGCCAATACGTCGGATGTCACTGCACAATCTTATTCTGCAGATGTTCAAATTCAATCCATTCGTCCTGTATATGGCACTTCATTCGAAAGCTCAATTCTAAACTTCTTAGATAACAAATGGCAATTCTCTTATAATGATTCCGATCGATTGGTTTACACCCGAGGGGTATACACTTCTGAAATCGTCTCGCTATTAAGTTTTTATGCTTATATCTGCTTAGGAATGGATTACGATTCTTTCGGATTAAATGGAGGATCTCAGTATTATGAGAAAGCGTTAGAAATTGCGAACTATTCTGAGCAAAATGGGCGTCCGGGATGGAGTGCATTTGGTGACAAAAGAGATAGATACTATATCGCAAGAGATTTCATGGATCCTCAATTCGAAAATTTCAGGAAGTTTCTATATACCTATCATAGACAAGGTTTAGATATTTTCAGTGATGATCCAAACCAAGCTAGAGAAAATATATTGGCAGGGTTAAATGAATTAAAAGGCGTTAGAAAAGCTATTCCTATTTCTGTTACAATGGATGTATTTTTTGCTGCAAAAGGAGCTGAAATTACCAACCTTTTTGCAAAAGCAACAAAAGAACAAGCCGATCAAGTAGGTAAGCTGTTATTAGAATTAGACCCTACAAGATCTCAAGTATATAAGAAATTACTAACACCCTAGTGAGTAAGTACTTAAAAAATTTATATCATTACATTCAAGCATTAAGTTTGGACGTAGCCATCGGTGCCATTATTTGCTGTAAATTTCTTGCAGTAATTAATGGCATTGTGCTTCCTATATCTGTATTTATTTCATTGGGAACTGCTGTTTGGGTCATCTACACTTTAGATCACCTTTTAGATGCCCACTCAATACAGCATACAGCACATACATTTAGGCATGCTTTTCACCAACGGAATAAAAAGACTTTGGGAATATTTTGTCTCTTCTTTGGCTTTATTGGAATTGCAAATACTTTCCTCTACTTACCTATTTCTTTATTTTACCATGGATTGATACTCACTAGTATCGTCTCTTTGTACTTAGTTATCATCAATTTAAAAGTACTTCCTTTTGCAACGTTTAAAGAGTTTACTGTTGCTATTATTTACACTGCAGGTATTTCTTTACCTGTGTTTAGCCTCAGTCCTGAAGCTACTCCTCAGCTCTATTTATTTACCGGAATTTTCTTCACATTGGCATCCATCAACCTATTGGAATTTGCCTTATTTGATTATGAAACAGACACAAAAGATGGACAACTTTCTGGTACTAGAAAGCTAGGATATAACAACATGAAATACAGAATCAACATTCTATCCTTTCTATTTATACTTCTAATGGGAATCTCATTTTATATTCTGCCTACTGAATTATATTCTGCTTTGATTGTTCTTCTGTTGATGGGAAGCTGTTTAGGCCTGATCTATATCAAATCGAATTTCTTTTCTAAAGATGATTACTTTAGAATTTTTGGAGACTTTGTTTTTCTGTTTCCCGCTATATATCTGTTTATTTCATGAAAAAAGATCACTTTAATCCTATTGCGAAAGTTTATGATAGGCTTGCTAAAATAGTCTTTGGAAATTCTATAATAGATATCCAACATCAAACATTTGAGAAAGTAAAAAAGGGAGGAAAAGTATTAATTTTAGGTGGTGGCAGTGGTAAAATACTACCGTTTATTGATCAACAGATTAAGCCAAAAGACATTACTTATGTTGAGCTTTCTTCAGAGATGATAGAATTAGCGAAAGAAAAAAAAGTCAGTTGCTCTATAAATTTTATCCAAGACAGTTATGAGGTCATAAATCCTGATAAAAATAAATACGATGTATTGATCACCAATTTTTTCTTAGATATTCTAACCTACGAAAAACTTACAGCGTTTATCAATACATCGCATGAATTATTAAATCAAAATGGACAATGGATCGTTACAGATTTCCGTATTGATCCACATCCACTTAAAAAGGTGTTTCATCAAACACTGCATAAGTGCATGGTTTTATTCTTTAAGATCACTGTAAACCTTCAAAACAGCAAGCTTTATGACTATGAAGAAATGATTCAAAATGGGAATCATTTTCAACAGAAAATAACGTATAAAGCTTTTTCAAAAATGATGTTTTCTACTTTATTCCAGAAAGTTTAGTTCAATTGGAATTTCACAATTTCCTTATCTGCACCTTGAACAATATGAACAATAAAAATACCCCTACCCCAAGGTGTTTCTAGGTGAATACTGTTCACATTATCTTCTGAGTAAAATACTAATTGACCCAAATGATTAAAGATCTGAATATCGTATGGTAGATTATTATTCACTGACAAGTGCACAGTGCTACCTGCAGACTGAGGTACAGGGTATATTTCCCCTTCCAACTCAATATTAGAAGTTGAAAACTCTACTACTACAGGTCCAAATATTTCAGATTGTCCATCAAAATCCACTTGATGTAATCTATAATACCCTACACCTGTACGTACAGTATAATCATCATATTGGTATTCAATTTGAACATTACTATTACCTGCTGCAGGTACTTTTTCTAAAGACTCCCAATTTCTACCATCTTTTGAAAATTGAACATCAAAATAATCACTATTGATTTCTGAAGCGGTAGCCCAAAATAAGGAAGCTCCATCTTTGTATGCTTCAGCTTCGAAATAGATAAGTTCTACAGGTAAATCCCAATTATCACAATCCTCAATTTGAGTGATATCAATAGGCATATGTTCATGGTATTTATCTTCTATTCTTTCAACACCATCCATACAAGAGTTTTCTTGATTATAAACCCAATTTACATCTTCCTTAAAATGCATTTTATCAGTATTTATTCTCAATGCCCAATTATCTGCAACTACTTGCATCGGATCGTCTTTCTTATCCGATTCAAAGTCAGTATGTTCATTAACAGTCCAATCACTACTTGTAATTTCTAACGAACCTCCTTTAAACTTAAGGTGTTTATTAGAAGTCAGGTACATCGATGTAATGATCGTCTCACAATCTTCTAGTTCAAACTTTCCCTCGACATAGAAGTTATTTGCTGAAATGATAACGACTTTATCTTTGTGTTTTGTATCTGAAGAAATTCTAGCCTCTTCACCTGTGTAATATATAGTATCCCCATTGGGTGGGTTAGGAGATTCATCACATTCGGGAACGTCTTCAGGACGGTGGTCATTCCCACCTTTTGCTGAGACAGTATCACTGGCAGAAGAAATGCAACTTTCACCAGTAACATCCCAAACTACCTTATTAGGACCTTTATAGTGAATCTGATTACTATATTCAAAAATACTTACACTATTAAATGTAACATATAATTTATCTTGACCATGTTGATCAAAATCGACATGACCATCTAATTGCCAAATACTATTATTGGCTTGTAACGCTCCTCCATTAAATTCTAAGTGAGCTCCATCCTCAGAAATCAATAAAGAGGATTCAACAGTAACATCACAACTTTCAAACTTAAGATGTGAGGATACCGTAAATTGCTCTGCTGTAATTATGATTGTTTCATGTTTGTATGTTATATCTTCATCAACTCTAGGTTGATCTATAATGATTGGATCATTAGAAGGTAAACCAAAAACAATCGTAGACAGCAATAAGAACAATAAAAGTAGACTATGTTTTTTGTCAGTAAAGGTGATAATATCCATCGCTTTCTATAACAAATTAAATTTCACAATGACGAGTTATTAATACAGGTCTGCAATGTTATATTAAGCGATGGGAAATGTCACCTTTAATTAAAGTTAATTAAACAACAATTACATTTGTTTAAATTTCAACTTTTATACCAATCCACTCCTTTTTTCAATAAGGATAATGTTTCTTCTTCTCTTGAGCCTGGCTTCGCTTGGTAGTCATATACCCAATTGGCTTCAGGTGGTAAACTCATAAGAATAGATTCTGTTCGGCCGTTACTTTCCAGTCCAAACTTTGTTCCTCTGTCCCAGACTAAATTAAACTCGGCGTATCTACCTCTTCTTAGTCTTTGCCACAACAGCTCATTTTCTCCAAAAGATTTATCTTTATTTCTTTCTACTTGTTGTTTGTATGCTGGAATAAATGCTTCTCCTACATCTTGAACAAAGTGCCAAAGTTGGTCAGGGTTTAAGCCTTCTTCTTCATGTTTCAAACGATCAAAGAAAATACCTCCAATACCTCTCGTTTCGTTTCTATGAGGAATGAAGAAGTAATCATCTGCCCATCTCTTAAAACGATCGTAATAACCTGCCTTTGTGTTTTCACAAGCTTCAAACAAATGCTCATGGAATAAAGCTGCAGCTTCTTTTTCTACATAATGTGGTGTCAAATCTATACCGCCACCAAACCAGTAAGTCCCATTAGAAAGTTCAAAATAACGAACATTCATATGGATAATCGGAACCATTGGGCTTTGTGGATGAAGTACGATAGAAACACCCGTAGCTTTAAATTTATCAGCTTTATCTACTTTTAAAGCCCTCGCCATTCCTTCAGAAAGATCACCTTCTACCAATGAAAAGTTGACTCCTCCTTTTGCTATAATATTTCCACCTTTAATTACTCGGGTGCGACCTCCACCTCCTTCTGGCCTCTCCCATAAGTCTTCTTCAAACTTGGCTTTACCATCAATTAACTCAAGGTCTCTACATATATCATTTTGAAGCCCTTTAAACCAGGCAATAATTTCACTACTCGGTATGTTTTTCATCGTGTTTCTTTTTCTTTTTTTCTTCTCTTTTTTTCTTTCGGATATATTTCTTGTAGCCTTTAGGCTTTTTCGTCATTTCTCTTTTTGTTGGACTTTGTGTAATGTCTCTAAAAGCATCAAAACTCTTGGTATGCATTACACTCGCCCCTGTTAATGATGTATTATCTTGATTGGTAGAAGTATAATAGACATCTTGTCGGTATTTTTGATAGAACTTCATTCTCAAAGCTCCATCCTGTGATATTACCACTTCTACAGTCCAATCACCTAATACGGATGCCGCGGTGGTCTGATTTTGACTATCTGTAAAACCACCATCTCTAGTTACCCTTACCTTTCCTTGGGCAAAAGTATAGGACAAGCGCATTTGTAAATTTTGTAATGCCTCTTTGTCCAAACCACTCATATCCAAGTCTACCTCAAAGTTTTCGTCCACCTGAGATAAGATATAACTCAATTGATTGGTCAATAGCTCAGAAACGGAACTAGAAGCCGTTTGTCCAAAACCAGTATAGGCATCATTAGACAACAACTGACGTAATACGATTAAGCCGAATACTTGTCTATTTAATTCTTGTTCATCTCTATGTATACGTTCTTCAAAACCTGCAACGTAAGATTCTAAAGAAACTGGACCTGCCTCAGTAGCGACAGTTGCAGGATAATCATGAATATCAATATCAAAACCTAATTGAGGAGCAGATAAATCTCCCTTGATCATTAAGTCCACATCTGTTGGATAACGCTTGGTGATCTCTGGAGCATTTCTAATCGTACTGTCTTGTAAATCTATTAGAGGTAATAGACTCACTCTCTGTTCGTATTTTGCTACAATATCCATTTGTGCTGAATATGGATCACCATTCCAGGAAAGTGTAGAACCAGGATCAATCACAAACTTCTTATCGACAAGGTTAAACTCCGCTACTTTCATGGTAAAGTTGTAGGCACCTTTCACAATTTCGACATTACCAAACATCTCAAAATTACGGTTCTTGTCAATCTTCATTTGAAGCTTTCCTTCACCATTTCCTCTAATGATATCACCCGATTTTTTATCAAAAATTAGTTCACAGTAAGCATCTGGGGTAATATCTAGATTCATGTTTACCTGGAAGTTGGCAACGTCATTTTCAATGACCTCTTCTTCATCTAATTCTTCCTCCATTTCATCTTGAGTAATGGAATCCGATTTTACATAAACGATGTAGGGGTCACTTTCAGAATAATCTATCGCATTCAGTGGAATATAGATCTTTGTACGTTTATTCGTTGCTGCTGTCACATCAATATTGATATCATCAAATGGACCTTTGATGGAAATATCACCGGTACCAAATGCTGTTCCGTAGAACAAATCGTTACCTTCTTCCTGCTTTTTCATGATGAAGAAGTCATCGAATCTAACATTTAAATCGACAACAGTATTCTCAAAGCCTTCGTCAAAATAAACACCCCCATTCAGGTAAGCATAATGACCATATTCATCTATTGCTTTAAAGTTTGTTGTAGTAATTTTATCTGGACGAACTTCTATTTTCGTACTTTCTCCCTCTTCTCCAAATAGGTAGTCCACATTCAGAAAGACTAATCGGATATTCCCTTCCTCTGCAATAACATTACCCCATAGTTTAGGTGCTTCTTTCTTTCCGGATATCTTAATCCAACCGGTAGCCACACCATCCAAGACACTGACCACCTCATCCACATAAGGCTGAAAAATACCCAAAGGCAGTTTCTTTACCTGAAGTTTCATGTCTAATTGATCTTCTATCTTATTGGGATAGTAAGACCCTAGCAAAGTAAACTTATCTGAAAGTGAATCTGTGATATTAAAATCTACATTTAACTCATCTTTGGTCCATTGAGACTTTCCTGATAAATCACCAAGGAAGTAATCATCTACCTCTAAGTCTTTAACATCAACATGACCATATACTCGGATATCAGAGAATACATTTTCTATATATACATCCAAGCTATCTACCTCTCCTTCATAGTTTTGGGTAAAATACTGAGATAGATACTTAAGATCTAGATTATCGGCTGTAATATGAAGTGGCTTTGGATTATCTTTCTGTAAGAAGCCATTTAAGAAAAGCAACTCATCATTATTTGACAAGTTAAAGTTATCAAACTCTACACCATCGGGGTAAACGGTTATTTTTGATGGGTAGGTGGACGCTGTTGTCCAAGTTTCCTCACCATATTTCACTTGTGATTGAGGCAATTGGAAAATCAGTTTATCCTTAAAAAGTTCAACATCACCTTTTAGTTGCAGTATCGTTTTGTAATTGGTGAAGTTCACTTCTGTTTCGAACATCATGTTTCTATCTACAGAAAATGCATTGAACTCAAAGTCTTCAGAAAGTACCCCATTGATCGTTTGTGATCCTGAACTTGCTTTAATTGATGTATTAAATTGTCTTTGGTATCCATTTTTTTCTGTGTGATAACTCAGCATATTGGAGTCTAACAGAACATCATAAAACTCTAAATGATCACTAAAAAGTTTAGCATCGAAGGCTTGCTGTTTACCAAAATTTCCCGAAAGAATTACTCTAGTATTATCTGCTATTTTAATACTGTCTGAAAAGATGCTTAAGAGATCATTGATATTTGTGATTTGCAGATCAGCATCCACTGAGTAGTTATTCTCTCCTTTCTTTTCGCGTTTCTTTACCTTCTCTTCATAGTACTTTTCAACAACTTCGTCTTCTTTAAAAAGATCGATATTCGCTTCATTAATAAGTTCCATCACATCGCGAGATAGATCTGTCACACTAAAGAAGCCAGCCATATTGAATTTCAGAAAGTCTGCTTCAATATTCAATAAACGTAATCCTGATGCATCAACATTCGTCAACATCATCAATTCTTCAATATTTAACTCTCTTTTCTTATTGTATAAGCGAGTCCCTTGGAAGAATACTCCTCCTGATATTCCATTTCCAATTACTTTATCGAAGGAAGCTTCCATTCCAGTTTGCAAACCAACATGCTTCTCTGTTAAGTTAAGGGTATTAAGGTCAGGTGCTAGGATTCCTGATTTAAAATGGAAGGTACTGTCTCGGAAGTTTAATAACCCATCAACAAACATTTTCAAGTTGGGGTCATTCACTCTTAATCCTCCATTAAAGTACCCTTCTTTCATATAGGTACTATCTAAGTAAATATTTTGGTAAGAATAATCATTAAGATCCAGCCTACTCATTTTAGCATCAACACTTAGCTTTATAGAGTGAATATCAAACCCTTTTCCGTCTACATTTCCTTCAAAATCTACGATACCAACTTGCTCTACATCGAAGACCCTACCCACATCCAAGCTATCTGTTTTTAGATATCCCGTATATGTTTCTTTAGGTATTGAAATGTCCATTTTTGGAGTGATCACTCCGTATTCTGAGTTTAATACGCCATCTAGTTCAAAGTCATCCAACGTTCCTTTAAACTCTCCTTCTAAGGCAACTGCACCAAATAACTCTACATATTCCCTAAACTGGTTTGGTACATAAGGCTCTAAGTCTTCAATAAAATAATAACTGTCTTTGAACTGAAGATCCATGACTGTTCTCTGGGTTTCAATAATGTGGTCAAACGAGAAATCACCTCTAACTGTACTTCCTCCTCCAAACCTTAGGTTGGTTTTGGTTGCCTTTAGATCATTAACGGTTCCTTGAAGTTTTACATCACCTGAAATATAATCATGGATACTATCAAAATAGGTAAAAAACAGAGACAGATCATCTGTATGTAATGTGCTATTCTTTAGGTTAACATCCATGTCTACACAGTAAAAGAAATCATTGTAATCTGTATAGTCATCATAGTTAAACTTCACCTTACCTACGATATAGCTCGAACCCATTTTCCCGTATAAATGATCTAGAATTAGACCTGTCGTTGAGATAGCAAAATGGGTATCAACATCCTGTATTTCGAGTTTACTTCTTCGTTCAAATGCATGGAGATTTTTGATTTCCATACCTATTGTATCTCGTGCTATTCTAAGATTTGTGACTTCCCCCTGAATATTATCAAACTCCATGTCATTGACATCGAACTTGCCTTTTTCTCTGAGTTCTACCCAAGGGTTACGCAGTATATATTTAGTGTTCTTTAATCTTACTTTTTCAAAAATGATATGAACATCTTTTGGATCTTTGAGATCATATCGATGGATACCTTTTGGATCTCCAGCCATATGTCGGATCCATTTTGTCATATTGTTCATGGAGTCCAATCTAGAATCCATTACCATTTCCACACTACCACCATCAACCAACGCGTCTTCTATATGAATGTAATGATCGTTGTTGTACAATAGCTCAATAAAAGAGAAGTTTAATGTCAATTCATCGGCTTTGATTAGAGGAACTGAATCTTTATCTAAAATTTGTACTTTTTCCAAACGCCATCGATCAAACCAATCTAACTTTACAGATTCAATTGTTGTCGGATGTTGCCATTTTTTTGTTATAAAATCAGTGATCTCATGAATTATCATGGTTTGCACAAATGGCAACTGAGATAAAGACATAATAATTAGCCAAAAGAAAATCAGGAGTGATTGTAGTCGAAAAAACCACACACGCATAAATCTAGCAGCATTTTTAAGTTTAAAAAGCTGTCTTTTTCTAGCAAAAGAAGATGTTTTATGTGCAAAAAAATTGAACTTCACTGATAACTTTTAACCCAAGACTCTAAATTTCAAGAACCCCTTGATCTACAAAAATAGGGTTAATTCTATTATGATAACATGATCCGGAAAGTAAATTGTATTTTGTTAAAACATTGGCGGTATTTTTTCTCTCTAAAAATTGTACTAAATAAAGTTCATTCAAAAAAAAAGCATCATAAAATGATGCAGTTTTCTTGTAATTCAGGTTTAAAAATATTTTCAGTATTACTATTTAGATAATAGAATACAGTGAAAGTAATAAAGATTACTTCCAAAATTTCCTTTAGATATAAAATAGAGGATTCTCCCAGCTACAGGAGCATAAAAAGTTTAGAGATATTTTTAATTAGTTCTGTTACAGTAATAGTTTTATACATTAAGTGGATGCAATTTGTGTATTGTATTCCTATAAAACAAATTATGCATGACAAATTTTAGAACTAATCGTAGTGTATTGAAAACTAGATGAAAGCAAAACTGCCTGTCACAAAGTAACAAGCAGTTGTTCCATATTTACTTACAACACTCACATAGCATGTAAAATAATTACATACTTCTGCGATTATAAACCTGAATTCTGGTGATCAATAATGGTTTGAATTTTTTCCCAAGAAATCACCTTGAAGTTTTGTGCTTTTAACGAGTCTCCATCGTAGTTAAACCCATCTTGAACAATCAGAGCTCCTGTCGGAAAATTTGCTCCGATAGGCTTGTTACATACTTCTAAACCATCTGTTTCCTCTACTCCATCTACCATTGGGCCATCAACAATTTTAAAGCTTGTGATATATCTTTCATCCTCAATAGAGAATAAAGCATAAGAAAAGTTTCCTTGGCTAGATGCTACTAGATATCCTGTATCCTTCGAAGTTTTATACAATGCAATTCCTTCAATATCAGCTTCTATATTTTTATTGTTAGATATTTTAGAAGAGGCTATCAACTTTAATTTACTTGTACTATCCAATAGATTCACTTTCCAAATACCATTAGACTCTTCACCAATGTAGAGCATATTGTTTACGTCATCTACCACCATTCCTTCTGGTTGAGAAGCTACTTGGTATGTATTTGTTAGTTCTAACTTACCTGATAAATCTTCTTTCAAATTTAATGCGTACACTTCAATGCGACCATTCTTTGCATTAGCGATCAAACTCACTTTATTCTCTGCATTTTTATACATACAGAAACCATATACCTCATCCATTTTATTTGACATTAACGGATTTTCTATATTCAAAGTGATTAAGGAGTCACCCTTTAATTGAAAAACAGATACTCCATTAGTATCTTCATTAGATGCGGCTACAATATTTACTTTTTGTTGTCCAACTGCTACATCTTGGCGGATATCTACATTATTTACCTGACCTACTTTATAAAAACGTAACACCTCACCATCTAAATTGTATACATAAAGTCCATGCTTTTTATCTGTACCAATGATTAAAGATGATTCGGGGGATTCTGAGTTATAATAAAATGCTGGATCATCGGCAGCATCTTCCATAACACCTGCTGCAACTGGAATAGTTTCAAAGTCAGCTTCTATTGAATAGTTTATAGTAGATTGTAACTGATAGGCTTCTTTCATAGCACTATCATGTTCTCTCGGATCTTTATATTTCTTTTGTGATGTCTCACAGTTCGTTAGTATTAATGATACAAACGATGCTAATAGTATAAGTCCTTTTGTTTTCATTTTTTTTGATGATGTTTTGTTTGTTATGGCAAATTTATTCATCAAATCTTCTCGAAAAACAATCACTTACATCCTTCATAAATTGTTCAACTTTCGTTTACAGGAGCGATTATTAATTGATCCATCTTCACATCATGTTCTTCTAATGGTAAATTATCATTCATCTGTAAAGAATATGTAATACCAATTTTTTTACTACTAGAATGTTGACTCAAAAAGGTATCATAGTATCCACCACCATAACCCATTCTTCCTAATTCTTTAGAAAAAGCTACACCCGGTACCAATACATAATCGTAGGTTCCCGTATACTCCTCCTCTACATTGGGTATTAATGTCCCAAAACGTTCTTCTTTGAGATCTTCCAAGCTATGTAAAACTAGATTTTTTAATTTCCTCCCCGGTAAAGTTTTAGGTACTACCACTTTCCAACCTAGCTTTAATGCTTTGTCTATTATTGCTAAAGTTGAAGCCTCATTATTAATAGGAATGTATGTATGCAAAACAGCAACATCCTCAGGAGAATTCTCCCAAAATGTTGCTGCTATATATTTTTCAGCTGACTTAACTTGTTGCTCAGACAGCTCCAGTCTTTTCTTTATTACTTCTTTTCTAAGTGCGGCTTTTTCTAACTTCAATGTATTATGCGTTTACCACCTCGCGTTTTACTTCAATGCGACGTTCGATTTCATGTTTTGTTTTCCATGTAAATCTAGCAAACAATAATCCGGCAGACAATGTCAGTCCTGATGTTAAACCTATCCATACTCCTAAGAAGCTCCAATCTGTACTTGTCGTTAAAATATATCCCATTGGAAGTGCTACTACCCAATAAGAAATAAAACAGATCAATGTCGGCATTTTCACTTCTGAGATACCTCTTAATGCTCCTGTCATGATCACTTGTGCTCCATCCGAAAGTTGGAATAATGCCGCAAATAATAACATAGACGCAGCAAATTTAATTACCTCTGGATCTGATGTATACAATGAAGGTAAGAAGTGATTAAAGGAAGCAAAGGTTATTGCAGAAATTGCCATAGCAAACATAGCGAATACTAAACCAGTAAACCCTGCATTTCTTGCCTCTTCCCAATCGTCCTGTCCATAAAAGTTACTCACTCTCACAGCCACTGCAGAAGCCACTCCACTTACCATCATAAACGTCAATGAAATCATACTCATTACAATTTGATGTGCTGCCATAGGGTTTGTTCCGACTGTTCCAATGATCATTGAACCTACACCAAATGCTCCAACCTCCATTAAAGATTGTAAACCTATAGGCAAACTCATCTTTAATTGTTCTATCAGTTTAGAAGATTTTACTTTAGCTTCTGCGAAACCGCTTAAGAATAATTGGAATGATTTATTTCTAAATACATACATCATCATTCCTATACCAATCACTAATCTCGAAACAAAAGTACCAATACCTGCTCCTAACAATCCCATTTCAGGTGCACCGAAGTTTCCATAAATAAGGATATAGTTGATCAGAACATTGACAATATTGGCAATCAATGTAAAATACATTGCTGCTTTTGTGTACTTCACTCCTTCTGCAAATTGTTTAGCAGTGAAGAATACCATCATCGGAATTAACGAAAAAGTATTGATCAATAAATATGGACGAGCTACTTGTACAACTTCTGGTGGTTGTCCCATAAAATCCATCATTGTTGTTAGCCCTAAAAGAACAGAAAGGATTACCAATGTAAAAATGGCATTCACTACAATGGAGTTTTTAAACAAACTACCCATTTCCTTATAGTTTTTCTGACCGTGAGCCTTACCAACTAAAGGAGTTACACCAACAGCAAATCCAATCCCAAAAACTAGGAAAATGGCAAATAAACTGTTAGCAAAACCTGCTCCTGCCAAAGACACGGTGTCATAGTGCCCAACCATTACGTTATCCAAAATATTTGTCAGGTTTTGACCAATTTGGGAGATAACCACTGGTAATGCAATCTTCAGAGTATCCTGATAATGAGCAGAGTATTTATTTAAAATCTTACGCATTTATGATCGTATTAAAATCTTGTTATGAGTGTTAATGAATTGATAACGACGGAAATAGTGGAATAGAATTCAAATCGTTTAGCATACAAAAGTACGAGTGTTTTTTCAATTTTATCACATTCATATACAATGATTAACAGCTAGTACCTTCTTAAACTCTATTAATCTATAAACCTCCTATTTTATTCTATCGTTTAAACATTAACTTTGTTTTTTAACCTTGTACAGAAAATGACTCAATCATCTACACAAATAGATTTTAACACCGATTTTTGGAATGCAAAATATTTACTGATTGATAGTAGACTATTAACTGCACCAAGTCAGACTATCTTTTTTGCCTTAAATGGCAGGAAAAGAGAAGGCACTGATTTCATAGAAGACCTTTATAACAAAGGTGTTAGAAAATTTGTGGTGACAGATGCATTTGAGCATGGTTATAAATACAAAGAAGCCAGTTTCATCTATTGTGATGATACTTTAAAGAAACTACAGGAAGTAACTACTTTTCACAGACAAAAGTTTAAATCACTCCCTGTAATAAGTATCACAGGATCCAACGCAAAAACTATCGTAAAAGAATGGTTATATACTCTTCTTGATGCCGATTATAATGTGGTTAAAAGTCCAAAGAGCTATAATTCACAAATTGGAGTTCCTTTGTCCGTATGGCAAATCAATAAGAAACATACATTAGGAATCTTTGAAGCAGGAATTTCTCAGCCTAATGAGATGAAAAATTTGGCTGATATTATTTCCCCTACGATTGGTCTTTTTACAAATATAGGGTCAGCACATGACAAACAATTTGATCGCCTTGAGCAAAAAGTAAAAGAAAAAGGCTTACTATTCGACCATTGTAATGATATTATTTACTGCAAAGACCATGATCTTATTGATCATGAAATACAGTTAAAGAACGGAAATAAAATTACTTGGGGTAAAGCCACAGATGCCACATTACAAATAATTGAACAAGCAGCTCACAAAGTGCTTATTAAAGAGAAAAGCAACTCGCATGAGCTTACTATCCCTTTCTCTGATGCAGCATCCTTTGAAAATGCAATGCATTGTGTCACTGTAATGTATCACTTGGGATATTCTTTTGAAGAAATTGACGCAAGAATCAATCGACTGAAAAGCATTCCAATGCGTCTTGAAAGGAAGGAAGGCATTAATAATACCGTTCTCATCAATGATTTTTATAATAATGACTTAGGAGGTTTGCAGATCGCTTTGGGCTTTATGGGACAAAATCAAGAGCAGTTACCAAGAACATTAATTTTATCTGACTTACTACAAGGAAAAGATAATAATGATGCCCTCTACCAAAAAGTAAATGAACTTTGTGAGGAATATGATATTCAGAGGTTCATTGGTGTTGGTGAACATTTGAATAAGTCACAAAATAACATCACGGTTGAGAATAAAGAGTTTTACAAAACTACAGCAGCATTAAGAAATGCCATAAAAAAGGGGACACTAGTTTTTTCTAAAGAAATGATCCTTTTAAAAGGTGCCCGTAAATTTGAATTTGAAAAAGTTGCCGTATTACTTCAAAGGAAAATCCACAGTACTCAATTAGAAATTAATCTGGATGCCGTAGTTCATAATTTAATGTTCTATCGCTCTTTATTAAAACCAAGAACCAAAATTATGGTAATGGTAAAAGCGTTGGGATATGGTAGTGGAAAACACGAACTAGCACACACTTTACAATACCACCTTGTAGATTACCTAGGAGTAGCATTTGCCGATGAAGGAGTCGAATTAAGAGAAAATGGTATCCGTACTCCTATTATGGTATTAACACCATCGCCAGATTCTTTTGAAACCATGCGAATGCATGACCTTGAGCCAGAGATTTATAATATCGAAATGCTTCAAGCTTTAGAAGATTACCTTTCTGAAGATGCCAATGAAAAACCATTTGCCATTCAGCTTAATTTTGACACAGGTATGCACCGCCTTGGGTTCAATGAAGATGAAATGGATTTACTATTCAACACCTTAAATCGCATCAAAAATAAAATTAAGGTAACTGGAGTATTTACCCATTTAGCCGGTGCAGATGAAGATATTCATGATCAGTATTCAAAAAATCAAATTGCTTTATTTAAGAAAATGACAAAGCAATTGGAAGCTAAATTGGGGTATTCGGTTATAAAGCATTGCTTAAATTCAGCAGGAATAGTACGCTACCCAGATGCTCAAATGAATATGGTTAGACTTGGCATCGGCCTGCATGGAGTTGAAGTAAACGACCTCAAACAAGAAGATCTCCAACCAGTGGCTACACTTAAAACTGTCATTGCTCAGATTAAACATATGAAACCTGGGGAAACAGTAGGTTATGGACGTAAAGGTGTAGTCGAACAAAAAGAAAAGAAAATTGCGACTATAGGTATAGGCTATGCAGATGGATTTAACAGGAAATTCAGCAATGGAATCGGAAAAGTAATCGTCAACGGTAAGCAAGCTCCTGTAATTGGCAATGTATGTATGGATATGACTATGATAGACATTACAGGAATGAAAGCTGAAGTAGGTGATGAAGTGGTGATCTTTGGAAAAGAAAGACCTATTACTCAGTTAGCAAAAGATATTGAAACCATACCTTATGAAATTCTCACTTCAGTAAGTTCGAGAGTGAAGAGAGTCTACTATATGGAAGGTTAAAAAAAGAGTGATGCTTTAATTAAACATCACTCTTTTTTTTAGAATTTTTCGCCAGTAACCCTCGTTTCAGTATATTGAATGGGGGTATCTTTATCGAAAGTATAGGATCTATATTTAAAATATAAAGTATTCCCTTTGATGTATGCATGATAAGTAACACCATCAATTTCGGCTACTTCTAAACCATCCACAAAGAACTCATCTTCTCCAACATATACATTTTGATCTTCTCTGATAGTCCAATATACAGTACCGTTCGAATGTACACTATCAGCCAAATAAAGACTCCAAGTATTTATTTCCTCAGGGTGAATTTCAAACTCTCTATTACTTGATTTATAAATGATATAGCCTCTAAAATCTTGAGTATGGACACTATCACCTAATATTTTATCATAATATACAGAAGTTGAATTATAAATATAACTTCCTTTTTCTGGAGTTTCTTCTTCAGGTAATGAAGCCTCATCACCATCTGTACAACTGATAAAGAAACTAACTAATATAAATAGTAAAAAATATGATCTCGTTTTCATTACCCACCGAATTTAAAACCTACTAATAATTGAACCGTCTGATTGTATAATTTATCATCATCGAATGAGATATCAATTAATCCTCTATTGTACCTCCATTCAATAAAAAACACTCTCATGGAAGCACCTAATCCGGCACTTACACCAAAGTCTCCACCTTTGTATAAATAACTTACATCCGTATGGTCACCCCAAATACCTCCTTCTCTTCTTGTAGCATTTGTAAGAGCAGCACCATATAAACCACCTTTTATATAGAAGTTTTCAGTCAGGTAGTAGTTCGCATAAATAGGGAAGGTAAAATACCCCAATGACTCCTTAAAAGTAACAGACTCATCTGAGTACCCTAATTCATGATAAAACCCAGAGTATTCAATATTTTTTCCTGATGAAGTATACAATACATCAAACTCTATAGATACATCATTTGATAGGAAAAAGTTGAACTTTACTCCAATATCAAAACCAGTTCTTGCTCTTGCTCTTTCATTAGCATAAGTGACTTGAGTATTCACCTGAGGCACTGTTCCTACTGGAATAGACCAAGATGGCCCCATAAAGATACCCCATTCATTTTCCCTTTTGGGTTTTCTATAAACAGGTTGTTCTACAGGAGTTTGCTGAGTAGGTTCTTGTTGTTGCTGAATTGTATACTGTGTACCAGTACTCGTATTTTGTTGGTTCTCAGTTTGAGAATAAAGAGTTAAAGGGCATACCAAAAGTAAGGATAATACAATACTCAATCGCAGGTATTTGTTCTTGACCATTTTTACAGTGGTTACGTTTAGAAAAGTGTAGTAATTAAAATAAGCAAATAATAATTTTTGAATTTCTCTAAGCTTTAATGAAGAATTGAAAAATATCAAAGATTAAAAATAAATTGTCTGAAGGAATAGTATTTGAGTAAAAATTAATAATTTACAAAACATCCAATATTATCCCTTCAAAGGGCAAACACATAAAAACAATATGCTTACCATCAAAACTAAGTCGAATGATCATTCTGTAATCAAAGACAAACAATCCTTGATCATTGACAACAAAAAAATAAAAATTGACCTAAACAAAACACATCAAAATGTGTTTCAGGTCTTCTACAATAACAAGAGCTTCGACATAGAAATCCTAAAATCAGACCCTGGCTACAAACATGTTGAACTAAAAATCAATGGTAAAAAAGTATCACTCCAAGCACTAACAAAGCTTGATGAATTGTTAGATCAGTTAGGAATGAACAAAGGTACTGTTGTCGCTGAAAACATTATCAAAGCACCAATGCCAGGAAAAGTAATCGAACTTCTTTGTAAAGTTGGTGATACAGTAGCAACTGGAGATAACTTGATCATTCTTGAAGCAATGAAAATGGAAAACATTCTTAAGGCTCCTTTAAGTGGCACAATCAAAAAGATCACAGCCAAAGAAGGAGAGTCTGTAGAAAAAGGTAGTTTGCTGATAGAAATTGAAGAATAAACAAAAAAGGAAGTGATTTACTCACTTCCTTTTTTTATTTCTTAAAGAAACGTTCTGTCTTATTATCATAGTTCACAAAGTAATATTTCCCGCCATTTAATGCTGAGCAATCTACTTCGTTAGAGTTACCATTTAAAATAACTTTTCCATATTGGTCAAGTATTTCGTATTTCACAGGTCTTGTAAATGACAATAACTTTGAAACTCTATTGGGGTAAAACCTCACTTGCTCTGAACTAGATTCATGCGATAGAATCTCTGAGTTGTAGATCTTACCTGTAATTTCAATATACTTTATCTTGTACTTATTCAGTCCACTATGGTGTAATACTTTATAAAAGTACTTGTTTAATTTATCGCTGCTTTTACCCTGAACAATCATTTCTTCTACCCAAGAATTATGTTCATAACGCAAGATCATAAAATGCCCTTCCGCAGCTTCACCAGAAGTCTCCCACTCTAAACCTTCCTCAGTAACATCCAATTCAATAAACTGAAAATGTCCTTTATCGCGAATTGCATTCGGATTTAATATTCGAGGAGTACAATCATTCGAGTGAAATAACAATACAGTAATGTGATTTCCTTTTCCCACATGAGAAAGGTCAATCTCAAATGCACTCGCCTTAGGCAATCTTTGCATTTCACTATTATTGATGAGCACTTTGTTTACACAGAAAGAGCCATCAGTTAACATCGGATTTTCCACATAGAGATTTGCACCCTTATAAACTCCGGTAATGATCATTTCACCATCTTGTGCTTTTAGTGTAGGTGAAAATAACATAATCAATAGAGAGAAAAGAAGCGTTTTGTTCAGTAATGGTAAAACATCCTTTATCATCAAACTGGATAATTTTATTCGTTTCAAAGAGATAGTAATTAACTTCAAGGCAACAGAAGACCAATTGTTGACAGCATAGAAAAAGTATTGAAATCGACAATTAGTTTGTATAGCAAATTTTATCAGTACAATATTAACCATTATTTAGATTAATCTAAAATTAGGCTCCATCAAAAAAAAAGTATTTCGCTATTTCTTGAAAATCTTCCTAGGAATATTACAATTATTCTAAAAATATCGGCGGGGTTTTCTAATTTATTTAAGAATTCGTCAATTCCTCACCTTCACCACTTCAATAATATATTTCACTATTTCAAGGATGCCTCTTAATAACAATAAATTAAAAGTGTTTGATTCCTATACTTTTGTACCTTTGCAGACGCTCTAGGCAAAAAACATATAATACAAATATGGGTTTAACATTTGAAGTAAAGCATAAAGATCCTCAAACGAAGGCTCGAGCAGGCAAAATCACTACAGCACACGGTGAGATAAAAACGCCTATTTTTATGCCTGTAGGTACTGTTGGTACCGTAAAAGCAGTTCATCAAAGAGAACTGAAAGAAGACATCAATGCAGAAATTATTCTTGGTAATACATATCACTTGTACTTAAGACCAGGTACTGAAATTTTAGAAAAGGCAGGTGGCCTTCATAAATTCAATGGCTGGGATAGACCAATACTTACAGACAGTGGTGGATATCAGGTTTTTTCTTTAGCAAATAATAGAAAAATCAAAGAAGAAGGAGTAACATTCAGATCACATATTGATGGTTCGAAGCATTTATTTACACCTGAAAAAGTAATGGATATTGAACGCTCTATTGGCGCCGATATCATTATGGCTTTTGATGAATGCCCTCCATACCCTTCTGATTATACGTATGCGAAAAACTCTATGCACCTAACACACCGTTGGTTACAAAGATGTGTAGATAGATTAAATGAAACTGAGCCATTATATGGCTACCATCAAGCATTATTCCCTATTGTTCAAGGATCTACATATAGAGATTTGAGAACACAATCGGCCGAAACTATTGCATCGCATAACTGTGAAGGTAATGCTATCGGTGGTTTGTCTGTAGGTGAACCAGCTGAAATGATGTACGAACATACTGAACTTGTTTGTAGCATCTTACCGGAGGATAAGCCTAGATATTTAATGGGTGTAGGTACTCCTGCAAACATCCTTGAAAATATCGCTCTAGGTGTAGATATGTTTGATTGTGTAATGCCAACAAGACAAGCACGTCATGGTATGGTATTTACAACACAAGGTATCATCAACCTTAAAAACAAGAAATGGGAAGATGACTTCTCTCCTCTTGATCCAGGATTAGAAGGTTATTCTAGTAGTTTCTATACCAAAGCTTATTTAAGACACCTATTTAAAGCAGGTGAAGCTTTAGGTGGTATGGCTGCAAGTGTACATAACCTTTCTTTCTACTTATGGTTAGTTAGGGAAGCAAGACAACATATTACTGATGGTGACTTCAGAGAGTGGAAAAATGCCATCATTCCAACATTAATGCAACGTTTGTAAATATTTCTTTACAAAAACGCAACATTTGGCAAGCAATAGAGTTTAATAAGTGGTGTTATCCTTTACATTTTTTTATGAAAAAGCTAATATTACTTCTCTCTACATTACTCACTATTGCTTGCCAACCATACAAAGACGTCATTATAGATCCTCTGCGACCTAAGTTTGTTACATATGATCAAACTCGTATGTATTTTCAAAATATTAGGGCAAGCTATTACGATATCATTAAGGCAGAAAAACAACACCCAGATGTCACTATCTATAAATACGATAAAAGCGTCAGTGACACTACCAAAGCTATCATTCAACTTCATCTTTTATACAACCCCACACAAGACAATGTATTTGTAATGCTATCCCCTAATCCCTATTTCGAAGGATATATGCATTATACAGTGAAATGGACAAATACTGAGACAGGACTTTGGGATGAAATTCGATACAAACAAGGAGGCATGCAAGAACAGTTTCGCTTTGCGACTGAGATTTACAACATGTTAAATCAAGATGATATCGCATTTGAAATTCGATTCGGAGATAAGACTGTTCCTTTTTTAACTACAATGGATGAAAGAAATGCCTTTAGAATAACCATGATCGACTTCTACAGATTAGTTGGATTACTATAACTAATTTTTTAACAATTCACATTTTTTAATTAAACTTGCCTAGTGTAATCATATAATTGATTATTTTAAGTGTGTTCATTTTTCTTAAAACTGATACTGAAATTGTTTAACCACATTATTGAACCTAAAATGTATTACGATTACACATTTAATGTTCAGTAAGTAACCTGTAATTTCAAACTTACCCATGTCGAGATTTCTTTCTATTATTATCTTACTATCTTTCTGTTTACCATCTTTTGCTCAGACACAATTTGAGCCATTAGTCTCTTCTTATAATTCTGTAAAAGACTGGCAAAACAAAGACAATTGGAAGGCCATTAATAAAACAGTGTCTACTTTAGGCTACCCTTCACAAAGAGATATCATAACAATTCCAACGAGTTCTAAACTTAGTACATTTTATATCAACTTTGACTTGGATAAAATCAGTACTCAAATGTCATTTAATTACCGGAAGGCATTGAAATTTGATTTAGGGCACAATGGAAGAGCTACATTTATCTTTTATCAACAAACACCTTCAGGAATTACTTTTAATGTAAGTGGAGCTTTAAATGTTGTAGGTGATTTAACTTTATCCGGTAGTCAAACTACTATGCTTGTAGATGGACAGGTAGCTACATCAGGTAATTTAAATTTCACTAGTTCTGCTTTTAAATTCACTATCGGTGAAAATGGCCATGTATTAGTCAACAAAAGTTTTAATGCTACTAATGGCGGCACATCAACTATTCATAACTACGGCAATTTCCATATTTTGGGCAATTTCAATAGTTCTCAAGGCGACAGCTATTACGTTTATAAAAATGCTACTTTAAATATAGATGGAGCATTAATTACCACAGGAGGTGGAGGATCTGATTATTACATTTATGGAGACCTCTCTGTAGAAGAAGATTATACAAGAATTGGAGGTGATGAAATGACCATCTATGAAGATGGATTTGTCAGAATTAATGGTAATGTTTTTTCTCAAAATGGAGGCGGTGGTGTATTTTTCATCTCAGGTGATTTATATGTTCAACAGTCCATGACACTTAGAGGAGGTGAAAAAATCACTATAGATGATAATGGCCTTTTTGAACTTAGAGGAGATTTATATCTTTCTTGTAGTAATGATTTGATAGTACATTATAAGGGACAATTTATCTTTCCAGATGAAAGTCAATGTATTATCCTTGATGACCAATGTTATGAGTCATCATCAAATCTAAAGCTTTGCGAAAGAATCGAAGCAGCAGATTTACCCATTGAGCTTTCTTATTTCTATGGAACACAAGAAGAAGATGGTAACCTATTACAATGGCAAACCTTAACAGAAATCAACTGTAGCCATTATAACATCGAATATTCTGACGACAACAGAAATTGGACCTTTATAGGTAGAGTTCAAGGCCAAGGAAACGTTAATACCACTACAAATTATTCTTATTTAGACAGTACTGCTGCAGGAGACTACTATCGACTTGTTCAATTCGATTTTGATGGAAAAAGTACAGTTTATGGACCCGTAATTTTCAATGATCCTAATGAGCAACTTAATGTCAGTTTATATCCAAATATTGTTTCTGCAGGGTCAATTATTACAATTGTTGTCGATGGATCAACAGCCAATGATGCTGTAATTGCTACGTTAATTAGTAGTAATGGCCAAGTGATCAAAGAAAAAGTCCTTTCTGTTAATATTGAAGGAGGTTACGTTACCAGCTTTAAAATCCCTGAAATTAAATCAAAAGGACTTTCCTTTATCAAAGTATTTAACTCAAAAAATAATATCTTTTTTAAAGTATTGATTCAATAATAGGTTAGCTTTCAAAGTCCACTATCTCTTCAGCTGACATTACACTCTGTATGAAAGCAACAACTTCATCATGTTCTTTATAAGTGATATATTTTAAGAAGTCTTCTTTTGATTGAAATGTAATGTACATCCCAACATCAAAGAATGATGCTCCATAATCCCCAATGTTAATTCCCACATCTAAGTCTTCTATTTCAGGGATAAACTGCTTTAACCCTTCAACTTTTTCTTTCACTAAACCTGCATTAACAGATTTAGGATTTCCTTGAGCTTCTTCTTGAAGCTTCCACAAAACAATGTGCTTATACATAAATTCAATTAGTTATTTGAATCAAATGTAAACGAGAAAACCATTGAATGCTTCTCCTATTCTTACTAATTACAGGCTTATTTTCACATCGTAAATAATAGAAGTAGTACACATCCAACAATTAAATTAACTTTTTGATTATCAATAAACAGCAATACCTTCAGATCTTCTTTTTCTTAATAAATGTTGATATTTTCGAAACTGAATTGCTATTCATCAATTTTCCTATTTACTTGCGAAAATTTTACACTTTAGCGTTTTAAAGAATTTAGTTGAATGACAAAGTCAGTTTTTGGACATACGTTACCTCAAGATAAAGACCCCATGGGTGCAGGTATTTCTTCCTTTTTTGAGAGTAAAAATGATGATTTATGTGTCAAAGTTTATTCTGATTTTAGTGAGCCTGACGACATCCCTGTCCCCTTACTATTTCGAGAAGAAGCTGACATGCCAGAAATCGAGGTGCTTGCATTAGATCGTTGTAAAGGTAAAATCTTAGATGTAGGTGCAGGAGCCGGTTCGCATGCTATGGCACTACAAAAAAGAGGACAAGATGTAACCGCCATGGATATTTCTTCGTTAGCAGTTGAAACCATGCAAAAAAGAGGTGTCAATAAAGTCATTTCAGGCAATATATATGACTACGATGGGCCAAAGTTCGATACGCTTTTAATGCTTATGAATGGTATTGGTTTAGTAGGTACCTTAGATGGTTTAGCGGACTTCTTATTAAAAGCAAAATCCTTTTTAAATAAAGGTGGACAACTTGTTTTTGACTCATCAGATATAATACATCTCTTTGAAGATGAAGATGGATCTTACTTAATAGATCTTACCGCCGAATATTACGGACAAATCCAATATTGGATGGAGTTCAAGGAAGTTAAAGGAGATAAATTTGATTGGCTTTATGTCAGCTATCCAGTTCTGGAAGAGTATGCTGCTGCCGCCGGTTACAATATAGAATTGATTCATGTAGGAGAGCTAAACCACTATCTTGTTTCTCTGACATTAAATGATCATTAAATCTTCATAAATTTCACAATAGTCTATTTCATATAGACTATTTTTATATAGATATAAATAAGTGATGTTGAATATGATTCATCACTAAAATCGTAGACAAAACGATAGTAAACAGGTATTAAGGTGAAATCCAAATACTATAATCACCTTAGTTAGAAATTGAAGAACATAATTGTTCAAACCATACACGAAACACTTATAAATATTTTTCAACCATAACCATAATATATGATCGAATTAACAAGAGCACAGGCATCGAGAACAGCCATCGAAAGAATGTACGTAGTAATGAGACACCTATTTATCAGAGGCTATTACAAGCCAGGTGGTGCTTCAGGACATGCCATCATGCAAGATCTTCTGATCTTACAACCGGAAATCTACGGATCTATGGCTGACCCTCAAAAGGTCGATTTAAATGGCCTAGTCTATGTTTTTGACAGACTTCCAAAAGGAATTGAAGAAACGCGATTTATTAAACTGACTTCTGAAGAAGGTTATGAAAAATCTTCTTTTACAAAGATAATTCCTCAAGCAAGACGTCGAAATTGCTATAGAATTGACGAAGAGCAAATGTTTATTGAAATCACAAGAGGTAGAAGTGAAATCTATGACATTCTTACCCACTTGACTTTCATCTACATTGAAGCTCAGAAAATTAGAGAACACGCCCAAGATGATAAAGGCAGACCATTAAGAGAATGGTTGCAGTTAGAAGAAATTGTACTTGGTGAAGAAGAAATGAGTGCACACAATGAAGAAGTTGCATTTACTTATCTTGCTACATTACTAGGTCAGACCTATGAGGAGACTAGGAATGCTCACCAAAGATTCTTGAAAAACAGTTCAAAAAACAACGGCCTCTTCCATATTGTCTATTGGATGGGTAAGCTAGCGATGGACGAAATAAATGAAGACCGTTCTAGAGTAATTAGCTTCTCTCCTACTTTAAGAGAGCGTATCGGCCACCACATTTATGGAGACCGTTGGGCAACTAGAATCAAGAGAGTTCTTCTACAAAACGGCCTATTACAACGACCTATTCACATTATCAGTGCCAACCTACATAGTGTAATGAATACATTCTACGCACAAGATGCAGTTGGTCAGAAAAATAAAAAAGAAGACTTCTTATCCTTAATGAAGACGGTAAGTCAACCAGAAAATGGTCACTTAAGGGAAAAAATCAGTGTTATTGCACACGAAAGAGGTATGATTCAGATCTCAGAAGAATCTGGAACAAATATCTCCGTACAGATCTTTGACACTAAGAAGTTATCTAAAAATGATCTTCCAAAAGAACTAGGAGTAAAATCAGACTTCAATTCTGATGATGCACCTGTAATTGTTGTAATGGATTATGCATTCGGTGAACAAGCTTTCGAGACTATGGATGAATTATTGAAACCATATACTACTGAAAGTGAGAATATCAACCTGGATGTCCGTTCGATCTCAATTATGGGTAAAGCCGGAATTCTTAAAGGGAATAAAGGGGATATCATGATACCAAATGCTCATGTATTTGAAGGTACAGCAGACAACTACCCTTTCAAGAATGATCTTACTGATGAAGATTTCAAGGATGTAAAAGACTTGAATATTGTTGCAGGGCCTATGATTTCGGTACTGGGAACTTCTCTACAGAATAAAGATATCTTAAGATACTTCAAAGATTCATCATGGGGAGCGATCGGTCTTGAAATGGAGGGTGCACACTACCAAAAGGCTATTCAAGGGGCTTCAAAAATTAGAAATAATATTAGTAGTGATGTAAAAATTCGCTATGCATATTACGCTTCTGACAACCCTTTAATAACAGGTAGTACACTAGCCAATGGCAGTTTAGGTTTAACAGGTGTAAGACCAACCTATGCGATTACATTAAAAATCATTCAAAAGATATTATCTGAATAGGTAAACATCTTTGAACCATAAATTTATAAGTAGTATTGTGTTCGTTTGAACATAGTACTACTTTTTTATTTTTAGAATATTTTAGTTAGGAATTTATGAAGTGGAAAGTCTCTACTTTCTCTCAAAATTATGTAAATTTGCGTTGGCCACATGCTTTTGTTTTTGATTCTAAAACTTTCGTTGGGAATTACTCAAAAGTATTGGTAACTTAAATATAAAGTTGATCTATTTAATTGTACATCAATTAAAACAATTATGGGAAATTCTAAAAATGAATCTGCCAGCCAAGATATCGATTGGGATACATTGGAAGCAGAAGATAATAAGAACAGTAGAAGTAAGCAGGAGGAGAAAGTTGATGTAGAAAGAATCAACGCAGAAAAGAAAAAACTTTCTAACGAAGAAAGACGTAATCCCTACCCTGACGACTTTCTTGCTGAGATCAATATTATCAGAGATGATTATGATGATATGGTCGAAAAAGGCGAAATTAACGCTAACAACTCTGAAGATTAATTATTTTAAGTCTTCTTTGTACAATAGACCGCTAATAGGTTCGTTATTTTTTTGAAGTGTAATTTATAATGTCAATTTTGACAACGATTTTATTACACATTTTTATGTTGAAATTCTTAGTTTTTATTTGATATGCCATTGATGTTTGATTCATCAAAATCCCGAGCTATACTTATTGGAATTGGCACGTTTTTAAAAGACGATGGTCTACAAAGACGTGAGCATGTCTATAAAGATATTAGCCAGCTACGAGATACCTTAACTGACCCACAAATCATTGGTTTACATGAGAAAGATATTATTTCTCTTGTTGACTCTGAAGGTAACACTATGATTAAAGAAAGAATCGCAGAAGTTGCAAATACTACTGAAGATTCTTTAATGCTTTTTTACTCTGGATATCTGATCGAAAGAAGAGGTAAACTTATTCTTTCATCTCCACATACAACAATCAATCAATGTCACATTAATGGTATTCCATTGAGTGAGATTGTAGAGATTGTCAATGAGTCCAAAGCGAAAAGAGCATTTCTAATTCTGGATGCAGAATATAGACGTTGTTCTACTTTCGGCGATGATTTCGAAGCTTTATCCCGTAAAACCATTGAAGACCTTAAACCATTTGGTCCTAAGAAGTCTTTTGTCGTCGCAGAGTTAAATCAGACAGAGTCTGACAAAACAATTGCAGCAGGGTTAACCAACCTACTTCAAACTGGGATTGAAAAAGAAAGTGAGGTCATTACACTTTCAGATTTAAAGGCATATTTCAGAAATCAAAAAGGCCTTGAGGAAACTTTATTTATTTCTGATGGAGCAGACGAAACTCCTATCAGTTACAACAAACGTTTCTCTCTTGCCAAGAAACTAAGATTAGAAATTGACCGCTGCTTCCAAGAAAAGAAATACGAAGAGGCACTACCTTTCTTAAAAGAAGGGATAGAATTGTTCGAACATGATGAAGAGTTCAACAATCTTGCTGCATTCGTAGAAACACTATTGCAAGCCGATCAAATGTTTAATAGCCAGTCTTACTCGGCTGCTAAAGAACGATACCAAGCAGCATATGAAATTCGTAAGGAGAAAATAGCTTACAAAGGCATTATTTCCTCTTTAGAAAAAATTGCTGTTGATCAATTTGATAGAAAAGACTTTGTTGGTTCTAAAGGAACATATAGTGAACTAGTTCAACTTAATCAGGATAACCCTGCTTATCAAAACAGAATTGAATTCTGTGATAATGAGTTGCAGTTCTCTAATCTTGTTGATTTAGGCGACAGAGCATATTTCGATAATAACTTCACTGAAGCAAAAGAACATTATACAAAAGCTCTTACTTTTAGAAACGACCCTGTTGTTGCTAGAAGAAAAGATGAGTGTGAAAAAGTTCTAAGTAGAGAGCAAGAACTCAGAGAAGAAGTTCGTAATGAACTACGTCAAGAAATTGAAGATCGCTTAAGTGAGCAAGTAAACACTGAACTCAAAGCAAAAGAAGCTGATATTGAAGAAAGCTTACGATCAAAACTAAAAGTTGAATTGATGAGTGAACTTTTACCTCAAGCAAAAGATGAAGTAAATCAAGAGCTTGAAGTAAGTATTTGGCAAAAAACAGCCGTTTGGAACTCTATTGAAGGATATCAATTCTACCTTTCAATGTTCCCAAATGGTAAGTATATCACAAAAGCCAATCAACGTATTGATCAATTAAACTCTATTCACGTTACAGAGAAACTCAAGGAACAAAAAGCTCCTGAGCCAAAACCTGTAGCCGTTCAAAAAGAAAAATCATCAAAAGAAGAAGTCAGCATCGACAGAGCTTTATTGATGGACCTTAGAATGGAGCCTATTGAAGATATTCTGGCTAAAATTGAAGAATCGAAAGGTGTTAAAGGTGAACTACTTTTATGGACCGATACAGAAAGAATTCAATTAGCCAAGAGGAACGAGAGTGATGAAATTGAAGAGATCGAAATAAGTAATGAACCCGTTTCTGAATTGGACAGCGTAATGATGGAAGCCATCAGAGAAGTTGAAGAAGAAGAAGGAATGGAATTCGATCCAACCAATAATGTAGAAGTTACTGAGGTTTCTGAAGATTCGTTTAGTATTGAGGAAGCACAAGAATTAAGTACTGCTGCTCAAGAACAAAATGACAATGAAATCACTGAGGTAACAGATGAAATCATTGAATCTACATTTGATACTGCTACTCCTCCTGAAAACAATACAGTAGCTACAGCAAAAAGCGAAGAAGAGCTAGAGCAACTTTCTGAAGAAGATCTTTGGGCAAGAGCCGAGTCGATTAATACAAAAGACAGCTATTTAGAGTATATTAATTACTCTAAAACTGCCGATCAGATTGCAGAAGCTTATTATAGAATTAATAAGATTGATCAAGGTGAGACTCCAGAAGTATCTAGCAACGAAACTGTTACACCTGTAACTGAAGAGTTTACACCAGTTGAAGAAACTTCTATTGAAAATACGATAGAAGAAATTATTGAAGAAACTCCAGCTCCAATTGAAGAGCCAACTCCAGTAGCTGAAACTTCATCTTTCACTGATGGTATGTCAGAAGAAGAACTTTGGAACGCCGCTAGCTCAATCAATACAATTGACAGCTACAAAGAGTATTTGAATAGAACAGAAGAAAATTCATATTTAGCTGATGCTTATTCTAGAATTAATACTCTTCAAAATGGTGAAGAGGTAGTTCAAGATGAACCTATCGCTGAAACAGAAATTGAATCGACACCTATTGTTGAGGATACAATAACATCTGAGCCTATTCCGTCTGTTGATGATTTCAATGCTTCGTCTTTAGAAGACATTCCAACGGAGGATGATCCAATCTTAACAGAAGATACTATCATAGACGAAATTACAACCGAAACTGCTCCTATTGAGTCTTTCGGATCTGATCTAAATGGTTCTGAATCTTCAGTTGTTGAAATTGAGAAAACAACAACATCAGTAGAAGAAATCATTGAGTCTTCTGAAAATGGAGAAATCGATACTGATGAGGAAGATCTATGGAATAGCACTTGTGAAGAAAATACTTTAGGAGCATACTTCAACTACCTTAACCTTACGACAAAGAAAACGTACTGGAAAGAGGCAAAAGAGAAGATCAGTGCACTTAAAAATGATTCTCAAGCAAAAGAAGAAGACGATTGGAAAAAAGCACAAGAAATTGATACAATCGAAGGATACAAAGCTTACATCAGAAAGTATCCACTTGGTAATTTCTATGCCGCAGCCATGATGCGTTTAGGAAAATTAGAGTAATTCGTTTTTCCTAATTATAAGAATTCAACATATAGTAAAGCCTTGAAGTTAACTCTTCAGGGCTTTATGCTTTTTTAATAAATATACCTTAGCATAATTGACGTTCATCATTGATTATTCGATAAGAATTTCCAAACTTATTAAAATAAATCAAACCCTTTAAAGTCACTGAAAATGTCAATTTTTAAAAGAATAATAGTAGCACTCGATGGATCTTCAAAAGATGAGCCTTTATTAAAACACGCCCACGAATATATTCAAAAAAATCTCTCTGAAAAGATATATTTTATTCATGTTCAAGAATCATTAGAATTACCTGATGACGTTGTAAGCAAATATCCAGATATGCTTAGTCCGTTAGATGAGTCTATTAAAACAACGATGAATAATCTTATTCATGAGCATATCCCTAATATTGAAAATTTTGACTATGATCTTATTATTGAAGAAGGCAACCCTGCCGAAACCATCATTAAAGTAACTAAGAGGAAGCAGGCAGATTTAATTATCATCGGAACGAAATCAATAGCTGCAAGAACAGGTGCCGTTGCAAGAAAAGTAGCTTCCTTCTCCCCTTGCTCTGTATTATTTGCTCCTGATTTAATTAAAACAACTCAACCAAAAATTCTTTTGCCATTAGACTTTTCAGAATCATCAAAAGATTGTCTAAACCAAATTGAAGAGATGGCTAGTCTGATTGATACAACTTTTGTAAAAGCGATCAACTGTTATAAAGTACCTACTGGATACTCTACTACAGGTAAAAGCTATGAAGAAGTCGCTAAAGTTCTAGAGGAAGTCTCACAAAAGAAACTAGACCACTTTGTTGCTAAAACTAAGAAACCAGAATTGGTAGAAACAAAAGCTATATTAATGAAAGATGGTCAATCTGTAGCAGAGACGATCTATGAGACAGCGAAGAAAGAAGAAGCCAATATCATTGTTATTGGATCTAAAACAAGAACTTGGATGGCTTCTATGTTACTAAGTAGTACTGCAGAAGACTTACTTGCTTCCGATATTGGTCTACCGATCTTAATTTATAAAAGCAAAGGAAAAACTGAAGATATTTTTGCATTATTTGATCGAATCTAGAATGCTCAAAAATGATAATATCATAAAAATCAATAAGGGTTTCTACTGTAATTTCAAACATTACAATAGAAACCCTTCTTTTATTTAAAGTTAATAACTAATGTCTTTTAAACACTTTAATAAATTAGAAATTAATATGTAAAAAAGGGTGAAGAAAATCATCTTATTTAAGAGAAAATTATAAGCATCTTTATAGTTATTAAGATGCATTTTTGTATCGACATAAATTAAAAATCTCAAACTTAACATTCTTTCATTATATGGAGATGTTTTATTCGCTACTACAATCAGATTACGTAGCATTATTCGCAATTATAGCTTTCGGAATATTATTAGGTAAAGTAAGTGTAAAAGGGGTATCATTTGGATTGTCAGCCGTTATTTTCGTGGCAATGTTTTATGGTTACCTTACTAATGCTTTAGGCATGGAAGACTTTGCTATACCCGGAATCATCCAAAAAATAGGCCTTCTTTTATTTATCTTCACTATCGGTATGCAAGCCGGTCCATCTTTCTTTGAAGCTTTCAAGTCTCAAGGAAGTAAGCTGATTATTCTTGCAGTAATTGCCGTATTTTCTGGAGGTCTCGTTACATTTTTATTAGGATATTTATTTGATGTAGACTTTAAAATTGCAGTAGGTCTTCTAACAGGTGCACTCACGTCAACTCCTGGTTTAGCTGCTGCCATTGAAAGTTCTCAATCACCTTTAGCCTCTATCGGTTATGGTATTGCCTACCCATTTGGTGTTATTGGTGTTATCCTTTTTGTAAAATTAGCCCCTAAGATTTTTGGTATTAGTGTAGAACAGCAAGAGCTTAAATATGAAGAAGAAGCTAATGCAGGTACACCAGAATTAATGAACAATAACTTCATTGTTACCAATGACAATATTCATGGTAAAACAATTGGAGATTTAAATATTCGTTTCATGACAAAAGCCAATATTTCTAGAGTCATGGAACCTAATAAAGAGAGTAAGCCACCTACCAAAGAAACAGTACTTCATAAAGGCGACTTAGTGAAAGCTGTAGGTACTGCAGATGCATTAAAACGAGTTGAAATTCTTTTGGGTGAAAAAACTGATACTAAAATTCCTCGTTCTGGTATACATGAAATCCGTTGGTTTGTGATTTCATCAAGAAACGTAGTAGGTAAAACATTAGGTGAATTAGATTTACATAATAACTATTTAGCTACAGTAACTAGGGTTAGAAGAGCAGGTGTAGACTTAACTCCCCGTCCATCTACAAGATTAAGATTTGGTGATAAGATTTTAATCTCATCTACAAAAGGTAACGTAGAAGGTCTTACAGAATTATTTGGTGATAGTATCAAAATGGTAGAAACTCCAAGTTTCCTTCCAGTAGCATTGGGTATTATCGTTGGTATTTTATTAGGTAAAATTGAAGTACCATTACCAGGTGGTAGTGCATTCTCACTAGGACTTACAGGTGGTGTATTAATGGCTGCATTAGGTTTATCAAGATTAGGTAAAACAGGACCAATTATCTGGCATTTACCGTCTAATGCCAATGCACTATTACGTCAGTTTGGACTGTTATTATTCTTAACTCCTGTAGGAGTTGGTGCTGGAACAAAGTTAGTAGCCACTATCAGTGAGTATGGTTTCCAATTATTCGGAATCGGTGCAGTTATCACTTTAGTACCTATGTTGTGTGTTACAATTATTGGACACTTTGTATTGAAAGTTAATTTCCTTTCTCTAATGGGTGCTTTAACAGGTGGTATGACTTCTACTCCTGGTCTAAGTGCTATGGACAATATGACAGAAAGCGATGCCCCACAAGTAGCCTATGCGACGGTTTATCCATTCGCATTAGTATCTATTATTATTGTTGCTCAGATAATTGGAGGATTATAATTAAAATAGAAATTACAATATATAAAAACACCTGTAGGAAATATTCTACAGGTGTTTTTTTAATGTTTAATTCTTTTCAATGAATGAAAGCATCTCATTCAGTACTTCTGCTTTTATTTTTTCATTATGCATTTCATGTCTTAATCCTTCCCAAGATTTAAAAGTCATTAGATCACTTGGTGCATTTTCTGAAAATAGCTTTGATGCTTGATGCGATGTGATTTTATCATCATCTCCATGCATTAAAAGAGTATCTACTGAAAGATCTTTTGCATGTTCAATATTGTATTCACCAGCATCTTTTACCCCAAAATATAAAGCTGTACAAATCTTATTATGTACTAATGGGTCTTTCATATAAACATCTCCTACAGAAAGGTCTGTTGAAAGGTCTTCTGGATTTAATTTGGATGGAATAACAAAGTCTTTAATTAATCCTCCTACAAATTTTCCAATCTTCTCCTGCCATGCAGGTGGATCATTGGCTAAACGTAACCAAGGACTAGTAATAATAGCCCCTTTCAGATATTTAGGCTGTTCCTTGAGGAGAAAGGAAGATACAATATTCCCACCCATACTATGACCATAAATATAGATAGGTACATCAGGAAATTTCTCATTAACTAGAGCCATAAACTCGGCAACATTAATCAAAACATCGTTATAACTCGGTACTACTCCTCTTTTCCCTGTTGTTTTCCCATGTCCTCTTTGATCATAGCCAATAAAACCTATTTGATGGCTCGTAAAAAAATCAGCAACATGATCATACCGTTGAATATGTTCACCAAAACCATGCACCAAACATACGATACCTTTTAACTTTTCATCGTTTTCAGGCAACCAACATTTACCATAGATATCTACTTTATCAGTGGTTTGCCAACTGTATTCAAATGTTTTCATTAGTTTATTGAATATATGATTTATTGATAGATTGTATTTACAGCATAAAATCTTTAGAATTAACTTCAAAATAGCATTTTTTCGTTTTCTTATACTTTTTATTGAATAATAATTTCAGTGAATGATTATTCGGAAAAATGAAAACAGTATATTTACCCATAATAGCGTTATTGTATTTTCGTACCATTACAATAATATCGACTTCAAACAAACTTGTATTTAGCACTTATATATTAATCTTATGATACAATCGATGACGGGCTTCGGCCAAGAAAGTATAGAAAATGATCAACTCAGTGTATCTATTGAGATCAAAACATTAAACTCAAAGAACGCTGATTGTAATATCAAAATGTCATCGGCTTTCTCTGATAAAGAAATTGAGTTAAGAAATTTACTTTCTTCTAGTTTACAGAGAGGTAAAATTCTTCTTCTATTAAATTACACATCAAAAAGACAAGAATCTCTTAAAGCTTCATTGAATACTGAAGTAATCAAAAGCTACTACAGAGATTTAAAGAGTATTTCTACAGACCTTGATGAAAGTAATGAACAGTTACTACAGATTGTCATGGGAATGCCTGAGGTATATACGAAAGAGAATAATGAAGATGTTCTTGCTGAAGACTGGCCAGTTGTTCATAATGCAATTAAAACGGCTATCGGACGTACTATCGAGTTTAGAAAGCATGAAGGTGAGGCATTAGAAAAGGCCTTAAGATCATCTATTGAAAAGATTACTGAATACCTTGAGGAAGTGAAAAGATTAGATCCTCAAAGAATTGAAAGACTAAAAGAGAAATTAAAGAATCAAGTTGCTGAATTCGAAAAGAATGACAATTTCGATCAAAGTAGATTTGAACAAGAACTGATTTTCTACATTGAAAAACTTGATATAAATGAAGAGAAAGTCCGTTTAACACAGCACTTGAAATATTTTATTCAAACTTTAGAACAACCAGTATCAAACGGTAAAAAGTTAGGCTTTATATCACAAGAGATTGGTAGAGAAATCAATACCATTGGCTCTAAAGCAAATGATGTAAATATTCAGAAAGTAGTCGTTAACATGAAAGACGAACTCGAAAAAATCAAAGAACAAAACTTAAACGTTCTTTAAAGAAAAAGGGGAATTGAATACCAATCAATTCCCCTTTTTTATATTCCAATACTATTAACAATCTCCTTCTCTTAGGTTTTTCTCCCAAGCCCAAGCAGAACTCATCATATCATCTAACCCTCGATTAGCTTTCCATCCTAAAACTTCATTGGCGATAGTTGTATCGGCCCAAATCTGTTCTACATCTCCCTCTCTACGGTCTACAATCTTATATTTTACCGGAAGACCATTGGCTTCTTCAAAAGCATTAATGACCTGTAAAACCGAACTTCCTGTTCCAGTACCAAGATTGAAGAATTCGTAGTTCTCTTCATTTCTGCCTTCCAATAACCTTTCAGCAGCAATAATATGTGCTTGTGCAAGATCAACCACATGAATATAATCACGAACTGCCGAACCATCTATAGTGTTATAGTCACTTCCGAATACAGAAAGTTGATCCCTTAAACCTATAGCCGTTTGAGTAATAAAAGGTACTAAGTTTTGAGGTACTCCTTTTGGCAGTTCACCTATCAAAGCAGATTTATGTGCACCTACTGGGTTGAAGTACCTTAAAGCGATCGCTTTGATCTCAGGATACGCCTTTACACTATCTCTAAGGATCTCTTCACAAATTTGTTTTGTATTTCCATACGGAGACTCTGCAGGCTGCACAGGTGCATTTTCTGTTACTGGCAATGCTTCAGGCTGACCATAAACAGTACAAGATGATGAAAAGACCATATTTTGAACCTTATACTTACGCATACAATTCAAAAGGTTAATCAAAGACACCAAGTTGTTTTGATAATATCTTAATGGTTCCTGAACAGACTCACCCACCGCTTTAAAAGCAGCGAAATGAATTATTGCTTCAAGGTTTGAATACTTTTGAAACAGCTTATCAGTACCGGCTGCATCTACTAAATCCAACTCTTCAAAAATAGGACGGATGCCACTAATTTTTTCTATTCTATCAACTACATCTTTTTCTGAGTTCGATAAGTCATCCACAATAACGACTTCGTAGCCTTTATTTTGTAATTCAACTACTGTGTGCGAACCGATATAGCCTGTTCCACCCGTTACAAGTATCTGTTTCATGATTAATATCTAAGAATAAATGGGTTAGTTAATTTTTAACTTTAAAGTTGTCGCTCCATTCTCAGATTCTATGTGTAATAGAGCATATTGTTTTCTCAATTTTTGAGGTACTTTTATTTCCATTGTAGAAGTGAGTTGATGATACTCCTTCTTTTTAATTGCTTTCCCTGACAAATCATGCCATACCACTTTTATAGATTTATTGATCAGTTCTGTGGGTAAATCCAATTTCACCGTTTCTCCATCGACAGGATTTGGATATGCCTTAATTGATAATATCGAAGGTTCTTGATCTGTTCCGGTGATGTTAACTGCCAAAGCAAAATCAGGAACTCCATAACCATATAACGAATCTGGTGAAGTATATCTATCTGCAGATGCCCTGATAATTCTAATTGCTTCGATTGGAGAAAGTTCTGGTCTGGCTTCTAACAAACCTGCTGCAAAACTAGCCATTTGGGGAGCAGCAAAAGACGTCCCACTACTTGTTTTCCCTGCTCCATTATCACTAATCACCCAACAACCTTGTCCTAATGCCATTACATCTGGTTTTATACGGTTATCAGCTGTATTCCCCGTAGAACTTGTATAAGCTCTATTTCCTGCAGCACTTACAGAACCCACCGTTAATACAAAAGGGGAATCACCCGGAAAAGTAACCTTTCTCCAATTGTACGAACCTTCATTTCCAGCAGAAACTACTACTAATATTCCTTTTGTAAATGCATGGTTTGCTCCTAAAGAAATCCACGCTGTTTCACCATCTAAATCATCATGAGTATAGTTTTGAGTGGGATCGTCAAAGTCATAATAACCCAATGAACTTTGAATAATATCAGCACCTAAAGAATCAGCCCTTTCGGCAGCAACTACCCACATCAATTCTTCAACCCTTGTTTCAGAATTTACATATTCTGTTCTATACAAAGAATAGGTAGATAATGGAGAGCCTCCAACAAAATCCCCATCTATATTCGCCGCCATTGTAGACAGTACTTCTGTGCCATGTCTATGATCATCTTCTACAATTTCATCTTTTGAATAAAGGTCATAGATTTCTCCAAAAGAAGTATTCTCAAAATGATCGATAGAATTATAATTCTTAAAGCCAGCATCTAGAACAGCGATATGAATTCCTTCTCCTTTATATCCTAATTCATGCATTTTGTCAACACCAATCATTTCCGATTGGATTTCAGCATTACCAAAATCAGTTGACACTTTAATGTCATCAATAGTATTGGTTCCTCCCATTGATTTATCACTCATGTTAAGGACACTGGATACATGCGGTAATGCTGAAATAGTTGATGAATCAGCATCAGACACAATCACACCATTAAACCATCTCATGGGATGCCAAATTGTAGCTCCTGTATTTTCTACTGCAGTGATATAAGAGGCCACTACAGGCAAATCTGTAGAGTCTATAGCAATATTGTATTTCTCTCTTCGATCAATAGCCTCTTGAGAAAGGTATTCCGCCGGAGTATCTAATGAATAAGTAGTATCATCTTTTCCATCAAAAACGACGAGATAATATTTTTCTTGAGCGAATAATTGAATGGTCAGTAATAATAGAGTAATAGTATATATAAGCTTCATAAATTAATTTCTAATAAAATCGCTAATTTCTAAATATAATTTAGCAAAAATCAAACAAGATATATGATGAAATGTTTATTATCTTAAATAAAGTAATTACAAAGATTTCGATAATATTTTAATTATATGGAAAAAATATCTATTGTTTGGCTTAGAAGAGATTTAAGATTAGTAGATAATGTAGCCTTACATCATGCATTAAGTACATCAAAGCATGTACTTCTTGTATTTATTTTTGATAAAAATATCTTAGAAGACCTAAACGATAGACAAGACCCAAGAGTCAATTTTATCCATCAGCAATTAAGCGGTATTAAAGAACAACTTGAGGAACTAGGCAGTACTCTTTATACTATTTATGACACTCCTACTAATGCTTGGAAAAAATTAGTGAGTACATATGATATTAGTGCTGTACATACAAATCATGACTATGAACCTTATGCATTAGAGAGAGATCAAGAAATAAATACCATTTTAGCTGAAAAACAAATTCCCTTTATCACTCATAAAGACCAATGTATTTTTGAAAAAGAAGAGATTACCAAAGATGACGGATCGCCTTATGTAGTGTTTACTCCTTACTCAAGAAAGTGGAAATTAAGGCTGCAAGAAAACCCTGAAGCAATACAACACTTTGATTGCAGTTTGGTTGAGAACTATTACTCATGTTCTCCTGAAGCAATGATATCATTGGGCGATATGGGATTTGAGACTTCAAGTACAGTCATTCCTCCACTTTCAGTAGACTTGGATATTGTAACGAATTATGATCAGCAACGAGATTTCCCTAGTATAAAGGGAACTACACACCTAGGTATTCACCTTCGTTTTGGCACTATCAGTGTAAGAGAAGTACTGAGACAAAGTTATCAATTGAATGAGGTATTTATGAATCAAATCATATGGAGAGACTTCTATATGATGATCCTTTTTCACTTTCCACATGTGGTTTCCAACAACTACAACAGAAAGTACGATAAGGTGATATGGGAAAACAACGAGGAGTATTTTGAGGCATGGAAAAATGGCAAAACAGGATACCCAATCGTAGATGCTGCCATGAATGAATTAAACACTACAGGGTACATGCACAACAGAGCAAGAATGATTGTTGCCAGCTTCCTTTGTAAACACTTAATGATTGATTGGAAATGGGGTGAAGCCTATTTTGCAGAGAAGTTATTAGATTTTGATTTATCCGCTAATAATGGTAGTTGGCAATGGGCTGCAGGAACGGGTACAGATGCTCAACCTTACTTTAGAGTTTTCAATCCAGAATCACAAATGAAGAAATTTGATAAAGACTTAAAGTACATCAAGAAATGGATTCCTAACTTTGATCCAAAAAATTATATTGAACCCATTGTTGAGCACAAAACTGCAAGATTAAAAGCCATCGACACCTACAAAAAAGCACTCAATGCAGAATAACATTGAGTGCTTTCATATATCAATAAATCAGGAGACTACCCTCCTGATTTTTTTGCTTTATAGCCTGCTGCTTTTAACAGTTCAAGTACTTTATCTCTAAAGTCTCCTTGGATAATAATTTCTCCATCTTTTGCTGAACCGCCTACGCCACATTTAGACTTTAGTGTTTTTGCAAGGGCTTTTAAATCATCATCAGAACCTTCAAAACCAGTCACTAATGTTGCCGACTTCCCCTTACGGTTTTTGCGATCAAGCATTACTCTCAAATCTTGTTGATTTGGAGGAAGTGTTTCTACTTCTTCATCCCCATCATAATCGTAATCATAATCAGGGTCAGTACTGAAAACTACACCCAAACGATCTTTCCAATCTCCTGAATCTTTTTTACCCATTACTTTATATATTTAATAACGACTTGTTTAATATAAATCGTCCAATTTCATTTTTAAATACTTACTGATAGAAAAGTATACGCTAGAAACCACTACTAAGGTTCCAAGAATTATTGAAAGTAAACAGACAAACCAAATATCTCCACTACTAATTAAGTAAGTAAACTGTGGTAAACTAGAGAATGCAGATGCACTAACTACTGCAATAAATATCGAAGAAATAGTACCACCAACAGCCCCCTGTAAAGCACCTCTGATCAAAAATGGTTTTTTGATAAACATTTGAGTTGCACCTACTAGTTGCATTGACCTTATCAGAAAACGTTGTGAGAACAGTGCCAATCGAATGGAATTGTTGATCAGTATAATAGCAGTAGCGAAGAAAATCAAGGATAATACCACCACAACAGAACCAATGGCTCTCATGTTTGTTCTAACATTCCTGATGACACTACTTGTATATACCACTTCATAAACTCCTTCAATCTCTTGAAGTTGTTTTTTTGCTATTTCTAGTGCTTCATCATCTTGAATATCAATACCGACTCTAACTGCATAAGCATCTCTAAGAGGATTGTCACCTAAAAAGCGAACAAAATCTTCTCCGGTAGATTCTATCATAATTTCAGCGGCCTCTTCTTTACTGATAAATTGTGGAGGATCATTCTCTGAAATAAAATCCATACTCACAATTTGATCAACAATAGCTTCTCTACTTGTAGGACCTACTTTATTCTCTAGTACTACCTGCATCTCGATACCGCTGGCGACTCTTTTCGCTAAGCGGGAAGTCCCTAAAGCGAATAGTGCAAAAAGTGCGATCATAAATAAAGCTGCAGAAATACTAAACAATACGTTTGTATAAGGATAACTTCCTACAATTTTCTTTTTCATAAGGTGTCTCTTCTACTGTAAACTTACCAATTAATTGGGCTTTTACCCTGTTCCTTTAAGTAGTGATTGGCTTTACTAAACTGTTGATTTCCAAAGAAACCTCTGTGTGCAGATAAAGGAGAAGGATGTACAGATTTCAACACTAAATGCTTATTTGTATCAATCACTTTCCCTTTCTTTTGAGCATATGAACCCCATAAGAAAAATACTACACCTTCTTGCTCTTCAGAGACTTTCTTGATTACTGCATCAGTAAACTCTTCCCAGCCTTTTTTCTGGTGAGACCCTGCCTTGTGTGCTTCAACAGTAAGTGTTGCATTCAAAAGAAGAACACCTTGGTCTGCCCAACGCTCAAGATTACCAGAAGTAGGTCTAGGAATCCCTAAATCTCCTTCGATTTCCTTAAAGATATTTACCAAAGAAGGTGGTTGTTTTATTCCATCCGCAACAGAAAAGCACAAACCATTGGCCTGTCCATCATCATGATATGGATCCTGACCAAGGATGACAACTTTTACATTGTCAAAAGTACAACGATCAAATGCATTAAAAATTTGACCTGCAGGTGGAAAAATTTTCTTTGAAGCGTATTCACCCTTTACAAATTCTACTAATGAGGAAAAGTAAGGTTTCTCAAATTCAGTTTGTAGTCTAGTTTTCCAAGACGATTCTATCTTTACATCCATTATTCTATGCTTTCACAATCTCAAATGATAGAGCTGCAGCTAGTTTTGCTGTTCTTTTATCAATATCTAAAGAAGGATTCAACTCTGCAATATCAGAAGAAATTACCTTACCACTTTTATAGATTTTTTTGAATAACTTCATAAAAGTAGGATTCGGCTCAATACCATTATAAGCTGAAGCACTTACACCTGGTGCAAAATGGGCGGCAAATACATCCATACATGTTGTTTGGTAGATAAAATCTACTTTATCAACAAATGCAGTCAATTTGTGTGTCGTCCCCACTTTATCAGCCTCAGTAATTCTTCTACCCGAAATATACTTCACTCCCAATTCATTAGCAGTATTATATAATCGCTGAGTATTACTATTTTTTTGAATACCAATCACTAAGTAGTTAAACTCATCTCCTTTCTTCTTAAAGTCCATACCCATCTGATAAAATGGTGTTCCTGAACTTGGTAATGGATCTGGCTCTCTTAAGTCAAAGTGAGCATCAAGATTAAGAATACCTAAAGTTTTACCTGGATGTTTTTCTTCAATAAACTTCTTAACACCAAGGTAATGTCCATAAGCAATCTCATGTCCCCCACCCCAAACTAAAGGTCTATAACCTTTAATTAAAAGTTGAGCCACCATATCACCTAAATCTTTTTGTGCTCCTTCCATATCTTCATTGATGCATTGAATATTTCCTACATCAATTAATTTCATTTCTTGAGGAAAGTGAACAGGAAGGTTTGCACATGCTTTTCTTAGTTCATATGGGCCATCTACAGCTCCAAGTCTACCTTTATTTCTTTTTACACCTTCCTGGCACATAAAGCCTACAATGGCAATACCTTGGTGTCCAAAAGATAGGTCTGGGATTTCTGAAACGTTTAAATCTATAATATCTACCTTCTGATGCCATCTGTAAACGTCGTAAGTGTCGCCATCTACACGACCTGTCCAAATACTAGGATTGGTAGCTAAATATGTTTTCGCTGTCATATTTATTGTATTATTTGAAGAATGATTAATATGTGTTTAATACTGATTTTTAAGAGTCTTACAAATAAACAAAAAGCTTGATTATCATTAAAAATTTCGTTATTATATATATGTAGATTCTTTAAGTACTAAAGCGAAGTTAATACTTAACCCTTAAATAAACACTATTTGTTTTGGCTACTATTGAAACTAAATTGTCTTATATACATAACCTATCACCTAATACCCAATAGTTTACTATCTCTCATAATAAATATAATTTTCCCATGAAAAAAGTTCCTTATACTTCTACTTATAATCAAACGAAAATTGAACAACCCTCTACTGCAAATGAATTAGAAATACCACGAGACTCCCCAGAAGAAGAACGGATTAACAGTTTAACTCACGGAATTGCAGCAGGGTTAGCTGTCATTGGTTTATGGTTAATTTTAAGCAGAATAGATCTATCAAACCCCAGAATGGTAATCAGTGCCATGCTTTATGGTGGAAGTATGATTATCTTATTTACTTGCTCTACCTTACTTCATATTCATACAGACGATGCCTACACTAAAACTTTTGTGATTTTAGACCATAGTGCTATCTATTGGTTAATTGCGGGTACTTATACACCAATGGCCTTAATCAAGATTCCTCATTTAGGAGGACATTGGCTATTTATTTCTATTTGGATTGTTGCCTTTATAGGTACTGTTTTCAAAATTATATATGCAGACCGTTTTCAGTGGTTATCTGTTAGTATGTACATTGCTACAGGTTGGATTGGCATATTTCTATTACCAGAAATGATACAAGAAATTGGTGATGGAATTTATTGGGTAGTTGCAGGAGGATTATGTTATACATTAGGAGTTCCCTTTTACCTTTGGAGGAAATTACGTTATAACCACGCAATATGGCATATTTTTGTGATGGCAGGAGCCGCTTGTATCTACTATGGTTTCTATCATTACGTATTTTAAAAAAGGAGCTCACAACAATGTAAACTCCTTCTAAATATTATTGTGTTACTTCAATTTTACTATGGCCTGATGAACCATTTGAAATCACTTGAATCTTGGCTGGAACACGTTCTTTAATTTGAGGAACATGGGAAATTACAGAGATTGTTTTCCCGCCAAGATCATTTAGTTTTTCTAATGCAGATATGACCTGATCCAAAGCTTCTTCATCTAATGTTCCAAAACCTTCATCAATAAATAAGCTTTCCACTTTTACATTATTAGAAGCTAAATCAGCTAAACCTAAGGATAGCGACAAGCTTAATAAGAAAGATTCACCTCCACTCACTGAACTCACCACCCTTTCTTTATCACCTGCGTATCGGTCTAAAACATATAAATCTTGAGTACCATTGACTTTAGGTGGTGCAAATAAATATCTATCAGTGAATTTTTTTAGATGATGGTTTGCTTTATGCAATAGTTTTCTCAGTACAATACTTTGAGCAAATTTATTAAATTCATCTCCATTTGAAGATCCAATGAGTGTATTCATGGTTTTCCATAAATCATACTCAGGTTTCATAGAAGAGATTTTCTTTAGTGTTTCTTCAAGTTCCTTAACCTTTTCATTATTTAAAGAAATCTCGGTTTCAAGAGCTCTTAAATCAGTTTCTTTTGATTGTATTTTGATTTCTTGCTCCGCAAAAGAATCTTGTAGTTGTTCTAATGTCTGTTCTTTAAACTTATCTTCAGAAATAGCTTTACCCACTTCCGATAGAAGTGTCTCTAATGAAGAGTTTAAAGCTGTCAATGCATTGTCATAATGTTTCACTTTTAGACTTAATTCCTGATACTCATTTTCTTCTAACAAGCCATTTTCAAAAGACGATAAAGTAATAGCAGCAGATGCTAATTTTAGATCAAGTTTACTTTTACTTTCTAGGAGTAAAGTAGAAATTGATTTCTCTTCTTTGGAATAGTCTATCACTTGTTTTTCAAAAGATAATATTTCAGCCTTAAGTTTAGATAACTCAAGCTCAATCTGTCTTACTTTTCTATCCTGTTCCGTTTTTTTATCTAGAAGTACTGTTCGTTCTTTTTCAATTTCTTTTTCTCCAAATAATCTATGTCTTTCCTTTCCTTGATACTCTAGATTAGAATTAACTGCAGAGATGTCATTATTCATTTTTTGTACTTCTTGCAGATGATCTGAAATCAATTTCTTATTTTGAGCTATTTGCTCTTCCTTTTCTAAAATTAACTTAGGATACTCTTTTATCAATTGTTGTTTATCATCCCATTTCGTTTTTAAAGCCACCAATTGTTCCCAATCATTTTCAGTAGCTACATACTTATTATATTTTGTAATATAGGATGTTAGCTCTTTATCAATCTCTACAATCTGTAATACTATCTGATATAGAGTACTAATCTCTTCCAGTCCTTTCTTTTTACTTTGAATTTCTAAAATTCTACTTTTCTCATCTCGAAATTCCTTCGCAGATTGTTTGTCAGATGGAATATCCAATTGATTGATCTTCAGAACTAGAGATTTTTCTTCCTCTTTCAATTCATTGAGATCTATATTTAATTTATTTTTCTGAAGAAGTAATGATTCTACAGTAGCTTCAATCTTTGCTTTTGTACTTAATTCTGCTTGATGGTTCTTGAGTTTCTCTTGATACTCTTTCTTTGATATTACTAACTGATGTTCTGCTTCTTTTAATTCATCCTTAGAAGAAGTATCATGAGCATAAGGGTGATGTACCGACCCACAGACCATACATGCTTCTCCTTCAATCAGCTGACTTCTTAATTTCTCGATATTTTCAGATGACTCAAGACTCAACCGTCTCACTTTTACTTCTAATTCTTCAATCAAAACTTTTAGGTAATCAGATTCTTTTTGTGTTACTAAAAGTCTTTCCTCATTTGATTTTTTTCGAGTTTGAATATTTACCTGTTCCAATGTCAAAACTTGAATCTGACGTTCTTGCTCTTGAATTAATTGGAGTTGTTTTTCATAAGAGTCGAACAGTTGTATTCGGTCATCCAATGCTACAAAAGGTAAATCAGGGTATTTTAATGCATCTTCCAATGTCTTTAATGTAGCCTTACCTGATTTTTCCCAACCTTCGATCGTTTCTTTTTTCTGAGAATAAGTTAATGGGGATAATTTTTGTTGAATACCTACTGAGACAATATGAATAGCTTCCTCAAAATTGATGTCTAGCTTTTGCTTTTGAGAAACATGTGACCTAATAAGCGGCAAATCATCTTCTAATGTAGAAAGTGATTGATGCTCAAGTCTCCAATTCTCATCCGATTGTAATGAAGACCTTAAATGAGTAAGCTTTTCTGTTAATTCTATCTCACTTTGTTCTAATGTTTTTCCTCTTTTAACAGAAGTCTCTTTTTGCTCATTAAGGTGATAAACTGACTCTTTCTTTAACTGAATATTTCTATCAAGTTCATCCACTTCCTTCCACAAAAGGTTAGCCTTCTCCCATTCCTGATTTAGATGTTGTGTCTCTTTGCTTGCAGAAGTGAATAAAGCATTTTGAACCGTTTGTTTATTTTGGTTTTCAACTAATTGCTTCTCAATAGAACCCTTTTTCTGCTCTACCTGATATAGACTTTCTTTTTGATTCTTCCATTCTTGATATACCGGAAGTATAGGAAGCAACCTTTCATGAGCCTCAACTTTTTCACGAGTATTATTTATTAAAACCTCTTCTTGTTGATATGCTTTTAATTCGTTTTGTTTCTCCTTTATATTAAGCTGATTCGCTTCAATTCGCTTTTTGTGATCTACCCCTTGAAATAAATAATCTCTATTTTTTTTCTCATTGGCTATCTCTTCGTTAAGCATTTTTATTTGTGAGTTGACCTCTTGTAGCTCTTCTTCAGATTTTGGCTGAACTTCATCTACTCTTGTCTTTAAGCGTTTATATTGCTCATCCAACATCTTATATTGTTGGTAGACTTTTATACTGATCTCTCTAAAGTCAAATGATCTTGTAATTTTCTCAAGAAGGGCACTTCTATCTTTCTCGTTTGCACTAAGAAAAGCGGTAAATTGTCCTTGAGAAAGCATAACTGATTTCACAAATTGGTCAAAACTCAAACCAATCAATTTCTCATTTAGCTCTGGTACTTTTCCCTTTTTATCTGAGATCTGTTTATTGCTTTCTAGATTCCATACTTCCATATGGTAATCATTAATTTGTCCTCTTCTTTTACCTCTTGAAACCGTCGATAAAGTCCATTTGCTTCGATATGTAACAGGTACATTATTTTCTAACACTTCAAAATCCACTTCTGTCATTGCAGAAATCTCCCCTCTAGTCAAAATACTGCCTGTCTGCTCCATGAAGTCTCCAGTCATTTTACTCGACATACGAGGTATTCTGTTAAACAGAGCCAATGTAATCGCATCTAAAAGAGTCGACTTCCCTGCACCTGTTTTACCAACGATACCTATCAGTCCTGCATCTTTTAAAGGAGCTGACTGAAAATCAATTTCATGGTCCCCTTTTAAAGAATTTATATTGCGTATAAAAAGTCTTTTTAGTTTCATCTTAGTTAGTCTTGTTCGTTAATCGTTAAGAATGCATCTAATAATTGTTGTTTCAATCCTTCTTCAATCTGTATTTTATCTTCTTGATCTAGTCGTTGTTTAAAGACATCAAAAGGTGTAAGATCATTGATATCAACTGACTCATCATACATTTCTGAAGCGGATTTTATTTCTTTATTAAATGAAAAGCGATGCTTAATAATGATAGACTGATGGGTTGAGAAATTTTTCTCATGTTCATTCATCAGTTCTTCAATATCAATATGTAATGTTGGATTATATTTCTCCTCAATAATTTCAAGCTCAATTAGATTATTGAGCATTCCTTCTTCGGTATCAATATTAAATAGTTTAGTTCTCACATCATCTAGGGTTCCCTTAATTTTAATGAGACGACGGAACTTAGGTATGGCTATTTTTTTTGATGTCAATTCTCCATCAGTAAACTCTAATTGACGGACGCCATGCTCATAGTTTCTTTCAGAAAAACTTAAAGGAAAAGGAGAACCTGAATAGAAAATGGGTACTTGACCTTTTATCTGTTGAGCACTATGGATATGTCCCAATGCCACATAATCAAACTCTTTAGAAAAGATATCCCCCTCTACAGCTGCCTGATGTCCCATTTGGATTTCTCGTTCACTAGATTGGTCTGAACTCACACCATGTGTATATAAATGCCCCATGGCAACCACAGGAGCCTTATAAGCTCGAGTTTTTACTAATTCAGCAAGTTCCTGATAATGTTGCTTAATCCCTTCTTTTACTGCATTGATTCGATCATCATAATCACTCTGATCCACAAGTTTTCTGATATCTCTATCTCTTAAAAAAGGTACTGCACAAATCACACAATTTATAGTCCCATCATCTTCCTTTATCTCAACTATCTCATCTTCAGGTGATGATGTCAACCCACTTCTTATTTGTACATCAAAGTACTTCAACAACTCCTTCGGAGCATTTAAGGCTGTGGTACTATCATGATTTCCATCGGTAATAATAATATGAAGATGAGGTGCTTTTTTCTTAAGGGTAGCAATACAATTAAAATATTGTTGCTGACTTGATAATGATGGGTAACCCGTATCAAAGACATCCCCTGCCAGTAATAAAACATCTATTTTTTCTGCTAAAATATAGTTTTGAAGCCAAGTGCTGAATCTTTCAAAATCATCACTTAAAGAATAGTTATGCAACCTTTTACCGATATGCCAATCAGCAGTGTGAAGTATCTTCATTAAAATAGGGTAACTTTATATGACTAATGCCAATAAAATTACCCTAAAAGAAATTTTTGTCAAAATATTAAATCAGTATTGTTTATATTTTATTCATACTTAATTGACGATCAACTTTTTCACTGATGTCTCCATACCTTGTTGAAGGTGAATAAAATACATCCCATTTCTCAGATCTTTGGTATCTAAAGAAAGCTGTTCATTTTGGCTTTGATGATCATTAGTATAAACTTTTCGTCCATGTCGATCAAATATGGTGATAGTAATAAAAAGAGGCTGTTGATCAGAAGACTGAAAATGAATAAATTCTCCTGATACAACATGATTTGGATACATCGAGATAGTCGAATTTCCTGTATTTAGTTGTTGATGTATTGGTCCAAAAACCTCTTCTCTCCCATCGAAGTCAATTTGTCGTAGTCTATAGTAGGAAGATTGCGTAATAAAATTATCGATAAATGTATATTCAGAAGTGGTAAAGGTCGTCCCCTGACCACTTTGGTTTCCTATTTCTGTCCATGATTTTTTATCCAAAGATTTCTCTATAATAAACCGTTCACAATTAATCTCAGAAGCAGTACTCCATTTCAATGTAACTGCATCATCTACCATTGTTGCACTAAAAGAAATTAACTCTACAGGAAGATCCATTGCTCCAAAATATCCCCAATATTCATCATCTGAAGGGAAAGTGTAATTATCTCTTTGGGTTCCTACATGTCCCATTACACCTGCTGCAATGGTTCCTCCTGCAAAAACATAAGCATTGTAATTAGACATTGCTCCAACTACATTCAGGTCTCCTCCTACTTTTAAAGAATCGGAATTTGTAAATGCACCAATTGATGTAAAGTCATTCCTAGAGAAAACCTTATGATAGTTCGAAATATTTGATACTTGATGATCATTGTAGAACACAGTAATTCCATAATTGATAAGCGAGTGGTTTTGGGTAATTGTCCCCTCTACAATAAGAGAGGAGTTAGATTTAACTTCAATATGGTTCCCATTAAAATTTAATGTAGCTCCATCTTCAATATATAATGTTGCTGACTTAGAAATGATCAAAGTTTCGTAATCCCAAGTGACAGTACCAGATATAAATAAAGTATCTGCTGTTTCATCACCTTCTAGATAAAGTGTACCCGATCCAGATCCAAGTGAACAATTTGAAATAGTAGTATTAGTAGATAAAGGGGAAGGAACTGTACATGTTTGTCCTTGTAAATTCAAAGAAAACAAGACAATAAATAGTGTAAGGGCTAAAGATGAGTGATGCATTCCGATATAAATAGTTACATCTAGAAAACATACGTATGTAATTTTAAGTTCATTTGTGTCAAAAAAAAGACTTCAACATTTAAAATTGCTGAAGTCCTTTCTCTTATTTATTCTCTTTGTTTGTCTCGTTTTCAGGTTTTTGACCTTTAAACATATTACGCTTATGTCTGTAGTCCAAATAATACCCAATCATAGGAAAAACTGTACTTAACGTAAGAATAAATAAGATTTTATAAACCATATTTCCTCCATCCATAGTCTTAAGTATTTAGTGTTACTTCAAATATAAGTGATAAATATCACCTTTTAATAAGAGAATGTAAATGTTTTTATGAGAAAGTAAGATAATGATTCGTTTTATCTGAAAAATAGGTGCTTATTCAACTAATTTGGATCGTCTTAGTTCAATTTCTATTATCCTAAAATTACAAAGCATAAATACTGAATTTTAATATTCTACTTGATGTTTAATAATCAGACCCAAAACAGTTATACCTATGAAAATGCCTATTACCTTACTCTTTACTGTACTTCTATTTTCATCATTCAGTACACCTATTTACAATAGTGATGATCCCTATACCCATCTTCAAAGTTTTATAAAAAATGGAGGTGTATTTGAAGATAATATTCATGTTTTTATTGTTGAGTTTAGAAGGTCGCATTATGTAAATGCTCATATCGAATACGATAAAGCTGCCAATAAAATCACACTAAAATTTAAAGACACTGATGGTTCAATGCATCATGAAGTGATACAAAGTGTTTCACCTCATAAGGAAACAGATACACCCAGTGTTATTACTTTTGATGATAGCCATCAAGATGATAATGTTTATGTGTCAGTTTCTGAATATTCAGGAAAACTTTCAGTTATTTGGAATGGAGAGAATTACCAAATGATAAAATAAAAAAAGCCGTTTCATTTTAATGAAACGGCTTTTTTGTGTCCAAAAATTTATATGTCCTTATTGAAATTTACTTTTTCAACTTGGACTCATAGTATACATTTACTTTTGATCTTTGGTATTGTGGATCTCCTGCTTCACCATCAGCCCAAAGAATTCTTCCTTTGTTTAAATCATAAAAAGGCTTGATATCAATTACTCTTAAAGTTAATTGACCAGATAAAACATGTGAAGCTATTTTCTGACCGTTTTGCTCATACTTCAGCATGTATTTGTAAGCCATGTCACGCATGTATTTTGCTCTTAGTGTAGCAAGTTTGATGTTTCTAGCATCAGCTTCACCAGAAGCTTGTCCTCTTCCTTCTAAAGAAATTCTATAAATTCTATCTGGGTTCGCAGCTAGGTTCTTTAAGATACTATCACAGATTTTATCTAACTCTTTCTTCTGATCATCTGAAAAGATAGAAAGCTTAGTTTCACCTGCACCATAAATATCTGATGAGTAAACAACTCCGATGGGAGTATTTCTTAATTTCTCTCCTACTGGAACAACCGATTCTTTTAATAAATTTACGCTCATTGGACATTGGGTTTTGCGTGGACATTTAATTAAATCAGCAGTTAAATATTTTACTATTTTTGGTTGCTGACAATACAAAAGTATATAAAGTCTACCAATTTACAAGAGTATTAAGGTATTTTTTTTAAAAACATCCAATACATCATTAAAATAAAGGTTTTTTAATGATCTAAAAGTGCTCTTAGTCTTGTAATTTCTTTTTGATATTCTTCTTCTTTTCTTGACATTTCCTCTTGAGTAGCCGTCATCTCTTCTAGGTTTTGACGCATCTCTTCTTCTTGGGATCTCATTTGCTCAGCTTGCTCTTGAGAAGTCTTCAGTAATCCTTTTAATTGTTCTCCAGCAATTTTATTCAAAATTGTAATTGCTAAACTCTCACAAATTCTTTTTAAGAACTCTAGCTGATAATCTTCAAGAGGTTTAAAACTTGCAATTTCAATAACCCCCTCTACTTTATCATAGGCCAATAAAGGATAAATAGCGACAAACGTAGCCGTAGCATCACCAAGACCTGAACTAATATTTACATACCCTTGTGGTACATCTTTGATAATAATTGGTTTTCTTTCAATAAAGCATTGACCAACTAAACCTTCTCCTTTTTCTACAATATTATTGTCTAAGTATTTTTTTCTATCGTAGGCGTAAACAGACTGACGTCTTAAATATTCTCTCCCTCCAGCCTCTTCTATTCTATTAAAAATAGCTACTTGATTTAGCATTAATACATTGGCTAAAAAACTTGCGGAGTGATCTATTAAGTCTTCAAAATCTTCTAATGAACGGGTTAAATCATTAAAATCTGAAATATTCTGAGTAGTCCATGCTCTTTCAGCATCTTCTGTTTTTGTTCTTTGTACTTGCTTTAAAGCATCTCTAAGCTCTTGTTCAGAAACCTTTAAATCTTTATTCCTTTCGATACTTTCTTTATTTAAACGCTCACTTTCTTCTCGATAACGCAAACGCTCTTTTTGCATTAAGAACAGTAATATTGCTAATCCGGCTAAAGCAATGTAAACCCCTCTTTTTGATTTTGGAGAGTACATCACATCGTAATTAATCAATGGATCAACTAATAAGTCTCCTAATGGAAACATCAACACAATCACCGTACTAAGCAAGAAGAACATCGTCCATTGTGAAATCTTCTCCTTAACATCAAAAATTAAAAAGGGAATTAATAAGTGAACTAACCCAATCAAAAATCCTGTCATTCTAGGAATAGCATCTGCTGGCGTAATATAAGAGTTATACACCACTACAACAGACATGGGAACAATACACAGTATTACCCTTGATAATTGGAATAACTGCAAATGGTTAAAAGCCAATACCACTAAATTCCCTAAGACACCTAAAAGTGGCCATTGAATTAGAGATGGAGCTCTAATAATTGACAATACCAAATAAAAAATATGAAAGAATAACATGAAAAAGGCAAACTGATTAGAAGTAATCACTTTTTCCTTCATGATACCTTTCAACTGTGGTGTAACACCTATTTTAAAAATTTGTTGAATTAGATTCATCTCAAAAAAATCGTATGCTTTGCTTTACACAATTCCTCTATGCAATATATGTGCTAATTGTATGGAGGAGATTATTGAGCTAGATATTTTATCCCTCGATTTTCTAACGTAAATTAAATTTCATTAGTATAAAATAAATCAATCAAGAATGCATATTTCAAAAGATCTTTACGCTCACTCACTAACATTGCTTACGGATTTATATCAAATTACAATGGCTTATGCTTATTGGAAAAATGGAAATGCTGAAAAAGAAGCCATCTTTCATGGGTATTTTCGTAAAAATCCATTTAATGGCGGATTCACTATATGTGCAGGCTTGGAATATGTATTGGATTATCTCAATAATTTTACTTTTGATGACAGTGACCTTGAATATTTATCTTCATTAAAAGACAATGACAACCAATCCTTGTTTGAAGAAGGATTCATTAATTATCTCAGGCAACTTGATTTTCAATTATCAATTGATGCAGTAGAAGAAGGGACGTTATTATTTCCAAGCGAACCCTTTATTCGAGTAAGAGGTCCATTATTACAATGCCAACTGATTGAAACTGCAATATTAAACATCATAAATTTTCAAACCCTTATTGCAACAAAAGCTGCCCGACTAAAAATAGCAGCCAAAGATGATGTCCTATTAGAGTTCGGCCTAAGAAGAGCACAAGGAATAGACGGATCTATTGGCGCCACAAGGGCAGCCTATATTGGTGGGTTTGATGCTACCTCTAATGTTTTGGCTGCAAAGCTTTTAAAAATACCTGTGAAAGGAACTCATGCCCATAGTTGGATAATGTCTTATGATGATGAATTAAAAGCTTTTAAAGCATACGCAGAAGCAATGCCTACTAATTGTATATTTCTAGTGGATACCTACAACACATTAGAAGGGGTAAAAAAAGCCATAGAAACTGGTAAAGAATTAAGAGAAAAAGGACATGAGATGATTGGTGTTCGACTAGATTCAGGCGACCTTGCTTACCTCAGTATCGAAGCAAGGAAATTACTAGATAATGCAGGTTTTGAAAAAGCATCTATTGTAGCTAGTAATGACTTGGATGAATACCTTATCAATAGTCTAAAGATTGAGCAAGGTGCCAAAATTTCTGTTTGGGGAGTAGGTACAAAGTTAGTCACAGCTTATGATCAACCTGCTTTGGGTGGTGTATATAAACTTGGTGCAATAAAGAATGATAATGGAGATTGGGAATATAAAGTAAAGCTCTCGGAACAGATCAATAAAATTTCTAATCCAGGCTTTTTACAAGTAAGACGCATGAAGCATAAAGATGGTAAATATCTAGCCGATATGTTGTACAATGAAAATACTCCACTTGAAAAAAACAGTGTCATGATTGACCCTAACAATAGTTTTCGTACAAAATCTATCAATTGTGATGAAAATTCTTTCGATCTACTAGTTCCTATTTTTGAAAATGGTAAATTAGTGTATACATCTCCAACTTTGCATGAGATTCAATGTAAAACACTAAAAGAATTGACTCTTATCGACAATAGTATCAAAAGATTTTACAACCCTCATGAATATCCTGTAGGACTAGAAAAATCACTTCACATGATGAAACTCGATATTATTAATCAAATCAAGATGTAATTCAATTTTATTATTCCAATTGATAGTAAATTATCCTATTTTTGAATGATTCATTATCGAATGTAGATAATTTTTTAAACTATCAGCCTCAAAAGAAAATTATGGCTTCTGAAAAAAAACAGAACGTTAGAAAAAATATATACAAACCTTCATCCGCCGTTCCAAATTCCTCTGCAACCCCTCACGCAGAAGAAAACGAACGTCCAAAACGTATTGCTTTACCAAGTGTTTCAATAGGTAAAGGTGCCTTTAGCGATCCAAGATTTAAAACTAGTATTGGGTTATCCCTTATCTTCTTATCAATATATACTCTATTAGCCTTATTGTCTTTTGTGTTTACAGGAAAGGCCGATCAAAGTATCATAGAAAATGTGGGAGGTATTTCTAACCTTATTTCATCAGGATTAGAGGTAGAAAACTGGTTAGGGTTACTAGGTGCAGCACTTTCTCACCTACTCGTTTATAACTTATTTGGTATTGGTGCTGTATTATTGGTTCCTATGCTATTTTCTGAAGGGTACCAATTATTCACTCAGAATAAAGGAAAGATCTTTAGATTTAGAAAGATGGGATATATCTGTCTTTTCTATATGCTTTGGACGAGTTTATTCCTTGGTTATTTTGTTGTTGTCAATGATACTCCGAATATCCTAGGCTTTTTATGTGGAAACGTAGGCTATACTATCGCAGAAGGATTATATAGTATGATTGGTTTTGGTACGGTCATCTTTTTGGTATTAATGGTACTAATTCATACTGTATACATCTCCAAATTCAAGAAAGTAATTAACGTTATTGATAAAGTAACGACGAATAGATATAACAACTCTAGTTCAAATAATCTAAATGATTCTTCGGTGGAGTCGGATGATGATACTGCTGAAAGCACATTGGATCCCGCTTCTGAAATTGCCCGTTTCAATGCTGAAGCTGTTGAAGAATACGAAAGAAATCAGCAAATTCATCAGGACACTGAAAAAGAAGAAAGCGAAGATGTACAAGAGCAACCTGAGGAAGAGGATTTAGAACTTGTTTCTAAAATTGTGGAAGATCTAGAAGAGAAGCAGCAACAAAACAATACCGTTGAAGACACTGCAGTGATTCCTTCTAATAGTACTCTTCCAGAATTAAAAGAGGAAAAGAAAGAAGAAGCTCCTCAAGCAATAAAAGTAGAGCCTATTTCTGTAGATGTAAATATTCAGGTAGAGCATGTTCATCAAGGAGCGCCAAATACAGCATTACCTCCAAAAGAAAAGAAGTCTAGCCCTCAAGAAATTGAAGCTAAAGAAATAAGAGAGAAGAAAAAACAAGCAGAAATTCCTGCTCCTCAACAAGAGAAGGTAACGCCAAATACACCTCCTATTTTTGAAATTGAAGATAAGGAACCAGCTCAACCGACGACTATTGAACTTGATCCGCCAAGTGCTCCTCCTAAAAAAGATAAAACCGTAGATCCACATTCATTAAGTTCAGTGAACACCACAGATAATGTAGACAAAGCTGACCTTAACGCCTTAAACTCAATAGATGATGAGCCAGATGAATTGGTTCATGTGGAAGATATGGATGAGTATGACCCAAAATTAGATTTAAGTCATTACAGATATCCTGATTTAGACCTTTTACATCCACCAAAAGAGTCGAAAGCAAAAGTTACTAAAGAGGAACTAGAAGCCAATAAAGAAAAAATTGTCAATACTCTAAGACATTTCAAAATTGGTATTGCCTCAATTAGTGCTACAATCGGACCTACAGTAACCTTATATGAGATTGTCCCAGAAGTAGGTATCAAAATCTCAAAAATTAGAAACTTAGAGGATGATATTGCTTTAAGCCTTGCTGCTTTGGGGATCCGTATTATTGCTCCAATTCCTGGTAGGGGTACAATTGGTATTGAAGTTCCTAATAATAACCGTGAGATGGTTTCAATTTCTTCAGTGATTGCTACTGAGAAATTTGCCAAAGCAAAAATGGCTTTACCAGTTGCTTTTGGTAGAACGATTTCCAATGAAGTATTTGTAATGGACCTCGCCAAAATGCCTCACTTATTGATGGCAGGTGCTACTGGTCAAGGTAAATCTGTTGGTATTAACGTTTTACTAAGCAGCTTACTATACAGAAAACATCCATCGGAATTAAAGTTTGTGATGATTGACCCTAAGAAGGTAGAATTATCATTATTCAATAAAATAGAAAGACATTTCTTAGCAAGTTTACCGGATGCTGAAGAAGCAATTGTAACGGATACAAAGAAAGCAATTCATATTCTTAACTCTTTATGTACAGAAATGGATATGCGTTATTCATTATTGAAAGCAGCTGGAGTTAGAAACATAAAGGAATACAATGCTAAGTTCTGTCAAAGAAGATTAAATCCTAAAAAAGGACACCGCTTCTTACCTTACATCGTACTTGTTATCGATGAATTAGCAGATTTAATGATGACCGCTGGTAAGGAAATTGAAGGACCTATTGCTCGATTAGCACAGCTAGCCAGAGCCATTGGAATACACTTGGTTGTGGCAACTCAAAGACCTTCTGTTGATGTAATTACAGGTATGATTAAGGCGAACTTCCCTGCTCGATTGTCTTTTAGAGTAACATCGAAGATTGACTCAAGAACAATCCTAGATACGGGTGGCGCAGATCAGCTAATTGGTATGGGTGATATGTTATTATCGACAGGTAATGACCTTACCCGTTTACAATGTGCTTTTATTGATACTGATGAAGTAGAAAAACTTTGTGATTTCATATCAGAACAAACAGGGTTTAATACTGCTTATATGCTTCCTGAATTTGAAGAAGAGCAACCAGCACAAAAAGGCGGAGGCGGTAGCGTAGACGATAGAGATGACCTCTTTGAAGAAGCAGCTAGGCTTCTTGTGAGACATCAACAAGGTTCTACTTCTTTAATTCAGAGAAAGCTTAGTCTAGGTTACAATAGAGCCGGTAGAATAATTGACCAATTAGAAGCTGCAGGTATTGTCGGTCCTTTTGAAGGAAGTAAAGCCAGACAAGTAAATGTAAAGACTGAAATGGAGCTAGAAACGCTATTAAGCACACTTTAATGAAACTTTTTATATAGTGAGTCTCGTTAAATAAAGTCGTTGTCAAATTATTACAAGCAGAACAAACTAAAAAAATGAAATTTAAAAATATATCAATACTGTCTATTTTCGCTTTTATTCTAATGAATACATCCTCTGTTTTTGCTCAACAAGATGAAAAAGCGCAGAAGATCTTAGATCAGATGAGTGATTTCTACATCAACTTATCTGCCTTTTCAGCTGATATCCATCAAGAAGCTATTAGTACCAATGAAGGTCTTATTGGTGATATGAATATCAAAGCTCTAATCAGTGGTAATAAATACCGTATGGAGTTAGAAGGCCAAGTTATCTACAGTGATACAAAAACTGTTTACCGTTTCGATCAAGAAATGGAAGAAGTGACAATAGAAGAAGCTGACACAGAAGGAGATTTAGCAAGTTCTCCTGCAGAAATCTATCAATTATATAAAAAGAATTTCAAGTACTTATATACAGGTAATGAAGGTGGATTAGATATTATCGATTTATCACCTGAAAAAGATTCTGATATTAATTTCTTTAGAATTCGTATGTTCATTAAACCATCTACACACGAATTGGTAAAATGGGAAATGTATGAAAAAGGAAACTTAATGAAGTATGTATATACTGTTTCTAATTTCAAAAAGAATATTTCTGTTACTGAAAAAGATTTTATGTTCGACACAGCTTCTCATCCTGATGTTGAAGTTGTAGACTTACGATAGTCAAAAAATACAGAGAAAAAAACGACTTGATATTTAGTTATCAAGTCGTTTTTTTATTGCTAAATCTTACTCAGGAATATTTAAACTAAGGTTTCCCAAACCATTAAATTGCTTTAGGATATCAAGAATTTGATGTTGCTTATATCTAAAATATTCTCCGACCGTAATATTTTTCTCAAAGTTTTTTTCAAATCCAACTTTTTCAAGGTCATCCCAAGTTACAGTCTGAAACCCCATCGACCAATTAGCAAAGTTTCTTTCTTTAATCTCTCCCTCATAGATCAGTTGAACCATTTCATGCCTTGTATCCTGGCTTATAGTATTGTACAAGGATTCTACTACCTCCTTCTCTCCTTCCAATACTTGAATAAAAGTATTATTAAGTAACAACAAGATTCCTGTCACTTTTTTATCCTTATTATTGAGTCTACTTGAAGTTAGAATCTCGCTAAGCTCAGTATTAGACATGGTCTTTTTCTTTTGACTAATATATAATATTGAATTCAATGGCATAGCGTATAATATTAAACGTGTAGTCTTAATAATTTACAAAAAAGTAGAGATAAAAAAAACCTTGCTCTTTTTCTAGAACAAGGTTGATATATCTTTAAAAAGAAATACTATTTCACAGGTGCTGTAGCTTTAAACAATACTGCATCACTAGATGTCGTAATTGTATAATTAGCATCCACCAAAAGTAATACTACTTCTCCTCTTGAAATAGAAATTGAAGTATCTCCTTCAACAACTGTTGCTTCACCTTCAGAAACAATAATTATCTCTGCTGTTTTAGCAGTATACTGATACTTATCGTCTTTAGAGATTGAAATACGACTCAATTCAAAGTCAGGAGCTGGGCTCTTATAAATTCTTTCTAAACCATTCTCTTGAAGCTCTCCTTTCATAATATTAGGAATAGTCTCTTCAAAAGTCACATGCTTTAAAAGTTCTGGAACATCGATATGTTTTGGAGTTAATCCTCCTCTAAGAACATTATCAGAATTTGCCATTAACTCCATATTTTGGCCTTCCATGTATGCGTGAGGTAAACCTGCATCTTGGAAAATAGCATCACCAATATCTGCTCTAACGATATTGAAGAAATAGATAGAATAAATACCTCTATCAAGATCTGCTCCTTCAGGGTTTAAAGCTACTGATTTAGCTGTCCAATAATCTGGGGATGACTTCTCAATTTTATCTTCGTTGTAAAGCGGCATTACACGATCTACTAAAGAACGCAACTTAGTATTGATTTCTTCTGCAGAGTACTCCATTACGGTCTTATATAAACCATAATATCCTTCTTTATCGAATACCTCTGTTAAATCATTAAACTCAGGAACATTAACTAAAGTCTCTCTTAATTCTGCTTTAGGTTTAAAACCATGTAATAACCAGAATTCAGATAATGCAACCATAATCTCAGGTTTATGATTGTCATCCTTATAATTTCTATGCGATGCAGTTACAGGGATACCTTCTGCATTTTCTCTTGCAAAACCTTTTTCTGCTTCAACTTTCGTCGGATGTACTTGGATAGATAGTACATCTTTCACATCAAGAACTTTAAATAAGAAAGGTAGTCGACCGAATTTGTCATTAATGTATTTTCCAATCGTAGTCTCAGGAGAAGTTTTGATCATATTATTCAAAAACTGATCTTCGCCTACTTTGGCTGGAGCGTTATCGTGTGCACCCATCCAATATTCTGCGTAAGGTTGATCTTCTTTTTGAATTCCAATCATTTCAGGGATGAAATCTGCTCCACCCCAAGCGTAGTTCTGTACTTTCCCTTTAATAGAAAATAATTTCGTGTTAGACATTTTTTGTAGTATTGTGTATAAAAAATCTGGTAAATAACGGCGTCACGCTACTAAAATTGATTTTAGCCTATCTAAATTATATTTTTGCTAGTAGCATCGACCTTTAAGGTGCAAAAATAACAATAAATCGGTTGCGCTCTTATTAACAAAGCCTTATGGCTGAATGATTTTTATTACCATAATGAACAAATATCAAAAGTTTGATTTTAAAAAATTCTCATTAGGACAAGAGAAATGTGCAATGAAAATTGGCACCGACGGTATCCTTTTAGGTGCATGGGTTGATGTGAATTCACCGGCTGCTGTAAACATTCTTGATGTAGGTTGTGGCTCAGGGTTAATCTCATTAATGATAGCTCAACGCAATCCTTATGCTAGTATAAAAGGTATAGATATTGAAGATGGAGCAGTGGAGCAGGCAAAAGACAATGTTGATGAGTCCTCATGGGCAAAAGCTATTCAAATAGAAAAATCACCCTTACAAGAAGTAAAAAGTGATGTAGAGTATGATATTATCGTCTCCAATCCACCTTTTTTCAAAAACTCCTTAAAGTCTGATGCTGACGAAAGAAACTCTGCAAGACATACCGATACACTTTCATTATCTGATTTATTTCAAAATAGTGCAAGGCTTCTAAAGTCAGGAGGAAAATTATTCATGATTTACCCTTTTGACCAACTGGAAGACATTTATAAAATTGCTGCTTTACATGATTTTTATTTAGTAAAACAAAGAACTGTTGGTCATAATGTGAATAAGTCGCCTAAAAGAGTATTACTTTCTTTCAGTTATCAACAAAAACCTGAAAAAGTAATCAAGAAACCTTTTTATATACGTCAACCACATTCCAATGAATACTCCGATGAGTATATTGAATTAACAAAAGACTTTCATCCCTTTTTATAATGATCAACCAACAGCCTAGAATTCTCTATTTTGATGCGACAAGCTTTGATAATACGTACAAGAAACTCCAAAAAGATGTTGGAGGTGATATCTTAGACCATCAATTCATCGGTAATACGGAAATAGGCGAAATTCATCTTGAAAACTTCGATATACAATCGGGTTTTAAAGTCAGTGTCAATAGAGTTTTACTAAACCAGGATGTTGTAGTACAAAGTATCTACGATCATAATACACCACATATCTATATTACATTTCTCCGAAAAAACTCAAAATTAAGAGTTCAAAAAGGAAATGAAGAAACAAAAACCATTGCCAATGGCGGTGCACAATTCAGCATTATCCTTCATCAAGGACAAAGAGGAATGTCTATGGATATGAAAAAAGATGAAGAAGTAAGCTGGATTGGGGTAAGGTTAAAAAGAGATGACTTTCAAGGAATATTAGGGATTCCAGATATAGAAACTGGCCATTTTTTTGAAAAACTCATTAACCATATCTATTATGAAGAAAGCACACCTGAATTGGAAGATATCATAGAAGAGATTTTTCAAATACAAAAAACCACTATTGCTAGAAACGCAATCATCTTTGGCAAAGGATTAGAACTCACAGGAAAGCTTCTGAAAAAGATGATGCTTAGGTTGCATTCCAAAAAAGAAAAAAAGATCAATAAGAATGATATGTCAACCTACTTTAAAATAAAAGACTACATACTCAGTGACTACAGCAATATACCTACAACCCAAATGATCTCCCATCAATTCGGAATTGGAGAAACAAAACTAAAAGAAGAATTCAAACAAATATTTGATCAATCGATTTTTGCGTTCATAACATCACACCGAATGATGGATGCACATCGCCTTATCCGTATGACTGAGCTTACTATAGGTGAAATAGGCACAAAAGTAGGCTACAATCATTTATCAAAGTTTACAACGGCTTTTAAACGTTATTACGACTATACCCCTACAGAACTGAGAAAATCCCTCACTTTATAATTTTTTAAAACTCCCCGACCAAATTGGTAAACATTCCGACGAAATAAGTAAATCTGATTATAGTTTTTAGCGTTTTATATAACTGTAACTAAAACAAAAAAACATATTAATCATGAAATCTACTTTATCAAGAATACATACTATCCTAATCGGTCTTTTTGCTTTTGCTGCAATGTCTTCATGTAATAAATCTGATGATGAAGTTACACCAGAAGAGATCAAAACAGCCATCGCTCTAGTGAATATCGAAGAAGGTCAAACTTTCACTCTTGAAGAGGAAAGTACGATCATCACTGACGTATCTATCTCAGAAGATGGGCAGTTTTACTCAGCAAACCTAACGGCCGTAAATATTGAAACAGGAGAGACAATTGTTACTGACCTTTTAGGTCCTATTCCAGAGATGGTAAACGGAGGATTTAAAACACAAATGATTGCTACGATTTCTTTTTCTTCTCCTGGTGATTATCAAATCTTTGCTTCCTTAAAATATGAAGAGAACGGCTTAGCTACTAAACTAGCCTCTGAAGCAGTAGACGTAAATGCTGCCGCTTTAATACCAGTAGAATAAATAGTATTTAACTTAACTATCAACTAACACCAATTAATTTAACTCGATAAATCAGTGATAACTAATAAGACCTTGATATTTTGTATCAAGGTCTTATCTTTTTTAATGCTTTTCTACAAGGTAGAATCCTGCTGTTGTTACAAAGTTCCTCAACCAAGGAATATCTCCTAATACAGGAATTTTCTTTCTCGGTTTCAAACCAAACTTATATTCATAAATCGGGTTGATGAAATAAAGTGTTTTCTCAATTATACCGAACTTTTCTTTTTTACAGATACGTTCAAATCGTTCTAAGGAAATCCCTGTTTCTTTAATATCCAGTAATTCTCTCACCAATCCTTTACTCACATCTCCCCTATCCAATATAAACTTATAAATCGGCCTAGGAAGTAAGTGATAGTATGGCAACTTAGACAGTAATTTACTTTCTACAATCTGCTGATGCCCTCCAAATGGCATTTGCCAAGGTGGAAAACCAAAGAAAATTTTACCATTTTCTTTAAGAAAGGATCTAAAATAGTGGATAATTTTCTCTTGGTCAGGAATGTGCTCGATAACATCTTTAAGGATGATTAAGTCGAATCTATCTTCAAAATCGTTATCGACATTTATATCATAAACATTTTTCCCAATTACTTGGGCTTGTCCTTTCTCAATATATTCTTCTAGGAATTGATGTGCCAATTCAACTCTTGGCATACTAAGTTCTACACCTACACCAAAACATCCTTTATCTAAAAAAGCTTTAAGAACGCCTCCTTCGCCACAACCAACTTCTAAAACACGTAATCCTTTTTCAATCTTTAGTGATTGTTCAATAAAAGGTATAACATATTTATTTGCGTTATCGGTCTGCATGTTAAAATAAACTTGCTTATCCGCATGAAAATCGAAAGCCATTTTGTTTGTTACTTTTATTCTTGGATTACTTAAGAGAGACACTTTGGGTATCTTGTACCCAACCCATGTACTCACCAAAATAGTAAATTGCTACATTCATTACGACAGACCAAAATACGGCACTAAAAAACATATAGGTAATAATTCTCTCTTTTTTTTCACCAAAAGACAAAGCTATTAACATTCCTATAGGAGGACCGAATAAAATAGGCGTAAAAAAGGCAACACCTTTCATACCGTACTCTTGCCAAATCTTTACAATAAGGCGATTTCGTTTCGTAAAGAGTTTCTTTTTCTTACCACGGTTCATCCATTCCATCAGTTTTTTTCTTGCTGGTGTACCAGCATAAGTAAGTGATACCACAGTTAACATCATCCCAAGGATGGTGATAATTATGGTTTCTATCATGCTTAATCCAGTACTAAAACCCATGAGTGGGCCAAACAGAAACTTTAAGGCACTAATAGATAACAGTGATATGTATTTTGTCAACAAGTCCAACGGTATTATTACAGTTTAGCGTCGTTCATAAAACAAAAAAATAGGAAAGTTAGATCTTCTTAGATATAAAATTATTATTTATTTATTAATCTTTATTTAAAAATCACAGAATAAAATTAAAAATGACCTTTATTTAACATAGATCATATTTTCTTCAAATAACATTTCGTACTTTTGAAACACTTAATATTAACGATTGATACAAGATATGAACTTCATTGTTAGGACATTACTGATTGCTGGGACTATGCTAAGCAGTAATACAATGGAAACTTTGGCTACAACAAACTTTAGTGAAGAAATTACCACTAGCATAAATTCGACAGATTTAATCCGAGACCTGTATACAAAAACTCATGCAGAGAATTATGGTTTATCTTTTGATGCCTTTTTAGAAGGAATGACAGGATACCTCAACCTTATCAATGAGAATAAAATAAAGAATACAAGAGTTTTAAGCATTGTTGATTTCTCGCAGCCATCCAAAAATAAAAGATTATATATTTTCGATTTAATGAAAGGTGAACTACTGATCAACACATATGTTGCTCATGGTAGAAACTCTGGGTTAATGTATGCCGAGAAGTTCAGTAATATCATCAATTCCAGAAAGAGTAGTATTGGTTTTTACAAAGCTGCGGAAACGTATAGAGGCAAATATGGTTTATCTCTGAAACTGGATGGTTTACAACGACAGCTTAACCATAAAGCTCGAGAAAGAGCGATAGTGATGCACCCAGCAAAATATGTATCCAAACATTTCTTAGAGAGTAACGGATACATGGGTAGATCTTATGGATGCCCTGCTGTACCGTATAAAGAACACAAAGACATCATTCAAGCAATAAAGGGAGGTAGTGTATTCTACATTTATACTAATCAAGAATATAAAAAGGAAGAAAACCTATATTCATTGCCGGATAATACATTAGAGTTGTTATCGACATATACAGCTTCCTTCCCTTCAAAGGTTCAACCGATCGGTTTACCTGATGATATGTAATTTATTTCTTATTCAAAGACAATACCTCAGCACCAGTGTATCCTAGTGTATTTGCCTTTTGTAAGTCTGATTCTGCTTTAGATTTTTTCCCCAATTTTGCGTATGTCAGTGATCTATAATAAACGATACGCTTATCGTCAGGATTATTCTTTAAAATATCATTGAAGTACTTAAGGGCTTTCTTATAGTTTCTTTCATTATAAGAAACTATTCCTTGTACACCTTTAATTTCTTTAGAGTTTTTATTTAGTGATAGTACATCTTCAATCTGATCTTTAGCTAATTTATTTTCACCCATGATCGCAAGATTATACCCTAAAAGAACTCTTGCTGATGAATAATTAGGGTACATATCCACTGCATTTTTAAGTACCTTGTTCGATGCTGAGAGGTCGCCCATTTCCATGTAAGCTACTCCTTTTCCGTACATATCCACATACTTCGATTTACCTAAAGTTTCTAACTTCGAGAAATCTAAAATTGCTTTAGAATATTCTTTTGTCTTAATAAAAGCCCAAGCTCTTTGATGTAGCACATAACTGAAATTAGGATAAAGAGTCAATGCTTTATCATAGTCTTTCATTGCCTCATCTACTTTCTTCATTGCCATTAAAACATCTCCTCTATAAGAATATACTTTGGCTGTATTAGAAGATAAGACGATAGATCTATTTAAGTCCGCTAAGGCCTTATCATACTGCTTATTCAAGAAATAAGTATAACCCCTTTGCTGAAGTGCATATCCATATTTTGGTGAGATTTCTATTGCTTTTGAGAACTCCGTAATTGATACTTTAAACTCTTTTTTTGCTAAATAAGCATTACCTAAAAGCGAGTATAAATACGCCTCATCATTATTGATTTTTTCGGCTTCTTTTAAAGTAAAGATACTTGAATCGATTTCTCTGATTGCCAATTGTGCTTTTGCCTTCTCTAGATATGCTGTATAATAATTGGGAGCATGAGCAATTGCTGAATCATAATCAGAAATCGCTGTTTCATACCTTTTTAGATAACTAGCTAGCTTTCCTTTATTTAAATAAGCATAACTATATTCCGGTGCAATATCTGTTGCTTTTTTAAAGTCTGACTCAGCTAATTCAACTTTTCCCATTTTCACATACAACTCCCCTCTTCTACAATATGCATAAGCATAATTAGGGTGATACAGTAATGCAAGGTTATAAGCATTTAATGCTTCATCATAATTTAATGAACTCCCAAAGCAATCGCCTTTTAAACTTAGAAGTTTAATATTTTGAGGATCAATTAACAGACCTTCTTGAATACTTTCTAATGTTGAATCAATATTTGATTCTTGGGCAAAGATCTCGGCTTTATAAATGTAAGCATCAATTAACCCTGGTTCATAAGTTATCGCAGTATTAAAATCATTCACAGCATCTTTAAACTGATGCAATTTCATTAAAACATATCCTCTTCTATGATAATACATCCCTGCATTAGGTGTTATCTTCAGAACTTGGTCATAATCTTTTACAGCCTCTTCATACTTTGACTGGTTAGAGTATGCTTCAGCTCTAAACACATATGCATTAACGAAATTAGAATCTAGATCTATTGCGATGGTAAACTCATTGATGGCTTCATCAAGATTTCCTGTATTCATATGAATATACCCTTTCAAGTAGTATCCGACAGGTCTAACTGCATCAATTGTTATTGCTTGGTTGATATCCGCTATCGCAGCATCATATTTTTCTTCCTGTAAATACATTTTCGCTCTTTCTAAATAAGCGATATCATTCATCAGGTTAAAATCAATTTCTTTGCTGAAAGAAGCTATTGCTTGCTCCACTTCACCTTTTTGAGCATGTTCATACCCTTCCTGCATCCAATTCTGAGCTAGAATGGGCATTGAGGCACAAAATGTAACAATCAGTGTAAGAGTATGTTTAATAATAGCTTTCATAAATGAATAATTTAGTAGCGGGGCAGTAATTTGATTTATTCTATTATTAATAACCCACAATTGGTACCAATCGATGTTCTTATTAATAAACATTACTACTTATTTAACTTAATTTAAAGTTCTAGTAATCATACTTTTCCGCTATTCTTTTTAAAGTTTGTTCGTCTTGTATCTTAAATTTCTTTCCTTCCTTTGTGACCACTTCATCGTCTATCAATTCTTTTATCATTCTGATATATGATTCTGATGAGGTGCCAATCATGGCGGAAAGGTCTTCTCTACTTAATACCACATCGATATTACCTTGAGCGTCTTCACCAAATTCGTCTTTAATAATTAATAGTGATTCTGCTACTCTACTTCTTACCGTTTTTTGTGATAATGAAGAAACAATTTCTGTTACTTTCTTTGAACTTTGTAATGCAGTACGGATTAATTTCAGAGCAAAATCTTTATCCTGCTCTATCAACTGAAGGATTTTATTCTTATGAATAAAGCAAACTGTTGATTCTTCTATGGCAATTGCGGATATGTCGTAAGACTCCTCCAAAAGCATGGGTCTATACCCCATAATTTCACCCTGCCTTGCAAATGAGACAATTTGCTCTCTACCCATGACACCTGTTTTAGTAATCTTTACTTTTCCATTATGTAAAATATAAATACCTAATGCAGGTTGCCCTTCTCTAAAAATATTCTCTCCTTTTTTATAATTAGAAAATCCTTTGGTTGTTGATATCTCAACTAAATCATCTTCTTGTACATGTTCAAAGATGGATAATGATCTTACTGGGCATTTTAAACAGTCCGGTTTTTTGAACTTCATTTTAGCAATATATCATTAATTGATGTAATAGTAAAGTTTACATCAAGTGGATTGAATTAGAATAACATTCACATTTTCTGATTTTTATCAGGTTTTGATGGCAAATTGCACAGATTTTTCCCGAAGTGCATCTACTAATTTTGTGATATCAAATGATAAAAACACAAAAAGTTAACACTATGAACACTCAAGGAAAATTAGTTCTATTTTATTTATTCATTTTTACATTAGTTTCTTTTACTATTGTACTCACTTTAGTCTCACTGTTCTCAGGAGTTGATACCGTTATGTTTATCACATGGGTTTGTGCAGGCTTGGGAATTGGCTTTGTAGGTTTTACAGGTATGTTGGCTGACAAAAGTACAAAAGCTCAAAATAAATAGACATTATGCATGATTTAAAAGATAGAGAAGATGTTATTCTCTTGGTGAATACATTTTATGAGAAAGTAAGAGCACATGAAGAATTAGGTCCTTTCTTTGACGAAATAGTTAAAATTAATTGGGATACACATCTTCCAAGGATGTATGATTTTTGGGAAAGCAACTTATTCTTTGTTTCCAAGTACAAAGGGAATCCAGTTGTTGTACATCAAAATGTTGACAAGAAAGGAACCATTGAACAAAAACACTTTGGGTTTTGGTTACAATTATGGTTTAATACCATAGACGAACTATTTGATGGTGAAAATGCCCAACTTTTAAAATCTAGAGCTAGAAATATGTCGCATATGCTTTTCATGAAAATATTCCAGGCTAGAGATTAAATTTTCAAAATATATTTAAGCAAAATGGGTTTCTAGGTCAATTTTTAGAATTCATAAACTATCTTTATAGTAGAATATAGTTTTGAATGAAAAGAAATACGATTTTAAAATTACTTTTAACTAGCAGCATTCTCAGTTGTGGACTACTTCTTTTGTTTGCAGTGTTTTTCAGCTATTACGTTAGTTATAAAAGTGACACCTACATCTTAAACTCAAAAAATCCAGAGATCTCATGTAAAACTGGATTAATGTTAGGAACAAGCAAATTTCTGAGAAATGGATCACCCAATCCTTATTTCAATTTCAGAGTTGATGCTGCTGTACACCTAATAAAGAATAAGAAAGTAGATTTCATTATCGTAAGTGGAGACAATAAGACTGAAGATTACAACGAGCCCAAACAAATGAGAAAAGCGCTCATTACAGCAGGAGTTGATCCTAAAAAAATAGTGATGGATTATGCAGGGTTTAGAACTTTAGATTCAGTAATTAGAGCTAAAGAAGTTTTTGGTCAAGATAAGTTCATCATTATTTCACAAAAATTTCACATTGAAAGAGCCATATTTATTGGTCGAAGCCATGGAATAAATGCTTATGGATATTGTGCCAATGACGTTCCTATCGAAAAAGGATATTACGTCCACATCCGAGAAATCTTTGCTCGATTGAAGATGTTCTTAGACCTTTACATTATTCACAAAGAACCAAAGTTCTTAGGCAAGAAAGAAAAAATAGAAGATCAGTAGATGATCTTTTCGAAATAAAAATTAAGGCACCGTATTTTAAAATACGGTGCCTTAATTTTTATAATTACTATGAACCAAATGCCATAGATTTTAATTCAAAGTTAAATCCTTGAGAGATCAACTCATCGTATTTACCTTCTTCGAAAACATAATAGTAAGCACCTTTCTTAGACACTCCTTTTTGCTTTTCATCTAATTTTTTAAGTAGACCTGTAGCTAAAATTTTCTTTCTAAAGTTACGTTTATCGAATTGTTTTTGGTGAATTGCCTCGTATAATGATTGTAATTCAGGTAAAGTAAATTTCTCTGGAAGTAACTCAAAACCGATAGGTTGGTATCTTGACTTTCTTCTTAGCTTACCCCAAGACATTTGAATCATTGTTTCATGGTCAAACATTAATTTTGGTAAAGCTGTAATTGGGAACCATTGTGCTTGGTTTCTCTCTAACGTTTCTTCGTCTTGAGATTCAACCTTAATTAAAGCGTAGTACACTAATGAAATTACACGCGCCTCAGGGTCACGGTCAACCTCACCAAATGTACTTAACTGGTCCATATAAATTCTATCTAAACCTGTTTGTTTTTTTAATACACGTTCTGCTGCATAATCTAAAGATTCTCCAAAGTGAAGAAAACCTGTTGCTAAACCCCATGCCCCTTTGTAAGGATCCACTTTACGTCTAGTCAATAATACTTTTAATTCTCCTTGTTCGTATCCAAAAATTACACAATCTATTGCTAAAAGTGGCTTATAGGCACTGTTATAATATTCGTTCATATGTTATATATTCTTTAGCAGAAATTCTATTTCTGTAATGTTTATTCACTACCTAAACTGTGTAGTATTTTTATGATTTTTCGTTTTCTAAATGTAAATATAAAATTTTCCTTGAAAATAACAGTTATACTTACGTCTTATTCACTCAAATCTAATTACTAAAAAGATTCTATTAATTTTTATTTACATTTACATTATGATTTGAGAAAATTAGTTATTTTCATAAGATCAAGCTTCTTAAAAATTGAATCAACTATGACAAAACAAGCCTACATATTTCTCCTAAGCTGTTTGACTTTATACTTTTTTCCATCAAGCGTACAAGCTGATAAACTAAATGACAAAATTGACAACCTTATTGGCATCAGTCAAAAATATGCTGATGACGGTGAATACAAAAAAGCCCTAGAATGGAACTCTAAGGCATTAAATCTGGCTAAAAAAAGAGATTCCGCACTTATAGATGTACTTTATTATAGAGCACATTATCAGTTAGCTTTAACACAGTTTAAAGATTTTGAAGAGTCTACTGCTCAATTTCTAGAGATTGCACAGAAAAGAAGAAATGGAAATTTCGGGTACGTATATTCACTGCTTCTTGCAGCTGATTTGTACTTGGATTACAGTGATATAGTCACTGCAAAAAACTTATTTGAAACCGCAGAAAAGGTCTCAGAAAAAGATCAAAATGTTAAAAAATTAGCAGAAAGAGGTAAAGACTTTAACTTAATTTACAATAAAGTAAGAGCGAATATCTACCTAGAACAAGGTGTTTATGACAGCGCTCAGTTCTTTATGGCCAAGTATCAGGAATATTGTAAAGAATTTGCGACTTCTGAAAGTCAAAATATCTATCATACCAGAAGTAACAAACACTCTGATCACACCTATACTTTTAGAGAAAAGAAACGTCTTGAAAGACAATTTGCTCAATCTTTAACATTAGAAGGAAAGCTATATCGCCTCATGGGGGATTATGTTATGGCCGATTCTATCTTGATCAATGCTGAAAGATGGATTGATACTAATATTAGAAAAGATGACGAGAGCTACATTGCCAACTACCATGAAAGAACTTTAAATCTTATTGAAAGTAGAATTGATCCATTAACTCCTAAGAAAATGCTCGAGAAAAACATTTATAGAGCAGAAAGAGTATTAGGGATTAGCCATAAATTATACTTCAAAATTCAGGAAGACCTAGTAGATTACTATGCATGGCAAAGATTCCACTTCAAAGGGGATAAAACGCAATGGGAGTTTGATACAAACACTTCTTTATACTTTGGTAAAAATAGCTTGGAACAAGCAAAGTCAAACCGACTTATTGCCAAGGATGAATACTTGAAAGGTAACTTTGACAAATCGCTACGTATTATTAAAGATACTTATCAAGAGGGTAACTTACCTGAAAATCACAAAGAGTATATCCTTACAAATGAACTCCTTTATAAAGTTGCCTTAGCTGTTGAAAATGAAGTATTAGCTGAGCAAGCTTTACAAGAATATATCAATACTACCGAAAAAGTAATCGGGAAAGAATCACTTGCTTTTCATATCGCTAAAGTAGAAGAAGCAACATTCTTAACGCTACATTCTAATAATTTCCAAAGAGCAGACAGCTTATTTGCATACCACTTACCTATTATAGAAGAAAGATTAAGCCCTCATCACTACAAAAGGTTAGAGGCTGAAAAAGAAAGAGCAAATTACTTTGCTTTAATGGGTGATACTAAAAAAGCTGCAGTGTTAAGTGCTAGTATCAAAAAAGCATATGCTGATTATTATGGTACAGACCACTTGGAATATGCAGCTGGATTACAAAGTACTGCATCATATGCTATCGACTTAGGGGAATATACTGATGCAGATAGACAGATTGCCGAGTTATTGAACTTATATGAGAACCACTCTTATAGAAAAGGAACTCAAAATACAACACATGCTATTGTTTTAGAAACTGCAGCAAGGTTCCAGGCGATCACTGGTCAGTACGATGAAGCCACACAAAATTTATCGAAGGCTAATCGTTTATCTAAAAACTCTCCTGGTAAGATTGCATCTTCTCAGTTTGCAGACACCCATGCATTTGTTTACCTAAAGAAAGAATATTTCTCAGATGCAGAAAATATTATCAATAAATCTATTGAACACAGAAAAGCTAGGTTTGGAGATGAAAGTAGATTATTGATTGTTCCTTATACTCAATTAGCAAGACTCTCTTATTTAAAGGGTGATTATATAGCAGCTGATTCTATTGGCAGAAATGCTTACAACATTAGTGTTAAGACTTTTGGAGAAGGAGCAAAACAAAGTATTGATCCTTTAGAAGTCCAATCTGAGATTGCTGTTGCTATGGGTAACTATGAATTGGCCCAAGAATATACACAGAAGCAAATTGAGCTAAGTAAAAAAATCTATGGCGAACGCCATACAGAAGTAGCAAAAGGTTATACGCAATTGGCCTTGATTGGTCTTTATTTAGGTTACCCTGCCGAGGATGTGATGCACCTTTTTAAAGATGCAGTTAATATTATCGCAGTTCAACTTGGGAAAGACAATCCTGTTTTCGCCATCACACTGAAAAACTTGGCTCTTGCTAAACTTCAAGTACATGAATACGCTGAAGCAGAAGATTTACTAAAACAAGCTGATGCTATTTGGGTAGACAAATTGAAGACTGAAAATAACACCAACTCTGCTGAGATTACTTCATTGTTAGGTGATCTTGAAATGAAAAGAGAGTTCTATCATCAAGCAGAAGGTTATTATGAACGATCACAAAAAATTTACAGCCGTTTATTTACTAAAGACCACCCGTTATATGTGAAGTCTACTTTGAAGAGAAGTCAAGCATATTATGCAATGGGAGAATACAGTAAGGCAAATAAATATGCTAAAAAAGCTTTAGCTCAAAATGAAATATTCATCAACGAATACTTCCCCACTTTAAGTGCTAAGGAAAAATCTAAATACTGGCAATCGATCCAAAAGGACTATAGCTTCTTCTATACACTCGCTACAAAATACAATAAGAAAAAGCTATATGGCGATATGTATAACTATGCATTAGCTACAAAGCCACTTTTATTGAGTTCTTCAGTAAAAATTAGAAATCAGATTATGAATAGTGGTGATTCATTACTTATCAAAGATTTTGAAAATTGGGTTGAGAAGAAAGAAATTCTGACAAAGGTATTTGCCATGTCAGTTGAGCAAAGAACTGAAGAAGGAGTAAACGTTAAAACGTTAGAGAGAGAAATCAATACTTTAGAGAAAGAGTTGAGTGAAAGATCTAGTGTATTTAATGACCTTGGAAAGAAAGAATATAAGTGGAAGGATATCCAAAAGGGACTGAAAGAAGGGGAAGCAGCTATTGAAATTATTCGTTTCAGAGCATTTACTAATGTATACACAGATTCTATCTGTTATGCTGCTTTAATTCTAACTCCTGAAACTAAGTCTGCTCCTATTGTTAAGCTAATTCCAAATGGTACTCTATTGGAATCTGAAGGTTTAGGTTATTATAAGAGTAACTTAATATTCAGTTTCCCTGATGATGAATCGTACAATACGTACTGGAAACCAATTTATGAAGTGATTGGTGAAGGTACTACAGTATATTTCTCTGCCGATGGAGTTTATAACCAAATTAACTTAGAATCGATTCCTGTAGATTTAGACAAAGGTACTTATGTTATCGATCAGAACCACATCGTACTTACAAGTTCTACCACTGAGGTACTTACTAAAGGAGGAACTAAACAAGACAATATGAATGTGTCTTTATTTGGCAACCCTGTCTTCTATAAAGATTTAAAGCCTGAGCAATACAATAAGTACACAATGAGGCCAATTACTCAGCTTCCTGGTACTTATCAAGAAATCATTGCCTTGGATAAACTATTATCTTCAGAAGATCATACAAATGATGCGGTTTATTTACATAAAGATGCTACAGAAACAGCTGTAAAGAACCTACAGTCACCTAGAGTATTCCATATTGCTACTCACGGTTTCTTCCTAGATGATATTGAAAACGATGAAACAAAGTCAATTTTCAATACGCAAGAAAACATCAACCCACTTTTACGTTCTGGACTATTACTTACCAATGCAGGTGATTTAATGGAGTCTGATAATGTTTATGCTTTCAATAAAGAAGAAGGTGTATTAACGGCTTACGAAGCCATGAACCTCAACTTTGATAACACAGAACTTGTTGTATTGTCTGCATGTGAAACAGGTAAAGGTGATAACAAGGTAGGTGAAGGAGTATATGGTTTACAGCGATCATTCCTTGTAGCTGGCGCTGATAATATTATCATGAGTTTATTTGAAGTATCAGATGAGGCGACACAAAAGCTTATGACTAACTTCTATCATTTATGGTTAAAAGAAGGAAAGAACAAAAGAGAAGCCTTCTCATTAGCCAAGAAGCAATTAAGGGAAGAATATCCTGAACCAAAATACTGGGGTGCATTTATCATGATTGGTAAAATCTAGATCCACTTCAACTCAAAAAAAGGCCTATTGATATCAGTGATCAATAGGCCTTTTTTATCATATCCTAAAAATGGTGTTATAATTCAAACCATAATTTAAATTTTCGTTACTATACCTTTGTTTGATTAAATATCTCTCAAATTATTGATCAAATAATTTAAATTATCAGAAAATACTCCTAGTTTTGAACAAACATTAGTGTTTCAAGAAGATTATTTAATCAACCAATAACATGGCTTCACTAACAAAGAAAGAATTAAAGAAGAAGTACCAAGAGTACAAAGAGCAAGGACTTGCATTAGACATGACTAGAGGCAAGCCAGGTGCTGAACAATTAGATCTATCACTGCCTATGCTTGATCTTGTAACATCAAAAGATTACAAGACAGTAGCTGGTGCTGATACTCGTAATTATGGAGGCCTAGATGGTATTCCTGAAATGAAAGCCATTTTCAAGGATTTTCTTGAAGTATCTTCTACTGATGAAATTATCGTTGGAGGTAACTCATCACTGACATTAATGCATGATACTATTTCTCATGCGATTACTCATGGCTTCCCAGAAAGCAAAAAACCTTGGGGACAACAATCAAAAGTTAAGTTCCTTTGTCCTTCTCCAGGTTATGACCGTCACTTCTCTATCTGTGAGCACTTCGGTATCGAAATGATTACAGTACCAATGACTGAGAAAGGTCCTGACATGGATGTTGTAGAAAAATTGGTTGCTGAAGATAAAAGTATCAAAGGTATTTGGGTAGTACCTAAATATTCTAACCCTACAGGATTTACTTGTTCTAAAAAGACAGTGAAGCGTTTAGCAACTATGGAAACTGCAGCTAAAGACTTCCGTATCATGTGGGACAACGCTTATACAGTTCATCACTTATCGAAAGACCAAGATGAATTAGCTAACATTTTTGACGCTTGTAAAGAAGCTGGAACAGAAAATAGAGTGTTGATCTACGGATCATTCTCTAAGATCTCTTTTGCAGGTGCAGGTGTTGCTGCTATGGGTGCATCTTTAGAAAACGTCAATTGGATGAAAGGGCATTTATCAATGTCTACAATTGGTCCAGATAAATTAAATCAATTACGTCATACTCGTTTCTTCAAAGATTTCAAAGGTGTTGAAAAACACATGAAGAAACATGCTAAGATCATCGCTCCTAAGTTTGAAGCGGTAATTGAGATTCTTGAAAAAGAATTAGGTGGTAAAGACATCGCTACTTGGACACAACCAAAAGGTGGTTACTTTATTAGTTTGGATGTTCCTAAAGGATGTGCAAAAGAAGTAGTAAAATTAGCTGCTGAAGCTGGCGTTAAATTAACTGCAGCTGGAGCAACATTCCCTTACAAGAATGATCCAAAAGATGAGAATATCCGTATTGCACCAACTTTACCATCAATGGGTGAGATTAAATTAGCAATGAGAGTTCTTTGTGTTTGTGTACAATTAGCTGCTGCTAAATAGTCACAAATTAGCTTATAGATAAAAAAGCCAATCATATTCTTTTATGATTGGCTTTTTCGTTTTTTAAAAAGCTTTATTTCTTAAATTGGTGATCTAATTTCACTTGATAATTCTTAAGATCGTCTTCAATTTTTGGATCTTTCAAAACATCATAAAAATGGAAAGAAAAAGCATTTTCTAAGCCGATAAACAAATTCATTTTATGGAATCCAAACATTACTCCATTATCTACATTTGTTTGTTGAAAGATTTCTCCTTCTGTTGTGAAGGCTTCTTCAGGAGCATTCCATGTTGTTGTTAGAATATATTTCTTCCCTTTTAATAATCCTCCTGAACCATAATTTAATTTAGGAGCTGTTCTATGTCTACCATCACTTGCATAGATCTTACCAGATCCTGAAGTTAGCACCTCATCCAAATATTTTTTAAAGCCAAATGGCAAAGAGAACCACCATATTGGTGTATGATAGATAATTATATCTGCCCAAACCATTTTTGATATTTCATCTTCAATATCATACCCTTCTTCGATATGGGTATACTTAATATCAAATCCTTCTAAATTCTTAAAATAGTTTATTGTAAAGTCTGCAACGGCATTATTTAAAGTACCTCCGTTGTTCATAAATTTCTGTCCGGCGTTTATAACTAATATTTTGTTCATAGTAATTATGATGTTTTTTAACAATTAAACGTATAGCTACTCCTATACAAGTCACTTATTATAATCTATTAATATAAAAAACTGCTCTCTGGAAAGCTTAAACCCAATCACAACAAACACATCTCAAAAAATGTTTACCTTTGTCATTAAAATAGGTTCCCCAACCGTATAATTACATCTTTCAACAAACTTCGATTCATTGATCATGATAGATCATATTAAATCATTGTGGGCTAATAAAATTCAGCCTTCAATGAAAAATGTATTCAACATATTATTACTCCATAAAACGAAAGTCTTATGGATTATTCTCGGCCTAATTGGTCTTGGGTGCCTCATGCTGGTACTTTTCCTTGGTGGATTTTTTGGCACTTCTTACTCCGACGAGGAATTACTTGCTTATGAAAACGAGGTAGCTTCACTTGTCTATTCAGATGAAGGCAAACTCATCGGTAAATTTTTTGCCGAAAATAGAACGAATGTCTCATACCAAGAACTACCAACTGCTTTAGTCCATGCGTTAGTCGCTACAGAAGACGCAAGGTACTTCGAACATGAAGGAGTTGATTCTAGAAGTGTTCTAAGAGTTTTAGTAAAAAGTATCCTATTAGGTGATAAAAGTAGTGGAGGCGGTAGTACCATTACACAACAGTTGGCAAAAAACATGTATGGACGTAAGGATTACGGTCCGTTTAGTATGTTGATTAATAAATCTGGTGAAATTAAGATTGCTCATCAATTAGAAAGACTTTACAACAAAGAAGAAATCTTAAGTTTATACTTGAATACCGTTCCATTTGGTGAAAGTATCTATGGCATTGGTACTGCATCGCAACGATTTTTTAATAAAAAAGTGGAAGACCTTAAGACAGAGGAAGCTGCAGTATTAATCGGAATGTTGAAGGCTAATACATATTACAACCCAAGGCTTTATCCCGATCATGCACTGAAAAGAAGAAACGTCGTTTTAAATCAGATGCTTAGATATGACTATCTCACACAAAAAGAATACAATAAGCTTTCAAAACTTCCTCTAAAGCTTGATTATGCTAATAAAGTAAATGATGGAATAGCTGATTATTACCTTCATCAAATAAAGAAGCATGCTCAAGAGAAATTAAACGCTTACAATGAAGCCCATAATACCAATTATGATATTGAAAGTGATGGTCTTCTCATAGAAACCACCTTAAATATTGAGCTCCAACAATATGTATTAAATGCATTTAAAAAGCATTTAAGTAGAATGCAACAACTACTAAATAAGCAGTATGATTTAGCAAAGTACAAACGGTCATTAAGCTTGAGAGTAGATGCCGCTTTTGATAAATTAAACCGCCCCAACGATAAATACATGCAAGAATATTTTGATTGGGATGAAAAAAAAGCCGAAGAATTATCAGTAAAGGATAGTATACGAAAAGAAATGCTTCTGCTACATGCTGGATTTATGGCCATGGACACGAAAACAGGTGAAGTGAAAGCCTATGTAGGAGGAATTGATTTCAATAGTCATCCCTACGATCAAATCACAGCAAAAAGGCAATTGGCTTCCACCTTTAAACCCATTTTATATGCTACTGCAATTGAAGATGGGACAAAACCATGCAAGTACCTCAAAAATGAATATGAAGTCGAAAATGAAGACGATTGGAAACCTGCCAACTATAGTAAAACTGAAGGTGGAATGTATTCAGTTGCCGCTTCATTAGCTAAGTCTTTAAACATTCCAACCGTAAACTTATACAAACAAACTTCTTTCGATGATTTGCAAAATATTTGGCAAAACTTGGGCTTCTCTACTGAAATAAAAGACTTCCCTTCTACCGCATTAGGCACCATGGATGCTTCAGTATATGAACTGTGTAAAGCATATGCTGCATTTGCTAACCATGGTAAAACAGTGCAACCTGAATTTGTATTATCAATAAAAACTCCTGAAGGCAAAATTCTCTATGAAGCACCACAACATCCTGAGGCAAAACAAGTTTTTACTGAGGAAACTGCAATGCAAATGAGTGCTATTTTACAAAAAGGTATTCAACAGGGTACTGGAGCATCTATCAGAGGTCGCTACAGCATTCGTTTGCCTTTAGCTGGAAAGACAGGTACATCACAAAATTATGGTGATGCATGGTTCGCCTCATTCAGCCCAGATTTAGTAATGGTAACAAGAGTAGGTGCTTCAAGCAATGCGGTCCATTTTTCTTCAGGAAGTTATGGAGCAGGTAGTACGTTAGCTTTACCCATTACAGCATTTACTTTACAACAAATCCAGAAGGATCATCAACTAAGTACGACCTACTTTTCACCTTTTCCTGCTTTACCTCACCACCTTTCTGATTGCTTGGATTGTGAAGACTATAAAGAGGATACAGATGTAAAGATGTTTTTCAACAATATCTTCAAGACAAAATCAGCAGAAGAGAAGAAAAAGAGAAAAGAAGAACGTAAAGAGAAAAGGAAAAAGAGAAGAGAAAAAAGATATAAATCTGAATAAAAAAAGAGGAGTAAGATGATAGTTCATCTTACTCCTCTTTTTTTAATTAATGTATTTCTAGTAACGAGTTGTTCCTTCGTAACTATCGCTATCAAAGTTAGGGACTAATACACCTCTGAAATTAAGTTCAGCTGCACTAAAATCTCCTTCTACCGATGAATTGGCCCAATTTCCATCTTTTTCTAAATCAATGGTTACATTGGCCATCATTGTAGGTCCTTGAACATGAAATGTTACAGATGTTGTACCTGTTTTTTCATTCTTCTTGATTTCATAGTTTGTGATATTACCATCTACAGTAACACCTCCTACTCCATTAAATCCAACTAATTGAGGGAATGCCAACTGTACCACAGCTCTATCACCTTCAACTCTTACAAAGTTGAGACTAGCATCAACATTAATTGTCTGACCTCTTCTATCGTAGGCCTGATTCGCTTGCAATGTAAAACTTTTTGTAACCAAAGCAGTTACAGCTTTATCATGTTCCGCTTGTTCCTCTGCTAACTTTGCAGCTTTTTTCTTTTCTTTATTGGCTTTTTTTTCAGCTTTCTTCTGGGCTTTTAACTCTTGTTTCGTTAAGCTCGTTGAAGTACTATCTTGTGCATAACTTGATAGTGAACAGCATAAGATTAGACAAAGAGATGCAAATGCAAGATTGATGTTTTTAGATAAATTTTTCATAATGTATGTTTTAATTTACACAATAAAACGATCGAATCCGAGAGGAATATCATTAATTATTACCTAAAATATATCAATTTATGATTAATATTGAGTTTGAATAAAAACACTAAAATCTCAACACTCTATAACTTTCAAAATAAACACACCACAATGGACGCAAAAAGATTAAAAGAAATTACGCATAAGGTTGTCAAACTTACAGAAAAAGTTGGCGAATTTATCGCTATAGAACGCAGAAACTTCGACCCATCAAAAATTGAATACAAAGGATTAAATGATCTTGTCTCTTATGTTGATAAAACAGCAGAGAAAAAGATTGTAGAAGGGCTAACCAATATATTGCCAGGTGCAGGTTTTCTAGGAGAAGAAGGCACCAATAAACCTACTGAAAATGGTTTCACTTGGATTATCGACCCACTAGATGGCACTACCAACTTCATTCACGGTATACCTATTTTTTCGATTAGTATCGCTTTAGTTTCCAATAATGATTACTGCATCGGTGTAGTGAGAGAAGTCAACCTCAATGAATGTTTCTATGCATGGAAAGACGGTGGTGCGTATATGAATGGTGAAAGAATTTCTGTATCACCTCAAAAAGAATTGAAAGCAGGATTAATTGCGACAGGATTCCCTTATTATAACTTTGAAAAAATGCCACAATACATGAATATTCTATCTGGTATGATGGAAGGTTGCCATGGCATAAGAAGACTTGGATCAGCAGCAGTTGATTTAGCTTATGTAGCTTGTGGAAGGTTAGAAGGATTCTTTGAGTACAACCTTAATGCTTGGGATGTTGCCGGTGGAAGTATTATTGTTAAAGAAGCTGGTGGAGTGGTTTCTACATTCTCTAATACTGAAAATTATATAGAGGACAGAGAAATTATTGCTGCTCCAGCAGACATACATAAAGAAATGCAGTCTATTATATACAAAAAGTGGAATAGTTAATCTATTCCACTTCTACTGAATCTTCAGAAAAGTCATACCCTCCAGTATAAAGTTCATACACATCGATATTCGATAATTGTTGCTCATACTGAGAGACTAGCTCCAAATAATACCTAGTTGCACTATCCAAGCCATCAAACTCTAAGTGATGACTTAAAAATCCGTTTCTTATTTCCAATACATTATAGGCAATGGATGCTTCTGCAAATGTCTCTAATGTTGAGTCATTTATCAGCTGATAATGTAAAGTGTATTTGTCTCGTTCCGTTCTTTGCCAACCTAAAATTTTTACATTCACTGCCAATTGACTCAGCGAATCTTTTACAAATAATGGTTCAACATCATGGAAAACATTCCCAACTGGGTCTGCTTCTAAAATATCTCCATCTTCATTAACTGGTTCACAGGCACTGAATAGATACACTATTGGAAGTAAAAGTATGTATAATTTATTCATTGCTTTTATGTTAGTAGTCTCATTCATAGACAATCAAACTAAGCCTATGAACAACAAAAATAGATTTTTTTCTTATAAAAATAAAGAGACACTTCAGAAGAGGTGCCTCTTTACAATATATATTACCTATTAATTACTTATTCATTACTCTACAATCAGCATAGTACCTGAAACAGCTGGTACTGTGATTGTTCCGTTTGAAAGGTCATAAGTTTTACCAGTAAGTGCATCTGTCGCTTTAGTAGCTCCTTTTAATACTTCTTGGTAGTGACCTAAATCTACTTTTGTCTCTTGCTTATTTTTATTGAAAATAGACATGATCTTAGTAGAATCATTGTATCTAAACATTACATACACCTCTTTGTAAGGAGAGAAATGCTTCAATTCACCTGTGTGTAATACAGGATTGTTCTTTCTGAAGTTCGTTAACTTCTTCATGAACTCTTGTGCTTCTTTTTGTTGTGCAGTCAACCCTTCTCCAGTAAATGCATTGACCTTGTCACCTTTCCATCCACCAGGGAAATCTTCACGAATTAAACCATGGTTGTGATGTTGTGTTTCATCATCTACACCCATTAAGATTTCTGTACCGTAGAAAATTTGAGGAATACCACGAGTTGTATAGATATATACTAATCCCATTTTGTATAAATCAAAATCTTCGTTGATTTGGTTCCAGTAACGAGGAGTATCATGATTATCAGGGAAAGTAACCAAGTTCGCTGGATCAGAATACAAGAAGTCCATCGCTAACTTTTCATATACTTCATTAAATGTTTGAGTATATTGAGCAGCTTCTTTATTTAATGAATTGATTAATGCTTCTTGGATTGGGAAGTCCATCATTGATGGGCAATAAGAAACATATCCATTTTGATTTTCTTTACCTTTTTGCCATCTAGAAACTAATGCCGGATTAGAAGTCCACTCTTCACCTACAATATTGAAGTTTGGATATTCTTGCATAATTCTTCTTGTCCACTCTGTCATGAAATCTGGATCAGGGTATGGATAAGTATCTTGACGAATACCACCTAGGTTAGCATATTCTATCCACCAAATTGAGTTCTGAATCAAGTAGTTGGCTAATAACGGGTTCTTTTGGTTTAAGTCTGGCATTGATTGTACAAACCAACCATCAGAGTGTCTCGCTTTATCTGTCTCTGTAGCATAAGGGTCAGCAACAGTTACTCTTTGGTGAGATGTCACAGGCTTTTCTTTCATATCAGAATAGTGATACCAATCTTTTGTTGGAAGGTCGTTAGTCCACCAATGGTTTAAACCACAGTGGTTTTCAATCATATCCATGATAATTTTGATTCCTTTTTTATTAGCCTCTGCTACGAAATTCACATAATCTTCATTTGATCCGTAGTGAGCATCAATTTTATAGTAGTCTGTAGTAGAATAACCATGGTATGAATAAGAATCCATATCATTTTCTAACAACGGGTTTACCCAAATTGCAGTAAATCCCATTTCGTCGATATAGTCTAGGCTATTAACTAAACCTTGGATATCACCACCATGACGACCACCTTCTAAAGAACGGTTTACATCCTCTCTCATTGAAGGAACTTTATCATTTGATTCATCACCATTCACCCATCTATCTGGAGTAATTAGGTACATGATATCACTTTTGTTAAATCCTTCTCTTGCTGCAGAATCTTTTCTACGCTCTTTCAACTCATAAGTGTAAGTAAATACTACTTTACCTTTTGTGTTTTTAAATTCAATAGGAAAAGATCCAGCCTTAACATCTTTAGCAAGTGTTAAGTTTAAAAATAAATAATTTGGATTTTCAACTTTAATGGTTTGGTCTAAAGTAACACCATCATAGTTGATTGTTGCATTTAAGTTTGAAATGTCATCTCCATGAACTAATAATTGAAGTTCTGGGTGAACCATTCCAGCCCACCAAAAGGCAGGTTCAACTCTGTCAATGACAGTAGAACTTTTTGCCATTACTGCAGATGAGATGGCAAATAATAAAGTAATTAATACTGACTTGATATTTCTCATTTTCATATTTATTGAAGTAATAACTCTAATATACGAATTCTAGTGTTTGTGAATTAATGTATCCCGAACACTTTACAAACATGAGATTTTCAGTATCAAATTACAATTTTCATAAGGGTACAAGTGGTATACATTGAATACCATCAAGTATACAACTATTATAAAAATGGGTTAAATAGGCTAAAAAACAACATTTTCAGGTAAACACTACCTCTACAACTAAGAAACATTATTTTTTTCCAACTCTTTCTTTCTTTTTACTTCTTCTACTTTTTCATTCATTTCTCTTTTGAGTTTTACCATATACTTATTCTTTAGATAAGCACCATAAACAAAAAAGAAGAAAGATACACCTACTCCAGAATAACGAATCACTTCATCGTCTTTGAACATGATCCATGAAGTTACAGCAACCACAATTCCAATTAATGTAAATAAAAAACCAATCATTACTTTAGATTTAAATAGGCTTCGATAAAAAATTTCTAATGCGAGATAAATACCATCTCTGTTTATATAATGATGTAAGGAATCCTACATGACCACCATAATCTGGTGTCTCTAAATATAGAAATTCACTTTTCTCTGCAATTTCGTAAGGAAAACATTCTTCTGATAAGAACGGGTCATCCTTTGCATTTATTAATAAAGTTGGGACTATTATTCTGTCCAATACTTCCTTAGAACTGCATTGGGACCAATAATCCTCAGCATCCTTGAATCCATGTGCCGGACCAGTATAACGGTCATCAAACTCCACAAATGTTTTTGCTGATCGTACTTCATCAATTAAGGTTTGACTCATATTAAAAGCCTCCATCTTTGGAACGACTTTACTTTTTAAAGAGATTACAAAGTTTTGGAGATACAATAGATTGATTCTCTTCTGTAAAACTTTTGCTGAAGAGTTCAATTGACATGGTACAGATAAGGTAGCTACTTTTTTTACTACTGATGGAAGTTTATTCCCTTCATCTCCTAGATATTTTAAGGTAATGTTTCCTCCCAAACTAACTCCTATTATATAGATTTCCTCATATTTTTCAGAAAGGGTATTTACCAATTGTTTTAAATCCTTGGTATGCCCACTATGGTAAGAAGGGTACAATAAATTTAGACTACCACTACAGCTTCTGTGATTCATCGCCCATATATCGTAATCTGGAGAGAAAAAGTTAGCCATTTCTAATATATATGTAGAATGAGCAGAACCTTCCAAACCATGCATTAGAATTAATGCTTTCTTATGTACTCCTACTATTGTATCAACATCAAAAAAATCATTATCAGGCGTTTCAAACCTTTTACGTTGATAAGGAGCATCAGCTTGGGGTTTTACTTTACTAGCAAAAATGGTATTGATATGTCCATTTTTATAGAAAAAGCCAGGGCGATATGTTGAAGTGACTAATGGCATCTTACAATTGTTTAATCATCCAGATATTACAAGCGTGATGTGATGTATCTCCTAAAGGCTCATCCATCATACTAAAGCCCATTTTTTCGTACAACTTTAATCCTTTTACCAATTGGGGCATTGTTTCTAGATAACATGCCTTATATCCGAACTGTTTTGCAAAGGTTAAACACTGGTTTAGAAGTGCAGCACCAATACCTTTACCTCTAGCGGTCTCTGATAAATATATTTTCTGAAGCTCACAGATATCATTAGGGCCATTAAGAATACTTCCAATACCTGCCCCTCCTACAACTTTTCCGTCTAGTTCAGCAACATAATAGACAGAGCCTTCTTCTTGATAAGCAGTATTCAGTCTACCAAGTTGTTCATCAAAAAAAGCAGTTCCAGGCAAATTGGCATTATGCTCTATCAATACTGTTTTTATGATATTTTCTATTTGTGCATTATCAGAGGAGTCTATTGTACGAATTACCATAGCATTCTAACATAGGTGAAAAAGCAAAATTAACGAATATAGTATAGCATAAAAAAATCACTTGTGATATTCTTAATAAAACTAGAATTTTTAAACAATTAGGTTAAACACAAATCCTATAAACTTAGTAGACTTTTTGTTAAGAAACTGACGTTACATTGTAACATAAATGAATCTTAATTGATACTATTTTGATACATTTAAATCAATAAAAGACAAAAATACACTTAAATAGCTGATTATTAATGATTTTTAAATACGTTAAACATATTATAACAAACTAATCTTTTCATCACACTCAACGTTAATCAGGTTAAACTCAAACATTTTTACCTATGAAAAAGATTAGCCTAATTATATTATCCTTATTGTGTTTATTATCTACTTCAATTTATGCTTCTAATAATGATCCTAAAGAAGAAGAAGGAAAAAAAACAGAAGAGAGTAATGAAAAATTTGATTATATGCATACTGCTCCAAAGTTAAATGCTGCTCCTTTTATTAAAGGTGTTGCTGCAGATGGTACAGTTGAAATATATAAAGAGGGTAGAAACCACGTCATGTTGATCGATAAAGAATCTGAAAATATCTTATTCGACAACTTAAAAGAAGGTAAAGACTTCGTACGTGTCTATACTGATTACACAGATAATAAAGACTGTATTATTATCTGGAGTATGAAGAAAAAAGATAGAAAAACAGGCAATATTACCTGGAAAAAATATACTTATAAAAAGTTTGATTCAGTGGGTTGGAGGCCTGTTGATAATATGACTACAGCGGTCAAATCATTTAAATAAGACATTAAATTGAAGAGTAGCAGTTTCTGTTACTCTTTTTTTATAGTGACATTTTCAATTTTTGGATATAAGGTCTTGAACAACAACTAGACAAATGAAAAACTTTATATCCATACTTCTTCCTATACTAATTACGTTCAATACGGAAGCCGGTGGTCCGGAAGAAGACGGTATCAAAAAAGATACGAAAGGATACGACTATATGAACACCGCACCCAAAGTTGGGTATGCTCCTTTTATCCAAGGCGTTGCAAAAGAGTCTTCCTTAGATTTAATCAAAGAGAGAAGAAAACACTTTATGCTTATTGATAGTGAAACGGATAATATTCTGTTTCAGAACCTTGTTGAAGGAAAAGATTTTATTAGAGTTTATAAAGACCCAACCGACAACAAAGATTGTATAATTATTTGGAGGATTTTAAAAGAAGATAAGGATACTGGGAAAATTAGGTGGAAGAAATTTACTTATAAAAAGTTTGAGACAATTGGTTGGAGGCCTGTTGATAACAGAACTACTAAGGTAAAAGCTTTTGATTAGTGCTGTTCTAAATTAAATCTTAATGCAGCACTCAGCCAATATTCTAAATCATTATCCAAATCAAACCCTTCGGGAGTAACATAAATAAACCCTTTCATTGGCCTTCCTGTAAAGTCCATTGGAAGGGTTACCTCTTTTGTTATTTCTTTAGCATATTGCTCCTCACCTATCTTTGCCATTAAAAGTGAATCTTTATATTTTTTATCAATATGAATCCCACAACACATTTTACTGTTCACCATAAACACTAAACCTCCCATCATCTTCTTAGGAAAATAGTCAACATTTTGTTGTTGAAACCATCTATCAATACGTTCTCCTAGGTACTCATCAAATGCCATTTTAGTCAATTTATTTTTATAACAACCATATTATCAAATCTATACCTTTAATATAATTAAAATACTGATTAGTTAAATCGAAGTGATATATTTTGTATATTGCCTCAAAATATAAGTGTGACTTTTTAGATTATAAACTTTTTTTGACTATGCTACTTCATTACCAACGAAACTTTTTGTTAGGAGTGTTTCTACTCTCTCCGTTATTATTATTTGGTCAGAAGAAAAAATATTGCACAAAGGATTTCAAAAAAATGGAAGGTGATGTTATCATCAAATACAAAATGATATTTGAAGACGACATTAGTGAAATAAGTAAAAAAGATCCTCATTTTGTTGATGAACGTATCATATACTTCAATTCTTCAACATTAGTGAGCAAGTTATCCTACACAGATGTTAGAGCCCAGTATATGGAGCGACTGACCTACATGGACTTCCTATCGGAAAGAACATATTACCTTAACTCTTATAGAAACAAAAATAAAGGAGATGGATTCTATGTAAGATTCAACGATCCTTATAAAAAAGCCGTTAGAGTGGAAGGTAATGAGAAATATATTGCCGGTTACGAATGTAAAAAATATGAGGTCATTGTACATGGAGAGAAAAAATACATGTATACTACTGAAGCTTTTGGCTTAAAATACACTCAAAATTATATTACAGAGGGTATTGAGTTTTGTATGGAACTCCCTCGCTATAGTAAAAAATATGGCCACTACAGGCTGGTTGCAGACGAAGTAACATTTACAACTTTATCAAAAACAGTATACGATCTAGATTTCTACGATATCCTACCAAAAGAGGAATACATGATCGAAAGGAAAAGTATTAAAAACAAGAGTCTCATCGTTCAAAACCACGCCAACGAAAAGCTTATTGGATCTAAAGCACCAACATTTAAAAGTACAACAATCGACCATAACACTGTTAACAGTAAAAGCTATAATGGTAAAGTAGTTGTTTACAACTTCTGGTCACTTAAAAACAAGGGTAGCGTACAAGAAGTGATGAAGCTAAATGAACTATATGAGAAATATAAGAACAACCCCAATGTAGTCTTCCTTAGTTTAGCATTAGATAAAGAAGTAGCATTACAAGAGTTTAATAACTTGTATAACTTCAAGTATCAGATCGTGGATAATGCTGGTGAGTATATCAATAAGTTTAAGGTATCGTTATATCCAACAAATGTGGTAGTTGATAAAAATGGAAATTATATTAATTATACAGTGGGCTATAAAAAAGATATAGTAGATCGATTATCATCCAGTATTGAGTTGGCACTACATCCTGAGAGCGTTAATAATGATATTACCAATCATAAAGTAAAACCAAAGGAAAATCAACTTTTAAAATAGATATAAAAAAAGCCGTTAAGATAAATACTTAACGGCTTTTTTTATGATTACCAGTTTCTAGAACTCAGCACTTTTTGGAGCTCTAGGGAATGGAATTACGTCTCTGATGTTACCCATACCTGTTACAAACAATACGATACGCTCGAAACCAAGACCAAAGCCTGAGTGAGGTGCAGTACCGAATTTACGAAGTTCTAAGTACCACCAAAGTTCTTCTTGAGGTACTCCCATTTCGTTCATTCTTGTCAGTAACTTATCATAGTCTTCCTCTCTTTGAGAACCACCAATGATTTCACCGATACCTGGGAACAATACGTCCATTGCTCTTACTGTTTTCCCATCATCATTTTGCTTCATATAGAATGACTTAATGTCTTTAGGGTAATCAGTTAAGATCACTGGCTTTTTGAATTCCTTCTCAACTAAGTAACGCTCATGTTCAGATTGTAAATCGATACCCCAATCTACAGGATATTTGAATTTACCTTTCTTGAATGGTTTAGAACGCTTTAATACTTCAATTGCTTCAGTATAAGTTAAACGCTCAAATTCGTTGGCAGCAACAAAGTTTAATCTTTCTAATAGACCAAGCTCTGAACGCTCATTCTGAGGTTTAGTTTTTTGATCTTGAGCATAACGCTGATCTAAGAACTTAATATCGTCAGGACATTGCTCCATAGCGAAGTTGATCAAGTATTTGATCATTTCTTCTGCTAAGTCCATGTTGTCATCTAGATCGTAGAATGCCATCTCCGGCTCAATCATCCAGAATTCAGCTAAGTGGCGAGAAGTGTTTGAGTTCTCTGCTCTGAATGTTGGTCCAAATGTATAAACCTCACCCATAGACATTGCTCCAACTTCTGCTTCTAACTGACCAGATACTGATAAGTTTACGGCCTTACCGAAGAAATCTTCTTTGTAATCGATTTCGCCTTCCTCTGTTTTTGGAGGATTCTTAAGATCGAAGTTTGTTACAGTAAACATTTCGCCAGCACCCTCTGCATCAGAACCTGTGATGATTGGTGTATGCATATAGATAAATCCTTTTTCGTTAAAGAATTTATGGATACCATATGCTAAAGCATTACGCACTCTATAAACAGCACTCATTGTTTGAGTTCTTGGACGTAAGTGAGCCTTTTCGCGCAAGAATTCTAAAGAGTGTTTTTTAGGTTGTAATGGATATTCATCAGGATCAGCATCACCTAAAATTTCTAATTCATCTACATGAATTTCGATTCTTTGACCTTTACCCTGTGATTCTACAACAGTACCAACAACTGAAATTGCAGCACTTGTAGTTAAACGTTTTAGTAGATCTTCGTCTGTATTTTCAAAATCTACCACCGCTTGCAAGTTATTGATAGTAGAACCATCATTCAATGCAATAAAACGATTGCTTCTAAATGTTCTTACCCATCCTTTTACATTAATTTTGGCACCTACTTCTCCGGATGCCAGCAAGTCTTTAATTTTAATTCTTTTCACTTGCGTGGTAGTTTAAATTTTCAACAATAAAAATGGCAAAAATCTTTGCCAATAAAAATGACCACAAATATATAAAGATTACTCAAGTTTAAGATGATTTCAAGTGATTTAATCCAGATCTGTGGTTAATATTTAATCTTTATAAAGTTATTTAAATTTAAATGATGATACATTGTCTACATTTTGGTCTATAAATTGATACTTTTCATTTAAAATTCATTCTAACACTGAAATATCATGACATTAAGAAACCTTCTTTTCCTTTCCCTACTTCTAAGTTTTGCCTCGTGTTCCAATGAGAAAAAAGCTTCTTCAGAAACTGAAGATTTTGAAGAAATTGATTTGGTTGAAGAAGACCTTAGTACTGTTGATTCAAAAAAATTACTTCTTGAAATAGATTCATTAAAGAATGCCGCTTTTGCATCTGAAAAAATGAAATTAAACTTCTCCAAACAGATTATTGAAGATTTAATTTTATCAGGCGTTGATCTGGATGCATCAAAAAGAAAAGCAGTGGAAGATGCAATTACACAAGCGAATGAAAAGCTTTACAATGATGCGTCTTTGGGAGATAATGATAAAATGTTAGCATATGACCATAGCATTAATGATCTAATTTTTGCTTTGAAAGAATTAGAAGCCTCAGTAAATGGTTTTGAACAATACCCCCGCCCTGCAATGCTCATGGGTAGTATTAATGATGCGACATCACGAGACATTTTCACAAGAGGTTATTATAATGGAGCAGTCCAAAAGTGGAACCGCATGATTGTCGAGTATAACGATAAGGTAAAAAAAGAAAACCCAAACATAGAAATTATTGAAATCAGCTATTTCTATGGAGAGGAACCTATTTAATATATTGCCAACCTACTTATTTCAATGAGTAGGTTTATTTTTATACAATTATTTCATGACGTATTTTGAAATTTTTTATAGAATATACTTCAATCCAAAACTTATCAACAGACAACAATAGATACTGATGATTTTCCTGCTATTTTATATAAAAATAGAACCAGGAAACATGAGCAATAACCTAAAATTAAATCATCAGCATTTTGATAATCAACTGAAAAGAATCCAAGATACTATCGGTGGCACCCTATTAAATGAAAATCACTTGGCCGTTGATAATGACAACGTTACTGGCAACTTTTATTACCACACCAATGGCTATATGGATTTCGTCATAAATGATTTAAAAGTAAACCAGGACATTTCCATTGAGTTCTTTCACCGAAATGACAAGGATTTCACCGCTCAATTCTTTGGAAACAATCTTCAATATCAAATTTCTGAAACAGAGTCTATTAAAATCTCTATTCCCAATGGCCTATTCATATTTAAAGACACTCAATCTATTGATATGAATTTCAAAAAAGGAGATATTGTACAGCAGGCTACTATATACTTTTCAAAAGATATTTTAAGAACTGAAACGATTGAGTACCTCAACCAATTAGATAATTTTATATTTCATGAAGGAGATAGTAATCTACTAATGTGGAAGAAATCTATTTATGATACCGTTGTGATAGACCAGGACCTTAAGGAGGAGTGGTATGTATTAAAAATGATGGAATTGAATCTCTTATTTCAGAATCTTATCAGGAGAATCAATGCAAAGGAAGAAAAGAAAATATATACCGATTATGAATTAGACTGTGTATTTAAAATAAAAGATATTATCACTACAGATATAAAAAGTAAACCTGTTGTTTCTGAATTAGCACAAGAATACGGCATTAACTTAAATAAGCTTGAAAAAGTATTTAAACATCTATTCAAGGAAACTGTATACCAATTCTATAAAAAAGCACGTATTTATAAAGTTCAAGATGAAATAAAATCAACCAATAAAGCATTTACCGAAATTGCCTATGATTATGGATATACGGATGTAAACCATATGTCTAAAAACTTTAAGAAAACATTCGGTATTACACCAAGTCAATATAAAAGTGAGGGCTAAAAAAAATCGTTAGCAATACTTAGTATTACTAACGATGTATAGAATCCCGCAATAAATCTTATAAATTTTTCATCACAGGTAATAATACCTTTTCATCTCCATCAATATTATCAGGTACTTTTAGTGATAATATCTTTGCTATGGTTGGATACACATTCACATTTTCAAATGGTGCGATGGATACATTTTCTTTAAAGTGATCCCCTGCCGCATAAAATATTGCATGCATATTCTTTACTTTATAAGGATTGAAACCATGCATACCATTACTCACTCCACCTCTTAAATTTTTAAAAGTTTTAGGTGGAACTGCTTCACAAAAAATTGCGGGTATTCGTACACCTTTAGAATAATGCAACTGATTTGGAGCGGAATCTTTTTTATAAACAACAAACCCTTTGTCCTCTTGTTTTTTTAGCTCCTGATACGTTTTCTCAATATCAGCTCCCTCTTTTGCATATAACAGGTATTGAACCCCTCCTCCATTTACACATTCAAAATCTTTGAAACGACCAAGGCTTTCTAAAATGATAGCATCATCTACAGCGACTTGTTCCATTCCATGATCTGATACAATAATTAAGTCTATAGGTTCTTTATACGACTTAACAATATCATATAATTGACCAATAACAGTGTCTATATACTCTACTGCTTCTTTTGTTTCGTTTGCATCAGGCCCAAAAACATGACCTTGAGTATCCACCAATGAAAAGTAAGTTGTAATTAATGTTGGGCGAATAGATTGATCCATATCCAACCACTTTTTAATCTGCTCTACCCTTTCTAAATAAGGTGTGGGCTTATTGTATTTATAATAATAAGTAGGTCGCATTCCTTCTACTCTAGCATCTGAAACTGGCCAGTAAAATGATGCTGCTTTTTGTCCTTGTTGTTCCGCTAAGTTCCAAATTGGTGTTCCTTTAAACCACGAACCATCTTTTTTCCCAACACCAATGCTATAATGCTGGTTACGCTCAGGGTCAAAGAAGTTATTATGCACTAAACCATTGTTTTGTGGGTACATACCTGTTGCAATAGCATAATGATTTGGAAAAGTTTTACTCGGATAGGATGGTATCATCGATTTCGCTTTTACCCCCTCTTTGGCTATTCTATCTAGATTCGGAGTATTGTATTTATCTGCGTAGTCAAATCTAAACCCATCAATAGACACCATAATAACGGTATTCTTTTTTTGATTCTGATGTGATTGATCTTGACAACTAGAAAGAAATTGAATTGGTATTAAGACTAATAAGTATAATAGTTTTTTCATTCGGTAGTGTAATAATATTCGGGCACAAATCTAATAGATCAATATAAGATACGAATTAGTATTCAATTTCATTATGTAATTATTAATAATAAATTATTTTTAGGCTTGTCTAAATTTTTTCTTTAGCTTTGTGTTAAATATTAATTAGTACAATATAAAAATATAACTACAAGCCATGAAGGCATACATTACTATCATTTTACTTTTCTATACATCATTGTTAATAGCAGGAGATAAAATCAATATCAAAGGACATATCACTTCTGGTAAAGAACATATTCCTTTTGCTACTATTTCTGTAAATGATGGGGCATTTGGAACATCCGCTGATGATCACGGACATTTCCTTCTGTCTTTAGAGAAAGGGAAATCTTATCAGATCTTAGTTTCTGCAGTAGGTTACCAACCACAGGAATTAAACTTTACAGCAAAAAACAACCAGCAAGAAATCCACTTTAACTTAACGAAAGACTTACTTCAACTTAATGAGGTTGTCGTTTCTTCTAACAGAAGAGAACAAAGTAGAAAAGAAACCGCAGCAGTTGTTAATGTTGTGAGTCAAGAAATTTTCGTTGCATCCAGCTCTAAAGTTGTTGCTGATGGATTAAACTTCGTTTCTGGAGCCCGAGTTGAAAATACTTGTGGTAACTGTGGTGCGGCATCATTAAGACTAAATGGATTAGAAGGGCCGTATACACAAATTCTTATGGACAGTAGACCAATGTTTAGTGGTTTAGTGAGTGTTTACGGATTAGAGCAGATTCCAGTATCTATGGTAGACCAAATCGAAGTTGTAAGAGGTGGTGGATCAGTATTATTCGGAGCTAATGCCATTGGTGGTACAGTAAATATCATTACTAAAGCCCCTCAATTTAACTCTTATGAAGTCGGCACTAACATGGGTACAATTGATGGAAAGTCAAATGACTACAATGCCTACTTCAACACATCAGTTATTTCAAAAAATGATAAAACGGGAGCATATATCTATGGTTCATACAGACACAGAGATGCTTGGAATGCTAACCCTAACGACATTTGGTACAAAGTAGATGATGATGGCAACGCTTATGGCGATCCTTTAAAAGATGATTTTTCAGAACTACCTAGACTTAAAACGGCTTCTATTGGTACTAAAATCTACCATAGTTTTAACGACCAGAATAAATTAATTGCTGACTTACGTTATATTCATGAAGATCGTAGAGGTGGTAATAAACTTAATGAAGCTCCAGAAAAGACAGATATTACTGAATGGATCGATATGGGTATTGCTAGTGGTAGTGTTAACTATGATTGGTTCAGCAAAGATAAAAAGACTCACATCAATGCATATTCTAGCTTGCAATATGTACATAGAGATAGTTACTATGGTGCTAACCAAGCACAAGATGGATACGGTTTAACGACAGGAACCACTTATGTAGGAGGTGCTCAGATCAACCAAAACTTTGGAAAAATGTTCAACGCTGACTCTTACTTTGTAGCAGGTACTGAATACATTTATGACAATATCTTTGATAAAAAGTTAGGCTATAACGACAGAAACGATGGACAATATGTTCCAGATGCTCCGGTCTCAAACCAAGAATCTCAAACGGTAGCTGTATTTGCTCAAAATGAATGGAAAGGAAAAAAGCTTTCCGTTTTAATTGGAGCAAGAATGGATTATGTAATGATTCGAGACAATGAAAATACTGACAACAATAAAGAAGTCCCTTCATTTAACCCAAGAGTGAATTTAAAATACAACATCACTCCAGATATGCAATTAAGAGGTGGATTTGCAACAGGCTTTAGAGCACCACAAATGTTCTCAGAAGATTTACATATTGAGGTTGCTGGTGGACAGGCTGTTAGAACAGTACTAGATCCAGATTTAAAACCAGAAACTTCATTATCATATAATTTAGCTTGGGATTACGAAACTCAAATTGGTTCAGTTCAGACATATTTCTTATTAGAAGGTTTTCATACTAGAATCAAAGATAGATTTGACAACCAATACCAATACTTAGATGATGGTACTTTAATCAATTACAAAAGAAACTCCACTTCTGATGCAATTGTACAAGGTATTAACGCTGAATTAAAAGTAGCCCCTTCGGAAAAGTTAAATTTCCAAGGTGCCTACACTATTCAAACAGCAGAATATGAAGAAGAAAATGGATGGGGTGATGAAGAAACATCTACATCAAAATATATTTTAAGAACACCGAATCAGTATGGTTCATTAACATTGAACTATAAACCTGCTCAAAAATGGACTACATCCTTAACAGGGGTCTACACAGGCAGCATGCATGTACCATTATTACCTGGTGGTTTTATCAATGGTCAACCTGTTGAGAATGAAAGTTTAATCGAAACACAATCATTTTTCGATATGGGTATAAAGGTGTCTTATTTAACGAGGTTATCAAAGAATGCAAACATTCAATTTGGTGCTGGGGTGAAAAATATTTTCAACCAAATGCAAGATCAATTCGTAAGTGGTGCTGATAAAGATGCTGCTTTCGTTTATGGTCCAATTACACCAAGAATGTATTTCATTGAAATAAAAATTGGCAATCTATTAAACTAAACCGTATTTCTCATTTCTACTATCAAGGTGTAGGTAGAGTGTTAGCGTAAGCTTTCTCTTTACTTACACCTTTTTTCTTTTATCGGTATTCATCTAAAATTCTTCAGGTACATTTTCATCAGCATTGTAATATTCTTACCTAAAAAATGTTCCCCTACATTTTCTCACTAGACAAATAATACGCATCAGAATTTAAATATTCCATACTTGAATTTTCTTGAAAAAATAACTTTACATCCTATCATAACCACAATAAAACTCAATTTAGTATGAAGGGATTTACTTCTTTATTTTTCAAAAAACAGATACTCCATTGGCTATCTATCTTGATTGGAGTATTCTTATTAACATCATGTCAAATGATAAATACAGAAAATGATATGGACCTAAAAAAGATTTCATTAAACAATCATTGGGAATTTAAACAAACAGACAAAAAGGAATGGCTTCCAGCTGAAGTTCCTGGTACGGTACACACCGATTTAATAAGCAATAATATCATTCTTGATCCTTATTACCGACTAAATGAAAGAGACGTTCAGTGGGTTGATAAAGTAGATTGGGAGTATAAAACCAAATTCACCATAGACCAAAAAATACTTGAACATCAAAAAATTCAACTTCATTTTGATGGCGTAGATACTTATGGGAAGATCTATATCAATAATATATTGATTGGTTCTACAGATAATATGTTTAGAGAATGGGATTTTGATATTAAACCTCATATACACAAAGGCGAAAACACTCTAAAAGTAGTTTTATTATCTCCAATTGAAAATGGTATTAACGCCTTAAAAAAACATGGGTATGGGCTTCCAGCTATTAATGACCAATCTGTAATTGGTGAAGTAGGTAATCAACAAGTATCAATCTTTACTAGAAAAGCAGGGTATCATTACGGTTGGGACTGGGGACCTCGATTGGTGACATCAGGAATTTGGAGAGATGTAAATATAGAATTCTGGAACAATACTAAAATCGATAACATCTTTGTTCAGCAAAAAACGAACTCAGATAAATCGACATTAAAAGTCTCCACTCAATTCTCCAATCAAAGCGAGAATAAACTCACAATCCTTGCTAAATTAGATGGAGAAGTTATCAAAGAAAGTACAATTGCATCCAATTCATTAAGTAAGACTATTTCCTTTGATATCGAAAATCCTAAATTATGGTGGCCTGCAAACATTGGAACACCACACCTATATGAATTATCAATTGAGCTTTACGATGGTAAGCAGCTAATAGATGTCCATACAGAACGGATTGGTCTAAGAACAATTAAAATTGTTCAAAAAGAAGATGACAATGGGGAAGGGAAAAGCTTCTATTTTGAAGTTAACGGGCAGCCTATTTTTGCTAAAGGAGCGAATTATATTCCTAATGACATATTCCTTCCTAGAGTTTCAAAAGCGACTTACGAACATATGATCCAATCTACCCTTGATGCCAATATGAATATGCTACGTGTTTGGGGTGGAGGTATCTATGAGAATGATTTATTCTATGATCTATGTGATGAAAAAGGAATCTTAGTATGGCAAGACTTTATGTTTGCTTGCTCTATGTACCCCGGAGATGAGCAATTTATTAATAACGTTCGCCAAGAGGCTGTTGATAATATCAAAAGACTTAGAAACCATGCATCTATTGCATTATGGTGTGGTAATAATGAAATGGAAATGGCTTGGGCTCCCGGCAGAGATGACATGGGATGGGGTTGGAAACAACAGTATAGTAAAACTCAACAAAAAGAAATTTGGGATGATTATGAAAAAGTATTTCATCAGCTTCTTCCAGAAGTAGTAGAGGAATATACAGACAATCAATTCTACTGGCGTTCTTCTCCAACTGGAGGTGATGATATAGTTGCTCATTACGAACATAAGTCTGGAGACATGCATTATTGGGGAGTATGGCATGGTGAACATCCATTTTCAGATTTCAGAAAGTATATTGGCCGTTTTATGAGTGAATATGGCTTTCAATCGTTCCCTGAATTTAAATCAGTAAAGAAATATACAAAGCCTCAGGATTATGATATAGAATCTGAGGTAATGGCTTCACATCAAAGAAGTGGTATTGGAAACCTAAGAATAAAAAAATACATGGAAGATCATTATCAAGTCCCTACAAACTTTGAAGATTTTCTATATGTAGGTCAATTACTTCAAGCCGAAAGTATATATTCAGCAATTCAAGCACACCGAGAGACAATGCCCTACTGCATGGGTTCATTGTATTGGCAACTGAATGATTGCTGGCCTGTCGCTTCATGGTCTTCGATAGATTATTATGGAGAATGGAAAGCATTACAATATTTCGCCAGAGAAGCGAACAAAAATACGTCTTTGATTGTCAATTCAGATGATCATCAATTGGAAGTAAAAGTTGCATCGGACATCAATCTACAAGAACCTGTTTTACTTCAAATGGAACTACAAGATTTTAATGGAAATTCTTTATGGAATCAATCGATACCTCTAAAAGATATAACAGCAAATAAAACATTAAAGGTGTTTGAGAGTAACCTATCAGAAATCATCTCACAGAATGACTCTCATAAACTGGTCTTTATTTCTTCACTTTCTTCAAAGAAGACTGAAATTATAGACAGAGATTTACATTACTTTGTGAATCAAAAAGAGTTACAACTCCCAAAACCAGAACTTGATATAAATTATACTGAAGATGATAATGACCTATATATCAGTATTTCAACAAATGCTTTAGTGAAAAATTTATTTATCGAAGTAGACCAAGAGCAAATCAAGTCATCCGATAATTATTTTGATTTACTTAAAGGTGAACAAAAACAAATCACTATTACCTCTAGAAAAGGGGAAAAGATTGATCGAACAAAAATCAAGTTTAAACACCTTCAAGAAACAATGAAAAAGAAATCACTTTAAAATATAATTTTGATGACAAAGAGTACCTTTAATTAGGTACTCTTTTTTATACCTTTGAACGAATAAATTAAAGAACATTCTTATCGTTAAATATGAAAATTAAACTTTTAGCTATACTGATAACTACCTCTCTTCTATTTCAATGCACCAACAAAAAAGAAACTAGACAGATAATACATCAAGAAAAGATGGAAACCTTGGTCAATTTCTTTGACCGTAATGCTTGGGATCAGCAATTATCAACTTACTTCTCAGAGCTGGACAATCAGGGAAAGTTAGTATCTGATAAAATCTTCACTGTAGCAAGCAGTCGTTTAATTTATGGGTTATCTTATGCATCACAATTTTCTCCTGAACACCTCGATAGAGCAAAAAGTGTTGCCGATTTCCAAATAGAAAAACTTATACAAAAAGAGAATGAGTATTATTCTCATTCCTATATCACAAACGATTCTATTGAATCACAAAGCAAATTAGATGTATGGCAACAGGCCTATGGATTATGTGGCCTTTCAGAACTTTACCGACAAACTAAAGATCCTCATTTATTACATACGTTACATAAATTACATCAAGGGTTTATCACTAGGTTCCATGATCAAAAAGCAGGTGGTCTTTGGGGTGAATATTCTTTTGATACTAATAGTGTAAGCGGAAGTAAATCCTTGCAATCTTTAATGTATCCACTTACTGCATATATGATCAACTTATGGATGGCTGATCAAGAAAATAAAGAGCTCTACGAAAACCAAATTTCTGAAAACTTAGCCCTTTTATATCAAATTGGATGGAACGATAGTACCAATTGGGTGAATGTACAATTTAATGATGATTGGTCTATCAAAAGAAAAAATGATGGTTTCTTAAATTTCACAGTCACACCTGGGCATAATTTCCAGTTGGCAGCACTTCTATTAAGAAGTAAAGATTTTACTTTCCTCCCCGACACAACCAAGGAAAAATACCAAAAATTGGGTAAGAAGATTATTGATATCACATTACAAAAAGACATCTTTCATCATAATAATATTCAATATGGATTTTATTCTGAGGTGAATCCGAATACTTCATTAATTTTGGACGATAGAAAAACTTGGTGGCAACATGCTGAAGCAATTATTGCCTTATCACTTTATGAAGGAAAATATGAGAAAGAACAACAACTTCTTGAAGAGTACTTTTTCAATACCTTTACAGATAAAAAATATGGTGGTGAATATTTCTATGTAACAAAAGAGGATCAACCTATTACATCAGAACTTAAAGGAAGTATTGGTAAATCTACCTATCATACTATAGAATTGATTAGAATATTAAATGAAAATAAATAAAGACAAACATGAAAATGATGCAATTAAATGATGGGAATCAAATCCCTAGTCTTGGTTTTGGCACTTTCCTATCTAAAAATGAAGAAGTAAAAGAGGCTGTATTAGCGGCTTTAAAGGTTGGCTACAGACATATTGATACAGCTATGATCTACGAGAATGAAGAAGGCGTAGGTGAAGCTATTAAAGCGTCAGGCATCTCTAGAGATGACCTTTTCATTACTACTAAATTATGGAATGAGGATATTAGAAATGGTAATATCGAAGAAGCATTAAAAGCAAGTTTAAAAAGACTACAGTTAGATTATATAGATTTATATCTGATCCATTGGCCAGCAAAAGGATATGCTAAGGCTTGGGATGAAATGATAAAACTTCAAAAGTCTGGATTAATAAAATCCATTGGTGTATCTAACTTCAACCCACACCATTTACAAGACCTTGAAGCTTCGGGAGTAGTGCCTGTCGTTAATCAGATTGAATGTCACCCTAAACTTCAACAAAATGATTTAAAAACATATTGTGAAGTAAGAAATATATTAGTACAAGCTTGGGGGCCTTTAATGCAAGCAGGTTTATTCAAAGATGAAACGCTAAATCAGATTGGTGAAAAATATGGTAAGTCATCAGCTCAAGTTATGCTAAGATGGCATTTGCAAAGAGGAGTAAATGCTCTTCCTAAATCTGTAACACCATCTAGGATTGAAGCCAATTTTGATATCTTCGATTTCGAATTATCAGAAGATGACGTGTTAAAAATTGCCGAAATGAACGAACACAAAAGAGTGGGTCCTGATCCCGAAACTTTTGATTTCTAAAAAATAACAAAGCCTTACTAAATATATTTAGTAAGGCTTTTATCTATATTGGATTTTAACGATTATACATCCTTTCCTCCATTGCAGCTATGTTTCCTGCTTTGTAATTGGCTTCATCTACCATTCCTCCTACAAGAAAGAGGTCAATTATCCAACCGATACCAAAAACTCCTCCTGTTAATAAGTAAACAATACCAGAAGTAGTTTTACCAAGATAAAAACGGTGAATTCCAAGTAAACCAAAGAAGAACCATAATAAATAGGCTACTATTGAAGATTTCATTTTCTAATGTTATTTAATTTTTGACACTTAATAATAATAACGTGTTTTACCGATCTTGGTTGCAAGAAAAGTAATGTTTCTACTTATAACTCTCTAAATCAAATAACAAAAAAAGGGCTAAACACCTAAGTGCTTAACCCTTCAAATATAACTAAACGTTAAATTAGTTCGTGTAGTCTGTTTCAGAACCTGAGAATACTGCTCTAGAATACTCTCTGTTCAATCTTGCAATGTGAGTGATAGAAATCTCCTTAGGACATACCGCCTCACAAGCTCCAGTGTTTGTACAAGCACCAAAACCTTCAGCATCATGTTGCTCTAACATTGCTAAAGCACGACGCTTACGTTCTGCATTACCTTGAGGTAATACTGCTAATTGAGATACTTTCGCTGCTGTAAACAACATTGCTGAAGCATTTTTACATGCTGCAACACAAGCACCACAACCAATACACTGAGCTGCATCCATAGCTTCATCAGCTACAGTTTTAGGAATTGCAATCTCGTTAGCGTCAGGTACACCACCAGTAGAAACTGTAACGTAACCACCTGCTTGTTGAATTCTATCAAAAGAAGTACGATCTACGATCAAATCTTTTAATACAGGGAATGCAGATGCTCTCCATGGTTCAACAACGATAGTTTCGCCATCCTTAAAAGTACGCATGTGCAACTGACAAGTTGTAATACCGTGCTTAGGACCGTGAGGTTTACCATTGATATATAAAGAACACATACCACAGATACCTTCACGACAATCGTGATCAAAGTGAACTGGGTCGTTTCCTTTGTTTAATTCGTTCTCATTAAGAACGTCTAACATTTCTAAAAATGACATATCAACTGATACGTCGTTAACTTCATATGACTCAAATTTGCCCGGCTTGTCTTGACCAGCCTGACGCCAAATTTTAAGTTTGATATTAATTGTTTTTCCTGCCATGATCTTCAAATTAAGTAGTTGTTTTTTCAACAACTTGTTCGTTGAATTGTTTCAGACAGGTAAGAGGTGATACCACCACTTACCCGATGATTAAATTACTTGTAAGAACGTTGAGTTAATTTCACGTTTTCGAACACTAAGTCCTCTTTCGTTAACTCAGGATCGTTTCCTTCACCTGCATAACCCCAAGCTGCTACATATGAGAATTCTTCGTCTTTACGAAGTGCTTCACCTTCTTCAGTTTGAGATTCCTCACGGAAGTGACCTCCACAAGATTCTGAACGGTTATGAGCATCAATGATCATTAATTCACCAAGTTCTAAGAAATCCTCTAAACGTAGTGCTTTTTCTAATGTCATGTTCAATTCCTCATTTACACCGATTAATTTCAGGTCTTTTTGGAATTCCTTACGTAATTCTTGAATTAAGCCACGAGCTTTTTCTAAGCCCTCTTTATTACGTGACATACCACAGTATTCCCACATAATATGACCTAATTTTTTATGAAGATCATCAGGAGTTTGGTTACCCTTGATGCTTAATAATTTATCAACACGAGCTTGAGCAGCTTTTTCAGCTTCAGCAAACGCTGGATTAGACTTATCTACCGCTACACCTAATGGTAAAGTTGCGATGTAATCACCAATTGTGTAAGGGATTACGAAGTAACCATCAGCAAGACCTTGCATTAGAGCAGATGCACCTAAACGGTTTGCACCATGGTCTGAGAAGTTAGCCTCACCTAAAGCATATAAACCAGGAACGTTTGTCGATAAGTTGTAATCAACCCAAAGACCACCCATAGTATAGTGTACCGCTGGATAAATCATCATTGGTACTTCGTATGGATTGTCATCTGTGATTTGTTGGTACATATCGAATAAGTTACCATACTTAGCTTCGATTGTTTTCTTACCATCACGCTTAATCGCATCAGCAAAGTCAAGGAATACTGCTAAACCAGTAACACCTACACCTCTACCTTCATCACATACCATCTTAGCGTTACGAGAAGCTACGTCACGAGGTACTAAGTTACCAAATGATGGATATCTTCTCTCTAAGTAGTAATCTCTTTCCTCTTCAGGAAGTTTTACCGCATCTGCAGCAGTGATTTTTGCATGTTTCTTGTCTTTTGGCACCCAAACACGACCATCGTTACGTAATGACTCTGACATCAACGTTAACTTCGATTGGTAGTCACCATGTACAGGAATACAAGTTGGGTGAATTTGCGTGAAACAAGGGTTAGCAAACTTAGCTCCTTTCTTGTATGCTCTCCAAGCTGCAGAACCATTCGATGCCATTGCGTTTGTAGATAAGAAGAATACGTTACCGTATCCACCAGTACAAAGCAATACAGCATGACCTGCATGAGAATCGATTTTACCTGTTACTAAATCACGAGTTACGATACCTTTAGCAGCTCCATCAATAGTAACAACATCTAACATCTCTTTACGAGTATGTAATTTCACTTTACCAGTGTTTACCATCTTAGATAAAGCAGAGTAAGCACCTAAAAGTAATTGTTGTCCTGTTTGACCACGAGCGTAGAATGTACGGGATACTTGAGCACCACCAAACGAACGGTTATCCAATAACCCACCGTAATCACGAGCGAATGGAACACCTTGAGCTACACATTGGTCAATGATTTCTCTAGATACTTCAGCTAAACGGTGTACGTTTGCTTCACGAGATCTATAGTCACCGCCTTTAATAGTATCATAGAATAAACGGAAAACTGAGTCACCGTCATTTTGATAGTTTTTAGCAGCGTTGATTCCACCTTGTGCAGCAATAGAGTGTGCACGACGTGGAGAATCTTGGAAACAGAATGCGTCTACATTGTATCCTAACTCTGCTAAAGTTGCTGCTGCAGAAGCACCAGCTAAACCTGTACCCACAACAATAATGTTGAATTTTCTTTTGTTAGCTGGGTTAACAAGCTTTACGTTGAATTTATGTTTTTCCCACTTTTCAGCCAATGGGCCTGCAGGGATTTTTGAATCTAATGACATTTCTATTCTTTCGTTTAATGTTAAATAAATTAACCTTGTAATGTTATGGTTGTAGAGATTAGTAACCTCTGATTAACATCACAACTGGAATAGCTCCAAATAATAATGGAACAATAATAGAGTACGCTTTTCCTAAGAAAGAAATGATTGGCGTGTATCTCTTGTTATTGATACCTAGTGTTTGGAATGCACTGGCAAAGCCATGCCATAAGTGATATGCTAGTACAATCATTGCAATAACATAAGCACCTACAATCATTGGGTTTTGGTATGATGTAGAAACTACAGAATATAAATCTTTAACGCCATCTTTATCTGGAGTAAGACCTTCTCCTAAATAACCATGCATTACTGCCCAATATTGGCTTAAGTGAACTACTAAGAATACAGCAATTACAGAACCTAATACACCCATGTACTTAGATACTGAAGAACCGTCCTTGTTAGTTACTTCATAAGATTGAGATCCTCTCGCTTTTTTGTTCTGAATCGTAAGAACAACAGCATAGAAGATGTGACCTACAAAGAATAGCTTAAATACATTCGCTAATAATTGTACCGCCGGATTAGAAGACATGAAATGTGCATACGCATTAAACGCCTCTTTATTTCCCATTAATAATGTCATGTTACCAGACACGTGTCCAGCTAAGAATAAGATGAGCAAGATACCTGAGAGAGACATCATAAATTTTCTCCCGATTGTACTACTCAATGACTTTTGCCAACTCATAAAAAATTAACGTTTAGATAAAATATTTGTTTGAGATAGTTCTCTGATTTATTTCATGACAAAATTATATCTCAACTAAACGAGATACAATAATCATGATCATGAGAAGCTTATTTTGAATTAATCTAAACAAGCGAAAATTCGCTTAGGCGGTTAACTATCATTTACATACTTATTCATTGATTTACAGAGATTTAAATAGTTAAAAATTTACACTTATCGCCTTATCAATAGGTTGTTCAAGAAAAATGTTTCCAAAAGAACATAACAAAAGTCATCTTTTTGAAAACGCTAAAAACAAAAAAACGCCTACAAAATTTTCATTTTTTGTAGGCGTTCATCTATCGGTTGCGTGTAATTAATCTAAATCACCTGACCAAACTGAATACTCAGTATAATTACTTAGATCTATTTCAGTAGAAAATATACCAAAAACTGTAGATCCCGATCCTGTCATACTTGCATACTCTGCACCTTGCTTGTATAAGTCTGATTTGATCTTATCAATCACTATATATTTCTTTAAAAGGCTATCTTCAAAATCATTTTTCACATGGTCTTTCCAATCTTCAATATTTCCTTCTAAAGTTGCTTTCAATTCAAAGTCTAGTGCTTTAGGAGATACTCCACTATAAGCTTCTTTTGTAGAGATATGAATATTTGGATTAACTAAAACGATTTTCTTTCCTTTTAAAGTTAAATCCAATTCATTGAAAACTTCACCTCGACCTGTTACATAAACAGGTTTATTTTTTATAAAAAAGGGACAATCACTCCCCATTTGAGCTGCATATTCTTCTAATTGCTCATCGGATAAACCAAGATTATTCATCTCATTCAACATTACCAATGCAAAAGCACCATCAGCTGAACCTCCTCCTAAACCAGCTCCAATAGGTATAATCTTATGGAGATGCATTTGTACCGGCGGAATATTAAAGTCTTTATTCAATAAATGGTAAGCCTGTAGACATAAGTTATGATCAGCATTACCTGGAATATCTATCCCAGTACTTTGAAAGGATAATTCTTCAGATGGTATTATCTCAAGTATATCACTCCAGCCTACTGGGTAGAAACATGAAGCGATATCATGAAAACCATCTTGTCTTTTGGAAGTAATTGCTAATCCTATATTAATCTTAGCGTTAGGATATGAAATCATTATAGTTTGTTACTTGGTTATTTTGTCGCAATAATAGTTTCTTTATTCATGATCAACAAACTTATGATAAAGCCATTTGTTGAATATAATACCAAATAGTATTACCACAGTCCACTGTGTGACTATAGTTGCATTAGAATATACATCCATTACATTCCAGTTTCCATTCTCATCAAACCATGGATATGCAGAATAGCCTTGTGACATCCACCACCAAATTAAAAACAATCCTATAGGGATATTGATAAACATGGTAAATTTATAGAATACCGTTGGTACTTTAATTGATGAGTCTTTATCAATAAAATCGTCCTTAAACTGTTGGATACCGTTTCGATGTACTGCAAACACAATAAATAAACCCGAAATAAGAAGTCCTAATCCCCAAACCCAATCCTGATTTGAAAAGAAATCGAGACTATATGCCGATGGAAAACCCATTGCTATACACAGAATAGCGGTAATTAAACTTGCTTTATTTCTATTGAATTTTAAATCCGTAAATGTTCGAATACAAAGTTCTATCATACTGATTAAAGAACTGAATGCTGCCATGGCAAAGGCAACAAAAAAAACTACACCTAATAATTCTCCATTCGGAATTTTTGCAAATAACAATGGAATTATGGTAAACGTTAACGCTGTATTTCCTGACTTTAGAAACTCAATCGCTTGTGCATCTGATGAAGCAATAGCAAAAACGGAGGGCAGTATCGCGACACCTGCAATAATTGACGCGAGGTTATTTCCAATACCACTTATTAATATATTAAAGGTAACATCTTCTTTCTCTCTAGAATACGAAGCAATTGTCAACATTAAGCCCCAACCCGCTCCAGTACTCCATGCCGACTGTGTTACCGCTTCAATCCACACTTTAGAGTTTAAAAACAAGTCTACATCTATACTAAACATATAAACTAACCCCTTCGGACCATTTTCAGTTGATAACGCAACAGCAGAAACCAAAAGAATCAGAAACAACAACGACGGGATTAAAATCTTATTTACTTTTTCTAATCCTTGTTGTACTCCTTTGTACAACATGAAAACAGCAAATAAGACACAGAAAATATGTAAACTAACTGTCCTTAGATTTCCGGTAGATATATTGTTCCAATAATTCTCTAAAAAAGGTTGATTTAATTGTTCTAATAGGGAATTATCTAACACTAAGTTTGTAGATAAACCTACATAGCTTAAACCCCAAGCGGTTACAACAGAATAATAAAATGTGATTCCTAAAGTACATATAGTGATAAAGAAACCCATCCAGGTATACTTTTTTCCTGCAGCTTGGGCAAATGAAGAAATTACTCCTCTCTTAAATTTTTTACCGATTGAAAACTCAGAAAGTAAAATTGGAATGGACCATATAAATAAAAACATAAACCAAAGAATGATAAATGTTCCCCCATACTGTCCTGCTAATCGAGGAAAACGCCATAAGTTTCCTGCACCAATGGCCATTCCTAACGAAGCTAAAATTACTCCCCACCTACTACTAAATTGCTGGTTGTTTTCTTGATTTGTCATAAATTTAAGTAATTTCATAGATCGACTAGCGAATTGATTTCGACGGTCATCTATTAGATTTCATGAAAGTATAGTTATTGTTTTGTCAGTAATTATCTTTTTTCCACCTGCATTTTACAGATTTTATTTATGCTCTCACAAATAAAGCACTATATAAAAACATACATTAGCATACGTTACGGTCTTGCTGGAGCACTATTTTTAGGCATCATGGTATTTGGTATCAATTACTATGACTCAGGTGATGTTACCGCATCAACGACTGCCGCATTAAAACAAAGTGCCTATACATTTATCTTTGGTGGATATGTATCGGCACTCTGTGAAAATTATACTTCAAAAGGAAAATTTTTGATAGGTATTCTATTACCTTCAAGTATTGCAATTATTGCTACCTATACAGTTCATTCACTGAAAGGAACTCCAAACCCTGAACTTTCAACAATACCTACCATCATATTTGCTCCTTTAGGTTTTCTATTTATTGCTTACAATAAAAAAAGAGAATTAAAGCGATCTAGCAACCCTCAAGCCTAAGAAACCTTGCTTGATATCTGGCATATCGTAATTTCTGTAAGCTGGACGACAAAAGTTCTCATCGCTAAGAAATGAGCCACCTCTGTACACTCTTTCTTTTCCATTTTGAACACCTTGTGGGTTCGTTTGCTCTGCTTGTTTGTAAGAGTCAACAGCATAATAATCGTTGACCCACTCCCATACATTTCCTTGTAGGTCGTAGATTCCTAACTCATTAGGAAACCTTGTTCCAGAAGTGTGTGAAGTATTATCTGAATTAGATAAGATCCATGCTCTTTCTGGAATATTTTCTCTTCCTAAATTCGTTTTATTATATTTTTTTCCACCACGTACCACATATTCCCATTCAGATTCTGTTAGTAGTCGGTAGTCATTGCCTGTTAATGTGTTTAGCTTTTTGATGAACTCTTGGCAATCATTCCAAGAAACATTTTCAACAGGTCTCCCTCCCTTCACATGTTCACTAGGGTTAGATCCCATTACTGTTTCCCACAATTGTTGTGTTACTTCGAATTTACCCACAAAGAAATCACTGATTGTCACATCATGAATTGGTAAAGAAGGATTTTCTCCCGTATCTAACTGAAGGTCCCCTTTTCTATCTCCCATTTCAAAAGTACCTCCTTTAACAAAGATCATATCAAAAGATACATGATCAATCGTTTCAGTATAGTTTTTCTTCTTCTTTTGTGCGTTAGTAGAAAAAGCGGAAAAGCATAATAAAGCTATAATGAGCAGTTTGGATGTGTTTAATATCATTATTGTGAAGTAAATGTTCATCTAAAATACTTCTAAAAGTAATGAATCATTGGCATGATGACATAAAAAAGGGCTAATAAATTTAATATCTACTAGCCCTTTTTAAATTATAATAACTTATTTATGATGTCTACTATTGTAATTCCTTCAGCTTCTGCTTTAAAGTTTCTTACAACTCTATGACGCAATACTGAAACAGCAACTGCCTGTATATCTTCAATATCCGGAGTATATTTACCAGATAGTATAGCATGACATTTTGCTGCAATCACTAAGTATTGAGAGGCTCTTGGTCCTGCTCCCCAATCTACATACTTATTCGTTACTTCGTCTGCATGCTCAGTATTTGGACGAGTTTTATGAACTAATTTCACAGCATACTCAATTACATTGTCAGCAATTGGTACTCTTCGAATTAAATGCTGGAAATATAAAATCTCATCAGCACCCATCACTCTTTCTACTGTTTTCTTCTCATCATTGGTTGTTGATTTCACTACTGAAACTTCATCCATATAAGAAGGATAATCCAAAATGATATTGAACATAAAACGGTCCAATTGTGCTTCAGGTAACGGGTAGGTACCTTCTTGTTCAATCGGGTTTTGTGTTGCCAATACAAAGAATGGTTTCTCTAATTGAAATTCTTGATTGGCAATTGTCACTTTATATTCTTGCATTGCTTCCAATAAAGCTGATTGAGTCTTTGGAGGAGTACGGTTAATCTCATCCGCAAGAATAATATTAGAGAATATTGGTCCTTTTACGAATTTAAATTTTCTATCCTGGTCCATTGTTTCTGCACCAAGGATATCAGAGGGCATTAAATCTGGAGTAAATTGTATTCTACTAAAATCTAGATCCAATGCTTGAGCCACAGTATTAATAAGTAAAGTCTTTGCTAACCCAGGTACACCTTGTAATAAAGCATGGCCTTGGCTAAATATTGCACTTAGAACAAAATGAACAGTATCTTCTTGACCGATGACTACTTTTCCAATCTCGTCTTTTAATTGCTTATATTTTTGATGTAATGCATCTGCTGCTTCCTTATCAGAAGCAAAACTAACGTTTGATGTCATGTTCATGTGCTAAATTGTTATTCCAGTTCAGGCCTAATTACTAATAATATAAGGGTAGAATGTATTAGAAAGTTTATTAGGCTACGTCTATGTTTATTGAAATTAAAGTATTTTTTGAAATAAAAAAAGGGCAAACGATTCTAATTCGCTGCCCTTTTAAGATTTATTTCAATTCACATACAAACTATGTGATTTCATTTAGATACTATCCAATAAATTACAATCATCATATTCTGGATCAATCTCAATGAATACATCATTTTTAGCTTGTTTGATCCATTTTTCTAAAATCTCATTTTTCTGAGAGTTCAATGTAGCTTGTTGTAGCTTTTGATAATCATCTTTTAAATTGGCATAATGCGGAGGCTTATAATTTGAATAATAAATAATCCTTACCGCTTGTTGACCATCTTCTGTACGATACTTTAATGGCTTTGAGGTATTACCAATTTTCATTGTATCAATAGCAAAGAATACTACTGGATCCAATTCATCAGTGGCCATATATGAAGAACCTGTTACTTGGTTTTTGAAATAACCTGCATTGGCTCTTGTGGGTTGGTCATCTGAGTATAAGTTCACTGCCTTTTCGAAACCTAATGTATCCGATTCTGCAATTAATGTTCTAATACTGTCCAAGAATGTAACCGCATCCTGAATATCTTGATAATTTGATTTAGGACGGATTAGAATGTGTCTCGCTCTAAAACGACCACCTCTTCTTTCTAATAATTGGATTAAGTGGAAACCAAAGTCAGACTCAACTGGATCAGCGATTTCATTTGGATCAATTGTTAAAGCAATCTCTTCGAATTCTGGTACAAGTTCTCCTCTACCATGCCATCCTAAGTCACCACCTTTTCTAGCTGAACCGTAATCTTGAGAATATTGTTTCGCAAGAACACCAAAGTCTTCACCAGCTTCGATTCTCTTTTTGATGTCTACTAATTGTTGTCTCGCTTTTTCTTTTTCTGATTCAGAAACTTTAGGCTCTCTAACAATCTGCCCAACTTTCACTTCTGCAGCCAAGAAAGGAATACTGTCTTTAGGAATAGACTCATAATATTTCTTCACTTGCTTTGGAGTAATGGTTACCCCAGCAATAATCTGTTGTTGCATTGTCTGAACTGTCATCTGCTCTTTTACTTGATCGCGAAGATCGTCACGTAAATCATTGACAGATGCACCTAATGTCTTTTCTAACTTTTCCTGAGAACCGGCTTGTAAGATAAAATACTGCATACGACGCTCTAATTCGTCGGCAACTCTTGCATCATCAACTTCGATAGAGTCAATTTGTGCCTTTGCATACATAATTTTATTGACAACCAATCCTTTTAGGATATCACATTTTGCCTTTTTCTTGTCTTTTGGATATTGACCATTTGAAAGCATTTGTTGATACCCTGCCTCTACATCAGAAAGCAGAATGATGTTATTATCAACTTTGGCAATAATTTTATCAACGGGCACTGCATCATCTTGTGCAAAAACAGATGAAGAAAAAAGAACACAAATGATTCCCAGTATGCCTAAAAAGTTAAACTTCATATTTTTATTTAAAACTTACTATTTTAATAGTTTAGCGTCTAAAGAATAATCCTGCCGACAATAAGTAAACCTATTATCTATTTGATTGATCTATAAACTTATGAAATAATCTTCAAGTAGTTATTTTGATCAATCATAATAATTGACAAGTAGTTATTCTTCAGAGATATAAATCTCATAATTATTATTCCTAGTAGCCTCATTGTAAAGTTCATCTTCCAATTGAGTTCTTAATTCTAATTTACGTCGTCCTAGAATTACGTTTCTCACTTGTTTCTGAACAAATTGCAATGGAGGAACTTGGTCAACAATTTTATAATCATCAATTCTGTAGAGGTAAGTATTCGATTCATCACTTACTTCCCAGAATTTATCTCTTTTCAATAATTTCGTTACTTCAGATTGAGATTTCATAAATGGAGTTCCAAAAAGTAACTCATCCAAATCTAACCAAACTGAATCTTCTAAATGAACAAAGTCAGCATAAGCATAAGCAGACGATCTAAGCTTTTCTTGATCTTCCGGTTTAGTACTTTGCATCAACTTTCTCACTTTCTTCAAATCAGGAGCATTGTTAGGATAACGTAAAAAGTTACCACGAACAATGTTTGTCTTAAGGATAAAATCATCAGAATTCTTCTGATAATGTGCCTTAATTTGTTCATCAGTAATAACAGTATCCAAATTTGATGAAATGTATTCTCTTACATATTCATGCATAATTAGCTGATACTTGTATTCATCCAAACGTCTTTGAATATCTAACTTCTCAACATCCACTTGTGATTGTGCCTTCTCAAGTGTAATCGTTTTTCTTACCCAAGCATTCACGTATCTTTCTTGAATATTCAGAGAATCCTTTAGAGACATACGTTCATTGTACAAGCTTTTCAATTCAGTATCATAAAGTACTTTATCGTTTACTTTTGCCAATGCAACCCTAGAGCTCTTGATATTCTCCTCTTCCACTGCTTTGTCTAATACTCCCTTTATTTTATCACAAGAGAAGACACTTAAGCTAATGAACAAAAAACTGAGTTTATAGAAATTTCTCCTAATCATAACGGCAAATTTAATTATTTAGAATTGCCATACATTATACCCGACACACAATACTTGCATTTTGGATAAAAAAATATCTTAAATTTCTTTAAAGTTGATGGTAAAACAAGAATAGAGGTTCTAGAAGGATTATCCACAGCTCAAAAAAAACTTATATATTTGACATTCGAATTTTATTAGTAAATAATAGCTTAACAGCTTCTAAAATATATTTATGAACGCATCCCAGTTAAAAGAATTGAAAGGAAGAGTATCTGATTTAGAAAGGTACTTGGATATCAATGTTAAAAAAGAAACGATTGCTGAAAAGGAAGAACTCACTGCAGCTGCCGGTTTTTGGGATGATCCAAAAGCAGCAGAGGTATTACTAAAAGAGATCAAAGGGTTAAAGTCTTGGGTTGAAAAATTCGAAGAAGTACTTTCTATGGTAGAAGACCTCGAAACTTTATTTGAATTCTTTGAAGCAGGAGATGTTGATGAAGAAGAACTAGACGCAGAAGGCAAGAAAACTGAAGATGCTATTGAAGCATTAGAAGTAAAGAAAATGCTTGACGCGGAGGAAGATGGACTTTCTGCAATGATGGAAATTAATGCCGGAGCAGGTGGTACAGAATCCAACGACTGGGTAGAAATGCTATTCAGAATGTATAAAATGTGGGGAGAATCTAATGGCTTTAAAGTACGTACTGTCAACATCCATGAAGGAGAAGTTGTTGGCATGAAACAAGCTACTTTAGAATTTGATGGGGACTTTGCTTACGGTTATCTAAAATCTGAGATTGGTGTTCACAGAATGGTTCGTCTTAGTCCATTTGATTCTAGTGGAAAGCGTCATACTACATTCGGTTCTGTCTTTGTTTACCCAGTGGTAGACGACTCAATCAGTATTGAGGTTAATCCCTCTGACATCACATGGGAAACTTTCCGTTCAGGTGGTGCCGGTGGTCAAAATGTAAACAAAGTAGAAACTGCAGTTAGATTAAGACATACTTCAGGAATTATAATAGAATGTCAGCAAGAGCGTTCTCAACTTCAAAATAAGGAAAAAGCAATTAAGATGTTAAAGTCTAAGCTTTACCAAGTTGAAGTAGAAAAGCGTAATGCAGAAAGAGCAAAAGTAGAAAGTAGTAAAAAGCGTGTTGACTTCGGATCACAGATCAGAAACTATACCATGCACCCTTATAAATTAGTAAAAGATATTAGAACAGCAGTGGAAAAAACTGATGTTCAGAAAGTTTTAGACGGCGATTTAGATGACTTTATCAAAGCATATTTAATGATGAATTAATCTTTTTTGTTGTAAAAATAACACTTTTTCAATTTTCAGTGAGATTTATTTGATAAGTCTCACTTTTTTTATACAAATTTACACCGCATATAAACACATATTTTATTCACATGAACGCGACTTCAATTAACTTGGACTTCCTAAAAGAGCTAGGTATTCAAGAAAGAAACCCTGCTTTTTCTACAGGAAGAACATTTGCTACACTTGACAATTCAAGAGAGACAAGAAAGATCTTTTCTCCTACTGATGGGCAATTAATTGCCGAAGTGGAAATGTCAACTCAAGAAGACTTAGAACACATCATCAAAGTTTCTCAAGAAGCTTTTGAATCGTGGAAAGTACTTCCTGCTCCAAAAAGAGGTGAAATTGTAAGACAAATTGGAGAGGCTTTAAGAAAATATAAAGATCCTCTAGGAAAATTAGTAACCTATGAAATGGGGAAAATCTACCAAGAAGGATTAGGTGAAGTACAAGAGATGATTGACATCTGTGATTTTGCTGTGGGACAATCTAGACAATTATATGGTTTAGAGATGAAATCAGAGCGTCAAGATCATAGAATGTTTGAACAATGGCATCCACTAGGTTTAGTGGGAATTATCTCAGCATTTAACTTCCCTGTAGCGGTATGGTCATGGAACTCTATGATTGCAGCAATTGGTGGTAATGTTTGTGTTTGGAAACCTTCAGAAAAAACACCTCTAACTGCAATTGCTTGTCAACATATTCTTCAGGAAGTATTAGAAGCTAACGATCTCCCAGAAGGTATCTTCAGTTATATTATTGGTGATGCAGAAATTGGTGCTAGCATGTCACACGACTCTCGCTTCCCACTTATCTCTGCAACAGGTTCTACAAGAATGGGTAAGAAAGTTGGTGCTGCTGTTGGTGCAAGACTTGGAAAATCTCTGTTAGAACTTGGAGGTAACAATGCGCTCATCATTACTGAAAATGCAGATTTAGAAATGGCAGTAAGAGCTACAGTATTCGGAGCTGTAGGTACTTGTGGGCAAAGATGTACATCTACCCGTAGACTTATTGTACATGATAAAGTATACGATCAAGTAAAAGGTCGTTTATTAAAAATATATCCTTCTTTATCAATTGGCAATCCATTAGACGAGTCTAAGCTTGTTGGGCCACTGATTGATGAAGATGCTGTTACAGCTTTCAAAGCAGCTCTAGAGAAGGCTAAATCAGAAGGTGGTAATGTTTTAATTGGTGGAGAATCGTTTACTGATGAAGGTTTATCCAACAACTATGTTACTCCTGCAATTGTGGAAGCACAAAATCATTTTGAAATCGTTCAAGAAGAAACATTTGCTCCAATCCTCTACTTAATCAAGTATTCTGGAGAAGTTGAAAATGCCATTGCTATCCAAAATGATGTAAAACAAGGATTATCATCTGCTGTATTTACAAATCATTTATTAGAATCTGAAGCGTTCCTATCAGCAGCAGGTTCTGATTGTGGTATTGCTAATATCAATATTGGTACATCTGGTGCTGAAATTGGCGGTGCATTTGGCGGTGAAAAAGAAACTGGAGGAGGAAGAGAATCCGGTTCTGATTCATGGAAAGCTTACATGAGACGTCAAACGAATACAATTAACTACGGTAGAGTATTACCTCTAGCTCAAGGGATTAAATTCGACATTTAATCTAATAATTAAGCGTATTTCTAAAGATTATATTTTTATGATTTTTAGAGATACGCTTTCAATTTCATGACATACTTCCATAAATATTACATCATTTAGTGTGCTATACCTATTAAATTAGAGTAGAATTCTTTGTTGTTCACTTTCATTTAATTATATTGATTAAGAAATTATAGATGCTTAAAAGCAACTAGATATTATCCTAGTAAAGGATTACCTATGTTTCATTAACAAGAATTCCATATAGCTTTACTTTTACCAAATGGCTCAAAAAAAATACTATTCCGTTATGCTGATTGATGACAATGAGATTGACAATCTCATCAATCAAAAAATGATTGAGGCCTCAAAAATCAGTGATAACATTTTTATTCATTCTGGAGCAAAGAGTGCCATTGAATTCCTCCGAAATATCGAAAAGCTTGGAGACATTGCTGATCAAGTATTGCCTGAGTTAATTTTCTTAGATATTGACATGCCTTTAATGGACGGTTTTCAGTTTCTAGACCTCTTTGATCAGTTAAATGAAAAGACCAAAGAAAAATGTAAAATCATTATGTTGACTTCTTCTATTAATCCACAGGATATTAGTAGATCTCAAAACTATAGCTACGTGAAAAAATACGTTAATAAGCCGCTAACTCAGAAAAATTTAACTGCATTAGAGGTTTAATTCTACTTATTATAAAAAGCGAAAGGCTATTTCTTAACAGAAATAGCCTTTTATTGTTGGGGCGCACATTATAGTCTCTTTTAATCTAATTCTCCACTCACATAACGGATAAACTTATCATCCATTCGGATAGATCTGGTTGGAGCGAATATATATGGAGATTTTATCTGAGTATATCTTGTTATAATATTCGATACTTTAGACATTTTGTCTCTTTTTGCTTCTGACATCCCTGTCTTCAACATCTTTAAGAACAAAGTAATCGAAGGACAAGTTTCCTTACCCATTAATCTTATTTGTCTTTGTATGCTATTGGCTAACTGATTAAAGAGTTCGTAATCTCTCATACATACATATTGTAAGGCCAATAAACATTTCACTTCCAAAAAGGCATGAGGGAATTTCTTTAAACTTATTTCATTCAATAAGTTATTTAAAAACCTTGCTGCTTCATCAAACTCAGTAGAATAATAAGCTGAAATTGCTCGATAAACTACATAAGACACATAGTTTGGAATATCATCTGTATCAGGTTCAAAGTCCTCAAAGACTGACTTATTAGATTCAAATAACTCAACATGAGTATCTGTTTGTAAAGCTCTTTGCAACTTTGTCTGAAGGAATTGTGAGGGGAAAGTATATTGATTACTATGCATCAAAAGTGGAACAACATCTTCGTTGACCGTATCAAAATACTTACTCGCCTTACGAAACACTCCATAGTGTGTATAATATTCTAATTTTAAGAACTCAAATACATTATGAAGGTGGTAATAGATCGAATCCATATGGTATTGATCAAAAATCTGATCAATCTTATGGAAAATATCTTCTATTGGTTCATCATCATCATTTCCTGAAGAATTAAACGCTGCTTGGTTTTCATCTTCTACAAATAAACGATGGAAAATATTCATACAACTCTGATAAACAAAAGGCCTGTGCGATTCATACAGCTTACAGGTATTGTTCATCTCTTTGTTCAATAATTCTAAACCTAATTTGTCCGTTTCATCACCAGTGAAGGCATACACACCAAATTTTTTGAAGTAATCGGCCAGAATATCCTCAATTTTATCAACAGCCAACATATACGCTACATGTTTATTATAAAGCTGTGAATAAGTAAAGTAATCTGGTGAATTAATGTGTAAAAGTTTTAAGGCTTTATATACTACCGTTAACTCATTGGATAAATCGTAATCCAATAATTCCTTCTCTAATTTTTTTAGTGTTACAATAGAAATAGCTCTCTTTTTAGTAAAAACCATTTCATGAATATTCGCTACTTTTTTCAACAAATCTGCTCTAGGGCTTTCCATTTGCTGAAGTAGGTAATCTTCTATTTTTTGGTTTAAGCGGGAACGAAGCGTGTAATATGCATTGGTATTCACATCCAACTCTGACATAATTGACTGGTCAGAAGTTTTCTTCTCCCTCATCGAGGTTAATAAGTAAGCCGATTTTTCAGCATTACTCTCAATTAAGTTATTCTTAATTGCCTCGTAATCTTTCTCAGATAATTGTTTAATGATGTGTTTTAGCCTCGCCATATAATATGTTTTGAGTCCAACCGGGTATCTTTTTCAGAAATGCTTTTATACAAAGTATTTTCTTAGCGGGGTAAGAAATAATTAGAAACAGTAAAAGCAACAAATAAACATAACGAAATCATGTCGTATGATCTTCATATAAATATAAGCATTGATTTTGTAAGTTAGTATGTACTATTTTGGGTCTTTTTTGTACATTTTCGGAAAAACACTGATTTCCAGCGTTATTCCTTCCAAGATGATATCCAATTCTTTAAAATATCCAATCCATATTCTGTTAGAATTGCCTCAGGATGGAATTGCACACCATCAATAGGTAAAGTTTTATGCTGAATAGCCATTACCTCATTCTCTTTTGACTTTGCAGTAATAAGTATATCGTCAGATAATTCATCTAAAATAAGCGAGTGATACCTAACCACCGTCAGGTCTTTGGGGATTTTATTGAATAGAGTAGAATTGATATCACATTCAATTTCAGACATTTTTCCATGCATCGGTTTTATTGCCTTATGCACTTTCCCTCCAAAGTATTCACCAATTGCTTGATGTCCCAAACAGATACCTAAAATTGGATGTGTTTTGTGATAATGATCAATCACTTCCATCATATTACCTGCCTTATTGGGGGTTTCTGGACCAGGAGATAAAACAACTGCCTCATACTTGTAAGGTGTAATTTCCTCCAAAGGAGCATCATTACGGACAACTTCAACTTTTTGCCCTAGTTGAGTAAAGTAATCTACAAGATTATATGTGAAGGAATCAAAGTTGTCTAGAAGTAAAATCATTATGTCTTTAATTGAAATTTTATAATTCGATTGCAAAAATAAAAAAGGGAAGCATTTAACTTCCCTTTTCTTTATAAATTTTCTTCAAATAATTCGTGTATCTCTTTACTGTACCTTTTCATACTAGGCATTATGGTACCTCCTGCATCTAATACCCAATCATTTAATTCTAATAATTTGGGATAAACAACAGAGTCTTCTGTAACTTCTTTCGGCAAACCTAATCCAGCAGAATTAAATAAACCTAGAATCACTGACAATGACAAAGCATATTTAAAGCCTCCTAATAAAAGGGCGGCTACATTATCCAAATCATCTAATACTGAATAATCAATTTTATCTTGAAGCCATTTGCCCAATAAATTCAACCCCATAGTTCCTCCAAAGAAAAGAACTACATAGGCAAAGAAGACAGTAGATTTAGGTGTTTCAAAATATGTTTTTGACGAAGAAAAAGCTCCTGCAACACCAAAAAATATTAAGGCAGCTCCAACTACAAAAACTACAGTAGAGATAATCTCTAATAAAAAACCTCTTCTGAAACCCTTATAGGCACCATATACAATCATCCCCGCAAGGAAAATATCTGTAACTCGTATGTATGATGTAAAAAATCCTAAATCTTGTTCCACTTTGAATTATTATCTGTTTGACAAATTAAGATAATGCCGCTTTTACTTTTGCTGACACTACTTTCATATCTGCTACACCTGCAAATTTCTTGCCCGCAGCACCCATTACTTTACCCATATCTTTTGGAGATTCTGCTCCAACTTGAGTAATTAATTCTTTTACAGCAGCTTCCACTTCTTCTTCAGACATCTGCTTTGGAAGGTAAGATTCAATTACTGCTAATTCTACTAATTCAGTTTCCGCTAAATCCTCACGACCAGAAGACTTATAAGTTTCAGCAGATTCTCTTCTTTGTTTTGCTTCTTTCATTAGAAGTTTCAACTCATCTTCTGATGTTAAAACACCGTTTTTGCCATCAGCAGTTTCTGCTAACTGAATTTTTGCTTTAAGTTGTTTTAGAGTACCTAAAGTTGCTTTGTCTTTTGCTTTCATCGCAACCTTCATGGCGTCTTGAATCTTCTCTTTTAAAGTCATTTTCTGTTGATTTAATATAATTAAGTCTCGATGGACTATCAAAAACTAATCTCTACACAAAAATAACAACTTATTGCTCTATTACTATCAAGATACATAAATCATTATTAAATCCTATGAAAACCCATTGAATTAGAGTTACCTCCAAACAGTAACCAATATAAAATGATAAACTTTCGGGAATTATGGACGACTATTTTCTAGACTGAGAAAAATAATTTTGTCCTATAAAGATTTAAGATATTTGATTTTTGTTATGAAAGTGTTGAGGATTCTCTCCATTTTTGTAAACTCAAACCAAAAAAAGAACAAATCAATGACACGATTAAGTGTAAATGTAAATAAGATTGCCACTATCAGAAATGCAAGAGGTGGTGATAATCCAAACTTAGTAAAAGTGGCTAAAGATGCTGAGCGTTTTGGTGCTCAAGGGATCACAATCCACCCTAGACCTGATGAAAGACATATCACTCGTCAGGATACATATGATTTGAAACCTGTTGTTACAACAGAATATAATATAGAAGGTAATCCTGAACCAAGGTTTATGGAACTAGTTTTAGATGTTGTACCAGAACAGGCAACGCTTGTTCCTGATGCTGATGATGCTATTACTTCCAACGCCGGATGGGATACTATCAAGAATAAAGAATTCTTGACGAAAGTTACAAGCGAGTTAAAAGCTAAAGGTATTCGAGTTTCTATTTTCGTTGATCCAGATCCAGAAATGGTTGCGGGTGCAGCAGCTTGCGGAGCAGACAGAGTAGAACTCTACACTGAACCTTATGCTGCTAACTTTCATAAAAACAAAGAGGAAGCAATAGCTCCATATATCAGTGCTGCAAAAAAAGCAGTTGAACTAGGTCTTGGCTTAAATGCTGGTCATGACCTTGATTTAGATAACTTACAATACTTCCATCAAAATATTGAAGGTTTAGATGAAGTATCAATTGGTCATGCTCTTGTTTGTGATGCTTTATATTATGGATTAGAGAACACTATCCAATTGTATTTAAAGCAATTGAAATAATGGAGTATAAGCACATCATATGTGACTTGGATAATCCTTATCAATCTGAGGATACTGTAAACAAAGTTATCGACTTATGTTTACAGTATCCTCTCAAAGGGGTGCATGTACCTAACTATTGGGCAAAGAAAGTAATTCGGGATCTTAAGGAAAAAGATATTACCGTTATTAGTAGTATTGGAGAAGCCTCTGGTAATGACCTCACACAGATTAAGTTGTTTGCTCTAAAAGAGTTATTAAAACTCGGTGTAGAAGAAGTGTCTGTAACTATTAATCTTAGTGCATTAAGAACAAACTCAACTTGGTGTAAAATAGAGTTTTTACAATTGACGCAAACAGCACATGAAAAAGAAACTCTGATTACACTTCGATTACCTAAAACAGAAATCAATCAAGACGAAATACAAAAAATTATTCAAGTAGTTAACCATGCAGGTGTAGATTCAATACTCATATCAGAGCAAAATTTACATCACTTAGAAATGGTTCAAAGAGAAATATCAGACCTTGTAGAAATACAAGTTGAGTGCAATAATCAGCAACTTTTACAGAAGTTGTTACAACAAAACATCAAGGTATTTTGGCAATCTTATGTCAATCTGTCATAATATCGGCAAAGGCACTTTTCTTGATATTGTAGTCATAAAAAATAACAGAAAATGAAACGAACACTTCTTACTACTTTAATTAGCGTATTGAGTGGTCTGGCTGGAGCATTTTTGTACACACAATATATCTACCAGCCGACACCTCAAGAAGATTTCAGTTTTGCATCCAATGTTATTACTGAAGATACACCTATAATACGATCATCAGAAGAAACATCTTCTTATAAGAAAACTATTACTAACGACATATCATCCTTACCATCATTTGCCGAGGCTGCCTCTGCAAGTACAAAGTCTGTAGTCTATATTATCACTTATGTAAAAGGCAGGTATAGTAATAGAAGAACATGGATGGAATTATTTTTCAACACACCATCACAAGGTCAATCAGATGTTGCGGTTGGATCAGGTTCTGGGGTTATTTTCACCAATGATGGATATATCGTCACAAACAACCATGTGGTTAAAGGAGCGAATAAAATTGAAGTGATCTATGATAAAAGATCTTATCAGGCAAAGTTAATTGGTATTGATCCATCAACAGATATCGCTCTATTAAAGATTGAAAAGGACAACCTTCCTGCCATACAGATCGCTTCCTCTAAAGCGGTTAGAGTTGGTGATTGGGTATTAGCAGTAGGAAACCCATTTAATCTAACGAGTACTGTTACTGCTGGTATTGTAAGTGCAAAAGGTAGAAAGATAGGTATTATGAATGATGTATTTCCTATCGAGTCTTTTATACAGACAGATGCAGCAATTAACCCTGGTAATAGTGGTGGTGCTTTGGTAAACATGCATGGTGATTTAGTAGGTATTAATACTGCTATTTTATCAAAAACTGGAAGTTACGCAGGTTATGGCTTCGCTGTCCCTTCAGATATTGTTGCCAAGGTTGTGAATGATCTAAAGAAATATGGAGAAGTTCAGAAAGCATTTCTTGGGGCTAGTATCAAAGAAGTCGATGAAGATATAGCAGAAAAACTTCAATTAACGGATATACAAGGTGTTGTAATCACAAAAATTGAAGGAGGTGCAGCTGAGAAAAACAATCTTAAAGTCGGTGATGTTATTACATCTATCGATAATTTCAAAATTGATTCTGAAGCTGCTTATGATGAACAATTAAGTTATTACGTACCAGGAGATAAGATAACTTTATCAATCATCAGAGAGAATAAAGAAATAGAAAAATCAGTTGTTTTAACGAATATTGACGGAACAACTAATATTTCAGAGAAAAATATCTACGATGCCAAAGAAATTGGTGCTAAATTTACGGCGCTTTCCAAATTGGAGCAATCCAAGCTTGGGCTTTCTACAGGTATCAAAATAGAAGAAGTATCTGACAATGGGCTAATCAAAGAGATGGGTTTAAAGAAAGGAATGATCCTCGTTTCAATTAACAGGTATCCACTTGAAGACCCGAAAGATTTCAGTAAAATTCTTTCAAAAATTAGAGGAAGAGTAATTCTTGAAATTGTCAAAAAAGATTTATCTCACAGGTACTATAGTTATTATTTTTAGATTTAGCATTTAATAAACAAAAACATATTATGTCTAAGGAACACGTAAAAACCCTTATTATCGGGTCAGGTCCTGCAGGTTACACAGCAGCAATTTATGCTTCAAGAGCGAACCTAGCTCCAGTATTATATCAAGGTCCTCAACCGGGTGGTCAGTTGACAATTACAAATGACGTTGAAAACTTCCCAGGTTACCCTAAAGGAATTATGGGCCCGCAAATGATGATGGAGATGCAGGAACAAGCTACTCGCTTTGGTACTGATATCCGTACGGGTTTAGTTACTTCTGTTCAATTAAGTGATAATGGCCCTCATACAGCAGTAGTGGATGAAGAAACAGAAATTACAGCTGATACTATTATTATTTCAACAGGTGCTTCAGCAAAATGGTTAGGATTAGAATCTGAAACTCGTTTAAATGGTGCAGGTGTTTCTGCTTGTGCAGTTTGTGACGGTTTCTTCTACAGAGGCCAAGAAGTTGCTGTTGTTGGTGCAGGTGATTCTGCTTGTGAAGAAGCTCACTATTTATCTAACCTTTGTTCAAAGGTTCACATGATTGTTCGTCGTGATGAGATGAGAGCGTCTAAAATCATGCAAGACCGTGTAATCAAGAAAGAGAACATCGAAATTCACTGGAACTCTGAAACTTTAGAAGTTCTTGGTGGTGATGCTGTTGAAGGTGTAGAAGTAATCAACAACAAAACCAATGAAGAAAGTGTAATCGATGTTACAGGTTTCTTCGTTGCTATCGGTCACAAACCTAATACTGATATCTTCAAGGGTCAGTTAGACATGGACGATGCTGGGTATCTTGTTACTAAACCTGATAGCACAAAAACAAATATTAAAGGTGTTTTTGCTGCGGGTGATGTTCAAGACACTGTCTACAGACAAGCAGTAACTGCTGCGGGTACAGGCTGTATGGCGGCATTAGAAGCAGAAAGATACTTAACAGAGTTAGAAGACTAATTCTGAATTATCATAGAATAAAACGAAAGCGTTATCATAAAAAATATGGTAACGCTTTTTTGTATTTATCGGGGAAGTAAAAAAATACGTTAATCTCGAAGAATACTTAAGTTAATGAATTGTCTTTTAAGTGTTTCTTTAGTATTGTTGTAAGATCAATATTAAATTTATAAGCAAACAGGATTGATCTGGTTTGCTTAACGATGTAAAGTTACCATGTTTTTAAACTTTAAATTATCAAAACAAAAGACTTCGATAGCTATCACATTTTTTTCACTATGTTTACTTTCAAGCAGTGCTAATGGACAAGGCTTTTTCAAAAAGCTGTTTAAAGGCAAAGAAAAAAAACAAGAAAATGTTGCCATAACTTCATTAAATGAAGAGACTGAAGAAGCTATCTCCACTTTCCTACTTTCAAATGGTGAAATTGCGTGTGCTACAGATAAGGCAATTGAAAACTTACCAACACCCTACCAAAGAATTAATCTGAATTCTACTGAGCAATGCCAAAGTTTAGTAGAGATTCAACCTGGAAAATTTGTTGATGCTGTCTATTTAAATGGCTTCGACTATTATAAAAGTTGGGACAACTGGAATGTAAATCCTTACAATATCTCATCTAAAGTATTATCAGATAGTGTAAAGCTTCATTTATATGATTCTACAGCATCAAATACACAATGGGCATACCCACTAGATCAACCACAAAGAGTTACTTCTAAGTATGGTTTTAGAAGGTGGAGGTTTCACCACGGTGTCGATGTTAAAGTTGCTATCGGTGATTCTATCCGATCGATGTTTGATGGTGTCGTAAGAATTGCCAAATACAATAGAAGAGGTTATGGTTATTACGTAATGGTAAGACATAAAAATGGTCTTGAAACTCTTTACGGCCATATGAGTAGATATATAGTAAAAGCAGGTCAGGAGGTTAAAGCTGGTGAAGTAATTGGACTCGGCGGCAATACTGGTAGAAGTACCGGACCACACCTACATTTTGAAATCAGATATCAAGGTTATGGATTTAACCCATCTGATATGGTTGACTTTGCAAACCAAGAAATAGATATTCCTGCAGATTTTGACCTCACAGCGAAAAACTATGAGTTATTAATTGAATCGAAGAAGAGTGTTTATCACCGTATAAGACCCGGAGATTCGTTATGGAAAATCAGCAGAAAATATGGTACTAGTATTTCTAAAATATGCAGACTTAACGGCATGTCGAAGAGAACAACATTACGAGTTGGTCGAACCTTAAGGGTAAGATAAGACTCAATAAAAAAGCCATCGTATTTATCTACGATGGCTTTTTTATTTATTATTGATTAGGCTTATAACCTCTTTCCTTCATTAGATAATGTAAAACACCATCCTTTAACCCAACTCCAGGAACAATGATCTTCTCGGCTCCAGCAATATCCATTACATTTGTATAAATTCTTGCCGCAGGGATAATAACATCTGCCCTATCTTCATTGAGTCTCAGTTTCTTCACTCTTTCTTCAAAAGTAAACTCTTCCAACCAAGCTCTAATTTTCCTAAGTTCGGATAGATAGGTAATCTTATCTTCACTCTTCTTTTGCTTCGAAAGATTAAAAAGCTTATTAATATTTCCTCCAGTTCCAATGGCTATAACTTCTTCCTCTCTGTTAAAATAAGGCGCAGACGACTGCTCGTACCAATGGCGAATAATATCAAACATGTTTGTACGCTCTTCTTTGTTCAATTTACGTACACTACCCATCTTAAATGATCTAGATGCTACCTTAGTTTTATGTCTATATAGATTCAGTTCAGTACTACCTCCACCTACATCAATATGAATTACATTTCCCATTGGGATATATTTCCCTAATGCAAGTGAGATCATTTGAGCCTCTATAGAGCCATCTATGATGTCTACACGCAAACCATCTTTATAGTATACTCTTTCTACTATTTCCTTTCCATTACTTGCTTCTCTCATTGCAGAAGTAGCACATGCGATATAATCATTGACTTCATAAAGATCGAGTAATGTTGCGAATACTCTCATGAGTTTAACAAATTTCTCTTCTGTTGGTCGTAAGATTTTTCCAGCATTAAAAACATCTGTTCCTAAACGCAATGGAAACCTCATATAGTCAATTTTTTTAAAAACTGTTCCGCCAGTTTTACCTTCATGTGTTGTTACAACTTGAAAACGAATGGCATTCGAGCCGATGTCAATTGATGCTAATCTCAAAATAAAAAAATCTAGTTGTAAGAAATGTTATTAGTATTACCTGTTCGACTTATTAGTATTAGTCGTTTAAACCGGTTGCAAAATTCACACCATCTCCAAAAAATATATTCTTGAGGTGAGGTTTAACATAAGAATACAAAAAAAGAGGTATCGTTTCGGATACCTCTTTCTTATTTATAAATAAAGATTACTCAGAATCTGATATTACATAGATTCGAATGATTTCTCACCATGGTAAGCCTCATCAATACCTTCTTCTTCTACCTCAGTAGTAACACGACCACCTTGAGTAAGTAATGCAGACAATTTGAAAATTACAAATGATGCCGCACCAGAATAAACAATAGTTACCACTACAGCTTTTAACTGTACTAATACTTGACCTGGGTTACCATATAAAGCACCTGCTGCTCCATTTACATCAGGGTTAGCAAAAACACCTGTTAGAATAGCACCAACGATACCTACTAAACCGTGGATACCAAATACATCTAAAGTATCGTCGTATCCTAATTTCTCTTTCAATTTCACTACACCGTAGAAACCAACTGCACCTGAAATTAAACCAATAGCTAATGCACCTGATACATCTACATAACCAGAAGCAGGAGTAATACCTACTAGACCTGAAATCACACCAGATGCTGACCCTAATAACGTTGGCTTTTTCTCTTCTGTAAACCACTCTAATAATAACCATCCAATACCACCTGCGGCAGCTGCAACGTTAGTTACCATCATAGCATTTGCAGCAATAAAATCTGCAGCTAGTTGTGATCCACCATTAAAACCAAACCATCCGAACCATAAAAGTGCAGAACCTAATACCATCAATTTAATTGATGATGGCTTATTTGATTGTTCACCACCATGTGATAAACGATTTCCAAGCATTAAGGCTAAAACTAGACCTGAAATACCTGCATTAATGTGAATTACAGTACCACCTGCGAAATCTAACTCGCCATCAGTACTTAAAAATCCACCTCCCCATACCCAGTGGGCAATTGGAGAATATACTAAAGCTACCCAAAGTACCGAAAAGATAATCCAAGTAGAATATTTAACTCTTTCAATGATTGAACCACTTACTAATGCTACTGCAATGGCAGCAAAAGTACCTTGGAACATAATAAATAAGATTCTAGGAATTGAGCCTTCAACATCTGTAATCTTCACATCTGCTAATAAGAATGATGTAAAGTCTCCGATATATGCATTACCTTTTCCAAATGCAAGACTATAACCGATGATGACCCAAACTAATGTACCTGTACAAAATGCTGTATAACTCATACCAATGGTATTCAATACAGTCTTACGTTGTGCTAATCCACCATAAAAAAGTGTAAGACCAGCTGGCGTCATCAACATTACGAGAGCTGTAGCAACCAACATCCAAGCTGTATCACCAGAATTGATAGTACCATCCTGTGAAAAGCCAAGTGTAGGCATAGCCAAAATAGCCACTAACAACGCTAATTTTTTAGCGTCAAAGTTTTTTAACGAAATCATAATTTAAATAGGTGAGTGTGAGTAAATTTATAATTTATTGTCACAAATTTAATAGAATGACAATTAAAACTCCAAATTTTACAACAAATAAAAAAATAACAACGGATTGAAATTAATCTAAACAACCGTAAAAACATTAAAAAAAATACTTATCAGGGTGTTTTTTTAAGCAAATTGCAGGAAATAATATTTTTTAGATAAAATTAAAGTCAAAAACACAACTTGATAATAAAAAAAGACCCTATTCCGCAAGAATAGAGTCTTTTTTTTAATTTCTCCTGTCAAAACCAGCTACTTTTTAAGGTGCAAGTCTAGATTTCAACCATTCACCTTGTTCGTTTAACTGATATTGGATTCGATCATGTAATCTTGAAGGTCTGCCTTGCCAAAATTCTATACGTGTTGGTTTTATTGCAAAGCCCCCCCAATGTTCGGGCCTTGGGACATTTGTAATAAATTTTGCAGCATATTTAGCAAATCTTGCTACAATAACATTTTTTGAATCTATTTGGCTACTTTGCTCTGACGCCCACGCTCCTACTTTGCTTTTATATGGTCTAGAAGCAAAATATTTATCAGACATTTCAGGAGATACTTTTTCTACTGTTCCTTCAACACAAACCTGTCTTTCTAATTCAGGCCAGAAAAAGTTCAACGCTGCTTTTTTTGTTTCTTGCAAAGACTTCCCTTTCCTACTATTATAATTAGTATAAAAAACGAAAGCTTTGTCTTCAACACCTTTTAATAATACTGTTCTAGATGAAATACTTCCTTCCTTTGACACAGAAGCTACATTCATTGCTGTTGGCTCATGCACTTCAGCACTAATTGCTTCTTCTAACCAAATTTCAAATTGTTTAATTGGATCATCCAAAACATCAGATTCATTTAGATCTTTCTTTGAATAATCTAAACGTATGTCTGCAATTTTTGACTTCATGATATACTATTATTTGCTTGTCTCTTTTACGCCACAATATAATGTTGCAATACGATTAGCACACAACTCCCCATCCATTGCCGCAGATGCTATACCTCCTGCATAACCTGCACCTTCTCCACAAGGAAACAACCTTTTTATCTGAGTATGTTCACAAGTTTCTTTTTCCCTTGGAATTCGAACAGGAGATGATGTTCTACTTTCTACTCCTACAATTTGTGCTTCATTAGTCAGGTAACCTCTCATTTTTTTACCAAAATCTTTAAAGCCAAATTTTAAACGGTGAGCAATCGCCTGAGGTAAAACTTCCCTCATGTCTACTGATAACAAACCAGGCTGGTAAGATGTTTCGTTTAAATCGTTAGAAACTTTACCATTTATAAAATCACCTAATCTTTGTGCTGGAGCAACTTGAGTACCCCCTGCTACTTCACAAGCTTTTCTTTCAACTTCCGCTTGAAATTCCATAGCTGCAAGTTCTCCATACTTCTTAATATAAGGACCGAATTCATCATCATCGACACTGACTACAATACCTGAATTAGAGAACTGAGAATCTCTTCTCGAAGGCGACATCCCATTTACTACCACTTCTCCTGGTGCAGTAGCGGAAGGAACGATAAATCCACCTGGGCACATACAAAAAGAGAATACACCTTTCTTTTGACCTTTGTATCCAACTTGAGACACTAAAGAATAAGCTGCTGCTGGCAGGTATTCTCCACGGTCTCTATCATCTAAATGGTATTGAATTTTATCTATTAAACCTTGAGGGTGTTCAATTCTAACACCTAAAGCAAAAGGTTTTCTCTCTATTTCTACTTCTTTTTTCTGAAGAAGTCTAAAAATATCTCTTGCCGAATGTCCTGTTGCTAAAAGAACTGCTTCTCCTTCAATTTTATCACCTTGTTGGGTTACAACTCCTTTTATTTCATTTCCAGAAATAATAAAGTCTTCAACTCGAGTTTCAAAATGTACTTCACCTCCAGCATCTAAAATACTCTGTCGCATTTCAGCAATCACCTTAGGCAATTTATTTGTTCCAATATGTGGATGAGCATCTATTAAAATTTCTTCACTTGCTGAGTGAGCAACGAAAATTTCACAGATTCTCCTAAAGTCTCCCCTCTTTTTTGATCTTGTATACAACTTACCATCCGAATAGGTACCTGCTCCACCTTCTCCAAAACAGTAGTTTGAATCTTCGTTGACAATATTCTTTTTATTGATATTCGCCAGATCTCTTCGTCTCTTTTGAACATCATTACCTCTTTCAATAATGATAGGCTTAATACCTAATTCTAAAAACCTTAATGCTGCAAATAAGCCTGCAGGACCGGCTCCAACAATGACCACCCTTTTAGCATCACTAACGTTTGGGTAATCTTTTTTATAAGAGATATTTAATGTAGGAGACTCATCAACAAAGATTTCAGCTTCAACATTTACTTTCACTTTTTTCTTACGAGCATCCACAGACCTTCTCGTCATACGTACAGTAGCGTTGGCTTCTCTGTCAACCTTTTCCTTTTTAATTACATATGATTTAAAGTTATCCTCATCGAAAGCTACATGTGGAGGAACAACGTATTGTGAAACTTTTTTCATTAAATGGATGATATTTATTCTTCAACAAACTGAATGCTACAAAATTATACAATAAGAAGTTAGGAAGTAGCACACAAAAGATCATTAACAAAAAAAGCAGGCCATATCATTAGCCTGCTCCCTTATTAAATTAACAAAGTACTATTAGTTTACTTTTTCAGATAACTCTTGTACTTTTTCATAAGCATCTTTTCTACCAGCTTCAAAAGATTTCTTATAAAGTTCTAAAGCTTCAGCATAAGTCGCTTTCTTTTTCTTTGGAGCTAATTTTGTTCTATTTGCAGCTTCTTCAAGAGCTTCAGCTTGAGCATAATATGCATCTGCCTCCGTCTTTTTCGCTTGAACCATTAACTCTTGAATTCTATTTTTCTGAAGAGCAATCTCTTCGTTATTTTTTTGAATTTCAACTTCTTGATCTGACAGTTCTTTTGCTTGTAAATCAACTGTCTTGATCAATGCTTTATTTTCTGACTGTAATTTCTCAACTCTCTCTTTTAGATCTGCAATTTCTTGTGTCTTTTGATCAAGTTGTTGTCTCAGTTTTCTGATTGTATTTGCATAAGCACTATTTTTTGCATTTGATTTTGCTAAGCTTGCTTCCATTTGTTCCATGCGTTGCTCAGACTCTTTCATGTATGCATCAATAGCTCTAATTTTCTCTTCATATGTTTTTCCAGAAATACCTTTCTCCATATCGATATATAAAAGGTTTCTAGAAACATCGATTGAATCAATCAAAGCACCTACTTCGTCTAATGTTTCCGCAGCGGCCTCAGCTCTAGCCAAATCTTCTTGCAGCTTTGCATTTGCAGCTTTTAATTGATCATTTTCTTCTTGTACACCACATGAAGAAAAAGTAAATGAAGTTGCTGCTAGAACTAAAAATAACTTTAATGTATTATTGATTTTCGATTTCATAAATATTAATCAGTTCAAATTTCGCTTATTAAATGTTACGACAAATGTAAATGCTTTTACAATAGTATCAAAAATAGATGATTCAATTCGTAATTTATAATGAAATACTAACTATTAATACATCCATTTTACAATACTTTTACATACATTTGCATTTGAAACAAAACAAACAACCGGGCGATTGATTTTTGTACCATTAATCCTAATTAAACCAAAGGATACTTTTTTTATTGACGTCATTTATCATTCCTAAATGAAAAAAACTAAAATTCTTAGAGTGATTGCAAGGTTAAATGTCGGAGGACCGGCAATACATACTGTATTATTAACCGATCAAATGAATGATGATCACTACGACACTAAATTAGTTGCAGGGCATGTACCTAGTAATGAAGGCGACATGTCTTATTTAGCTAAAGAAAGAAACTTAGAGGTCCACTACTTAAATCACCTTCAAAGAGAACTTTCTCTTAAAGATGATTTAAAATCCTTATTTGACTTATTCTCAATAATAAGAGAATATCAACCTGATATTATTCACACACATACCGCAAAAGCGGGCTTTATTGGAAGAGCCGCAGCGATAGTCGCGAACTTTTTTTCAAAAAATAAGGTTAAGTCTGTACACACTTTTCATGGCCATGTCTTTCATGGATATTTTTCGCCAATGAAAACAAAGTTGTTTTTAGGTATAGAAAAATTTTTAGCAAAGTACACAGATACTATTATTACAATTACTGAAAAACAACAAGAAGAAATACTTAACCTGGGCATTGGAAAAAAAGCTCAACACAAAATGGTACCTTTGGGGTTAGACCTCAAAAGGTTTTACACTAACACTAATAATAACTTTCTACATGATGAATATAACATTCCAAAAACCTCCAAACTTGTAGGGATCGTTGCAAGGTTTACACAGATTAAAAATCTAAAAATGTTTATTAGAGTTGCCAAACTAATCAGTAATGAAAAAGATGATGTCCATTTTTTCATGATTGGTGATGGTGAAGATCGTGACATGCTTGAAAGCTATGCAAAACAAGAAAATATCGATCATAAGATTACATTTACCGGATTTTTAAAGGATTTACCTAGCATTTATGCCAGTTTGGATTTAGTTTTGCTTACTTCTAACAACGAGGGCTCACCAGTATCAATTATTGAAGCTATGACATCTGGCACATGTGTGGTTTCAACCGCTGTTGGTGGAGTTCCAGATTTGTTTTCTTCTTTTGGTAAACGCTACTTAGTTGGTCCCAATGAGGACGAGACAATGAAAGATGCCGCTGTTAGAATATTAAGCTATGAAGATGATAAAAACCTGTTTATCAGAGAACACAAAGAATCTACTTATCGTAAATATAACTATGATCGTCTAGTCAGCGATCTAAAGATGACTTACAAAGAATTAACATGAATCAGTCAATATTATTGCTCAGCCTAACTTTTGGTGCCATTATATCATTTATTGTCACTAGAATTTTGATTAAGCAAGCAATTAAGTACCAAATAGTAGACAAACCTAGAGCGGATCGTTTTCATACGAAAACAACAGCTTTAATGGGTGGAATTGCTATCGTAGTATCGTTTATCGTTGTGGCAACTTTATTACAACTACTACCAATAGCATGGTCTGTTATAACATTATTAGGCACTATAATCTCTATTTATCAACTATTTAATAATAGAAGAGTTAGAGCTTATATCTCTTGCGTAACTACAATTATTGCAGGAGTAGCCACATTATTTTTCCTTTATGGAGAAAATGTTTTCGATCAGAAAATAGCATGGCTCTTTACAGGTGCGATGATTGTTTTCTTCACAGGAACATTTGATGACAAATCAAAAGCAATGGAACCAAAAGTGAAATTGTTTTTCCAAATTACAGCAGGAGCAATAGCTATTTTAATTGTTGGCACTGCCAATTTCTTACCTCCTGTAATTAGTGAAGTTTTTACATTTTTCTGGATCATTGGGGTAATTAACGCACTGAACTTGATCGATAACATGAACGGCCTATCGCCAGGTATTGCTGCATTTACAGCACTTGCCTTCGGTCTGTTTTCTATCGTGTTATTCAACAATCACGACACTGCATTACTAAGCCTTGCATTAGCAGCTGTACTGTTTGGTTTTTTACCTAACAACTTCCCTAATGCAAAGATTTTCATGGGAGACTCTGGCAGTATGTTCTTAGGCTATATTTTATCAATGCTTGGAGTAATGCTTTCTTGGGAGACTACTTCTATTGATATTTCAATCATTACACCAATTTTATTATTGGCATATCCGATTTTTGATGTGACATTTGTTACAATTAATAGAATCAGATCAGGAAGACCTATTTATGTTGGAGGAAAAGATCATTCTTCTCACCTGCTAGTGAAATATGGATTTTCTCCTAAATATGCAGTAATGATGTTGTATGGATTAAGTATTATCACTTCTTTCATTACGTACTACATCAATACACTAGACTTAGGTTATGCAGCAACAGCAGTCTCAATCATCCTATTTACTTTCATCATTTTAGGTTTTATACTCACAAAATTACATGACAAGGAGTACATGCCCAGTGAAGAAAAAGAAGAAGTTATTGCAGGACAAGAAATAGAAGATATTACGAACATTACGAATATCACTCCTAATGTTTCTAAGAAATACAATAAGGTTCAATAATACCACTTATTGAAAAATAAAATTTAAACCCATCAGTAATGTTTCAACAACTTACTGATGGGTTTTTCTCTTAATAGAGAATTATTAAATACAAAAAAGCCTTGTGTCTCGAAAGATACAAGGCTTTTATATTTTATAGGACAAACTTTGAATTACTTCGCAGCTTGCTCATTTTTTGCTGTTAAGAATTCTTCGAATTTAGCAAGATCCACTTCCTCAGAAGTAAGAGCTACTTTTTCTTTTGCTGCAGCGAAGATTTTCTCGTTGTAAACTTGCTCATAAGTTTGCTCGAAGTACTTACCGTTTTCAGCTGATAAGTAGTTTTGTACGAACTCACCCATACGCTCGTCCTCATCACCCATGAAGTTACCGAATTGAGCTTTGATTTGAACTAAAGCAGCTGCTTCAACATCTTCTTTCTCAACTTTTACTTCTGAAGCTTCAGCAACTTTATCAGAGATTGCTCTCCATTTTACTGCTTCTTCGAATTTAGCTAAGTTTTCGTCGATTTCTTCCTCAGTTGCCTTAGGGTTGTTTTGCTTGTAAACTTTCTTTAATAACTCAGCAGGTAAAGCAATAGTAGTTGCTTCAACGATTGCGTTACGAACGTTTTCGTTTGTTAAGTTATCAATTGCTTGTTGGTTTACTTCAGCAATTGTTTTCTTTAACTCAGCTCTGAATTCTTCTTCGTTAGAAGCTTTATCAGGACCGATTACCATGTTAAAGAAGTCAACATCTAATTCTGGCTCGTGGTTACGAGTAATTTTTGTGATTTCGATAGAGAATTGACCTACGAAAGACTCTTTATCTTCAGTACCTAAGATAAGACCTAAACGGTTGTCATCCTCATACATTGAAGTGATGTCTAAAGTAACTACATCTCCTACTTTTTTACCTTCGAATTGAGCAGCGATACCTTCAGCTAATTTATCGTCTAATTCGAAAGCTGCACCTTCTTTAGAGTACTCTCCTTCTACAGCTTTGAAAGTTGCAGTAACTAAATCGTCTTTTGCAGCTTCTTCAGCATCTTTCTTTGTAGGGTAAGCTTCTTTTAACTTAGTGATTGTACTTTCAACATCAGCATCAGTAACAGTTAAGTTAAAAGTATCTGCATTGATCCCTTCTAAGTTTAAATCAAACTCAGGAAGTAATAATTCAAATTCTACAGTTTGCTCAGCACCTAATTGTTCTGGAGTGATGAAATCACCTTTGTACATTGGTTGGAACAATGGCTTAACATTGTTATCCTTTAAGTAAGTGTCCACAGCTTTTCCAACAGCTTCGTTGAAAGTATCCATTTTCACTTGCTTACCGTACATTTTTTCTACCATTGACATTGGCACCTTACCCTTACGGAAACCTTTCATATTAGCACCTTTAGCGTACTGCTTTAATTTGCTCTTATACTCAGGCATAAAATCAGCTTCAGCAACATTTACTGTAAGCAAACCGTATGAGTTCTCTTGTTTATCTAATTTGAATTCCAAAGTTTTATTATTTTTGGTGTGACAAAACTCTTAATTATTTTACCGAAATAAGGGTCAAATTGATCACCTATTTCAATATTATTATCAAAAGAGAAGTAAATATCTACCAAAACTAAGTTGGAGTACCTCTACAACCCTTCTACTTAAAAAGCTATTCGATCAATGATTTAACCATTTGAATTTCAAGTGATTTACACATCCATCAATAACTAATTCAACCATAAACAAAACACCTAAATTAGGTATTTTAATTTAAAGCGATGCAAAGGTAATCAACTCGTTTTGAAAATCATTGATGTTCACCCAAAAAAATGTAAACAACTGTTACATCTTTTTTTAAATCTTATCTTTGCTTTCTTTATGATCACTATACTTTTTTACCTATTTTTATAGTTCTTAGACTATTTGTATGGTAACAATAATTTGTTTGAACATTTGGAGATGAAGATCGACTTAGAAAAAGAGAGGATGGAGCTTTTAAAAATGTACGGTAACTTACTCCGTAAAGCCCGACCTTTTTTAAATGATCCAGACGATATAAAACAAATCAAAAAGGCCTTCCTTTTTGCTTCTGATGCTCATAAAGACATGAGAAGAAAATCTGGTGAGCCTTTCATATATCATCCCGTGGCTGTAGCCACAATTGCCGCAGAAGAAATCGGCTTAGGTACCACTTCAATTATTTCAGCTTTATTACATGACGTAGTAGAAGACACAGACTATACGTTAGAAGATATTGAGGAACATTTTGGCGAAAAGGTAGCCCTTATTGTCAATGGTTTAACTAAAATATCTGGAGCCGCACAAAAAGGCGGTTCACTACAAGCTGAGAACTTCAGAAAAATGTTATTGACAATTTCTGAAGACGTTAGAGTTGTTCTTATTAAAATCTCAGATCGACTACACAATATGCGTACGTTGATCTCGATGCCAAAAGACAAACAACTTAAGGTAAAAGCAGAAACTGAATACATTTATGCTCCCTTAGCACACCGTCTTGGTCTTTATAATATTAAATCTGAATTAGAAGATTTATGTCTAAAATATTCAGATAGAAATTTATATGATGAGATCTCAAGAAAGTTAAAAGCATCTGAAGAAGCTCGCGAACACTTTACGAATGAATTTAAGACTCCACTTATCGAAACTATGGATAAGCAGGGGTATAAATACACGATTAAATCAAGAACTAAATCGATTACTTCTATTGCAAATAAGATGAAAAAGCAACAAGTACCCTTTGAAGAGGTATTTGACTTATTTGCCGTAAGAATTATTTTCGATGCTCCTAGACAAGTGGAAAAATCAACTTGTTGGCATATCTATTCTATTGTCACCGACTACTATACACCAAACGTTAGTAGATTAAGAGACTGGATTAGTGTACCGAAATCCAATGGCTATGAATCATTGCATACTACTGTAATGGGACATAATGGTCACTGGGTAGAAGTACAAATTCGTTCAAAAAGAATGGACGAAATTGCCGAAAAAGGTTACGCTGCCCACTGGAAATATAAAGAACAAGGAGAAGCTGATTCAGAAAAGGGTATTGAGCAGTGGCTAAATGAAGTTCGTTCTCTTATGGAGAATGACAAAGTAAATGCCGTAGAGTTCCTTGATGATTTTAGAACTAGTTTATTTAATAAAGAAGTCTTTGTATTTACACCAAATGGTGATTTAAAGGTATTTCCTCAAGGTTCTACAGTTCTTGATTTTGCTTTTGATATTCATACTGAGGTAGGAGCAAAATGTCTTGGTGCCAAGATTAATGGTAAGCTAGTACCATTAAGTTATCAGTTAGAAAACGGTGACCAAATAGAAATTTTGACTGCCAATCAGCCTAAAGCTAACGAGGGTTGGTTAAAAATTGTAAGAACTTCTAGAGCTAGAGCAAAAATAAAATCTCACCTAAAAGAAGACCACAAACGTGTGGCGCTTATTGGTAGAGAAATCATTGATAGAAAATTCAAGCACCTTAAAATTAAGTATGATGATAAGGTAGCTCAGCAATTAAGAGACTTTTTCAGTCTTAACAGTGAAACTGATTTGTATTATCAGGTTGGTGAAGGCATCATTGAACACAAGGAAATTAAGAAGTTCAAAGATCACCTTGATCAAACTAACAATGTTAAGAAGAAAAAGATGGTTCCTGACTCTGCTAAAGAGTTCAAGAAGAAGATTAAAACGATTAGAGAAGATGACGATGAATTAGTCATTGGTGAGGATATGGAAAATGTCCACTACTCTATTGCTAACTGTTGTAATCCAATTCAAGGGGATGATATCTTTGGTTTTATTACTATTAATAATGGTATCAAAATCCACAGAACAAACTGTCCTAACTCTATCGCTATGATGGCCAATTATGGTTATAGAATCATCAAAGCTAGGTGGGCTTCAGAGAAAGAATCTTCTTTTATTTCAAAAATTGCTATCGAAGGTACAGACAGAATTGGCTTAGTCAATGACGTTACGAGAATTATCACAAGTCGTATGAAAGTAAACATACGTTCGATATCTATAGATACTCAAGATGGAATTTTTAAAGGTAATATTGAGATTTCTGTTAAAAACCTTAATGAGTTCGAAAAGGTAATTAACGAAATCAGTGAAATTGAAGGAATTATAAGAATCACGAGAAAAGATTCCTGATTTTTTTCTTAAAAACCTTACGCCACAATGCAAAATAAGCATTGTGGCTTTTTTTTTGCCTAAAACAAAGTGTACTAATCGAGCAAATTCTAGCACTTAAGCAATATTATTGTTAAATTGCTCGTTATAGAACCGATAATCAGTGATTTAAACTAATTATCATCTGAGCGATGCTCAGATACTGTAATAACTACATTTTTATAGCAACCTTTTTTGGCTTTCTATATTTTTTCATATACATCATGAAAACAGGATACCTAGACCAAGCTTTATCGATATACCAAGATCTTTCGAGAGCTTTAACGATCAAAAGCCTTTGCCGCAAAATCTTAGATACTGTCAATTCGAAAACAGTTGCCGAAAGAACCTCGATTATTATTAAGTCTGGGGATAACTTTATATTGAAAGCATCTCAGAAGAGAAATAGTGGTGACACAATATTCCAAGAAGGAAATGATTATGCAATGGACCATGATTTACCATTAAGTGTATTGCATCAGATTAAATCTCCTAAGAATGTTATTGTCGTTGATATTAACAAGGTAAACGATAAAGTAAAAGCTGAAAGGTATATCAAAGAGAATAATGTCTCTTTCCTTAACTTTATTCCATTATGGAATGATGATACTCTTATTGGCTTTTTGATGATTGAACAATATCAGAACATCAATACGCCATCTGAACAAATTAAGTTTTTACAGGTCTTGGCTCCTCAAATTGCTATCTTATTACAAAATGCTGTAGCAATTGAAAGTTTTAAAGGTGCAGAAGCTACCACTGTTGAAGAAACTCCTACAACACCAAGTACTTCTGAACTACAAGAAGTACAAAAACTAGACAGTTTCGCATTAAAAACAATACATGAAATCGGTCAGATTATCGCATCTACCGATAGTGTTGAGAATATGACTGAAACTGTATTTGAAAAGATAAACACAGTTTTAGATGCTCAAACTCTAGATATCGGACTTGTAAACAATGAACGTCACCGTTTAGAGTTTCCTGGTACCTATGAGGATGGTGAACGTCTTCCTTTCAACTATTGCAAATTGGACGAAGAAAACCGTTTGGCTACAATTTGTTTGAAAGGGAATAAAACAATCCATATCAACGATTTTGATAATGAGATCCTTTCTATCATTCCAGATTATAACCTAAACGCTCCAAAACGTGTAGGTAAGAAAGTAAACTCTATCATTTATGCAACAATTCAGTATAAAGGTAAACCTGTAGGTGTATTTACAGTACAAACTGAAAAGTTAAATGCTTATTCTAAACAGGATCGTTTACTTATCGAAGGTATTAGTTCGTATATCGGAATTGCCATTGATAACCTAAACCTGAATAAGGAAAAGCAAAATCAAAATATTCGTAGTCAAGAGCAAGAGGAAGAATTAACTCAAGCGTATACTACACTAAAAAACCTTGGTGAGATTGGTCAGGACATTACTTCCAACCTTTCCATTGAAAGAATTGCAGATACTGCATACGAAAGTTTAAATTCAATGATTGATGCTCCATTATTCTCAATGGGTATCTACAATAAAGCAAGAGGAGTTCTTGATATCTCAACGAATATTGAAAATGGAGAAAAATTACCTCCTAAAACCATTCGTTTGACTGATAATAATAAGCTTTCAGTGATTTGTTTTAAAACATTGAAAGAAATTATCATCAATGACTTTATTTCTGAGTATAATCAACATGTACCAGATACAGAGCTACCTACTCAGGATTCCTCTAAACTACCACAATCATTAATTTATATTCCTCTAATTGGTAAGGAGGGTACTTTAGGGTTTATTACAATCCAGAACTACCAATCAAATTCATTTGATGAAAGAGCGTTAAACTTAATGAGAAACATTGCCATATATATTGGTATTGCCTTGGATAACGCCCTGACTTATGAAGGATTAGAGGAAATTGTAGCTGACCGTACTGCTGAGCTACAAAAGCAAAAGCAAGAGGTCGAAGCCAATAGAGACCAAATTGAGCAATCTTATAAAAACGTACAGTTATTATCAGAAATTGGTCTTTCACTTTCATCAAGTTTAAGTACAGAAAGTATTATCAAAACAGTATATGAAAATGTTCAGACACTGATTGGTGGCGATGCTTTCGGTTTAGGTATATACAATCACAGAAAACAGCAAATTGAATTTAGAGGTGCAATGGAAAAAGGTAAAGAGTTACCTGATTTTATTCACTCTATGTCTGATGACACTCGTTTATCTTCTATCTGTCTGAAAAGAAATGAAGAGATTGTTATCAATGATATCACTAAAGAAATCTATCAATATTTAGATTCTCAAGATGAAGTACCTACTGTAGGTGAAATGCCTCAATCAATTATCTATATTCCTATGAGAGCCGAGGATAAATTGATTGGTGTAATTAGTTTACAAAGTTTCAAAAAGAATGCATATACAGAACTTCATGTAGATTTACTTCGAAACATTGCCATTATCTCAGCAATTGCCATTGATAAAGCAGGAACGTATGAGAAAATCGAACGTCAAAAAGAAGAATTACAAGTTACTTCACAAAAAGTAACCGAATCTATCCGTTATGCGAAGCAGATTCAAAGTTCAATTCTTCCTAACCGTACATTAATACGTCAGTTATTACCGGATTCGTTTATTTTCCATAAACCAAAAGATATTGTATCTGGTGATTTCTTCTGGTTCTTTGAGCATGACTCAAGAGTATATATTGCAACTGTTGACTGTAATAGTAATGGAGTACCAGGAGCCATGATGAGTATCATTGGTACATCGTTATTTAGAGAAATCGTAGAGATCCAAGGCGTTGTTTGTCCTGGTGAGATTCTTAAAGCGATGAACGAGCGTATTGTATCACACTTGAACCAAAACCACTCTGAAAACACTGATGCTTTAGATGTTTCTCTTGTAGTAATGGATAAGAGCAAGAAAACTTTAGAGTTTGCTGGTGCTAACACCTCAATGGCTAAAATTAAGGATGGTAAATTCTTCCTTATCAAAGGTATGCCTATTTGCATTGGTGGTGAATATAATGAAGAAAAATTCAATGAGATTGAATATAAGAAACATACATTCGACTTAACTGAAGATGCTACTTATTACCTATTCACAGATGGTTACCAAAAACAAGTGGGTGGTGAAGAGAAAGTAGAATTTGGTAAGGAGAACTTCTTAAAATTATTATTCAGTAATCATAAAGAAGAAAAATCTAAGCAAAGAACAGCTATTCGTCGTGCCTTTAACGACTGGATGGAACATGAGTTGGTTCAAACTGATGATGTTTTAGTACTAGGTTTTAATCCAACATTGAGCTAAGAAATTAGATATAAAAATAAGGGGCAATACTTAATGATATAAGTATTGCCCCTTTTATATTATAAGATGATTATGCTTTCAAAGCTTGTTTGATATCAGCAATTATATCATCTACATGTTCTAATCCTACAGAGATTCTGATTAATCCTGGAGTAATTCCCACTGCTAACCTTTCCTCTTCTGATAATTTTGAGTGGGTTGTTGATGCTGGATGCGTAGCAATCGTTCTTGTATCTCCTAAATTAGAAGATTTAGAAATCATTTTTAAGCTATTCCAGAATTTCTTACCTGCTTCCACTCCTCCTTTAATTTCAAAAGATACTAAAGCACCACCTAAACGCATCTGCTTTTTTGCCAGCTCATAATGCGGATGTGAAGGTAAAAATGGATATTTCACCAATTCTACTTCTTCCACCTCTTCTAAAGCTTTTGCTACGGTATGAGCACTTTCACAATGTCTGTCCATACGAACAGATAACGTTTCTAAAGACTTAGAAAGAATCCAACCATGGAAAGGAGATAATGCCGGTCCAGTATGACGAGACATAAATTTCACCTTTTCGAGCGTTTCCTTCTGTCCTAAGATTGCTCCAGCTAATACTCTACCCTGTCCATCAATAAATTTTGTTGCTGAGTGAGTAACAATATGAGCACCTAATTTAATTGGATTCTGTAAGTAAGGTGTTGCAAAGCAGTTATCTACATTCAGTAAAACACCATGTTTATTAGCAATTTTTGCTAAAGCCTCAATATCAATGATATCCAATGCAGGGTTAGATGGTGTTTCGATAAAGATCATTTTAGTGTTCGGTTGAACTGCCTTATCAAAACCTTCTAAATCATGAATATCAACATATGTATGAGATACTCCCCACTTTGGTAATAACTGCGTTAAAATTTGGTGAGTTGAGCCGAATAAAGATCTTGAAGCAACGATATGATCACCTTGACTTACAAAAGAAGCAATACTTAAAAACATGGCAGCCATACCCGAAGAGGTAGCAATACCAGCTTCAGCACCTTCTAAAGAAACCAGTTTATCAATAAATTCATCGTTATTCGGGTTAGAGTAACGAGAATAGATATTACCTTCTACTTCATCAGAAAACAATGCATTTGCATGATCAGCATCCTCAAAAGTAAAACTTGATGTAGCATAAATCGGCACTGAGTGCTCTCTATTGTGAGAACGCTGTGTTTGTTGTCTCACAGCAATGGTCTCAAAGTTCTTTTCTTCTTGGCTCATGATGAGAAAATCTTTTTGATTGTAAAATTTGTCAGTAAAGTTTAGATCGCAAAATAAACTATTCTGCTATCACCTCAAAAGAGTGAGTAATAGTTGCTGTAGATTTTACCATTTCTGCAACAGAACAATACTTTTCTACTGCTAAACCAACTGCTCTCTTTGCTTTTGCTTCATCTACATTACCAAATAACTTGAAATGAACATGTACTTTTTCGAAAGGAGCAGGAACAGCATCTTTACGATCGCCATCAATAGAAATTTTCACATCTTTAATTTCCTGACGTTGCTTTTTTAAGATATGAATAAGGTCGAAAACTGCACATCCTGCTACTCCAGTTAAAACTAATTGCATTGGAGAAAAAGCAGAACCTTCACCCATACCATCCATTTTTCCTTTACCTGCATCAATATGTAATGTATTCCCTTCTTCAGAAGTTGCTTCGAAACGCACACCTTCATTCACTCTTTGTAATTCAATTTTCATAAGTTTGTATGTTTTTTATTCGCCTAAATTTGTTCAATTATAAAAGGTTTGATAAAATTACGAAAATGAAACTAAATTAGAGTACTATGAAAAGTATTACTGTAGAAGAACTGAGAGAATTACAAGAATCAGGCGCAGACTTCCAACTAATCGACGTACGTGAAGACTATGAGTACGACGAAGCAAACCTTGGTGGATTACTTATTCCTTTAGCAACTGTTATCGATGAAGCAGATCAAATCAGCAAGGATAAAAGAGTAATTATTCACTGTCGTAGTGGCAAGCGTTCTGCCAACGCTATTGCTGCTTTAGAAGGTATGAAAGGCTATACAAACCTAGAAAATCTTGAGGGTGGTATTTTAGCGTATATCGACGCTTTTGGTTTAGATGACTAGATCATAAAAAATCATCACTTTTTTACGATATTTGCACCGGCTTAATTGAATTAGGTCGGTTTTTTTATTGTTGACATTTACCAAAATCAATCCATATGTCAGATTCATTATCAGTAGTCATTTTCCAAGGAACAGAATCAGAGTTCTGGCCTGCAGTTATGCAAATAAGAAAAACTGTTTTTGTTGATGAACAACAAATTGATATTTCATTAGAGTTCGATGATATCGAGGTAAAAGCCTATCATTTAATTGTTTTAGATAATGGCAGACCTGCTGGTGTGTGTAGATTTTTTAAAACAGAGGAAGGCTATAAAATGGGTCGTTTTGCCGTATTAAAAGAATTTAGAGGCCAAGGAATTGGTAATGCATTAATTCAAGCCTCATTATCTGAAATTGAAGATATTGCCGAAGAAGGTTCAAAAGTTTATTTACATGCACAAACATATGTAACTAAATTTTATGAAGAAGAAGGTTTTAATATAGAAGGAGATGAATTTATGGAAGATGGAATTCCACATGTTTTAATGGTACAAACCATTTAATCAATATTATTTCTTGGAGTGGGAACTATTTACATCAAATAGTTCCTTTTTTTGTGTATATACTTCTTTATTGATAGTATAGGACAAACACCTCTTCTATCGTTTGCTTTGTTATGTTATCGATAATTCAATTTTCATCAATAAATCCCACTAACAATTTTTAACAAAAGTTAATTTTAAGTATATTGTAGCAACCACTATAACAATTCATACTGTCCGTTATATTTTTTATGAACAACACTACTAACACCCCTATTATTGACCACTTACAAAAGAAAAAGAAATACATGATCCAACTTTACTATTTAATGAGTGGTTCGTTCATTTTTCTATTCTTTTCTTGGTTAGTTGTATGTATTACAAAAGGTACATTTCTATTCGAATATCTTATTCTCTTAGTGATACCTATTGGTTTGTATTATATGCATAAAAGGATCAATATTATTGATGATGAAATCCTAAACTTAAAAGATTAGTAATTTCAGAGTACTTTATTTTAACAGAATAATGTACTCTTTTTTTTACCCAATGATTTTTACTGTAATCATCTACACAAACATAAAAATCTACGATATCTACTGAAAAACAATAATTTACCAATTCCCTCCTGTTTTTTACCAACCATTCCTTTTTTCATGCTCTACTTTTGTCATGTACTCAATCGGAGTACAAATTTAACAAATTGACAATTGAATATTTTATGTAAAGAAGTAATAGCTTTTTTATAGAAATACCAGTAATCAACATCGTTAAATTAAATCGAATCAGGTGTGAAACATATCATTACTTAGAGTGTGAATCATCTTAATTTTATTACACAAAATCATCAAAACAATGAAAAAAGTTACAGTATCTGCAACACAAACAAGTTTTACTTGGGACAAAGAAGATAACCTTAGAAAAGCAGAAAAATTAGTTCGTGAAGCAGCATCAAAAGGTGCTCAAATTATCTTATTATCAGAATTATTTGAAACTCCTTATTTCTGTTTACAACCAGATGAGAAACACTTTGAGTTAGCAAAACCTGTTGAAGAAAATGCTGCAGTAAAACACTTTCAAAAAATCGCAAAAGAATTAGAAGTAGTTTTACCTATTTCATTTTATGAAAGAGAAAACCATGCAAGATATAATTCAATAGCTATTATCGATGCAGACGGTTCAATTTTAGGTGTTTACAGAAAAACACACATTCCTGATAGCCCAGGTTATTTTGAAAAATTCTTCTTTAACCCTGGCGACACTGGATTTAAAGTTTGGGATACTCGTTATGCGAAAATCGGTGTAGGTATCTGTTGGGATCAATGGTTCCCTGAAACAGCTCGTTCAATGGCTTTGATGGGTGCTGAAGTTTTATTCTTCCCGACTGCGATTGGTTCAGAACCTCAAGATCCAAACCTTATCTCAAAAGATCACTGGCAAGCAACACAATGTGGTCATGCTGCTGCTAATGTAACTCCAGTAGTTGCTGCCAACCGTTTTGGTAGAGAAACTACTACAGACGTTTTTGATAAAGATGCTAAAGAAGTCGGGATCACATTTTATGGTTCTTCTTTCATTGCAAATGAGCATGGACAAAAAGTAGAAGAAGCTGGACAAGATGAAGAAGCAGTATTAGTACATACTTTCGACTTAGACGATATCGAAAAAACTCGTACTTCATGGGGTCTATTCAGAGATAGAAGACCTGAATATTATGAAGTAATTACATCTAGTGATGGTGTTCACCCTAATAAATTCTAAGATCATGTCAACATTATTAAATTCTACTCCGAAAAAAGATGGCTATTATATGCCAGCAGAATGGACTGAGCATGAAAGAACTTGGATGCACTGGCCAGAACGTACTGATACATGGCGTATGGGTGCGAAGCCAGGTCAAGAGGCATTTGTTAAAGTGGCAACAGCGATCGCTGAGTTTGAACCTGTAACAGTATGTGCTTCTAACAACCAGTTTGAGAACGCTAGTGCAATGCTTTCACACCCTAATATCCGTGTTATTGAGCTAACACAAGATGATGCATGGATGCGTGACTCTGGTCCTACTTTTTTAGTAAATGATGAAGGTGGACTGAGAGGCGTAGACTGGAAGTTCAATGCATATGGTGGTACTTACAATGGTTTGTACTCCCCTTTTAATCATGATGATCAAGTGGCTCACAAAGTACTTGCCATAGAAAATGCTGATCGTTACAGAACTGAAAACTTTGTAACAGAAGGTGGTTCAATCCATACTGATGGAGAAGGTACAGTAATGATCGTTGAAGAAGTATTCATGAACCCTGGTAGAAACCCTGGTTTATCAAGAGAAGAAATGGAAGACTATTTAAAAAATTATTTAAATGTCGAGAAAGTTCTTTGGGTACCAAGAGGAATCTATAATGATGAGACTTCTGGACACATCGACAATATGGCGTTCTTTATTCGTCCTACAGAAGTTGTTCTTGCATGGACAGATGATAAAAATGATCCTCAATATGAGCGTTCACTAGAAGCATACAATTACCTTACTAGTGTAACTGATGCAAAAGGTCGTAAAATCACAGTTCATAAATTACCAGTTCCTTCACCAATGATAACAACAGAAAAAGATGTTGAAGGAATTGATGTTTCTGAAACTGCTAAAAATCGACAAGTTGGTGACCGTTTAGCTGGTTCTTATATCAATTGTCTGATCTGTAATGGTGGTGTCATCTTACCAAAATATGGAGATGAAAACGACGATGTGGCTGCAAAAATCTTACAAGACTTAATGCCTGATCACAAAGTTGTACAAGTAGAAACAAGAGAAATTCTTTTAGGAGGTGGTAATATTCACTGTATTACACAACAACAACCTAAAGTTTAATCAAATATAGGTCATGAGTGGTATAATAAACTGCTCATGGCTACCATCAAATCTTTCAACAATTTATATCCATTGAGAAGTTAATAACCAACCAATATCTCTCTTTTTATCAATCAAGCACCTCTCAATTATTCAATCAACATTCATTTGTCCAATTGTTAATTTCTCGTTGAAAACATATCATATATGAAAAAATATATTTACCTCATCGTGTCCGTACTTCTAATGGCATTTACTTCTGTGCAAGCACAAACGACAGAAATAATAAATATTACTGAAGTACAACAAGTAGCCAATACTCCTGCTTTAAATAGTGGAGATACTGCATGGATATTAGTATCTACAGCTCTTGTTTTATTTATGATGTTACCTGGCTTGGCATTATTCTATGCTGGGTTGGTACACAAAAAAAATGTTTTATCCATTCTGATGAATATCTGTGTCATTACAGGTATTGGATCATTATTATGGTTCGGTGGACTCTATAGTCTTGCCTTCTCAGGTGATGGAAGCTTTGTGGGAGATTTCCACAAATTATTCTTAAATGGAGTAACAGCAAACAGTCTTCATGGGAGTATTCCTGAACCATTATTTGCTGTTTTTCAAATGACATTTGCTGTAATCACACCTGGTTTATTTATTGGTGCATTTGCAGAAAGAATGAAATTAAAAGCAGTTGCATTGTTTTCTGCACTTTGGTTAATTCTAGTTTATGCTCCAGTTACTCACTGGGTATGGGGCGGTGGTTGGTTACAACAAATGGGTGTAATTGACCTTGCAGGAGGTATTGTCGTTCATGCTACTGCTGGTATTGCTGCTTTATTATTAGCCGTTTTAATTGGCCCTAGAATTAAAAATAAACATTCGAAAAAAGCTCCATACAACATTCCAATGGTAATGATTGGTGCATCGATGTTATGGGTAGGTTGGTTTGGATTCAACGCAGGTAGTCAATTACATGCAAATGGAGCCGCTGGCATGACCCTACTAGTAACCCATTTAGCTGCAGCTGCTGCATGTATCACTTGGGTAGTACTTGAATGGGCTAAGAACGGTAAACCTACATTAATTTCTATTGTTACAGGTATGATTGCTGGGTTAGCAACAGTTACTCCTGCATCTGGTAATATTGGTCCAATGGGAGCTGTTATCATCGGAATAACTGCAAGCTTAGTCTGCTTCAACATGGTAGATGTTGTAAAAAAGAAATGGAAAATAGATGACGCTTTAGATGTATTTGCTGTACATGGTGTTGGTGGTATCCTGGGTACTATTATGGTTGCTTTTTTAGGTACAGAAATGTTTGGAGGCCATGGAGTAACTGACGTAATCAGTCAATTAGGAGTACAAGTAACTGCCTTAGTAGCGGCTGTATCATGGTCAGCATTAATGACATTCTTGATCGTCAAAATATGCAAATCAACTGTAGGGTTTAGAGTTTCTGAAAAAGTAGAGGAAGAAGGTCTAGATATCGTTGAAGTTGGAGAATTTATATAATATGTTGTTTTGATTGAGAAATTTTGGGACTCAAGGAGATCCTGTCTTCTTGAGTTTATTCTCTCAAAACCCATGTATTTTATTATAAAAAAAGAGGCAAGATTTTAAATTAAATCTTGCCTCTTTGTATTAAGAATAGAAAATAAAATTAAGCCTTTATTTAATTGTTTAAACCAACTCTCTCACTTTTAAAGAAGATCCATTTTGTTCAATCACTTCAACGGCTGTTCCTTTAGATATAAAACCTCCTTCTGTGGTAGCATCGTAATAATTATCTTCAATTTTAACTTTGCCAGATGGTCGTAGAACAGTATGTGCTGTACCAGTTTGACCAATATAAGATGTACCCAAAAAGTCAGCAGAATATCCTTGATCACTATCCATTTTTTCTGATAAACCCACCTTCGCAAAAGTAGGGGAATCAACAATTTTATGGGCAAAAGCAAAAACTCCTATCCCTCCAATAAAAACGGATGCAAGGACACTAATCAGTGAAGTCATAATTCTTTCTGGAGCAACAAAAGTGAAATCAAGAAAATCATTATCCAACATCACTAATGTTAAGCCGAAAATCATAAATGTTATCCCAGAAATACCCGTGATTCCGAATCCAGGTACGACAAAAACTTCGAGTAGAATTAATAGAAAACCAATACCTATTACGATCAACTCCCAATTAGCTGCCATACCACTTAAATAGTAAGGCACCAAATACAGAATACCCGCTGTAATTGCTGCAGCTATTGGAAACCCAATACCTGGAGACTGTAATTCAAAATAAATTCCACCTAGAATAATTAAGATTAAAATACTACTTACTGCTGGGTTCAAAAAGATAGAAATAATGTTTTCAACAGATGATGGGCTATATTCAACTAATTCATAATTACTAATACCATTTCTTTCCATGATTTCTGGTATTCCCGTTACTTCTGCTTCACAAAAACCATGTTCCAATGCCTCAGCAACTGTAAAGGTAATTACTTCGCCTTCTTCAGAAATTCCTTCAACAACCAAATCCTGATCTACCATGGCTTCTGCGATCTGAGGATTTCGACCATTTGTTTCTGCTGTCGATCGCATCATAGATCTCATATATGATTGGTATTTATCAGGGGCCGCTTCACCTGAGCCTCCCATCACAACTGTAGCTGCTCCTATATTTGATCCAGACTCCATATAAATAGAATCACAAGCGATAGATATTAATGCTCCTGCACTTGCTGCATTTTTGTTGATAAAAACATATACCGGTTGAGGATAATCTAAAATAAGTTGTCTTATTTTATCAGCATCGTTTACTGCTCCCCCATAGGTATTCATATTGATGATTACATAATCTGCTTTATTTTTTGTTGCTTCTTCTAAAGCTAGTGATACCTTTCTTGATGATCTTGGATCGATATCTTCTCTAATTGGAAATTCAAAAACTACAGGAACGTTTTCCGCCATTACTGGATAGAAAACACACATAAGTAATAGCCAACTCAAGGAAGATTTGATAAATGTTTTCATTGTTGTTTTGTTCTGATAGGTATTAATATACTTTAACGAATAAAAAATCGGTTCTGTTTTATCTCATTCACAAATTAACGAATTATCTAATCGAATCTCATTTATGATTTGATATAATCTATGAATTGGTGATCTTTGATCCACTTTTTAATTGAATCGTAAAGCATAGATGCAAACAACAAAGTATAATTTCGAAGCTCATGGGCAGGTTTGGAGAGTGATGTATGACGAGAGTATTTCAACTCTATTAGTAGAAATGAGAGATCCTGAAAAAAAAGAGGTTTCTTTTGCTGCCTTAAACCTATATTCAGGTGATGTACTTTGGGAAGGATTACAAATGGATGAGTCTTGGTGGGTAACAATGGCAGGAGTAAAAGACGGTATGCTATATTTTACACATTTTGCCCCCGACAATCGTATGCCTACGGTTCAAAAATTACAGAAACTGGATATTCTTCAGGCACTAATTATTGAAGATAATGTTGAAGACCCGAAGGATATTAGCAGTGCTAAAGATGTATCATCCCCCGTAATTTACCCGATTGATTCGGAACACCACGCTACCCTCAAAAAATTCTTAGAATCTAAGGATATTCAAGTAGCCGATAGTGACATTCACTACATGGAAACTACTTCGGAGATCATTTTTGCGTATTTGGTTAAAAATGAAGAAAAACTTCAAAGAAAAATATTAATTTGTGATGTTGAAGGAAACATTATTTTCAAAGATGCAATGGATTCTGTTGTCAACGAACAAATTATGGACAGCTTCTTTGTGATCGATAAAATGCTTCTTTATATTAAGGAAAAAGAAATTTTATGTGGTCTACCCCTTGACAAAACCATATAGCAAACCAAAGCAATAACATGAGAAATTATTTTTATATTCTCTTTTTTTTACTGAGTTGTCAAACTTCATTACTTTTTGCTCAAGACATTACTACTCACACTGTACAGGCAGAAGAAACGCTGTATTCAATATCAAGAAAATACAATGTATCAGTAAAAGAAATTACTACCGCCAATAACATCCAAGATAATGTAATTAAGATTGGACAAACGTTGACAATACCTGCTAAAGATGTACAGAATACCGCAAATTCTTTTCATCAAGTAGCTGAAGATAATGCAAATACTAAGGCAGTATATTTACCCGAAGGAAGTGCACCTGTTTACTACCGAGCAAAAGATGGAGAGACATTAAGGTCAGTGGCTTTTAGTTATCAAGTATTGGTAGACAGCCTGTCTGTATGGAACGGAATCATGCCGGATGACTTGTTAACTGAAGGACAACAAATAGTTGTCAGCTTAAATGGTAACGTAAATCAGTTTGATAAAGCCGCAATCGAAGTTCAGTCTAAATCTTACGCTGACCTGACAAAGGAAGAAGCTAAAACATATGATATTCCGATGCAGAAAGTTGAAAGAGGTAATGGACAAATTGTCGACCTACCTAGTAATACAAGTAAACTGATGGCATTGCACCGTAAAGAAACTGTTGGTGCATATATCAAAGTAATTAATCCTAACAATGATAGAGTTGCAGTAGTGAGAGTCGTTGCTCCTCTACCTGAAAATGCCATTGAAGAAGGAATTATCATTAGAGTATCTGAACAAGTTGCTAAGAAAATTGGTGTGGTAAACCCCGATTTTAAAGTGAGAGTTGAGTACAATCAATAGTACAAAATCATGAGGATAGCTATTTTATCCACTTTTTATCCATTAAGAGGAGGAATTGCTCAATATGGAGGTGCTTTATATAATGCATTAGAAGCCGAAGGTCATCAAGTAAAAGCATTTACTTTTTCTCGTCAGTATCCTGACTTTTTGTTCCCTGGTAAATCGCAATATGTTACTGAAAGTGATACTACCGATGTTATTGAATCAGAAGAGCTTTTGGACTCTATCAACCCCCTCTCCTATATAAGTACCGCTAATGCCATCAAGAAGTTTGCTCCGGATGTATTGATTACACAATTCTGGATGTCGTTTTTTGGCCCTTCTTGTGGAACTGTGGCGAAGTTAGTGGGGCAACAATGTAAGGTAATTAGCATTTTGCATAATGTCATCCCTCATGAAGGAAGATTTTTTGATAAACCTTTCACAAAATATTTTTTAAACCAGCATCATGGCTTTGTTACCATGAGTAGTGCTGTTGAAAAAGACCTCAGAAAATATACCACTACATTACCATCTTTAGAAAGACCACATCCATTATACGATCATTTTGGAGAGATTGAAGATAAAGTTGCTGCAAGAAAAAAATTAGGCATTGTAACAAATAAAAAGACTCTTCTTTTCTTCGGTTTTATCAGAGAATATAAAGGGCTGGACTTATTGATAAAAGCATTTGATTTACTTGATGATAGTTATCAATTGATCATAGCAGGAGAAGTTTATGGCTCCTTTGATGAGTACCAAGCACTAATAGATGAGAACCAAAATAAAGAGAATATTTTCATATTCAATCAATATATTGCTGATCAAGAAGTAGGGCAATATTTCTCTGCCGCAGATGTATGTGTATTACCATACAGATCTGCTACACAAAGTGGAGTAACAGCAGTGGCCTTACACTACGAAGTACCACTGATTGCTACTGACGTTGGGGGGTTAAAAGAATTAGTAGTATCAGGTCAAACAGGAGAGATAGTTAGTAAGGCAGATGTAGATTTATTACATCAAACCTTGCTTCATTTTTTTAATAATGATCTAAATGTTTATCATGAACATATTAGAGCATTAAAAAAAGATATGTCTTGGAGCAGCTTTGCTAAATACCTTACCGAATTTATCCGTTCTATCAATTAATTGGCAGGCACTAAAAATTGCTCATATACTTTATTGATAATATCATCTACCCATAATTTGTATAGATTTCCTGAAGGATGTAATCCATCAGAAGCTACTAAACTAGGATTGTTTTGTACTTGTCTTGTGTAGGATGTGATATTATGAAAAACCACTTGATTACGATTCGTAATACTTTGTTTTAAGTTGTTGTATTGATTTATTTCTTGAGAAATACTTTGAGAAGGAACACTATACGTATAACCATAATCTGGAATACTAAGAACAATGACTTTGCTTGGATCATTACCAGCATATTGAATGGCTAAATTGAGTAATTCTTCATACTCTTTTTCAAATACCTCGATATCTATGCGTTGATATTGATTATTCACTCCAATTAAAAGCGTAACGATATCATACTTTGGCAAAAGGTTTTCATCAGCGATTGCATTCAACAAGTTTCTTGTGGTCCAACCGGTTCTTGCAACGTATTGTATATCGTTTAACTTATAATTTCTCTCTTCTAATTCTACTTTGAGTTGCTCATTCCACCGGTCTTCTTTTAGAACACTTGCACCTATTGTGTAAGAATCTCCCAAAGCCAACATTGATAAAGATTTTTGCGGCACTATATAACTAGAAGTATTGGGCGAATTTGATGATGCATTAGTTACAGGGACAATATTTTCATTGTCATTACAAGCACAAAACAATACAATCATCAGTAAAACAATACTTGCTTTCATAGTGGTAATTTTTATTAATAACTGTTTTCAGTTGCCAAATGTTTGTCATATTTACTTAAAAATATGTCTATTAAGTAGAATAGCGTTTAGCTTTGCTTTTGATCATCTCAAAAACATCATGAAAAAATACTTACTTACACTACTAATTGCCTGTATATCATTATCAATAACTGGACAAGAGAAGAACATTCTGGTAATGCCTAATGTTGAAAAAGGGGCTTCCATTTGTTCATCTTTTCAGATTTATGATAATAAAGTCGCTGTAAATGCCATAGAAGAAGTATATAAAGAAAATAAATACCATGTGATCAACTCATCCAAGATCATTCATGATTTATCGATCTCAGGAGGTTGTTATCAAGGCAATGATCATGTGAGGACTAAACTTCTAGAACAGAATGAATTAATCTACTTCACAGTAGTACAGGTAGATTACAAAAATGATTATAATGGCAGTTATGTAGAAGTAACTACTGATGTAATTGATGCAAAAGTCAAGAAAAAACTAGCTACAATAAAATCAAAATCCACACCTCAATTTACTTCTGATAAAAAAGAACAGATCAAATCTGCTTTTAGAAAAGTAATTCAACCTTTAATGTTGGAAGCATTACGAGCACAGCGTTCAAAAACTTACATAGCACCAACGTCATCTTTAACATTACCAATCAGAACTCCTCCCAAAAAAGAAAAAAAGGAAGAACAGCCAAAAGTTGAAACTCCTGTAGAAAATACTTCTCCAGTTATTGGAGCTACAATTACTCCTTCTGATGTTGACATTAACATACCAAAAGGAGGAACTAATGAAAATGCTGTTGCTGTAATTATTGGAAATAAGAATTATAGAAACTCAGATGTTCCTGCTGTAAAATACGCAATACATGATGCTGAAATCATGAAACAATACCTTACCCAACTTTATGGATACAGAGAAGGAAACATTATTTATATAGAAGATGCAACACAAGCTGACTTCAATGCTATTTTTGGTATAAAAGGTAATCCTAAAGGAAAGTTATACAATTATGTAAAACCAGAAGAGTCTGATGTATTTATCTATTACAGTGGGCATGGTGCACCCAACCCTGAATCTCAAGAAGGTTATTTTGTTCCTGTAGACACCGATCCATCATTGATTCAATTTAATGGCTATGCTGTTAATACCCTATATGAAAATCTTGCAGCTGTACCCTACAGAAATTTAACTGTGGTTATTGACGCTTGTTTTAGTGGATCATCTGATGGGGGCATGTTATTGAAAAGTATTTCTCCTGTATTTATAAAAACTGAAAATAAGATTCTACAAGATGAAAATGCTTTTATTTTCTCAGCATCAGCTTCTGAACAAGTTGCTTCTTGGTACGAGGATAAAAGTCATGGTCTATTTACTTACTTCTATCTTAAAGGACTACAAGGAGCTGCAGATAAGGATCAAGATGGAAGAGTTACAGTAGAAGAAATGTCAACTTATCTCAATGATAATGTGACATATATGGCTAGAAGATTAAATAATAGAGCACAAAACCCACAAATCAATGGTACTCCATCTAGGTATGTAAAATAAAGTTTATTTTGTTGATTAATTGTATCATTCTAAGATAGACTTAAATATTAAGTGTAAAAAAGAGTACCCTAAATTGTGTTTTATACCAAATGATTTCTATTTTTGCGATAATCTAAATCTTTATATGCAAAAAGAGACAAACATATCATTTAAGTTATTCCCGTTTTTTATGGCGGTGTTGATGCTCTTCGTTATTGGCGTTGAGACAACATATGCTATGAATATGGATGCGACTCAAGTGATTGAAAACGCCTCTGACCAAGAAGAACAAGATCAGCAAAGATCTATGGTTGATATCCTAAAGGATCAACATGATGCTTTGCCACATTCTTCTGAGAAAATGCATTGGTGTAATGTTTTTATTAAAACAGCCCCTAAGAAAGAAAACTTTAGATTTATCGTTCCACCTGTTTGTAACGATCAGACTACAACAAACTATTATACATCTTCTATTTCGATTCAGGAAGAATGTATCTTTACCTATTACTCTGCTCCTAACGCCCCGTAAGGAGATAATTCATTCCAATTTGTAAACACAATTGCCAGAACCCTATTGTATTCATCAATAGTAGGTCTGTGTGTTCATATATTTTAATCATATCATTTTAACTATTTATATAGTATAATTTTTACTTAATCATGAGAAACAGAGGTTTTATCCTGTTTATAGCGGTAGTAGTTACCCTATTCAGTTTATTCGACCTATCTTTTTCTTTTGTATCTCGATCTGTTCAAGATAAGGCAAACGAGTATGCAATGGATGCTGAAGGTCATGTAGATTATTTCAAAAAGCAAGCTTACATCGATTCTGTTTGGAAGCTGCCAGTTTACGACTTAGGTCTTAAGCAATACACTTACGAAGAAGTAAAGAACAAAGAATTAGCTCTTGGTCTTGACCTTCAAGGTGGTATGTCAGTAACATTAGAAGTATCTCCAGTAGAAGTAATTCTTGCAATGGCAGGTCCTAATGTTGACGCTAAGTTTGAAGAAGCAATCAAAATTGCTAAAACAACAACTGCAGAAAACAGAGAATCATTCACCGCAAACTTCTTTGATGCTTTAGAAGAAGTTTCTCCAAATGTTCCTTTCGCTACATACTTCGCTTCATCTGCGAATAAAGATCGTATTTCATTCAACTCACCAAACCAAGCTGTTCAAGACTTAGTAGAGTCTGAAGTTGACGGTGCAGTAGAAAGAGCTTTTGAAATTATCCGTACTCGTATTGACAAGTTTGGTGTTACACAACCAAACATCCAACGTTTACAAGGTACTAACCGTATTTCTATCGAATTACCAGGTGTTGACAACCCACAACGTGTACGTAACTTAGTACAAGGCGTTGCAAAATTAGAGTTCTTAGAAGTATGGACTATGCAAGAGGCTCAGCCTTACATCTTCCAATTAAACCAAGAGTGGGTTAAGAAAGAAGAAGCTCGTAAGAAATTAGCAGGTGATGCTCCTACAGTTGAAAAAGCTCAAGAGAAAAAATCTAACGATTCATTATTCGAAGGTGATTCTACAGATGTTGCTTCTGCTGATTCTGCTCAAGTGGACGAGACTACAATTTCTCCAATCGTTAAAGGTTTCTCTCCTTACGGTTTAATGTTCGCTGATACTGATACAGCTGCAGTAAACAAAATGTTACGTGATACTGAAGTAATGTCAGTTGTTCCTTCAGACATGAAATTCTTATGGGGTCACAAGCCAAGAACTGTTCAAGACGGTGTTGAGGTTTATGAATTATATATTGTAAAGAAAGATCGTGAAGCAAAAATCTCTGGTGATGTAATCACAGACGCTATCCAATCTTTCGATCAAAGAGCTCAACCTGCAGTTTCTATGTCAATGAACGTAGAAGGTGCTAAGAAGTGGAAGAAAATGACTGGCCAAAACTTAGGTCGTCAAATTGCAATCGCATTAGACAATGAAGTATATACTGCTCCTGTAGTAAACTCTGAAATTGACGGTGGTCGTTCTGAAATTACTGGTAACTTCGAAATTGCTGAGGCAAAAGACTTAGCTAACGTATTAAAGGCAGGTAAACTTCCTGCTCCTACTCGTATCATCGAGGAAGTAGTAGTTGGTCCTTCATTAGGTAAAGTTGCTCAAAGCCAAGGTATGACTTCAATCTTAATTGGTCTTGGTTTAGTAATCGCATTTATGGTAGTATACTATGCGAAAGGTGGTGCTATTGCTGACGTTGCTTTGGCTGCTAACATCTTCTTTATCTTCGGTATCTTAGCTGAGCTTGGTGCAGCTTTAACTTTACCAGGTATTGCAGGTATCGTTCTTACAATTGGTATGTCGATTGACGCCAATGTACTAATCTTCGAACGTATTCGTGAAGAGCAAAGAAGCGGTAAGTCTCTATTAGAGGCAATCAATAATGGTTACGACAGAGCATTCTGGACAATCTTTGATGCTAACTTAACGACATTATTAACAGGTGCATTCTTATATGTATTTGGTATGGGTCCTATCAAAGGTTTCGCAGTAACATTAATGATTGGTATTGTTTGTTCATTCTTCTCAGCTGTATTTATTTCTCGATTGATTGTTTCATCAATCACAAAGAAGAAAGGCGAAAATGCTGGCTTGAACTTCGAAACTGCTTTATCTAAAAACCTTGCAGGTCAATTAAACTTTGACTTCATGGGTAAGCGTAAAATGGCTTATATCTTCTCTGCAATTGTTATTGTTGCAGGTTTAGGTGCACTAACAGTAAACGGTCTTAACTTAGGTGTAGACTTCACTGGTGGTCGTACATATATCGTAAACTTCGATCAAGAAGTAGTTCCTTCTAAATTACAAGGAGCATTAGTAAAAGAAGTAGAAGGTAAATCTGTTGAAGTTAAAACTTACGGTAACGTAAATACTTTAAAGGTTACTACTGCTTACTTAATTTCTGATGAAACAACTGAAGCAGACGCTAAAGTACAAGCTGCAATTGTAAAAGGTATCGAAGGTTTCACTAACCTTAAATACTCTAAGCAGCAAAATGCTACTGCATCTACATTCACAATTCCTTCGACTTCTAAGGTAGGTGCTGCTATTGCAGACGATATCACAGATGGTGCAGAAGAAGCAGTATTATTCTCATTAACTGGTATCTTCTTATACATCTGGTTACGTTTCCGTAAGTGGAACTTCGGTGCAGGTGCAATCATCGCCTTATTCCACGATACATTAGTAGTATTTGGTGCGTTCGGTATTGCTAACTTATTAGGTGCTGGTTTCGAATTAGACCAAGTATTTATTGCTGCCATCCTTACTGTAATTGGTTATTCAATTAACGATACCGTGGTAGTATTTGACCGTGTTCGTGAAGAAACTGATGGTGCTGCAGAAGGTTCTAGCATGGTTAGCGTGATGAACAAAGCGATTAATGGTACATTAAACCGTACTATCATTACTTCATTAACTACTTTATTAGTAATCGCTGTATTATTAATCTTCGGTGGTGAAGCATTAAGAGGATTCTCATTCTCATTATTGATCGGTATCATGGTAGGTACTTATTCTTCGATCTTCATTGCTGCTCCAGTAGTATTTGATACTTCTAAAAGCAAAATCGAAAAGAAAGAAACAGCTACTGCATAGTTTAGACTAGTTTAGCTGAAAATATAAAAGGCCATTCTGCTTAGCGGAATGGCCTTTCTTTTTTAATTAATTACTACTTTATCTAAAACAAAACCAATAAAGAAACTAATTAGTAACATAATTACTAATTTACTAATCTTTGGATTTTTTATACCAAAAAGTTGAGATAAAAACCTAGACTTTTGTGTCATCAATCATCAAAACAATACACACAAATAATTATCTCAATAAAAAATGAAAAATCTATTCATCACAATTATTGTCTTTTTAGGCATTTTCAATCAATCATTTGCACAAAATAATTATCCGGCTAGAACAGAAGCAGATATCGATTCATTAGACTATTTATTTCCTGCAATGGGATCAAAAATTAAGAAGATGGGACACTCTGTACCGATGCCTACAGGTTTAATGTTTAATTATGTATACCAACAATCAAATATTAGATTAGAAGACTTTAAAATGGGTACAGACCCTAATAATTTACACAATATGGATTTCGTTGGGTTCTCCCCTGCCCATTCAGAAACTATGGCCTATAATGTAAGGCTTGATTTATGGTTATTACCTTTTTTAAATGTCTATGGTAATTATGCTTATTCTACTTCAGAAGGATCTGTACAAATTACTGACCCGTTGAATTTTCCCGTAAATACAACACCTGAAACACAATCTTATGGCTTTGGTTTTACTACTGCTTATGGTTGGAATGATTGGTTTATGGCTGCCAACTTTAACTTTACATGGTCAGATAACCAAGCATTAGAAACCATGACTAAGTCTCAGATTATTTCAGTTCGTTTTGGCCGAAACTTTAAAGTAGGGAAAAATGGACATATCGCTCCATCTGTGGGTGTACAATATCAACATATGTCTCCTTATTCATTGGGATCCATCAAAACTTCAAAAATTAAAGATTTCCTTAATAATGATGTTGTTCAAGATGCCAAACAAAACCTTAGAAATAAATACGACGAATGGTATGATGGTTTAAGTCGTCCGGAGAAGAAAATCGTATCTGAAGCTATTGATGCAGTTCAGAATAAAGTCGGAGAACACCAGATGCCTGAAAAGCTTTATTATTCATTCAATAAATACAAAATGAGCAATTTTGCAGCTATCGTTGGTGTATCATATTTCTATAAAAACAGACATATGTTTAGAGCAGAAACAGCTGTGGGTTATGGTTACGTAAATGCAGTATTTTCTTATAACTACAGATTTGGCTTGTACAAAAGAAGAGAAAAAAGATTAAGTAATCATTTAAAAAATATATTCTAAAATAGATGAATGACTACGCTATTTATTTCACCTTAATCGGAATACTAAATTATCGATCAAGTTCTTTGATTAAGAAATTCAAAAAGTTACAACACATAAAGTCCAAAAGGAGATAAATGAAATATAGAACAAGTAACAATTCGTATCCAATTGCGATTGTTACTTGTTTTATCACTTGATCATATTAATGTTAAAGCACAATTTGATAGAGATCAGTTATTTTAACTTAGGATCACTTACTATACATTAAGTATACTATAGCTATACAATAATTAGAATCTACTTTGATCAGGTATATCTTATATCGTTAGTGAAAATATCAAGTAGTTTAAATAATGGGTTTCCGGGACATAATATAGACGAATTTACCAATCATAAATCTTTTTCTACCAAAGAAAAAAACATGAAAACCGGACCTTTGTAACAGAGATTAAAACTTCAAATTATCACAATATTATTATGCTGCCATATGAAATTCCGTTTGGAGACTTATATGTTCCTAGACTATTAGTCTCTTTTATTCTAGGGTTAGTGTGTACACAGATACTCACCTACTTTATGAATAAATATAGAATCAGTAAATACTTCTATTATGCACCTCTAGTCTATATGTGTTTGGTCGTAACATTTACTGTATTACTAGATAGTTTATTAGGACTCTCTTAAATATTAATACTATTTCATCAATCAACGAATATCGAAAATGAAAAAGCATCAAATTCTTCTTACTGCTGCCGTTGTAGCTATAGCAATTGCAGCAGTAGCCACAAAATATTATGATTATATCGTACATCCATGGACTAGAAACGGTCAGGTGATGGCGAATATCATTCAGATAACGCCAAGGGTTTCAGGACCTATTGTAACGTTACATGTAAAAGACAATCAGTTTGTAAAAGCTGGAGATCTATTATTTGAGATAGATCCTAGAACTTTTCAAGCTGCATTAGATGAAGCTTCTGCACAATTGCAAAGTACTGGAGATAATGTCCACTCTTTAGAAGAACAAATAAGAGTCGCTAAAGCAGATGTTGATGTTGCCAAAGCAAGTGTAGATGTAGCAAAAAGTAATATTCTAGAAGTTGAAGCACAGATTCCATCCATGAAAGCTGAGTTTGATCGACAGACGAAAGGTATAAAAAATGGATCTACTTCTAAACATGACTTCGATGCTGCAAAAAGTAATTACGATGTGATTCTTGAGCAGTATAAAGCTGCCAAAGTATCATTAGAACAGTCAAAAGCCAATTTGGCTAAATCGAAAGCTGCCTTATCTGAATCTATCGCAAACTTAGGCAAGCATGGGAATAAAAACGCTCAATTTCAAGCTGCGTTAGCCAATTTACATCAAGCTGAGTTAAACTTAGAATTCACGAAAGTCGTTGCCCCTGTGGATGGATATGTTACCAACTTAAACTTACGCCTCGGAAGTAACACTGTAGCAAATCAACCGGCTTTAGCTTTGGTAGATGTCAACTCTTATTGGGTATATGGTTTCTTTAAGGAAACAGACATAAAAGATATAGATGATAACGATAGAGCTGTCGTTACTCTGATGTCTAATGGCGAATCTCCTATTGAAGGCTATGTTGAAAGTATAGGTTGGGGTATTTCTCAATCAGATGGTAGCACAGGTAATGATCTTTTACCTAGTATCAGCCCTACTTTCGATTGGATTCGACTTGCACAAAGAATTCCTGTTCGTGTTAAATTAGTCAATGTTCCAAAGCATGTAAAATTAAGAGTAGGATCAACAGCATCAGTATTAGTTAATACAGAACAAAAGTATCAAGCTGGAAACACATCAGACTTAGTAGCTTCTCCTTCACCCTTAAGATAATCGTCTACTATCATGAAAAATTTTAAATACTTTTGGGTAATAGCCTTATTATTACCCCTGACCAATTATGCCCAATCCGCCCATACGTTGGACTCAATTCCTGAAAATTGGGGTAGAGATACAACATCTATTGAAGAAGTTCAACAGGTAGCAAATTGGTGGAAAATCTTTAATGATCCGGTATTAAATGCATTGGTTGAAAAAACTGTTCAGAATAACTTAAATATTAAAATAGCCATTCAGAAAATTGAACAAGGCAGGTTGTTATATAAACAATCTCAGTCAGGTTATTACCCTTCTTTTGCTTTTAATATTTCAGCTAATACACAAAATACTCAACTTCAGGAAAACGATAAGTCTTATGCCGAACTATACAACGCAGGCATAAGCATGAACTGGGAAATTGATGTATTCGGTAGAGTAAGAAAAGGGGTAAAAGTTGCCAAATACTCTTATGAACAAGCCCAAGAAGATAAAAATGCCGTTGTGGTCAGTTTACTAAGTGAAGTGTCATCGGCTTATATCAGGTTAAGGATGTATCAAAACCAGATTATTGTTGCTGAGTCTAATATTACATCACAGCAGCAAGCATTGGATTTGGCAAGAGATCGATATCAAAACGGTATGACATCAGCCTTAGATGTCTATCAATCTGAATCGATTATCTATAACACTAAAGCCTCTATCAATACATTAAGGGCACAAGTAATTAATGAAGTCAACCTGATTCAAGTTTATATTGGTGAATACCCTCAAAACTTAAAAATGGCTCTTTTACAGTCTGCTGAGTTACCAAATATTCCTGAAAGATTACAAACGTTATTACCTGTTGATGTTGTTAGGCAAAGACCCGATATACGATCTGCAGAAAAAGCCATGATGGGAATGGTAGCTCAAGAAGAACTTGCAAAAGCTGAAATGTTACCAAGCTTAGCTATTACAGGTAATATTGGTTTTAGTTCCGTTTCTGCTGATACTTGGTTTAATAATGAATCCATGTCATATTATGTGGGGCCTACCTTAAGTTGGGATATTTTCCAAGGTATGTACAAACAACGATCAAAGCAGATAGCGAAGGTACAATTTCAAGAAGCTCAGTTGAATTATCAGAATACTATTCTTACAGCAATGAAAGAAGTTGAAAATAGTTTAACAAACATCAAAGAATATAAAGAGGCTTATGGTTGGGTAGAAAAAACGGTAGATGCTTCTAACAATGCATTTACTATTTCGATGGATCAATACCGACAAGGTATGATTGATTATCAGCCAGTATTAAACTCTCAGCAATCCTTATTGAGTGCACAAAATGAAATGGTACAGACAAAAGGAAATTTACTTGGTCAGATTATATCACTTTACCAATCACTAGGTGGTAATTGGGTAGAATAGACCTGTTTATCAGTTTTTATTTGAGTTAAAGTCGATCTTAACAGGTCGGCTTTTTGAATAGCAAAAATTTCATCATAGAATATTTATTTACCAATATTCGAAACGAACCTACCATCCAGTAACTTGAGTAACAAATATCTTTGTAGAAGATCAATTATTCATCTATTAACCTATCAACATGTCAAAAGAAAATATAAGAGAATCATTAAAAGCGGCTCTAGCTTTGGTGATTGCTTATGGAATATCTTTATCACAAAACTGGTATGACCCTGCCTGGGCTGGCTTTGCTGTAGCCATGGTGGCTATGCCAATGTTTAAGATAGAGGATTCCATAAAGAAAGCATTATTAAGATTTCTAGGAACAATTCCTGGAAGTATCGGTGGATTGATTGTGATTAGTTTGGCACCACAAAACCGATTTTTATTTATGGCCATTGTATGTATATGGATTGGCCTGTCTACCTACATGATGATCGCTGATAAAAAACACAGCTACTTTTGGAATGTCGTTGGCTTTACCATGCTCATTATCTCTACTACGGTAACTGATTCGGAAAGTACAATGTACCAACATGCTTTGTATAGAATTATGGAAAACATTACTGGTATTGTTGTATATACTGTAGTATCCTTACTGGTAGCTCCGAACTTTAAGCAAAGCAGTGCCTCGAACAGTCTAAAAAAAGTCCTTGTAGAAGTAAGTTCAATTTTTGACTACCTCAATACTCCTTTAAGTCATTCTAGTATTAGTGAAGAGTTTTATGCTAAGATTAAGTCTTTAGAATCGACGATTATAGCACTTGAAGATGAAATTGCTGGGGGCTTATTTGATGATAAAATACATTCTTCCAACAAGAAAAAGTGGAATCAAATTTTAAAAGAGGTAAAACAAATTACAGAAACTATAACAAGTATTTCAGTCATCAAGAAGGATATATACCATATCAACCAAAAGACTGAAGTAGTTAATTTCGACCCTATTTTCAAACAAGTAAAAGATAGTATTAGAAACTTGGAAGATATAATTGATGGAGAAACTGTTGAGGTAAAACCATTAGGTCAATTTGCTACTCCTAATTTTAATAAATCACTCAGTCATTTGGGGAAAGTATACCAACAAGGACTAGTTAATGAATACAATAACCTTCATCGTATAATATCAAACCTCCAAGATTCGATCACATTTATTTTTATTGAAAAAGAGAAAGAAGATAAAATTAGTATCAAGGAATATATTAGTGAATACTTTCAATCTATTTCCATCAATAGAGACTATATGAAAAGAACAATGTATGTGGTCATTGTTACCGGAAGTAGTTTTCTTATTTGGCTACTATTTAATCCTCCAGGCCATATACAATGGTATTCTTCTGCTGGAGTAAACGCTATGGCCATTGCCAACACTCCTCAAATGAAAGGAAAAGACCTGTTATGGCCTTACGTTTGGCTTTGCATTGGCCTTACGATCGTATACACTCTAATTCTTCCAGAATTTAATAGTTTTGCCGGTTTAGCATTTATCTTATTTATCTATATGTTTTTACAGCATATGTACCTTAGAGGTTTTGCCTATATAGCTGCTTCACTAGGTCTGATGATGATTGGTTTTTCAAATGGTCAGCAGTATAACTTTTATAACTTTATCAACTCTAACTTATTCGATATACTGTATGTATTTTGGGTGATTGTTATTGGTTATTTCTTAAGTTCTACCAGAGCAGAAAAACTGTTTGTTCAGAAAATTAATAGGTTCTTTAAAAGTGCCAATATCTTATTAGAAAACTCTGTAAATAACACTTCGCTTTTTAATAAAAATCTACTCCTTACTGATATAAAAACGATTCCTAAAAGTTTAGATATCATCAAAGATTCAATCGATTACCAATACTTTAACCAAGTCAAAAAAGATGAACTAGACCAACTGATCATGATGTTGTTTAGTGTATCGAAACGACTACAGTATGTGATCGAAAAAAATGAGAATAATAAATATTGTCAGAAAGACTTAGAAGACGAAGTGGCTTTACTTGTTGAAGAAATCTCTGAACAGTTGAAACTTCTATCAAAAGGGAATAAAGGAGATACAGAAGATATCTTTTCGACATTAATGATGTCTTACAAACGGATTACTACTAGTGTTAATGAAGAAGAACTCAATTCACTTAATGTACTGAGTAGTTATAGTATTTTCTATGAAGCATTGTATGGATATATACACATCAATAACTCTCTGAAAATATCTACATTGAAAGAAGAAAGGTTCTCTTAATATTAAAGCAGCAGGTCAATGATAGGTTTTGACTTGCTGCTATTTTTTTAATGACTTTTTCAGCTCTGATGGGGTAATGCCAAAGGCTTCAATAAAGCTCTTTGAAAAATGATTAATGTCTGTAAACCCATAATCGTAAGCTATCTCTGTTAAGTTCTTTTGAGACTGGACCACCTCATCTTTCGCTTTGTGAATACGCTGTTCTTTATAGTAGTTATAAACAGTCTGTCCAAATAAAAATTTATAAATCTTGTTCAATTTAACCGCACTGATTCCATAATCAATGGTCAACTTTTTAAGGTTAGGCTTTAATGATAAGTTAGCATCAATTACTTTTTTAATAGCATAAATAGACTCTATCTCATAATCAGAATATAACGTTTTCTTATCATTATTTTCTAGGGTAAAAAGAATATTCTGGAATAAAAGAAATAGCTCTTCCAGCTTTAGTTTTAGGTATTGACGTTGTAAATCTTCATGTATTACATCTACAATTTTTACTTCAAAATTTTTCTTCCAAATACCAATATGTCTGTCCCCTACATGATAGGCAAAATTATCAATGCTCTCAAGTTTATGTTGATGCTGTTCTGGGAAAGAATCTTTATTGAAATAGATAACAATTATCTTTTTAAACTCATTGGCCTTATTTAGTACCGTAAACTTTTCTGATTTTTTCATTAGAATAAATCCTCTAGGCGTACTAAACTGCAGAGACTCTTTTTCACTTTTTTGATAAATGATATTCTGAGAGAAAAACACTGCATTGTATTCGTACTTCTCATCAGTGCTAAACTTTACATAAGTGTCTTCATAAGGTTGGTATTGTGTAATGACTAACCTAAAATTTGATTTTTCTACAACAAGTACCTTTCCTATGGCTTTGTCATGATCAATAATTAGTTCGTTTTCATTTACTATCTGACCACCCAACTTATTTGATAAATATTCTAGATAGTTCTCTCCTCTTCTGTTTTCAAATTCTATTATTCTTTCCATCATTTCAAGACTTTCTAATATCTGTAGGTTTTATTCCAAAAGCTTGCTTAAAGTTTTTAGAAAAATGTTGTACATCCGTAAATCCATAATCGAATGCAATTTCAGTGAGTGTTTTATTCGTATATGTTACTTGTTCTTTTACTTCCTGAATTCTTTGTTTTTTGTAATACTGATAGATTGTCTCTCCAAAAAGGGATTTAAATACTTTTGATAGTTTACCTGTATTTATTCCAAAATCTCTGCTGAGCTGTTTTACAATTGGCTTTTCCTTTAAGTTCTTGTCTATCACATCCTTTATTGAATAGATGGTCTCTATTTCATAATCTGAAAACAACTCTTCCTTATTGGTTTCATTATAACTATAGATAAGATTATGAAAGAGAATGAAGAGTTCTTTCAGTTTAACTTGTACATATTCTTCGATGAAGTCTTCATGCAACTGTTCCCTTAAATCAAAAAAGAAACTCTTTTTCCAAGTCGCCAAGTGATAATTACCTAAGTGATATACAAAATCCTTAATACCTTCCAATCTATCACTAATTAGATTTGGTAAAAAGGATTCATTAAAATAGATATATACAATTTTTTTCTCTACTCCTTTTCTAACGAGACTTGTAAAGTTTTCTGTATTTCGTAAAATAACTAATCCATTGGGAGCATTAAAATGTATTTGTTGTTTTTCCCCACCATGATAATTAACCCATTGTGGAAAAAAAATAGCGATGTATTGATAGGTTTCATCAGGAGAGAAAGAAATCTCCAAATCCTGTTTTGTGATATATGCAGTAAGAACAGCCCTATAATTTTCTCCTTGAATTAGACCTGTTCTACCTTTTAGAGTATCATTATCAAAAGAAACCGCATGATCTCCTAGCGTAGTTCCATTAAATTTATCTGCGATATATTGTAGATAGTTCTCTCCTCTAGCACTTTCTAATATAATTTGCTTCATGACCATTTAATTAGGTTACTAATAAAAATAGTCAATTTTAGATAAAGGATACTATCTATTATTATGGTAAGAATCGCTTTAGTAGAATATGAAAATTTGTCATTCTAATAATATAAATAGAAGAACACTTTATAACCATTTAGCATCGAAAGTGAAACTGACATCAAGGCGAATAGTTGGGTAAATTGATTTCAGATCATTAAATAATGTTTCCCGAAAAACATCATGTTTTTCAATCGTATCAAACCTTAATTGTCCATCTACTTTTTCTTGTGATTCATTAAGTAAGACCACTGCTAGAACATATATTTCCCTTCCTGTTTTAGTAATCATGTGATTATAATCTGAAATTTCAGAAGGAGTATAATATTGTTTTAACACTCTATTGATGGTATGGGTAATATCTTCACTCGGAGCCATTTGTAATAATTCTTTCAATGCACCTCTAATGGTATCAAAAGGCATTTTCACTATTGACAATAATAATAATATTGTCACCAAGGGATCTACATAAGCGATAAATTCTGGATAGAAGTTTTTCAAAAAGAAAGCTACCATAAAAGAAATTCCCATTCCGGCAGTCAGTAAAGTATCAATCAGCCAGTTCGATTTTTCCACTTTTAGTATCGGAGACGACTGTTTCCTATTTTGAAAATAGAAAATAAAGTAAGTGATTATACAACCAGACAAACACAATACAAAGTAGATGAGTGAACTAGAAAAATCAATAATATTTCCTCCATGCATAAGAGAATCTATACTTTCAAAAGTACCGAATACAACAACCATTAAAATCATAAGTCCTCTAAAGAGATTAACCAATGGCTCATAACCAGAATAACCAAAAGGATGAGTCTTAGATTGAGGCTTCCGGATTAGGCGTAATACTCCCATAGACAAGAAAGACATCACTGCCAATAAGGAAGAATACATACCATCAGTCAAAATTGCTGAGGAGTGAGCTTTATATCCAAAATATAGTCCTGAGAACGCCAAAACAGCATTCATCACTAGTGACAAACGCATTAGTTTCTTTTCCATAATTGTTATTCGATTAAAGACAGCTTGGGGCTTGTATATGCATCATGGTGTAAAATATCGGTTCATAAAGACATGAACTTTCTCTTTTATTAAACGAAAGGACAAAGTGGCTTTACTTACATTTTGTGATTGATTACTACTAAAAACCTATCACTATACTTTTACTTCAAAAACATATTTATTTAAAGCTTTCAAACATTTTTTATATGTCTTAGAAGTGATTTTTTCGTCTTAAACACCTAGCAACTAAATAAATTATATGACTAAAGCTTTACAGTAATCTTATGAGACACCTTTTTTTGTGGGCCTTCTCAGTTTTATCATTTATGGTCAATGCGGCCAATGAACCAGGAAAAATTGACGATTCAGAGAAAGAAACCACTTACGTTTATATCGATAGTTACACCCAGCTGGATAGTGTATTTAAATCATATGCCTTGTCGATTGACAAAGTAAGAGGATATCAAGAAACGTTACCCATTTTTGTTCATAATATCCAACCATCTATAAAAGATGTAAACGGTCAGACTAAGATTGATAATTTTATAATGATGATTCTTTCTTCTACTTTGGAAGTTAATAATGATATTCTTTCTGAGCGAAGACAACTCAATCAGCTATTACTAAGTGGTAAGACAGAACAATCAAAAGATATTCAAGCTTTACTCAAAAAGTATAGAGCAAAGAACATTGAGGAATTAAAAGTAAAGCTATTACCGTTACCTCCTTCTTTAGTGATTGCACAAGCCATTGTGGAAAGTGGTTGGGGTACTAGTCGCTTTGCAATTGAAGGTAACGCACTTTTCGGTAAACATACCAAAAAAGGTTCTCCGAACTCTATGCCAGCAGCTGCAGCTAATATTGCTCTTCAATCTTATGAAAGTATTTATGCTGCCGTTAGTGATTATGAATTGAATATCAATACTCACCCTGCGTACAAAAAACTAAGAGACACAAGAATTCAGGCTAATAATAATAATATTCCTGTGGATGGTATTGATTTAGTCAATGCACTAAAACATTATTCAGAAACTGGTGATCGGTATATTCAAACCATTACAAAAGTCATTAGTATCTATCACCTAAATGAATTTGACCATTGTAAATTGAAAAATACTTCTGAAGTGATCGTTAAGATCAATAAGTAAATAAAAAGACCTTCTGCCAATTCAATGTCAGAAGGTCTTTTTATTAAGAAAGTTTTCCGTGGTGAGCTTTCATCATCCATTTTACTCTATACGCTAGGTAGAGCTCCAATACACCTGTATTCATTAAAGCAAAAGCCAATAAATACACTGTAAATATTTCAGAAACTAGTAGATTCATTGTTAAATAAACACCTATCATTATTTCTACTACACCGAACAGAAGTATTACATTTCGAGCATTTCCTAAATGTTCTTTTCTTGTTAATGCCCTTGTTAAATAGTCTACTCCTTTGAATAGAAAAAACAAACCTGTATAGGTCGCTAATACCAACATACTTTCCGCCTGATTCATGATTAAGTAGGCACCGATAAACATCACTACTAACCCTGAAAGGAACTCCCAAAACCATTTAATTCCACTGTGTTTAAATTCAATAGCAAAGATAGATTGTACAATCCCTGCTACAAATAAGCTTGCACTAAAAAGGATAGAAAGGGAAATAAAACTACTCAAAGGAAACGCTAATGTAAACAAGCTAAGTACGATCAATAATAGGCCTGATACCAATGGAGCAAACCAATATTTTAGAGAAGAAGTTTTCATTATAAAGATCTTTATAGAAAAAGAAGAGGCACTTTAACAAACACCTCTTCAATTATTGTTGTATTAAATTTATTTCCAGCCTTTTAGAACATCGAAACCAATACGTACACCAGCCATTACCTGAAAGTCTCCTTGATAATGTGATGTGTTAGGTTTAGAATTAACAATACCATCACCATAATAGCTATTAGCATCGTCCATATACATACCTACTACATGGAATCTGATGTTTTTGCCCTCCCATGGGTAATATTGTAAAGCAATTTCTATTTGATTGATATTAGCATCGTATACTGCCTCTCCATCAGCAACCGTCATGGTAGGTTGATCGAAACGAACGTTGTTATAAATATATTTTACATAGGGTTTCCAGTGTTTACCATTGTACATCACTTTAATTGGCATTGACTGATATAAAGCATCATCTTGGAAATTTGGCATGTTCTTCGACATCGCGTAGTCAGTGTCAATGATAAAGTCTCCGAATGTCCACTGTAGACCCACATTGGCTGAGAATGGCGTACTTGTATTTAAATCATCTTTATCATCGATAACTGTAAACGATGCTGTAGTTGTGATCTTGTCTTTTATAAGGTAACCATACCAATAAACGTTGTATTCAAAGTTATGCTGATCACCTAGTGAATCCGTTTCTTGAGAGTTTAAGATTTGAGCTCCAAAAGACTGTCCCGAAGTTGTCGTATACTGAGCAGTAACACCTGTTTTATATACTCCTAAGTTATATCCCATAATTGACCACATATAGACATCGTTGGGATCATAATACTGCTCCATTGTACCAACATTCATAAAGCCTTTACCTGCTTGGAAGAACCAATGCCCATTATCTGATTGGTACCAAAGGTTGGCATATTGAATATCATCAGAAATACCACTTTCTCCGATGTCTGTTGATGTTGGTGAATACAAGAAACTAAAACCAATATTTTTAGTTAGCATACCATTGATTCCAAAACGGAAATCAGAGAATTGAAATTTCTGATCCATTGCTCTAAATCCATCTGTTTGTCCGGTTTCACCATATGCTCTATAATCCATACGAGCATCTATAGTTACAGAAAGATTATTTTTAAAGAATTCTCCGTATTTAGTGTCTTTTACTGTTACAGAATCCTTGTCTGTTTTAGAATCCTGAGCCCATAGTGAGCCCAGGGTAGCAAAGAAAGCCACCAATAGAAATGTAATATTTTTTTTCATGATTAGATATCGATTAATAAAGATGAACTGTGTAAGTGAATATCAAATAGATTGTGATTGATGTTGTTGAATTGTAAGGGACAGCACACCCAAAAGGTGTACTGTACTTTATGTGCTTATTCTCCTAAATTGGTTTCTTTAATACAGAGTGTTTTGTATTTTATTTTTCCATCAACAATGTCTCTTTCAACACCGTGAATATCTTTTTCGTAACCAGGGAATGTGTTTTCGTATTTTTCTAAAATAGACAAGTAATTGTATACTGCCTTAGATGCATCGTTTAAGATTTCACCACCCATCATTACTGGAATTCCCGGAGGATAAGGTACGATCATTACTGCAGGAATCTTGTTCATCATGTCTTCCAAGTAAGTATATTCAACATTTTTACGAACCACTTGCTCATAAGCATCTGCAGGTTTCATGGTCTGTTCAGGAAGGTTTTCGAAAGCTTTCTGCATCTCTGCTAAGAAGTTATTCTCCTTGTAAAAGTGATGCATCGCGTCGCATAAATCCTTAAGACCCATACCTTGATATTTATCAGACTCTTCTAAAAGATTAGGGAATACCACCTCTAACGAAGTATTATTATCATAATCTTTTTTGAAATTCAATAACGCTGATAACAACTCTCCTTGTTTACCTTTTGAAGTACCGAAAGAGTGTAACATTAAGAAAGAATAAGTATCTGTTTTCTCAGTAACAATACCTTTATTCATTAGATAATCTGCCACAATACCTGCAGGAATACCATTTTCTGTATAAGTACCATCAGCTTCCACTCCTGGAGTTGTAAATGTCAGTTTAATCGGATCCAAAAGAATGAAGTCTTCCTCTAAATCTTCGAAACCATGCCATTTAGCATTGGGTTGCAATACCCATGCATCTTGATTTTCTGCTAACGTATTTTTAGATACGCTATCAAAAGCTTCTCCTTTGTATTCCGTTGGTTGCCACATACCAAAGAACCACTCCCCTTTTTGAAGAAATTCTTTCTGTATTCTAACCATTTTCTGACGAAGCTCTATAGCATCTAAAATGTTATCATGGCTCATCTGTACGCCATTATCATGCATCATTTTAGTAGAAACATCTAAAGAAGCAATCATTGGGTAATTTGGAGATGTTGATGCATGCATCATATACGCCTCATTGAATTCGTCTGGAACAATTGTCTCTTTATCACCATTCTTAATATGAAGCATTGAACCTTGAGAAAATGCATTCAATAACTTGTGTGTAGAATGTGAAGTAAATACTGGAGGATGTTCTTTATTTTCGTCTGGCGTCATGCCATAAAAACCATCATAGATAGGGTGGAAACGAGCGTAAGCATACCAAGCCTCATCAAAGTGTATATAGTTAACATGGTTGCCTAACTCTTTCTTAACTTTACGAACGTTATAAGCCAAACCATCATATGTTGAGTTGGTCAATGCTGACATCACAATATCTTTCCCCAATTCTTCTTCTGAAATAATTGGAGAAGCTGATTTTTTATGAAGTGATGTCATCTCAGTCATCTCAGTCATTTTCACTGGCCCAATAATACCTAAAGCATTTCTTCTTGGCATCATATACATTGGTTTGGCATTCGTAATAACCATGGCATAATTCAATGACTTATGACAATTACGATCGACTAAAGCTAAATCATCTCTTGATACTTGACTTCTCCAGATTACTTGGTTTACCGTAGAAGTACCATTCAAGATATAATAAGTTTGGTCGGAGTTAAATGTATCTGAGGCAAACTTTTCAGAGTCTCCAATTGGACCAGAATGATCCAGTAATGACCCTAAATCAGGAACAGAGATAGATAAATCTGAACGTAAAGTATTTTCACCAAAGAAGTTATAAAGTGCAGTACCGGCTGGAGACTTTTTAAAGCCTTCCCCTCCCATATGTCCTGGAGTGTGCCAAGCATACTTGTACTCATTTACATAGTTTACCAATCCTTTAAAGAATGGGCCATAGTTACTTTCTGCATATTCTTTGATTAAATGAGATAAACGACCAGCCATAAAAGTAACAGTATCATCATCTAACCAATAAAATCCATTCGTTGATTCTAAAATTTCAGTAGGTAACTCTTCTGCTGAACTTTTTTCTGCAAGAATAAAGATATTTAATCTAGGGAATCTTTTTCTCAATGCAACAACCGCTTCTAAAATTGAAGCTCTTGATGCATTCATATTAATGTCGATCAAAACTCCAGAAATATCTCTTTGACTTGCACATAAATCAACAATGTGCTCAATATTTATGGAAGGAATAACTGTAATATTATCCTTTTTTAATTGTTGTATTAATTCTCCTAATCTTTCTTTTTCAAACTCATCTTTGTGATGATCAGCTACGACTAATAAAGGCCATTCTGTTAAATTCATGATTGATAATTTTGATGAATAAGTGATGTATTTTCTATGACACAAAGGTGTCTTATTATTACTTAATTTATTGGTATATAATTACTTACAATTGGTAAAAAAACATAATTTCTCACTTGGAGTATTTTTTACTATAAGCAGCACTCATTCTATTCAAACGATGATTATTTTATCACAAATTGTAGTTTATGCCTCATTTTTATAAAAAAGTGATCAATTAGTTTTTAGCTTTTTTAAGACTCTCATCTCCAAAGATTCTAATGTCCCTTTTTAATAAAGATTCATAGAGTGGTTTAACTCCAAAAGAGCGCATCATCATGGCTGCGACCATACATACTATCCCCATAGGAAGTAATAATTGATATTGCCCTGTTAATTCCGACATAAGTATCACTCCCGTTAATGGTGCTCCAACAACAGCTGTAAAGAACCCTGCCATGCCAATAATTGCCAATTCTGCAGAGTAGGTATGCAAACCAGGAGCAATTAGGGCATATACTTTTCCTAGTGAAGCACCGATAAACAACATTGGAGAAAAAACGCCTCCAACAACACCACTACAGAAAGAGATCGTACCTCCAACCAAACGACCTATAATCAAGCTCGCTAACTCAGGAAGAGATTGTGCATCATTAAGATGATTCGCCAATAAATCCATACCTGAACTGTTATAATTAGGGTTGATTTGGAAAAGCAATGCAAAAGAAATGGCTACCACTATAAAAGTGATATATGGTACTTTTGCTTTTAGAAAGTCGAATACGCTATACCCCACTTTAATTGCATACAAAAATGCTGCACCTGTGAGACTCATAAACACTCCAAATAATACAAACGATAAATAATGTACTTGAGGAATTACTGAAATCTGATCAGCTCCCACAGGTATATCTAAAGTATCTCCTACAATAAACTGAGCGATCCAAGTACTAACAAAAGAAGCCATCATGATTCCTGTGTATGACCTAAAGTTAAACTTGAATGAAGGACGCATCTCTTCAATAACCAAAAGTACTCCCGCAATAGGTGCGTTAAAAGCAACGGCTAGTCCAGCTCCTGCTCCACAAGCTAATAAATGGTTTCTGATGTCTACTTCACTGTATTTTGATCCTTTCCAAAAGCCCGTCAACATCTCACCTATTGCTCCTCCGAGGTGTATTGTAGGCCCTTCTCTACCTACTACCATTCCTCCTAGTTGAGCCGCAATACCTCCGAAAAATTTTACAGGAACTACTTGTTTCCATTTAATTTTCCGCTTGCCTATCATTGTGCCTTCTACTTCCTGAACACCGCTTCCTCCTGCTTCTGGAGCATATTTTTTCACTAAAACATAAGAGATAAAAGTTCCTAAAGCCATAGCAATTACAACACCTGTAATGGATGAATGTGTTGCTACAAATTCTCTAAAGACATCGAGATGATTGGTTAAGTAATTGTATACTCCTCCAACGATACCGACAAGTATTCCTACGCATAAAGAAAGAACCAATAAAAGTCTCGTTTCCTTAACGGTCTCTGAATGTGATTTTAATTCCATGATGAATAATTGAGCATCTTTAATGTGTTGTTCTTTGTAATTGGTTACTTCTAAAGTGAAGTATTTAATATCTTAATATCACAAGTTTTTTGCAATACTAACTCTACTTGTGATCATCAATAATTGGTTTCTATCCGAGTATTTCACCAAATAAATAGATAAAAAAATCGACTACCTCAACAAAGAGGCAGCCGATAAACTATATCGATTAAGGTTGCTTAATCTTCTTTCACTACATAAGTATAGTATTTTACAGAACCATCTTCTTGTACTTCTTCATAAGCTCCTTGGATTTCATTATCGAAACCAGGGAATTTTTTATTTGTTTCTTGGAACATTTCGAAGTATTTGATTGTAGGCTCACATTTCTCATCATATCGTTCACCAGGAAGAATAACACCAATACCTGGAGGATAAACAAGTGCCATTGTTGCTGCAACTCTACCCGATATTTCTTCCATTGGAACATATTCCACCTCATTCTGTACGAACTTTTGGAAAGCATCATAAGGAGTCATCACTGGCGTTGGGAAATATTGCTCTTGGAACATGTCCTTTTGCAATTGATCTGCTTGCCATTTCTTTAATACATCATGCATTTCCTGACAAACCTCTTTCAATGTTCTTCCTTTGTAAAATTCAGGATGTTGAGCGGCCATTTCAGGAAGAGCTTCTTCCATCAAAGCTCCATTGTCATAAAGCTCTTTGAACTTCACCATTTCTGCTACTAACGTAGAAATTTTTGTACGTTCAATAGCTGGTGTCAATAAGAATAAAATAGAGTAGAAATCTGCTTTTTCAGCAACAATACCTTTCTCTCTCATGTATTCCTTAAGAATTGGAGCAGGAATACCCATTTCAGCAAATTCACCTGATTGGCGATCTAAACCTGGTGTTAAGAACAATAATTTTGTAGGATCTTTCATCACATAGTTATCCTCTATGTCATGGTATCCATGCCATTTTGCACCTTTTTCAAATGACCAAGCCTGTTGTTCTTTAGAAAGTACTTTTGTGTCGATATCTTCCCACTTGTATTGTCCATCTTCTAAGAATTTAGAATCTTTGATGTTCACTACATCTGGAACGAATGGGTCTACAAACCATTGCTTATCAGTAGCATCATTTGTAGCGAATTCTGCTGCTAATGCTCTAACTTTCTTCGCCATCTCAATCGACATTTCTATGGCTGAATTCCATAACCATTCACCATTTTTCCCTTTCATCATTTGCGCTCCAACATCTAATGAAGCAAACATCGGATAATATGGAGAAGTAGACATGTGCATCATATATACCTCATTAAAGCGTTGGTGAGAAGCTCTTCGTTTCTGTTCTCCCAAGTGATCATCTTTCATATGAATTTGTGATGCTTGAGAAAGGCCCGCCAATTGTTTGTGTGTAGATTGTGTTACTACAATCCCTGGGTCATTGTCTTTTAATTGTTTCAACCCTAATCCAAAGTGACCCGCATATAATGGATGGAATTTCATAAATGCCCCCCAAGCTTCATCAAAGAAGATATAATCACAAAGGTGACCAATTCTATCTATGATTTCTTGAACGTTGTAGATGGTCCCATCATAAGTACAATTCTCAATGATAGCCATACGGAACGGACGTTCTTTTTTGTAAGCTTCTTTATCTTTTACTAATGGATTATTTTTGATTTGTTCGCGGATATGTTCTTCCGTTAAAGTAGATGATGCTAATGGCCCAACCATACCAAATGGATTACGGTCATCTTGCATATATACCGGAATAGCTCCAGATAACATCAAGGCTGAATGGTGATGTGACTTATGATTATTACGATCGAATAACACTAAATCACCTTTTGTAAGAATACCATTATTGACCATTTTATTGGATGTAGAAGTACCATTCAATACGAAGTAAGTACGATCTGCACCAAAGATTTCAGCAGCTTGCTTTTCCGCTTCACCGTAAGCACCCGAGTGATCAAAAATACCACCTAAATCTGGAACGAAATTAAAGTCTGAGCGAAAGAAGTTTTCTCCCATATGATCGAAAAATGCTTTACCTACTGGCGACTTTTCGTAAAAAACACCTCCATTATGACCTGGTGCTAACCACATTTCATTTCCTTTCTCAACGTAGTCTACCATACCACCGAAGAAAGGCGTTTTGATACTTTCAAGATAATCTTCCATATGCTTTTTAACGTGTTTCGCCATAAAGTCTGGTGTATCTTCTTGTAGGTATAAAGCTCCAGTAATTTCTTCAAAGATTTCGTTAGGAAGTTCAGTAATTTTTTCTGTTTCATTCAAAAGGAATATTGGAGCTTCTAATCCTCTTTCCTTTACTTTTTCTATTAAGTTCTTAGTATTTGCATCCGAATGGTCTAATAATAATAATGCGATAGAAGCATCATTTTCAATGGCCATTCTTGTTTCAAATGCATCGTTAGTTTGGATAACTTTATAACCGTAAGATTCAATATTTGCTACGATCTGAGAGATGACTTTTCCAATATAAGTATCCTTTCCTGCTTCGCTATGGAATACTAATGCTTGGTATAAATTTTTGTATTTCATGATTGATTTGATTGATGATAAAGAATAGGTTTATCTTGATTGATTACACTACAAATGTCCGTATTATAATCTTGTTTGATTGGTAAAAAAGAGAGAAGGATTAGTAAATTACTTTCTTTTATGATACTGATATGAAGTAATTTAGAAACACACTCATCTATCATAAATTAGATATATTGATGAGTGTGTCTTGTATTTATTTTGTGTGTTTGTTATCCATGTACTGACCAGTTTTAGTGAAGTAGATCACATTCTTATCTTCTCCTTTTGTGATGTAAACCATATACAATTCAGTACCTTTATTTAATTTAGTTCTTACCTTTTCGATTGTCTTTAAAACAGTCCAATCAGGGTAGTCTTTATTAATTTTATCAGTGATTGACTGAGGTAGATCTACATTTTCTAAATCTTTTTTTACCATAAGAACATCTCCATCCTTATTCATGTAAATTTTCTCTGTTCCGTCTACTGTTTTTAAAACGATCTCATAAGTATTTGAGAAAAGTCCAGTAACCGGCTTGTTCTTATAAACTACTTTAAAATCTTCTTGTAATAATGTTGATGGCATAACAGTAATTTGATCAATATAAAAATCTGAATAGTCTTCTTCGATTTCTTCCACCAAGTTTACTGGAATTTCTTCTTCACCAATTTGTTCAACTTTTAATACTGCTTTCTGAGCAAAAGTAACGTTGGCAAATAAGAATAGGCCAAATGCTAAAGATGATTTAAGTTTCATGTTTTTTTGATTTTAATATTTTGTGTAATGTGAAAATAGGATGGTGTGTAAAGAATAATTATTGTTTATTTCAACACCGTAATTAGTATATATAACGACGTTCATTTTGATAGCTCTGTAAATTTTTAATCGGTTTATATAAAAAAACAACCAATTGATTTTCAGTGATTATAAATCGTATACAAAAAAAATAACCACTCCTTAATTAATAGAAGTGGTTATCATATATATTCTTTATACTTATGTGATTAGAAAGAAACTGCACCTGTAGAAATCATGTAGATAGCTACAATTGCTAATAACATAATTGCAATTTCAATTACTCTTTCACCTTTAGTGTATATTTTCTTTCCAGCTTTTACTTCTTCTTTATGTGCTAATCTATAGAAAGGAATACCGATAGCATAGAAGATAGTTGCCATTAGTAAGTAGCTCATACCTGCAGCGTATACTAACCATAAGCAGTATAATGTGGTAATTGCTCCCACAGCAATAGCTAAAGTACGTTTTTTACTATTAGCAAGAATTTCTTTTGACTTAGCTCCCTTAAATAGATACATCGCACTAAGAAGGTATGAAGGTAAAATCATTACCCCGGCAATATCAATTGCAGCCAGATAAACATCTTGTGCAAAAATGACAGAGAACATACCAATTTGCATAATGATTGAAGAAATATATAGTGCAGTTGTAGGTGCTCCATTACCATTTTCTTTTACGAATAACTTAGGAAGCACACCATCTTTTGCAGCATCATGAGGAACTTCTGCGACCAAGATAGTCCACGCTAACCATGCACCAGTTACTGAGATAATCACAGCAACATTTACAAATGTAAGTCCCCAATGTCCAACTGCAGCCTCTAATAAAGCTCCCGATGAAGGATCTGCTAATTTAGCCAGTTCCGGCTGTTGCATGATACCAAATGCAAGAACAGAAATAATTACATACATAGATAATGCTGCTAAAAAACCAATAACTGTTGCCTTACCTACATCTGAAGACTTCTTCGCTTTTGATCCAATAACTACCGCTCCCTCAATACCGATAAAGCACCATAACGTTACAAGCATAGTAGACTTAATCTGAGATCCTAAACCATCTAGGTGATATGCATTACCCCAGAAATCTTTTGTTAAAAGGTCATATTTGAAAGAAACGATCAGAATACCAATCACAATCACTAATCCTGCAAATTTTGCTACTGTTGAGATCGTGTTCAAGAAAGATGTTTTACCAGTTCCTAAGAAAGATATAAAGTTCATGAACCAGATCATACCAGATCCTAATGCGATAGTTTGCCAACCATGTTTTAATAAAACTGGAAAGAAAACACCTAATGCATCGTTTAACATTACTGCAAAAGCTACGTTACCTAATGCTGCAGAAATCCAATATCCCCAAGCTGAATTAAAACCTACATAACGGCCAAAACCAGCTTTTGCATAACCATAAATACCTGAAGTAATATCTGATCGTTCTTCGGATAACGTTTTGAAAGTATACACTAAAAGGCCTACTCCAATACCTGATATAATCCATGATAATATTACTGCTCCTAATGAGGCACTTGCTGCCATATTTTGTGGTATATTAAAAATACCTCCTCCAATCATTGAACCAAATACAATGGCTACAAGACCGGCTAACCCTACTTTTGTAGATTTGTTTTCCATAATTTTGTTGATGAATATGTATTATTGATGATTAATTATTTCATAGAATGTCTCTATACAAAACGAGTTCTATGCTATCTTAAAATGTTGAGAATTAACTCTTCTCTATAAAGAAATGATCAAAAGTTAGATCATGAAGTCATCTTCAAATGTGTTCATGAACTCTTCAAATATCTGATCGTCTATATCTTGGTATACTGCAGCTTCCTCTTCTTTAGAATATTGAGAATCGATAAAGTCTATATCTTCAAACAACTCATTATTATCGATTAAACTTACTTCAAACTGCAGTTCTTTATGAATAAATTGATCTTGTAAATTCATAGTATATAGTATTCTGTTGTGATGATTAATTATATCACAAAGGTCCTGAATGACATATCATTTCATTGGTAAAAATTCAACGCTAATTGGTAAAAAACTGAATTAATACATTAAAAAGAATCGACGTTACTTTTTAACAATCAAAAAGACTCAGTGAAGCTGAAATAAAGTCCATGAGAGGATTGACCAAATCCCATATCAATCCCCACATTCATTCTAGGTTGTAATTCATATCGATACCCTATTCCGTAGTTTTGCATCCATTGTGTCAGTGATTTCATATTAGGTGCAATACTTCCAGCTCCTACCCACATCACAATTCCACTTTTTGTTAGTTCGCCATTTCTTTTCATAAAAGTATGACGCCATTCCACCTCAAAAAAAGCAGAGGTATTGTCTCGATATTGGCCAACGATATACCCTCTTAATCGCTTAGAACCTGCAATATCAGAAAGCATATTTATCGGCACATCACCTTGTGCATTCCTAGAATATACCCTTCCTGCGATTACATTCCCTTTACGGATAAAAGTACGGTAATAACGTAAATCCAAAGATGTTACATGAGCTTGATAATCGCTGCCTAATGCTTTTGCATAATTAATATACTTTAGATTGAAATAGATCCCTTGCCATGCATTTACAGTTATGTCTCTACTATCATAAGTGATATTTATACCTAGACCATTCATGAAGTATTGAGAGGAGAACTGGTTATAATATGGGTCGTCTAACATTACTGGATTCACATCTGTATTGTTAGCATAAAAGAAATCAAAAGATGGACCGATATAAAAGTTCTTTGTCAACTTGAACATCACATCAACAGCTACATCTACTTTAGATTCGGTATACTGTGTAGTTGAATCTGACTTATAATTGGAATCGATCTCCTGATAACCTTTACCATAATAATCCAAGGGTCTCTTATTGATATTGACATCAGAGTTGATTCTCATTTTATCTTGAAACCAGAAAGTCGTGATATTGGAATGAAGCCCTAAAGCTCCCGAAGAACTATAAAATATATTTGCAGGAATTGAAGATCTCTGAATTAACGAATCTGATTTATCGGTCTTAAAACTCAATAAGAAACCTCCAGCAACCAAAAATCCTATATCTGCAGTATACCCAGGACCAAACAAAGGTGATAACCATGGTTTTCCTACAGCAATTGCCTCCTTTTTCTTCTCTTTATGTTTCTCCAAATAGGCCTTCATTTTACTTTGGCCGCTAGATATTTGAGTAGCAAATAGTACAAGCAACAAAGAGAGAAAGTATTTACTGATAATATGATGATGTAATTTTTTCATAGCTACTTAGATCCTATACAATAGATCTATTATCTATTAAATGAAATGGAATTTGTCCTTCATTTTTCTGAACTAAAATCTTAATATTGATCACCTAAGTCAGTAATTAAATCGTCAAAAATCTGTTCGTCTAGAGGACGATGTAGAACATCCAATTCTTCCTCTGAAAATGACGATTCTATATTTTCGAAATCCTCAGAAGTTTCTAAATTTTCACTTCCATAATAATTTTCTGATGGTATAAATTGATCTTGTAAATTCATAGTAGTATTTCTTTTTGATGAATAAATTGATGATGACACAAAGGTCTAGAAATACTCTCCCAATAGATGGTAAAAAACGATAGATAATTGGTAAAAAAAGAATTATTCAAATCCTTCAACTACACTTTAGTTTAATCACATAAAAACAACCACACAAAACAGCAACATTAAACACTCAAATACAGCAAGTTAAATACAAATAAAGTAATAAATAAGACACCTGTAAATCCACTTAATAGAATACAACAAACCAATATAAAAAGTATTAAAATTAATCTGATAGAAGATATATTTTGGGTAATAAAAAAGGAAATAATTTACCAATATACATCTGTTTTCTACTAATGCAAAAATACTGAGTTTACTAATTTTGTCATGTCATAAATCAAGAAATTAATATTCAACAAAACACGCCTTGGATTGAATTATTAAAATAAACATTAGGTAAAATTTTATTGAGTTTACACCCTATCAGCCCTGCCGTTAGGGTGTTTTTGTTGACAGAATAAAGTATATAAAAAAAGTGATACTAATCGATTAGTATCACTCTTCTTTCTATAATAATATTTCTCGCCTAACGGAACATTCTATTCAACTCATAAGAATTTGCATTAGTATAGAATTCACTAAATACATCATTAGTTTCCTGAAATGCAGCTGAACTAAAACGATGGTCCAAATGGAAATTGATATTCTCCGCTTTTGAGTAGGTGTTTTTTACTTTCGTAGAATTCTTCTTAGGTTTTCTAGTAACAATATTCATAATATAAAAAATTAAGTATTAAAAAATAGGTTATTATTGAGTTGTATTAATTTCTGCGGGTTACTTTCGGTAAGTTATTACCATTTTCAAGTACTTTGTCTTTTGGCCAATACTCTCTTAGTATTAAAGAGAACCTTCCTTTTTCTGGAGTTGGTAACCAATTACTTTCTGCACCAACTTCTGGTTTAGTACTTTGAATGTAGATGTCTAATGATCCATCTTCATTGAATTTTAATCCATCCTGGCTTCCTACTTTATATCTGTTGATCAAGTTTTTCACTAGGAAGTTTTTCTCGTTGTAGCAAGTCAATGACCAAAATGCATTCACTTGAGGTAATTGCTCTTTTGTAAAATGCAATACATATTTCCTTTTTGAGGTAAGTACTTTACCTCGACTATCTATTCTTGTAGCGGCATAAATTGCATCTTCCCTTTGGTTCATTCCCAACCTTGTAAAAGCTACATAGGCTCTACTCGAATATTTGTCTTTGTATTTTTTGATTACCGAGTTACTATACAACCAAGGGAATTTCTGACAGGTATTATTTTCAGAGTACCATTCTGATTGCATTTGCTTAGGTACAGACTCAAAAACAATCGTTTCTTTTACTGATAACTTTGTGATATCATAGTTCTGTCCCGCCTGAAATCCAATTTCTTTAAGTTTGGATAGCATAGTGGAATCCGAATCTAATGGCTTATTCTGATATAAAAGCATCGATAACCTATTCATGAATTGCTCTATGTTCAATTCTTCAACAGCCTTAATAGGGTAAGTATTGGCTTTATATAGTACCATTTCCTTTTTGGGTGTATAGTCTTGATTATCCCATTGGCTTAACGGTCTCGCGGTAATTCCTTTCTGGAATTTGATTACTTCGTCCTTATCTTTTTGAGATTGCTTCACCATAATACGTCCATGAATCCAAGCAGAATTTGTTGGTGAAGATATATGAATCATCCCCTTAGGTAATTCTCCTTCCCAATTGGGACCAGTGTATACTATAAACTGGTCTTTGTTTCCTGTCGTCCTAGTTCCAGGTGAAGCAAATACATTAGAAAATGCATCCATTGTAGGCATCAAAAAGTAATGGTCTGAAGCAGGAATATGAACAACGACTGGCTCATCTGATAAGTCTAACCAACACATAGAATAGAAAGTGTCTACATTGGGTCTGACTACATTTCTAAATTCCCAATCTGGAAACCTATGATAATGATGAAAAGTATTGATTGCATTATCCTCAAATTGATTTAAGAAATAACGCTTTGTATAATCCATTAATACTATTGGAAATCCAAAAGCATATACTTCTTTAAACAGTTCTTCTTTTTGCTGCATTTCTACAACATCTTTTTTAAACTTCCATGAAGCCAAAACAAGAACTCCTAAAAGGAGAAGTACCAATAAAAGTATATGTGAGGATTTAGAGATCTTCATTCTAAACAATTTTCATAGTATTAAGCATAGATATCTAATAAAACGAGGGATAAAAAAGTCAGAATTTTATATTTCAATCATTATCTTTCATAATTCGATTATACCAGTAAACCAAGAGGCATTAGCTACCTCTTGGTATTGTAAGTTTAAGCGGATTGAAGTACAGAGTTGATAAAGTCTTTTCTATATTGTTTTGGGCTAAGGTTAAATTTCTTTTTGAAAGCAGATGAAAAATGACTGGCACTAGAAAAGCCTAAATCCATAGCAATCATCGACATTGTTTTACTTCCATCTCTTAACATCACTCTTGAATGGTCTAACCTCTCATCCAAGTGGAATTGATGGATTGTAGTACCGAAGATCTGTTTAAATAAGAACCTCAATCGACTTTCACTTAAGCCACATTCTTTCGATAACTCATCAATGATGATCTGCTCATTAATTCTGTTTTTTAATATATCTCTTGCTTTAAATACGGGTTCTACACTAAATGTATATTTATTAGATTCGTCAATCTTCTCCCTATCATTAATATTCGAGAAGAATACTGTAACTAAATGTTTGGCGTAAATCTCTAAGTATTCATTTTCAAAAAGACTTCCTTTTTCTACTTCAAAAGCCTTTTGGAAAAAGTCTCTCATACTTGGGTCAAATTCTTCAAATACAAAAAACTGCTTTTCTAAATCCAGTGATTCAGCTAATGCCTTACTCTGGTCAATAAACTTTTGATAGTAGTCTTTCTCCAAACGAACAGAAAGGTATTGTACTGTTCTTCCTTCTTCAATTGTAAAGCTTAAAGCTTCAGAAGAATTAATACTAAACGCTCCGGTAGTATTCAGTTTATACTTCTTTTTTGATTGCTTTACATTACAAGTCACTTCTACTGAGGTTGTAAAAGGGTCTCCAAAAAGAATAGGTATATATTCAGCATAGTCATCCAATTGATAACCATCTACATCTAAAGTCTTATTTAATTTATAATCGAATCGGATTAATTCAATCGAATCATTCAATTTGAACCCCTCAATTTCTCCCTTACCAATCTCATTATTGAAAGTCATTTTATGTCCTTCCAATTTACCATTAAAGAGTTTGGTCCAAGATTCCATTACATGAGTTAATTCCAATTTTGACATATTAGGTATTTTATAGTAGAAAGTATTTAAAAAATTATAGTACCAGTGTTATGTACTTAAGCTAAAAAAATAAACCACTGTTATATTACAGGGCTTCCTCGTTAAACATATGGGTAATTTACATGAACACTTAACTATCGTCGTCAACTATCCAAACGTGTCTTTTTGAGACATCAACTTTCACAGAACGGTAAAAGTGTTTCATAATTCGACTTTCAAAAGCATTTTTTAAAATTTTTAGCTTCAGATTATGATGTAAACGTTAATGAAATTAACTATTAACTAATGACTGTTTACATCGATTGTTCCCTTCTGATAGATAACGTTTAACTCATTATATCATCAAACTCAATACGACATGAAAAAAATACTTTCGGTACTACTAACAGTATTTATAACATTTTCCAGTTTTGCTATTAATGAACCTGTTAGCCTAGATAAAGAAGCTAAAATTTATATCCATAATACATCTGCCGGTGTTGCTGCATTTGCTTTTAGTGACAATGGAAAGGTAAAATACATTATAGACCTTAGTGATGGATCATTTTATGAATATGAAGGTACCTACACAAAAAATGAAAAAACTGTTGAAGTAAATCTTACCAAAGGGCATGGTGAAACGAACATGGGAATTGAATTGAAAAATATCAAACCTAAGAGAAGTAAAGTGCATTTGAATATCAAAGACAATAACACTTTAGTAGATCAGGATCACCTTAAACATGGTGTTTTCCATTTGTTAGAAAATCCAAAAGGGAAGTAAATCAGCACCTTTCACTTAAAATGTTTATTATCTTTGTAAAAAGGGTATAAACATTAAACATATGAAATTAATACAAACTCTAGCGGTGATACTGCTTGCTTCCATCGCTACTTTAGCTCAGAATTATCCATTTGAGAGACAAATTATTTTCGAACAAAAAGAAAATGGTGTCGTAAAAGAATATCCTTCCATTAAAATTATGGTAGGTCAGAGTGAAGCCATTGGAGCAAGAGCTGTTTTAGAAGAAGATGCCGGAGCACAATATTTCATTGTTGACTTTGAAAAAAATAAATATCTGATCTTAATGCGTCAGTTTGGACAAAAAATCGCTGTCGAATCTGAAGCAGATGTTTCTAAACTAGATGTTTTAGGAATTGATGGTGCTAAAGTAGAAGAAGTGAAAAAAGGAAAGAAAGAAATCCTTGACACAAAATGTAAAATCTACAAAGGCACAAAAGATCATTTAGAGGTAGAGCTTTATATCGGTGCTCCTAAATTTGTTGCCAAAGGTCTACATAACCTTACAAAAGTAATGACAGACCGTATCGGTATTGATTTAGCCGATGACGAGATGATCCTAGGAGCCAAAATCGTTGATAAGAAAAATAATGGTACGCTAGAAGTTGAAGCAACTAAAGTGTACGAGAAACCATATAAGCTAAGTACTGAAGGGTATAATACATTTGGTACAGGTGGTATGGGATTCGGTTTCTAATCACAACGCTATATCAACAAAAAAGTCCATGATACGAAATATCAAGGACTTTTTTTATTGGTTAGGAATTTTGATTAATCAAAAATCTGTTCCATTGTGATACCAAACTCATCTTCAATCTCTGTTAAGCGATTAAGATCTTTTTTCGTAAGAATACAAAGAGAAAGTCCTTTCTTACCCGCTCTAGCAGTACGACCACTTCTATGAGTAAAGTATTCAGACTTATCGGGTAACTGATAGTGCACAACATAAGCTAAGTCTGCAATATCAATACCTCTAGCCGCTAAATCTGTAGCAACCAAAATTTGTAACTTCTTAGATTTGAAAGCACGCATTACTTTGTCTCTCTCATTTTGTGACAAGTCACCATGAATAGACTCTGCTTTAATCTGCTTACCATGTAACTGTTTCGCTACTTGTTGAGCATCTGCTTTCGTTCTAGTAAAGATCACACCTCTTTCATCACCTTGCTGACGTACGAACCAGTTTAATGTTTCCATCTTATGCTTCAGGTCAGTAATGATATACTCGAACTTGATTTTTTTATTGATCACATTCATTGGGTTCACCTCAATTCTGAATGCATCTTTTTTCATGTACTTCTTAATAATCTCTTTAATCCCTGCAGGGAAAGTAGCGGAGAATAACCAAGTAGCCTTTTTATTTGTTGTCAGGCGAAGAATTTTATTTAAATCCTCCTTGAAACCCATACTTAACATTTCATCTGCCTCATCCATCACTACAGTTTTCACTTGTGATAAATCTACAGCGTTTCTATTGACCAAATCAATTAGACGGCCTGGCGTCGCCACAATAATATGTGTAGGACGTTTTAGCTTATTGATTTGAATATCAATAGGAGCACCACCGTATACAGCTTCACAAAATACTTTATGATAGTACTTTGTAAATCTGAACAGTTGTTTTTGTATCTGTTGTCCTAACTCTCTGGTAGGTGATAAAATTAAAGCCTGAGGTTGTGGATTTTTAGGGTTTACAGCATGAAGTAATGGTAAACCAAAAGCAGCAGTTTTACCAGTTCCCGTTTGTGCCTGTCCAATAAAATCAGTTCCCTCTTGCATTAAAAACGGTATTGATTTTTGCTGAATAGCGGTCGGTTCTTCAATGCCGTTTTCCTTTAGTGCTTTCACAATTGCACTATGAATTCCTAAATCCTTGAATGTCATAATAATCTTAATGATTCATTTTTCGATCACAAAGGTAAGTGGATTTATCGGGATTTTATGAGTTGAAGAGATTTTGTAAGGATTCTTTAAGAATAAGACTATCAAAACATTGATTGAGCATAAAAAAAAGGACTGTGGGGAAGCAGTCCTTTTCTAATAATAGTATTACGTTTTTAATAACGATATACATCAACCCATTCTAGATAAACTATACGAGGGTTGTCAGCAAACATTGATGTGGGCAACTCAATTTCGTTGTAGCCTGTTGCCTTATTCATCTTTTTAATCTCTGTACCTTTGTACGTTGAGACATATTGTGGTCTACTACTGTCTGAACTGTAAAAGCGTTCGAAAATATGCTCTTTGTCTGTGTCAGTATAGGCTTTGAAACCTTCTACTCTGTCAAAGGGCAAGCGAACCACTATTTTCTCAGACCAAGTGTTCCCTTGTGGTAAAGTAATACTAGCTTTACCGATATCAGCGGCATGGACGAAGTCAATCACTTTCTCACCAATCGAGTCGGTCATTTTTACTTCATTGTGTCCTCTGATAGATTCATAGCGTACTGTCGTGTCAATCTCATCTTTTGTGCTACACCCAAAAAAACATAGAATTGATAATAATAATAAAGTTTGTTTCATTTAAGAAGTTTATAAATCGTGGAGTACAAGTAAGTTAATCTATCCATTAAAAGTTTTTGCTTGAGAAATTAAATTGGTACGATCCCTGAATTCATTAATTTTTAACGGAGCTTTAATTTATGAATTTTTACAGAAATATTATAAAAAATCGAAGAGTATTTGCGTAAAAAAAGCACTTTAAGTAAACAAAGGTACTTAAAGTGCTTTTTATGATATCTATTTGATTTCTAATAACCTAATTTAATAATATTTAGGTTATCTCCATATGCATTTGCTATGGCTAATTCGTTAGTTCTTTTGATGTATTTTAGACCACATGGACCATCAGCTGTTGACTGAATAATTCTTGGTTCTCTTTTTAAAGAATCTGTTACTTTAATAATCACATTTTCTTTTTTATCGGCTCCCCAAGCTGTTAAATAGTAGCTCATTGATCCGTTAAATGTAATATCTTCCAAGTAAGGATACTCCGGAATAGACAAAGCCAATTCAACCGTATTGTCTTTTAATGAACAAGAATAGATTCCTCCTCCAGATTCCTGAGAGCTCAAGATCAATACTTCTTTCAACTTTTTATTATACAATAACCCCGCAGGCGCTATAACGTCTTTTGTAAGTACCGAAACATCTTTCTTCTTGATATTTATCTTAAAAACAGTGTTCGCCTCTTTATCAGAAACAAAGATATCTGTTCCATCAGAAGAAATTGATCTAAGAGCAGTAGCCCCTTCGACAGTTTGTTCAAAAACTTTTTCTTCTGTCTTTAAGTTAAATCCTTTTACAGCATTTGAATCTGCTACATATAAAATGCCTGATTCAATCATTACGCCTCTTGGATGGTTTAAACCTTTCACTGCAAATACAGCACCTCCACGTCGGCCTCTTTTAATTACTCCATTATTGCCAGGTGATGAAATATAAAAAAGTCCTGATTTTTCATCGAAAGCTACATCTTGTGGTGTTTGTAGTTTAGCGTCTGGATCAGCAGTAATTGTTTTTTTTCCTTTTGATTTTTTTTTCTTGGAATCATCACTCTGCCCTATTACAGCTTGAGAGATACCTAATACCAAAAATAAACTGATTAATATCCTATACATTTCTCGTCAATTTATTCTATTTGTTAACCCGATCAATGCACAAATATAAAAGAAGAATTAGTTCTGTATCATAATACTTAGTGTTATAAAATACTATCATTGATATATTCAATATTATTAAGAGCCAAAAAAGGTCAATAACATTGTTTATTATTGACCTTTTTAGTGATTTTTTTTATTTCGTTTACATTATAACACTCCCTTCTTGATTGCTTCTGAAGCCAAATGAATAATATTTTTCATCTTGTTCTTTTTAATCATGTTCTTTTTATGGCGATTAACCGTCTCCACTGCAATTTCTAACTTTCCTGATATTTCTTTAGCGCTCATACCGTCAGAACTTAAAATCAGGATATCCTTTTCACGATCTGATAATTCAATGAGATGAGATGGCTTTTCTGGAGCACAATACGCTTCAACATTAAGATTTACAGATTCTTTTTCATCAGAGTTATAGAAATTGATAGTATAATTCTGATCTGTTGTGATATGAGAAATATTAGTAACACTAATAAAATACATCGTCACTTCACCATTCTTAATACGAATAGGAATGTTTTGCTGCATCAATACTTCTTTTTTCCCTGCCTCACTGATTCCTCTAAAAGTAAAACTTGATTTATAAGGCTTGTTACCTCTTGTCGAGTACAAGTACAGATGATAACTAAACAACTTATCAATGGTATATAAATACATCTGCCTATCATCATCCAAGATAAATTCATTCACTAAATCTATTAGATATTCTACTGGTCCCGAAGGTACATCATCAGTAAAATAAGTTCCTTGAACAGCTAGAACTTTAAATGTTTGCTGCTCAACATCTAAAATGCATGAATAAGTAGGTCCAGGGTAATGGTAACTCTTACTTTCTTCTAGAAGTTTATCATAATTGTCTAAGTCTTTGATAACATTAGACTGTACTTTCTTACTCGTCCCTTTCTGACGGTATATATGTATTAATTGTTCCTTAAATGTAAGAGAAGCTTTTTTCATTTCAGTAGTCTAAAAAATATTGAGTCGCAAACAGTAACGAATGGTAACCATAATATTTTTTGTCTTTGTCTTTTTAACGATATTCTTTTTGTGTGTCGTGACGGTATGAATACTCACATTGATCTTTTCAGCCAATTCCTGATTAGATAATCCTTCGCTGACTAAAGATAAGATCTCTATTTCTCGTTTGCTTAATGATAAAATAGCGTGACAGGTTTCTAAGTCTTCAACTGATGAGATATTACTAAATGCAATATTCTTCTCTAAATTTACAAAAGTGACACCTTTTTTCAAGGCAGAATCTAAAGTCTCATCAAATAAGGTATTAAATACTGTAATTCTAACGATCTGTTTATCTTCAAAATCAACTTGTGTAACTTCGGCAAACACCTCTTCTACTCTACCGTCTTTATAAACAAAGGGGTACGAAAAAAAGGATCTAAAACCATTTAAGTTATCCTTATAGATGTCGTAAAATGTTTCTAAAATCTGTTTTATTCTAGGCAATGAAGTGGATTGAAATTCTTTTGTTCCAATAGTAAATCCATCAGCATTCAATATTTCATCTTTCGCGTAGCCAGTTACTGAAGTAAAATTCTCAGAAACGTTCTCAAATTTTCGGTCAAAACAGTTAAATATATAAGAGAAGTTGTCACCTAAACTTAAATACTTCCCTCTTAACCCTTCCTCTAGGTCGTTAATACTTGTCATGCTAGTAATATATAATAGGTAAAGGCACTCATCTTTAAATTGTGCAATCTCTACGGATAGTAAAACAAAAGTAATGAGATCCATTTTCATTACCAATTAAGCATTCATAAAATCAGCTTGAAATTGCATTAATCCCATTTTACCATCAAATAATGATATAGAACTTCATTAGTAATCAAACAAAAAACAACACACATATATCAGATTATCAATAACTTGACCAAATATCGATCATCCTATCTAAGGGTACTTATCCATATTTTACCATTGTGAGACATCTTCCTAATAAAAGCTAACAAAAGGAAATAAAGAATTTTAAGTTTCGTTATACTACTAAATGTTAAATCGACATCTACACCCAAAGTTATTTTTAAGTAAAAACAATCGCTTTACTCATGTTTTCTCTTAAAAACTTTTAACTTGTATAACAAGACCGTCGAAATCTTTTAATCAATCATTTTCAGCTATTCTACAAGATGAAAAACAATAACTCAATTTTATTTTTTTTATTTTCTTTACTTCTTTCTTTGGGTACTAATGCCCAGAATAAAGCACTTATCCCAATCGAACAAAATGGACTTTGGGGATACTGTGACTTTTCTAGAAACATTATCATCGAACCCCAATTTGATGACGCCAAACTATTTGATAACGGGTTAGCCATAGTAAGTAGCAACAATAAGTATGGTGTTATCAACCAAGAAGGAAACTGGGTAATCAGTAACAAATACAATGAAATTACTTCCACATTAGCTAATGATGAATTTATTGTAACAACATCAAAAGGTAAATCAGGGATCATTCACACGAATGGAGACAAAGTTTTAAACACCAAATACGACAGTGTTTTTGTCTTTGATGAAAGAGGTGATTATTTGGTATTTAACAAAAACCAATGTGGTCTATATAATACGAACGACAAAAATTGGATTTTGCCTGTAAAGTATACCGAAATTGCATATGACGAAAATAGCCTACTAAGAATTACTCAAGCGAATAAAATAGGATTCTTGAATGCCGAAAATTTCCAAATAGTTTCTGAACCTCAAATTATAGTCAATAAAACGAGAGGCGGTGTTGCAATGAAAGCCGTTGTTTTTGATGATTGGACAGATTTCTCAGTGGTAAGAACCGATGGAGGTTATAACATTCTAAACAAAGAAGGTAAGGTATTACTTGACACTTCGTCTCCACAAAAAATTGAAGAGATTGATATTGAACTGTATAACGCTAACGGGTACAATATACCTTCGAATGCGATGTATGTTGCAGAAGATCAGCTTTTCTTAGTAGTTGGTGATACTTTTGAAATCAAGAACATTGAAGAATATAAATTAAAGGCCGTAGATTACGATGGTCTTGGAATCCTACAAAAAGGCGATAAATTTTATATCACAAACTTAGACAAAACTGTTTCTGAGGGCTACGATAGCCTGTTCAGTTTTAATAAAGATTATCTGCAAGGAGTAAACTATAACCCTGCTTCCGGAACATCAACAAAATCATTAGTAGTTATCAATAAAAAAGATGCTGATTTAGGTAAAGAGGTGGTTTCTAATTTCACAACGATGATCTCATACTCCAACGATGATTTAAACAAAGATCAACATTGGGCTTTAGTCATCTCCGATAAGAATAAACAAGGTATTTTTGATCTAGATAACAAAAAATACATCATTGAAGCTAAGTATGATTATATCTTCACTCCTTATCTTAAAGATTACGGCTTAATAATGTTAGGAGATGAAATTGGTAACTATGCTTTCTATAATGTAAAAACTCATAAAGTCATTTCAGAAATGACATATACTCCTACAGTCAATACAACGGCAGCGGATAAAGGCATATTATTCTTTGAGAAAAATGGAAAAGGTAGTCAATCAACAAAAGTATTGGATGTTTACTCGATTAAAGAAAATAAGTTAACGGGTAAAGTCATAAATGGTTATGATGTTAAAGTAAGACCTGCCAAAGGTTCTTTACATTTTAACCCTAAACATTTAGGTTGGGAAACAAACCTAGCTTACGAATTTAGTGAGTTTGCTCCAGATAATTTTGAATACATGTATGTCAACGATCATGGTCATGGAGAAATTGGAATTGGGTTCCTAGATAAAGATTTTAAAGAATTAGTTCCTGCCAATTATGCTACCGTTTCTTTTGCTTCTGAAAAAGAACCTTATATAAAAGTAACTGATTTTATGTTTAATGAAGGAATGTTATCTCCTAAGGGTGAAGTGGTCGTTCCAATAGGAAAATTCCAAGAGGTGCACCCTATCTCAGACGGTATAATTCCTGTGGTAGATAAGAATGGGATACAGCATTTCCTTGATAAAAATGGCAACGAATTAACCGTAAACAACTGATATTTAATTCATTAATAGTTGTATTTCTTGAGTTTTGTTTGTAGATTATAAGAACTAAAGCATTTCACAACCTTACCTAACGGTTAAAATGCATCCGAAACTATAATCCACATAACATAATAAAAAGTACGCAAAACGATTCAATTGTGTACACCCATAATTATTACAAAACCAAGAACACAACTATGAATGCTGCAAATGATCAAAACGAGTTTAAAAAGCTCTTTGCCGCCTACCGAAAGAATAAATCGGTAGAGGAGGAAACCATGTCTTTCCTAGACTACTTGGAAGAAGTGCAAAAAGATACCGACTTAGCGGATCTTGCTCACAAGAGAATGTTTAAAGCGATTACAAACCAAGGCTTTAATGTTCTTGATACCGAGAAAGATGTCCGACTGAGAAGGATTTTTGGACCACACTCCAAACTAAAAAGTTATAATTTCTTTAAGGACGAGTTTTTCGGTATTGAAAAAGTATTGCAAAAGCTCGTCCGTTATTTTCACTCAGCATCCCTTAAAGGTGAAGAAAGTAGACAGGTATTATTTTTAGTAGGACCTGTGGGGGCGGGTAAATCTTCGCTGATTGAAAAGCTGAAAAGTGGTTTAGAACAATCCAAGCCATTTTATTTCTTAGAAGGGTCTCCAATGAATACGAATCCTTTATGTGCGATTCCACAAGATTTACGTCCCGAAATGGAAAGTCGCCTTGGCGTTGAAATTGAAGGAGAACTAGACCCAGTTACTCAACATATCTTAGACCATGACTTTAAAGGCGACTTCACCAAATTTAAAGTTGTAAAGCGTTCTTTCTCTATTCGTAAAAGAATGGGAGTAGGAATGGTACCACCTGTAGACCCTAACAACCAAGACACCTCTGTACTTATTGGCTCCGAAGACATTTCTAAACTAGACCGTTACAGTGAAGACGACCCTAGAGTATTAACTCTAAATGGTGCTTTCAATGTAGGAAATAGAGGTTTAGTTGAATTCATTGAGGTTTTCAAAAACGAAATTGAATACCTACATGTAATGCTTACCGCAACACAAGAAAAACGTATACCAGCACCAGGTAAACATGGTATGATATACTTTGACGGTGTAATCCTTGCTCACTCGAATGAAGCAGAATGGAATCGTTTTAAAGCAGACCATACCAATGAAGCTATTTTAGATAGAATTGTTAAAATCGAAGTACCGTATGTTCTAGAGCTGTCGGAGGAAATCAAGATTTATCAAAAAATCATTGGTAAATCGGACTTCAATGCACACATCGCACCACACTCGTTAGAAATCGCTTCAATGTTTGCCATTCTAACTAGGTTAAAGCCTACCAACAAATGCGATCTATTGACGAAGCTGAAGCTTTACAATGGTGATGAAGTCACAGAAAATGGGCAATCCAAACGTATCAACGTGATGGAGCTTAAAGAAGAAGTTGAAGACGAAGGAATGAGCGGTATTTCAACCCGTTTCATCATGAAGTCTTTAGATAATGCCCTATCTGACACAGAAACAAATACAATCCATCCTATTGCCGTTTTAGATGCTCTGCAAAACAAATTGAAAGAAGAGCCTATGCCAGGTGATATTAAGGACCACTACATGCATATCCTTAAGGATATTCTTTACAAGGAATACCTTAAAATGCTTGAAGGTGATATCACAAAAGCATTTGTCCATGCATATGATGAACAGGCTGAATCATTATTCCAAAACTATTTAGACCATGTTGAAGCCTATGTACTGAAGAGAAAAGTTACAGGGGCTAATAATGAAGAACTTGACCCAGATGTTAAGTTCCTAGAGTCCATTGAACAACAAATCGGTATATCAGGCACAGCTGCAGATGGATTCCGTCAGGATGTAATGAGTTATGTAACACATATTCTCAGAAGAAATGGAGAATTACATTACACAAGTTATGAACCTCTAAAAGAAGCTATTGAGAAAAAATTGATGGCGTCTGTTAAAGACATCACCAGAATTATTCTTAAAGCCAAAACTAGAGACGACTCACAGAAATCAAAATATGATGCTATGGTATCCCAAATGATAAATATGGGATATAATGAAGAAAGCGTTGAAGCGGTGTTATCATTCGCTTCAAACAACCTATGGAAAGATTAGCAGCATCATATAGGTTGTAGAGGCAAGGTGCCCCCGCCTTGTCTCTCTTTTACCTATCAAAAAAATTACATCATGGCTATTTTTAAAGAATTCAGCAAACAGAAAAGAGATCGTTCTGCTGCTGATAGGCAACGCCATAAAGAACTTGTAAAAGAAAAAATCAAGAAAGGTATTGCTGATGTTATAGCAGAAGAATCGATCATTGGTCAAGACAAAGACAAAAAGATTAAGGTTCCCATTAAAGGGATCAAAGAGTACCGATTTGTCTTCGGGTCTAACAAAGGAAAAGGTGCAGCACAAGGCACTGGTAAAGAACAAAAAGGGCAAGTAATACAAGACCAAAATGCCCAACAACAAAAAGGCAAAGGAAAAGGTGAAGCAGGCAGTGACCCTGGTGAAGATATCTATGAAACCGAGATCACACTAGAAGAAGCCATTCAGTTTATGTTTGAAGACTTGGAATTACCTGATATGGATCAGAAAAAGTACTTCCAGACAGATACTGAGGTGATGCGTAAACTGCTTGGCTATCAGAAAAAAGGAATTAGAGCCCGACTTTCAAAACGAAAAACTATGATGAATAGGATAAAGCGTATGAAAGCTAAAGGCATTGATAGCAAAGCATTATATGAAAGTAAAGATTCTTCTTTCCCTTTCCATAATGATGACCTAGTATACCGTAGGCTGCAAGTTGACACTGAAGAACATTCTAATGCAGTTGTTCTTTGTCTTATGGATACTTCTGGATCTATGGACCAAGCAAAAAAGTACTTAGCAAGAAGTTTTTACTTTATGCTGTATACTTTTTTACAGACACGGTATGAAAACACTGAAATCATTTTTATCGCTCACCATACTGAAGCCAAAGAAGTTACCGAAGATGAGTTTTTCCACAAAGGAGAATCCGGAGGTACTATTATTTCCTCAGCATATAACAAAGCCTTAGAAATTATTGAAGAACGATATAATCCACTACTATGGAACATTTATGCTTTCCATTGTTCAGATGGTGATAACTTTTCTTCTGATAATAAGAAGGCTATCGAAAGTGCTGTGAAGCTAAGTAATGTCTGCAACTTGTTTGGCTATGGAGAAATTAAACCTGATGTCGGTTACTCATGGTCTTCCATGATTGATGAATACAAAAAAATAGAGGAAGACAACTTCATTTGTTTAAGAATGAGAACAAAAGAAGCCGTTTGGCCTGCACTTCAGAAATTTCTCAGAAAAGATAAAAGTAATACACTTATGGATTAAGTAAGTGCTATGAATATCCTTCATAAATAAACTATTAAAAATGGATTGGGTATTAAAAGATTTAGCAAAATGGAACGATAAGATTGAAGAAATTGCCCAAGAATGTGGTTTAGACTATTACCCTCAAGAATTTGAAGTATGTGATTACCATGACATGCTTGGGTACCAATCTTACGTAGGGATGCCTTCAAGATATCCCCATTGGAGTTTTGGAAAATCGTTTGAAAAACAAAATACCATGTACAAATTGGGAATGAGTGGCCTAGCTTACGAAATGGTTATTAACTCAAATCCCTGTCTTGCCTATTTAATGATAGACAACCCGTTATCAATGCAAATTTTGGTAATGGCCCATGTATATGGACATAATGACTTCTTCAAAAACAATATAAATTTCTCTAAAACAAGAGCTGAATATGCTCTAGAAATGTTTAAACTTAACGCTGACCGTATTCGTTCTTTTCATGAAACACCTAGTATTGGATATGAAGGTGTTGAAAGAATTTTAGATGCTGCTCATGCTATTAGTTTTCATGTTGACAGAAACCAACGCATTGTGCGCTTGTCTGAAGAAGAGCAAAGAATTCAACATTTTCAACATGTAAATAGAGAAAAAGACAATTGGGACGAACTCAAAAAACCTGAAAAAGATGAGGACTTTATTCCTGCCCTCTCAGAAGACTTGATGTTATTCCTTATAGAAAATAGTCGCTTTCTACAAAGTTGGGAAAAAGAAATCCTACGCATCGTAAGAGAAGAAACGTTATACTTTCTACCTCAAATGGAAACAAAGATTATGAATGAAGGTTGGGCCAGTTTCTGGCATTATACTATACTTCATAAACTTAACCTTCCTCCTGCTATGCATGTGGATTTTATCAGATCCCACAATCAAGTGATACGTCCTCATGTCGGTGGTCTTAATCCATATCACATTGGTTTTACTTTAATGGCACACCTTGCAGGAAAAAAGGATGCTTTCGAATATGAAATCAATCCTAAAATATTTGATGTAAGAACTGTAGATAGAGATGCTTCTTTCTTAAGAAGATTCCTCACCAAAGAATTAATGGAAGAGTTGGGGCTTTTTGAATACGAAAAAAAACAAGGAAGAATCACTGTCTCTAATACATCAGATGACTTTAAAGGATGGAAAGATGTTAGAGATACTTTGATTGCTCAAACAGGAACAGGAAGTATACCAGTGATAAAAGTGAAAGGAATTGCTCCTATTTCAAATTCACTAATGCTTGTCCATGAGTTTGACGGTAGAGAACTTGAACTCGGATATGTAAGTAAAACCATGGAACATATCGCTACTTTATGGTCCGATTTTCCGGTAAAACTAGAAACTACTGTCGATGGACATGAAGTAACATGTATATACGCCAACAAAGAGTTTCGAGTCGAAGGTATAGATCGGGATGAAGCCGAAACAGAATATACGCACATCTAAATGCATCAATGCTACAAAGTAAAATTTGTAGCATTTTTTATTCATAACAACTACCTCAAATTTTCAAAAAAACTTCCCACTCTTACTTCATTCATATTTTTTAAATGAATATCCACAAAAAAGGTAATATAAGTGATAAAAATGTCGTTCATTTGCAATTCGAACAAGCATTAAACATTGTGGGAGTATTTAGAAATATGTCGCGAAAGGACTCTGAAGAGAAAAAAGCGCGTTTAGATAAAGGAAGTATAAAGAAATTAAGAGGTGTTTTTAGATTTATGATGCCCTACAAAGGCATTTTCACACTCGGCTTAATCTGTCTCTTCTTCTCAAGTACAATTTTACTAGCACTACCAAAGTTAATTGGTACTTTGATGGATACAGCACAAGGTATTGTCACAATTCCTTGGCTACCTGATTTAACTTCAGTAGGCTTTGCACTCATCGCTGTATTATTTCTTCAAAGTTTATTCTCATTTGCGAGAGTATATCTTTTCGCTAAAGTAAACGAGAATGCTATAGCAGATTTACGAGGTGCTTTATATCAAAAATTCATGTCGCTACCCATGTCTTTTTATGACAGGAATAGATCTGGCGAACTTTTCAGTAGAATTACTTCTGATGTTTCTGTACTTCAAGATACTTTTTCAACTACTCTAGCTGAATTATTTAGGCAACTTGCCACTTTAGTTTTTGGCGTAGTTATTTTATTCATGGAAAATCCAAAGTTGACGTTCTTCATGATGTTGACTTTCCCAGTACTTATCATTTTTGCTATCATCTTTGGTAAGTTTATTCGTAAGCTTTCAAAAGGTACACAAGATGCATTAGCAAAGGCCAATGTGATTGTTGAAGAAACTATTCAATCTATCGGTACTGTAAAAACTTTCGCGAACGAAGACTTTGAAGTCAATCGATACAACAGCAATTTATCGGGAGTTGTGAATATCGCCTTAAAAGCAGCTACATATAAAGGTACATTTATCTCATTCATCATTTTCGTATTGATGGGAGGTATCATTGGAGTATTATGGTATGGTACTTACATGGTATCTCAAGGAGAAATCACGATTGGAGACTTAACCTCATTTGTATTGTATACGATGTTCATTGGAGGTTCAATTGGTGGCTTAGGAGATATTTATGGCAACTTACAAAAAGCTGTAGGTGCAACAGATCGAGTTGAAGAAATTTTAGCAGCAGAATCTGAACATGAAATTGACAAAGAAAACATTCCAAGATTAGAAGGAAATATTACTTTCAAGGATGTACGTTTCTCATACCCTACTAGAAAGGAGATTGAGGTATTGAAAGGTGTCAACCTACATATTAGCAAAGGTGAAAAAGTTGCTCTTGTTGGTAAATCTGGTGGAGGTAAATCTACAATGGCACACCTATTACAACGTTTTTATGAAATTGAAGGTGGAGATCTTCTTATCGATGATAAATCGGCGAAGGATTATAACCTTATCGGATTCCGTAAACATGTAGGAGTTGTTCCACAAGAGGTACTACTATTTGGTGGTTCTATTGAAGAAAATATCCGCTATGGTAATCCAGAAGCCACTAAGGAAATGATCATTGAAGCAGCTAAAAAAGCTAATGCCTTAGAATTCATCAATTCTTTCCCAGAAGGATTTGAAACACTTGTAGGTGAAAGAGGTGTAAAACTATCTGGTGGACAAAGACAAAGAATTGCAATTGCTAGAGCGATCTTAAAAGATCCTGCTATATTGATCTTGGATGAAGCAACTTCTGCATTGGATATTGAGTCTGAAAAGTTAGTACAGGATGCTTTAGAGACGCTAATGGAAGGCAGAACAAGTTTGATCATTGCCCACCGTTTATCGACGATTAGAAATGCACACAAAATTGCGGTATTAGATAATGGTGTGATTTCTGAAATCGGTAAACACGATGAGTTAATGGAGAAAGAAGATGGAGCATATAATAAGTTGATCCAACTTCAAGAATTTTAAATTAATGCAATTTAAGAGTTAAACTACTCTAGTAAACTCATAAATCACTGATAATTAAGCAGAAGAAAAACCTGCTAATAGATATTTAAAAATAAGGTTAGAGGTCGAAATTTACATCGATCAACTAACCTTATTTTTTATTTGGTAATTTTTAGTCTTCTATATAAGTTTGTTTACAAATTATGAATAACACATCTATACATAACCCTATAGCTTTTTATTTATTCATAACACATAAAAAATAATCGATAACAATAATAGACACAAACAAATTATGGAAAACTACGCACCTAAAAAGGGAACTTTCACTTTTACTATGATTAAGCCTGGAGAAGAAAACCAAGATTACATTGGTGAAATCTTAACGATGATTCATGATGCAGGATTCCGTATCCAAGCAATGAAAATGGTAAGGTTACGTACGAAACAAGCTGAAATGTTTTACCGCCACTTGTCTGACCAACCGTTCTTTCAAGATGTAGTAAATTACATGACTTCAGGGCCTGTAGTAGCAGCCGTATTGGAAAAAGACAACGCTGTTGCTGACTACCGTAAATTGATTGGTGCAACAGATCCAACAAAAGCAGAAGACGGTACAATCCGTAAACGTTTTGCAAGATCAACTGATAGAAATGTTGTTCATGGTTCTGATTCTGATGACAATGCAGCTGAGGAAGCAACATTCTTCTTTTCTATGGGAGAACGTTACAACAATGAAGGACACTGTTTCTTTGGATGGGGTAACTAAGCTGAAATAGCATTCATATAAAAATAAAAAGTAGTCACGTCGACAAAAGGGGTGACTACTTTTTTTATAAAAAACATTCGGAGAATCTCTGAAAGCTTTAATAAATTGATATGAAAATTTTGTTTTACTTATTGTTATTTTGAAGTAGGTAAGATGAAATTAACTTGACATCTTCCTGCGTCATTATATCGTGATCTATTATTTCTTCATTGTCTGAAATAGTTCTTTTCTTTTGAGACTTCATGATATTAAGATTTTTAAGTTCTGTTCAATTGTGATATATCTATTTGAACGCATTAAGTCTCTACCCGTTTGTGCTTTAAAGTTCAAAGTTTTTACCAAAAAGGTCAGATTAAATTGAGGTGCTATTTGTATTAAACAAAGAAAAAACAAAACATTTTAAATAACTGAAAATCAATTATTTCAAATACCATCTTAATATTGTTAACATATTGTAATCGCCGTTTATTAATGATTACAAATGTTGTAAAAACAGGTCAACACGCATAAATTGAGGTATCAAAATACAAAAGCAACAAAGAAATGAATACCAAAAACAGCTATCTATAAAGAAAATTATTTCTTCCAACGCCTATTTATCACTTAAATTATCCAATGATTTACGGCAATACCGAAAATCAATCAGAACCATTATGCCTGTAGAAATTTAATACAAAGAAATCAATCATTATAAAATGAATTGACTTGTTTTTTGTATCACAATATTAATAGTGTTATACCTTAGATTCTTTACCTGGCCCTCATAAATGTTTTGCATTCTATGAGGGTGTTTTATTCAAACCTAAGTGATTCAATAGGATCTAATCTTGATGCTTTATTTGCTGGGTAAAATCCTGAAACAACTCCTACAACAACACAAACTACTATTGATACAATTAACCAGAACCAAGGAAATATAAAACCTTCGGTATCCATAAACTTAGCTAATACATTACCGATTAAGGCTCCAAAAAACGTCCCAAAAAGTCCTCCAATTAAACAGATAAAAATTGCTTCCATAAGGAATTGCTGTCTAATTGCAAAAGGTGTTGCTCCCAAAGACTTACGAATGCCTATCTCTCTTGTACGTTCAGTTACAGACACCATCATAATATTCATCAAACCGATAGATGCCCCTAACAATGTCACAATCGCAATAGCAAAACCTCCGATTCTAAGTTGCATTGTCATTTCATTAAATTCAGAGTTTAAAGAATCACTTCTTTTTATCTCAAAGGAATCTGGTTTTCCAAGTTGATCTCTTCTGATGATTCGCATTGTGCCTCTTGCTTCAGACATGGCATAATCAATACCTCTAGGATCTGTAGTATTTATTGTTGCTTTATAATATAAACTTTGTTGAGTAGCGAACTTATTAGCATTAAGAAGAGGAATAAACACCTGTCTATCGGCATCACCTCCACCAATACCTCCTTTCTCTTCAACAACTCCAATTACTCTAAACTTTTTGCCTTTGAAACCGATAGCCTTATCGATAGGGTCTTCATCTTTTTCAAATAAGTTAGTATAAACCTCTTTTGAGATAATTGCTACATTTTGACCTTGAGATAATTCGATATTTGAGAACTCTCTACCATCTTTTATCTTATACCCATTATTTTTTAGGTACATATCATCGATACCCGTTACACTGTAATTGGGTGTTGTTTTTTTAGATAATCTTTTGATTTCCAAGGAACCAGCGACCAAAGCTTCAAGGCTTACCTTACCTTCTACAGGTAATGATTCCTTTAATTTCTTCATTTGTTCGTAAGAAATGATATTCTTTTTTGCTAATTTTTTTCCAAAAGCACCTCTTCTTCTAGTTACATCTGAGATTTCAAAATTATTTACACCCAAGTCTGCCATACCAGAATTTATAGATTCATTAACGGCATCAATTGCTGTCATTATTCCGACTAAGGCCATAATACCGATAGCAATCATTGTAGATGTCAAGAATGAACGAAGTTTATTTGCCTTTACAGAACTGAAAGCTTCAAATATATAAATTAAAATATTCATCGAATAAATCAGGTTTTCTTAGTTAAGTACAATTTATTTCCCTTCACTTTTTTTGAATTTTCAAACAAAAAGTACAATGTAATATTTTCATCAAAAAGTGACTTTTTTAAAAGTCATCAGAGAAAAAACAATTGTAACTTAAAGATAGTTAAAAAGTTGAAAAAGAATCAGTTTAACTTTCCTGTTAATCTATTAGTCTATTTAGCCCCAATTAACACTATAAAACCCTACTAAACAATAATGCATGAAGACCATTATCTCACTTTGCTTTCTGCTATTGGCACAACTACATACTTTCGGATCTCATATACTTGTGCCAATGGATCAAGAACAAACTAACCACCTAAAGGCTTATGGAGTCACTTTTTGGGTTCTTGGACAAGAAGTGGAAGCCGATTGGCTCCTCAATTACAGAGGTGGTAGTTTTATGTTTAAAAATCTACCCTTATTTGAACAAGAACTTGTGATTAGGGGTGTAAGTTATGATGTGATTTCTGATGCTCAAGCTATTCAAATTAAAGAAGAAATTGCACACCCAGAATCCAATATGGATCTAATGAGATTAGACGCTGTACCTAGTATTGCTGTTTACTCTCCGCCCTCTAAACAACCTTGGGACGATGCCGTCACCTTGGTACTTACATATGCAGAGATTCCTTATGATGTCATCTTCGACGATGAAGTCATGGCAGATCTCTTACCTAAATATGATTGGCTTCACCTTCACCATGAAGATTTTACGGGTCAATATGGTAAGTTCTATGCTACTTATGGACGAGAAGCCTGGTACATTGAAGCACAAAATCAATTTGAAGAATCAGCAAAAAGACATGGATTTGAGAAAGTTTCTCACCTTAAAAGTGCTGTAGTAAAGAAAATTAGAGATTTCTGTGCTGGAGGAGGATTCTTATTTGCCATGTGCTCTGCTACAGACACTTATGACATCGCTTTAGCAGCAGATAATGTTGATATCTGTGATTACATGTATGATGGCGATGGTGTAGATGAAAATGTTCATGACAAATTAAATTATAAGAACACTTTCGCATTTAAAGACTTTAAAATAAAACTCGACCCCTATCAATACGAGTACTCACAGATAGATAACCAATCTTATGAAAGAGGCTTAAGAGAAGAAAATGATTACTTTGAGTTATTCACTTTCTCTGCAAAATGGGATCCTGTTCCTACGATGTTAACTCAGAACCATGAGAAACAAGTTAAAGGTTTTATGGGACAGACAACGGCTTTCAAAAAGCATTTAATAAAAAGTGATGTTATTATTTTAGGAGAATGTGAAGCAGCCAAAGAAGCCAGATATATTCATGGTACTTATGGCAAAGGAACTTGGACTTTCTTCGGGGGACATGATCCAGAAGATTACCGTCATTTTGTTGGTGAGGAGCCAACAGATCTAAATCTTCATCCTAATTCTCCTGGTTATCGATTAATCTTGAATAACATTCTATTCCCTGCCGCGAAGAAAAAGAAACAAAAAACCTGATACTACTTTTACTACTATCTATACGAAGCACTTGTTGGAAATCGACAAGTGCTTTTTCTTTATTTTAATGTTTACAGAAAAAGTAGTATTTTGATAGTCAATGGAACAACTCATTAAAATAACTATTCAGGTTTCTCAATTCTATCTATTTATAGGAACTCTCTTTGCTATCTTTTTTATCCTAAGAGGAGGAAAAAACTTAGATACCAAGTATAGCAATGCTCCTATTGTTGCAAAGATCATATGGATACCTGCAACGATATTATTATGGGTTTACTTACTTCCAAAAATAATTCGAAAATAAAATGAACACCCAATTAAGGAATCAACATATTTTTTTATGGCTAATTATTGCTATTATTCTACCTACAGGGCTTCTTATTTCCACAGAAATTCCTTCCTCATATCTTTCGAACTTTGACAATTCAAAAGCTACTTCAGACGTTAATTATTATGTGGAAGGAAATCATCTCACTTTTCAAGTCTTTCACCCATTTAAAGCTCCTACTGTGTTTTTATATGCTATTGAAGATAACAACAAAGAGCATTTTTTGGGTGATGTTACAGCAAAAGGAAATTTTCACTTCAAGATACCGAGTAATACTATTTCATTAAAAGTATTTGATCAACACAATAAAATATCTCTCATTCAACTGTCATTAAAAAGGTAATATGTCTCTTGAATATAAATCTGTCTTGTGGAATCCTCAAAAAAAGAGATATGATTCATGGATTTCATTGGGCATCATTATATATATATTAAGTTTTGCAGGGTTTACAGCAATCACACAAAAAGATTGTACCATAGAAACGCTGATCATAAGAAGTTTTGGTTCACTAAGTATAACAATGCTTCAACTAATATTGTGCATTGGGCCTTTATGCAGACTATCCCATTATTTCTTACCCCTTCTCTACAATAGAAGACATTTGGGTGTTGCGATGTTCTTTATGGCATTGACTCATGGTGTGTTTTCATTAATTCAATTCCATGCTTTAGGCAATGAAGGTATTATCAACTCCCTTTTCACTTCCAATTTAGACTATGATCATTCTAGTGATTTCCCTTTTCAGACATTAGGCTTTTTTGCTCTTGTTATATTATTCCTAATGGCTTCAACAAGTCATGATTTTTGGAACAAACATCTAGGAGCTATATTATGGAAGAGGCTTCATATGTTTGTCTATATCGCTTATACCTTGGTAGTTTTTCATGTATTGTTAGGAGCTTATCAACAAGACCACCAATTGTATTTAATACTTCAGGTCGGCATTGGAAGTGGAATATTGATCACTTTACATCTCATTACAGGTATTACTGAATGGACTAGTGATAGAGAGTTTCTAAGGTCACATAATCGAGTAGATAAAAACGGCTACATCTATATTTGCCTTATCGATGATATTGATGAAAACTGTGCAAAGGTCGTTCAACTGGGAAATGAAAGAATTGCTATTTTCAAGTATGACAATAAAGTTTCTGCGGTGTCAAATGTTTGTAAGCATCAAAATGGTCCATTAGGTGAAGGTAAAATAATTGACGGCTGTATTACTTGTCCATGGCATGGTTACCAATACAACCCAGAAAATGGACAGTCTCCACCTCCTTTTACTGAAACCATAAATACCTATGATGTAAAATTAAAAGGTAAAGAAGTTTTTGTACACCCTGTTCCACTTGGCGAAGGAGTACCATCCAACCCAAAAACAATACGATAATGAAAGGATTTTACATTGGTTACATCAATCAATTAAAAGGAAAATATAGAAAATTCACTCTCATTGGTGCGGCATCATTTCTTATACTTTTATTTATTAGTTGCTTTTCATTTGGCTTTTTCCAAGAGCATTTTACTAATGGGGTTTTCGAAATAAATAGAGAAACTACTTTTACAGGAAAACTATATATGCAGCCATTTCCTTTTATTCGAGTAGAAATTGAGAAGGGATACTTCAAAGATATTATGCTTGTTAAGCAAGGAAAATTTGGTATTTCTGAAGATGATATGGATATCAAAAATCTTAATAACAGTGCCGTCGATATTACCGGGCACCTTATCTATTTTAATGGACAAAATGTATTGGAAGTTACCGATATTCAATCATCAGATAAAGTGATTAATATTAAACCACCAACCTTTATTAATCAAGGAGTCTTGGAAGTTACAGGAGAAATTGTAGATCCAAAGTGCTATTTCGGAGTTATGAAACCTGGTTTTGGGAAAATACATAGATCTTGTGCTATTCGTTGCCTATCGGGGAATATACCTGCTGTTTTAGTTCACCGGAATGAAAATGGGTTTGAATCTTATTTTGTGATTACCTATCCAAATCTAAAAATAGACAACACTCCTATTTTAAAATTAATTGGAAAAACTGTTCGACTAAAAGGTAAAGTAAGAAAAGGAAGAAATTGGCATTTATTACAGTATTCTGAGGCCATGCATCCGCTTATCATCAAAGAACAAGCTTTCTCCTATTATCAAGAGAACTCTTCTCCTCCAAAGGAACAACACCTTTGTATTACAGCAAAATAAAGAAGGGATGTATATTTTCTATACATCCCTTTTTTCTAACTACCAATCTTGATCAGATTCTGACTTTTTACCAGATCGTTTCTTCTGTTGTTGGAAGTATTGTACTTCATTATTTTTTAAGGCATCAAGGATCATTTCAGCTTGTTCTTTCGGCATATTTATTTCTTGCATACGCTGATTAAACATTTCTTGCTGCTGCTCTTTTTCTTTTTGCTCCCTCTCCTCTTCTGTTTCTTGAGGTTCATCTTGAGGTTGCTCATCTTGCTGTTTATTTTCTCCTTGATCTTTTTGCTGCTGATCCTCGTTTTCCTGTTGTTGATCTTTATTCTCTTGATCCTGCTGATCTTCTTGGTCTTGCTGATCCTGATTCTGATCTTGTTGTTGATCTTCCTGATCCTGCTTATCCTGGTTTTGATCTTGCTGGTCTTGATTTTGATCCTGATTCTGATCTTGGTTTTGCTCGTCTTGCTGCTGTTTTTGTTTGAGCAACAACTCATAATTGTAACGAGCCTGAAGATTTGATGGATCTTTCTTCATCGCTGCCTTAGTAAACTCTAATGCCTCTTCAAGCTTTTGCTCCTGCGACTTAATGACCCCCAATTGCTGATTGGCGATAGAAGCTATTTTCTTGTCTGCAGCATTCTGAATATTAGCATAGCGTTTTGTAGCATTTTCGTAATCTTCGGACATAAAATAAGCATGAGCTAAATCCAACATAGCTGCATCATCTTTCTCACCAAGAGAGTCCAAAAGCATACTATATTCTGAAATAGCTGTCTTATAGTCTTTCGACTTAAACGCTGATTCGGCTGCTGACTTGTGTTTATTGACAGTAGCAATCCTTGAAATCCCGTTATTGTCAGAAAATAAAGTTAAAACGATGAGTAACGAAAGAATCGCGTGCATAACTCTTTATTGTTAAAAAATCTTATAGATCATTTTATAGATAAGGAAAGACGTGAAAATGGGAGAGAATATCTCATTTTTCACGTCTTTCTTATATAATTATCTATTGTAAGATTTTCTGATCACTTTTTCAAGTATTATACGATTTCACCGTATAAATCAAATGGTTCAACGTTCGTGATTTTCACATTTGCGAAATCACCTAAACGAACGTGATTTTCTTCAGAAACCGGAACTAAAACTTCATTATCAACCTCAGGAGAATCATATTCAGTACGACCTACGAAGTAACCTCCTTCAATCTTATCAAATAATACTTTGTAAGTTTTACCGATCTTTTCTTGATTCAAAGTAAGTGAGATATCTTCCTGAATGGCCATGATCTCATCTGCACGATCTTGTTTAACATCATCAGGAATTGTGTCTTCCATAGTGTCTCCAGCATGCGTATCTTCTTCATGAGAGTAAGCAAATACACCTACTCTTTCAAACTTCATTCTTTCAACAAAGTCTAACATTTCTTCGAACTCTTCTTCTGTTTCACCAGGGTGACCAGTAATTAAAGTAGTACGGATAGCAATGTCTGGAATACGCTGACGGATTTCATTAATCAATTCCTCTTGCTTTTCTCTAGTAGTACCTCTACGCATTCTCTTCAACATTTCTGTTGAACCATGTTGTAAAGGAATATCAAGATAGTTAGCAATATTATCTCTTTCTTTCATTACATCGATAACATCCATAGGGAAGCCTGTTGGGTAAGCATAGTGCAAACGGATCCAATCTAATCCTTCCACATCTGAAAGTGCTCTTAGTAAATCAGCTAAACGACGTTTCTTATAAATATCAAGACCATAGTAAGTTAAGTCTTGAGCGATTAATAAAATTTCTTTTACTCCTTTTGCTACCATATCTTCTGCTTGTTTCACCAAGTCTTCGATAGGTGTAGACACATGCTTACCACGCATCAATGGAATTGCACAGAAAGAACAAGGACGGTCACAACCTTCTGCAATTTTAAGGTAGCCGTAATGCTTATCTGTAGTCAGCAATCTTTCGCCTAGAAGTTCCTTTTTATAGTCAGCTTTTAACGCTTTCAATAAATTAGGCACTTCCCTTGTTCCAAAAAATGCATCTACCTCAGGAATTTCTTGAACTAGATCTTCCTTATATCTTTCAGATAAACAGCCAGAAACATACACCTTATCTACTAAACCTTCCTTCTTTGCTTCAGCATAACGAAGAATTGTTTCAATAGATTCAGTTTTCGCATGACCGATAAAACCACAAGTATTGATTAAGACAATATTAAATTTATCATCTTCCATCTCATGTTCTACGGCAATGCCATTTCCTTTCAATTGTGTCATAATTACCTCCGAGTCAACAATGTTTTTTGAACATCCAAGTGTAATTATATTGACTTTATTTTCTTTAAGTGTTCTGGTTTTCAAGAGATTACTTATTTACGAATTCTAATTCCGATTTACGATTTGCAAAAGTATTAGATTATTAGGTGCTTAACAACCTATTTGTCAAAGAGATGTAAATCATTTACTTCAATTAAGAAAAAAAATAAGGAATTGATCAGAATTATCGGACTTCACTAAATTAGCCCAGTTATATAATTCTTAAAAAACGTTGATTTTAAGCTTATTTGTTATCCAATATTATAAAAAAGCGATATTTTTGTAACGACTAGATTATTCTAAGACATCGGAATATTTTTTTAGCCTATCACGAAATCATTGAAATAAATTTATGAAGCTCTTTGAGCAAAACAATATAAATAGTCAGGACAATAAAGAGCACATTTCAGAAGCGACCTTTATTCCTGTAATGACCCTTTCAGTAATTGCAATTACCTTCCTTGTCGGCATATGGTCTATTAAAGAATTAAGTGACTATAAAGCTGATGTAGAGCGGCTTGAAACCGAATTTACAGAAAATCAAAAGCGTGTTACTAGAAATGAGGTTGAAAACTCTGCCAAATACATTCGTTACCTAGAAAAAAATACTGAAAAGCATTTAAGGAAAACATTAAAAAATAGAGTAGATGAGGCCTACCTTATAATGACCAACATCTACGAAAGAAATAAAAACAAACTCCCTAAAAAGGTAATTGTTGAATTGATAAAAGACTCGCTTTACCCTATCCGATTCAACAATAAAAGAGGTTATTATTTTATTGATCACATTAGTGGTTACTCTGTAATGAATGCCTCAGAACCAGATGCAGCCGGTGAGTACATTCTCGACTACCAAGATGCTAAAGGAAACTATTTTATTAGGGAACAAATGGAAATTGCCAAGACAAAAGGTAGTGGCTATTTCAATTACTACTGGAAAAAACCAGATCAAAAAGACGAGGAACAGTATCCTAAAACATCATATATAAGATATTTCAAGCCCTTAGGCTTAGTCATAGGTACTGGAGAATATATGGACAATGTTACTAAAGACATGCAAAAGCAAGCTTTAGAACGTATGTCTTCAGTACATTTTGGAAAAGATGGCTACCTGTTTGTCAATAAAAGAGGACATCCATTACTTCAAAGATGGAAGTACTATGAAAAGGCTAAGACCATCACACCAAAGCAACTCAATTCTTTACCTATCACAGACGAAAATGGCGATACCACTTATTTCAAAGATATCCCATTCGAAATGATGAATAAGAAAAAGAATGGAGGGTTTTATTATTATAACTATAGAAAACCAAACAGTCAGGAGGTCACCAAAAAGTTCTCCTATATCCTCTATTTCAAAGAATGGGACTGGACTATTGGTGCTGGTGTTTATTTAGATGAATTAGACGAACAAATTGCAGCTAAAAGAACTCTATTAATTAATGAGCTAACCACAGAGTTGTTTAGAATTCTATCTTTATCTACACTATTGATTGCTATTTTATGGTGGAGGTTAAGAAAAGTAGCGACAGGCATCACAAATAATATTCATGAATTTGCTTCTTTCTTTGATACAGCATCTAAAGAGCATGTAAAGATCAATAAAGATCGTTTAGCCTATGCTGAATTTGATCAGTTGGCCAATCTAGCCAATAAAATGCTAGACGAGAGAGAAAACGATAAGAAGAAAATTATTGAAGCTTATCATGAAATTCAAACTTCTGAAGAAGAGCTAAGACAACAGTCGGAAAGCCTCCTTTATACTAATCAGAAGTTGGAAGAAGCCATGAAAGAAGTGAAGGCGACCCAAGTTCAACTGATTAATTCAGAAAAAATGGCCTCTTTAGGTCAATTAACAGCGGGAATCGCTCACGAGATCAATAATCCCATTAACTTTGTGTCTTCTAATGTTCAACCATTGAAAGACGATATCGACGATATCATCACTTTACTACATCAATGTAATCACCTAATCAATATGTATGAAAAGGGTGAAGATATTAAAGATAAAGTAAAAGAGATCAATGTCTTGGCAGAAGAAATTGAAGTGGATATTCTTACCGATGAGATCAAGCAATTAATCAATGGTATAGAAGAAGGTGCACAAAGAACAAAGGAAATAGTTTTAGGATTAAGAACTTTCTCAAGATTAGACGAGGATACATTCAAACATGCCAATATTAACGACGGCATGCAGTCTACTTTGACGATTCTTAATAATAAAGCGAAAAAGAAAGATGTAACCATCAATGTTGATTTACAAGATGACCTACCGGAAATCGAATGTTTACCAGGTAGAGTAAATCAAGTCTTTATGAATATCATCAACAATGCAATTCAAGCTGTCGATGAAGATAAAGGGATCATTGAGGTGAAGACAAGATTCACACAAGGTGACGACCATATCAGTATTTCTATAAAAGATAATGGTAAAGGAATGCACCAAGCAGTGATTGACAAGATATTTGATCCTTTCTTCACAACAAAAGAAGTAGGAGAAGGTACCGGTCTTGGTCTTTCAATATCTTATGGTATTATCGAGAAACATGGTGGTCGCATTATGGTTTCAAGTAAGCCAAAAGACAATGAAGAAGATACTTCATCGTTTACTGAGTTCACCATTACACTTCCTATTAAAGGTAATAACGAATTAGAAAAACAGAGATAAATACTATGAGCGATTATCATGTTCCTGTAATGCTTCACGAATGTGTTGAAGGACTGAATATCGACCCTACCAAAACCTACGTTGATGTAACTTTTGGCGGTGGTGGTCACTCAAGAGAAATATTAAAACACTTAACAACAGGAAAATTGGTTGTATTCGATCAAGACCCTGATGCTAAGAAAAACGCAGAAGCTATCAACGATGATCGCTTAATATTCTGTGCTGCTAACTTCAGATACTTAAAACGCTATTTAAGACTTCACGGCATTAAAAGTGTTGCAGGTATTTTGGGTGATTTAGGTATTTCATCACATCAAATTGATGAAACATCTAGAGGATTCTCCACTCGAGGTGAAGCTCCTTTAGATATGAGAATGGCACAGTCTGGCTCTATTTCAGCCAAAGAAGTCATCAATGAATATGACGAAGGAAAGTTGAAAGAGATATTTAAGTTGTATGGAGAGATTACACATGCAGGAAAAGCAGCAAGTTTAATCATCCATGCAAGAAGTGCAGGAACAATAGAAACTACACTTGACTTAATGAATGCTCTTCGACCGATGGCTCCAAGAGGAAAAGAAAACCGTTTCTTTGCTCAAGTATTTCAAGCGATTCGTATCGAAGTAAACGAAGAGCTAGAAACACTCAGAGAGATGTTAGAACAAGGGGCTGAAGTATTAGAAGAAGGAGGTCATTTTGTTATTGAATCGTATCATTCTTTAGAAGACCGCCTTGTTAAGAACTTTTTTAAAGCTGGTAACTTTGAAGGTAAACATGAAAAAGATTTTTATGGCAATATCCTTCGTCCATTAAAACCTTTAAAAAGTAAACCTATCACTGCTTCTAACGCTGAAATTGCTCAGAATAGAAGAGCTAGAAGTGCAAAATTAAGGATTGGAGTAAAACTCGCAGAAAATAATAATCCTAAAAGCGATATATAAAAACAAAAAAGCCTTTCTCGATAACAGAAAGGCTTTTTTGTTTGGTCTCTTAATTTAATAAGTTTCCAATTCTTAAATCAACGTAAAACATTCTTGGAGTAATTGGGCCATATACAAATGCAGCATCCTTATCGATACCACTTACAAATGTAGACTGCATTTGATTAAATATATTCTTTACTCCAGCTCCAATCTGTATATTAGCTGATTTCGATAACTTTGTTAAATAAGAAACCTTTATCCCCATATCGAAAAATTGTTCAGTATCTATAAGTTCTTCATCAGTTGTCAACTCCCCATCGATAAACCCGCCAGGAAGATAAGGTACGTACATACTACCTGTATAAACACCAGTCATTGAAACTGACCATTGACTTGTAATATTATAATCTGCACTTAGTGACCCATATTGATTCGGTGTTCTCAAAATATGTTTTGAAGTACTAGTTTCTTCATCACCCCATTGATTCTCCTCTTCATACATAGAGGTTTGAACAGTATAAGCTGCTTGAAAAGATAATTTTTCATTAGGAGCAATTCTACCTTCAAGGTTTACCCCTTGAACCACTGCGTCTGATGTTGAATTTCTTTTGAAGAGAATCAGTGTTCCATCTTCCAAATAATCATATTGGTTATCAAATCGATCTTTTATTTTTGTGTAAAAACCTTCTACCAAAAAGTAAGTCTGAACATGACCAAAAGACTTATCAAAATCCCAAGCTAAGTTATATGAAATAGAAGACTCTGGTTTCAGGTTAGGATCCAACTGTGTTCGTACTCCCTGACCACTTGTTACTTCAATATGCAAGTCTTCAGAGAACATTTGAGGTGCTCTAAACCCTGTAGCAAATCCTCCTCTCAACTGCATATTATCATTCAGTTTGTATTTTAAATTTATCCTTGGATTAATAGAATTTACACTTTTATTATTTTGTTGATTTTGATTATCAACTATATCAACAAAGTCCCAACGAGCACCTATCAATACAGACCATTGGTTGCTCATCCATTCATTTTGTGCAAACACAGCATAAGTATTTGATATCTGATCCGAAACTGTAGCATCATCCGTTACCTTCCCTAATTCTTCATCAAAATAAGACAGCTTCTTATCATTAATTTGGTCATTGATGTACTCAACTCCTGTTACAAAATAGGATTTCCCATTCAAGACATTACCAAGATTAATATTCAACTGAGATCCTGCTACTATCGTCTTTCCAGTTGTCAAACCAAATCCATCTTTTTGCTGATGTGCACCATAATAGCTATCTCTGTGTACATATTGCCCACTAAAATAGTTATTCAGATGAAGTTTATTTGACCTACTATACCAATCATGATTTAGCATCGCAGTACCAATATGCATGTCGATAGCTTCAGTAATATCAGCCTCTTCTTTTGGTTGATCTAACTTATTACCTCCTCTTCTATTATCATGAGTATATTTTACATCCATGGATACTTTGTTATACTCTGAAAATTGATGATATACTTTTGTCCCTAATGAAAGTGTTTTCATTGCTGTTAATTCTGAAAAGTCATCCTTTATCGGATCCCCCATTGTATTTCCATCCTCATCTAATCGATAATAAATATCATTCGGGTTAGCATTCCAAGCGTACCTATTTCTATATGATCCATAGATATAGCTAGATGTTTTATCATTCTTAGAGACTAACGAAGTGTTGAAATAAGCACTATAATCATGTGATTTACCATCTATTGTCCCAAAATTTGTCCCCACCTCATAAGAATTAAATTGAGGATATTTTGTGATAATATTAACGGTACCACCTATTGCGTTAGCTCCATAAAGTACGGATCCCCCACCACGAACAACTTCTATTTGATCGATCATTGCTACAGGTATCTGTTCTAAACCATAAACACCTACTAAACCATTAAATAATGGTCTACTGTCAATAAGGATTTGGGTATAAGGGCCTTCTAAACCATTTAGTCTAAGTTGAGATGAGCCACAATTTCCACAAGTACTTTCTACTCTTGTACCTGGAATGTAGTTTAGTCCTTCTGCTACAACTTTAAAGTTATTTTTAATGAGAAAATCACTTCCAACAACATTTACAACACTAGAGGTTTCTTGTCTGCTTTGTGATCTTCTACTACTCGATACGATCACTTCATTAAGTTCTAAATAGTCTTTGGATAGATTAAAATGGATATCATGATTGCTTCGAGTGGGTTTAAACTCCTTAATCATGTCTTTATACCCTACTACAGAGACTAAAAAAGTATACGTTTTTCCTTCCTCTAGCTCAATAAGGAAATGTCCATGATCATCTGAATAAACACCTTTCTGTCCATCATTAATAGAAACATTGGCAAAAGGTATATGCTCATTTCCACATGTAATATGCCCTTTTACCTTAATGGTATTACTAAATACAGAAGTGCTTACAAATAGTAGTAACAGATTGAATATTAAGATAGTTTTCAAAGTATTAGCTTATTATTATTTAGATTAATTATTAATAACTGCAAATGTATTTAAGATATCTTCACAAATGATTGATCATTGTCATTAAATAATATTGATCATTATCAAATGATAAAACTGATTGAATTGGAAATACAATATCACATTCCTACACCTTACTACGTCATCCTTACTTCAAACGATATAAACAAACATTTCTGCTTTTGCTTAAAGCTATATTTGAAAAACACATGATGAGAAATGATATGAATATTTTAATAACTGGAGCAGGAAGTGGTTTAGGTAGAGTTACTACAGAGGCTCTTTTAAAGAGTGGTTACAATGTGATTGCTTCGATGAGAGACTCCAAATCAAAAGGAATTCAGATAGTTAAAGAACTAGAGGCATTTTCCAGACAGACAAAAGGTACTTTATTTATTATTGAATTAGATGTTACTAGCACTACTTCTGTCAATCTTGCAATTTCCCAAATTGAAAGTGAGGTAGGTCAAATTGATGTATTGATAAATAACGCAGGAATTGGTGGTACAGGATGGACTGAGGCTTTTCCTGAAGAACAATACAAACAAATTTTTGATGTAAATGTATTTGGTGTACAGAGAATGATGAGAGGCATACTCCCCAGTATGAGAAAAAGAAAAGAAGGGTTGATTATCAATATTTCTAGTATTCAAGGACGAGTTGTGTTCCCTTATTCAGGAATTTACACTGCTTCTAAGTTTGCCCTTGAAGGATTAACAGAAAGCTATCATTATGAATTGGCTCCTTTAGGTATCGATATTATCCTATTACAACCTGGAGGATTTAAAACCAGTTTCGAATCAAAACAAAGTGGTCCCTATGATAAAGACCGCCTTTTAGAATATGGAGAACTAAAAAATGCTCCCAACGATATCTGGGGAAATCCAGGTGAAGAGAAAGACTTTTTACCAAGTCCACAACCTATCCCAGAGGCGATTATGGATTTGATTGAAATGGAAAAAGGCAAAAGACCCTTGAGAACAACAGTTGATCCATTATTAAAAGGTATTGGAACAATAGCTATCAACAAGGAGTGTTTATCAGCTCAAAAGGAACTTTCCGATTACCTAGAATGGGATATTAAAGTATAAGAAATAAAAAAGCCGTTGATCAATAAAATGATCAACGGCTTTTTTAGTAGTTATCCTACTATTTTACTTTTTCAATTACTGAAGCAGTAATATCGTCAGCACCATCGTTATATAATAACATATCTAATGGAATTACATATTGGTAACCTTTAGCTTTTGCTACTTCTGCAAGAGCTGCTCTAGCTCTGTCTTGAAGTGGAGTGAAAGCTTCGAATTGACGCTTCTGTAAGTTTTGCTGAGCGTTTTGTTGAAACTCTTGTAAGTTTCTTTGTAACAACTCTAACTCTTGTGCTTTTTGCTGAATAATTTCTGGTAACCAGTTTTGTTGGTTTTGTTGGAAATCAGCATATTTTGTTTGGAACTCTTGCTGTTGTTGTTGCATTGAAGCATACAACTGATTTTGGTAGCTTTCCAATTCTTTCATTTTTGTTTCAAATTCAGGAATTGAACGTACTACGCTATCAAGGTCAGCGTAAGCAAATATTTTTGTTTGAGCAGTACCCTCAGTAGATAAACCCATTAACATCACAGCGAAAAGTGATGCGAATAAAACTCTTAATTTCATAATTTCTTGTTTGTAAGTCTTTTATATTAACTTAGATTATTGACCATTCACTTTAGCAATCACCTTACCTGTGATATCTTCACCATTAGCATCGATCAAGAATGCTCCCACTCTTGCCATGATGCCTTCTGCAATTACCACAGAGTACCCTCCTTCTTTAGCGACAGCAGCAACATGCTCTTCAAGTTTTTTCATAAGAGGTGCCATAGCTTCATTTTGCTTTTTAGCAATCCCTTCTTGAGCTCTTTGCTGAAGTTGTTGTACTTCTAATTGAAGTTCTTGTAACTCCTTCTGTCCTTCTTCCAACTGCTGAGGAGACATTGTTTGTTGTCCCTGCATTAGCGTTTGGTACTTCTCCTGCATAGACTTCTGTTTCATCTCAATTTGAGTTTGAAACTGCTTAGCATAAGATTCGATAATCTTTTGCTGCGTCTTGAACTCTTGCATTGAGGTGATCACACTATCCTCGTTAATATAAGCCACTTTTTGTTGGGCCATAGCTACAGAAGACAGCATCATCAACGACCAAATCGCAAATAAGATTTTCTTCATTTTTTACTAAAAATTTCTTCGTTTATATGTAAAACTATACTCTAAGGAAAGTTTCGATGCAAAAATATAAATTATCTTGGAGAATCCTCAGGATCTCCCTCACCAAGTTCGTCTAAAACGAAATCAGTATAATTATATTTAGGATCTGAATAGATTAATGTAATATCTGAAGCCTTATCAAAGATAAAATTTAGCTTTTTCTGACGAGCCACAGTTTGGCAAGCTTGAGAGATTTTATCTTGAAGGGGTTTCATATATTCCATACGTTTCGAATAAAGCAATCCTTCGTAACCAAAATGATTGGTTTGGAACTCTCGCATTTCCTTTTTAAGGTCTGCAATCTTATCCAATTTCTCCTTTTTCATTTCCGGAGTTAAAAGGATTTCTTCATGAGCGTAAGCTCTTTCCAAATCAGCAATCTCAGCTTTCATACCATCCAATTGCGTCAACCATTTGTCTGTAAGTTTCTTTAGTTTTTGTTCAGCCTCATTATATTCAGGAAGCTGTTCAATAATGACCTGAGAATCTATATAACCAAATCGCTGGGCATATGAATTTGATAAACTAATGAGAAAGCACAGACCTACAAAGAGTATTTTCTTCATTATTCCTTAGTTTAATACACCTTAAAGATGTTTATATTATTCACTTTATCAAAGTGTAGATAGCGCGTGTAAGTTGAGTTGTTGTTTCATAAGTATCTAATGAATACTCCTTAAAACCCGCTTTAGATGAATAAAAAGCCACATCTTGTTCTTCTACAAGTGTTGCATTTAAGACACCCCACTCCTCTTCTACGACAATTTTTTTATCATTTGATAACATTCCTACCTTGGAAATCGAATCGTTATAAGGACATTCAATGATCATTCTTCCACCTTTTTTTAACCATTTATAAGCTTTCTCAATAGCTAATTTCTGGTCATCAGCAGAAAGTTCTAGAATACCTGACCACATCCAAAGTATGATGTCTACACTTTCTTCTTCCCAATCTAGGGCACAAACATCAGCTTGCACCACTTGAATATCATCAGAGGAATTTTGCTTTAAGATGTCGACCAATGTATCAACGATCTCTACCGCAATAATTTTACCTTTAAAGTTATTTGCTTTAAGTGAATTAATGATTCGGCCGTAACCCGAACCCAACTCCATGATCACAGCATCTTCTTGGATCGTAGCGTATACTTGTTGCAGATCTTCTCCACCAGCTAAACCTATTTGATCGGCAAAACCTTTAAAGATATCTAGAGGCATCTTTTGATAGAAAGCAACATTACCCTCTTTCATATTTCGAGATTTAAAAAATTTAGTACGTACAGACAGGAAATTTTTCCACCCAAATTGACGTCAAAAACTATGCAAGCTTACTACTTCAATTCGATTATCTTGTCTAGAACGAAATAATCATATCGAAAGTATCTATCAATACCGTTATTTCTTGAATAAGTTCAAAAAAGAGCAGTTTTCTTTCTCAAAAAGCAAATCGTATAAAAGGGCAAAACCCCATCTGTAGAGATGAGGTTTTGTTTTAATTATATCTACTTGGTAATTATACCAATTGATTTAAAGCATCATTTAAAGTAAAGCTTGGACGCATAGCTTTAGAAGCTGCACCAAACTCAGGATGGTAGTAACCACCAATCTCTTGTGCTTTACCTTGAGCACCGATCAATTCATCATTGATTTTCGCTTCATTGCTTGTTAACGTTTCTGCTAACTCAGCAAACTTCGCTTTAAGTTCAGCATCTTTATCTTGAGCTGCTAATTCTTGTGCCCAGTATAACGCTAAATAGAAGTGAGAACCTCTGTTATCAATGCTACCAATCTTACGAGCAGGAGATTTATCATTATCTAAGAACTTAGACGTTGCAGCATCTAAAGTTTCCGCTAAAACTTTCGCTTTAGGGTTGTCAAATGTATCACCTAAGTGCTCTAATGAAACGGCTAATGCTAAGAACTCACCTAATGAATCCCATCTTAAGTAACCTTCTTTCACAAATTGTTGAACGTGCTTAGGAGCTGATCCACCTGCACCTGTTTCAAATAATCCACCACCATTCATTAATGGTACGATAGATAACATTTTAGCAGAAGTACCTAATTCTAAAATTGGGAATAAATCTGTTAGGTAATCACGTAATACGTTACCTGTTACTGAAATTGTATCTAATCCTTTTACGATACGCTCAAGTGAGAATTTAGTCGCATCTACTGGTGCTTTGATAAGGATTTCTAAACCTTCAGTATCATAATCTTTTAAGTAAGTATTTACTTTTTTGATTAACTCAGCATCATGTGCTCTATTTTCATCTAACCAGAAAACAGCTGGAGTTTGTGTTGCTCTTGCTCTCTTCACAGCTAACTTCACCCAATCTTGAATTGGAAGATCTTTCACTTGACACATTCTGAAGATATCACCTTCTTCTACTGCCTGCTCAATCAATACTGTACCTGCTGCGTCTACAACTTTAACAGTACCTGCTGCTGACATTTGGAAAGTTTTATCATGAGAACCATACTCTTCTGCTTTTTTAGCCATAAGACCAACGTTAGCAACAGAACCCATAGTTGTTGGGTCTAATGCACCGTTTTCTTTACAGAAGTCGATTGTAGCTTGGTAAACACCTGCATATGATCTATCTGGAATAACAGCTTTAGTATCTTGTTGTTGACCGGCTTTGTTCCACATTTGACCTGAAGTACGGATCATTGCTGGCATAGAAGCATCAATAATCACATCTGAAGGAACATGTAGGTTAGTAATTCCTTTGTCAGAATCAACCATTGCTAAATCAGGAGCATCTGTATAAACTGCAGCAAGAGCAGCTTCTACTTCAGCTTGCTTATCATGACCTTTAATTTTAGCATAAACATCACCAATACCGTTAGTAGCAGTAATACCTAACTCTTCGAATAAAGTAGCATACTTTTCGAATACATCTTTGTAGAATACTTCAACAGCAGCACCAAAAATGATAGGGTCAGAAACCTTCATCATTGTCGCTTTCATGTGTAATGAGAACAATACACCGCTATCTTTAGCATCTTTTACTTGCTCTGCAATAAACGCTTTTAAAGCTTTCATGTTCATTACAGCTGCATCTATAATTTCACCGTCTAATAAGGCTACTTTTTCTTTCAATACTTTTGTAGATCCATCTGCACCTACAAATTCGATTTTCACATCTGTTGCTTTATCAACTGTAACTGATTTCTCTGAACCGTAGAAATCATTTGCAGGCATACTTGCAACATGTGATTTTGATGAAGAAGTCCATGCACCCATAGAATGTGGATGTTTACGAGCATAGTTCTTCACAGCTTTAGGAGCTCTACGATCTGAGTTACCTTCACGTAAAACAGGGTTTACAGCAGATCCTAATACTTTTGCATAACGTGCTTTGATCTCTTCTTCCTCTGCATTTTGTGGCTCAGCTGGGAAATCAGGCACATTGTAACCTTGTGCTTGTAATTCGTTGATTGCCGCTTGTAATTGAGGAATAGAAGCAGAAATATTTGGAAGCTTGATGATGTTAGCTTCTGGAGTTTTTGCTAATTCTCCAAGCTCTGTTAAAGCATCACCGATTTTTTGCTCATCAGTTAATTGTTCTGGGAAATTCGCTAAAATACGTCCAGTCAAGGAAATGTCTTTAGTTTCTACTTCAACTCCTGCAACGCCTGTAAATGCTTTTACGATTGGCAAGAAAGAGTAAGTGGCTAAAGCTGGAGCCTCGTCTGTTTTGGTGTAGATAATTTTCGCTTTTGTCATGTCTTTTAACTTATGTGATGATAAGGAAACACACGTAATGCTACCTATTGCTGAAATTTGTTGTTACGCTAGCTAATTATATAAAGTAATTAACTCTCAATTGAGCATTTTTTTGTTCCAATGTGCGAATTTAATAAATGTTTGCAATTTTGGAATGAAAAAATGACTTAAGTTTCATTTTTAATAAACCTCTTAATTCGTTTATGCGATTATTAATATATAGCAACATTTACCATTTTCACTATCACTTTACTAGATTTTCATTGAATAAATAATTATATCTTTATAGATAATTAGGATTATTACAGTATGAGTTTTTTGTCGAAGTATAACATCAAACAAGACCAAGTATGGCAATTCCTTTTAGTGATAGCCTACTTTTTTTTAACCTTCAACTTTTTTGATCAGAGGTTCGGACACACCTATGCACTCATCAAAGCAGGTCTTCTAATTGGAGCTCAAATCATACTTTGGCAGGTTAATTTAAAATTCTTAATACCATCACTTTTACTGAAAAAGAAGTACCTATTTTATGGGGCAGCATTATTCATAATCACTTTAAGCATTGCCACCTTATACAATAGAAGCGAAAAAAGAGTAATGGATTCTTGGAGAGTTGAAGCGAAATCTGAAAGGTTGTTTCCATTTGATGCTCCCGAAGAAGAACAGAATCAATACAATAGAAATCGAATGAGAGGTGAAAACAGAGCAAAAAGATTCTTTACACCTCCAAAAATTTTCGAATCACTCTACAACTTCATCTTATTTAGTGTAGTTGCATTATTAAGTACTGCCTATAGAATGACAGTATATAGTTTAAAAAAAGAAAATGAAGCAACATTATTAAGAGAGGAAAAGGTAAAATCCGAAATGAGTTTTCTAAAATCTCAAGTCAATCCTCATTTCTTATTTAATGTACTCAATAATATCTATTCATTATCCTTCTTAAAATCTGACAAAACACCTGATGTAGTACTCCAACTATCAGACATGTTACGGTACATGTTGTACCATACTGGGACTGAAACTGTTCCTTTATCACAAGAAGTTGAGTATTTGCAAAACTTCATATCATTGCATTTATTGAAAGATGACACTCTACATGAAAGAGTTAAATATGATATCAATATTTCATCACATCATTTACAAATAGCTCCACTACTCTTCGCTCCTTTCATAGAAAATGCTTTCAAACATAGTCATATCGAAGATGAGCAAAATGGGTGGATCAGTATTTCATTAGAAACCGAAAAAAACAATACTATACTGTTCAATGTTTCCAATTCAAAACCTTCAAGAAAAATAAGCAAAGACAAAGAAGGCGGTATTGGTTTGGAGAATGTAAAAAAACGTCTCACCTTGCAGTATAAAAACAAACACATATTAACCATCAATGAGACCCATGATAGGTTCTCGGTTACATTAGAATTACACACATCATAAACACTTAAACATTAAACACACTAAAATGACTTCACAAATGAATTCGAGTCAACCGTATCAACCTAAACATAAAATAAGGTTAGTAACGGCTGGTTCTTTATTCGACGGACATGATGCGTCTATTAACATCATGCGTCGAATCATGCAGTCAACTGGCGCTGAAATCATTCACCTTGGTCACAACCGATCTGCTCAAGAGATCGTAGATTGTGCTATTCAAGAAGACGTACAAGGTATCGCAATCACTTCCTACCAAGGCGGGCACTTAGAGTATTTCAAATATATCTATGATTTACTGAAAGAAAGAGGAGCTGACACCATTGGTATCTACGGAGGTGGTGGAGGAACTATTTTACCTACTGAAATTGAAGAACTCCACCAATACGGTATCAATAGAATATATTCACCTGATGACGGAAGAAAACTAGGACTTCAGGGAATGATCAATGACATTTTAATACAATGTGATTTTCCTACTGGAAAAAATATACAGAAGGAGTCTCTAAATATTGACAAGAAGTCTCATAAAAACCTTGGTAGAGTTATTTCTGCTATTGAAAACTTCAAAAGTAATCATCAAGAGTTTTTAAGTGATCTAGCTAAAAAAGCAGAAAATATTACTACTCCAGTCCTTGGTATTACTGGGACAGGCGGTGCTGGTAAATCTTCATTAGTAGATGAGTTAATTAGAAGATTTCTCCTTTCATCTGAAGACCGACAAGTTGCGATTATATCTGTCGACCCTTCCAAAAGAAAAACTGGAGGAGCACTACTAGGTGATAGAATTCGTATGAATGCTATTTCCAATGGTAGAGTGTATATGCGTTCTTTAGCAACAAGACAGGCACATATCGCTTTATCACAACATATTCAAGAAGTATTGAACCTTGTAAAGGTCGCTGGGTTCGACTTGATTATTCTAGAAACATCAGGTATCGGTCAGTCGGGCACTGAAATTATCGACTTTAGTGATGTCTCATTATATGTGATGACTCCCGAATATGGTGCAGCAACTCAACTAGAAAAGATTGACATGCTGGATTATGCCGATGTTATTGCTTTAAATAAGTTTGATAAGAAAGGTGCACAAGATGCACTGAGAGATGTTGCAAAACAATACCGTAGAAACCACAACTTATTTGAATTACCTGATGATGATACACCGGTATTTGGTACAATGGCCTCTCAATTTAATGATACAGGAGTCAATCAGCTCTACAACAAATTAATTGAGCTAATTAACGCAAAGAAGAAAGATCTTGCTTTATCAAAAGTTGAAAATAACATTGAAGGAAATAGAATTCACATTATCCCTCCTTCAAGAGTAAGGTACTTGTCTGAAATCTCTGAGGTAATCAGAAATTATAATGCTTCAGTAGACGAACAAGCTGAATTAGCAGATAAGCTCTATGGACTTCAAAAAGCGATTGAAGTTGTAGATCATGAAAACCAAACTAAAGGTGTACTTCAAAAAGCTTTTGAAGATATTAAAAAGCAGACCAACCATGAAGTTTTAGATATTATTGAAGGTTGGAAAGAAAAAGTTGACAATTATGCTAGTGATGTTTTCACTTATCAGGTAAGAGGAAAAGATATCCATGTAGATACAAAATCAACTACATTGTCTGGTAATAAAATATCGAAAGTGACTTTACCAAAGTATAAAGGGTGGGGTGATATTGTAAAATGGTCAATGCAGGAAAATGTACCTGGAGAATTTCCTTATACTGCCGGTGTATTCCCTTTCAAAAGAAAAGGTGAAGATCCTACTAGAATGTTTGCAGGAGAAGGAAACCCAGAACGTACCAACAGAAGATTCCATTATTTATCTGAAGGGCAACCTGCTGCTCGACTATCAACAGCATTCGATTCCGTCACTTTATACGGTGAAGATCCTGCATTCAGACCTGACATTTATGGAAAAATTGGCAATTCAGGTGTTAACGTCTCTAGTTTAGATGATGCAAAAAGGTTATATTCAGGTTTTGACCTTTGTGCTCCTTCTACATCTGTATCTATGACGATCAATGGGCCTGCAGCAGCTATGACAGCTTTCTTTATGAATGCTGCCATTGATCAACAATGTGAGCTATATATTAAGGAAAAAGGTCTTGAGAAAGATGTTCAGAATAAAATTGACGAAATCTACCAAGGATCAACAGCTCCAAAATATAGAGGTGAACTTCCAAAAAATCACAATGGATTAGGATTAATGCTTTTAGGTGTCACTGGAGATCAAGTACTTCCAACTGATGTCTATGAAGAAATAAAGAAAGCCACTATCCAGAAAGTAAGAGGTACAGTTCAAGCAGACATTTTAAAAGAAGATCAAGCACAAAACACTTGTATTTTCTCAACGGAGTTTTCTTTACGTTTGATGGGTGATATGCAAGAGTATTTCACAAATCAAAGTATTAAAAACTTCTATTCTGTATCGATCTCAGGGTATCATATTGCTGAAGCTGGAGCCAACCCAATATCTCAATTGGCATTTACCTTAGCAAATGGATTCACCTTTATAGAGTACTATTTAAATAGAGGAATGAAGATTGATGATTTCGCTCCAAACTTCTCATTCTTCTTCTCGAATGGAGTCGATCCAGAATATGCTGTAATAGGTAGAGTAGCCAGGAAAATTTGGGCAAAAGCATTAAAGTACAAATACAAAGCAAGTGATCGATCACAGAAGTTAAAGTACCACATTCAAACTTCTGGTAGATCATTACATGCTCAAGAAATTGCTTTTAATGATATCAGAACCACTCTTCAGGCATTATATGCTATTTATGACAACTGTAATTCACTACATACAAATGCATATGATGAAGCGATTACCACACCAACAGAAGAATCCGTTAGAAGAGCCGTTGCTATTCAGTTGATCATCAATAAGGAGTTGGGATTAACCAAAAATGAAAATCCTATTCAAGGTGCTTTCATCATTGAAGAGCTTACTGACTTAGTTGAAGAAGCGGTAATGGCTGAATTTGATAGAATTACTGAAAGAGGTGGTGTACTTGGAGCTATGGAAACAATGTACCAACGCTCTAAAATACAAGAGGAATCTCTATACTATGAAACATTGAAGCATAATGGAGATTTCCCTATCATTGGTGTAAATACTTTCTTATCAAAAAATGGATCACCAACAGTGATCCCTGAGGAAGTAATTAGATCTACTAAAGAAGAAAAAGATGGGCAAATCCATGCGCTCGAACAATTACATCAAGTTTTAGAAAGTAATGGTAAAAAAGCACTTGGGAAGCTCTGCGAAGATGCCTTAAATCAGAATAATACTTTTGCAGCCTTAATGGAAGCCACTAAATATTGTTCTCTTGGGCAAATCACCTCCGCTTTATTTGAAGTTGGTGGGCAATACAGAAGAAATATGTAATAGATACAAAAAGGCCTCTGAGTAATTTCAGAGGCCTTTTTATTTATTACAAACCTAAACTAATACCGATCTGTGCTCCAGATCCAATATTACCTTGAATACCGATTTTATCTGAGATATGATACTTAGCACCTACACCAATACCCCAGTGTAATTGATTGGCATGACCAAAATCAAATCCAATATCACCCACAGCATATACATCCCATTTTGGATTCGTAATATTTAATACTCTATCTGCATACCATCTAAATCTAGCACCAGCACCAAAAGTACTTCCGTCTCCAGACCAAGATTGATAATCAACAAATGCACCTACTGTAAAATCCCTCCCTAACTGAGCAATTTCATAATCGGCCATAAAACCTATGGTATTATTTGAGAAACCAGTGGTTAAACCAATATTTAAAGTACCAGGACCTTTAAAGTTTCCCCCCCCATTTGCAGGAGCTTGAGCGTAAAGATTTGAGAAGCTTAATGTAATTAAAGTGATGAATAGATATAAAGCTTTTTTCATTGTTGTAAACTTTTTAATGATTGAGTTTTTATTTTCACTTACTTATTTCCTAATCATTAAAATGTCACCTGATAAATTCATTTTTTTTCAAAAAAAATAAAAGAGCCACTTCTTTAGGGAAGTGACTCTTTCAATATTTCGAATTTATATATAAGATTAAATTTTCTCCAAGGACACAATTGACAGTTCAATTGCGTTAATTTTTTTAATGAAATAAATGATGACGAATAACTCTACCACTGTTCCAACACATTGTTGAATAAAGTAACTAACATCTACACTTAATAGAAAAGAATTAAATAGTAGATGTACTATCACCAAAAATACCAATGATGCTTTCGGATGATTTCCCATCCGTAAAGCAACTACTATGTATAAAATGCTTAAAAGAGTAGAAATAACCTTCTCTGATAAGTCTCCATTCTCAAGAGAAATCATCAGTATATTTAAAATTGACAGCCCTATTAGTGATAATTTTGATTTTCTTAGTAAGCTACCAAATTGTTTTAATTGAAGTTCTAACATAATAGATGAATTGATTAAAATTGAAGAGCATATGATCTATATTTTAATATCAATCCATAAGAAATATCACTACAAAAAAAGGCCACCTCATTAAATTGAGATGGCCTTTCTTAAAAGTCAGGAACTTTATTTATTTAAAGCTTCCAACTCCTTGATATCTTTTAACTTCTGAATATCTGCAAACTCATATCGAACTGCATTCTTAAATGAACCGCCATATGCCGCTTTTAAGAAACTCTCTGAAGTTTTATAATCTCCAATTTCTTTGTAAACTAATGCAATTGCAAAATTGTATTTCGCTTTTGTTGGAGGATTAATAGTAGGATTATGAATTACCTTCTTTAATTTCTCTGTAGCTACTCCGATTTCACTAAGGTTCTTTTCACACATTGTCTTCATGAAAATCACATTAATGTTTCTTTCATTTTGAGGCAATGCTTTTTGGAACTCTTCCATATGAATATATGCTGTTGCATAGTCCATTGCTTGATAGTTCAGTGTCGCTAAATCTAACAACTTAGCAGAACGCTTTTTAACATCTTTCTCAGCCATTAAAGCTCTATCTTGAGCAGCAATTACTTTTGTTTTATCAGTTCTGATAGCTGCCAACTGCTTTTGTAAATCGAAGGCCTCTATATAAGATGAATTAATTCCTAAAGTCACGTCAATCATATGTTGCGACTTCTCATAATCCATAACAGTAAAGTATGTTTGTGCTAAATTAAAGTAGTAATCCTCTTGGAAGATCATAAACATAGATTCTGCCTCACTTGTAGTAATCTTGTCCATCCACTCTTTTGCTTCAGCATACTTAGCTTGCTCAAACAATGCCCAAACGTACTGATAATAGTATCTTTCGTTACCTGATAAAGGTTCAATATCACCAATGATATTAGCCATTAGTTCTTCCGCTTTCTCAGGGTGACCCATTTCATTCCAATACATCGACTCATAATAGTCTAAGTCAAATGATTCTGTAAGGTTTAATTTTCTTACGTCATCAATATGTTTTTTGGAGAACCTGTGTCTATTTGCTTGATCAAGAATATCTAATATTTTCAATTTGTATAGATATTTTTGCTCAATTGCTCCATCTTTTTGATAAGCTAAATCATAGAACTCTACAGCTTTAATTGGCTGCTTACGTTGAGAATATAAATCACCCAACATCTCATAAGCTCTAAAGAATCCTGGATCTGCTTTCACACAAGCTTCAAGTGTTTGGATCGCATCACCAAACTTTGTAACTGCTAAATATGTGTTTGCCTTTTTGAAGTAAATACTCCCATCATTTGGACTAGCATTAATTGCTTGATCCAACATATCCAAAGCCTCGTTGTAACGGTTGTTTGCTAATAAAAAATCTGCTTTCTCTAAATAGTCTGCAGCACTTTGTGAAAATGCAGGACTCACTACTAACAAGGAGCAAACTAACTTTAAGATGATATGAAATTTAGATAGTTTCATAGATTTCTAATGTTGAAGAACTCTTTTTCTATTGTATAAAAAGCTTGAAAAATTTATGCCTTTTATGATACAACTGAATAAATAAAAAAATAGTATAAGCGGTACAGTTATTTACCAGACTAATATGAATTTAAGAAATCAGTAAGCTGTCCATCTACCCCATATTGATTTAATTTTCTTTGGTAGGCTTCAGCAGCTTCCTTACTTACAAAATTTCCAGCAAATACTTGATAAGTGATATCTCCACTGTATTGATCAATCATGATATATACATCCTCGATATCGTACTCCCTCACAATTTGACATTGCTCCTGAGCAGATTCTAAATCACCCACATCTGTAATTAAGACAGACCATCTATTTTTCTCAATACGCACACCGTTAGGATTATATAAATAACGGTACATTGGGTCAAATGAGATGTACTCGGCAAAATACGTAGTAGGTTCAGCATCTTTTCCTTCAATGTCTTTGATATTGAAGAACCAATATGCCTGTAATACAGAAAATGAAGTAGCTTCTTCATCTCCTTTTACATATAGGTAATATGTATTTCCTTGATCCGTAAGTTGTTTTGGTAAACCTCTTCTCATGGTATAAGCTGTAACTAAATAATTAATTACTGGCTCTCCAGCTACATGATCTTTCGGAGGCTTAGGAGCCACACGAACAAAATCTAGCTTACCATCATTATTAAAGTCACCAAAACTATCAGTTCCTTGGAATAAACTCGAGAACGATGTCTGACGGATTGAATTTCTATCTGTAATGTCAAAAACGTTGTAACAACGATATCTACAATTTTCTCCTAAACAATCTTCTCTAAAAGAAATAAGCATTAAATAAGATTTACCTAAATAATCGAATTCTTTTGCCTCTAAAACGTTAGAGTAATTTTGTCTAATAGATTTTTCCATTGAACAGAAGAAATTAAATTCTCTGCCATTCAATATTATCCCCGTTGGATTGGGGTTGAAGATGTTGTCATACTCTGCTCCATTCACAAAATAAATTTTAAAAGGAATAGAAGCATCTCCATAAATCGTAAATGTTGTATCTCCTACTTCTGCAGAGCTAGTTGGAAATAATTCGCTTTTAACTGAAACTGCTTCCTGAGAAAGTGAACTCGGTGAATATGTCGCTCCTTCGACCACTTCCTGTGCATGAGATTCTAAATCAAAAAAGAAGAAAACTGCAGTAAAAAAGACTATTAAATACCTTAATGAAATATTTAATATATTTTCTTTGTTCATCATATTAATGATCCCAATAATAGAGTACTAGTTATAACCTAACTCTTGATAAATTAACAATTGTTATCTAAACTAATAAGACTTATACGGTACTTTACTTAAAATAGTTCTAAAATTTACTCATTACTGTCAATTTCTGCTAGTTAAATTGATATAATGATAATAGTGTAACCGCGTAAACCTCTGTTCTTTTCTATTACTAACAAATCTTGTTCCGTTAATGCGTTTTAATTGAGTACTATTTTTGCTATTGAAACGTTAATTAGAAAAATTACATCATTTATTTGATAAAAAATACTTAAAATGAGTACTCTAACGAGAATTATTTTTCTCTCATTCTTTATTCTTTGTAGTCAAATTAGTTTTGCCCAAACACCTTTGGATAGAACTAGAATAATTTATAAGTCCGGAAAATATACAAATTCAACAAAAATTATTGTTGAGATTCATGGAACTGGAATTACCCAAATGATGGCTAGTGGCAGCCCATCTTTTGAAGGTTCAAGATGGATCCGTTTTCAAACACCTTTCAATTATACATTGTCTGCTGGTGACGGGACGAAAAGCGTTTACTACAAATTCAAGGATGTAGATGGAAACGAATCTAAAACGTTAATGAAAAAAATCATTTTAGATACAGAACCTCCTACAGACATTGGAGTAAAGATGGATGTTCCGTCTAACTACTTAACAGACCAAAACAGTCTAAAAGTAGGTGTGATTCTTTCTGCAAAAGGAGCAAAATATTACCAATTAGGGAATACAACATCTTTCCACGGTAATAAGTGGCGTCTTATTCAAGATGACTACGTAGAATGGGAACTAACTGCTGGCGATGATGGGATCAGAAAAATATATGCTAGATATAGAGATCAAGCAGGTAATGTTTCCCCAGTTGTTTCTGATGAAATTACCGTTGATAGAACGGCTCCATTTGCTGGAGGCATAAAAATAAATGACGGTGCAAAAATCACCAACAGACAAGATCGTACTGTAAATGTCAGCTTCACTTGTCGTCAGGTAGATTCTATGATCGTTGCTCAAGATCCAAAATTTATTGATAGTAAATGGGAATTGTTCAACGGAAAGAAAACCATTAAACTGACAGATGGTGATGGTAAAAAAATGATCTATGTTAGATATAAAGATTTAGCCGGTAATCAGACACAGACATATTCTGCTTCTATTGATATTGATACTCAAGCACCACAAAATATCAGCTTGAGCATTAACCATGGAGAAAAATCTACCACTGATATCAATAAGCAAGTGACTTTAGATATACAACCTGATGGTGCAAAATTTATGATGATTAGCAACAGTTCTTCGTTTAGCGGAGGAAAATGGCAGCAAGCATCAACAAAATTTGAAAATTGGGTTTTAAAAGGAGAAACTGATGGAATGAAACATGTCTACATTCGCTTTAAAGACAACGCAGGCAATGTTTCTAGGCCTATTAGAGCAAGTATTGAACTTAAAAGAGGTTTTTAATCTTTTGATATACAGCTAAAAAATACCAAAAAAGGATTCAACATAATTTGCAGTTGAATCCTTTTTTTTTGTGCTAATATTTTGAAAAAAGAGGAACTTTTCATTATTTCGCATTTATCCTATATAATTAGTAGATTAAATAAAAGTTAACAGCTATGTCATCGCAAAGTATCATATCACAAGCTTCTGCAACATCTTTTGATGAACGCATTGATGAGATTGCGGAGCAATTGGCGAAATACAAAGCGGAGGGCAAACGTATTTTTGCCAGCTCTTCTTTTCAGCCACAAAGCGTAGTTCTGTTAGACATTATCAGTAGAATAGATAAGTCTATTCCTGTCTATTTTCTGGATACAAATTATCATTTTCCAGAAACAATAGAATTCAGAGATCAACTAGCAGAACAACTAGGGATAAACGTAATTGATATTAAATCGAACATTCCTGTCTCAGAACAAGTAGACGAGAATGGTGAGCCTTTATATAAAAACCAACCTGACAGATGTTGTCACATTAATAAAGTTGAACCAATTGAAGATGTTTTAAAAGAACATGATGTTTGGATCAATGGCATTAGAAAAGGTCAATCTGCAGTTAGAGCACAAATGCAGAAGGAAGAAGAAGGTAAGCACGGTGTGTTACGTTATCACCCAATTTTAGATTGGGATTCTAAAATGATATTCCAATATATCAATGAAAGAAAACTACCGCTACACTCATTAGTTGCTAAAGGGTATTTTAGCGTAGGATGTTTGCCATGTACAGCAAAAGCAGACCCTACAAAACCTTTATGGTCTGACGACAGATCTGGTCGTTGGTCAGGACAAGGTAAAACAGAATGTGGTTTACATACTACATTAGGAAAATAACTACCGTAATACTTAAGGAACAATCGAGGTCATCTTTAATAGGATGACCTCTTTTTTTACCTTTTTATTTCTGAATGGGTTCGTTCGTTGAAAAAAACTTATCGTTCGTTGAAAGATTTATAAATACTGCATCCTTTCCTCCACCTTTGAAGTATCAATAATTAAATCATTCAATCAGCAAGAACAAACAGAAGGTTCTTTGCTTAAAAAATTAAATACCATGAAAAAGATATCATTAATCGTATTAGCTCTAGTGTCAGTATCATTCTTCGCATTTTGTCAAGGTAAAGGAGATCCTAAAAAGAGAGAGGAAGCAAAAAAGGAAATCAATGCATATATGAAAGCTAATGTACTTCCAGTTATGATAGAACAACGTAAAGAGTTGGATAAGAAGCTTTCATCTTCTGAGAAAAAAGAAATTGAATCTTTAAGAGCAAGAATCAACACCCTAAAGGCACAAAAAGAAAATATGCCTAAAAGAGATCGTTCACAAGAACCTACTGAAGAACAACGTAAAGCATTTGAAGCTGCTAAAAAAGAAATGCGTTTAATCATGACAGATGCTTGGGCAATTGTAGACAATCATGAAGCGGACTTCGAAGCATTAAAAGAAGATAACAAAGAAAATGCGGAAAAGTGGAAAGCAGATATGAAGGCTATTTTTGACAAATACAAACCTGAAGGAGCTGAAGGTAAAAGAGGAGGCAAAGGAGGCCGTCATGGTAAAATGGGTATGATGATGGACCAAAATAAAGCTCCTATGTTCTTGCTAATGGATCCAACTAAATCTGTTGATGAATTAGCAGCAGAAATGGAACAACGCCAAGCAGGTAGACAAGGACACCATAGAGGTGGAAAAAGAAAATAAATAGTTAGATTAGTTCATTATTTAAATAGAAAGGTTCCTGTTACATTTTGCAACAGGAACCTTATCATTTGTGCAGTTATTAGTAATCAATATCTGCCACTAAAATATCCTCAAGAATAGGTTTTACATGGTCAGTAACAACTTCAACATGAGCAGGGTGCACTTGATATTTATTCAATGCTTCCTCAGTTTCAAAAATTGAATAAAGTACTACGCTAAAACCTTTTGCTCTATCAGAGAAATTTTCTTTAACGTGGATTTCCTTAATTTCTTCAATTTTGTTACCCAATGCGTTTAATGCATTAATCATTGCTGTAACTTGAGATGAAGTTGCTTCATCTTTAATTTTAAATAAAACCGTGTGATTTATCATATGATTGTTCTTTTAGTTTGTGCGAATTTACAAACGATAAGCCCAAATCTAGCAATAAATCTTCGCTTTTTACTGTGCACTTATTTCATTTTCTAGTTTACCATTTAAAAGAAGTTCATCTCCGTCTTCATTCTCAAATGATAAATTATATTTTGCCTTGGCAACAACTAGTCCTGAAGTCAGTGGAGTTCCTTCTACTCTGTAAACGACCACCAATGGAGAATTATCTCCATCATCTGAAACAGAAAACTCCCAATCTTCATCAGTAACAAACTCCATTTCATTATAACCACTACTTGTTAAGGTAATGCCTGCATCTGAATACAGTTCATTTAATGCTCCCAAGTGCTCCGAAAGCTTATTATATTCACTTAATTTCACTTCTCGCTTTTGCTGTAAAGCAACAATTTCATCAAGTGAACCTAATCTATTTTTAGTTTCTTCTACTACGCGATCAAACTTCCCTTTCTTAGCATAAAAGCTCTTTTGTGATTTCTCTACAATGATTCTATCATAAAGATAATCTTGTAAGGCGATATAAAATACATCAATACTTTCCCCAGAGGCCCCTGCCTTTCGGTGTTGGTTATAGATATATTCAAAAGAAAAAAGTGTTCTTAATAGTGATCGACCTTCTTCAAAAAGTCTTTTATTAGCCACTTCTAGCTCTTCTATAGCTTCTTTTGTTCCTCCAATCGTCCCACTTTGGTTTCTCATACTTTCCATTGCAGATAAAACCTTATCGATATTTTCCTGCATGATATTGATATCTCTAATATATCCATCTCTTGTAGCTAGTAATCTAGTTAATGCAGCTTGTACTGCTCCACTCTGACCACTTGCATCACTTTGTGATATATTATCGGATAAAATTTCAGTATAATGGTAAATGTCAGACATATTAGACAGCTCTGCTTGAAGGTTTCTTAAACTTTCTTCCAACTGTCCTGTATCATCGCCAAAGTTACCTTTTAACTGTTTGATATCTGCATCTACCTGTCGAACATTCTGATCAGCTCTCTCTACAGCTTCTTCCACTTCTTGAATGTTCATATTGGGTAAACGCATAGATATAGCTACCGCACTACCTTCTACAGCATCTCCATTTAGGTTCCAAACTGTATTGTCTTTAATATATTCATCAATAACCACTAAATCCGGATGGATTTCATCATCGTCTCCGCTAAAGACAAAGAAAGCGATTGTTGTAATCAGGAGAATTCCACCGAAAACTGAACCTAAGATGATGAGTAAGTTTTTCTTTGGGGTTGTTGAGTTTTCCTCCATAACATTTTTATTATTCTTGGTTTAAGTAGGTTTTCTATCTTAGTTTTTGACCAAGTGACGAGCACTTCTCTTTTCTAACGCAATATTCTACTAATAATTTTAAGAAGATAATAATATTTTCGTTTTACGAATATCTTTAAGTGGATTAGTTAAGAGATTTCTTATTTTGTTATAAATCCATATTTTTATATTACAACCGAAACTTTATGTTCGTGTCTTAAGTAATAATTAAAAAATAATTATAGATAAACCATCCCAAAAGAATGAGTCAACAACGTATTTTATGGGCCGATGACGAGATTGAATTATTAAAACCGCATATTCTTTTCTTAACTAAAAAAGGGTATGATGTAACTCCTGTTTTAAGTGGTCTCGACGCAATCGAAAAATGTGAGGAAGAAGAATTTGATATCATTTTCTTGGATGAAAACATGCCTGGTATGACAGGCCTTGAAGCCTTAGAGCAGATTAAACGAATTAAACCTAGCCTTCCTGTTGTAATGATCACTAAAAGTGAGGAAGAATACATTATGGAAGATGCTATTGGTGCAAAAATCGCAGACTACCTTATCAAACCTATCAATCCAAAACAGATACTATTATCTGTAAAAAAACTACTGGATAAGAAAAAATTAGTCGACGAAAAAACCAATTCTGCCTATCAACAAGATTTCCAAAGCATCATGATGTCTTTCATGAATGATATGGATTGGGAAGATTGGGTAGAAACTTATAAAAAGATTGTATACTGGGACCTTGCCATCAATCAGACAGAAAATAAAAGTATGAGTGAGGTCTTTGAAATGCAGAAAAATGAAGCGAATCATAACTTCTGTAGGTTTATCAAAGACAATTATATCGACTGGATGGAAGAGCCAGATGAAAGACCTATATTGTCTCATGAGTTACTTGCCGAAAAAGTATTCCCATATGTAAAAGAAAATGACAATAGTACTTTCTTTATCCTGATAGATAACCTTCGCTATGATCAATGGAAAGTAATTGAGCCATTAGTTGCAGACTTATTCTCAATAAAAGAAGATGTTTATTGTCCAATTCTACCAACAACCACAGCGTATGCCAGAAATGCTATTTTCTCTGGTTTAATGCCATCAGAAATTGAAGCTACATATCCTGAATGGTGGGTAAATGATAACGATGAAGAAAGTAAAAACAACTATGAGGAAGAACTTTTAGGAGAACAACTGCTTCGTCATGGTATCAAAGATAAATACTCTTACAACAAGATTATTAGAGCTTCACAAGGTAAGCAGGTAAATGATCAAATCAATGCCTTAATGCATAAGAAGTTCAATGCTGTAGTGTATAACTTTGTTGATATGTTATCGCATGCAAGAACAGACACCAATATGGTTCGTGAACTTGCTCCAGATGAAGCTGCCTACCGCTCTATCACAAAATCATGGTTCGAGCACTCCACACTTTATGAAATGCTAAAAATGCTTTCAGAAAAAGATTGTAAGGTCTTTATCACTACTGATCATGGTACTGTAAGAACGCGTAAACCTTACAAAATTGTTGGTGACAGAGAAACCAATACCAACTTGAGGTACAAGCAAGGTAAAAACCTTTCTTACAATAAAAAGAATGTTTTAGTGGCCAGACATCCAGAAGACTTTGGATTGCCAAAAACTGAAGTATCTACCTCATATGTTTTTGCAACAGAAGATTATTTCTTTGCTTACCCAAATAACTATAACTATTATGTTAGTTATTACAAGGATACATTCCAACATGGAGGCATTTCTATTGATGAAATGATTATACCATTTATTGAATTAGGTAAGAAATAAAAAAAAGGAGTGGTTTAAAAGCTACTCCTTTTTTTATGTATTCCAGGCAAGTTTAGATGATGGATGTATAATAAACCTATCATTTACTTCCCTAGGAACTTCCTGTAATATATTTGCTAAGCACATACGAATGATGGCCTCAACGACTTCACTTTCATCCATATCCAATTTTACTAGTTCATCAACAGTCACATACCCTTTCTGATCTATTAATTGGAGTACCTTCCTTTCAATTTCTCCAAATGAGACAACATGTTCCTCCGATTTACTTCTTTCTTTTAGTAATCTTCGAATCACTTTACTCATCTGAACACTTTTATCTTCTACTCTAATATAAGGTTTACCTATTCTTCTTTTTAGGTTATACAGTAAGAATACAGGCTGCTTAGTACTTGGCGGGATTTCGATTACCAATACCTGACGCATTGCAGAGACTTGCACCTTATAAACTGTGTAATCGATTTTTACAGACAACCTTGATTTAATGGCTTTTTCTAACACAAACAATTCTCCATCTACATCAGTAAAACCATCTATTCTACCATCGTCTGCAACACCAACTATCAAGTATCCACCATACTTATTGGCAAAGGCAACTACCTCTTTCATTATTTTTAAAGGGTCGGCCGCTTTCTTCTTAAACTCAATCTTAAACCCCTCTCCTTGATTGACCAACTGTTTTAAAAACTTGAGATCCATTGTGATATAATTAATAAAACAACTAATTATACATTTCGAAGTAACATTTCATGTATAAACAAAAAAGCAATTATAATATTAATTAAGACTTTATTGTTTAATTTTTTTTATCGAACTTTAAACATCACATATTTTTTATGTGAAATCGTACAGATACTTTAACAACTTACTATGTATCACTGCTAAAATCAATTCTCATTAGCTGTCAGCTTACAATTTGTTGGATGTATGACAAACATCGAAAAAGAAAAATCACACGTCCTGAAAGTAAATTTGATGATTAATAACTTCACTCAATTTAGTTAGTAAACTATTCACTCTCTATCGTTCTATAATACCATATTTCATTCAAACCAAGTATTGAGAGTGAATAGTTTTTACAGTATTGGAGCTACTTCACGTACAGTTTCAAGTGCATCAAAATAAATTTTATACCTTTTCCCCTCTACATTACCCGTTGATCCACACTGCGAACCTGATGTCACATAATAGACATATTGTTTAGTAGAACGTTTGTCTAAATCTACTCTATCAGGCTTTCCTAAAACAGATCTTACTTCAGAGATACCTGATCCTAATAATTTATCTTTCACAGAGATAAAGTCTTTTTCTAATTTTTCTCTATCACCATGACAAGCATTTGGATCATTTTTCCATGTTTTCATATCAAACTCATCTTGTGTTATTCCAGATGGTTTTGCACAAGAAAACATTAATGAGTTGCAAGCAATTAAGCCTAAAAAAGTAATCTGTTTTAAATATTTCATTATTATCTATGTCAACCTTCTCAGTTTCCATGGAGTTAACAAATTTGTCAGTTCAGATGTTTCCTCTGACTTTTTCTTTTTATAAAAAAGTTCTGCAATTGTAGCGATTGCTACTAACTCCTCTTCTTCTGATAACGATTCTTCTAAAAATTCAGGTTTAAAATATTCCCCCACAAAGTTAGTCCCAAAGTTTCCACTTATAAAGGCCTCGTGTTGGAATACAAACTTACAGAAAGGAAGTGTAGTTTCAAGGCCTGTGATCTTATATTCATCAATTGCTCTTAACATTCTTGCAATTGCTTCAGTTCTATCCTTGCCCCAAACAATCAGTTTACTCATCATTGGGTCATAGTGCATGCTTACTTCCATTCCTTCTCTATAACCGCTGTCTACTCTTACTCTCATACCAGCAGGCTCTTGGTATCGAATTAATTTACCTGTATCGGGTAGGAAATTCTGATAAGGGTCCTCTGCATAAACTCTCACTTCAATAGCATGCCCTTGAATTTTGAGGTCTTCTTGTGCATAACCCAACTCCTCTCCTTCAGCAATTCTAATTTGTTCTTTTACTAAATCAAGCTGAGTAATTTCTTCCGTTACAGTATGTTCTACCTGCAAACGAGTATTCATTTCAAGGAAGTAGAAAGAATTGTCTACATCTAAAATAAATTCTACTGTACCTGCTCCAACATAATCGCAAGATTGTGCGACCCTCACTGCACATGCTCCCATTTCTGCTCTAAGCTGATCCGATAACACCGCTGATGGAGCCTCTTCAATTACTTTTTGATGTCGACGTTGAATTGAACAATCTCTTTCAAATAAATGAACGACATTTCCATGTTTATCTGCTAAAATCTGAATTTCTATGTGCCTTGGCTTTTGGATATATTTCTCGATAAAAACAGCTCCATCGCCAAAAGAAGACATTGCTTCACTCACCGCTCTATCCATTTGTGATGTAAAATCTTTAGGATCTTCCACCACTCTCATTCCTTTTCCTCCTCCTCCAGCACTGGCTTTTATTAAGATCGGATAACCTACCTCTAAAGCCATCTTCTCGGCTTTTTCTATATCATCTATGGCTTCATCTCCTCCTGGAACCAATGGTACATTAAACTTTTGTACGGTGGCCTTGGCTTCCAGCTTACTCCCCATCACTTCAATAGCTTTTGGTGATGGTCCAATAAATGTGATTCCTTCTTCTTCTACCCTTTTTGCAAACGTGGCATTCTCTGATAAAAAGCCATATCCTGGATGTATCGCATCAATTTTGTATTCATGGCAAACCTTTAAAATTTTCTCCATATCCAGATAAGACTGTGAAGACGCAGGTGGACCAATACAAACAGCCTGATCTGCTGCAAGTACATGTGGAGCATCAATATCTGCCTCACTGTATACCGCTAAAGTGTAGATTCCCTCTTCTCTTGCAGACCTGATAATTCTTAACGCGATTTCACCACGGTTAGCAATAAGCAACCTTTTAATTTTCTTCATGTTTGTGTGTAAAGTATATGTGTTGTTATGTTTTGGTAGTTTTCGATTTGGATTTTACTTTTTAAGTATGCCAAACCTTTTCTAGTTTCAATATAAAAGATGAAGGTATAAATCCTTTCATACCAGCCCATCTAATTTGCTTTCCATCGAAAAATATATCGATAGCTTTAGTGATTCCCAATTTAGAATCTTCTAATTTTTCTATTTTTTCCGTTTCAGAGAACATCCATTCAAAACTCTCCAACTTTTTTGTTTTTTGATCAACACCAACAAAATATAGTGAGCTATCAGTAAGTAGCATCAATCCAAAAAATGGTGGTTTCAACATCAATGAAGCCCATGTTCCTGCAACAATATTTTCTTCTGAAATTTGTTGATTTGATAAATAAAGATCTACCTGTTCTAATAGGTCTACTAATGCTTTTTTATCATATGTCTTAATTTCTAATTCATTAAACCTTTCCTTCCAACTCATAACTTCTTCTTCAGTATATTCCTCAAGTGATACTATTTCATAAAATATTAATAGTCAATTACTTAAAAAAGTAACTTTTATCTTAAAATCATACTTTAGTCTAAAATTCTTATTAAATTCTGAAAGATATAACACCCAAAAACGTTATAATTATAAAGACTTTAATATTTAAATAATCCAATACTATCCACTAAAATAGCACGAAATGAAAAAACTTTACTCTTTTCTTTTTGCATCTTTAATTCTAATTAATTTCTCTTATGCTCAAGATACCAGTGCTGAAGATTATTTTGTCAAAGGAGAAGTTTATGCGGAGATGGGAAAATTCAACGAAGCAATTATGGCTTATGAGGTCGCTATTGCTAAAGATGTTGATAACCCGAAATACCAATATCAACTTGGTATCGTCTACCTAAAAACGAAAAAGACAAAAGATGCATTAAAGGCTTTTGAAAAAGCAACGAAGGTAGACCCCAACTATTTAGATGCACATCTTAAACTTGCATTACTCTACAAAGAGAAAAAAGATTATAACAAAACTGTAGAGCACTTAGATGCTGCATATTCTATTGTCACTGATTCAGACAAAAAGTTAAAGTACAAAACAAGAATTATCAATATCCTTGATAAAACTAAACAATTTGAAAAAGCTGGACCACACATCGCCGACGCCAAAAACATTAATCCACAAGATGATTACATCCTATACATGGATGCAAAGTACAATAATTACATCACTAAAAACCATGAACTAGCAAAAGCCAGTATGCAACAAGCTATTGCTCAAATGGAGAAGGAAAAAGGTAAGGCACATGATCATTATTACTATGAATTAGGTGTAGCACACCATTCTTTAGAAGATTATAAAAATGCGAATATTGCTTTTAAAGAAGTAACAGATGGTAAGTTAAAAAGTAAGGTGAATACGATGACTCCCGAATATCAATATCAGATCGCATGGGCTCATTACCAATTGTATGATATTCAAAAGTCAGAAGAGATCTTAACCAATGTCATTAAGATGGATCCTAACTTTGAACCCGCTTATGATTTACTAATTGAGATTAAAGAAAACAGTTTAAATAGACATGATATAGTTGTTCTATTAGAGCACAAAGTTTCCATTCAACCTGAAAACACTCAAAAGGTAAAAATCTTAGCTGACCTTATTGATCTTGAATTAAAGTTTGGTGATCTCAATGGAGCCAATAAACACATTAAGGAATTTGAACAATGTGGGATTCCATTACCAGATGTACGCTTAATGGAAGGCGTTGCAGCCATGAAAGCCCATGAGTATGAAAAGTCTACAGAGATCTTAACTGACTTGAGAAACAACAAAGTATCGAAAACGAGCTATAAAGCTAATTTCTTACTAGGCTTAGTTCAGATCAAAGAAGGACAATGGAAAGAAGCTAAAATGACTTTCTCTCAGAATTATCCTGGTGAATTTAATGTTGCCGCAAGAGAGCAAATAAAATTTATCACAAAATATGAAAATAGTGGAGCCACTACTACTAAGAAGTAAATTCTATTCACATAGACATCCCTAATAATACTTACTTAAGTTAAATATTATAGAAAAGCCTCTCAATTTTGGGAGGCTTTGTTGTGCAATAAAAACTAAGATTAGTTACATTTGGTAGTTACTAAATAGACCAAATGTTACTAAAGAAACTAGAAATAAAAGGCTTTAAAAGTTTTGGCGATAAAGTTACGCTAAACTTTGACAAAGGTATTACTGCTGTAGTTGGACCTAACGGTAGTGGTAAATCCAATGTTGTTGATGCTATACGATGGGTATTGGGAGAGCAAAGTACTAAAGCTCTTCGATCTGAAAAAATGGACAATATCATTTTTAATGGTACTAAGTCTAGACGTCCATTACAAATGGCAGAAGTTTACCTTACTTTTATAAACAACAAAAACCTTTTACCGACAGAATACACAGAAGTAACAATTGGTCGTAGATTCTATCGTTCTGGTGAAGGTGAATATTCTCTCAACGGTGTTCCTTGTCGTCTGAAAGATATTCATAGCTTATTTCTAGATACAGGTATTGGTTCTGATAGTTATGCAATCATTGAGTTAAAAATGATTGATGAGTTACTTAATGACACTCAAAATGCCCGTAGAACACTCTTTGAAGAGGCTGCAGGTATTTCAAAGTTTAAAAAGAGTAAGAAAGAGACGCTAAAAAAACTAAAAGATACCGATGCTGATTTAGAACGTGTTGATGACTTATTGTTTGAGGTTGAAAAAAATATGCGTTCACTCGAACGACAAGCCAAGCAAGCCCAGAGATATCTTAAACTAAAGAAAACATATAGAGAATCCAGTATTCAATTAGCCATAAAAAAAGTATCAACACAAGCTGACGAAATGCACAAGCTCGCTGATACTATGACGAATGGTAATGAAGAAAGAAACAGCACTCTTAAAAGAATTGAAGAATTAGAAGCTTCAATATCAAAAGAAAAAAAGGAGTCTATTGATAAAGAGCAACTTCTAGCCTCAAGGCAAAAGACATTAAATGAACATATCCTTAAAATGCGTCAGATAGAATCTGAAAAGCGTATTAAAGGAGAACGTCGCAAGTTTTTGGAAGAAAAGAAAGCAACCCTACAAAATCAATCCACTATTGATAGAGAAGCTATTGCATTAGCTCAACAAGGGATTGAAGGTTTGCAAATTCAACTCAACTCTATTGAGAAAATGGTGATGGAAGTAGAAAATGAATTAACTACTACCCAACATCAAAGAGATAGTCAAACACAAAAGTCCGATGAACTAGAAGTTCAGACGAATGAGTTTGAACAACAGGTAAAAAGCAAACAGGCTACAATTTTCCAATTAAAACAGAAAATTGAAATCAACGAGGTACAACTTTCAGCTCTGAAGCAAGAGTTAGAAAGAGCACATGAAGAATCATCTGACAAAGCCTCAAGCCTTGCTGAATTTGATACTCAGTTTGCCTCTTTAGAAAGTGAGCGTTTAAGTGCCACTACGGAATATGAAGAGGTAAAAGAAAAATATAATGCACATCAGGAAAAACTTAAACTTTGTAGAGAAGACCTTGAGAATATAAAAGATCGCTCATCTGAGATCTATAGAATTCTTGATGCCAAGAAAAACGAACATAAACTCACAAAGTCATTAGTCGACAATTTAGAAGGCTATCCTGAAGCGATTAAGTATTTAAAACAAAATACTGAATGGGCTAAAGAAGCTCCGATGCTTTCAGATACTCTTCATTGCGAAGATGAATATAGAGCAGCAATTGAAGGGTATTTATCTCCCTATCTTAATTATTTCGTATTAGAAAATGAAGAGGAAGCTTGGAGAGCAGTCAACCTATTAGAAGAGATGAAAAAAGGAAAGGCCAATTTCCTTCTTTTAGATAAATTCGAAGGATACTCACCTTCTCCAAGAAAGTCTGTGGATGATGCTGTTCCTGCACTTGAATTAGTAGACTATGATGACAAGTATGCACACCTTATCATGTATTTATTAGATGGGGTCTATATTGTGCATAGGAATCAAAATAACCTTCCAAAGAATGATAGTGTTATTCTAGTCACTAAAAATGGTAGAGCTATCCGAAGGAAATCGGCAATTACAGGTGGCTCTACAGGATCTTTTGAAGGAAAATCTTTAGGTAGAATCCGACACTTAGAACAGCTGACTGAAGAAATTAATGCTTTAGAAAAGGAAGCAGAAGACATACATATCACAAAGGTTGAGAAACAGGCGGAACATAAATCGCTATTACAAATCAACCTACAGCATGAACTTGAAAGTGCTCAACATAATGCTCAAGTTGTTACTCAGGAGTTAATCAAAATTAAAACTCAAAAAGAGGAATTTGCGAAATTCTTGGAACAAAGCAGTAACAAGAAAGAAGAAATACTTGAGCGAATTGGAGAAGCCGAAATTACTATTTCAGAAAGTAAACCTCTACTCGAAGATGAAACTTATTCTTTAGAGTATATGGAGGAACAACTGGATGAAATGAAAGATAATTTGACCATTGAAAAGGAGAAGAAAGTCGAATTATCTAGTAAGTACAATCAACTTCATATCAATTTTTTACAGCAAGAGAATCAATACAATTCACTTAGGAAAGAAATTGACTTCAAAGATGAAGAGCTAGTCAAGGCACAGAATAGAATTGATCAGAATATAGAAGAAATTGAAAATGTCGATAGAGATTTACTTCAATCTGATTCTATTGATGAAGAAGGTGCTGAAGCTCTTGAAAAGATGGAGGTTGAACGCCAGAATATTGAACAAGGCGTATTAGAAGCAGAAGAAAACTACAAAGGCACCAAAGCTTTAATCGAAGACACAGAAATCGAGATTAAGCAGCAACAGACTAGAAAAGAAAGTATTGACCAGGAATTGATGGGAGCAAATGAACGCATCAATGCTTTAAGACTTTCATTGACGTCTGTAAAAGAAAAAATTGCGGTTGAGTTTGAGGTAGATCTTGAGCAATTACTATTGATCAAACCTTCTGAAGAAGAACAGGAAGAGGAAAATGAATATAAAGACATTCCAATACATGAATTAGAACATATCAGTGAGGAGTCAAAAAGAAAGCTAAATTCATTAGGTGCAATTAACCATACTGCTATTGATGCATTTAATGAGATCAAAGAAAGAAATGCATTTATATTAGGACAAAGAGAAGACCTCAATAAAGCGAAGGAACAACTCATGAAAACAATTGAAGATATAGATAATATCGCTCAAGAAAAGTTCATGACTGCTTTTACCCAAATTAGAGACAACTTTATGGAGGTATTCCGATCTCTATTTACAGAAGAAGATAACTGTGATTTAAGATTGGCAGATGACAATGATCCACTTAACTCAAAAATTGAGATCCTTGCACAACCAAAAGGTAAACGTCCTTTAACAATCAATCAATTATCAGGTGGTGAGAAAACACTAACAGCTACGGCATTATTGTTCTCTATTTACCTATTAAAGCCTGCTCCATTCTGTATTTTTGATGAGGTAGATGCTCCTTTAGATGATGCCAATGTTGATAAGTTCTGTAGAATTATTAATAAGTTCTCATCAAATTCCCAATTTATTATGGTTACTCATAATAAGAGAACTATGGCTTCTACCGATGTTATCTATGGTGTTACTATGATCGAACAAGGAGTTACTACTGTAGTTCCTGTAGACATCAGAAATACACCTCAATTGGATGCATTCACTTCTAAATAACTGAAAGTTAGCGTACAGTAAGTGTACTAAATTGACAACAACGTCCATTTACGTACATTAACACCAATCATTGATAATAAACAAAACACTGATTATCAGTATATTAAATTATTTTCATATAGATTTTGAGTTAGATATTGTATTAAAACTCATGTTATACAATTACTCTCAAAATTTAACGCGATGAACTATCGGTCCCTTTACTTACTATTAATAAGTGTGCTTCCTTTGTTATGTTCCTTTGATTTTCAAGATGATACATTGAAGGACAATAGTAAACGAGAAAGAAAATCTAAGCTTATTCATCATGGTAAGTGGTACTTTTTTGCGAATAATGCTAAAGAATGCCTTGATGATAAAAATAAGATACAAGAAGCATTAGAGTGGATAGACCACAGCTTGGATATAGAAATCAACCATCTGAATTTAGAAATCAAAGGCGATTATTATGTTAAAATTGGAGATCTTCAAGAAGCTATAATTCATTATCAAAAAGCGATATTATTTGATAAAGAAGAATACGATGAGGAGAAAGACAAGAAAAGAGTCCAAAAGAAATTAACGAGGATTAGAAATCGCTTGAAATAAAAAAACTTTATAAAAAACTGAACCTCAACACTTTCATGTTGAGGTTCTTTATACGATTTTCATCAGTAGTTCGCCAGAAAAGGAAAAAGTATCCGACTAAGTTTAAAAAATCTTCGAATAAGACAATAATATCTCCGAAGTATTACAAATATAGGGAACTATTAATAAATATCAATAAATTCGTTAAATATTAACAAATAAACTTTAAAATTTATTTACATCTATTCACAGAATAGTTAATTCTGATTGTTTTTTATAGCCTCTATCAATTTAGGAACAACTTCAAAAGCATCCCCTACGACCCCATAATCAGCAGCTTTGAAGAAAGGAGCCTCAGGGTCTTTATTAATCGCAACGATTACTTTAGAGGAGTTTACCCCTGCCAAATGCTGAATAGCACCTGAGATACCTACTGCAATATAAAGTTGCGGAGCTACCTTAATACCTGTTTGTCCAACATGCTCGTGGTGTGGTCTCCAATCCATATCAGAAACTGGTTTAGAGCAAGCTGTAGCTGCTCCTAGTGTAGAAGCTAAATCTTCGATCATCTGCCAATTTTCTGGTCCTTTCATACCTCTACCAGCAGAAACTACACGATCAGCTTCTGGAAGTAAAATATCTCCATCTTGCTTATGTACAGATATTCTTTTCACTCCAAAGTCGCTGTCTGCAAATGCAACTGATAATTCCTCAACTGCAGCATCAATTCCTGTTTCTTCTAATGGAACAACATTTTTTGAAACCGTTAGTACTTTCTTACCTTCTGGAATAGATACGTTAGCAAAAGCTTTACCTGTAAATACACCTCTTTTTACAACAAAACCATTTGAAGTGTCTGGTAAATCTTGAACGTTGGCAACAACAGAAGCTCCTACTTTTATTGCTACTCTAGCTGCAACTGCATCAACAAGAGATGATCTTGACATCACGACTAAATCTGCTCTAGATTGGTTTACTGCCTCTGCAATAAGTTTTGCTGTTGCAGAAATTACTCCATCATTTAAGCGTTCATCAGAGCAATGTAGCACTTTAGATGCTCCATATTTTCCCACTGAAGCCAATTCAGAAGCATCTATACTTCCCATTGCCACAGCAACAACATCTCCTACTTTTGAACCATATGTAACTGCTTCTAATGAAGACTTTTTAATCACTCCATTATCTGCTTCTATAAATACTAATACTGACATGTCTAATTTAATTTTATGTGTGTTTAAGTTTAGATAAGAAGGATTATAGTACGCGTGCTTCGTTTTTCAATAAACCAACAAGCTCATCCATCTGTCCTGCATCTACCATTTTACAGTCACCTTTCTCTTCTGGTAACTCAAATGATTGGTATGTAGTGACACCTTCTACCGCTACTGGCTCAATAACTTGAAGTGGTTTCTTACGAGCCATCATAATTCCTCTCATATTTGGAATTTTCCACTCTGCAATAGGTTCTTGACAACCTGCAACAAATGGCATAGCCACTTCAACTTCTTCATGACCACCTTCAATCTCTCTGTGCAGTTTTGCTGTTGATCCATCGATATCAAGACGCATTGTTGGTGCAATCGATGGCCAATCCATTAGTTCTCCTACTAAACCGTGTACCAATCCAGAGTTATAATCTGAAGATTCACGACCCATTAAGATCATATCATAATCTTGTGATTTAGCATACTCTACAATTTGTTTAGCAACAAATAATGAGTCTACTGGCTCAGCATTGATACGTACTGCATCATCTGCTCCAATTGCCAATGCTTTTCTGATAGATGGTTCTGTGTCTGCAAGTCCTACATTTAGAACCGTAACAGTACCACCTTCTTTTTCTTTGATTTCTACGGCACGAGCCAATGCGAAATCATCATAAGGTCCGATGATAAATTGAACTCCGTTTGTATCAAGTTTATTATCTGCAAACTTGATTTTAGTAGTTGTGTCAGGTACGTGACTAATGCAAACTAAAATTTTCATGTGTTATGTTGTTAATTGGTGATCACTTGCCTAATTTAAGTATAGAAACAAGTAATATTTAATCTTTCTGTTTTATTGGTTTAGCTAAAATAGTATGCAAGCATAATAAATTCCAAACTTTATTTAGATTAATATTAAAAAACTTCTAGAAAAGATATTTCTGAACATCAATAAAACAAAATCGGTCTAAAAACCTTTATTTTACAAGAGGTAAGATAAAAACACCCGATACTTAAAATTTATAACATGGGAAACGAAAGAAAACGTTTACAGACTTCGCTGAACTCTGAAGTCGAAAGAATGTTAAACCAACAAGTACAATTAGAAGATCAGTCATCACAGTATTACTTATCTTTTGCTTCATGGTGTGAGAGAGAAGGATATGTAAAAGCTGCGGAATTTTTATATGAACATGCTGAAGAAGAACGTCAGCATATGTTGAAATTCTTCAAATATATTAATGCTGTAGGTGGACATGCATTGGCTGCTGAAATCACAGCTGTTCCACATGAATTTGATTCATTACGTCAAGTTTTTGAATTGGTGTTAGAGCATGAAGTGAAAGTAACTAAAGCGATTAATGAAATCGTAGATTGCTGCTTCCAATCTAAAGACTTCAGTACATTCCAATTCTTACAGTGGTTTGTTGCAGAGCAAAGAGAAGAAGAAGAAACAGCTCGTACTATATTAGATGCCTTTGATTTAATTGGTGAAGATTCACCTCAAGGGTTATGGTTAATCGACCAAGAAATTGGTAGAATTGGTGCCGAAGGTGTTGATTCTGATATGGGAGACATTAACCAATAAATAAAAAAAGCATTGAGAAAGTAATCTCAATGCTTTTTTTTATTCTCCTTCAAAAACACTTTCTAATGCTGTGCTTTGAATTACTTTGATTCCGGATACCCTTAAATCAGTAAAGGCATTTTCTACATCGTTTTCTCTTAAGTTAACCCCTCTTGTGGCATCTTCGATTACATATGTCTTAAAATCAGAAGACTTAGCGTCTAAAGCGGTATACTTAACACAATAATCTGTTGCTAAACCTACAATAAATACTTCTTCAACGTTGTTGTCTTTTAAATATTGATTTAGACCTGTATCATGTCTTTTATCATTATCATAAAAACTACTATAACTATCTACCTCTTTATCTGTCCCTTTCTTAAATACCTTTTTAATTGAAGATTGATCTAAGGCATCGACAAATTCTGCTCCGTTAGATCCTTCTACACAATGAACAGGCCATAGAATCTGAGGAAGTCCGTTTAAATCTACAATTTCTCCAATATCTCGATCTGAATGACTTATAGCAAAACTTTTATGGTCTGCAGGATGCCAATCCTGACTAGCTACTACGAGATCGAACTTTGGAATTATACTATTAATGACCGGAATGATCTGATCTCCCTCTGGAACTTCCAATGCACCTCCTGGTATAAAATCATTTTGGACATCAACAATCAATAACGCACGCATATCTTTATATTAGTCTAATGTATTTCCACAGTTGCTCAATTTAATATATCATCAAAAAAATTCATAAAGATGATATAAGAATAAATTGATCTATGTAACTTAACGTAAAAGAATAAGTTCAAAGTTTTATTTTTTTAGATTTTTAATAGAATTAATATGGATCAACACAGTAAAGACTTTTTATATAAATACCTTAATAATCACTCACCAACAGGTTACGAAGCGGAAGGGCAGAAAATCTGGTTGGATTATATCAAACCCTATGTAGACGAATTTTTTGTTGATAACTATGGCACCGCAGTAGGTGTAGTCAACCCAGATGCTCCATATAAAGTGGTCATCGAAGCTCATGCTGATGAAATTTCTTGGTTCGTCAATTACATCTCTCCTGAAGGCTATATTTATGTGATCAGAAATGGTGGCTCTGACCATCAGATCGCTCCTTCTAAAAGAGTGCTTTTACATGGTGAAAAAGGTATTGTAGAAGGTATCTTTGGCTGGCCTGCAATCCATACTCGTAAACCTGGTAAAGAAGCAAACCCTACTTTAGAAAATATCTTTATTGATGTTGGAGCAGAAAGTAAAGAAGAGGTTGAAGAACTTGGAATCCATGTTGGGACAGTAATTACTTATGAAGATCAATTACATGAACTCTTCAACGGTCGTTACTACTCTGGTAGAGCTTTAGATAACCGTATTGGTGGATTTATGATTGCTGAAGTGGCAAGAAGAATCAAAGAGGAAAAAGATTACACTCCTCCATTTGGTCTATATATCGTCAATGCTGTTCAAGAAGAAGTAGGCCTAAGAGGTGCTGAGATGATTACTCAGACTATTAAGCCTAACGTGGCCATCGTTACAGACGTATGTCATGATTCCTCTGCACCAATGTATAATAAGCAACTGGAAGGTGATACTAAAGGAGGAAGAGGTCCTGTTTTAACATTTGCTCCTGCAGTTCAAAACAATTTATTAAAGATGTTGATCAACACTGCCAATGAGAAAGAAATTCCTTTCCAAAGAGCAGCCTCATCTAGAGTAACTGGAACAGACACAGATGCTTTTGCTTACTCTAATGGAGGTGTACCATCAGCATTAATCTCATTACCTTTAAAGTATATGCATACTACTGTAGAAACTGCACATGCTGATGATATTGAGAATACAATTAAATTAATGCATGAGTTTATCAAGCAATTAGAAAATAACCACGACTTTAGATATATCAAATAGAGTCATTTTTGATAAGAAAAAAGTAGTAGCTTAAATGTTACTACTTTTTTTTATTTCAATTTCCCCTTCATTAAAAGACATAGCATACAAATCTGTCCCCTGCTTAAAGGTGATATTAAAACTTGATTGTTCTGGAGTTTTATTGGTAGGATACCAATCTTTTTTCTTTTCAGGATTAATCGATATAAATAAACCATTTTCATCTCCAATAGCACAAAAACGATCAAAACTACCATCAAATATTGGAAGTGCTACTTTTTCATTTAATTGCTTATACCCACTTTCAATATCTTTCAAAGGCATCCCTATCTCTGATATTTCTAATAATGCTTTTGATGAAAAATGGCTTTCTATCTGATTTTCCAAACGATGTCGACTAATAAATTCCACAATATTTTCATCCTTATCAAAGAAATATAAAGCTTCTGCATTCCATGCCCTAAAGTCAATAATTTTATCATCACCATCTTTTAATAAAACTACTCTTTCCTCTAACCATGCTACTGCTTCTAAAACTTTATTGGTCGGAATATTAATAGCAAAATGATAAGGAGTAGCATTTTTATTCATTGAAAGCTGTAATTCAGAGTGACCTATTTTCACAGTAAAGCTTTTAGAGTATTCTTCAATTAATGGTAACTCAAGAATTTTGGTATAAAACTCTTTCTGAGCATTAATGTCTCTTGAAAACAATTCCAATCTCTTTATTTCCATAGTAAGTTCATTTAATAAAAAAGGATGTTTCTACATTAAGCAAAAACATCCTTTGTATGATAAATCAATGATAAAATCATCTAGTATTTCGCGTACTATTTAATTATTACATTGACCTTGTTCAATTTATTTTTCTGTAGCTTAGAAGACTTCAATCCATCTTCTGAAACCAAATTTCCTTTTTTTGCGATGATATAATAAGTTTGCTCTTTTAAACCTTTAGTAAATTTCACTCTACCATTCTGGTTACTTTTACTTTTTCCTGGAATACCATTCTCTTCATCCCAAGCATCATCTTCATTTGCATAAAGGGTTACTTCTGCTCCTTGTACAACATTTCCTTTAGCATCAAGAACGGTTACTTGAAGCATTGGATTTACTAGAAGCTTAGTCACTGTGTTGTTGTCTATCATCGAAAATGATGATCCTATCATTACTATTGCGAATAGTAAGAATAAGGTGGTTTTGTTAGTTGTTTTCATTAAAATACTTTTTTTCGATTAGAAATCATGACCTAAAGATACATAATACTTTGGTTTTGATTGTCTAAATCCATCTTCGATTCCCCATGCAACATCCAATTTTAAATAGTAGCCCAATAAAGTAGTTCGAGCACCTACACCATGTCCCATTAAGAATGGATATCTAAAGTTTTTCACTGTTGCATCAAATGAACCGACCGGTCCAATCTCTTCAGTATTTAATGCATTATCTTCCTCGAATGGATTTACTCCTGTCCATGCTGATCCGATATCAAAGAAAACTGTAAACTGTAAATCTCTTAGTAATTTAGATTTCACAGGCTTCTTCGTTAAGAACTTCATCACCGGCATTCTTAATTCTGCATTAGCTACCATATAGTTTTCACCTTCCCATTTGTTCCAGTTGAAACCTCTAACTGGCATTACAAATTGAGTAAACATTAAATCTGTTAGGTCTGGAATATCATTTACATTTTCCACTGGTACGCCTCTTGGGTCATTATCCATCTGGCCGAATGCCCAGTTATCCATACCACCCATTCTATATGTCTGAGGATTTTGTCCCCAGAATTTACCAGCCGAACCTCTTAATGCTAAGGTCATCGAGCGAAGTACTTTTTGGTAATGTCTTATATCAAAAGATATATTTTGGAAGCTTTCTGAAATACTAGAAAGACCCACATAATTTTCATAGCGCACCTTTGCTCTAGTACCGATCAACATGTTTTTTCCTCGCTCCAGACTATTATCAAATACATATTCCAAATTGAAACCTGTCCATGCTCTTTTAACATCCGGTGTACTTAAACCAGGGTTGATTGATGTATCTGTAAACCTTGTGAAGGCTAAGAAAGGTTGTACCTCAATTCTACTTCTGATACTTACTGGTAATGACACACCACCTTCGTAGTATGTTTTGCTGTATTTGTGTAAAAGTTGTTCTACTTCTAGTGTGTTTCTTTCAAATCTTAAACTAAAATCCAATCGTCTTTGTAAATACAAATATTCAGCAAAGAAGTTACCATTGTTTAAAGAGAATGTACCAAATAGACCTGCATTGATTTTATGGTTTTCCATTTGATCCGTCAACATCACTTCAAACTGAAGGCCTGAACCGTATAATGGATCAAATCTCATATTCGTATTAAAACCATCAACAGAGAACCTTGTTTCATAATCTTTTGATTTGGAGAACATTGATTTAGAAGAAGATGCTTCTTCTTTCGCTTTTAACCTGTTATTGTATTTATCCCAAAAGGCATCTCGTTTGGTTTTACTGTAAGAGAAAAACTTATAATTATCTGTATTCGCTGTTTCTCCATTTTCGCTTTCGGAATAAGTAGGTTTCTGAGGTAATAAGCCAGAATCTGGTGCTCCTGAATTACTTTTTGCCTCCACACTTGCGAAAGTAAAGTTATCAATGTCGATTTCTTCATCCATTGGATCTTTATTGTCGTCAAGTTTAGCCAACTCTTCTTCTTGAATAATTGATGGATCTACTTTTTCTTCTACTTGAATTACAGTTGTATCTTGCACAGCTGACGCCTCAGAATCATCCCACATAATATCAGAACCATCAACCTCTTGAACACTATCACTCATAGATAATAAACGCTCTTGTTCTTCGTCCAATTTGGCTTGATAGATAGAATCTTGAATTCTCTTCAGTTCTTTTTGCTTTTGTTGCTCTCTAAATAGAGCCATTCTTGCCTCTTCTTCTTTTCTACGTTTTTCTTGAAGTTCTTTCTTACGTTTGATTTCCCTTAGTTCCCTAAGGTCCATGATTTGTTGTCTTTTTGTTTTCGGTGTAAAAACGTTTTTGGTTGCATTGATCCTTCCTGTATATATATGTTCCTTTTCATCACTATAAGCAACATATGCCACTTGATTCTTATAGGTGGTAAAATCTTTAATTGAATATTTAAAGTTAGATACTTGTCTTGTTAAAGAATCTGCAAGATCATAAACAAAGAAATTCGTAATACCTTTTCTATCACTTAAAAATAGTATTGTAGAATCATTCAACATTCTTGGCTTAAAATCCTGACCAAGATTATTAGTTAGTCTTTTAAGTTCTGCAGGCTTACTTTTACTGTATTGGAAAAGGTTGAAAGTAGCAGTAATATCCTCAATGTCTCCCTTTCTAGTTTTAGTAGAATCTACTGTTCGGTTAGAACTAAAGATGATATCAGTACTATTGTTCATATATGACGGACTTAAATCATCGAAATAGTCTTTTGTGATTTGTCTTGTACGTCTTCTTGCAATGTTATGCTCATAGATATCTGTTTGTCCTCTTCGTTCTGCACTCATCACGATCCTTTTTCCGTCAGGAGACACCGCTATATCATTGATATGATCAAATTTGAATTCAATTTTACGCTTTAAGTACCTAAAGAACGTATTAAAACCACCTCTGGATAAGTTATAAATCCACATATGATTCTGTCCTTTACTCTGAGAGAACACGACTAATTCATCTTGGCTAATCCAATCAACTAATGGCACATCATAATCAATTTGTTGATTGACTACTTTATAACCACTCTTAAAAACTGTTTGTACTTTTTTCTTTTCTAGGTTATAAATATTGATTTTATATTTTCCTTTCTCATTTTCAGTATACGCCAATCGGGTACCGTCAGGACTTACATTAATTTTATTGTAAACTCTAGATTTTCTATTTTTCTTGATGGCCTCTTTACGATCAATCTCTTTATAGCTTGCATTTAGTGTTTCTTGCTCATTTAGATAGAAATCTTTCCAACCTTGGATAAACTCTTCATAAGAAATCCCTAAAGTATTTTGGATCGCCACCTTTTCATCTCTAACAATCCTTGTAAGATTAAGAATACTGGCCATATTACTTCTACCATATTTCTCTACAAGGTAATTCCATATCGACTGACCAACAATCTTTGCATTCTCTCCTTCTATATATCTGATATTGGGAAATTTTTTAGGGTGTCTTGAAAAGAAATCTCTTACTTTATCGTCCATTTCTCTAGACCAGCCTCTTGCTATATAATCTGAAGCACCTACAACAAACCAATTGGGCAGATTCATTAAGTAAGATGATTTGATCATATCTTTTAATGACCCACCATACATCATTTCAAAAATTAATGCATCAGAAATTGCTCTTTTTACGTCCTCTTCATAAAGATGTTTTGAACCACTAAATGCTACTTCTACCTCAGAACGAATAAAACTGGTCTGTCCAGTGATTTTATAACCCTGCTGAAATAGGCCAATATTACTTTGTCTTAAATCCTGAACAGAATTATACACAAGTACTTTGGTTTTATAGAAAGGAGCGTATCCAATAGTCTCTGTAATACTTTGGTATTCACGCTCAGCAATCTCCCCTGCCATTTTTGCAATGGTGATTCCATAACCATAATAGTACAATTCGAAATGTTCGGTTTCAATATAGCTCCAATCGAAGACTTCATACTGAACACGGTTCTTTCCAAATTTGTCTAAATGAAAGAAATGTTGTGCCTGAGCTTCTATAAACGTAAAGAAGAACAGAATAGAGAGTAATAATTTGTATTGTTGGTGCATATTATTAAGCCTCATCTAAAGAGGATGTCAGATTAAATAGCTAATCAAAAAAGTACAATAGTTCTGTACTTGACGATCACAAGAGTTAATAAGTCATAGTCTATAAGGTGATCAATAAAAATTTACAAAAAAATTTCATTGAAGCCTATTTCAAATTAATAAAAAAAACGATGCTAAGGTATAGTTTTTTTAAAAAGTTCGCACAGAAACAGATTAACATCATTATTTATTGGAGACTAAATCCATTTTAATTACTTATTATTAAATTATTCTGTTTATTTTTGGCACGAAAACGAAAAATGTAGAGACAAATAAAAAAGAAGTCTTAATAAGATTATGGCAGAAGTAATCAGAATGCCTAAGATGTCCGACACTATGACAGAAGGTGTCATCGCATCTTGGTTAGTTAAAGTAGGCGACCAGATCTCATCTGGTGACGTCATTGCTGAAGTTGAAACAGACAAAGCAACAATGGAATTAGAAAACTACGAGGATGGTACTTTATTGTACATCGCCGTAGAAGAAAAACAAGCTGTTCCAATTGACGGAATTATTGCAATTGTTGGAGAAGAGGGAGAAGATTATCAATCTCTTCTTGATGGAAATAATGCTGCTGCACCTGCAGAAGCGGCTCCAGCTGCTGAAGCTGAGGCCCCTGCTGCTGCTCCAGCTCCTGCTGCAGAAGCAATTGATGTTTCAGGTATCAATGCAACTGTAGTAAAAATGCCAAAAATGTCAGATACAATGACTGATGGTACTATCTCACAATGGTTAATGAAAGTTGGTGACGAAGTTAATGCAGGTGACATCCTTGCTGAAGTTCAAACGGACAAAGCAACAATGGAACTTGAATCATATGACGAAGGTACTCTTCTTTATGTTGCTGTTGAGGATGGAGGTTCTGTTCCTGTAGACGGTGTAATTGCTATCATCGGTGAATCAGGTGCTGACTTCGAAACTTTATTAAAAGCTGAGGCTCAAAAATCTGAAGCACCAGCTGCGGCTCCTGCTCCAGCTGCTGAAGCTCCAAAAGCTGCGGCTCCTGCTCCTAAAGCTGCTGCACCAGCTCCAAAGGCAGCTCCTGCTGCTCCAGCTGTAGCTCAATCTAGAGATGCGGCTCCTGCTCCTGAACATGACGGTAAGCGTGTATTTGCTTCGCCTTTAGCTAAGAAAATGGCTGAAGACAAAGGATTTAACATCGCTATGATTCCTGGTTCTGGTGAGCATGGTAGAGTAATTAAGAGAGACGTTGAAGCTTATGTTCCAGCTCCTACGCAAACTGCTGCCGCTGCTCCAGTTGCTGCTGCTCCTGCAGGTGTTGAAAGCTTCGATGATCAACCAATGAACAACATGCGTAAGGCTATCACTAGAAACCTTAACGCATCTCAATTTGGTGCTCCTCACTTCTACTTAACGATGGATATCGACATGGAGAATGCTATGAAAGCAAGAAAATCTATGAACGAACTTCCTGACGTTAAAATTTCATTCAACGATATCGTTGTTAAGGCTGTTGCAGCTTCATTAAAGCAACATCCTATGGTGAACTCAACTGTAGAAGGTGATGTAATCAGAGTAGCAAACCATGTAAACGTTGGTGTTGCAGTTGCAATTCCTGACGGCTTGGTTGTTCCTGTAATCAAGCACACTGATATGATGTCATTATCACAAATTTCTTCAGCAGTGAAGGATATGGCTGGTAAAGCAAAAAACAAGAAGCTTGGTTTAGATGAAATGCAAGGTGCTACATTCACTATCTCTAACTTGGGTATGTTTGGTATCGAGCAGTTCACATCAATCATCAATGCTCCTGCATCATGTATCTTAGCTGTTGGTGGTATCAAACAAGTGCCAGTAGTGAAGAATGGTGAACTTGTTCCAGGTAATGTAATGAAGATTACTTTAACTTGTGACCATAGATCAGTTGATGGTGCTATCGGTGCTGCGTTCTTACATACATTAAAAGGGTTACTTGAAGATCCTGTAAGAATCTTAGTATAAGAAAATTAGTCTTTAGACTTCTACATATAAACCGATTCCTGAAAAGGGATCGGTTTTTTTTATGGACAAAGAAAAAACGCAACGTATTTTCATACGTTGCGCCTCTTATTAGAAATGGATTATCGTTCTGTCCGTTAGACGGTAAGAATTTATAGTATTATTCGCATTTATAGTAACGTGTATTACAAAGAAAAAGTTACGAAAAAAATGATAAAAATTACATTTACCACTGCCCTTCGAAAATCTCTAGAATTGCCGCTTCCACCAAAGTATCTTTACCTCTCTCAGTATCAGAAGGTTGCTGTGTAACATAAATATCTGGAGGAACTCCCAATTCAAAATCTAAATCTCCATCTACTGAACGGGTTTGTGTCACAGACATTCGGTAATACCATCCGTTTGGTAACTGTCCTCCTCTTGGAGCTCCCAAACCACCTCCAGTAGGAACTCCAATGATTTTTACTGGTCTTAATTTCTTTACAGCTTGTAATGCAGTCGCAAAGTACGATGTTGCACTATAACACCCACGATCAGTCAATACCACAATTTTACCAGGGTAATATAAGCCTTCAGGATCAATATCAGCAGGAATCCAATCATCAAAATCATTAGGTCCTGGACCCACCTTATTTCTACTATAGTATAAAGTAGTAGTACCGGCATCTTTAGGAATAAACCTGCTACATAATTTAAAAATATTCAAAGGAGATCCTCCTCCATTACTTCTCACATCAAATATCATCCCTTCTGTCACAGAACCATACCTTGAGATAACGTAGTCTATATCATAACTAGAAATCATAGAAGAAAAACTACTATATCTCACATATGCTATACCTTTATTTTCACCATTTATCTCTTTAACTAAGATTTTCTTTTCATTATCTGCTGTATCTATAACATGGATAAGATCATTAGTCAAAGGGCCTGTCTGATAGTATTGATCACTTAAATAATTGGCTCTGATTGTTCTTGTATCATAATTAGAATCAGGAACAGCTAATTCAGGATATCTTGATACACTGAACGGAGAATATAAATTAACATGACCATCCTCCAATGTTTTCATCATGTTAAACATTTCATGGAAAAATTCTTCTGCATACATATCGTCAGAAACTCTACGATTATAAACTGTATACACACTATCCCAGTCAATGTTCTTTAAATCAAAATATGAATATTGGTCTTTTGTCTTTTGCCATAAATACTCAAAAGATGCTCTATGACCCGAGGATGGATCTTTTTCAATAAATAAACTCTCACAGCTACTTGTAATAAGGAGAGCAAATAATGAAATACTTAATATTTTAAACTTTTTCATGTTTCTATTTCTTTCCTGTTACATTAAACATAAATGCTAATCCGAGTCTATGATAAGCTCCTTGAGTATTACCACTACTGCCTTCATTAACCGCCCAATATTTCCACTCATACTGTAAACGGAAGGCATTTTTATTATGTAAATGATAATAGAAGTCTAATCGGGAATCAAATTGCACTAGTTCACCAATAAAAGCGAATTCATGTTTTCCTCCTCCAGAGATAAAATTAGCTCCTGTAGTAAAATCACTAATCGTATTGTAACTAGGGCGCATATATGTACCAAATAGCGGAAGCGATATTGTCCATTGAAACGTCATATCTCTATCGCGCTTCCTAAAGAACTTTCCATTCTGTTTCAAAGAAACATCCCATCCTAACTGACCTGATATACCATAACCACTTACATATTCAAAGTTTAAAGCTGAGTTTGTATATGAGAAATTCCCTCTGTAATTACCAGAGAAGTCTATTGCTCCACCAACTTTTAAAAATGCATTATCTGTATTCTTAAATACTGGGTTCACTTTCCATAATGCATGAATATGAACAGGGACATAATAAAATATGTTACCGCCTGTATCTGTGGTTCCTGAAAGGTCTGTGAACATACGTCCCAAATCAAAACCTCCATCCATTAAAAATTCAAAATCATCTGAAGTCGCTAAATACCCGGTCGTACCTCCTATACCAAAACCTTTGTAGGTTAATGGTGAAAAAGCTTGATCCTTTGAAGTAGTGCTAGGATTTGTATTTACCCCTAGAAGAATATAATGTGTCTTTTTAGGTCTTGTAGTACTCTCTTCTTGAGCGAATAGATTTGAGGAACAGGTCAAAAAGAGTAGTAATATTATAGGCCAAAAGCCTGATAATTTATTCATCAGTGTATTGATAATAGTTTGAATAAAATAAATCACTGGAAAAGTTCAGCTGATTTTTTCTATTGTAATTGAGAGAATATATATTTAAAATAACGAACGTTTTGATAAATGAAAAGAATGTTCTGATCTCTTTTAATAATTTTCTTGAAAGACTTTTACTTAACAGCTCTCTATCTAATGCCTAAAAAACAAATCTTATTCATCTTACTATTATCAATAGCATTCACATCAAAATCACAAACAGGACGTTATTGGTCCAATAGCTTTAATACTGATGCAAGTCTTTTGTCGGGGGCTGTTGTTGGTGGTGGTAGTGGTATTGCAGCCATTTTTTATAATCCTGCTCAAATCGCAGATATTGATTATCAAAAGTTCTCTATTTCTGCCAATATCTTCAGTATGTACATTTTCCGATATGAAAATGGATTGGGAGGAGGCAACCATTATGGGGATTGGAATTTTCAGGTACAACCAAGATTTGTAGCTTTCTTATTACGTCCTAAAAACTGGACAAACACTAGTATTGAATTAGCTAGTTTTACCAGAGACAATGTAAATACTGAACTACGAAGCAGAACCAACAAACAATTAGATTTTATAGATATTACCCCAGGGCCTGAAGAATATTTGGGAGATTATTATTATCGAATGGATTACGAAGATTATTGGTTAAGTATTGGTATTGCAAAAAAGTTTTCCAATAATTTCAGTATTGGACTAAGTGGTTATCACTCTTATATCTCCATTAAATATGATTATATCATCGAAGCCAATGCCTACAATTTAGATAACCAAAATACTGATGAATTTTACGTAGCTCAATTCAAAAACTCACAAAGTATCACAGGATATACCTCAAGACTCTTGTTTAAACTGGGTTTGAAGTATGAATGGAACAAATGGAACTTTGGTCTAGCGATACAGTCTCCTTCTATTAAATACGCCGGTGAGTCTAACGTTTACAGAGAAGTTTCACTACAGAATGTCCACAACCAAAACAATGAACTAATTCCAAATATGTTAGTCAGTGAATATCAAGAAGATTTAGTCACTAACTTTAAAGATCCATTCAGTATCTCATTTGGAGCTACTTTCTCACATAAAACTTCGTCTTATTATTTCACTGGAGAATATTTCGGAAAATTAGATAGCTACTTAAATATCAAAGATATGGCTCCTGGTCCTTTCGTTTCTAACAATCAGTTAAGTATTAGGACTGACAACTGGTTGGATTATTATGCTCAAAATAATCAGGTCACCAACTTTGCTTTTGGGTACAGGAATATTCTAACAGATAAAATAGAGCTTATGGCTGGTTTTCGAACCGATTTTTCATACGATAAATATGATGGTGGATATGACAATCAATACCCCTCGAAAATTACAACATTCTCTGTTGACCAATATCACACTACAATTGGTGGACAGTTTACAATTCTAAAAACTGATATCATTACAGGGATTCAATGGTCATTTGCCCAAGGTAAAAACCTAAGACAGGTTGCTAATTTTAGTGAACCTGTTGAATTTTCTCCTTCCGATCGAATAGTTTTGCAAGGTCATAGAAATAATAGCATGAATATGAGAGAAAATACACTCAGCTTGTTTCTTGGATTTACTTATAATATTGGTCAGGAGAAATAAATAGTATGAAAATCTGGGAAAGGTTTATTCGTTTCTTCAAAAAAGAAGATGTAAATTATTGGGACGGAAAATTTGATGAAAATAATGTTCGACATCGTTTTGAAGAACTTCAAACCTCTTATAATTTACTTCACGACAAAAAGGAGTTTCTAAAACGAAACAGTAAACCAACAAACATCATTGGAAACTATGCTGTTTTTGGGCATAATCCTTGGGATAGTACAAGTGAGTATACGGGCAATGTTTCTATTCAGGAATTGGATAAAAATAAGTTTCATATTGATTGGACTGTAGGTTTTAGTGACTATTATCAAAAAGGTACTGGCCAATGGATTAAAAATTTCTTTGTTGTGAATTTTGACTACAAAGACAACCAACAGACTTACAAAGGAGTAGTGATCTACAAAAGTATTGATGATGAAACTTTAGAAGGTTTTTGGATTGAAGAAGGTATATTTGAAGTCGGATTTGAACGCTTAACCTTGAAAAATAGATTGATTTAATCATGAAACCAAAAGAAATATATTTAAAGCTTTTATCTGAAAAAGGTAATTCTAAAAACTTTGCCCAATACAATAAACTTTCTGACTACCAGAAAAAGTGTCTGTACAATTCTAATTACTGGAGAATCCAAACAGGAAACGAAGCAATTGCAGTTCCAGAATCAGATACTTCTTATTGGGAAGATCTGGAGAAAAATTTGGAGAAATGTAATGAAGACAGTTAAATTACAGGTACTTTCTATTACTACTAGACAATAAAACCATGAGTATTGAACCAAATGATCTAATAAATCAAAGCTTCAAAAAGAAAATTTTCGGTGGCTACGACGCTAAAGATGTAACACGCATGTTACATACTGTTGCAAAAGAAATCGAAGGTTTAAGAGAACAAAACGATAGACTATTGATGGACCTAGATGATCACAAAAAACGTCTAGGGCAGTTTGAAAAACTTGAGGAGAAAATGATAGACTCTATCAACTCTGCAGAAGTAGCTAAGAAAAAAGCTTTAAGAGATGTTGAAAAACATGCAGATACTATCATTAAAACTGCACAACAAAGAGCTGATTTTATACTTAAAGAGGCTGAAGAAAGAGCAGATCATGCGATGAATGAAGTCCAAAAACGTTATAGAAGTGAAATGGATAAACTCCGTAAAGACACAACTATAATGAAAAGAGATTATCAGGCTATCGATAATTATTCTGATAAACTATTAAATGCACTTAGCGACATGGCTGAAAAGACTTTATCTGAAGCTCGTAGATTACAAGCTATTAAAGATATGGCTCACAACAACCAAGCTGCAGTGAAAATTCAGAAAGAGCGTACAAAAACAATGTTAGAAAAAGTGATAGTAGATGAGTCTACTGAAACAAGCTTTTTCGAAGATTTGAATTTAGCAAAACAATCATAGATGAAACATACTATTGCTCTAGAAGGATTAGAGTTTTTTGCATATCATGGCTTCTTTAAAGAAGAAAGGAAAATAGGCAACAAATATGGAGTTGATATCTTCGTAGATACTGACTTTAAAAAAGCAGCCCAAGAGGATGATCTTGATGGAACTATTAACTATATGGATCTATATGAGATTATTAAAAAGCATATGAGTGTTTCTACAAAACTATTAGAAAACATTGCTCAGAATGTTGTAGATGATGTGTATGAAAAGTGGAGTAGCAACGTATTTAAAGTAGTAGTAAAAATTAAAAAATTCAACCCTCCTATCGGAGGTGTGTGCACTGCGTCTGTGATTACTATCGAACAGTAACTCCTACTTCACTGATACTTTCAAGTAATTCTCTAAAGTATTGTAGTGAAGGAAGGACTTCCATATTATCTTTCATTTTGTAGTCATTGCCTACAATTTGTCTACCTGTAAGAAGTATTTTCGATTCTGGGAATGTATCACCTAAGTCATCAATATACTTTTGCATATCACCGATTTGTGCAATTGAAGTAGATACAGTTAACAAGAAATCAGCCTTTTTACTGTCGTACACTTGTTTCAACTCTACCATTGGAAGAGACTGACCAAGATAAATTACCTTAAAGCCTCTTGCCCTAATCATATAGGCAGCAAATAAAAGTGATATTTCATGCAATTCTCCATCAGGTAGAAAAAGCATAAATTCCGATTTTTGAGGATCAGGATCGACTACTTGAGCATCAATTGCGACTATTATTTTTTGACGTATCAGGTGTGATATGAAATGTTCTTGAGCGGGGGACACTGAACCTGTTAACCATAATACACCAACTCTATGCATAAAAGGCATGATAATGTGTATCATACTTTCTTCAAATCCTCTTTTAAGAATATTGCTCGCAATAATCTTTTCGAAATGAGATTCATTGAACTCAAGCATAGCCATTGTTAAAGCACTGATCTGATCAAAATAGTTGTCATTAACATCAACAACCTTCAACACTTCCTCATGAATTTCTGCTTCGGTGAGTTTAGCGATCTTTGAAATTTTGAATCCGTTATTATTAAGTAATGACACATTCAACATCAATTTTAAATCGTCATCATTGTAATATCTAATGTTTGTTTCTGATCGTTTCGGGGTTATAATTTTGTATCTTTGTTCCCATATTCTGATAGTATGAGCTTTCACTCCTGTTAAATGTTCTAAGTCTTTTATTGAATAGTTACTCATATTATTATATTACTAAAAATTGATAACCTCTAAACAACTAGAATCGATCAATTGTTTTATTTATTGAAAAATATTCAAACAAATTTTCAAGGATTCCGTGTAATGGGCACAGGTCCAAGACTATTAATTTGTTTTCATGGGTATGGTCAAACAGTAGATGTTTTTTCCCCTCTTTCTAAGATGCAAGATAAGTACACTCTGTTATCTATTGCTCTACCCTATCATAGTGATAATTATGCTTTGGATAGAAAGCTTAGTGTCAATTACCCGTTAGGGATTTATCATTTCATTTTATATTTCGCTAAGAAACATCAATTCAACAGCTGGGAGATTTGTGGCTATTCAATTGGAGCTAGATTAGCACAATTTTGTTACACACAAAATCCCAAAAAGTGTGATGCCTTATATTTAGTAGCTCCAGATGGAGTAGGTCAAAATTACTTTTTCTCTACTGTAACACATCGTTTGTTTAATCCTTTATTTAAGAAAGTGATGAAACGAAGCGACTTATTAATTAAAAGTATTCAACTCATCCGTAAAACTAGAGTAATTTCAGCATCCTTGTCTTCGTTTGCCCAACAAAATATAGGATCAAAAGAACAATCACAGAAAGTAGCAAATACATGGATTGCTCTTAGAAAAGCTAAAATTTCTAATTCAAAATTATTGTACTACCTCGAAGAATACAATACCCCCTACTTTCTAGTAAGAGGGAAATTTGATAAAATCATAACAGCAAAAAAGCTAAGAAGATTCACAAAAAAAGTACCTGTATATAGGGTGATAGCCTTACCTGCTAATCATGTATCTGTCCTCACTTCATTCTTTCAGTGGTTTAAAGAAAAACGCCTAAAAAATGAAGATTAAAAAAACCGTCACTTCTTACAAAGGACGGTTCTCTTATATATTCTTATTTATTAAGCCTCAGTACTTGTAGCTGCTACAAATCCTTTACGCTCTAATAATTTCATCATAAACTTCTCTTGTCCATTATTAAAGATAGAGAACGGAAGGTATAATGGCATTCCTAACTTTGAAGCAAAGAATTTTTGAATCTTTGAAGCCTCAATATTGTCGTTACCTAAAATCAATACAAAAGCATCTTTTTCAACTTTTACGCTTTTTACCATTTCCCATTTTAATGGCATTCCTTCTTTTGCATTTTTCTTCATCATGATAAATCTACTATCGATTTCATATGATAATTTCTCGAAAAACACTTTAGATTGTTCCATTTGTGTAGCTCCCATAAATTGAGCCCACCAGAATAAAACATATAATACAGATAGAAAAATTGCTCCTCCAATTAACCACCAACGACCTGGCTCCCATGCTGCACCTGCAATTGCAATAGCACCAGGAATTAACCAGAACCACCATAATTCTTTCATTACACCCATTAAACCTAGTTTAACATATGTGTTGGCTTCCAGTTGATACTTCTTTGTTTTGATTGTCATTTTTTTGTAATTCTTATTTCACAGCTTTTAAGCTGATATCTTTACTTAAACTTGAGTGTGTTAATGCTCCAAGAGAGATAAAATCTACTCCCGTTTTTGCGACATCGAGCACAACATCTTCAGTAATACCTCCAGATGCTTCTGTTTGACACTGACCGTTAACCATATTTACTGCTTTCGACATAGTTTCCAAGTCCATGTTGTCTAACATGATAACATCAACATTTGCAGAAATTGCTTCTTGAACTTCTTGTAGATTTCTTGTTTCTACTTCAATTCTCAAATCTTTATTTTTTTCTGCTAAATATTCTTTTGTACCACTAACGGCTTTTTCAATGCTACCTGCATAATCAATATGATTATCTTTTAGCATGACCATATCATATAATCCAAACCTATGATTTTGTCCTCCACCGATATGAACTGCCCACTTCTCCATTAGACGGAAGTTTGGTGTAGTTTTACGTGTATCTAAAATCTTAGTATTCGTTTCTTTGATTAAATTAACGACTCTATTGGTATGAGTTGCGATACCACTCATTCTTTGAGCACAGTTTAAAGCAAGGCGTTCTCCCATTAATATGGCTTGAGCATTACCTTTAATTTTCATCACGATATCTCCATATTTCAAGGTATCGCCTTCTTCTACAAAAGTCTCGATCTCCATGTTGGGATCGATCGATAAAAAAATACGTTTAGCGACCTCGATTCCTGCGATCACTCCTTCATCTTTGAAAATCATTTGAGCAGATTCTACAGCATCTTTTGGTACTGCAGATAATGTTGAATGATCTCCATCTCCGATATCTTCCTTCAATCCACTCTGAATGAAGGCGTCGATTGCCTGTTCTGTTAAGTATTTTGGTTTCACGGACACAAAAGTAATGAATTGAATTAATTGTTCAGTAACTATCAGGTGAGTTAAAACAAAAAATATCTTCAATTCATGTTTGTTAATACCGACAAAATTGTCGAACAATAAAAAAAGCCATGCAATGCATCGCTTTCAAAGTAAAAAGGGCCGGTTGGAATTTCTCCTTTTATAACAGGTTTAGGCTTCCCTCATTATGTCGACCTTCCACTGTTAACATTCAAAAGAATGACTTTACAAAGTAAAGTTGAGGCCTGCTCTTCAAAACTCGGTACACCTTATATTAGTTCACGTTGAAAAATCCAATATGTGACCGACCCATCACAAATGTCATAAAATTGTTGATGAATTACAATTATTGATTCAAGAAATATTCACACTAAATGTGTTAAAAAAACACGTCTACTCTATTAAAATAAGTAATTCGTTATATATAATTACCGTATTGCATTAGTCGTATTTCTCTGCCTTAACTTGAAACAATTCAAGTCTCTACTAGACAACTATAGGCATCATAATTCGGAAAGTTGTTCCTTCTCCAGGTATTGACTCTAAAATAAATATTTTTCCTCCATGATATTCTTCTACAATCCTTTTTACCAGTGTCAATCCTAAGCCCCAACCACGTTTTTTGGTTGTAAACCCAGGGGAGAATACTTTCTTAATTTTATTTTTAGGGATTCCTTTACCCGAATCTTTTACATCGATAACAGCTGTATTCTTATGCTGAGTAAGTGACATTTTAATATCAATACTTCCTACCCCGTTCATGGCATCTACAGCATTTCTACATAAATTCTCTATTACCCATTCAAATAATGGTCTACTGATATTTATTTGCACTTGGCTATCAATATCGTATTCGACAGACATTTTCACCTTATTCGAAATCCTTTTCGACATATAGTCGACTGCACCTCTTACAGAAGGCTCAAGATTTTTAGGTTTCAATACGGGTTCAGATCCAATATTAGAGAACCTCGCCGTAATCATTTCTAATCTATGAACATCCTTTTCGAGTTCTTCAATAATACTATGGTCAAAATCATCATCAGTTTTGAAGTATTCTATCCAAGCTACTAAAGAAGAAATCGGTGTGCCTAATTGGTGAGCTGTTTCTTTAGCCAACCCTGCCCATACTTGGTTTTGTTCTGCTCTACGAGAGGTTGAGAAGACCAAGTAAGCAGCAATGGCTAGAATTCCGAAAAGTGATATCTGAACCAATGGAGCATACCTAAGGTTTTTCACCAAATGAGAATCTGCATAATAAATGTATTGTTCTTCACCATTTGAAAAATCTATCTTGATGGGTTTGTAATTTTTTTCCATCTCAATGATTTGTTTTCGAAGAAAGGCCAACTGCTCTTCTTGCGAAAACCGCTTGGGTATCTCAATATTTTTCGAGCTAATAGGATTTTGATGCTCGTCTGCGAGAATCACAGGAATCAGGTCATTGCCTTTTATCACTTCCATTAGTAGGAAAGTAACATCAGCATTGTCTTGACCTGACATCGTAGCCATTTTAGCTTGTACTTTGGCAAAGAAATCTATTTGATCGTACTCTCTTTGTCTTAGTTCTCCGACCAATAATTCAGTATAAATTATTGAGATGACACCAATAACAAGTCCTGTTACGACTACTAAAACTTTTAATGTTGTTCGGTTGGAATATATTCTAGCTTTCAATGTGTTAATTTTGAAGAATAGCAGATTGTATAACTACTCCATTTTTAGGATAATATTCAAGGTATTTTTCCGAAGTTGTTTCATAGTTTTTTAAAATATATGAATCAATTTCTTCAATTACATTATTAGGGTTAGGAGTAAATAGCTCTCCTAAATTAATTTCAGAGTACACTTCTTTATATGGACCTTGTTGGTAATTTACAAAAGACTTTTTAATCTCTTTATCAGTTCCTTTATCAATTACACCAACCAAAGCTTTTCCCTTTTTTTCATCTTTTGGGTGACTAAAAAACAAAACTGCTAATTCACCCTTTAGCTTCCCTTCTTCTTTTTCTTGAATGATTGAATCGTATAAATGAATAAAATTTTTAGAGTTTAAGTCCCCGTTATATTCAATTCCGATGATTGTCCATCCCTCCGACTTCTGTTCTTTTACAACTACATCTGCAAATACTCCTGATAAGATTGCAACAATACCAAAACTGATAAATCCTAAAAGAATAAATAACCATTTTTGGTTTCCAAACCCTGTAGACATACTATTGATTAGTTAAAAATTTAATTGAATTATTTAATGGAGATTATAATTTCTCTATATGGTTCCAAATTCTTTCTTTAATGTGATAAAAAAAATCACATGATCACAAAAAAATGCTACCTAATTTCACTTTTTCTTAGTAATTATAGCCACTGTCATTCGAGAAATACAAACTAAATCTCTTTGTTCATCATATATTTTAATCTCCCATACATGAGATTTTTTTCCCATATGAATAGGTGTCGCCTCTCCAACAACCTCTCCTTCTTTTGCACTTTTTATATGATTGGCATTGATTTCCTGTCCTACTGGAACTTGTGTTTCCGAATCAATATGAGCTAAAGCTCCTACACTTCCAAGGGTTTCAGCTAACACTACAGACGCTCCTCCATGCAACAAACCCATAGGTTGTTTCGTTCTATTATCAACAGGCATTTTGGCACTAATAAATCCATCTTTTACTTCTAAAAATTCTATTCCAACATGTCCAAGCATATTGTTTCTGAGCATATTAAGGGATTTTATTGTAAATTTGTGATTAAACATACATGCTTCAATTAAATTTATATACTAAACAAGAAGTTTTTACGTAAAATTATAGTGTGGACTTCTTGTCTGCAATTTTACAATTGTTTCACCTTTAAATCATTACAAAAGGATGATTTTATTAAAGATTAAAAAGAAAAGTTATGGCTACAAAACACATTTACATAATCAGGCATGGCGAGACTGATTTCAACAAAAAAGGATACGTTCAAGGAAACAGTATCGACTCTAACTTAAATGATTTAGGTAAAGAGCAGGCGAATGCATTTTTCGAAAAATATAAACATATCTCGTTTGATAAGATATATACTTCTTCATTAAAAAGAACACATCAAAGTGCTCTTCCATTTATCAATACCGGTATACCATTTGAAAGCCACGCAGGTTTGAATGAAATTAGCTGGGGAGAAAAAGAAGGAAGACCGCTAACAGATCAAGACAATTTAAATCATGCAAAATTACTTTCTGAATGGAATAATGGTAATTATGATTATAAATTGGATGATGCAGAATCACCAAACGAAGTTGCAGATCGCCAAAATAAAACAATGCAACACATTCTTTCCAATACTGATGAAAAGAATGTATTGATTGTCACTCATGGTAGAGCCATGAAAATATTAGTATCATTACTAATGAAAGAGCCATTAAAAAATATGGATCAATATGAACACTCTAACTTGGCATTGTATCATTTAGCATACAATAATGGTAAGTTCAGAATAATTCAAGGTAACGATACTAGACATTTAGCACATATCACTAAAAAAGAGCATGCACTTAAAAGTAATATCATTAACCATTGATCTTTTTGATCAGAGGAGGTAACTCGGACATGTTTTGAATAACATGTTTTACGCCAACATCATTCAAAACTTGTTCGTGACCCTCCAAAATATGAGATGCTCCAGTAAAACCAATTACATACATGCCTGCATCCACAGCAGCCTTTGCTCCACTTTTACTATCTTCGATTACAATTATTTCTTTAGGGTCTATCCCTATTTTTTTTGCCGCAAAAAGATATATATCTGGTGCTGGCTTTGGGTTTTCAACATCTTCAACTCCTGAAAAAACTCGATCTTCAAACTCGTTTCTTAAGCCCACTAAATCAACTGCATGATTAATCTGTGCTTTGAAGCCATTTGAAATAATTGCTTTAGGAAGCTCTATTTCTTCAAAAGCTTTTTTCGCTCCTTCAATTGCTTTTTCTTGAGTTTTTGCAGCCTCCATATAAAGTGACGTAATTTCATCTAAGTAATTATCACTTAATACTAGTCCATGTTCTTTAGATAAGTTTGTCATAATACCACTAAAGGTCTTGCCCGAGCAAGTTCTCAGATAGGTATCAAGGTCAATCTCAACGCCAAAGTCATTGATATATTTAACCATTACATTGGCCGCAATAATCTCACTATCGATAATTACTCCATCACAATCGGAGAAAAAATAGCTAAACTTCATTATTTATCTTTTATTGATTTTTCATTTAATGGTGCCATTACAACATATAAAAAGGCGAACATACAGGCTACAGCAGAAGCTATAAATGACCAACCTATTTGTTCTTCTATATTATTATAAATTTCAGCTGAAAGGAATGCACCTACACCAATACCTATTTCTAAAGCGATATACATGGTTGCAATAGCTCTACCTCTATGTAAAGGGTCACTACGATCAATGGTCCACGCATAAACCGTCGGTGAGTTCGTTCCGATACCTAATCCAAGTAGTATGGCTGCTGCAAATAATTCTGTTGCAGAAGAAGCTACTCCAATCCAACTTAATGCAAATACTAGTAAGATTGTAGAAAACTTAAGTACGGGTACCCTTCCATATTTATCGGATAGCCTTCCTGCGAAAACTCTCACTAACATAGATGCTCCAGTAAAAAACATAAAAAAGGTCCCTTTATTTTCTATACCTAATTGTTTTGAAAGGTCTGGAATCAATGTTAGAATCACTCCATAAGAAGTGGTACATAATAGCATTACAATGGCAGGTGGCAAGGCATTTTTATCGATCACCTCATTTCTTCGAATAATAAAATGATCCAATTTTAATCGCTCTGGATTCTCCAAGGTTTCTTTCATCCCAAATAAAATTAGAATAGAAACTAATGATATTACTGAGGAAGCATAAAACATCATATCCAAGCTTGTTTCCATTGCCAGCCAACTACCAATAATAGGCCCTAACCCAATACCTGTTGACGAACAAAAACCTAGAATTCCTAAGGCTTCTCCTCTTCTATCAAAAGGTACTATATCTGCTAAATATGCCGATGTCCCCGTTGGTTTAAACCCTGTAGAGAATCCATGTAAAAAACGGATTAATAAAAATGCAAACGCTGATCCTACAAATGGATAAAACAATGTACAGACACAACTAACTAATACACCAAAAACCATTACAGGCACTCTACCAACTCTATCTGTCAGTTTACCACTAAAAGGTCTTGATAGCCCTGCCGTTACTGTAAATAATGAAATGATTAATCCCTTGTATTCTTCTCCTCCCAATGAGGTTAGATAATCCGGAAGTTCAGGGATTATCATATTGAAGCTTGTAAAAAATAATAGGGAACTAGTGCAAAGTAACCAGAATTGTAATGTGTAGATATTCTGAACTGTTTGTTTTTCCATAGTGGCACAAATCTCTACAAATTAATTGAGATATTAGCACAAATAATTTTAAACACTAATAAAAAAAGAGGTAAACATTGCTGCTTACCTCTTCCAATAAAGGATGTATTTCTTATTTAGCCAAGTACTTTATTAAGTATACCTGCTAATCGAATTCCTCCTTTCATTATTCTCTCTTCTACAGTTTTATAGTGATCGTACATATATCTGTATCCTAATTTTCCATCACCTACTTCAGCATAAAACTTTGTACATAATGCATGGGACTCATTCATCATATCAATTGTTGTTGCTTTTTGTAGCTCTTCAACTTGTTCTGGAGTAGCATGATCTGCAAATCTTGCAATCTCTGTAAAACTCAATTCTTTTGATGTAATCATTTCTGAATCCCATACTCTATGAATATTAGAAGGCTTACCAAACCAAGTTACCTTTACTCTATTTCCTCCTAAGTCACTTTTATGACCTACATGAAAGGGTTGGTGAAGGTCTCCAACTAAATGAGTAAGTACTTTTATTGCTCTAGCTTTTTGTGTTTTAGTTGAATTTTCATTTTCTAAAATAGCCACCATATCATCTATTGCTTTAATGATATCACCTTTAGGACTACGCTCAATATCTTCAAACTTTTCACCTTCATCTAAATTGATATAATGCCATGGAGACATAAATGCATATTTTTTATCGGACTTAATATCGTCCATCCAAGTACTTACCATTGGTAAATATGCTGAGTCGCCTAAAATCTCTTGTAAAGCTTTTTTTGCCTTTTTATTTAAGTGATTATTTGCAATTTCAGCCACTGCTCTATGCCCATTTTGTCCCCAAGCAAATACTTTCATATCTGTTGTTAACATCATTAAAAAAGCAAAGAATAGGGTTAATGTAGATTTAATACGGAACATTTTAAATTGATTGGTTAAATTTTTGTTCTTAAAACGAACACAAGATAAAGGGTAGTAATAGGCCATCAAAAAAAACCTAGAATTATTCAATTAATCTTTGTAAAATTGACATATAGTTACAACTATTTGTCTTAGTATAGATTATTACTCTATCAATTTATTATTAAAAATCATGAAAAAAATTCTAGCAATTATTTGCGGATTACTCTTAATCGGCGCGACAGCCAATGCACAATCAGGTCTTATTAGCCTTGGTGTTAAAGGTGGTATTGGTGCATCTAACTACGACTTAAGCAACGCTGCTGGTGTTTCTACAGAAGGAACAGCATCATGGCATGTTGGTGGTATGTTCAGAACAAACATTCCTGTATTACCAATTTATGCTCAGGTAGAAGCACTATACTCAAGAGTTGGTGGTAAAATCTCTATCGCTGGTGGTGTTGAGCAAGACACTTACATCAATAGATTTGATGTGCCAATCGTAGCAGGTTTAAAATTTGGTTTATTAGGAATTAGCGGTAGAGTTTTCGGTGGTGCAGTAGCTCAAGCTAACTTATCGGACAACTTTAGTGACATCTCAAGCGACATCAAAACTGAAAGCTTCGTTTGGGGATGGCAAGCAGGTATCGGTGCAGATATCAGAAAATTAACTGTAGACGTTAAGTATGAAGCAGGTTCAGATTTAATTACTGAACAAACTGGTGCTCCTTCTATCAAGTCAACACAATGGATTGTTTCATTAGGTTGGTTCTTTGGTGGTGGAGACGACTAAAAACCCACAAAGTATTACAATAAAAAAGACCTTCTTGAGATCTATTTCAAGAAGGTCTTTTTTTATCTTGGTGTATCTGGACAATTTACATTGAGTATGTTATAACTGAGTGTAAAGCCAAGGAAGTAATAATTATCTCTCCAGGATGGGTAGACAGTTTGTTCTCCGACTGGAGCATCTGGCCCTCCTCGATAGATTGTATCAGTATTATCTGTCCATAACGGTTTTGTGATACTAAACTCCATTCCGAAGTCCCAATAAGTTGATATTCTCTTTTTAAAACCAATACCTAGAGGTAGTGTAATAGCCCAAGGCAACTCAGCTCCACTGTAGGTTGTTTCAATAACTGGGAATACCCCACCTCCTAATTCCATAAAGAAATAAGGAGTAAAATTATCTTTCTTTCTTTTATCCTGTCTGAAATCTAAAAAGTTGTATTCAAAACCTGTAGCAACATTAATCATCACATTCTGAAATGATGCTTGTCTACCTTGATGTATAGGTTTATCGAAATGTATATCACTTCCTGCATTCCAAGAAACATTCAAGTCTGTTCTCCACTGCAGAAAGTTATTCATATTATACTTTCCAAATGCTTTTACTCCTACTCTATAATCTGCGGGATGAGGTACCGGAGAAACGTCTCCAGAGTATCCTGTTGCACCAACCGCACCTCCAACAACCCAATATTGAGCATTTGATACATTATTAAAACCAAGAAGAAGTAAAAAAGTTGATAGTAATAATTTAAAAAAGCTTCTTTTCATACTTAATCATTTAAAGTTTAAATGTACAAAAAAGCCCGTACAGATAACATCTGAACGGACTTTTGTGTTGAAATTTTTCAGGTTTAACGGAATTTAGGCATCTTAATCGTACCTCCCATGATGTAACTTAGATTCACACCTAATGTCATAAAAACGTCATTAAGTTCCTCAAAAGTACTACCGTTAATACTGTTATCAATTCCGTCTAATTTATCACTTCCAGAATAGTTAAACGCTGCCTCAACACCAATATCCATGTGTGTTGATAATTTATATCTTATACCAAGAGATACTGGAATTACATAAGTAACAAAAGATTCTTTTTGTGTTCCAGAAAGTATCTCTCCTTGATAATTAGGGTCAGGGTTTTGTTTCACTGTAGACGTACCGAACAGAGCACCAACACCTAAACCAATATATGGAATCGGAACTTTTGGTCTTCTATAGTATACACCTGCATTGGGAAACAAATCAATAAGTCCTTGTAGGTTTAACTGAGCGGCATAAGAGTTAAACTCTAAACCTCTATTTTCATTTCTTCCAGCATCTTTATCACTACCGGCAAAAAAGTTATTACCTAGTGATGCTCTTGCTGTAATTCTCGGTGCGTATCTCTTTTGAACAAAACCGCCAAAATTGGCTCTAGTGTTACTCCAATCGATACTACCTTTACTTGGTGTTGGTGATAGATCTCCCATAAAACTGGTTGTCGTAATCATACCACCATAACTCCAATACCTTTTCTTAGCTGTAAATCTCGCTCTACCTTTTACACCTTGTGCTGAAACTTCAGACATGGCGAAAAATAAAATTGCGAAGAACAATACAACTTTATAACAGTTCTTGATATTCATTTTAGAACAGATAAACTTTTATTCTAAATCCTTATTTCAAGGACGCTTAATCAGACTAAACAGTAATTATATTATTCACCGTTTATATTATAACACACGTTTTGTGCCAAAAAAATTCTCTTTTACCCAAAAAAACTATTGATGATGAAGAAAATAAAAGCCAAATGAATGCACATAATAGTGCAAATATATTATTTCAGTAGTTATTTTTTTCTTAAATGTCACACTTTATTTTCTAATACTTTCGACATCCCTTCGTCAAAGCCTATTGGTTCATAGCCTAATACTTCAATTGCTTTACTAATGTCAAAACCGGTTTTCAGAGGACGTCGTCCATGCTCTTTAAACACACTTGCATTAACAGGTTCAATTAAATTATCGTCTAAATTTAAGAAACTTGCCACTTTTAAAGAAATATCAAAGGGAGTTAATTTATCTTTCCCTGAAATATGAAAAATTCCCCCTACTTTTTTTTCATAAGAAAGTATGCAGCCTTCTGCTAAATCATCTACAAATGTAGGTGTTCTCAATTGATCTTCCACTACTTTTATCGGTTCTTTAGCTTCTAATTTCCCCTTAATCCATAGCATGATATTAGAACGACTCATATCTTTTACTTGACCATAAACTAAACATGTCCGAATGATTGTTTTAATGATCGAAGAGGTATCCTCTAATATTAATTGTTCGGCTTTTAATTTAGTTTCACCATAAAAATTGGGTGGATTACAATCATCCTCTTCACTGTAAGGGCCTTTATCTCCTTCAAAAACAAAATCTGTAGAAAGGAAAATAAATTGTTTTACATTGTTATCGCGGGAAGCATTTAATAATAATTCGGTTGCCTTTGTATTTACTTGTATTGCTAACTCTGGGTTGTCTTCACAATCTTCAACTCTAGACATAGCAGCTCCATGAATTATCACATCGGGTTTCACTTCACAAATAAGATTATCAATCTGTACTTTATCAACCAAGTCTACATTGTGATATTTATAACCTTTTTCATTAAATCTATCTTTTCCTCTTCCGGTTGCAAATACCTCTATATTTCCTCTTAATTTTAGTAATTTCAGTAAGGATTGACCAAGTAAACCATTTGATCCTGTGATAAGTACTCTATTTTCCATATATTGTAGATTAAATTTTTATCATTTTGTACTATTAACGCAAACTATACAATTATTATAATTGTTATAGTATGTGTAATTAGAAATTTATGATGATGATTTGTAAATTTGCAACTTCAAATCTTATTACTTTCTTATGGTAAAATTTGCAACTCAAAGTGATACTGAAGTTCAAGAGTTAGAAGAGGTAGAAACTGACTCAGAATTTAACCGCGAACTTGTGGTCTTTAATGATGATGTGAATACTTTTGATCATGTTATTGATGCATTGATTCAAATTTGTAAACACACTACACACCAAGCAGAACAATGTACGTGGATTATTCACTATAATGGGAAATGTGCTGTTAAAAACGGTACTTTCGACGAACTTGCTCCTATGCGTAGATCTATGTCTGATCGTGGCATATCTGCCGAAATTCTTTAATTATTTCATATAAATTGCATCCATTGTGTTAAACCTTCCTTCTAAATCGTTAGAACAAGCGGTAGAAAATTTGTCTAAACTTCCGGGTATAGGTAAAAAAACTGCTCTAAGATTGGCATTACACATTTTAAAAGAGGATGAATTATATGCTAAAGATTTAGCTACATCAATTGCAGGCTTAAAGCTTAATGTAAAGTTCTGTAAGAAATGTCACAACATCTCTGATCATGAAATTTGTGGAATTTGTAGCAATCCCTCTAGGGATATCCATACCTTGTGTGTTGTTGAAAATATGTCTGATGTCCTCGCAATAGAATCAACCGGTGCTTACAAAGGTTTATACCATGTATTAAATGGTGTAATATCTCCATTACAAGGAATCACACCCGCTGACTTAACTATTGAACACCTCATTGAACGAGTACATAATGAAGACATTAATGAAGTTATTTTTGCATTAAACGCAAGTTTAGATGGAGATACCACCGCCTTTTTTATTCGTCAGCAATTAGAACCTATTACTATCTTGAAGATGAGTAACATCGCAAGAGGTATTCCAGTAGGTGGAGCATTAGAATTTGCTGATGAGCTTACCTTAGGTAGGTCGATCTCCGAAAGAACAAACCTATAAAGTAAAAAGCCGAACACTTTTAATATCGTGTTCGGCTTTTTATTTATTTCTAATTTCTAGATTTTTCTTAAAGCTTTCTTTGCTGCCTTCTCTTTTCTTTTCAGCACTCTTGCACTAATATGAATACTAATTTCATACAATAACATTATTGGACCTGCAATTAATATCTGTGTGATAGGATCCGGAGGAGTGATGATAGCTGAAATAATAAGAATGATCACAATTGCATGTCTCCTATAATCCTTCATACTTTCTGGTGTTACCAAATCTGATTTTGATAATACAAAAACGACCATTGGTAATTGAAACATTACTCCACTTGATAGAACGATCATAGATAATGTGGAAATGTAAGAGGATATATCAAATTCATTTAAGACCGTTTCATCAATTTGATAATTCGAAAGGAAGTTAATAGCTAATGGCGAAACGATATAATATCCAAACAAGATCCCTACAATAAACAGGAAGCTTACAAAGAAAGTCGCTCCTGTAGTAGCACTCTGTTCATTATCATATAATGCTGGCTTTACAAATCGCCAAACCTCCCAGAAAGTATAAGGGAAAGCGAAAATTAATCCAATCACTACCGAAGACATTATATGCATAGCAAACTGCCCGGTCATTGTTCTACTCTGAATCGTAAATGGCAAACTCTGAATACATAAAGCATCAGTGTTCATATAATGCGACAATTCACATAACCATTGATAAGTAGGAAAATCTAATCGAGACGGTCCTAATATAATTACATTAAATACAAATGATTTTGAAAGAAAGGCAATTACTGAAAAGATGAAAATTGACCCTACCCCTCTCATAATATGCCATCTTAGTTCTTCTAAATGATCTAAGAACGACATTTCTTGTTCTTCTTTATTTTCTGCCATTTGTTTGTTTATTTCAACTTTTGTGAAACGATGCAAAGGTCGTTAATTTGAGGCAATTCGCATAATTTTACTAAATATCTATATTAGAATACTTGTAAATAAGAGAGTATTCTTTCTAATTTCGTAATTTCAATATTGAGAGACTCAACATAAGATATTAATACATTCTTATTTCTCACTGAAAATAGAAATGAATGTAGAGCACATCATTTAAATTATGATTTTTTTGAGACCGTTTATCAACTCATACTTTATATTACCATTTGTCATCATCCTGACAACAATCACTTCTTTTGCACAAAGTGAGAAATACAAAGAACATTCTTTTAAAAGAAAAGTAGTGATTGTACTTGACCCCGGACATGGTGGTGAGGATGTTGGAAAACCCAAAAGCCGTCAGAGTACACACCTAAAAAACGAAGCTGACCTAAACTTAGATATCGCATTCCGACTTGGAGGATATTTAGAAGAAAGGGTCAAAAATGTTGAAGTCCTATACACTAGAAAAACGGACCGCACAGTAACTTTAGATGAAAGAGTTGACTATGCTAATAGTGTTAATGCAGATTACTTTATCAGTATCCATTGTAACTCACTCCACAATAAAAGCTATCATGGTACTCAAGTGCATATTCAAAGCAAGAAATTCCCTACCTCCTATGGATTAGCTAAATCTTTTGATTATCAATTTAAAAGAGCAGGGAGAACGAGTAGAGGTATAAAAGATCAAAACGATAGAGGCCATAATTTACAGGTTATTCAGTATACAGAAATGCCTGGCGTCTTAATTGAATGTGGTTTTATGAGCAACCCTAAGGAAGAATTATTCCTTAACTCTGGAAAAGGACAAACATACATTGCATCAGCTTTATATAGAGCAATTAGAGACTTTGAAAACTCACCACACAAACCAGCTCCAGATAAGAGATATCCTTATTACAGAGTTCAAATAGGCACCACAACGAATAAAAAAGAGATTACCTATAAAAAGTATAAACGTCTAAATATGAAAATTGACCCATTAAAAGAAAATGGGAAATATAGTTTATTGGTAGGTAGAGAATATGAAAAAAGGTATACAACCAAACTACTTGATGAAGTAAAAAAGAAAGGTTTTAAAGATGCTTATGTGAGAACATTTAATGCTCCAACTTCAAAGCCTAAAACAAAAACTACTCCTCCCAAAAAAGTAGAAGTAGTTGAGCAAGCTACCCCAGTTGTTGTTGCTGCCAGCGATTCTACAGCAACTATACTCGCTAAAAAAACAGATTCATTGAGAGTAGTCAACGACTCGTTGGTATTTTATAGAATTCAGATTATGTCTTCCGATAGAAAATTGGACCTTAACAAAAGGGAATTCACTCAATTAGAAGAAGCAGTCTATCTATTCTATGATGATGACGACACTTCTAAAAATCCATATAAATATCAAGTTTTAGTGGGTAAGTATTATGTTAAGTCTCAGGCAGAGAAAGTAAAAGAGAAGGTAAGAAAAAAAGGATTCCCTGATGCCTTTATCGTTACTGTTCCAGAAAGTGAGGCAAGAGAATCCTTAGATCAATATATTCCGAAGAATAACTAAACAACAGATAATTCTTCAATTTCTTTATCGATTAATGATGTTATTGTTTCATCTAACAAAAGATCTAAGTCTTGTTCATTTCTTAGCATAACATCTAAAATATCCATAATAGCATCATCATGAACTTGATGTGCGTAAGAGGATATAATTTGATAACCTACAACGTCGTTGGAATGTAATTGTTTGATTGTTGATAGAATGGCCATATCTGAAACATTTTCGTTGGTTGCTCTATCAATCACCTTATTCATTTCTTTGATCAATCCTAGGCTACACTCACAAATATCTCCTACTTGGTTTTCTCCGATTTGAGCAAAAAGCTGGTCTAAAAATTCTAAATGTTTTTGGGCACTGTTTTCACATGTTTCAATCACTCTTCTTAAAGTAATCGAATGTACTTTATCCTTGAGCTGGTGGTACACTTCTAGTTGTTGAGTTTCTGCATCATAGCGATCTTTCATTTGATGTATGAAAAGACCTCTTAAGTCTTCTAATGGTCTCATAACATTTTCATTTAAGGGTATAAAAATTTACATAACTCGCCTATTTACAATTCATTATAAATATACAAGTGTATTTTATACAAGTCAAATTCATCAATATCTAGAACACTATCAATGACGACAATCATGTAAAAAAACTCTAGTTATCATACTTTCTCAAGGTCAGAATGAAGAAATTTGCTGTAGAAATATGAAAAGAGAAAAGTAACTATATATAAAGAGCGACCTCAAAGAAGTCGCTCTTTTATTTTACATCATCTACTACACATAATTTAAACTTAAAACAATTTCATGCCTTCGTAAACTGTAGAATGGTTTGTTGGCTTAACAACACCTCTAAAGTTTAACTCAATATTTTCTGTTTGAGCTCTGACTTTAACATTAGCATAATTACCAGCTCCATCGACACTGAATTGCATATTTGCTAACATAAGTGGTCCCATAACGTTGAATTTTACTGTCTTTCTACCGTTTTTTTCTTCAATGACTTGATAATCTGAAATTTTACCTTCCATGGTAATACCTCCTACTCCATTCAACCCTACAACGCCATCGAAGCCTAATTGGAAAACGGCAACATCACCTGATACTTTTACAAAGTTGATATTACTAGAAACATTTTCTGTATGACCATATCTATCATACACTTGAGTAGCTTCTAATACAAAAGCTTGGCTATCTATTCCTGATACGGCTTGTTCATGTAAGATTCTTTCATAGATTTCAGCCTGTCTTTTCTTTTCTTCTTTAGCTTTCTGTCTTGCTAATTTTTTTTGAACTCTAATTTCTTTCTTTGTGAGCGTTTTATTTATATCGAGAGTATCTTGTGCAGTTACTGCTAATGAAAAGAATAAAGTAAAAACTGCCACGAAGATTTTGATTATATTTTTCATAGTAATTCAATTTTTGCGAGCTTGCTAAAAAACAAACTCTAGGTTATTACTTTATTTCGAATATAATTAACTGAACGTTCGAATAGCTTTCGAAGTTGACAATATTTACATTTATTATTAATCGATTGAATGATACAAGTAGGAATAATATCTGATACACATAGTTATATTGATGACCGCATTATTGAACATCTAAAAGATTGTGATGAGATATGGCATGCAGGTGATATAGGTACTGAAGAAGTGATGAGTGCATTAAAAGCAATTGCACCAGTAAGAGCTGTATATGGGAATATTGACAACGGAAAACTTCGAATGGAGTATCCTGAGGAACAAATATTCACACTAGAAGGTTTAAAAATCTATATGATACATATTGGAGGTTACCCACCTCGATATACTACAAAGTTAAAAAAGAGATTAGACGAAGTTAATCCTAATATTTTTATCTGTGGGCATTCACACATTCTTAAGGTTATACCAGATCAAAAAAGAAATTTACTGCATATTAACCCTGGAGCTGCAGGTAGGCATGGGTTCCATCATCAAAGAACAATTATTAAAATGGTATTGGATGATGGAAAACCCAAAGACCTAAAAGTTGTTGAGCTAGGTAAAAGAGCTTCAATTGATTAATGTTATTTAATAAAGCAATGACAATAATCAACAAAAACTAAATCTACATCATCAAGTCATGTGTGCATTTTACGCTTAATTTGTACTTGAAAGTTATGAGATGAGATAATGCTAGCAAACTGAACGAATTTTGAAATAAAATTATCAGTTTCTAAAAGCGTGACACAGACAGGCATAGAACGGGAAAAGTGTTCTATGCCTGTTTTTTTATATCGTATATTTCTTCAGTGATTTTTTTCAAATGTCCAACACTCCTTTATTCTCTTTATCCTAATTTTGCATTACAAACTAATTAACGATAATTCATTAACGATCATGAATCAATTAAATAAACTCAGTGAAGTTGCTGCTGTTATGTTCAAACTTGGCTGTTTTGCATTTGGAGGTCCTGCTGCTCACATTGCCATGTTAGAAGAAGAAATTGTTGAAAAAAGAAAGTGGATTACCCAAAAACATTTTTTAGATTTAATAGGTGCAACCAATCTTATTCCTGGTCCTAATTCTACTGAAATGGTAATGCATGCTGGCCATGAAAGAGCTGGTATCTTAGGGCTAATTGTTGCTGGCTTATGTTTTATATTCCCTGCAGTAGTAATTACTGGTTTTCTTGGGTTTTTGTATGTCGAATATGGACAAACTCCTAATATCGCTCCATTTATACTAGGCATTAAACCTGCTGTGCTTTCTGTAATTATTGCTGCCATATTCAAACTAGGAAAGAAAGCAATCAAGACAAAAGAATTAGGGTTCATTGGAGCAATCACATTAATATTAAGTTTACTCGGTGTGGATGAAATTATTTCTTTGTTGGGAACAGGGTTATTAGGCATCATCTATTTCTCATTAAAAGAAAAGAAGACGATAAAACAATCATTTCACCCTTTATTACTTTCATCAATTTCACTTCCTACAATACAAACTATTTCAAGTTCAACTATTTTCTTCAAGTTTTTAAAAGTAGGAACAGTTCTCTACGGAAGTGGGTATGTTCTTTTTGCTTATTTAGATGCCGAATTAGTACAAGAAGGCTTCTTAAGTCAACAAGAATTAATGGATGCTATTGCAATGGGACAATTTACTCCAGGTCCTGTTTTATCTACTGCTACTTTTATTGGGTATCAACTTGGAGGTTTTCAGGGAGCTATTTTAGCAACCTTAGGCATCTTTACTCCTTCATTTATTTTAGTGATTGCCTTAAATCCGTTAATACCTAAATTAAGAAATAATAAAAAGGTAGGATATTTCTTGGACAGCGTAAATGTTGCTGCTGTTGCTTTAATGATCAGTGTATTACTTTCCATGTGTAAAGCTTCATTGGTAGATTGGCAAAGTATAATTATAGCATGTCTCAGTTTATTTGTCACTTTCAAAGTTAAAAAAGCAAACGCAATGCATGTGATACTTGGTGGGGCTGTTTTAGGATATTTACTTCAGCTTATATAAAAAGATATAGAGAAGCACTTTTCCAAAAGAAGTGCTTTTTTTATTATCTAAATATAAATTATTGTAATTTCGAACTAACTAATTTTTTCAACTAAATACTCAATAGATTTTCATCGTTTATGTGTGGAATTACCGGACTGTATGCGTTTAATGAAATAGGTCGAATGCAAGCGATTCACCTTCACAAAGCCAATGAAAGCATTGCACATCGAGGACCAAATGCATCAGGGATATACAATAGTCATTTTGCACATTTAGGTCATAGAAGATTATCCATTATCGATTTATCTGAAGGAGCAAATCAGCCAATGCACAGTACCTCAAAAAGGTATTCTATTGTATTCAATGGAGAAATCTATAATTACAAAAGCATTCGTCAAAAATTAGAATTAAAGGGTGTTCAGTTCACTACTACATCAGATACAGAAGTTCTATTAGAAGCATACATTCATTTTGGTGTAAAATGTTTGGATATGCTTCATGGATTTTTTGCATTCGCCATTTACGATAATGAAAACGACAGTTTACTAATTGCTAGAGACCGATTAGGTATAAAACCACTTTTATATGCTGTTGATGAAGATAAAGTAGTATTTGGCAGTGAAATGAATGCCTTACGTCAATTTGGAATAGAAAAAGAGATCGATCCTACATCTATCTATCAATTATTACAATTGACCTATATTCCTACTCCCGATTCTATTTACAAAGGGATTAAAAAGCTACCACAGGGGCATTATATCTTTATCAAGAATAAGAATGTTGAAATAAAACAATACTATTCGATAGAGGAAAAAATAACGACACCATTAAATATTTCATATGATGCTGCACAAAAAGAGTTGCTTCGTCTTATGGATCAATCAATACAAGAACGAATGGTGTCAGATGTTCCATTAGGTGCATTTTTAAGTGGTGGTATAGACTCCTCTGCAGTTGTTGCTTTAGCATCAAAATATACTGATCAGCTTCAAACTTTTTCGATAGGCTATAAAGATGAACCTCTTTTTGATGAGACATATTACGCAGAAATAGTTGCAAAAAAATACAAAACTCAACATACTGCCTTCAAATTAACTCAAGATGATTTCTATAATCACTTGTTTGGAATGTTGGATCATTATGGTGAACCTTTTGCTGATGCCTCCGCATTAGCCGTAAATATACTTTGTAGAGAAACGAAGAAAAACGTTACAGTTGCATTGTCTGGTGATGGTGCCGACGAGATGTTTGCCGGGTACAATAAACATTTAGGAGAATGGAAATCTCGACAAGGAGGAACACTAGCGACTGTAATATCTTCACTTTTACCTATTCTAAAACAACTTCCCAATAGTAGGAATTCAGTTTTAGGAAATAAAATAAGACAAGCTATAAAATTTGGTGAAGGACTTAAGTTATCACCCCAAGAAAGGTATTGGTTTCAATGCTGCTGGAGAGATACTCCTACTACAAACTCAATTCTTTCTGATACTTTTCTAAATTCTGTAGATCAAGAAGCCTTTTTATCTAGAAAAAATGCTATTACACAATCAATCACAGGAGATGGAATTAATGATGTTTTATTAGCCGATATCCAAGGACTACTCGTCAACGATATGTTACATAAAGTAGACTCTATGTCTATGTATCATAGCCTTGAAGTAAGAGTTCCTTTCTTAGATCACAATGTCGTTGAATTTGCAATGAAGTTACCAGCTGAATACAAAATCAACGGACAAATGAAAAAGCGAATATTACAAGACTCCTTCAGGGATTTATTACCTGAAGAACTTTATAAAAGGCCTAAACATGGCTTTGAAGTACCATTAATGAAAGGTTATAAAACTGCCTTGAGATCTTGGGTGAACGAAATGTTGGATGATGATTTTGTTAGGGAGCAGAACATTTTTAATCCAATTTACGTTCAACAATTAAAGAATATGATTTTCAATTCAAGTAATTATGACCAAAACCAAGTTTGGAGTATTTTAGTATTGCAACATTGGTGGAAAAAATATAATCCATAGCATTCAATGCAATTATTTTATCTTTTTATCGAAAAAATTACTTTTTTTTGATTAATATAATGATATTAATGGTCAAGCGTACTTTGTTATTCTAACAATTACCCGTTAAACAAGTGTACACTTAATCAAAAGCACATGCAAAGTATCTAGTTAGAGCCTAATATTTTGATCGCTTTTAGCTCTAAATGTTTAATTTTTTAATCTAATTAGGATTTATCCTTTTTGTTACCAACTACAAATTTTTTAGAAGGTGCGCATAAGAATAATCTTCAATCTCAGAAATAAGGGTGCAATATTACCCTTTCATCACCAAAAACTTGTTCAAAACATGCTCAGAATAGTATGTGCTGACAATGAGTTATTTGAGTCCTCGAATTTCACTTTTTCTGGTCTTAAAGGTCAGACTAAAGTAGGTCGTGAAGGATTACATTATTTTTCAAAAAAAGCAACCATCGTTTTAACGAGTCCTAGTAAAACTTTCATAGATAGAGTAGTTCAAGGTCTTTTTCAAGAATCACATATTTTGTTAGGCAATTTAATGCTCCAAGCAGATTCTGTAGAAATTGAAGATGCCCCTACATTCAAAGAATCTATGAAGTATTTATGTATTTCACCCATTGTACCTTTTCACCAAATAGAAGGCTTGAACAATAAAATGTTCGTCAATCCAATGAGTGATGATTTCTCTGATATGCTTTACGATTCTACAATGTTTAGAATGGAAAAATCTGGAAAATATACTGCAGAACAGATTTCTTCATTTTTCCGTTTTCAGGTAATTCCTGATGAACAATATTTGGCTAGAATTAATCGTATGGACAAGAAGTTTGCCCGTATTTACTCTGTTATTAAAGGTGGTGAAATCTTTGAAGCAAGAGGCTACACACTTCCTTTTGAAGTATTAGCTGCTCCAGAAGTACAAGAATTTATTTATAACAATGGTTTTGGTGAATTAACTACCCACGGTTTTGGTATGTTAGACATTCCTAACTTCAACCCAGGTAAACAACCATACATTTTTGATGAAGAAACACAACAACCCTAATTAATAATAAAAGGGGTTGGAGTAAAACATAATATAAATATGATCAAGGTGATGATGCCGACAAATTTACGTTTGGTATCAACACCTTTTTCATTTATCGCAGGTGGATGATGTAAGCCTAGGAATCTAGAAAGAATAAATACCCAAAATAACCATCCCTCATAGCCTACTACATCAGGATAAATCGTAGTGATTACAAATTGCAATGTAAATATTGACATCGCATACAGAGCTATTGTTACTTTATCTTTGAATAGTTTCATCGAAACCAAATACAAATAAATCACATAAAAAGGAGCATAGGTAATTAATATTTCATTGCTATCTATCGCAGAAAATAAACCTAAACCTCCCCAAAACAGCAATGCCGCAAAAGTATAAGGCAAGATCTTATTGAACCATTTTCTTCCTATGATACTATATAAAGCATGCCCACCATCTAACTGACCAAATGGCATTAGATTTAATGCAGTAAAGAAACAAGCAAGTAACCCTGAAAATAAAAAAGGGTAATGCATTAATTCATGTCCATTAGGTACCAAACTTGGGTCAGGAGCAACATAATAAGTGAAAAACTGAAATAACAGGTTCGTTCCAATAGTTAAATTTTCTCCTTCATTTAAATTCTCGTAGGCATATTTTGCATAGTCTAATCCCCATTGTTGATACTCAGGATGAATCTGAAAGATATATTCTGGAGGAGGAAGATGAGTAAAACCATAAAATAAGACGACTAAAGCTGCAAGAAAGCCCGCAATAGGGCCAGATACTCCAACGTCAAAAAACTCCTTTCTTGATTTTAATCGACTCTTGATACTAATAAATGCACCAAATGTACCTAAAGAAGGACCTAAACTAAAAAACCATACTGGAAGAAAATAAGGAAGTGTCACTTTTAATTTGTAATACTTTGCTGTAAAGTAATGTCCAAATTCATGGATCGTGAGTATACCTACAAATGGAATCGAGTACATTAAAGACCCTTTCCATTCTTCGGGTGTTAACTCAGAAAATAACACCGATTTACCGTAGATCCATTCAGCTCCTGCAAAAGTAGTTGCCATCACTGTTAAGATCAATAACAATAGGTGTTTCCACCAGACCATTCCAACTGCATTTTTCTTTTGTGGTGCTTTTGACTTATTGATATTATTATTCTGATCGATAATAGATCTATTATTTTCCTCCATATTTCAATTCTAAAAATTAGCTTTGCAAGTTAGCATTTTAAAATAAAGTTATGCCTACTGTAAAACATTTACATGAATCGTTTATTATTCCCGACGGAGGAAAGTCTACGCGTTTAGATCACTTCCTCTCTTTACAACTTCCTAACAAAAGTAGAAATGTAATTCAGAAACACATAAAAGATGTACTTGTTTTAGTTAATGGCAAAAAATCTAAATCAAGCTATCAATTAAAACCTAGCGATAAAATTGAATGGTTTGAATATTTCCGAAAAAGAGTTGAACTAGAACCCTATGACTTTCCTCTAGATATTATATATGAAGAAAAAGATTTTATCGTAGTCAATAAACCTGCTCAAATGCCAATGCACCCTGGATTGGGGCATTATGATCATACGTTACAAAACGCTCTTTTACACCATTACCAAATATCTAATCAGAAAGATTCACTGGTTAAAGATTGCTTGGTGCAACGATTAGATAAAGATACTAGCGGTATAGTTGTTATTCCTAAAACAATTGAAGCAAGAGAATTCCTCTCAGAGCAATTTAAATCACTCAAACCCTACAGAATATACCAAGCTATAGTTTGGGGGCAACTGAAGCAGAAAGAAGGGGTGATACAGGAATTCATTGGACGCAATCCATCAAATGAGAGAAGTATTGAAGTATCAAAGGATAAATCTTTTGGAAAAGAAGCTATCACACATTATCGAGTGATTAAGGAACATAAGAAGTTTTCATTGGTGGAATGTCGTTTAGAAACCGGACGCACACATCAAATTAGAGTACATATGCAATTTATTGGTCATCCTCTTGTTGGTGATAAAAGATATGAAGTACCCATGCTGACGTATGACAATGCATTACAAAACAAGGTAGGCAGACATTTATTGCATGCTAAAACATTACATTTCACTTCTCCCTCAAATAAAGAATTATTGAAATTTGAAAATGACCTACCTGAAGAAATGTTAGATCTAATAAAATAAAAAAGGCAAGCTCAAATGAACTTGCCTTTCTGAATTGGTTGGCGGAACAGACGGGACTCGAACCCGCGACCCCCTGCGTGACAGGCAGGTATTCTAACCAACTGAACTACTGCTCCAGTCATCTGTTTTTGAAAGTCTTGATGAAGACTTGTTGGCGGAACAGACGGGACTCGAACCCGCGACCCCCTGCGTGACAGGCAGGTATTCTAACCAACTGAACTACTGCTCCAGTCATCTGTTTTTGAAAGTCTTGATGAAGACTTGTTGGCGGAACAGACGGGACTCGAACCCGCGACCCCCTGCGTGACAGGCAGGTATTCTAACCAACTGAACTACTGCTCCAGTCATCTGTTTTTGAAAGTCTTGATGAAGACTTGTTGGCGGAACAGACGGGACTCGAACCCGCGACCCCCTGCGTGACAGGCAGGTATTCTAACCAACTGAACTACTGCTCCAGTCATCTAGTTTTGAAAGTCTTGATGAAGACTTGTTGGCGGAACAGACGGGACTCGAACCCGCGACCCCCTGCGTGACAGGCAGGTATTCTAACCAACTGAACTACTGCTCCAGTCATCTAGTTTTTGAAAGTCTTGATGAAGACTTGTTGGCGGAACAGACGGGACTCGAACCCGCGACCCCCTGCGTGACAGGCAGGTATTCTAACCAACTGAACTACTGCTCCAGTTCGCTTTTACAGGAGAGGTTTCCTAAAAAGCGATGCAAATATGCACCCTTGATTTTTATAAAACAAGGATTAAAGAGATTAAAAATGTAATCTATTCTTAATGAAATTATAAAATACTGATGATCAATATTAAATCAGTAACTTATCAAATCAAAAAGTTAAACATATCTTGATTCTCATTTAGTAATTCGTACTTGTAACCACCTTTTTTCATCCTTTGAGTTAAGCTATCAAAGTCAGATGGGTACTTCACTTCTATACCAACAATGGCAGGAGCTTTCTCTCTATTTACCTTTTTTGTGTATTCGAAGTGCACAATGTCATCATTTGGACCAAGTACTTCTGCTAAGAATTCTCTTAGAGCTCCTGCTCTTTGAGGGAATCTTACCATAAAATAATGTTTATATCCTTCGTATAATAAAGAGCGTTCTTTAATCTCTTCCATACGTCCAATATCATTATTGGAACCAGATACTACACATACTACTTTTTTGCCCTTTATTTCGTCTTTTATAGCATCTAATGCTGAGATTGACAAAGCACCCGCAGGTTCCACTACAATAGCGTCCTCGTTGTATAATCTTAAGATAGTAGAGCAGACCTTTCCTTCAGGAACAAGTACTACATCTTTTAAGAATTGCTTTGCGATTTGGAAAGTGTTATCTCCTACTCTCTGAACGGCAGCACCATCAACAAACTTTTCTATTTTATCTAACGTTACTACCTCACCCTTATCAATAGATGCTTTCATCGCTGGAGCTCCTTCAGGTTCTACTCCAATTAACTTGGTATTAGGACTAATCTGTTTAAAATAGCTACCTACACCAGAAGAAAGGCCTCCACCTCCAATAGGCATTACTAAGTAATCTATTTCTTCTTTAGCATCCTCCAATATCTCTAAGCCAACAGTACCTTGACCTTCGATTACTTTTGGATCATCAAAAGGGTGAATAAATACACGTCCTTCGCTTTCACAGCGTTCCATTGCAGCTGCATAAGCATCATCAAAAGTATCTCCTATAAGAACAACTTCTACTTTGTCCTTACCCCACATCCTTACCTGATTTACCTTTTGGTTTGGTGTAGGAGCAGGCATGTAAATCACACCATGAATACCCAATTGTTTACAAGAATAAGCAACACCTTGTGCATGGTTACCTGCACTGGCACATACAATACCTCTCTCTTTCTCTTCTTTAGATAATGAGGAGATTTTGTTGTAAGCACCTCTAAGCTTGTAAGAACGTACAATTTGAAGGTCCTCACGCTTCAACCAGATGTCTGCTTGATATCTTTCGGATAAATTCATGTTTCGCATCAAAGGAGTTCTTGTCACTACATCTTTGAGCTTTCTATGTGCTTTTACAACTGACTCTACACTGGGTAAAGCCACTGCTTCTTTTACTTCTGACATAAGGATTATATTTTACAAAGCATTAGTTAAGACTAATACTTAAAGATTGAAAAAGGGGAAAGCCGAAGCAATCCCCCTTTTCAATGAATATGATTAAAGCCTAAGCTTCTTGTTCTACTTCTTGGTTTTCAGGACGCAATGATCTTACTGCTGCACCTGCTCTCCACATTTCAGACTCACGTAATACACGTAATTCTTCGTCTAACTTCTCACGGTAATCTGGTTGAGAGTTAGTATCGATTGAACGTTGAGCTTCTTCACCAGTTGCTACAGACTCATATAAATCTTCAACTACTGGACGAACTGCATCACGGAATTTATCTTTCCAATCTAATGCACCTCTTTGAGCAGTTGTAGAACAGTTAGCATACATCCAGTCCATACCGTTCTTAGCAACTAATGGCATTAATGATTGAGTTAACTCCTCAACAGTTTCGTTGAACGCCTCTGATGGAGAGTGACCGTTCTCACGAAGTACGTCATATTGTGCTTCGAATAAACCTTGGATAGCACCCATTAATGAACCACGCTCACCAGTCAAATCAGAGTAAACCTCTTTTTTGAAGTCAGTTGGGAATAAGTAACCAGCACCAACACCAATACCTAAAGCGATAGTTCTGTTGTAAGCGTTACCTGAAGCATCTTGGTAGATTGCATACGAAGAGTTCAAACCACGACCTTCTAAGAACATTGTTCTTAATGAAGTACCTGAACCTTTTGGAGCAACTAAGATTACGTCAATATCTTTTGGAGGTACGATACCTGTACGCTCATGGTAAGTAACACCAAAACCATGAGAGAAATAAAGTGCCTTACCTGGAGTTAATTTCTCTTTCAATTGTGGCCATACTGCAATTTGAGCAGCATCTGAAAGTAAGTAACAAATAATTGTACCTTTCTCAGCAGCTTCACCGATTTCAAAAAGTGTTTCACCTGGTACCCAACCGTCAGCAACAGCTTTGTCCCATGAAGCACCACCTTTACGTTGACCAACGATAACGTTTAAACCATTGTCACGCATGTTTTGCGCTTGACCTGGTCCTTGTACACCGTAACCGATAACTGCAATAGTTTCATTTTTAAGTACATCTTGAGCTTTCTCTAATGGAAACTCCTCACGCATTACTACGTTCTCTACTACTCCTCCGAAATTGATCTCTGCCATAATAATTAAAAGTTGTGATTCTTTATTAGTTTGAAAGTTATTTTAAGACCCTATGGATCTATACAATCGCATCCTCTTGTTCAAATTCTGCCAATAATGCACTGATTTCTTGACGTTCCTTTGACAATGCAATTCTTCCTGAACGTCCAAACTGCATCAACCCAAAAGGTTTAAGCGCCTCATATAAAGCGTGAGTATCTTCTTCATGACCTGTCTTTTCGATCACTATGAAGTCAGCTTTAGCGGCTAAAATTCTTGCGTGGTTTTTTCTTACAATTTCCTCTACTGCATCAGAGTTTGTAAGGCTATCCACAGCCACTTTATATAAAGCTATTTCTTGATAGATGGTATCACTATCTTCATACAGATAGCAACGAAGTACATCTATTTGTTTTTCTATTTGTTTTGCTACCTTTTCAGCCTGATCCTTACCGGTGTTAAACACAATAGTGAATCTATGGACATGGTCCACTTCTGATGCTGATGTAGTTAAACTTTCAATATTTAATTTTCTTCTAGTGAAGATGATTGAAATACGGTTCGTTAGACCTACTACGTTTTCTGTAAATATTGATAAGGTAAATCTTTGTTTCTCCTCCATGATCTTATGATTTTACTTCAAACGAACATTTGAAACCGATTCTCCCGTAGGGATCATTGGGAATACATTTGATTCTTTTTCAACAACTACTTCAAGGAAACAAGGCCCTTCAGTAGCTAACCATTGATCCATCTTAGCACTTAAGTCTTCTCTTGATTCAGACTTATCAGCTTTGATGTAATAAGACTCTGCCATTTTTACAAAATCAGGGTTTACCATTTCTGTAAATGAGTATCTTCTATCGAAGAATAACTCTTGCCATTGTCTTACCATTCCTAAGAAACTGTTATTTAAAACAAGAATCTTCACAGGAATTTTATATTGGAATATTGTCCCCAATTCTTGAACAGTCATTTGGTAACCACCATCACCTGAGATAGATACTACCAAACGATCGGGAGCTCCAACTGCTGCACCCATGGCTGCAGGAAGGGCAAAACCCATTGTTCCTAAACCTCCAGAACTTACAATGCTGTCAGTAATTTTAAATTCATAATATCTAGATGCTTCCATTTGGTGTTGTCCTACATCTGTTACAATGATCGCCTCACCTTTTGTTTTATCTGAAAGCATTTTGATTACTTCTGACATTTTTACTTTCTCAGTACTGTCGCCCAAAGCATAGTCTAATACTTCTTTCTTTTCGATATCATCACAAGCATGGAATTCTGCTAACCACTCGTCGTGTTTTGCTTCTTTCACTTTTGGAATCAATCGTTCTAATGCTTCTTTTGCATCAGAAATTAAAGCTACATCCGCTTTCACATTTTTATCAATCTCAGAAGGATCGATTTCAATATGAATCACTTTTGCCTGCTTTGCATATCTACTCAAATCGCCAGTTACACGGTCATCAAAACGCATACCTACAGCGATCAGAACATCACATTCGTTGGTTTTTACATTTGTACCATAGTTACCATGCATACCTAAATATCCTACATAAAGAGGATGGTCGGTTGGTACAGCTGATAAACCTAATAAAGTTGATGCCATCGGAATGCCTGCTTTTTCTGCAAATGCAATCAATTCCTTTTCTGCTTTTGATAACATCACTCCGTGACCTACTAAAATGTATGGCTTTTTGGATTGATTGATCAAAGCAGCTGCAGCATCAATAGCTTCTTCTTTTGCTGTTTGAACAGGTTGATAGCTTCTGATTTTAGTACAAGGTTTGTAATTAAAATCACACTCTTCAAACTGAGCATCCTTAGTGATATCAATTAACACAGGACCTGGTCTTCCACTTTTTGCGATGTAAAATGCTTTTGCAATCGCTTCAGGAATTTCAGATGCTTTTGTTACTTGATAATTCCACTTTGTTACAGGAGTTGAAATACCTACAACATCAGTTTCTTGGAATGCATCTGTACCTAATAAGTGAGATGCTACTTGACCAGTGATTGCTACCATTGGAGTAGAATCGATCATTGCATCCGCTAAACCTGTGATTAAGTTTGTTGCACCAGGACCAGAAGTTGCCATACAAACCCCTACTCTATGATTGACTCGAGCATATCCTTGAGCTGCGTGTGTAGCTCCTTGCTCGTGACGCACTAGAATGTGCTTTAACTTGTCATCATAGTGATAAAGCTTATCATACACAGGCATGATTGCTCCACCCGGGTAACCAAAAATAGTATCTACCCCTTCTTCTACTAAAGCCATTAATAAAGCTTCAGCTCCAGTTACTTTTGGTGTTTTCTGCTTGGCGCCTTGTTCTTGTGTGAACTCTTTTGTCGCTGTACTCATTATTGAAACAATTTTTCGTACTACTTCTTAATCACTGATTAAAATTCATCAGTTACACATCCTTCAGATGCAGAAGAAACTGTTTTTATATACTTATAAAGGATTCCTTTCTTGAATTTTGGCTCTGGAGCAACCCATTTTGCTCTTCTTTCTGCCAATTCCTCGTCAGATAAATCTACTTCGATTTTGTTTGTTACCGCATCGATAGTAATCATATCACCATCTTTAAGAAGTGCAATATTACCACCTACTGCAGCTTCTGGAGTAATGTGTCCTACAACAAAACCGTGTGTACCACCTGAGAATCTACCATCTGTAATTAGGGCTACTTCTTTACCAAGACCTGCACCCATAATTGCTGATGTAGGTTTCAGCATCTCTGGCATACCAGGACCGCCTTTTGGTCCTTCATAACGGATTACAACTACATCACCTTTCTCTACTTCTCCGTTTGAGATACCATCGATAACTGCAAACTCGTTATCAAATACCTTCGCAGGGCCAACAAACTTCTCACCTTCTTTACCAGTGATTTTTGCTACAGAACCTTCAGTTGCAAGGTTACCATATAAAATTTGTAAGTGACCTGTTTTCTTAATAGGATTATCTTGAGGTCTCATTAAGTCTTGTTCTGAACCTAGAGGATCAACATCTGCTAAGTTTTCAGCAATTGTTTTACCTGTTACAGTCATACAAGAACCATCTAATAATCCCCAGTTAAGAAGAGTTTTCATTACTGCTGGGATACCGCCCACTGCAAACACATCTTCCATTAGGTATTTACCTGAAGGCTTAAGATCTGCAAAGAATGGCACCTTATCTGAAACTCTTTGAATATCATCTAAAGTTAATTCGATGTCTGCAGCTTTAGCAATTGCCAACATGTGTAATGTCGCATTTGTAGAACCACCTAATGCCATAATTACTGCTAATGCATTTTCGAAAGATGCTTTAGTTAAGATGTCAGAAGGTTTTAAGTCTAGTTCTAATAAGTTGCGAATAGCAGGTCCTAACTTCTGGCATTCATCTTTCTTATTAGTACTTACTGCAGGGTTCGATGAAGAATATGGTAAACTCATACCCATTGCTTCAATAGCTGAAGCCATTGTATTTGCTGTGTACATACCACCACAAGCACCAGCGCCTGGAATAGCATTTTTAATTACACCTTTATAATCTTCATCTGAAATTGTACCAGCGATTTTTTCACCTAGTGCTTCAAAAGCAGATACAATGTTTAATTTTTTCTTTTTCCAGCAACCTGATGCAATAGTACCACCATACAACATGATAGTTGGACGGTTAATACGACACATTGCCATCATAGCACCTGGCATATTTTTATCACAACCTACAACAGTAATTAATCCATCGTAGAATTGTCCGTTTGTAACTGTTTCAACAGAGTCAGCAATAATATCTCTTGAAGGAAGAGAGTAACGCATTCCAATTGTACCGTTAGTAATACCATCACTTACGCCAATTGTATTAAATACTAACCCCACCATATTTGCTTTTTGAACACCAACTTTAACTTCTGCAGCTAAACCGTTCAAGTGCATATTACATGTATTTCCCTCATAACCAGTACTGGCAATACCGATTTGAGGCTTATCCATATCCTCTTCAGTTAAACCAATACCGTATAACATGGCCTGTGCTGCAGGCTGTGTATCATCTTGAGTAATAGTGCGGCTGTGCTTATTTAACATCTCTGCCATAATTCCTGATTATTGTTTGTCTGTTATAATTCCGTAATTAGATAATTGAGTAATTGTCATACTCACTCTGTGTAACGAACTGTCTGTACTTTTCAAACACTTCACAACCGATAGTATTTTCCCAATCTTTATTCATTGGTTTTTTATCAATACTATTAATTCCTGTGATTTGTGCAGCAGTTCCGGTGAAGAAGGCCCCATCAATATCATTAAGATCTTCTGGTTTGTATTGTCCTTCTACTACTTCAACTCCTAAAGATTTTGCAATATCAAATACTACATTTCTTGTAATACCTGGATAAATGTGTCCTCTTTGAGAAGTATAAAGTTTTCCACCTTTTTCAAAAAAGAAGTTAGCACCTGTACCTTCAGAGATGAAACCATCTACATCCAATAATAAAGCATCATCAAAACCTCTTTCTTTTGCTTCTGCGATAGAAACAATTGAATTAATGTAGTGACCTGAAATTTTAGCTTCTACATTAAATGAATATGGACTAGGACGAGTATATGCTGAGATAGTGATATCCAACAAGTCTTTTCCTAAGAATTTATCCCAACGGAAAGCAGCAATGAATAAGTTATGCTTTTTAGTTGGTGTTAAATCCATATTCTCATCAGCATAAACTAATGGACGGATATAAGCATCAGTAAAGCCATTTTCTTCAAGTAGTTGATAAGACACTCCAACGAGCTCATCCACATTATAGTCAATATCGAGGTGCATTGTTTTTGCTGCTTCGATAAAACGAGTAATATGTTCTTTTGCTTTGAAGATATGTGGACCAAGAGCTGTATCATAAGCTCTCATGGCATCAAAAACACCATTCCCATAGTGCAAAGACTGAGAAAATAAATCTGCCTTTGCCTCTTCAGCCTTGATAAATTCTCCGTTATGGAAAATTACTGTGTCTTTATCATAATATTTCATTCGCATGAAGAGTTTAAAACTTTACTAATTCCGACTATTATAAATGCTGATAATAAAAAAACCACTGTCAAGATAGTTTTACTTTGACAATGGCCTCTATATATTTTCTAAAACAAAATACGATCCTGGACCATTATCTCTCCTTAATCAGGACGACAATCGTAATATTAATAATAACTAGGACGATATTTTGCGTTTTATTCAACATTTTCAATCATTGTTTGATTCAAATATAAAGATCTTATTTTTTTATTTGCAAATAATCAAATTAGGAATCGCTCCGTTTTTATAAATAATTACGAAGTCTAAGGGTATTTTATCATATTTTTTACACTACAAATACTGATATACAGCATTTTAAACAAAAAATAAATATCATTCCTAAGCTTAATATTAAAGATCTTATATTTGTAGGTGTATTAGAAAAACTATAAAAATGATTCAAAAAGTCGGTAGTATCGTTAGAGATAAACTATTCCCGAGTCTAACTTGGAAGAAAGAGCAAACAGATCAGCCTACAATCTATCTTACATTTGATGATGGACCGATTCCAGAGATCACACCTTGGGTGCTTGAACAACTTTCTAATTACAATGCTAAGGCTACATTTTTCTGTGTAGGTGATAATATTAGGAAACACCCTGAAGTATATCAGAAAGTATTAAGTGAAGGCCATACCGTTGGCAATCATACTTTCAACCATTTACAATATTGGAAAAATGGTCTAACTAAATATTTAGAAAATATTGAGGAGTGTCAAAAATGGCTGGAAAGTGACACCTTATTTAAAGGTCAATCACAAAAGAATCTTTTTAGACCTCCACATGGCCAAGTTGGAAAAAAGATGATTCGAGAAATCCTACCCAACTATGAGATGATCATGTGGCATGTGTTAACGCGAGACTATAATAAGAACTTCAAAAAAGAGAAATGTTTGTCTACTGCAATCAAGCTAACTGAAGACGGTTCGATTGTAGTTTTTCATGATAGTATTAAAGCAGAAAAGAATCTCAAGTATGTTTTACCTCGATTTTTAGCTCATTTTTCTAAAAAAGGTTATCATTTTGCCTCACTTTAAATAAAGAGAATATATTTTTTAAAGTAGATGGTGAAAAAAACTATATTTGTGTTTACTAAGAATTTAAGAAGGATACGCAATGGGTAAGATCATAGCAGTAGCTAATCAAAAAGGCGGTGTTGGTAAAACCACAACAGCAGTTAATCTAGCAGCAAGTTTTGCTGCCATGGAATTTAATGCATTATTGGTAGACGCCGATCCACAAGCAAACTCTACTTCGGGATTAAACCTTGATCCTAAAGAAGAAAGAAAAAGTATTTATAACTGCATGGTGGAAGACATCAATGTAGAAGATATAATTGTTAACTCTGAGTTTGATTATTTAGACATTATCCCTTCACATATCGACTTGGTAGGTGCGGAGATTGAAATGATTGATATTGAAGACAGAGAGAACAGAATGCTAAGAGCTTTAGAGCAAATTAAAGATAAATATGACTTTATCATTATTGACTGTTCGCCATCTCTTAACCTTATTACAGTAAATGCCCTTACAGCTGCAGACTCTGTTATTGTTCCTGTACAATGTGAGTTTTATGCACTTGAAGGCTTAGACAAATTACTTAATACTATTAAGCTGATTCAATCTCGTTTGAATCCTAATTTATTAATAGAAGGAATTTTAATGACCATGTATGATACTCGTTTAAGATTATCCAATCAGGTTATTGAAGAAGTGAAAAAGCACTTAGGTGACTTGGTGTTTGATGTTATTATTCCTAGAAATATTAAATTAAGTGAGGCACCTAGTTTTGGTGTTCCTGTAATTGCACACGATGCTGTTAGTAAAGGAGCTGTTTGCTATTTGAATTTGGCACAGGAAATCCTTTCAAAAAACAAGATCGAAGTAAAAGCTTAAATAACCCCAAAATGATCCTGAAATAGTACAGCGATTATTTACACAATTTGATTAACTTATTGATTCGGCTGAATTATTATGCCTGATAAACCAGAAAAGAAAACATTAAAAAGAAGAAATGCATTGGGCAAAGGACTTGGTGCATTGCTTGGAGATTCAAACAAAGCAGAATCTACTTCCTCTTCAACTTCAGAAAAGGAAACAGAAGCTGTATCTGTAAATATAGTTGAGAAACTAGATGAAATTGCTGTTGAGCATATAGATAGAAACCCATTTCAGCCAAGGCTTGAATTTCAAGATGAGGCATTAAGAGAACTTGCCGATTCTATTCGAGTTCAAGGCATAATTCAACCTATCACAGTAAGAAAATTAACGGAGAATCAATATCAGATTATTTCCGGTGAAAGACGTTGGAGAGCTTCTAAAATGGCAGGACTCGAAAAGATCCCTGCTTATGTAAGAGGTGCCAATGATACACAAATGCTAGAAATGGCATTGATTGAAAATATTCAGCGAGAGGATTTAAACCCTATTGAAGTTGCGATTTCCTACCAACGACTCATCGCTGAATGTGATCTAAAGCAAGAAGAACTTGGCGACAGAGTAGGCAAGAAAAGATCTACAGTAGCCAACTACTTACGTTTATTGAAATTGCCTCCAGAAATCCAGTCTGGATTAAGAAAAGGTACTATTAGTATGGGGCATGCTAGAGCATTAGTAAATGTAAATAGTATAGAAGTGCAATTGGCACTTTTTGATATGATCGTAAAAAATGAGCTTTCTGTAAGAAAAACTGAAAACCTAGTACGTGATGTCATTCAAGGTAAAGATCTTGTAAATAGTAAGACAGCTCAGAAGAATCAACCTTTGGACTTTGAGTTTAGTCGATTACAAAGAGACTTATCTACACATTTTGGAACACAAATTAAAATCAAAAACTCATCAGAAGGTAAAGGAGAAATTAAAATTCCATACCAATCTGTTGAAGACCTTAACCGTATTTTAGACATTCTAAAAACTCACTGATGTCGAGCAATCGCACTTATTATATTATTCTATCATTATTTAGTCTATTCTTTTTAACTATTAACTCCTCTTATTCTCAAACTGTTACCGATTCAACAACAGTAGAAGAGAAAGAGTTAACTGCGGAAGAAAAAAGAGAATTAAATCAAAAATCAATTGATTCCTTGACCTCTATTAAACAGGTTCCGAATCATATTGATCCAAATGAGAGGAAGCGAAAGAAAAAGACTCAGTACAAATCTCTGACCGAGCCTACGAAAGCATCGTTTTATACGATTGTAATTCCTGGACTCGGTCAGATTTATAACGACAAAGCCTGGAAAATCCCTATTTTATATGGTGGTTTTGCTGTCTTTGGATACTTTATCAAGTTCAACCATACCAACTATATACAGAGTAGTCATTGGTTGGCATACAAATCGGATGCTGATCCGACAAACGACGATCTTATTCCAGAAGAATATAGAGGTCTTTCGGAAGACAACTTAAGCTCAAGAAGGGATCGTTTTCGTAGGGATAGAGACTTCATGATTATTGTAGCATGTGGTTGGTACCTACTTGGAGCATTAGATGCTGCTGTAGATCAACACATGAGATACTATGATGTAAGTGAAGATTTATCACTTAAAATTGCTCCTTCTGCTATTCAAGATCCTTACAGTGGACTTCCTGCATTGGGCGCAAGGTTAACATTACAATTGAACACTAAATAATAAAACAAATGAATTTTTTATTAATCGGCTACGGTAAAATGGGTAAAACCATTGAGGGTATATTACAAGAAAGAGGTCATCATGTAGTAAAGGTTATCGATATGGATAATCGTGCTGATTTAGAGACATTAGATCCTGCAACTGTAGATGTAGCGATTGAATTTACTCAACCTAGCTCTGCATATGGCAATATTAAAACTTGTCTTGATAAAGGAATCCGTGTAGTCTCTGGAACTACAGGCTGGTTAGATAAAAAAGATGAAATTGAATTAGCAACTAAAAATAATAAGACAGCATTTTTCTATGCTTCAAATTATAGTTTAGGCGTAAATATCTTCTTTGCTTTAAATAAAAAATTAGCAAAAATGATGTCTGCATTCAATAAAGAATATAAATCTTCAATGGTAGAAATTCACCATACGCAAAAGTTAGATGCTCCTTCTGGAACAGCAATTACTTTAGCTGAAGGTGTAATTGAAAACTTTGCTGGAGTAGACAAGTGGACATTAAAAGGTGAAGACGCTGCTGTTGACAATGGTATTGAGATTGAAGCGGTTCGTGAACCAGAGGTACCAGGTACACATGAAGTAACTTACGAATCTGAGATCGACCGTATCGATATTAAGCATACTGCTCATTCAAGAAAAGGTTTTGCTTTAGGAGCTGTATTAGCTGGAGAATGGTTACACCAAAAAGAAGGTATTTTCGGAATGGAAGATATGCTTGACTTATAATAAAGGGATAATGAGTAAAAAAGAAACTAAGAAAGGATTTTTAAAAGAATGGGGAGATGCACTACTTTTTGCTGTAGTTGCTGCCACATTTATTCGTTGGGTTGCTTTTGAAGCGTTTACGATCCCTACTTCATCAATGGAGAAGTCTCTTTACATTGGTGATTACTTATTTGTAAGTAAGTTACATTATGGACCAAGAACGCCAAAAACTCCTCTTCAAGTACCTTTAACACATCAAAAAATCTGGGGAACTGACATTAATTCATTTTCTGATTTAATTCAATTACCTCAATTTAGATTACCTGGATTTAGTTCAGTACAAAACAATGATGTAGTTGTATTCAACTATCCTGCTGAAGAAAATGATTATCCATCAGACTTAAAAACCAATTATATCAAAAGATGTATTGGTATTGCTGGTGATGATATTCAAATCAAAGATCAAGTGGTTTCTATCAATGGTCAGGTTGTAGACTACCCTGAGTACATCAAACTACAAACTGATTATACGGTAAAAACCAAACAACCGCTAGGTCTTAAGTTTTTAGAGGACAACAACCTTTATTACAACATCGACAATATAGCTAGGTTCCCTACTCTTCAGAACGAGGCAGCATTAAGAGAATATATGATTCGTCAAGGTGCTACCAACTTCTATGGTAACTTGACTAAATCTAAAGATGGTATTTATACATATCATCACTTGAACTTAACAGATGAACAAGTAGCTGCTCTTAAGGCCTCTGAACTTGTTGTAGCTGTTGAAAAAATGATTGACAATTCACGTTTCAGAATCTTTGGTAATGCTGTAAACGAATGGACAACTGATAACTTTGGTCCATTACATATTCCAAAAGAAGGAGAAACGGTGAGCATTAATGAAGGTAACTGGCCTTATTACAAGGATATCATCCAAAAATATGAGGAAAATGAAAACCCTCAATTTAAAGATGGTAAACTTTATATTGGTGGTCAGGTTCAAGAAAGCTATACCATCCAACAAGATTACTATTTTATGATGGGTGATAACAGACACAACTCACTGGATTCTAGATTCTGGGGTTTTGTTCCTGAAGATCATATTATTGGTAAAGCTGTGATGGTTTGGATGTCAAACGATCCAAATCCTCAAACTGGAAGCATCCGTTGGAATAGATTATTACACATCATTGATAGTGACTTCCAACTTCCTGTAGCAGTGAAGTTTATTATCGGAGCTTTATTCTTCGGAATGATTATCTTCTTCTCAATCAGAGATAATAGAAAGAAAAACAACAACCTATAAGGTAATACTTTATACTTACGCCGAAGCTATTAGAAGAATAGCTTCGGCTTTTTTACACAACCACCACCATATATAACCAACAATATTTGAAATGAAAAAATACTTTCACATTCTCCTATTTGCATGTGTGATCGTACCTTCATCGGTATTTGCACATGAAGGGATGTGGCTACCGTCACTCCTACAACAACTTAACGAGGAAGACATGAAAGCTAATGGCTTTAAATTGTCTGCTGAAGATATCTACTCTGTAAACAAGTCCAGTATGAAAGATGCTGTGGTTTGGTTTGGTAGAGGTTGTACAGGCGAAGTAGTCTCAGATCAAGGCCTAATTTTAACCAACCATCACTGTGGTTATGGACAAATCCAATCGCATTCCACTGTAAAAGATGATTTACTTACAAATGGTTTCGCTGCTCAATCTTTTGGAGAAGAGCTTCCTAACTCTGGGTTAACGGTTTCTTTTGTAGTTCGAATTGATGACGTAACATCTAAAGTTCTTGCAGGGGTTAAAGACGGAATGCCAGAAGACAAACGTCAAGGAATTATAGACGAAAACATTAAAAAAGTAGGTGATGCAGCTGTAAAAGGTACACATTACAACTACATCATCAAGCCATTCTTTTATGGCAACGAGTACTACATGTTTACAATGGAAACTTTCAAAGATATCCGTTTAGTGTTTGCTCCTCCATCTTCAATTGGTAAATTTGGTGGTGATACCGACAACTGGGTATGGCCACGTCATACAGGCGACTTCTCTATCTTTAGAATCTATGCTGATAAAGATGGTAAGCCTGCAGAATATTCAAAGGATAACGTACCATACAAACCTAAATACCATTTCCCAATTTCATTGAATGGTGTTAAACCTGATGACTTTACTATGGTTTATGGTTTCCCTGGAAGAACGCAACAGTACTTACCATCGGAAGGCGTTTCCTATGTGGTGAATACTTCTAATCCTATTAAAATCGCGATGCGTGAAAAAACTATCGAGATTTTAGATAAAAACATGGCTGCTAGTGACGAAGTAAGAATCAAGTATTCTGCGAAAAAAGCAAGAGTAGCTAATGCTTATAAAAAATGGATTGGTGAAAGTAAGGGACTAAAACGTCTTGATGCCATCAATAAGAAAGAAGAACAAGAAAAAATGTTCGAAGAAGCAGTTAAGAATAAGCCAGAATATGCTTCTTTATTAGAAAGCTTCAAGAAAGAATTTGCTGAGGTTGAAAAATACCAACTTGCCAGAGACCTATACATTGAAGAAATGTATTATGGCCCAGAAGTTTTACGCTTTGCTCTAGGTTTTAGTGAACTGAAATCTTTACAAGCAGGTAGCCCTGAAATGACAAAAACAATTGCCGCATTAAAGAATAAAGCAAAAGGTTTTTATAAAAACTATGATAAAGCAACGGATCAAGAAATATTTGTTTCTGCTTCTACACTTTACTCTGGAGCAATTGATGTCAGTTTCTTACCAGCTGAATTCTTAAAAGCTAAAGAAAAAGGGTCGTTTGATAAACTAGCTGGATCTATTTATAAGAAGAGTATTTTCGCTAATCAAGAGAAATTAATGGCACTACTAGATGGTTCTGAAGCTTCTATTTATGCTAAAATTAAAAAAGACCCTGCCTTTGTTTTAGCAAAAGAGATTTATGACATCTATGCGACTCAAATTGTTCCTGATTACCGTAGATTGACAGAAGAGATTGACTTATCTATGCGTACATATGTAAAAGCACTAAGAGAAGTTTTCCCTAATAGAGAATATGTAGCTAACAACAAGGGAGCCAGCAAAAAATATTGGTCAGATGCCAATTCTACTCTTAGAGTTACATATGGCAAGATCGAAGGCTCTGAACCTCGTGATGGTGTAGAATTTAAATACTACACTACTCTAGAGGGTGTTATGGAAAAAAGATTAACTGATGTACCGATGACACATGAGTTCTATGTTCCTCAAAAGCTTATGGATCTTTACAAGTCAAAAGACTATGGGCAGTATGGAGAAGGTGGAAAAATGATCGTTTGTATTACAGGTTCGAACCATACTACTGGCGGTAACTCTGGTTCTCCAGTAATTAATGCGGAAGGACAACTCATCGGTATCAACTTTGATAGAACTTGGGAATCTACAATGTCAGACTTAATGTTTGACCCTGTGAAATGTAGAAACATTATTGTTGATATCCGCTATGTTTTATTTGTTGTGGATAAATTTGGTAACTGTCCTCGTTTAATTGAAGAAATGACTTTAGTGAAACAGTAATCTAATTTTCATTTATATAAAAGCCTTGATCGTTAGTGTTACGATCAAGGCTTTTTTCTTTTATTCTAAATTTAATCTTTCTGTCAATTCTTCAATTGCTTCTTCTTCATCATCACAAACTCCATCAGAAGCTTCAGCAAACAAATGAAGGATATCCAAGATATCTTCTTTTTCATCATCATTTTCCTCCAGATAACTGTGTAAAGTATCCAAAAATGGTTCTTTCCACTTATCTAGAGATTTCACTAAGTATTCAAGCTCCTGAAAATATGTTTTTTGGAGACTATCCAACTCAGGTTTTGTTAAAGAGCTTTTGTAAGCATCAGCCATAAATTTTGACAAATACTTTACAAAGACCCATTCTTCTTCATCGACTACCCCATCAGAGGCAACAATCAATAAACATGGGAAATAAGTAAATAGTGTCTGAAAATGTTCTCTTGAAATGTCAACATTATTAGTAGCTATATATTGTGCGTAGAGCTCTTCTGTTTTTTTGTGTGCACTCATAGTTATTTCAAAATAGTTTTCAATGTCAGTTAATGTGTGAGAAAATTGTTAGGGTGTTCAAAACTATAATAGTAATTTTGCCTTTCAAAGCAAAGTTAAATAGAATGAGCGGAACAATCCTAGCTATAGAATCATCTTGTGATGAAACATCAGCATCAGTAGTCAAAAATGGTACTGTACTTAGTAATATAGTATCTACACAAGAAGTACACCAAAAATATGGTGGTGTGGTTCCTGAATTGGCTTCTAGAGCACATCAAAAAAATATTCTTCCTGTTGTCAGTGCTGCTTTAGATGAAGCAGGAATTGAGAAAAAGGACCTTGATGCTGTTGCTTTTACTAAAGGACCTGGTCTTCTTGGAGCATTACTGGTAGGTACTTCATTTGCTAAAGGTATGGCTATGGCACTTGATATTCCATTGATTGGAGTAAACCATATGCAAGCACACATTCTTGCTCATTTTATTGATGATCCTAAACCGAACTTCCCATTTTTATGTTTAACAGTGAGTGGGGGCCATACTCAATTGGTTGTTGTTCACTCTCCTCTAAATATGGAAATTGTAGGTGAAACAATAGATGATGCTGTTGGTGAGGCTTTTGATAAAACAGCCAAAATTATGGGGTTAGATTATCCTGGTGGTCCATTGATTGATAAATATGCGAAAGAGGGTGACCCGCTAAAATATGAATTCCCTAATGTAAATATTCCAGAGTATAATTTCTCTTTCAGTGGAATTAAAACGGCATTCTTGAACTTCCTTAGAAAGGAATCTCAGAAGGATGAAAACTTTGTGAAGGATAATATGGCAGATCTTTGTGCTAGTATTCAATACACTCTTATTAAAATTCTTATGAAGAAATTGATTAAAGCTTCTAAGGATTTAAATATTAAAGAAATTGGTATTGCCGGTGGTGTTTCTGCAAATTCATCACTAAGAAATACTATATTAGAGGAAGGAAAAAAGAGAGGGTGGAATGTTTTTATCCCTGAATTTGAACATTGTACTGATAATGCTGCTATGATTGCTATGGCTGCCCACTATCAATACGAAGGAAAAGATTTCGAAGCTTTAAATACATCTCCTAATCCTCGATTAAAATTTACAGGATCAGAAAAGTAAGAACTAATGAGCATTTTTATTGTCCTATTTTCATTTGCTATAGCGATTGGTCTAGGCTCTTATTTAAGTATTAATGCAAAAAAGAATAAATTAAATTCTCCAGACCACACTTCTACACCTGAACTAAACGACGCCAACGTTATTAGTTTAGCAAGCCAATATGAGGATGGGATAAGTGTTGCGGCACTCTGTCTTAAAACCAAATCTTCTGCAAAAGCAGCAAAGAAAAAATTGGAAGAACTGAGATCTGAGGGCATTTTACATTTGTCTATTGGAGAAAATGGAACTGAAAAATACATGATCAGTGATACCTCTTTGCTTGATAAAAAGTAAATGTAATACGATACATCTTCACTGATTTTAAAATTGCCTTTTGATTACATATCAAAAGGCTTTTTTGTTTATAAATGCTTTTACATATTTGTAGTATGGAATCACTACTAGCATACATAAACTGGGATGTCAATCCTGAGATCCTCCCAGGTATTTTACCTGTGAGATGGTATGGTTTACTTTTCTCACTAGGATTTTTCATTGGCACATGGATTATGGCCAAAATTTTTGTTAGAGAAAATAGACCTGAGTCTGATGCAGACGCAATTTTAATTTACATGGTAGCCGCTACAATAATCGGAGCAAGACTTGGCCATGTATTTTTCTATCAACCTGATTATTATTTAACCCACCCTATAGAAATTATTCAAATCTGGAAAGGTGGTTTAGCCAGTCATGGTGGTGCGATTGGTATTATCGTCGCATTGTATTTTTATGCTAAAAACCGACCTGATCAACCTTGGTTATGGATACTGGATAGAATTGTAATTCCAGTAGCATTAGCGGGTTGTTTTATTCGTTTTGGTAACCTGATGAACTCTGAGATTATCGGTAAAGCAACGGATGTACCTTGGGCATTTATCTTTGAAAGAGCATATGTTGAAGATCCTATGACTCCACGTCATCCAGCACAATTGTATGAATCTTTAACTTACTTATGTATCTTCTTTATTTTAGGTGCAATCTATAAAAAAGAAGGTCCAAAATTACCGCAAGGAAGGTTATTCGGTTTATTCCTAGTACTTGTCTTCGGTATGCGATTTGTTTGGGAATTCTTTAAAGAAAACCAAGTTGCTTTTGAAGCAAATATGGAATTAAACATGGGACAATGGTTGAGTATTCCTGCTGTATTAGCTGGTTTATTCTTTATCTGGAGATCGACAACTCCTGCCGCTGCTCCTCCTCCATATCCTGAGGTTAATCCTAATGAAGGAAAAAAGAAATAAATAAAAAACTCCACTGAAAATACATTCAGTGGAGTTTTTTATTTGATCCAATACTTAAATTATCTAGACTCTTCTAGTTTATATTCTTGTAAAGCTGAAGCTAGTAAATCTCTATGCTTATTTACTTCATCTGCATAAGCAGGGTCCTTCACAATATTTTTATTCTCTTGAGGATCTTTGATTAAATCATACATCATTTCAGCAATCACTTCTCCTTGTTTGTTTTTGAATAATGTATATCTAAAACCTTTAGTTCTAATAGAATCACCTTGTTTCCATCTACTCAAAGTATAGTCTTTAACCGATGCCTTTGGATTCTTTAAAATTGGTAATAAAGATTGCCCTTGTAATTGTTGAGGTTGGCTAATCTCTGCCAATTCACATAACGTAGGGAAGATATCAACAATCTCTGCAAAGCCTTCTACTTTTGCCTTCTTTGTTTTTTTAGAAGACTGTGGCTTGATAATTAATGGAACGTTTAACGCTATATCAAATGTTGAGTGTTTTGCCCAGAAGGTATGTTCACCCAATTGCCATCCATGGTCACCCCAAAGCACAATGATTGTATTGTCGTACAAACCTTGCTCCTTAAGTTCTTGAATAAGTTCACCTAAAAGGTAATCTGAGAAACTTACTGAAGCATAATATCCATGTTTTAGCTTTCTAGCCATTTCATCACTCACGTTTCCTTTACGCGGAACTGTTCTGTACGCTCTAAGTTCACCCCATGTCGTTTTTGCGATGTTAGGCATTCCTTCTGGCAAGAATGGGTTTTCTGCCATGGCAATTTCCTCTTCATTATATAAATCCCAGAAACGTTTTGGAGCAACGAAAGGCAAATGAGGTCTAGCCAAACCAACTGCCATAAAGAAAGGCTGATCTTTTTTCTTGAACTCTTTAAGTTTCTTTTTTGCTAGATCAACAGTTCTACCATCCAAAAAGTCGGTATCCTTACTGTTCTCTACGATTTCGTAAGGTAATGACTTCTTATAAGGTTTCTGTGGATTTTCCTTATCAGCTACCAAAGCTGGATCATGCCACTCAAACATATCCTCTGCAGGATGAAACTCAGTCCAAGAACGTTCTACAGCATCTTTCTTACCATGAATTACTTTACCTGCTGAAAAAGTGTAATAACCGTTTTCTTTAAAGTGTTGACCAATGGTAACGGCATTAGGATAATCCTTATCAATTTTAGCTCCTGCATCTACAAATCGAGTTACAGTAGGTCTTACGCCTGTATGCATAGAAGCTCTTGATGCTCCACAAACTGGCACTTGACAAAACGCATTATAAAAGGTTGTCGCATGCTTACTTAATGCATCTATGGATGGTGTTTGAATTGTTTTATTATCATAACACCCCAGCTCAGGTCGAAGATCATCGACTGTGATTAATAAAACATTCGGCTTCTCTTGAGAGAAGCTGATAGTAGGTAGCAACATTGCTCCTACTACCAAACTTTTAATTTTTTTATACATAATTAACTAGCAGCTTTAACTTCAGCAGTCCAATTCTTAATCATTTTCATTAACTCAGCATTTTTAGGATCGTTGGCATTAAAAATATTATTTGCCTCATATGGATCCTTGCTTAAGTCGTATAACTCATAACGCTCTTCTTTATAGAAGTACATCATTTTAAGGTCACCGTCTCTTGCTACAGTTACATGAATATCGCCTGTAGAGTTTGGTCTTGCTCTCGAAGAGTGCCAGAACAATACACGATCTTTAGATCTACCTTTTTCGATATTAGTTTTAATACTCACACCATCAAGGTGTTCGCTTGGGTATAAGTTCAAATCACATAAGTCTAATAAAGTAGGGTATAAATCTGTATTTGTAGTCACCTGATCAATCACTTTATGTCTAGAAATCTTTGCTCCTGAGAAGATCAAAGGAACTTTTGTTCCACCTTCATAAGAGTGGCCTTTACCTGCTCTTAATGGTAAATTAGAAGTGGCTAAATCTCTATTGCTTGTTAAACCTCTATTGGATAAACCACCATGATCAGAAGTAAATACAATGATCGTATTATCATAGATACCTTGTTCTTTTAAGGTTTTAACTATTCTTCCTAAGCTCTCATCCACAGACTCTACCATTGCTGCATATACAGGATTATTTTGGTGCATTTTCATTTGTCCATCTTTCTGAGTGTACTCAGGACCTTCAAATGTCATACCTTCCAATTTCGTCTTGTATTTCTTAATCATTTCCTTCTTTGCTTGGAAAGGAGTGTGCACTCCATAGTGACTTAAAATTGCAAAGAATGGCTTTTTATCATGATTAGCAGTAATAAAATCAATTGTTTCATCTGTAAGACGGTCAGTTAAGTACTCTCCTTCTTCACCTTCATCCAACCCAATGATTGTTCCATGACCTTTCTTGTTGATCTTTTTAGGGTTCTTTGAAGTGTTATATGGAAAGAAGTAAGATTTAGGAGCTCCAGCTGCACAACCTGCGATATTGATATCATATCCTTTATTATGTGGCCACTCATCTTCCTCATGACCTAAATGCCATTTACCAGCAAAGAAAGTATGGTACCCTTGATCTTTGAATGCTTGACCAATTGTCTTTTCATTATCATAAAACTTTTTCCCTTTAATGGTATTCTCATTTTTTGCTGGAATACCTGCTCTTGCCGGATAACGCCCCGTCTGTAAAGCATATCTTGATGGTAAACATCTAGGGTGAGCTACATAAGCATTCGTAAAGTCTACTCCTTCTTCTGCTAAAGCATCAATGTTAGGAGTCTCATAAAAATCAGCATCATGATGTGAAATATCAAAGTATCCCAAATCATCTACTAAAAATATCAATACATTTTTTTTGTCCTGAGCTATTACACTACTAGCACAGAATAAAAATAAACTAAATAATAAGTTCAAATATCTCATGATTAATATAATTGATGTTGTTAATCTTAATTTAATTTGAAGGTATTCTTACTGCATTGACGTCTTTCTGCCAAGCTAGAATTTTTTCCTTCAATCGTTTCGCTACCTTGTGATCTTCTTGGTAGATATTATTCTCTTCATAAGGATCTTCATCTACTTGATACATTTCGAATCTTTCCTCATCATAGAAATAAAACAACTTGTAGTTACCTTCTCTCACTACAGTACAATTAGTATCTCCCGTAGACCTAGGTCTAGCCATTGGAGAATGCCAATAAATTGTTCTTTTTATCTTCTTATTTTTTGTGATCGCTTTTTTGATGCTCATCCCATCTTTGTGTTGAGAAGGAATCAATGGCAAATCACAAAGATCAAGAAGTGTAGGATAAAGATCTGTATTTGTTGTCAATTGCTCCGACTTTTGTGATGCATTCGGAACATTACCTGCGATAATTAAAGGTACTTTAGTTCCACCTTCATAATTATGTCCTTTTCCGGCTCTTAAAGGTAAATTCGAAGTAGCGATTTTCCTTTTGTTACCTACACCTCTGTTCGATAAACCTCCATGATCTGAAGTAAAGACAATAATTGTGTTATCATATAAGTTTTTATCTTTCAACGCTTTCACAATAGCACCTAAACTTTCATCTACAGATTCTATCATTGCAGCATAAACTGGATCATTTTGATGTAGCTTTGTTTCTCCATCCTTATGAATAAACTCAGGTCCTTCGAAAGACATTCCCTTAAGTTTATTTTTATACTTCTGAACTAGCTGTTCTTTCGCTTCTAATGGAGTATGTACACCATAATGGCACAGCATCAAGAAAAAAGGATCTTTGTGTTCTCCATTAATGTATTGAACTGTTTCTTTTGTCAAGCGATCAGTTAAATACTCTCCTTCATTTCCTTCTTCCAAACCTACAATCACCTTATGATTTCCTGATCTCTTTGGATCTTTTGGGGTGTTATAAGGATAAAAATACGATTTTGGTGCTCCTGCACTACAACCTGCTATATTAACATCGTACCCTCTATTGTTAGGCCATGTTTCTGGTAGTTTACCCAGATGCCATTTTCCAGCAAAGAATGTAGTATAGCCATTGTTTTTAAATGCTTGACCAATTGTTATTTCGTTATCCGATAAATTACATTCATCTTTTCCTTGGAAACCCGGAACACCTACTCTTGCAGGATATTTACCCGTCTGTAATCCGTATCTTGAAGGAACACATCTAGGATGTGAAACATAAGCATTAGAAAAATCTACACCTTCTTTGGCTAATGCATCAATATTTGGCGTTTCATAAAACTTGGAACCATGAAGGCTAATATCATAAAATCCCAAATCGTCTACTACAAAGACAACTACATTTTTCTTCTGAGCAAGAACAGAAGATAAAATAGTAAAGCTGAATATAAAAAGTAATAATGTTCTCATCACTTATTGTCTTATTGGATAAATAGCATCAGACGGAATCTCTACTTTAAAATTCTCTTTTAAGTAGTTCTGCTCCACTAAGAAATCATCTGTTGCTTGTAGTGTATCATAATACCATCTGCTCACTGTACCTGCTGGGTATCCTTGTTTTTTCCCGTATCCTTTATTGAAAAAAGAGTGTTCTGCTCCAGTGTAAACTATCATTTTTATATCTACACCTGCCTCTTGTGCTCTCTTCTCAAAATCTCTTGCGATATCTAATGGTATAACCTTATCTAAGTCCCCTAACTGTACTAAAGTGGAAGGAAAAGCATTACTCACATTTGGTCTTGGACTAAATGTTTCCCATTTAATACCTTTTGCGGATAGTTCTTTTTCTACTAAACGGAATCCATAACCTTTATCACTTACATCCAATACTGGATTAAAAAGTAATAGTAAATTCGGTTGGTAATCTTTTTTCGTAATGGAAGTACTCAATGGATCAATAAATGCAGTACTTGCTGCTAGATGTCCCCCTGCTGAACCGCCTCCAATAGCGATCATGTTTTTCTTAATTCCGTATTTCTTTGCATTTTTTCTTACAAAAGCTACTGCTTCTTGTGCATCTTCGACAGCTTCGTAGATTGTTGTATTGTTTCTCTTCCTTACCCTATATTCTGGGCAGAACACAACAAGACCTCTATCTGCAAAATGTTTTGCCTGATTATAGAAAGCTTTGGGACTTCCAGAGTTCCAACCACCACCATGGATAAAAATTATTGCTCCTTTGGAAGAGGCCTGCTTTTCTGGCTTAAAAATATGTAATGATAGTTGTAGGTCATCTACTGTTTTATATACCTCCTTTTCTGTAGGTTGAATGGCTTGTCCAACTACAGAAAATTGGATAAATACAGAGATAACTAGTAGTAATAATTTTGCTTTCATTTCATAAAGAGGTTAAAAAATGTGAGGGTCCATTATTTAAAATAGTCACACAGTTATGGACCCTCAATCATTTTAATTTTTGATACTTTATTATACTTACAGATTACATGGCCGGATAATTCGGCTTGTAACTGTTAAGGTCTAATTTTTTTGTTTCAGAAACCTCCAATTTAACCTTTGTTAGATCTTTATCTCTTGATGAAGAACCAACCATAATTGTGAAATCGCCTTTTTCAACGATCCATTGCATTTCTTGATCAAAGAAGGCTAAGTCTTGAGTATTCAACTCAAATGAGATTGATTTTTTCTCACCTGCAGCTAAAGATACTTTTTTGTATGCCTTTAATTCTTTGATTGGTCTTGTTACTGAAGAGTAATTATCTCTGATATAAACCTGAACAATTTCATCTCCATCTCTTTTACCAATGTTTTGAACATCACAAGAGACAGTAAATGATTCATCTCCTTTAATTGTTGATTTATCAATGGCAACATTTGAAGTTTTGAACTCAGTGTATGAAAGACCAAAACCAAATGAGTACAATGGATTTTTATCCGTAAACTTATACTTATGGAAGTAGTGTGAAGGCTTATGGTTATAATATAACTTGATTTGACCTGCTGTTCTTGGTACTGTGATCGGTAATTTTGCTGTTGGGTTCACATCACCAAATAAGATTTCTGTGATCGCCTGACCACCAAAGCTACCTGGCTCCCATGCTTCAAGAATACCATTCATATTGTCTTCTAACCACTCTTCACCAATTGGTCTACCGTTTACTAATACTGCTACTACTGGTGTACCTGTTTTTTTAATCGCTTTGATTAACTCTAACTGACGCCCTGGTAGATCGATATAAGCTCTATCTGTATTTTCGCCACAAGTCTTGTTTTTCCAATCGTATCTTAATGAATTTTCTCCTACAACTACAATTGCCAAATCAGACTTAGATGCTCTTACTGCCGCCTCTCTGATTGACTTATCAGAAGTTTGACCAATAATTTCACCGCTATTATAGTAATCTAATTTAAATCCTTTTTGCTTTGAAACAGCTTCTAAACCTTCTTTTACAGTAACAACTCTGTCTTCAGGTTGGTACCAGTGCCAATCTCCTAAGATTGTTTCATTGTTAGCGTTAGGCCCTGTTAGGAATACTTTTTTATACTTACCTCCTGCTAAAGGAAGGATACCATCATTCTTTAATAAAACGATTGACTTTCTTGCTACTTCTAATGCTGTTGCTTGATGCTCTTGGTTGAAAACAATTTCTTCTGCTTTTTTCTCATCAACAAAAGGATTTTCAAATAAACCAAGACGGAATTTTACTTCTAATATCTTAGCACAAGCGTCATTTACTCTTTCTTCTGGAACTATACCTTTCTTAACCGCTTCTACGATAGATTCTGTAAACTTAGGACCATGCATGTGCATATCCATACCATTATTTACAGAAGTTCTGAAGGCATCATCCATCGTTTCAGCTTGGTGGTGAAGTGTATGAATTCTTTCAATATCCATCCAATCTGATACATAGAAACCTTGGAAGCCGTATTCTTCTCTAACAATATCTGTCATTAAAAGCTTACTGTTATGACATGGAATACCATTCACTTCGTTATGTGCTGTCATAATAGAAAATACATTCGCTTCTTGTACAGCTCTTCTGTAAGGAGGTAAATGTACTTCTCTAATTGTTCTCATTGAGATATCTAATGGAGAAGCGTTGGTACCATTCATAGGCTCTCCACCACCGATTAAGTGTTTTGCACAAGCAATTACTTTCTCATTTCCTGTAAAGTTTTCACCTTGGAAACCTTTAATCATTTCAACACCCATGTTACCTACAAGGTATGGGTCTTCACCGAAAGTTTCGCCAACTCTACCCCAACGGGCATCTCTAGCGATATCGATATTTGGCGTAAATGCCCAATGCGAACCAGTAGCTCTCATTTCTTTGGCAGTTTCTACACCAATTCTATTAGATAATTGCTCTTCCCAAGTACTTGCTAAACCAATTGGAGTAGGATAAATAGTTGCTCCATAGTTTAAACCATTACCATGAATGGCATCAATACCTATTAATAGTGGGATTTGTAATCTAGATTTTTGAGCTAGTTTTTGTAAGTGGTTTGCTTCCTCAGCAGAGATAACATGTAAAAATGAACCGATTTTCCCTTCCTCAGTCATTTTTGCAATATCCGAAGAATGAAGTCCAGGATAAAAACCTAATGCATCATTATTATGCAGGTCATCTGGAGACAAATCTTCTTCTGCTTTTTTCATATGTTCTAGGCCTACATATTGGGCCATTTGGGCAACTTTTTCTTCTAATGTCATTTGAGACATCAGGTCTGCCACACGATCTTGAATCGCTACGTTTGTGTTTTTGTAGATAGGTTGATCGTTGCTTGCTTTTGTTTCACATCCGATGATGCCAACAGCTAATGCCAGAGCAACAGCACCTTTGATTATGTTTCTCATTGTCGTATCAAAAAATTAAATTATTGATATCACAAATCTCGAAAAGATCTAAAAAAATGTAGTTTAATTATTAATCTTACACTTATAAAAATGGTTCAATAAAAAAGTATTCATAGTACTTACAACCCTCTTAATATAGTCAAAATAAAGGTTTTATTACTTTTTTTAAACATTGAACGTTTTTCAAACCTACAAGAACTATTACTCATCTATTGTGATATCTACACTTTATACATTTGTTACATCAAGGCCAACAAAATGAATTATAAAATATTAATAAGAAATCACATGGAAAATTATTACCTTAAGGAATGAAACATCAGTAATGTAGAATCAGCCAAGTTCATTAAATCGCTAAATCAAGTAGTTTCGAGACTACTAACTAATCGAGAAAAAATTTAATGAATTAAATAAGTACGTTAATATTGATATCAACTTCAACAGATTTTTTTCAGTTGAATAACACATAGTATGATGAAGTGTATAAATCTACTCTTTATTCTGTTTTTACTAACGCTATCCAATAACTTCACTTTTGCACAAAACCAAGAAACTTACACTGTAGAAGGTATTGTAAAAGATGAAAGTGGAATCACTCTACCAGGAGTGAATGTATACGTTAGAGAAACAAGGAACGGAGTCAAAACCGACTTCAATGGAAAATTTTCAATCAACCTAGAAGAGACCGCTACTTTGGTTTTCTCTTACATAGGTATGAAGACGAAAAGAGTCGAAGTAAATCCTTTCGATTTAACCAATAGAAATTTAGATATTGTGCTTAAAGAGGACATGGAATTACTAGACGAAATCGTCGTAGTAGGATATGGTAGTCAAAATGCCAGTGACCTTACCGGTTCTGTATCACAATTAAAAGAGTCTGACGATGTAGTGAGACAATACAATAGTGTTGACGAAGTACTACAAGGACGTATGGCCGGTGTTCAAGTAACAAGTAACAGTGGTCAGCCAGGTTCTGGTATTAGTGTAAAGATCCGAGGTACAAACTCATTAAGAGGTAACAACGAACCATTATATATTGTTGATGGTATCGTTATCAGTTCAGCAGGTGAAGATACTAATTCTGCTTTTTCTGATGGAAACGAAGACCAAGGAGTTCAAAATGGTCTTGCAGGTATTAACCCAAGAGATATTGAATCGATCGAAGTACTTAAAGATGCTTCCGCTACAGCTATTTATGGTTCAAGAGGTGCCAATGGTGTAGTTTTAATCACGACAAAAAAAGGTAATAAAGGAAAAGCTAAAATCAATGCTTTTGTAAATACAGAAGTAGCAATGATCTCTAAAAAGATTGATGTATTAGATCCCCAAGCATTTGCACAAATGACCAACGAGGTATCTATGATGAAGGGACAGCTTCCTAAATACCACATCAATAATGGTCAGATTTATGGTGTAGATGGGAACGGTTCAATTAGCAATGTTCCATTGACACAAGTAAATTGGCAAGATGAAATTTACCAACCAGGTGTAAGTACCAATGCTCAACTTTCCGCTTCAGGTGGTACTGATAACACAAAGTACTATATCTCTGGTGGTTTTAATGACATGAATGGTATTGTAGAAAATTCTAATATGAAGTCTGGAGACTTAAGAATGAACCTACAAACTAAAGTAACGGATAAATTGAAAGTAGATGGCCGTATGTCGATGTATTACTCACAAGGTCAGTTTGCTCAAAGTGGTTCGAAAGGTGGTAGTAGCCGTTCATTCACAAAATCGGTAGTCAACTTCCAACCATTCTATGAGCATGATGCTGAAATCTCAGACATTGGTTTATCATCTCCACTATCATTTATTGAAGACTACGAAGATTTAACGCAAGAGTTAAAATTATTCGCTTCAATGAATGCTACTTATTCATTCAATAAGAATTTCAAATACCAAATGAGAGCGGGTACTAACTATAGATCGAAAGAAAGATCTATTTGGTACGGTAGCAATACTCAAAAAGGTAGTCAGACAAACGGTGCATTAGGTATTTCTGGATTAAGCAGATATTCTTATGTGGTTGATAACTTATTTATGTTTAATAAGAACTTCAATAAGAAACATAGAATTGATGCAGTAGTTGGTTTTGTAGTAGACGGTGTAACGAGTACTCAATCCAATTCAGAATCGGAAAACTTCCCGGTACATACATTAAAAGCAAGAGCCCCACAATTAGGACAAACTATTGTAACTCCTTACACTGAAATGACGAGTTCAGAACTATTGTTATCAGGTTTAGGTAGATTCTCATACACATATGATAATAAGTATACCTTAACTGCTACAATGAGAGCGGACGGGTCGTCAAAATTCAAATCACAAAACCAATTTGGTTACTTCCCATCAGCGGCCGCAGCGTGGCATATTTCTGAAGAGAATTTCTTAAAAACTTCAGACGTTGTTTCTAACCTAAAGCTTAGAGCATCTTGGGGTCTTACAGGTAACCAAGCTATCACTCCTTACCAAACTTACGATAACTACGGTGTTGTTTACTACACAGATTACAACAACAACACTATCATTGGTGCAGGACCTAATAACATCGGTAATGAAACTCTGAAATGGGAAACAACGCAGCAATCTAACGTAGGTATTGATTTCGGTTTATTTGAAGGAAAGATTTATGGTTCATTTGATGCTTTCTATAAAACAACAGATGACCTTCTTCAAGAGATTATGATTCCTACTTCAACAGGTTTTACTAGTTACTTAACCAACAGAGGTAGTATTGAAAATAAAGGTATCGACTTTATGCTAGAGACAGTTGCTTATTCTAAGAAAGACTTAACAATTACGGTAGGTGGTAACATCTCTGTAGTTAGATCAAAAGTACTTGATTTAGGTATTCCAGAAGCTCCTGTATATATCAACGGTCAAGAGCAAATGGCCTCTTATTACTTAGGCAACAACATCTCAACGGGTACTTACTTTAAGCAACCTGCTAACATCTTTATGGTAGGACAACCTGTAGGTGTATTCTGGGGGTATCAAACCAACGGTATTTACCAAACATCTGAAGATGCAGCCAATGGTCCAAGTGTAAATGGTAATGCTCCTTCTGCAGGTGATATCGCTTTTGTAGACCAAAATGGTGATGGTAATATTGATGCTTCAGACATGACAATCATTGGTGATCCTAACCCTGATTTCATCTTCGGTTTCAATACTAAAATCACGTATAAAAACCTTACAATTAGTGCATTGTTCACTGGTTCATTCGGCAACGACATTGTTAACGGTAACTTATTGATCGAATCAGATGCTTACCAAAATAATAAGAACGTAAGACCTGAAGCATATTACAATGCATGGAGACCAGGTGTAGGTGATGCTTCTGCTCCAAGATTAGATCATCCGGATGCCACATTATTCACTGATAGAATAGTTGAAAGCGGTAACTACTTAAGATTATCCAACTTAACAATTGGATATGACCTACCGATCAAATCAAACAGTATCTCAAGAATGAATGTATTCTTTGCGGGAAGAAACCTGTTTACATTAACCAACTATTCTGGTTATGACCCTGAGGTCACTTCATTTATGAGCGATGGTAGTATTATGGGAGTTGACTGGAACTCATTCCCGAATGCAAAAACATACTCATTAGGTCTAAACGTCACTTTCTAAACATACAGGCATGAAAAATAAAATCATTATATTTTTATCGTTTGTACTTTTATCCACAAGTTGTTTAAAAGAAGATCCTCCATTTTTAAGTGATGAAAACTTATTCACTACTGATGAAGGAATAAAAACAGCAGTAAACGGTATTTACTCTTCTATTGCTGGATTTAATTACTATAGTTCTGATTTAATGCAATTGGTAGACTTCCACTCAGGGATGCTACAATCTACAAGAGCACAAGATCAAAACGCTATTGCAGCCTTAAACCCACTTCCTAATGATACATTTGTAGAGAATGTTTGGAAAGCATCGTACCAAGCGATCAACAGATCAAATGAAACGATCATGGGTATTGCTAAGTTCCAGGAAGACCCTTCGGAAACTGCATTAAATGAATTGGGGCAAGCACACTTTATCAGAGCATTGGTTTACTTTAATTTAGTTCGTTTATATGGCGATGTACCTTTAAGAACAGATAAATTAAACATTGAAAACTTAGATGCTCCAAGAGTTGAAAAAGACAGTGTTTATCAATTAATCATCAGTGATTTAAAACTTGCTGAAACGAACCTTTTTGATAAATCAGTTCAAAATATCGGTCGTCCGGGTAAACAGGCTGCCAATATGTTATTAGCTAAGGTGTATGTTACTTTAGCAGGTAACGAAAGTGGTTCAGAATATTGGGCAATGGCCAAAGAAGAAGCATTAAAAGTTTACGGTCAATATCAGCTAGTAAGTGATTACAACACACTTTGGCAGGAAGGCACAAGAAACAATAACGCGGAATCAATCTTCGAAATCCAATACAACCAAGCGAATAGTGGTAATGTAATTCGTTTACATACTCCTAGTAATGCTTTTGTAGGCCAATCATGGGGACGAGTTTTACTTAACCCAGAAGTAATTGATCAGCACATGGGACAATACCCTAACGATCCTCGTTTTGAAGCTACTGTAATGTACAACTACATCAAGTACAATTCTGATGGAACAGAGAATGGCGAGCAAAAGATTTACCCAATGGTCGCAAGAACAAGTAAATCAAAAGCATTCCCATTTGTAGGTAAATTCTGGATCTGGGATCCTAAAACACCTACACCTTATTCTGATGCCAACCTAACAGTCATGAGATACTCTGAGTTATTGATCATGTTAGCTGAAATTACTAACGAGATAGACGGTCCTGCAGCTGCAGAGCCTTACATTAACGAAGTACTGACAAGAGCTAGGAATTCTGAAGGAGGAGACGGTGTTCAACCAGAAAATATCACTGGTTTATCACAAGATGAGTTCAGAATGAGAATTATGAGAGAATATCAATATGAACTTCTAGGTGAAGGTGGCGAATGGTTTAGAAACCGCCGTAGAGGACTAGAATATTTTACGACACAAGTAGTAAACGTTCATAATGATCGTGTAGCTCTAGATGGCAACCAAGGATTTGATGTAACTTATGATGATGCTGAAAAAGCGATGCTTCTTCCAATTCCTCTGACTGAAATCAATACCAACTTACAAATTGGTAGTGATGATCAAAATCCAGGTTATTAATCGATACTTATTATCATGAAAAAATATATTTTAAGTTTTTTCCTACTAACTGCAGCATGGTCTTTGGGCCATGCTCAGCAGCAGGAAAAAAAGAACATCTTATTCATCGCTGTCGATGACCTTAAGCCTACCTTAGGTAGCTTTGGTGATGATTACGCCATCACACCAAACATCGATAAATTAGCGGATGAAGGGACTGTCTTCTTGAACAACCACTGTCAGCAAGCTGTTTGTGGTCCATCGAGAGCCAGTTTATTAACTGGATTACGTCCAGATATTGTAAAAGTATGGGATCTAAAAACAAAGATTCGTAACAAGCGACCTGATGTTGTAACACTACCTCAACATTTTAAGAATAATGGTTACTTGGTTTATGGTGTAGGTAAAATTTACGATCCTAGAAGTGTTGATAAACAACAAGACGCTGCCTCTTGGACAGAGTATACACTTCCTCAAAATTTAAAATACCCTGAAGGGTTTAAAGAGCCTGTATTCTCTTACTACCAAAACCCTGAAAATATTAAGAAGATTAGAGCTTTACGTAAAGAAGCTGAAGCAAAGGGAATAGAGAAAAAGAAAATAAATAAGTGGGTACAAAGCCGCTATAAACCTGCCTACGAAAAGGCTGACGTTCCAGATGATGCATACATTGACGGAGCAATTACTAACCAAGGTATTGAGTACATAAAAGAACTTTCAAACAAAAAAGAACCTTTCTTTTTAGCTGTAGGTTATAAGCGACCTCACTTACCTTTTTCTGCTCCAACAAAGTATTGGGATTTATACCAAGAGAATGAAGTACCTATAGCCAAGTTCCAACATAAAGTAGAAGGTGGTTACGATAAAGCCTACCATACTTCCAACGAACTAAGAGGATACAAAACTGAAGGTTTAGAAGTTGGACAAGAAGACGGTTTAGCTGTTATTTCAGAAGATGGCCAAAGAAAATTAATCCACGGATACTACGCGGCTACATCTTATGTAGATGCTTTAGTTGGAAAACTGATCGGTCAACTTAAAGAAAGCGGTTTAGATAAAAATACCATCATTATTCTTTGGGGTGATCATGGTTGGCATTTAGGTGACCATAGACTATGGAACAAGCACTCCAACTTTGAGCAGGCAACTCGTTCGCCAATGTTGATTGTAGATCCTACTCAGAAAACAGTAAAACAAGTAAATAGTGTTACTGAATTTGTAGATATCTACCCTACCCTTTCTGATTTAGCAAATATTCCTGTTCCAACTCATTTATCAGGAACCAGCTTAAAGCCATTATTAAATGGTTCAGAAAAAGTAGTTAAAGATTATGCGGTAACTCAGATTGCCAGAGGACAAATTACTGGTTATTCTTTAAAATCTGGAGACTTAAGGTATACAGTTTGGTACGATAAAAACCCTCGTACTAAAAAGTCTTTAGAAGGTTCTAAAAGAGTTGCAGAAGAGTTATACGATTACGCTGCAGATCCTTTGGAAACAAAGAATCTAGCTAATCATAAAGCCTATAAAAAGAAGTTAGAAGCAATGCGTACATTATTCTTAGACTTCTTTATGAACGAAAGAGAGTACAAAGAATTTAGTGTAGGTCAAACTCAATCTTCTAAAGATGATTGGTTAAAAGATGCTGAAGCTCGTATCGAGAAACATAGAAAAGGAGATGTATCCTTAACTGTCTTGGACAAGAAAGGAAAGCCATTTTCTGGTGAAGTAAAAGTTGAACAGATAGGCCACCAATTCCGTTTTGGTGGCATTGTCAACTCTCAATTATTTACTAGTGATAAAAAAGAGATTTACGAAGAAACATTTGCCTCTGTCTTTGAACATGCAGGATATGAAAATGCTCTAAAGATTAAGCATAAGAAAGCTTTCGAAAAACGTCATGATCAAATTGATCCTTTTCTAAAGAAAAACAATATCTCGCTAAGAGGTCATGCTTTAGTTTGGGAAAAACAAAAGAACATGCCGAAGGAAGTTCAAAAGTTTGTTTCTGATAAAGACACAACACAACTGATCGCTTCTTTAGAAGAGTATGTAAAGTTTGGTCTTGAAAACTATAATGTCATTGAATGGGATGTTTTGAATGAACCTAGAGAGTGCCATGATGTACAAGACTTAACAAAAAGAAATTCTTGGGCTCACTGGTTTAAATATGCAGAACAAATCAGAACGAATGAAAACGTAAAGTTCTACTTAAATGAGAACAAAGTGATTTCTTCTCCATATAAAACTGCCGAGAAAAACATCTCTTTTCATTATAAAGTCATAAAAGATATTCTTGCAGAAGGTGCTCCATTGGAGGCGCTAGGCTTCCAATCTAGAATGAAACAACACATCCACCCTGCCGATATCTATGACAGGCTAAATATCTTCGCTGAATTCGGTTTACCAATGCTAGGGACTGAATTTGAGATTGTCGATTCCAACTATCAAAAGTTTACTGAAGAAGATAGAAAGAACATCACAAGAGAAGTGATGACTGTTTACTTCTCTCACCCTATGGTAGAAGGACTATATGTTTGGACTCCATTTGGTACAGACAGAAAAGCCTTTTATGATTTGGATGGTAATCCAAGAGCAGAAGCAGAAGTATGGAAATCTCAATTAGCCGAATGGTCTACAAAAGAAACCTTATCTACAGATAAATCTGGTGCTGCAAATTTTAGAGGTTATAAAGGCACGTATAAAGTTAGCATCACTAAAAAAGGGAAAACATATACAAAAGTATTTAAAGTTGACCAGCCTGAAAATACTATTACAGTAAAACTCACTGAACTTGCCAACTAAAAAGACATTGAAATGAAACAGTTATTTTACGCTACAATTATAGGACTTCTGTTATCCGCTGTAGGATGTCAGAAACAAGATCCATTGAATCAAATCAGTACAGAATACTTAGATTCATTATACTATGCTCCAGGATTGTTCTTTCCATTAGATACAATGGAATCAGCCTTACCAGAGTATGAAAACACCTATGGAGTTAACTTCTTACTAGAAAGATTCTACAGTGATGATCCTGCAGATAGTTCGATCTGGGAAAACGCTATCGTTGATAAAACAACAGGTGTCATTTTAATTCTTGATCCAACGCTTTTAGAAGTAGACAAACAATATTATGCTGATATTTCTTCTTTCACAGTAAGTGGTAAACGTATCCACTCAAAAGCTTGGACAATGTCAGTTACTGAAGTATCTGGTGAGTTATTTTATTCTTCTTCTGAAACACAATATGAGCGTTATTATGAAGGCGAAGTATTCCAACTAGATAGTGCTTACTTTGGAGAAGGCAACAATGCAGTAACTTACAGTTTTGCCACACCTATTAAAGGTTTAGCTATTGACAGTGAAACAGGTAACATCAGTAAAACTGAATTTATGGAAGCTGGCGACTACACCATTGCTGTACAAGTAATTACTGAAGGTGGTATTACAGTAATTGATGAAGCTGCAGTACTTTCATTATATGGGAACCCTGAGTTAGTTTACCAACCTTCTTTATATAAGATTCAACCTGAATATGATTTAGTAGCTACACCTGCTTCTCAGGATTTCCTAGAAGGTGCAACCTACGAATTAGTTATTCAAGATGGTAAAACATTAAATAATTTAAGTATCGATGCTCAAGGTGTTATTTCATTACCTGAGAACCACAACAATGCTATCGACACTTATGTAATTAATGTTGTAGCGACTTTAGATGGTCAAGAATTTACTTTTGAAAACGCATTGACAATTGAAATTGTTGCCGAAATTCAACCTGAAGTTTCATTTGCAGAGAATAAAGTGACATTATCACCTTGGACTCCATATACTTTAACTCCAGAGTTATTCTCATTACCTAGAAATACTACTGTAACATTAGAAACAGTACTACCAGAAGGCATGTCATTTGATGCTGCAACAGGTGTGATAACTATTGATGAGGATCAAAATTTCACTGATGCTACATATGATATCACAATGGTAGCTACTACTCCTTTAGGAACAACTCGTTTAGAAAACCTTGTTCAAATTGTCATTGAGTCTAAAGGTTCTGTGCTATTCGAAGATGATTTCACTGACAGTAAACTAAGAGCAGAATATGTAAGTCATCAATATGTGATTGACGACAACGAAAGAAGTGGTGCCAACCTTAATACAAATGCTGATAGAGAATTTGCTAGAGCACAAGCCAATGTTTGGAGTGGTGATTACCAAAGATGGACGTATTTAGCTCTTAGCCTCTCAGTAGGTGACATTAAGAGAGCTACACTAATTTTTGATAATGGTGTCAATAAAGATCTTAACGATTATGGTACCTACAAAGAAGATTTCTTTAGTGTTAATTACTCTACAGATTATGACGGAGGCAGTGATGTTCATAGCTTTACTTGGAATAAAGATGAGAACGCTATCTTCTCTACAACAGGTATTGGTAATGAAATGGATGCAGGACCAATGACAAGTTCAGGTCTTTTAGAAATTCCTTCTCAGTACTACACAGGCGGTAAATTAAATATCTCATGGCTTGTACATAAAGACATGAAAAACACTCCTGATGAGTACAAGACAGGACATACATTAGCATTTACCAACGTTGTAATTACCGTTTATGATAAGTATTCAGCAATTATCGAATAATAGATAATTAAATTTTATATTTGGGGAAGAATAAGTTTACCTTTATTCTTCCCTTTTTTCGCCAAAAATGCATTTTGCCATATTTCAGGACAATGCTTAAATAGAAATGAAATTGAAAAGAATACTACTAACCACCCTTCTTTTACTGATATACCAGCTAAGTTTTGCTCAGTGGGAAGAAAATTTACAATTCGACAATTTCAATGTTGAAAATGGTCTAAGCAGTCACATTGTTTATTCCATGGTCAACGACAGTAATGATTTTACATGGATTATTACTCCAAACAGTGTGCAACGTTTTGATGGTGCACAATTTAAAAACTATACTATCACCAAAGCTTCAGGGAAGTCAATTCATTATTATAAAAACAATTCTGGTCTTTATTTAGACAAGCAAAATACTTTATGGACTCACAACCAATTCGGAGTCTTTAAATATGATCCCAAAATTGATCAATTCATTGAATTTAAGATTAAAGGATTACTTAATGAAAAAGCCTTTATCTCTATAAAAGAACATGATGGGTACTACTATTTTATATCATGGCAAATGCTTGTTAGATGGAACCCTAAAACCAATAATTTCAAAAAGATATTCTTAAAAAAACGTATTGCTGATGCCTGTGATTATGGTGCTCAAGGCCTACTAATCGCTAGTCCTGATGGTTTACAACTTATTAAAGATAATGAAGTAAAAGATTTCCATTTGTATGGAATCAACCTTAAAGGAGCAGGTATCACCACACTTTATAAAGGCACAGACAATAGTATTTGGATCGGTACATATAACAAAGGTATTTTCTTAATTAAGAACAATAAGATCCAGCACATAAAACCAGATATTGATTATAAAATCTCAAGCTTTACCAGTTATAAAAATAAGATACTAGCAGGAACCGATGGCTATGGAATTATCGTGTTTGATATGGATGGCCATGAGGACAGTAATTCGTCCCTAAAAACTCTGTTGGGAATGCCTATCAATAAGATCAATATAGACCAACATCAAAGGTTTTGGGTAGGTAGCTACGGTAGAGGTTTGTTTTTACACAATCCGCATAAACCCTATCTACGAAAAATCAATATTCACCCAGATGCGTATACCGCTGCTAACCATGGTTACAGCTCGTATAGAGATAGTCGAAAAAGACTTCTATTAGGAACCAATAAAGGGTTAGTCATTAAAGACAAAAATGGTAAAAAAAGATTTTTAAGGCCACAACATTTCATTAAGAAATTAAGCAAAAACGAAAGCTTTGTTATAAACAATATTATAGAAGATAGGCATCATAATTTTTGGGTCTCTAGTTATGGTTTTGGTCTCTTCTACTTGGATGGCAAAAACTTTAAGGTTTTAAAAAGTATCAAAAAGTTTAATATTGACGGAAAAGAGTTCAGTAGTAAATTTATTGTTCAAATAGAATTGTATGGTGATAAACTCTGGTTTAAGCTGATTAAAGGGTTGGTATTTGAAATGGATACAAAAGAGAACTCTTTAAAACAGATTCCAATCAGAAGTGTATCCTATATTCAATACGACGAAAAGCACAGCTGTTTGCTGATCAGTAACCATGATGGCATTGTAATGCTAAAAAATGACAAGATTACAGCATTAGTGAGAATGAACAATGTCTCAGAAACAGACATGGTAGCTATAGATGAAAATACCTTCCTCCTTGGTTCAGAATCACAAAGTTTATTGATCTTCGATTTTAATAAAAAGACAGTAGTTCCGCTAGATCAAGGAGAGAACAATGTACTTCCATCACATGTGAAACAGATTATCAAAAATGGCTTTAATGAGTACATTGTAATTGGTGATAATGGACTTTTCACCTTCAACTATAACAACGGAAAAGCTGAAGATATTCAAGAGATTCTCGTCAAATTCGAAGCACATCAACGCGCTTCATGTCTAAATAACAATTCCATTATTTTAGGATCATATGATGGTTTCTATCAGTTCCCATTGAACTTTAAAGATGCTTATTCTAGAAACTCACAAATCATTTTCGACTACCTGATCGTAGATGATAAAATAATGGTTCCTTCAGATGAAGATGATGCTATCTTAAAAGATAACATCAATCGCACTGAAAGTATTGTTTTATCTCCTCCTCATAAAGGGTTTTCACTGAATGTGGTATCGCCTGAATACGGAAACGATGCACTTTTATACAATTGGAGGCTTGTGGGTTTAGAAGAAAACTTTATTTCAAAAACTTCATCACAAAAAATTAGTTATCAGAATTTACCGTATGGTACGTATACTCTGGAAGTACAGATGTTTTCTTCTCGAAAGATGAAAAAGCTCGCGACCAGAACATTGCAAGTAGAAGTAAAACCCCCGTTCTGGAATACCACCTGGGCAAAAGTAGTGTACTTCATCTTTGTAGCTTTCCTTTTATGGATGATGTATAAATCGTACTATGACTACTTACAGCAAAAGAATCTAAAAGCGAGAAATGCCGTTTTTGCTGAAATCGCTCATGAATTGAGAACTCCTCTAACATTGATGCAGGGACCATTACAGAAGTTAGAGCAAGAAACTAATTTGGATGATGCAGCCTCTAGGCTATTAAATATGATTCGTAGTAACCTAGACCGTTTGAACAAACGAATCACACAGTTGCTGGATTACGAAAGAATAAACCAAGTAAATGAAGAACTCTATGTCAAAGAGTTTGATTTCTTGAAGATGGTACAAACGCTCATACGAGATTATGAACCAATGCTTCAAAAGAAAAAGATTCATATTGGTATCACTACCTCACTAAAAGAGCTTCCTGTAAAGCTTGATTTTGATAAGGTAGAGAAAATCATTTATAACTTGATTTCCAATGCTATCAAATACTCTAAGGAAGGTGATAATATTAAAATCAGTCTTACACATACTGGAGAACACCTAAACTTTAGTATTGAGGATCATGGTATTGGTATTCCTAAAGGGAATCAAAAACACATTTTCAAAAGGTTCTATAGAGCTGAAAATGTAATGAAAAACCAAAAAATTGGTTCTGGTATAGGCTTGGTACTTTCTTACAAATACACCGCTATGATGAATGGCAAATTGTATTTTGAAAGTGAAGAGAACAAACAAACAACTTTCTTCCTAGAACTTCCTATAAAAGTAGAAGGACTGATGAGCGATACGGTTCCTAGTGCTATTTCCCATTATGGAGAAGAGTTCTCAGAGAAAGAAAAACAGAAATACGATTACCGCATAGCTGTAGCTGAAGATAATGAAGAACTAAGAAACTTTATTCAATCGTCATTATCTGATAGTTTCCAAATAGACACCTTCGAAAATGGTAAAGTGTGTTATGATGCTTTGTTAGAAAACGATTATGATCTAGTCCTTTCAGATGTAATGATGCCTGAAATGAATGGTTATGAACTGTGTGATAAAATCAAAGACAATATTGAAACCTCTCACTTACCCATTATTCTATTGACTGCACTCAATGCATCAATGTATAAAGCTGAAGGGTATATGCATGGTGCCGATCATTACGTCATCAAGCCGTTTGATATCCGTATGTTGAAGTACAGGATCATTAGTCTGATTGAAAACAGAAAAGCACTTAGTACTTTCTATCAGAATAAGATTCAGGATGGGATTGTTATTACAAAAATACATGCAAAAGCAGATTCGTTGGATTCAAAATTCTTAGACGAGTTAGATGGGTTAATTGAGAAAAACTTGATGAACGCCAACTATAATGTTTCTGAGATTTGCAAAGATATTGGTATGAGTAGACCTGTGTTATATAGAAAACTCAAGGCATTAACGAAGCTTTCTCCGAAAGAATACATTCAAGCCAAACGTCTTACCCATGCGAAGAAACTACTAATAGAAACCAACGAAAGCATTAGTACAATAGCTTATGAAAGTGGATATTCTGATCCTAAATATTTCTCTACGGTATTTAAAAAACAGTTTGGTATGAGCCCTAGTGACTTTTTAAAACTACCTAAAGAAAATACAACTACAGAGTAATTTCATATTCTAGTATCAATATTTTGAAAAGCGTTTTAGTAGCTCTTGGGAATACGATTTCCCAACCTATTAGAACGCTTTTTCTACAACCAAGCGACAATTATTTATTTGTTTTGAATAATTATTACTTGGTCGAAACGTATGAAAATATTACAAACAACTTTACTTCTATTCTTAGTGTGGTCTTTAGGTACCGCACAAGATAAACCGAATATCCTCTGGATCACTTTTGAGGATACAGGAACTTACCTTAGTAGCTATGGTGATAGTACCGCCAAAACACCAAATATAGATGCATTAGCTCGAGAGAGTGTCGTGTATTCTCAAGCTTTTTCTAATGCTGGTGTTTGTGCACCAAGTAGAAGTGCTATCATTACTGGAATGTACCCAATGAGTATTGGTACCAATCATATGCGTACAGGTAGAGATATCATGGGACAAGGACAGAAAACTTACAGAGAGAATAAAAATGTAAGCGATAGAGAAGGAAATAATGTTAGAGAATATAGTGCTGTAGTTCCTGAAAAAGTGAAATGCTTTACGGAGTATTTACGAGCAGCAGGTTATTACTGTAGCAATAATGCTAAAACAGATTATCAATTTGCGGCCCCTTTTACGGCGTGGGATCAGAATGACCCAAAAGCACATTGGAGAAACCGACCTGATCATCAACCGTTCTTTGCGGTTTTCAACTTCAATGAAACACATGAATCTAAAATTTGGAAACATAATAAATTGCCTCTAACTGTTGATAAAGATCAAGTTGATGTTCCTCCATATTACCTCGATAATGATGTTACGAGGAAAGATCTAGCAAGAATGTATTCTAATATTGAGTTATTTGATCAACGAGTGGAAAAAATCATTCAGCAACTTAAAGAGGATGGGCTATATGAGAACACCTATATTTTCTTATTTAGTGATCATGGAGGACCGATGCCAAGACAAAAAAGAGAAGTCATAGCCTCTGGATTACATGTCCCTTTTTATATCAAGTACCCTGAAAGTAATACTAAGGGTTTCTCCAATCAAATTGTCAGCTTTGTTGATCTTGCTCCTACCATGTTAGAAATCGCAGGAGTCAAACCTCCCAAGCATTTACAGGGTAATAGTATTTTCTCAAAAGAAAGGAAATATTCTTTTGCAGCAAGAGATAGAATGGATGAATTTACTTCGGCAAGAAGAAGTATTACAGATGGTAAATACTTATATGTGAAATACCTTTTCCCTATTCCATCTCCTTATCAAGATATTGAATACCGAATGCAAGTACCTACCATGAAAGTATTAAAAGAGGCTTATGATAACGGTACACTCAATGAGATACAATCTGTTTGGTTTACACCTTTATCAGGAGAGGAACAGTTATTCGATTTAGAAAAGGATCCTTATGAGACCATCAACTTAATTGATGATCCTAAGTACGCTTCAATACAAAAAAAATTAAGCAAACAGCTTTCGAAATGGAGGAAAAATACTCCTGATATGTGTATTGAACCAGAAGCCAAAATGATTGAACGGATGTGGCCGAATGGTAAGCAACCTTCTACAGAGGAAGTAACCATCGATCAACATGATCAAACAATTACGCTATCATGTAAAACAGGTGGTGCATCTATAGGATACAGAATCAATAATGGGGAATGGTTACTATACCACGAGCCCATCAAAATAACTAAGAATTGTGTTTTGGAAACAAAGGCAATTCGAATAGGATACAAAGAATCTACAGTGAATCAATTAGCAATCGAGTTTCCAAGAAAAGCTCATATATAGCAAGCATATAGTTATTGAATACGATATAAATCCTTCGCTTTCTGAGTGAGGGATTTTTTGTGTAAAAAAAAATGTGACTGTATAGAAAAAATTATATTCCTCCTATTACAAGTCACACCTTTAAGCGTCACACAACAAATATATTCTTACAGTGTCTTTTATAGTCTAACTGCTTTATTGATATTCAAATATACACAAGTGTTTACATATACATGGTTAGTTATTGTTCATATAGGTAAGAAAATCAATCAACCTCTCAAAAGGTGTATTTTGACCACAAAATCAACATTTTATCAAAAACAAACCATTCAATCGAGAACTATTTACTAACATAGGAGAACGATTTCTCAACTACTATACACCTACCTATCTATTAATATTGCATAAGAGAATTTCATTGATTCATTAGTTAAACGCAAACAAAACGTAAAGCTCCAGAATCAATTGGAGAACTATTTACATCGATAATATCAAAAGAGAATATTAAAATTATGCAAATGAAACGAATCATTATCAACCTTATTGGATGGACATCATTATTGTCTATCATTGGGTGTTCGTCGACTCAACAAAAAACAACAGAGCACAAGCAGCCAAATATTATTTTCATTATGAGTGATGACCATGCGACTAACGCAATTAGTGCTTATGGTGGAAGATTAGCGGAACAATTCCCAGACCTAACTCCTAATATTGATCGTATCGCAAATGAAGGTATGATCATGCAAAATACTTTCTGTACAAATGCCATCTGTGGACCATCAAGAGCGGCTATCCTTACAGGTAAATTCTCTCACCAAAATGGATTTTTTAAGAATGAAAGTGGTGGTGATTTTGACGGTTCTCAGCAAACATTCCCTAAGCTTCTTCAAAAAGCAGGATACCAAACTGCAGTGATTGGTAAGTGGCACTTAGGTACAGTTCCTACTGGTTTTGATTACTCGAAAGTGATGATCAACCACGGTGGACAAGGAACTTATCATAATACAGTATTCTTAGAGAATGGACAAGATACAATTAAGGAAACACGTTTCCATTCATCTAGACAAGTTTGGGAAGATGCGAAGAAATGGTTAACAAAAGGTAGAGACGAAAAAAAACCTTTTATGTTGATGTACCAATTTAAAGCACCTCACAGACCTTGGACTCCTGACGAGCAATTCCAACATGTTTTTGATGATGTGGAAATTGTTGAGCCAGAAACATTCAATGATACTTACGAAAATAAAATTGCTGCAGGTAACACTTGGATGACTATTGAAAGAAACTTAAACAGAAAAGACCTTAAAGTTCATCCAGAGCATCCTGAAAAAATGACTAAGCAAGAAATTAACGCTTGGTACAAATACGGTAACAACAATGAAGAGCCTTGGTCTCCAAATGATGAGTTAAAAGGTCAGGCTTTGAAAAAGTGGAAGTACCAAAAGTACATGAAAGAATATTTAGGTTGTGTAAAAGGTGTTGACCACTACATCGGTGAGATGTTAGATTATTTAGAAGAAAGTGGTTTAGCTGAAAATACTATTGTGATCTACACTTCTGACCAAGGTTTCTATTTAGGTGAGCATGGTTGGTTTGATAAACGTATGATGTATGAAGAGTCTTTCAAAATGCCTTTCGTCATCAAGTATCCAAATCATATTCAACCAAAATCTAAGTCTACAAAATTAGCTATGAACGTGGACTTTGCTCCAACTCTATTAGACTTCGCTGGTGTTGAAGTACCGGAAGATATGCAAGGTAAGTCATTCCGTAACATCTTAGAAGGTGGAGATGGAGAAGATGAGTGGAGAGATGCAGTATACTACCACTACTATGAGTTCCCTTGGTGGCACCATGTTTTACCTCACTACGGAGTAAGAACTGAAAAATATAAATTAATTCACTACTACTATAATCCTGAAATTGCAAAGGATCAGTGGAGAGAAAATGATTGGGAATTATTTGATTTAGAAAAAGATCCAAATGAGTTGAATAACCTTTATGGACGCCCTGAATACAAAGAAATTACAGCTCAGCTAAAAGCTAAACTAGTAGAGTTACAGAAAGAGTATCAAGAAGATTCAAAAGAAGAGATGATGCACAAAACTGATGTAAAAATCGGCAGAGTGTATGAACATAATAAATATTCGAAATAGAGCAATAATAGTTTACATTTCATTGAAACAAAAGCCACTGCTTATAGCAAGTGGCTTTTTTATAAAACTACTTACTACAACATCACTAACTCTATAGAAATGGATATACTAGAATTATAATCTTATGAAAACATTATTATTAAGAATATCGATAGGCACTTTATTTGGATGGCTATTGGTAGGATGTGAGACTACTCAAACTTCAAGACCAAACATATTACTATTGTACATGGATGACCTCCGCCCTCAATTAGGATGCTATGGTTATTCCCAAATACAATCACCTAACATTGACAAACTAGCGAAAGAGGGTGTTCTATTTAACAATGCATATTGTAATGTAGCTGTTTGTGGTGCTTCAAGAGCAAGCATGCTTACAGGGATGCGTCCAACAAAAAATATTTTTAGAGACTACAAAGTATTTGTACAAGATGATACTCCACATGCTATCACCATTCCTCAATTTTTTAAAGAAAATGGCTACTTAACTATCTCCAACGGAAAGGTATTTCATCACCTCGATGACAGAATGGAAGATTGGAATGAAGTGTGGCGTCCATATGCTTTTGATAAAAACCCTAAGGGACTTGCCCCTACAGATTGGTGGCAAAGCTTATGGAGAGATTATCAATTGCCAGAGAACAAAAAGCACTATATGGCAACGAACAGAGGGCCAGCCTATGAAAAAGCCAATGTGGATGATACGGCATATATTGATGGCGTCCTAACAGAAAAAGTAATTCAAGATTTAGAGCGTCTTCAGGAAAATGATTCCCCTTTCTTCTTAACTGCCGGGTTTATCAGTCCACACTTACCATTTAATGCTCCAGCTCATCATTGGGAAAAGTATGAGGAAAGTAGCATTAAACAACCTTATAATAACTTCGTAGCTACTAACGCTCCCAAAATATCCATTAGTGCTTCTAATGAGTTACGACAATATACGGGCATCCCTCCCAAAGGGGAAAGGGTGAATGATACTACTGCTATCAAACTGATACATGGTTATTATGCAACAGTAAGCTATGTAGATACTTTAGTGGGAAAAATTCTTAAAAAGTTGGAAGAAACAGGATTAGATAAAAATACAATCGTCGTCTTAGTTTCTGACCATGGGTACAACCTACAAGAGCATGCCCAATGGGCAAAATGGACAAGCCACCGTACTTCGATGCAAGTCCCTCTAATTATTTCCTCGCCCTTTATTAATAATACCGGTACTACAGATGCTTTAGTAGAGTTGGTAGACATCTTTCCAACCCTAGCTTCTCTTTCACAATTAGATCTACCTAATCATCAATTAGAAGGTGAGAGTTTAGTACCAATATTAAATGATCTCACCTCTAAAGGAAAGCCTCATGTATTTATCATTAACTCTAATGGGTATACGATAAAAACACCTAGATATAGTTATACAGAATATATCGATCCAGAAAATAATAAAACATTTGCCCGTATGTTATACGATCATTATCAAGATCCTGATGAAAATGAAAATATAGCTGAACTACCTGAGCACTCAGACATTGTAAGGCAGCTACATCGTCAGTTACATAGTAGCTATGGTCGAAACATTTTAGGGCTATAATAGAACTACTTCTCTTAAGAGAAGGTGTGATTACAAACTTTGATGAAATAAATTGAATACCAATGAAAAGAACTATCCTATACTTATTATTCTTTGTCTCTTTTATTCAAATTGAAGCACAAGAAAAAGAGATCGTTTCAAAAACCACTTCAATAAATACAGTCGAAAGTAAATTGGTGGTAAGACCATTTTCATTAAAAAATGGAAGGAAGATTAGAGCTCAGATTTTTTCTTACAATAAGAAAACTAAAATCGTAGCACTGCGAAAAGTTGACTTGAAAATCATAAATAAAGAGCTATCGGAATTCTCTAAGGAGGATAAACAATTTATATTAGAATGGGAGAATTTAAACAAGTCCTTTACATCTCCTAAAGGTAGACGCTACAAAGAAATTATTGAAGATAAATACCCTAACAACAATGTGTTTGTTGGTGCAACAAGTGGATTTCTTGAGGCTACAGGGCCTATTAGTCAACTACTCAGTTCAGAGTTTAGATATATTACCCCTGCCAACGAATTCAAGCAAACACATATTCACCCAGAGCCTGGAGTTTGGAATTGGGATTTCCCTGATGAGTGGATTGAATTTGCAGAAAAAAACAATCAGTTGGTAAGAATACATGGACCAATCTCTCCTCAATGCTCTAAATGGGCAATGAATGATGAGAGAAAACCTGAAGAACTAGAACAAAACTTACAAGAGTTTATGACTGCTTTATGTAGACGTTATAACGGTAAGAAAAATGTAGTTTGGATGGATGTAGTCAACGAAACTGTTAATCCAGATGGTACATGGAAACAAGCCATGCCTGGTATAACATGGGAGGTTCCTTGGGAAAAAATGGGATACATAAAAACGCCTTCAACATTTAAACACCTAGGAGATAGTATTCCAAAATATATTGTTCAAGCGTTTCAAATTGCTAATAAAGAGGCTCCCGATATCAAGTTGGTGCTGAACCAACATTTAGGGATGGAAGAAGCTGCTTGGAATAAAGTAAAAGACATGGTGCTTTATTTACGCTCTATTGGTCTAAGAGTAGACGGTATTGGCTGGCAAGCTCATATTAAATTGATCAAAGATGATCCTAGCCAATGGGAAACCAATTCGGTCAATACTAAAGAGTTATCAGAGCTTATTTCATGGGCACATCAGAATGACTTAGAATTTCATGTCACAGAAAATAATATCCATGTAAAACCAGAGAATGAAAATAAAGTAGAAGAACAAGCACCTATTTTTAGTGGTATCGTCAAAACTTTATTGGAACATCGACATACTGGAGTTGTGACTTGGAATATTTGGAGTATACAAAATACAGATCATACTAGAGCAAGAATTCCAAAGGTAAAAATTGGGTTATGGAATAGACAATTGGAACCTACTCAATCCTACTATGAAGTTCAAAAATTATTAGAAAACCCTCCAGTCCTTCCAAATGAAGGATAAAATAAAAATCCCTCATGATATATCATTTATCATGAGGGATCTTTTATTTAAAACCAATCGGTTCTAAAATATTGTATCCATCAATTTCAATTTCTTCCTCAGCAGTAGCAAAAGTTGCATGCTTCTTTCTCTGTTTTAGATCATCGAAATAGGAATCATATTTACTCTTCTGGCCTGTTAATAGTAAATCATTGATAATTTCTTTCTTCTTGATTGCAGCTACCTGAGCCGTTTCAATATACTTATCACTATATCTACCATATTCTTTCTTATCCTTCATTAATTTAAAATTTACAATCTGATATGTATCATAAAAAGACTGTTGTTGGTCTTTATCCAAACTTACAATTTCATTGATTTCTTTTATTTCTCGGCTAGTTACTAAGTGAGTGGAAAGTAATATTCTCTGATCTTTTGTTAGAATTTTATCTCGTTCTTTCCAATACTCCTTGTTCAATTGCTTACGGTCCAAAGTTGTGGATACTTTACTATTTTTTAATGCCTGTTTATCTACAATAAAATTGGTTCTCAGTGTAATCATTTCCTTTTTTTGCTCCTCTGATAAATGGACTATCTTATCCATCCAATTTGTAAAATACTTCGCCTCGTTTTCCACTGTTTTCTTTTGTGACCATGCATTGATCGATGCTATAAAACAGATTAAGAATAATAGCTTTTTCATAAGTAAAGGTTTTTTATATGACTGATAATTGAATTGTTTTGAAAAGTGGGCTACACATTAATTAAGCTGTAGTGTAGCCCTTGGTATTTAGTTTACTAACTATTTATTTTTTTATGAAGAGGGATGAATTATTTACAGCTTTAATAATATAGTTGCCTCTTTTTAAGTTCGAGATATCTACTCTCCATAAATTGGTACCTAATTCATCTTCCAATGACATCACCTCCCTTCCTAGTAAATCATATATCTTCAGTACTGTAATGACTTCTGAAGTTTTAACATGTATAGTATGAGAAGCAGGATTTGGATAAACCTGGAAAATATCTTCTGATATATCCTCTATCTGATGCTCTAACCCAGTCGTTCGGCTAGATGAACTCTCTGTCACTTCATATAATTCAATATAATCGAAAGTGAAATAGGAAATATTCTGACCAATCTGAACAAACAATTGGAAGTACTCTGCATTAGGAGATAATTCCACATATGTTTCAATATCTATAGGAGTAGACGTTAAAGTAATGTTCTCTCCTTTGATCATATTGGTTGTTCCATTCTCATCAGTAGACTCTAATTGGAATCTTATTTCAGATTGTTTTGAAGAATATGCGTTGGCAACTACTTTAAATCGTCTAGTTACAGGTTTCACTTGGTCTAAGCGATATATCTCTGATTTCACCATCAGATTTGACTTTGATTGTCCGCCATTCTCTACATTAATTCTTAAAGCAGCATCGCCAGAAACTTTATGTTCTACATTCTTGAATACAAAATCACTTTCTTCAATAAAGCTAGAATTATAATTAATGTACCAATTATTTGTTCCATCTGTAAAATCCGAATTATAAAGAATTAAGTTACCATTATCAGGCACCGTTGAATTATCAGCCACTTCTTCTTCAACAACCTCCTCTTCCTCTACAGCTCCATCAGAAACATTATTGTTTTCGTCGATTGGTGCTGTAGATACGATTGCATTATCAAAGTAGATTGTTCCTGTAGTTTTTCCCAACTGAATAAATAACTGGAACTGATTCATAGCCGAGGAAACCACTAAAGAACGGTTTATTTTTGTGACTGCTGAAGCTGGAATATCAATTCCTTCAGTTTCTACCTTTTCTCCATTGTCACCTTTCAATTGCAACTTAATTTGAGTAGCACTATTCGTATATACCTCCAAAGAAATATACAGTGTTTTAGAAACCGATGAAGAAGGTAGTGGATAGACATCAGATTTTAGATTGAAACTAGAAAAACTACCACCATTACTCGTAATGGTATATTTCATGCTTAAATTTGATGTATTTGGGAAAGTACTTGAGGCAGCATTATACTCTATTCCAACCCCTGATTTTACCGAAGTTTCCCATCCAATATCAATACCATCTTCAAAAGACGCATTGGTCAATATTAGATTATTGATTGGTTCAGTTTCTTCAACAACCTCTCTAGGAAGTACGGTAATCGGAAACTCCTTATTCACAGAATAACCTTCTTTTGCGATATTTGCTGTGAGTATCACACTCTCCTCTTGAGAAGATTGTGTTACTACCCCATTTGAAGTAATCACTTCATTATTTGAAGAAGTCCAAATGACTGTAGCATCTCCGATACTTTCTGGTAACGTTTCAATGTTATACTGAATACCATTTCCATCTTGTGGATCTTGAGCATTAAAAGTGATCCTTAACTGATCGCTTAACTCATTTAATTCGGCAAGAAGTACTTCTTCATGGTTTACCTCTTCCTCGACCTCCGTCTGTTCTTCTACATCTGATACATAGACGTTATCTAAATAAACATTTCCTTCAGCTTTACCCAATTGGAAGTAGAACTTAAAAGCATTCATCCCGTTTGTTGTCATAATAGAAGTATTCACTCTCTGTGTCGTATTCGCATTGATAATAATAGGCTCTGTATTTACATTATCTCCATTATCCCCTTGAATCTGTACGCGCATTTCAAAACTTGAAGTAGAGTGAACATCAAAAGCAATAAATAACTCATGTGCATCTGAGTTTTCTAAATTATGCTGGTTCGACTTTAATGTCATATTCGAAAAAGATCCACCATTATTTTCTATTTCAAAAGCAGCTGCTTTACTCTCTGTACCCGGAAAATACCCAGCACTTGCTGATGCTACAATTCCGATATTTTCTTTCGCTGAGTAAGTCCAACCATTTTGAATACCAATCTCAAAACCTGGATTTAAACGAATGAAATTATTCGGGTCCAATACCTCTGTTACAATTTCAGGTATCTCACCACCGAGATCAATCTTTTGCTGTTCTACAGTATGAATTCCTTGTGCATGGTTATAATATTTATTCCACCACACAGCAGCAAGATCTCTTAATTCTTGTATATTATTCTGATAGGCTGAATTATTAATAGCATTACTTGATTCTAACTCTTGTGCATTCGAATATCTATAATATTCTTCATGGCGAATAGTGATATCTTCAAACTCTACTCCTGCTGGCGTCATGGTTTTTCTATCAGTCCATAAAGTATATCGCTCATTACCTCTTTTAAAAGAATATCCATTAGAACCATCCGTTTTATAAAACGTTACCGCTAAATCCATCGGGTAATAAGTAGCATCAGTATCGTCATGGAACAATGAGTTACCTTGTAAAAACTCTGGTTTATCAATCGATGTATAATCACAAATAGTAGGATATAAATCTATCAATTGCACTGATCGATTAGATGATCTTAGGTTATTTGAAGGATCAATTACTATCATAGGTACCTGAGCAGCATTTTGTAATAAGTTATGCTTTCCCCACATATTATGGTCACCCAAATTAAAACCATGATCAGAAGTAATAATGATCAGTGTATTCTCTTTCTGTCCTGTTTCTTCTAATTTATCGATCACCTTGCCTATTTGAGCATCAATATAAGATGCACATGCATAGTAAGCTTTGATTAAATCTCTTTGCTTTTGAAGGTCTAGCACCTGAGAATACCCATTGTAAGTTTCACTCCACTCTTGTGGGATATCTGAATAGCCTTTAATTTCTGTAGGCACTTTTTGCACAAAGTCTGCTGTACCTTCTGGCAACCCTTGAATTGAAGCCAATGACAATTCAGCGTTTTCATAAAGGTCAAAGTACTCTTTGGGAGCAATAAATGGTAAATGTGGCTTTTTGAAACCAACAGCTAAGAAGAATGGTTGATCTTGATTTCCCATATGCTCAATGTAATTCATAGCATGGTTTGCAAATTGCCCGTCTTGATAGCCATCATCACCTACATTATCTGGACCTACTTCAAAGGAAGTACCGCTTTGGACTCTGTACTTTGATCCTTGTACAAAATCCCCATATTCCTGAGGGTAATCATAAGAATTAGGATCCTTATATGCCTCTGTCCAAGAATCTCCATTATGTGCATTATCTACATTCCTAGGATCAAATACCTTTCCTATTGCAGCCGTATTATATCCATTATCTTTTAATAACTCTGGTAAAGTTGTCAGCTCAGGAGATTCATCATCCAATAGGGTTGACAAATTTGTGACCCCATTTCTTTCGGGATAGGTTCCCGTTAACATCGATGCCCTCGACGGGCCACATACCGGATAAGAACACTGTGCATTTTGATATTGAATTCCTTCTTGTGCCAATCTATCAAAGTTTGGAGTAATCACTTCAGTATTTCCAAAAGAAAATAAATCTGTATTTAGATCATCAACAACAATGAATAAGACATTTCTGTTTCCAGCAGGCATCGTAGACCTTCTTGTATATTCAGTTAACGCCTCTACATGCCCTGGTACAAACTCTCTTTCTACTCTATTGTAGATCATTTTGTTTGCCTTAGACCCTGCGCACCAGATGGTTCTTGGTATACCTAAATTTTCAGATGTCTGAACCACTGCTCTATGGTATTTAATTCTAGAAGCTTCCTCACATTCATTGTTAGTACCAAACTCACCTAAATACAATGGGATATTATTATTATCAGCCCATGTTTTTACTTCTAGGAAATTATTCTCCATAAACTCATAATCGGCATCTGAACCCCAAGTATCAACACTTCCAGTAATTTCAGGATACTTTGTAAACTTGTTGGGCCAGTAATAATGAAACCAAGCGATCAACTTATCATCATTCTGAAAAGTAGATGGATTCATTTGCTGTGGAGAATGGATAGCATTATCGCCTCCTCCTGTAAGCATCACTATTCTATTCGGGTTCTCTGTCCTCACAATATCCAATAGTTGAACATTCAATTCATCTACTAAAGATTGTCCCATTTTAAAATAGGGTTCATTAATCAGTTCAAAGATCAAATGATCATTACTTTTGTTTCTAAAATGATGGCCGATTTGTTCCCACATCGCCAACATTCTATTCCATTTATTTTGGTCAGGGTAAACAGTATCATCCCTAGTCACCTCATCGAGAAACCAATGTTCTCCATGAGCATTTAAGATCACAATCAGATCTCTTTCTGTAGCCCAATCGATCACTTCTTCGACTCTATTTAACCAATCTTGGTCGATAGTATAGGGAGCATTTGCACCTGTATAACCATCCCACCTAACGGGCAAACGTATATGCTTAAACCCTGCATTTGCAATATCTTCGACATTGCCTTCTTGGATTGCTGCAGCCCACCGTCCTTCTTCTGGTGCACTCATTACATTTCCAAAATTATATCCTGTTCCCAATCGATCAGCCATTCTTTGTGCTGGAGTTTGGGCGTTAGTGTGATCTACTATTAAGATCAATGATAGTATGAATAATAATTCTTTCATAACGATTTAATTTTCTAAGATGTGTTCTATACATCCCATTTCAGGATGTTGAAAGTAGTCGTGATTAATTATCTTTTCAGATAACATGACCTTATCATTGGCTATCAATAGTTTTAAGAAGTGTATGCGAATTGTAACTATTTCATTCATTTCATCAAGCCATGACAAGTAGTGCATAAATCATTTTAAGTGATTATGTGAGAGCATTTCTAATGGTTGTGTAGATAGATAAACTGTGATACTATTATTTATGTGCTATAACTGAAATAATGATTTAAAGTGATCTAACTGAAGTGAATCAATGGCAGCGCTAATTCCATTGAAAAGAGAGTCACACATCATTTATAACTGGTAATTAAAATTTAATAAGTAGAATAGAATAAAGATCAAATATTTAAATATTATTTCATTGATATAACAGATAAAATAATCAATATTAAGACAACTAAATTTACGTGAATAACTAATTTAATTTAAAATAAATATTCAAATAAATCAACACTATTTTGAATTAAATTAATAAATATTTATTTAAATATATTGTGATATTATTTCAGTTTAAAATAACTATAATTTACTATTTTAACTTGCATCAACTTCTTCTTTCCATTCATTTAAAAGACGCATCATTTTTATATATCTTTCTTTCTGAGGATCAAAGATGTTTATTGCTTCTTCAGGATCCTTTTTAAGGTTATACACCTCATAAATCCCTGCATCGAAATAATGATACATTTTGTAGTTCCCGTCTCTTATTACAGAACAGTTCAAATCTCCTGTTGAATTGGGCCTTGCTCTTGAAGAATGCCAGAATAACCTTCTTTTCTGTGTTTCTCCAGTAACTATATTCTCTTTGATATCTATTCCATCCAAATGTTCATCAGGGTATAGATTTAAATTACAAAGTGATAATAAAGTTGGATATAAATCTGTATTGGTTGTTACCTGATAATTTTCAGAGTGAGAGGATATTCTTGCTCCTCCAAATACTAATGGAACTTTAATACCCCCTTCTAAACAATGCCCTTTTCCTCCTCTTAACGGTAAGTTAGAAGTCGCTAAAGTTCTTGTATTTTTCTTAGCTCTATTCGATAACCCACCATGATCTGATGTAAAAACAATGATCGTATTTTCATACACCCCTTTGGCTTTTAAGGTCTCGACAATTTTACCTAAACTTTCATCAATAGATTGAACCATAGCTGCATAAGCTGCATTATTTTGATGCGTCTTTGTAGCCCCATCTATATCCAAATACTCTGGTCCTTCAAAGGTCATTCCTTTTACTTTTTCCTTATATTTTTTGACATAATCAGGTTTACCTTCAAATGGAGTATGGACTCCATAATGAGATAACATGACGAAAAATGGCTGTTCATTTCTATTATTTTTAATAAACTTCACCGTTTCATCTGTCAGACGATCAGTTAGATATTCACCTACCTCTCCCTCATCTAATCCTGGAATTAACGCTTTGTCATTTAATTTATTAGGATCTTCAGGTTCGTTATATGGGAAAAAGTAGGTCTGTGGGGCACCTGCTGCTCCACTTCCGATACTTTTATGGTAACCTTTATTCTCAGGCCATTCATCTTCAGTTTCTCCCAAATGCCACTTTCCTGCAAAAAAAGTTTTATAGCCTTGCTCTTTAAAGGCCTGACCGATGGTCTTTTCGTTATCATAAAACTTCTTTCCTTTTATAGTATTAGAGTTCTTCGCTGGAATACCTGCTCTTGCAGGATGCCTACCTGTTTGTAAGCCGTACCTAGAAGGTAAACACCTTGGATGAGCAACATATGCATTCCTAAAATCGATACCATCACGAGCCAACTGATCAATGTTAGGAGTCTCGTATAAAGATGAATTATGAAGGGATAAATCATAGTATCCTAAGTCGTCTACTAAAAATAAGACAACATTTTTCTGTTGTGCAAAAACAAAGTTCGTACACAAAAGAGCTAAAAATAATGATAGCTTTTTCATACAATAGAATTTTTTGGTCATAAGTAGTTGAAGTAATTAAAATGGTGCTCCTCGTTTTATAATACACTCATTTCAAAAACAATGGGATATAAGATTTCATACATATTTTTATATGTGCATCTAAAATAACATCTAATAGAAAAGGTTATTTAATCAGTCAATTTTATCTAAAATATAACGGACCTATTGATAAAAATTGAAACTAATATATATATCCAGATGTCAACTACTTGAAAGTTATTAAGAATGAATTTAATGACAACCATATTATTAAATGGTTATCGAAAGTAATAATCATTTTAAAGGTGAAGAGAAAATTTAATTGTAAGTAATCACAGTTTATTAATCAATAAGTATCTACATTTTGTAATTGATTATAAGTTTAATTTAGGATTTTAGTATTAATATTCCAAACACAAAAACACTTAATTTATTGATATTCAGTAAATAAGTTGATGTGTATTTTGTTATAAAAAAATAATGATGTTTTAGGGATAAAATAAGCATTAATAGACCTTTTTGTCTTTAATTAAAGTCCACTTTTTTCGCTATAAGAAGTGAGCTATACTTAAAAAAGTGCAAAATTAAGCTTCAAAAAAGGTGAAGTGGCCTAACCAAAAAATCCCACCTTACAATCACTTTTGTAAGGTGGGATTTATATATTTGATGAAGTCCATCTATACTACTTCATTTCTATTATCTAGATTTGGATAGTACGTACTATATGCTACCAGCATACCTACTACAATTGCACAGAACATTAGCAGTCCTGAAGTACCAATACTTGGATTATCAATAATAGGATCATCATTAAACTGATTTGATAACCCCATAAATAATCTACTACCAGGTACCAAAATAACAATACCTTGTAACAAATAAACTGAAGGAGGTACATCTCTCCATCTACTTACGACAATACTTAAAAATGTGATAAGGAAAGCACTAATAAATGTTCCGAATATCCATCCCAAATTATTTGTAAAAACCATCGGACCCCAAAAAGCAATTGCAGCTAATACCAAACCTATCATCATGTCTTTGAACTTAGTGTTAAAGACAATCCCCAATCCTATTGACAAGAAAGGTAATGCGATATAGTGGCCCCATTTTGGAATTTCATTCACATATATATCTTCAGGAAGATCAAATAAGTAATTGCCGACTGACATTCCTAAGTACACTCCAATGAATAGCTTTAAGAAAATCATCACTGCATTAAATAGGAATCCTGTTCCTGAATTAAATTGATTAAATGATATCTCCTCTAATGCTATGGATATTGTAAGTCCGGGTACATATAGAATTACTGAAGCTAAACTGAGTTCTATTACATCTAATTCTGGGATGAAACATTTACATAAACATCCCATCATAGAACAAATAAAGGCAGTATAAAACTCCAAGGTATACTTTGAGGTATTGAACTTGCCCACTGCTTTCGTTATGACATACCCTAGAAATCCCATTAAGAAACTGAAGAGTAATGTAATTGTACTTCCACCAATCAAGGCCAAAAATGAAGGTGGAATTACAGTGTAAGCAAAGGCAAGTAACAATTCCCCATACAACTTTTTAGAGACCATTACTTCATCAATGTTCTTGGTGATGGTTTCATAGTCATGGTCATCTTTAAAAGCCTGTCTTAATCTTTTATGAAGATCTGCCAATTTCCCGAGATCATTACTTCCTAAAGGAATATATTGTAAGATCACCTGTCGTTCATTGGTTTCCGGATCTTCTATCTGATAGTTCAAGGTATTGGTCGTTACCTGACAAGAAACTTCTACCCCAATGTGTTTGGCCACATCTTGGATATAAGTCTCCACTCTTAATGAAGAACAACCAAATTTATGTAATGCATTACCTATTTTTACTATCAATTTATATTTTTCTTCAAAATTTTTCATCCAGTAATCAGAATATTATTTGGCTAATATTCAGCAATGATAATAAGATAATCTGGAAGAAAAAATAGATTTCAGAGAATTAAAACCCAATAGGTTCTAAGATATTATAACCATCGATTTCTACATCTTCCTCTTCGGTAGCATGAAAAGTAGCATTGTTCTTTCTTTTCTTTAAATCCTCGAAGTAGGTATCATACGTCTCTTTTTGTTCAGCTAACAATAAATCATTAATGATCTCCTTTTTTCTAGAAATAGCTGATTGATCCGTTTTAATATATTTATCGCTATATCTACCATAATCTTTCTTGTCTTTCATTAAGGTATAATTAACGATCTTATAAGTATCATAAAAAGATTGTTTCTGATCTTTATGTAAAGCTACAATGTGATTGAGTTCTTCCACCTCTCTACTTGTAACCAAGTGAGTTGCCAAAAGAATACTTTGATCTCTTGTTAGGATACGATCTCTTTTTTTCCAATAATCTCTATCCAATTGCTGACGATCAAAAGTCGTTGCCACTTTACTCTTTTTCAAAGCATTTTTCTCCAAAATATAATTGGTTCTTAATGCTATCATCTCATTTTTTTGATCTACAGATAGGTGAATAATTTTATCCATCCAATTTGTAAAATACTTTGCTTCAGTTTCTACTGTTTTATTTTGTGACCAAGCATTGAAAGATGAGATGAAACAGATCAGAAATAATAACTTTTTCATGTGTTTATACTTATTCTACTATTAATTTATTTATATGATAACCTATTTTTAATATGTAAACACCTTTCGGTAAACCACTGATATCCAGTTGAGTTTTGGACTGATGTTTTTGATTTAAGATTAATGCTCCTCTAATGTTATATAGTCTCAGCTCTTCCCCTGCCTGTTGATCAGTAATAATATTTACCACCTGATGTGCAGGATTCGGATAGACTTTTATTTGTAATAATTCAGGATCCAATGAAGTCGGTGGTGTTGGAGGCTCTTCTTCATCTTTTGTCCCTACCACATGAAGTGTAAACTCTTTATGTTCGGACTCACCATTAAGTTCTACCTTTGCTAGAATTTTTACTTCTTGATCTTCTTCATCTCTAGTCACCACACCTTGGTTTTCAAGAATTTCGATCACATTCTTATTGCTGGAAGTCCAAGTCACTTTAGCATCATCATTACTGCTATTCACCAAAGTAATATCTTGTGTTACGGCACTTTCGTTATCCTCTCCTTGGTAGGTAATGTTTATCTCATCCAAAGCTTCCTGTAACTTATCAGTAGGTTTCGCCAGAACTTTAACTACAAAAGTCTTTGTCTCAACAAGGTTTTCATAAGTTACTTCAGCATCTAAAACCACTGTTTGATCCGTATCTTGTCTGGTGACTACCCCTTCTTCATTATTGATTTTTATTACATCGGAGTTACTACTTTTCCATGTTACTGTTGATGAATGCAAACTGCTTTCTGATAAAATAAGATTATTGGTTACAGCATTTTTGGAATCTCCTCCTTGATAAGTCACTTCTACTGCATCTACAGCTTCCTTTAACTTCTGTGATTTATCTTCATCACCATCAATTTTTAAGACTACATTATCGATATAGAATGTACCGGTTACTTTTCCTATTTGAATGGCAATCTGCATTGTGGAAATACCTTCTCCTATCACAATCTCACTTTCAACAGCCACAGGTTGATTTTTAGCTACAGTAATATTTTCACTGTTTAGTTTAACCGTACTTTCATTACACTGTAACTGGTAACGGATTTCAGTATCGGTAGTAGAATAGACATCGAAAGTGACTTTTACAGTCTTTTCCTCTTCCGTTGTATAACCTATTGAGTATTCTTCAGACCTTAAAGCAAGGTTAGAAAAATTACCTCCATTTTGTGTAATATGAAATGTTGCTGCGGTAGTTTTATTTACAGGATGTTCTTCTGCTACCAAACTAAAATCGATACCAAAATCTTTCTTATAAGTTGCCGCCCAACCTGTTTCTACTCCTTGCTCAAAATCATTATTTATTCTAATAATATTAGATGAACTCTCTGCATTTACATGCGAGAAGTATACAGACCACCACTTAGCCACATCATCTTTTATTGCTGCAATTTCTGATGCGTAAGCACTATTATTGATCTGATTCTCTCTTTCTAAATCCTGAATACCATTGTATACATAGAATTCTTCATGATAAGCCGTTACATTTTGATAAGGCACCAACATTGGAGTCATCCCTTTATCAGAGGTCCATAAAGTATACTTATAATTTCCTCTTTTAAAGGTGTAACCATTCTTACTATTTTTCTTGTAATATGTTACAGATAAATCTAATGGGTACTGGGTAGTTACCTCATTTCCCAAGAACAACGAACTGCCTTGAAGAAATGAGGGTTTTGGAGTATAAGTAAAGTCACACACCGTGGGATAGAGGTCTATTAACTGAGTAGCCCTATCTGTTGTAGGTGTAGGAAGTAACTCTGATGGATCAATAATTATCATAGGAACTTGAGCAGAATTTCTTAATAAATTATGCTTTCCCCACATATTATGGTCACCCAGGTTAAAACCATGATCGCTAGTTATTATAAGCAAAGTGTTATCTTTTTCCCCTAGTTGCTCTAAGCGGTTTACAATTTGTCCAATCTGTGCATCGATATAAGAAGCACAAGCATAGTATGCTAAAACCAATTCCTTTTGCTTATCCGGATTCAATACATTTTCAAACTCTAGATACGTATCTTCCCATACTTCTGGAATATCTTTATAACCCGTTAATTCGGTTGGTTCTTTATATGAAATCTCATCAGCTCCTTCAGGCATCTTTTGGTAGGGTGCTAAAGAAATGTTCTTCCCTTCATATAAATCGAAATATTTTTTTGGAGCGACGAAAGGTAAGTGAGGTTTTTTATACCCTACTGCCAAAAAGAACGGTTGTGATGAAGCAGAAAACTCATCTAGTAATTCTAATGCATGCTCAGTAAACTGACCATCTTGGTACCCATCATCTCCTACATTTTCAGGACCAATTTCATACGACATTCCATCTTCAACTCTGTATTTATTCCCTGAGACAAAGTCTCCATATTCATCGGGATATGTATAATGCGATGGGTCTGTATAATCACTTGTCCAAGCCTGTTCATGATGTCCATTGTCTACATTTCTTGGATCAAATATTTTTCCTACTGCCGCTGTTTTATATCCGTTTTGTGATAATAACTCTGGTAAGGTTGTTAATTCTGGAGCTGTTTCATTTAGTTGTAAAGTTAGATTCGTTACACCATTTCTTTCCGGATAGGTACCTGTAAGCAAACTTGCTCTCGAAGGACCACAAACAGGATATGAACATTGTGTATTTGTATATTGAATGCCTTGTTCTGATAATGCATCAATGTTAGGAGTAATCACCTCTTCATTACCAAATGCGAATAAATCGGTATTTAAATCATCAATCATGATTAATACGACATTCTTTTTATTTTCTTTAGGGAATAATGGAGCTAATTGTCCCTTATCCCACTCACCTTCTACTCTTTTGTAGATCATTTTATTGGCCTTTGGCCCTGCACACCAAATAGCTCTAGGAAAATCCAACTCCTGAGAAAGTTCTACAATAGCACTATGGTATTTTGCTCTACTTACCGGATCACAAACATTATTAGAACCAAATTCCCCTAGGTATAAAGGGACATTCAGTTGGTCTGCCCAACTTTTTACATTTTCAAAATCACTTCTTAAACTTTCATATTCTTCTTTTGATCCCCAAGTAGGTTTACTCCCTTCAATTTCAGGATATTTTGTAAAGGTATTTGGCCAGTAAAAATGAAACCAAGGAATTAATTTATCGTCATTTTCAAAAATAGCAGGATCCATTTGTTGTGGTGCATAAATAGCGTTATCACCACCTCCAGTTAGCATGACAATTCTATCTGGGTGATCTTTTCTAACAATCTCCAACAACTCTACATTTAGCTGATCCACTAACTTTTTGTTCATACTGAAGTAGGGCTCATTGATCAACTCAAAAACAATATCATGACTTTTTCCTTTGAAATGTGTACTGATTTGACGCCAGATTTCTAACATTCTATCCCACTTTTCAGGATAAGGGTACACATCTACATCTTTCGTCACTTCCTCAATAAACCAATGTTCACCGTGGGCATTTAATACCACAATAAGGTTTCTCTCCAATGCCCAGTCGACCACTTCTTCTACTCTTTCCAACCAAGCTGGGTCTACTGTATATGGAGCATTTTCTGAAGTATGACTTCCCCAACGTACAGGAAGGCGAATATGATCAAAGCCCGCTTCAGCCACATCATCCATCATGAATTCTTCGATTGGGGCAGCCCAATCTCCTTCATTGTTAGCACTCATCACATTACCAAAATTGTAGCCAGTTCCTAGTCGAGTAGCCATTTCATGTGCTGGTGTTTGTGCGTAGTCTTTAGTAAAAAATGATAATAATAATAACGTTAGTAGTAATTCTTTCATACAAATAATAATTGATTTCTTGTCTGTAATAAACTGTTGAGGCTTACGCCTCAACAGCTGATTTGTGTCGGTGTCGTTATTTCTAGAGTTTCTATTATTGTTTAATAAATACTCTTGATTGTTGATTTACTTTAAGGATATAATTTCCTTTTGGTAAACCTGATATATTAATTTTCTTCAAGAATTCAGTTCCTTCTTTTGAAAGTTCAATCTGTCTTCCTAACATATCGAATACTTCCAAAGTATTAATTTGTACTTCTGATCTAATGGTAATCAAATCCGATGAAGGGTTAGGGAAAACTACTAATTCTAGTAATTCGTCCTCTACGCTTGTTGGTATTTGTTCTTCCATTAATACTGTTAGATCAAAGGTTTTTGTCGCAGTTGCATCACCTGCAGATAATGTAGCTGTCATTGTTACATTCTTATCTTCTTCTGCTCTCGTTACAGCTCCAGCGTTTGTGATCACTTCTTCATCTGATGAAGACCAAGACACTGTCACCTCATTTACATCGCCTGATAAAGTAATATCACTGATTACAGAAGTATTATCTTCCCCGTTAGCATAAGTGATTTGAACGTTAGCTAACGCATCGTTCACTACCTCTTCTGCATTATTAGCGACAACTACAGTAAATGTCTTCGTTTCTTGCTCATCACCTAAAACTAAAGTTGCGGTTAACTCTACAGTTTCATCATATAACTGCTGTGTTACTTTTCCATCTGCTGTAACAACATCTGTATTTGACGAAGCCCATGTAATCGTTACATCACCATCAGAAGTGATCAACTCAAGGTCAGAAGTTACTTGACTTGCTTCTTCACCATCTGCAAATCCTACTTGTAAATGTTCTTTGCTATCACTGATTACTTTTGAAGCATTATTCAATACTATTAATGTAAATTCTTTTGAATCTGACAACTCTCCTAAAGCCACTGTAGCTGTTAACTTTACAGTTTGATTAGTCGTCTGTGGAGTCACCACACCTGCAGAAGTAACTACTTCTTCATTATCAGAAACCCAAGAAATTGTTGTTTCATTTAAACCTGTGCTAGGTAGCGTAACATCAGACTCGACTGATTGAGCATCTTCTTCATTAGCATATGTAATTTCTACTGCTTCTACTGCTTCATTTAGCAAAGAAGAATTGCTTCTTACTGTAGTCAGATCAAATTCTTTTGTTGTAGATAAATCTCCTAATGAAATTGTTGCTGTTAACTTTCCTGTTACTGTTTCATCACCTAATGTTACTACTCCTTCAGCAGTGATGTTTGTATGAGTACTCTCCCAAGTAACTGTTGTCTCATATAAAGATGTCGTTAGCAATACTATGTCCTCAGATACTTGATCAGCAGCATCACCTTCAGCAAACTCAATAGCAACATCTTCTTTAGCTGCCGCTAATTTTGCATTGTCTGAGGCTAATACAGTTAAATTAAATTCTTTATTGATTGAATAATCTCCTTGAGAAATTTGAGCTGTTAATGTGACCTCTGTGTCTTCAACAATTTCTGTAACCACAGCAGAACCATCTGTAATTGTAATAATATCTGTGTTACTAGATACCCAAGTTAAAGAAGTACCATAACCTAATGCATCCGTAGTAACCACTTCAAAATCACTTTCGATGGTTGTGGCTGTTTCTCCATCTGCAAAAGTGAGTGATAAACTCTCTGCTACTAATTTTGCTTGCCCTTCATTTGCACTTACTTCTTTTAAAACAGCATTGTCAAAAACAAATGTTCCTGTATTTCCACCTACTTGTAATAACAATCTCCAAGATGTTAAACCAGCAGGTGTTTCAACTACTGAAGTAACATCAGCGGCTGTTGGCGTAACGTCCATGTTTCTACTGTTACTGTTGATGTAGTTGCTTTCTGCATCTCTTCCTGACACCTGATATCTTAAAGTGATCGTTTCATCGATGGCTGTATATACATTTGAAGTTACTTCGAAATATTTTTTTTCTAAAGTCGCCTCATTAAATGGGTACCATTGAGTCCTTATCACTAAGTTAGGTAACGATACTCCTCCATTTGTGATTTCTAACTTTCCAGCATTCGAAGCGTTTTCTGCATGAACAGTACTACTGTACGTAAAATCAGATTCGCTTACTTGTCCAGCATTAAAGCTTGTTTCCCAACCTACAGTCTCCCCTAACTCAAGGTCTGCATTTACTATTATTGCATTACCACTTTCATCTGTATAAGGTAATACGCTTACTGTAAAATCTTTATCTAATGTAGTCGTATTTAGTGTTACTGAAGCAGTTAATGTCACTTCTGTTGTTTGATCTCCTCTCACAACATTTCCGTTAGCACTAATCACATCAGAATGAGATGACTCCCAAGTCACTGTTGTATTATTTAATCCTACAGTTGGTAGCGATACATCATACATAATTCCTAAACCATCTTTTGGATCATTGTTATCAAAAGTAATTTTCAGATCTTCAATAGCTTCTTGTACTAATTCTTCATCCGTTTTTTCTGGAGCAACTTCTAGTACAATATTATCAACAACTACATCACCAACTGTACCTCCTAACTGAAGTAAAACAATCCATTTTGTTGCCCCTGCAGGCACCGCTAACTGAGAAGTGAATGTCTGATTGTCTGTTGTTATTGTAAATTCTTCTGACTGGATTTTATTTGACCCAGACTCCCACTGAATCATATATTTCAATCTTCCTTCTTGTGAGCCGTACACATCTGCAGATAATTGGAAAACTGTTTCTTCAGCCAATGCCTCTGTAAAGTTTACAAAACCTCCAGACTTCAACTGAATATTTGAGAGGTTTAATTTTTCGTTTTCCTCGTTCACCGGAATAGCGATTTGATAAGCACCCGATGCATTGTCTTTATGAGTAATTAATGAACCTACAGGTGGGTTAGCAATACCGCTCTTATTAGTAACAATCCAAGGAGCGTCTGTTGATTCGAAATTCCCATTATCTATTAAATTATTTTGTGAGAAACCTTGAGTACAAATCAAGGTCAATAAAAAAAAGACTGTAGATATAATATTCTTCATATTCATACTAGTTTTAAATGCTTAGAGAGATTAAAGTTTTTGTTGTGTTTATAAGTAATAATCGATGACTCAAATGTCGAGAATTAACGTTTTTAGCAGGTGTATTTTTCGTTCTCACAGGGTTGAAAATGGTTCTAATTATCGCTAAATCATTGATTTTGATATGATTTGAGACGTTTCAATGAAATTTTCAATAAAAAAAGGCCTCTAACTCAGTTTGCTGAATTAGAGGCCTTTTCATTTATTTTTTATCAATTAACTATTGATATTTAGATCAAAAAGGTCAGTAATTATTTTACCCATTTTTTGTCCTTCTTTTTTATTCGCTGAAGCTGTCGCTTTCAACTGAAGAACAGGAACCTTCATGATTTTATTTAGTAAGTTCTTTGTGATTTTATCCACTTGCTTCTTCTCTTTGTTAGAAAGGTCTGAAGAGTACTTTTCAATTTCCTTTTCTCTTATTTCTTCAAGTGTGTTTTTCAACCCTTTAATAATTGGAGAAAACTCCATTTCCTGTGTACGCTTATTGAACTCCGTTAGAGAGGCTTCAATAATCGTTTCTACTTGAGGAATCGAATTTAATCTTCTTTCTAATGCTTTAGTTGCTCTAGCATTGATATCGTCTACAGTATATACCAATACTCCAGGGATTGTTTCTACGTCTACAGCAACAGATCTAGGTACCGACAAGTCCAAGAAACACTTGAACGCCAAAATATCTAAATCAGCAACATTCTCTTTATGGAAGTAATCGGCGATTGGTAAAGAAGAGATAATCACATCCGCTTCTTTTGCAGCTGTCCAAAGTTCTTCAAAAGGTCTGGTCTTATAACCCGTTTCTGTTGCCAATTCTTCAGCTACTGAGAAAGTACGGTTCATGATAGTTACATCAGAGATCTCCGTATTTTGAAGATTTCTAACGGCATCAGTTCCAATCTCACCCAATCCAACAACTAAGATTTTTGGATCGTTGATATCAGTAGTGATTTCATCAATCATTTCTACTGCGGCATAAGACACAGAAGCAGCTCCATCTCTAAATTCCGTTTCTATCTGAACTCTTTTATTGGCGTTAAAAATGGTATGCATCAAACGGTGAAGGTATGGTCCTGCCATATTGTGATCGGCAGTCCATTGATACGCTCTTTTTACTTGATTGGAAATTTGAATGTCTCCAACAACTTGAGACTCTAATCCCATTGCCACTCTAAAAAGATGGTTTTGAACATCCTTAGGTTGACATAATGATTCAAAATATTGATTGGATTCTTGAGTATCAACTTCTTTGAGTGTACTGATTTGTGAAATTAAGTCATCTGATAAATCCTCTTCTGCGATATAATAAGCTTCCGTTCTATTACATGTCGAAACAAATAAAAGCTCATTAATACGAGAGTCTTTTTGAAAATTAGACAATAAAGTTTCACAATCATCCTGAGACAGTGATAATTTACCTCTTACTTCCAAAGGTGTATTTTTATAAGATAATCTAATTGCTTTGAAATCTTTCATACCGTTTAAAAAAGAAGTGTTTTCTAGTTTGTAAATTTAATACTTAGAATCGTCAGTTGTTCTTTTTATTTAATTTGATTACCAATTGATACTGTAAATAAGGCTATTAGTATAAAACTCTAATTCCGGAAATGCAAAACTTTCGGTAGATAATATGGTTTCAAGTTGTCCTCCTTCGTAACTTCCTTCCACACATTTCCCCATAAAATTCCATTTTGAACTCGTTCTATCGTCTACAAAAAGATCTCCTTCTTTTGAAAAAGTTAGCCATTGTCCATCGTAAAAAGCTGAATAAGCCACAGCTGACCCAATATCTTTTGCAGACTTAATATCTCTATCTCCCAACATAGAAGTACTACCTTCCATGTAGAAAATAGCTACATACATATCTAATGGTGTATCGTTAATCACTTTATGCTTCTTCACCTCTTCCATAGGGTAAACCATATGTTTGCCTCTAAGGTTTACTGTTAGAATACGCTCCATAGGCATTAAACGCTCACTTGGCATATGATTCAGGTACAAAGGCTTTTCTACCAATACATTATCGTACTTGTAATAAGGGTTAACACCATAAGGTAGTAATGCATCTTTTTCATCGTCTCTTAAGACCAATCCGTATTTACAGTTATCATAAAACTGTTGCATGGTCATACGCACCGCCATTCTTTCTGTAAGAACTTTATTTTTGAAAAAGCCTGTATCACTTTTGCCATTGTATTGTTGCCACCAAGATTCCGTCTGTCTGTCATAAAGAATAATGTTACTCATTCTTATCATTCCCGATGGACTAAACTCTAACTCTCTTTGAACACCTTTATGCTCAAATCTTCTTTCAAAGACTTTTACAGCATCCGACAGAGGACAATATGTGATAGCAATAGGCATTCCACCAATTCTATCATTAATCACCTGATGGAACATCAATATTTCCATAGGATATGCCTTGTGTTCACGTCCTTTACTAACAACCACTACATTTTCATTAAGGTTGTATTTTTCCTGTGCTCTTTCTTCGTTATAAAAACGAGGATAATCTATGGCCTTAAAAGCATCTTTGGGGACTAAAGACTCATATTCCCAAAGTTTGAAGTTTGCTTTATTAATATCAGTACTCCACTCACTGTTTACGCCAACTCGATTTACTTGAGCACTCACACTCAGGTAACTTATCATCACACATATAAGGAGACCGAATTTTCTCATTGTTCTAAAACAATTAGGTTTTTTACTTCTAAATTCTAAAAATACAAAGGTAAAAATTTACGGACATCTTCTCGTTAATTAACATCAATTTTAAAAAGATAATGTCAAATAGAAAATGTCCGTAATCCTATATTTTTTGAAGTGTAATCTACTTTTGTTTCACTCTAGTCGGTGTACTTCTTCCCTTAATAACAGGTTCAATACCAATAGCGATCCCTTGGATCACATCTACGATATTTTGGTAGTTTAATGTTTTTATTTCATCGTTTACCGTATGATAATAGGTATCAAAGTCTATATCTGTTGAAGAAACGGTTTGAGCAGGAACTCCTTTTGCTGCAAACGGAGCATTATCCGAACGCATAAATAAATGAAGCTCATCGTATGGATCCGGGAAGAACTTAAAGTTCATTTTATTCTTCAGTACCGTTTGAGCCATGATTTTACCTAAATTGGTTTTATCATAGCCTGTGATATATGCTTTACGCTTACCGTTAGCTGATGTTTTACCAATCATTTCGATATTTACCATCGCTACAATACTCTTAAGCTCTTCTTCAGACATATGGTCAGCCATGTAAGATGATCCTACCAAGCCCATCTCTTCTGCTGTAAATGTTGTAAACAATATGGTTCTAGGGTATTTCATCTTTCTTCTAGCATAATGTTCAGCTAACTGAATCACTGCAGATACACCAGAGGCGTTATCGTCGGCACCATTGGCAATAGAATCCCCTTGAATAGGTTTTAAAATACCGATATGATCATGATGTGCAGAAATCATGACTACTTCATTAGGTTTAGCTCCTCCTTCAATTTTAGCCATTACATTACGCATCTTCACTTCTTCAACGTTTTGTGAGTAATGCAAAAGCATTTTCTTGAATTTCTCTTTAACCTTTTCATTTTCTTTCACCCAGATAATAGTATGGTCAGCTTCCAGTTTATCTGTGTACCTTCCCGTTGTGTTTTTATCTTTTGAGTTTCTCATGGCCTGAATGTGTTGATCGCCTTTTACCCAAACTAGAGTAAGCTCATTAGATTTGATCAACTCTTCTCTAAAATTCAAGAATGACTGATCTTCAGGCAAATCAACTACCTTAACGCCTTTGGCTTTCTTAAGGATGACTAGCTTTTCATTCGTGTCTATAAAGTAATCACTTTTTGAGATCAAGATTTTATTAAGAAACAGTTCTTCGACCTGAACTGACTTATAGTATTTTGTGATGGTTTGGAAATATGTTCCGTTTTCACCAGCAGGTTTCAATCCGACTTTTTCGAACTGATCTTTGATGTATTCCGTAGTAATATATTCCCCTTCAGTACCAGCATATCTTCCTTTGAGATGGTCACTAGCTAACGTATCAATGATTTCTTGGGTTCTTGCAACTGAAATTTGGGCGTTAGCTGATTTTTGTATGACTAAGAAAAATGCAAAAACAAGGCTAAAAGTTTGTACTATTCTCATGAACTTTGAAGATATGTTAAGTTTTTCCCTAATGAATTTAATTGTTAGAAACTTTTTACTTTAGGAAGTGTATTTAATAATGTGACAGGCACATCGTATAAAACACGATTCAAAGTATAAAAGTAAAGGAAATTTACTTAATATTAAGCATCAACGATCATGAAAGAATATACAACGGAAGTAGACGTACTGTTCTCGAAATTGAAACTTGCTACAGATAAAAATAAAATATCAGATATTGAAAACTCAATCTTAGAGATTTGGCAGAAAACCGATGATCCATTTATTAACGATGTTATCGCTTTAGGTTTAGAACAAATTTCTAAAGAAAGATATAAAGACGCCATTGCTACTTTTTCTCATGCATTAATCTTTTCGAAGAATCATGCAGAAATCTATAATAAACGAGCAATCTGTTATTATATGAGAGGGGAATTTAAAAAAGCAATTGATGATCTTAAGAAAGTATTATCTCTGGAGCCTAGACACTTCGGTGCCCTATCTGGGTTATGTACGATTTATAGAGAATTAAAATTGGACCTACATACATTAATGACTATCGAGAAGTTATTGCGTATTGTTCCTAATAAGGAAGGCTTAAGCTTACAGGCGAAGAATATCAGAAAAAATTTGCGAAAGAATTAGATTACTACTTCTCGCTTACTTGGATCTGGAGCACCTGGAGGTAAGATAAATATGCCTGGAGGTAAATCTAGATCTGGCTCATTAGGAGAAACTGGCCATCCGCCATTGTTATCATCATCGTCATTGCTATTAAATGAGGAATCGTCAAAATCTTTTCTTTCAAGATAAGTATGATAAAAAGACCAAATAGCAAGACCGATAGCGAAGTACATGAGTAGCAACATAATATGTAAATATTCCATGATTTCTTTAGGTTGTAAGTTTACATCAGTAGGTATCGTAATTTATAATTTGAATATATTAATAAATGTAAATAAATACAAAAAGGCAGTGTAAAAAACTGCCTTTTTGTATTTAATAATTTGTCTTATTTATTGAGGTAGAATCTCTTTTCATCGATATACTCCTTCAACTTATCGAGTTCTTCCTTAGAAGTAATTTCTTCTACATTCTCCGCAACCAAACTGGCTCCAACTCTTTTATCAATGACTTGTAAAACCTTAAATTTACGCCAAATAGGAGCTTTTTTCACCTCAACGATATCACCAGCACTTATTTTCTGAGAAGGTTTGGGAATACTTCCATTTAATATCACTTCTTCCTTTTTACAAGCATCTGTAGCTATTGTTCTAGTTTTAAAAATTCGAACACACCACAAGTATTTATCAACTCTCATGTTTTTTACTCATTAGGGTATTTCACTTCTAGCAAAGTACCTTTATTATAAATTTCTTCTTTCTCTAGAAGTCCATTTTCGTCGAAATATTTCCAAGTATCGAGTTTCTTTTCTTTGTATTTTTTCCCGATTTCTCTGATTTGCCCATTTCGATAGTACTTCTTTACTACTCCGTAAATATATCCTTTATCGTAAGGCGTTTCCATTAATACAGTTTTCCCATCATCAAAATATTCGATGCGAATACCCACTAATCTACCTTTACGGTATTTTTCTTTGGTTAATAGTGCGCCTTTATGATTATAAATCATCGCATCACCTTCCTCAAAGCCATTTACAAAAGTCTTTGTCATTTTTAACTGACCATCATTGTAATATGTTTTCCAAGGACCACTTTTTTGTTTCTTGGTGAACTGTCCTTCTTCTGAAATTTTTCCATTTTCAAAATATGCTTTATAAGCTACCTCTGTTGCATTTTTAGCATAAACTTCTAATTGTTTCAGATTTTTACCATCTTCATAAAACAGTTGTTGGTTACCTTTCTTGATACCTTTCTGATAATTAAACTCTTGTTTTAAATTACCTGTAGCATAAAAAACTTTGGTAACACCATGCATTTTTCCTTGTTGCATATGTCCCTCTTTCAATAAAGTACCATCTTCAGCATATTCTCTAAAAACACCTTTCTGTTCTTTTCCTAAAGCTGTAATCATCTCTGACTTTAACTGACCATTTTCATAGTAGTTTTTATAATTGCCAGTACTTTTCCCTTCGACCATTTTATTTTCAGACATTTCCTGCCCCGATTCATAATATTCTATTCTTAAACCGTGTTCAAGGTTATGATCAAAAGGTATTAGAAGTTTCACCTGTCCAGAAATATAATATTCTTTGGATTCCCCTTGAAGTTCACCCAAAACGAAGGCACTTTCTTTTTGTAATGATTCTGACTTAGGGAAATATGTATAATAGATACCATCAATTTTGCCCTCTACATAATTGCCTTTTTGTTTGATGTTACCTTCTTCATCGTATACAGTAGTTGAACCGTTTCTTAGTTCACCTTCCATCTCGGAAGTAGACATAATTTTGCCCGAAGGATAAAACTCTTTCCAGATATTCGCTTTGATATTATGTTCAATCTGAACGACACCTGTAGGAAAATACTTCTTCATTGTTCCTACCATTTTATCCGCCTTAAACTGAGCCTCTGTCTTTTTCATACCTTCTACATAGTATGAAGTGTACGCTCCTTGTTTTAAACCGTTTTTATAATTGGCTTTAAAATGCACTCTCCCATTTTCGAAATATTCGAAGAATGGACCATTCAATACACCATCTTTATAAGTCGATTTTACAATTAGGTTATCACTTCCTGGGAAATATCGCTTATACTCTCCATCTATGCGATTCGAGTCTCCATCAATCACATAAAATTCTTCTGCTACAATCCCTGCCCAATCGTCGTAATACGTTTTAATCAATGTTTTTTGATTCGACTGAGCAATTGCAGTTAATTTAAAAATTGTAATTAGACAAATAAGTAAGGTATATTTGTTGATTCTAATGGTGTCCATAAGGCAATTATGATTATTCTAAGAAGACAAAGATCAATTATCATTCCTATAATGACAACTTATTCGATAGAGAAAACAAATTTTAGTAGATAACATGCTTTTACACATACTCAATAAAGAATTCACTATCAATGATTTAAAAAATGGAAACTTCTCACTTGAAGGGGATGAATTCATTGATAATGTTCTTATTTTTTGCTTTGAGTGGCTCAATGGTAAAGAAGCATTCAGCATGCAATCTTCTGGGTCTACCGGTACTCCTAAGACTATAACAGTTAAACGCCAACAGATGTATGAAAGCGCCAAAGCAACTGGTGCTATACTAAAACTTCAGAGAAACGATACGGCTCTAATCTGTATGAATACTGATTATATTGCAGGTAAAATGATGTTGGTCCGTATGTTAGAATTAAAATTAGATACTTGGATCGTACCTCCTACTTCTACTCCTTTTAAAGAACATCAATTTCCTGTTGATTTTGATTTTACAGCGATGGCTCCTATTCAAGTACAACTTAGTTTAGAAGATGTGGGATCCAAAGATCGTTTTCTAAATACCAAGAAGTTGATTATTGGCGGTGCTCCAATGGCAGAAAGTCAAGAAGATGAAATCATACTTCAGATGGTAAATACTAAAGTATATATGACATATGGTATGACAGAAACGGTTTCTCATATTGCACTAAGAGAAGTTTCAGCTACTTCTGACCAACTGTATCATACCTTAAATAATGTTCTAATTGGCCTTGATCATCGTAATTGTTTAAATATTACAGCACCAATGACTGACAATAAGAAAATTCAAACCAATGATATTGTCAAGATTATTTCTTCAACATCATTTCAATGGATTGGTAGAGCTGATAATATCATCAACAGTGGAGGGGTAAAAGTTCAGGCAGAAAAAGTAGAAAAAGCTACTTTACACCACCTTTTTGATCTGGGATATCATAATATCAACCTATTTGTTGGAGGTGTTCCGAATGATCTACTTGGGGAAGAAGTCACTCTATTTATTGAGGGTGTTTCTTTATCTGCAGAAGATGAACATCAGTTATTACTGAAATTAAAGAATGAGTTAGGCCGATATGAATTACCAAAGAAAGTGGTATCAGTAGGTAGTTTTGTTAAAACCAATACCCTAAAAATTCAGCGTAAACAAACCATCAAACAATACTTAGATGAAACCGGTGCTTAGTGTTATTACTGCAGTATACAATTCTGAAAGGTTTTTACATCAATACTTTTATAGTTTGCTCAACCAAACCTATAAAGACTTCGAATTGATTATTGTGGATGATGCTTCATCGGATAATAGCTGGAATATTATTAAAGAGTTTGCTCAAAAAGACGAAAGAATACGAGCATATCAAAAAGAACATTCGGGTAATATTGCTACTAAAAGTTATGCCCAATCTAAAGTAAACACACCTTATTTCACCTCGATTGATAGTGACGATTTTATCTCTGAAGATGCTTTAGCATTGGGGATGAATGATATACTCACTAAGAATTTAGACTGCTCTTTATATCAACTTACTTACCATTACCCAACAGGTGATATTGATCTTGTAACAAATACATCAACTCCCATATTTGGAAACCTAGAAGCATTATCTCTTAGCTTAGATAATTGGAAACTTTCAAGTTTTGGAATCTATAAAACTACACTTTTAAAAAGGATAAAAAATCAGATTGTTGGAATACATGCTGACGAGTTTGAAGCCAGGCTATTACTGTATTATTCCAATAGAATTGGTATCAATAAAGGGACCTATTTTTACAGACAACATCCTTCATCAATAACTAGTATCATTAACGGAAATATCACAGATTTATTAACGTTACAAATAGAACTTGACCGATTTATCAAAGAAGTAGGATTACCAGAACGCATCAAAAGTATCAATGATAAAAGTAGTTTGATGATTGCCTATGGTACACAACATAAACTTGAAAATAATAGAAAGAAGTTTTCTGTTGAAGAGTATCAAACGATATTTCAAATGAGTGAAGTATGTCTTTCTTCCATCAACTTTAAAAAACTTATTCAATACATCACTTTTACTCAAAAAGAAAAAGTGTTCCTTACGTTTAGACTTGTTCCTAAGATGATCTTAAAGCTGCTTTTCAGAATTATTTAAAAGCAAGAATATAATCCTGCAAATTCTCTTCTGCACTCAACGTCAACTTCTTTTTCAATCGGTATCTTGAGGTCTTAATACTGTCTTGAGAGATTCCTAAAAGATTCGCACATTCAATTAAACTTAAGTTTAATCGGATCAAAGCACAATGTCTTAAATCATGAGCAGTTAACGACGGATGCTTTTCTTTAAGATGTTGATTAAAGTTCTGATGTACTCCTTCAAAGTAGTGTTGAAATTCTTCCCAATCTTTATCTGTTTTATCGCTCTTTTCTATAGTTCTGTAAAGGTGCTTCATAGGACTTGCCACATCTGGGTATTGCCCTTCTATATCTTTCAATTGCTTTTTTAAAGTATGCATGAAGTTATTTTTCTCCACAATATTAAGCGTTACCACAGTTAAATGTTTGTTCTTTTGCTCCAACATTTCTTGTAGTTTCTCTTCTCTCAATTGTGCATTTTTTAAATCAGCTTCAGCAATTGATTTTTCAGCTTCAATGATCTTCTGTTTCTTTTGATAGATCTCTTGTTGCTGCTCCATTATCTTAGTTTTCTGAGAAGTAATTTCCTTAGCTCTAATCTCTACAAGATGTTCTAGCCTTTTACCCTTTTCAATTAGGTTCTTATTGTGTTGTCTAAAAATAAAAAAGATCAGTACTGCCAATAATAAGACTAGAATAACATAAAATGCAGGTGCTTTATAAAAAGGTGTTTTTACCTCAAATTTCATGGTTGAAATATCGCTGGATTGATACCCTTTTAAAGTAGCTCTAACTTCTAGCGTATAGCTTCCATTCATCAAATTCAGAAAACTCAATTGATCTACCTTATCTAAATTCACCCACACTGTGTCTGAAGAAAGCATTCGGTATTGATAAGAGATATTTGATGTGGGAAACTTTTGAGTATTAAACTTTAATTCCACATCACTCTGATATGGTATTTTTTCAGTAGAATCACTTACTAACGTTTCAGAACCATCAGCATTCAATATAACCATCGATATTTCTGGCGCTTTCGTTTTTTTATCTAGGTCCCTACTTTCTGTGGCTACCACTAACCCTTTTTCAGTAGCTATCCATAATCTACCATCTGAATCCTTGGATAATCCTTGGATTTTTATTGCATTCGAAGGTAAACCATTGGTCTTATCAAACAATTGAGCTTCATCATTTTTCACTCGATACAACCCTTTAAATGATGCCAGCCAAAGAGCTCCATCATCCGTCATTTCTATTGCTTTAAATGATGTATTAGCATCAAGCCCAACAGGTAAAAGCTCGCTGAGTAAAATTTTTTCTTGTGTAGACTTTGAAGAAAAATAAAAGCAACCATCTGATGTTGCCAGATAAATAACATCCTTCTTAATCAACAAGTCCCAAACGACAATATTCTCCTCCACTTCCCTTGGGAAAACTGCATTGACCTTTTCAAATTTCTGGTTGGTATAATTGTATTTCTGTAACAAGCAGTGTCTTTTATCTCCCCCTAAATAGAAAGTACCATTATTAATTCCTTTAATTACTTGGACTCCATTAAGTGCGTCACCTTGGATATGTTGAGCATTATCATTTTGATCAACCTTAAAAACACCATTCTGATACTCCCCTGAACACCACAAGTGATTCTCTTCATCAATAAAGAAAGAAACTACTGCTCCTTTCATCTTAATGCCTTCTACTTTTGTAAATAAGTTTTGATTATATGATGTAGAGAACAACTGTCCTTCATATGTTCCTATGTAGACCTTTCCGTTATATTCAATGAAGCTTCGTACCCTTTCTTTAAAATGATAGACGAACGTTTGTTTCCATCGATTTTCTAACCACTCCAACTGACGAAGACTATCTCCCTCAGAAATTATCACATTCCCTTTTCGGGTCTCTTTTGCCGCCTCAATCAATACATGATTAGATACTAAGTCAACCCATTGGAAAGGTACTTTCTTTAACAATCCGATACTTTCTGTACCACCAATCCACCAACCAAGTTCTTTTTGATAATCCAATGAAAGAATATCTTTCACTCCTTGTAAATCGATAGGATGTTGGATGCGTGTTGAGTTAGAAAAATCAATGAAATAAGCTCCATCAGACCAAGTACCAATAATCATTTGATAGTCTCCAATCTTCTTACCAGATGACACTCCTTCAATGGTAGTTACCTGAGTCCAATTAACGATATTTCCTTGTCTATCTACTTCCATTTCAAAGACCCCTTCTTCACCTCCTACCCAAAAGGTTTTAAAACTCACTTTCTCAACCCATGAAATATTAGATAGTTTCTGAGGAAGAGACACTTTGGTAAAAATATCTTTTTGATTGTCGTACTTGAAAATACCAACGTTATAACTAAAAACCCATGGATTATTGAAGCCATCAATCTCAAAGAGTACCGTTCTTACATAATGTGGTGATTGCGATTTAAAATGAAGAGTATATCGCTTGATAGGCTGTCCCAATTGATAATAAACAATCGAAGAATCCTCACCTATCCAAAAGGTAGAATCATTTTGAACATAAATACTTTTGGGGTAATGTATTTTCGTTTGGTCACTTCTATTTGTAGATCCATCAATAAATGATTCAATAGAATACTCATCATAATTTGAAGAAAGAATACCAATACCTAAATCATGAACGATAAGCACTCTTCCATCCTTGAGGTGAGTAAATGATTTGATATAATGACTGGGAAGAGTATGGTTAATAAGGTCTACTTTTTTACCATCGAACCTTAATATACCATTATCTGTTGCTCCCCAAATAATACCGTCTGAAGTATGTGTAATCGATTTTAACTGCCCTGAAATCAATCCTGCATCAACAGGATAGTAGATAAAATCCAAGGACTGTGAATAAGTAAAGGAAATACTTAAAGCAAAGAGAAAAATATTTATTATTTGTTGTAAAAATCGATTCATGAAATGTTCTTACTTTAAACTTATTCACATACTCACAATAATATCTCACAGAAAAGAAAAAATGTTGATAACTTTTTGATTTCCATTCATCGTTTTCAAAAAGTTATCAACATTCTAAGATTAAGCTTCAGTATTTGAAATACCTTTTATAGGTAGCTTAATTGTAAATGTTGTTCCTTTACCTATTGCTGAGTCTACTTTTATGTCTCCATGATGGTCTTGAATAATACCAAATGAGATTGACATCCCAAGGCCAGTACCTAATCCGACAGGTTTAGTGGTAAAGAAAGGATCAAATATTTTACTTACCGTTTCTTTATCCATTCCTTTACCGTCATCTTGTATTTGTACATATACAAACTCATCATCATTCCAAGTTTTGATGTAAAGGTTACCCTCATCGGTAATGGCTTGTTCTGCGTTATTTAGTATATTCATAAACACTTGGTTTACCTTACTTTCATTGCAAGAAACCAATGGAATATTACCATAATCTTTATGAACTTCGACTCTATTTTTCAGTTTGTTATTTAGTAGAGTCAATGAGGTATCGATACCTTCTTCAAGGTTTGCTTCTTTGAATAAAGCTGAATCCATTCTTGCAAATGTTTTCAGATCCATGACAATTTGAGTCGTTCTTTTCGCACCTTCCTCAATGCCATTAAGCAAGTCTTTAATCTCATCAATGACAAAAGAAACTTCGAACTCGTCTTCTATCCCTTGAACTACTTCAGATTCCACATGTTTCTTCAACAAATTGAAAGCAATGGTCAAGTCTTCAATATCATCTTTTAATGGAAGAACGTTGTTTGCCACAAAATTAATTGGATTATTAATTTCGTGAGCAATACCCGCTGTTAATTGACCAATTGAAGCAAGCTTCTCTGAACTTACCAATTGATCCTGCATTTCTTTTAATTGCAATAGTGTTTTCTCCGTCTGCTTTAACGAGTCTTGCAATGCCACATTTTTCGTCTGGATTTCTTCGTTTTGTACCCTGATTTCATCATGGGCAATTCTTAACTTATCAGACTGTGTTCTTAGGGCATCATTTTGTCTTTCGATGTGCTTGGTACGTTTCTCAACCAATAACTCTAAGTGATTTTTATGCACTTCTAACTGCTTTTGTGCATCTTTCAACTCTGTTACATCTACTAAGAAACTTGTTACACCAATAATGTTCCCTTGAGTATTTCTAAAAGGGTTAAAGAACTGTTCGAAATAATACCCTTTAAATTTATCTACAACTACAAGGTCTTCTCCTTTAATACATCGATCAAAATACTCCCCTTGTAAAATGTGTTTATTGTTTTCCTTGATCTCATTATAAATGTCCAAAAGGTAATCTCCTTTTTCCAAGCGTTTACCTGTTAGCATCTCTGTAATTTTCATAAACTTATTGTTACAGCTCAACAATCGTTTATCTCGATCAAGAGTATACATCATAATATGGTCCGAGTTATCAAGAATATTACGTAATAGTTCGTTTGTTTTCTTGTACTCTTCTGCTACAATTTTTCTTTGTTTTAGCTCATTCTTCCATTTACTAACCATAAATGTCAGTGAAGAAGTAATGACAATCCATAATAAGAAAACTAGAGCCATTGTAAAGTTTCTGGATTGTATAGAGCTTTTCAATACAGATTTAAGCGGAACTCTTGTGGTAATTACCCATGGTTCTGTCATTCCTTGTATTTTAATAGGGAACAACATTTCGTAATAGCTTTCTTCTGTTTCTGCATTTTCAACAATCCTAGATACTTTCTGATCATTTCTTAAGGATGCGAACAAATACGCTGGTATACCGTCATTTTTTCCGATATCATCAGGATTAACGGAACCCACAATCTGACCATTGGGTGCCGCAATACACACATAACGATGATCAATATGATCACTTTCATGGATGAAGTTTTGGAAAAATGATAATCGAATAGCCGTTCCTACTGCCCCAATAAAAGTTTCGTTTTCATTGAAAAAAGGTAAAACAACATGGACAGCGAAGGCATTTTTCTCCGTACTTTTCTTGATGTGTTTGGGTAAGGTAACAAAAGACTCTTTTGAAGCTAGAATCCTCTTTTTTAGGAAGAAATTATCCCAATCCAACTCCCCTTGATGGATTTCATGAAGAATCTTACCATCCAATTTTTCGGTTTCTTGATCATAGAAAATTGGATTGTACACTAATTGGTTACTGTCTGAACTGTCCATTAAGACCATCCATAAGTACTCAATGTTAGAATAATGAACCACAGTATTGTTAAGTAAACCTGTCATTACATTATCAGTTTCCTGCTTATTGGCACCGATAAGTCGCATGGTATTACCTATCAATCGCATTTCGGAAAGAAGGGTTTGTAGTCTGGATTCAATCGTCTCACCATATCTAACAGCTCTTTCTTTTGTAACTTCAAAAGCAAGCTTCTTAGATTGACTTCCACCGTTTTCGTATACTTTGTAACCTATGATCAGAAAACTAAATGTGGTAAGAGCGATAACCCCCCATATAGATCTCGACTGTGAATTCAATTGTTCTTCAATTATTGATAGTTATTCTGATGTAAAATCTATTTTCACATTCAAACTCACAAAGTTATCAATCATTTAAGGTAATCTCTAGATATTTAGGACCTTTTTAATAAAGTTTAAATAAAAAGTTTCACATAAGTAGTTCTACCTTCACTAATGCTAGGAAAGTAGACCAAAAAACAGCTATTAAATATCTTTTACATAAATTTTATAATAAAAAGCTGTATCGAAACGGGTTGCAATCAAATGTTAACAAAAACTATGATTTTTATCTTCAGCTTATCAATAAAAAGATTGTAAATTAGACTACAACGTAATTAAAATTACTAAGATTTACCTTCAATTCTTTTGAACAAGTAAGTATGAAAAAAGAATCTAAATTGCTCAAAATTCTTGAGTACTTAGAGGCAAATGAGGCAAAAGAAACTAGAGAATACTATGTGCCTTCACTTTGGCTCGGACAAGAACAGGGGCCTTCTCATCCTGTTAAAACCAACCCAATGACGTTCTTTAAGAACGCAATCAAAGAAATTACAGCACCAACTGATAAAAATGTCAACTATAATCATTCTTTGTCGAAGCTTAGAAATGATGTACATGGCAATGGTGGAGATTGGACATATTTCTCAAGTTTCTACAATTTATTCCCTCGTCTAACGGCTGCATATGATCATGATAATGATGGTCATGTTGGGTCTGGACATAGAATGGACATTACTAGTAGCGATAATGGCTTCCGTGAAACCGGTACGCTTTTAAAATGTATCGCTATGCTAAAATATATCAGAGATTTAGGTTGTAATACAGTTTATATGTTACCTATCACTAGTATTGGTGAAGATGGTAACCGTGGCGACCTAGGTTCTCCTTATGCAATTAAAGACCAGTATCAAATCGACCCAAATTTGGCAGATCCACTCGTTCCTTTTACTGTTGAAGAACAGTTCGAGGCATTTGTTGAAGCTGCCCATATGATGGGAATGAGAGTAATTATGGAATTTGTATTGCGTACTTCTTCTCTTGGTGGAGACTGGGTAACTTCTAACCCTGAATGGTTCTACTGGATCGATAGAAAAAGAGCTCATGAATACCATTCTCCAGAGTTCCCTGCTCATGAGTTAGCAGAAATCAAAAAAATTCCTGATGGTGGAGGCTTCCACTTCGCACCAAGTCAAGAATACCGTTCACTATTCAAAAAACCACCAACACCTGAACAAATTAAGGTAGAGGATGGAAAATTCGTTGCTTATACAGACGAAGGTGAATTAATTATTCCTGGTGCTTTTGCGGACTGGCCGCCAGATGATATTCAGCCAGCTTGGTCGGATGTTACGTACCTTAGAATGTACAACTTCCCTTACGACCATACTCCAAATGATTATAATTATATCGCTTATGATACGATTAGATATTATAATCCGGAGTTGGCACAACCACCACATATCAATAGACCACTTTGGGATAAGATTAATGGTGTTATTCCTCATTACCAAAAATTTGGTATCGACGGTGTAATGATTGATATGGGACATGCACTTCCTCAACAATTGATGGAAGAAATCATCAACAAGGCGCGTAATAACGATCCTGATTTTGCTTTCTGTGAAGAAAACTTTGATGTTACTCAACAAAGTAGAGACAAAGGTTTCAATGCAGTATTAGGTCATGAATGGAGAGTAACAGCTAGAGAGAAAAGAGATGGTCTTCAAAGAATTGTACAAGATTCTAATGAATACCTTGCTTTACCATATTATGGTACTCCTGAAACTCACAATACGCCAAGAGCAATGATGAGAGGTGGAGAACCTCACTGTAAAGTTTCCTATGTATTGAATAAGTTCTTACCGAACTCAATTCCATTTATACATCAAGGTTTTGAATTGTTAGAAGAATGGCCTGTAAATACTGGTCTTAATTTCTTACAATCTGAAACTGATTATTATAGCCAACAAAGGTTACCATTATTCTTCAAGTCTGGACTTCGTTGGAATAATGACCACAACTTAATTGGGTATATCAAGTACATTAATAACATCTATAATCACTTTGGATGGATGTTAAATAATGAACATTTGAGAGGTAATGATAGCTCAATGACTATTCATTATCCAGATACAGAATACGAAAGTGTTATCGCTTTTGAACGTTTCGACCCTTGGCATCCTGATCATTCTATATTGGTTGTCGCTAATACAGACTGGAACAACTCTCAAGACTTCTACCTAAATATTCCAGGTACTAATAATGGTACTTATTGGGACTTTGTAGGTCAAAAAGAATATAGTTTTGTAGATAATTGGATGTCTGCAACATTAGAAGCTGGTCAATGTTTAATCATTGAAATCAAGAAGATTGTCTGAGTTTAATTCCTCAGTATAAATAGTAAGCCCTTTTCTCAATCTTAGAGAAAAGGGCTTTATTTTTTACTTTACACTCTTTAATGATCATTGAACTTTGTTAGGTTAAAATAATATTTAGTTTAAAATCAAACTTTTAAGTTTGTTCTATTAATAACCGAGCAATTGATATGAATAAGATTATACTATCAGTAGTGGCAATTCTCACAACATTGTCCTATCACTTACAAGCACAAACTGAAGAAAATCATACTAAATCTGAAGAACACCATCAAGTAACAGAGCATCATTTTGCATCACATGAAAATGAGCATGAAGGACATAAAAAACATAAAGTGTCTTTCTATATGGGATATACAATGGTACCCCAAGCTGTTCCTTCACATGACCTTCTTTTAGTACCTACTTTTGGTATCGACTACACTTACAAACTTTCCAAAAAGTTTTCAATTGGGGTAGTCAATGATATTGAAATCGCACAATATATGGTCGAAATTCCTGCTGAAGGCGGTAGCCATGGCGAACATGGAGGAGCAACTGAAGAGCTAGAACGTGAATTTGCATATGTTGGTGCTGTAATACTTTACTATTCACCTTTAGAAGGCTGGAATATCGGTATTGGCCCAGGTGTCGAACTAGAAAAAAATAAGAATTTCTTTGTGGGTAAAGTCATTATTGAGAAAGAATTTGAACTTCCTGGACATTGGGCATTATCTCCCTCTTTCCAATATGATATTAAAGGAAATGTGTATGATGCATGGAGTTTAGGTGTTTCTTTTGGCAAATGCTTCTAATCAAAGCACTTAATTGTTAAACCTTTCTGATTATAAAGAAGAGTACAATATATTTGTAGTTAAATAAATTAACATTTAACTATCAATATTTTGAAATTTATCAAGATTGTACTTCTGACTTTATTGTTTGTGTGGCAGCATCAGTTAGTACATGCTCAATCTCAGGGAGATCCTCGTTTGTGGTTACACTATTTCAACAAAGCTAAGTTTAATGACAAATGGAGCCTATCAACTGACGGTGCCTACTTACACATGTTTGATCTAACAGCCAACAGGCTGCAAGTTCGTTCTGGTTTAACGTACAAGATCAATAACAACTTTTCTGTTCGTGCTGGTCTAGGTTATTTCTATGTTTTTGATCCAGAAGGTGAGAACATTTCTGAAATCCGACCAATGCAAGATTTTATTGGTAAACATAATCTTACTAAAGATAAATCCTTCTTTGTAAAATATAGATTCAGACTGGAACAACAGATCATGGATATATTTTATGAAGGCCAAAATGAAAAAGATTACCTCAATAGACTTAGATACTCTATCATTTTCCGTAAAAAGTTTGCAGAAAAATGGATGGCAGGTATTGGTACTGAACTCTTCTTTGTTCTAAGAGATAAGTCGAATGATCCCTTTACTAACAAAAACCGTTTTATCATGTTGATCAACCGTCAGGTTAGTGAAAAAGTGTCTTTGGAGGCTCAATATATTCGAGAAGATAGTTTTAAATATCAACAAGGGTCTGTAAGATATTCAAATATCTTACGATTGGCAGTAAGACACTCTATTGATTTTGAGAAATAAAAAACTCCTTGATTTTCAAACAAATATATTCAATCTGAATATTCGATAAACTTATATACATCGGAAGACTTAACGTTTTCTGGGCGATTTTCTCTGAAATGGGGAAATCGCCTTTTTTGTACCCTAAATCTTTTGCAGCTTCTTGTAAATGAATAGGTATGGGGTAATGTATTTGGGTAGCTACTCCATTTTCCTTCAAATAGTTTTGTAAGCGATCTCGTTCATCACACAGGATTGTAAAGAGATGGTATACTGCATAGCTATTAGAGGTTGGTTTTAAAATTTCAATTTGCTCTATATCTTCTAAATACTTTAGATAAAATTGTGCAAGACTATTTCTTTCTTTGTTCCATTCGGTGATGTACTTCAACTTCACACTTAAAAAAGCAGCTTGCAATTCATCTAATCTCGAATTCACTCCTAAAAGTTCATGTCTATATTTCTCTGAAGAACCATAGTTTCGAATTTTAAGGCAACGTTCGTATAAATCTTTATTGTTTGTAGTGATTGCTCCTCCATCTCCTATTGCACCTAAATTTTTGCCTGGATAGAAGCTTGTAGCATTAATATCTCCAATACCGCCTGTGGGATGATGGTTCCATTTTGCTCCATGAGCTTGGGCGTTATCTTCTAATAGATAAATATCGTTTTGCTGTGCTATCTCACTCAAAGTAGACATATCTACTGGATACCCATACAAATGTACCGGTAGAATCACTTTCGTTTTTGATGTGATCGCCTCTTTTGTCTTTTCTAAATCCATTAACCCCGAAAAAGGATCTACATCTACTAGGATTGGCTTTGCTTTTATTTCTAAGATCGCTTGTAATGTAGCATAAAAAGTTGAAGCAGGAATAATTACCTCATCTCCTTCTTTTACTTCCAATGCCATTAATGAAATCTTTATCGCATCGTTGCCATTCCCTACGCCAATACAATATTTTGTATTAGAAAACGAAGCATATAAATGCTCAAAAGCTTTGACTTTCTCCCCAAGTATATAATGCATAGAATCATATACCGAAGTGATTTCAGCCAAAGCTTCTGTTCTAATTTTTTGATGAATGTGATGTAATGATAGAAATGGTATCTCCATGGAAAAATTATTTTCTCATAGATACAATTTTAGACGTAGATTTCCTCATAAATATCAAAAATATGCTTCATTGAAGGATTTACATATACCTCATCCTGATGAATCACGATTGGCGTTTGAATCAATGAAGGAAATTTTACAAACGTCTTTTTCAAGATGAAATCGTTCATCTCGCTAAAATCTTCACAAAAACATCTGTACCATGGCGAGGTCTTATTGATCAATAGACTAGAAGTACCCGGCTCCATTCTAGTTAATATACTATTGAGCAATTGAGGTGTTACAGAAGTAATATTAATAGGGACTTCTGTAAGTTTTGACGTCTGGTCTTTTACATGTTGCAATAAGGCAACTTCAGAGGTTTTAGTGCTATCATAAATAAAGATAGTTTTGTTCGGGCTAGTGAATGATAGTGACATAGAAATAATCTGTTGGACTGTGAATTATGTGGTGTTATTTACTTTTATTTAAAATTAATGATTAATCAAATTGTTTTCAGGCATTTTGGTCATCTACAAAAATTGATATAAGTCACTAAAGTTAAAATGAATAGAAAATATACTGGGCTACAAAAAACAAATAAAGAAAGTGTTTATTATCTTCATCAATACAAAATACACATTTTTTAAATCATAATCAATTTATGAAATCACATTTCAGACTACATGTTTTTTACGAAGTGGTACAAAGACAAAGTTTTACAAAAGCTGCAGAGTCATTGCATATCTCTCAACCTGCTGTAACAAAACATGTAAGAGCATTGGAAGAAGAATACGGTATTCCTTTATTAGAAAGAAAAGGGATGATTATTCATCTCACTGCTGCTGGAGAAGTGCTGAAAACTTATTGTGAGAAAATCTTTAGCCTTGAAAGACAATTGAAATTTGATGTTGATGCGATAAAAGATAACCAAGGAGGTACAATACGAATTGGAGCAAGTACAACAATTGCTCAATATATCATCCCCGATGTCATTGCCAACTTCCAACAAAAGATCAAGGACGTTAATATTGAAATAAAAAGTGGAAATACAGAAGCTATTGAAAAATGGCTGTTAGAAGATATTATTGATATAGGAATGATTGAAGGAGATCCTCATAGAGGTGGATTAAAATACATTCCTTTTCTAAATGATGAATTGGTATTAGTAGCCTCAACAAAATTTGATGATGCAAAGGATAATAATATCACTATTCCTCAATTCCTAAAGAAGCCTCTTGTGATGAGAGAACAGGGATCTGGTACAAGAAAGATTATCGAGAATGAATTAGAGAAACGGGGGATCAATGAAGATGATCTAAATATCATTATGTATTTAGATACTACAGAAAGTATAAAAAGGTATATCGCTGCCTCTCCTAATTATGCTATTCTGTCTATCTATTCCATCTTGGATGAGCTCAACAGAGATAAACTTCAGATTATCGATATCGATCACCTAGAAATCAATAGAGATTTACATTTTGTAATAAAGGAAGGGGGATCAATAGGCCTAGGGCAACGTTTTATGGATTACGCCATGCTTCATTATAACAAAAAGTAATAACTGATTCAGTTTAGGAATTCATTTTCATATACAAAGTGTGGACATTTGTAATGTTCAAAAAGTATAACAATTAAGAAAATGAAAAAGACCTTAACGACATTTCAATCAAATCCTACTATAGCAAAAATTATTTACTTCCTTTTAGCTTTATCCACTTTAACTCCTTGGGTATCTACAGCAACTGCCTTATTCTCAGGAATATTTTTCGCTTTGTTGTTTAAAATCCCTAACCCAACATTAAATAAAAAAATTAGTTCAAGTTTATTAAAATGGTCAGTTGTTTTCCTTGGCTTCGGCTTAAATGCAGTCGATGCTTTAGAAACAGGATCTGAAGGCTCATTAATCACTTTTTCAAGTATTGCCTTTACGTTATTATTTGGAGCATTTTTAGGTAAAAAATTAGGTTTAGATAAGACCATCTATCGATTAATTGCATCAGGTACTGCGATTTGTGGAGGTAGTGCTATTGCAGCTATGGCACCTGCATTAAGAGCTAATGAAAGACAGATTTCAGTCGCTATGGCTACTGTCTTTGTGCTAAATGCTGTTGCATTGGTTACTTTCCCTGTAGTTGGTAAATACTTACATCTAACACAAGAACAGTTCGGTTGGTGGGCTGCTTTAGCAATCCATGATACAAGTGCTGTTGTTGGAGCAGGACAGGCGTATGGTGAAGAAGCACTAAGAATTGCAACAACAGTCAAGTTAACAAGAGCATTATGGATTGTTCCCGTTTCATTAATTGCTTCACTTACTCAGTCAGGTAAAATTAGTTTAAAGACAATGCCTACTTTTATTATTGGTTTTGTGATTGCTATGTTATTGAACACTTACGTTCCTTTCTTCCAACAGTATTCTCATGTCTTCAATTTTATTGCTCATAAAGGATTATCATTAGCATTATTCACTGTAGGTTGTACTTTAGATGTTGAAAGTGTAAAACATGTAGGTACAAAACCTATGTACCAAGGTATTTCATTATGGGTAATTATTTCAAGTATTTCACTAATTGCTGTGATGAATATCTTCTAGTTTTCGATAAAAATTTGTAAATTATATAACCTCTTATATCTGATTATAAGGGGTTAATTTTTTATCTCATTATTATCATTTCATATTGATGTTTCCTACAAAAAAGCAATCTAAAAATATAAAAGTTACTCTTCTGATATTAATACCATTACTAATTTTCTTTTTGTCAGATTATACTCAGAAAAAATTAGAAGACTTTGCTGCCAATACTGTCAAGGAAATTGCTCTTGGTAAAAATGGAGATGGTTATTTTGTCACTTTTAATAATTTCAATATCAACTGGTTTAAAGGAAAACTAAGAGCCACCGGTATTGTTATTATCCCCAATAAGGAAAAAGAAAAAATTAGTTGGATAAATGGTACGGTAGATACCGTTAAAATAAAGTTACCACAACTTCATAAAATCATTTTCTCTAGAAACCTTACGGTAAAAGAGGTGACACTTACTAAACCCAATTTTCAATTTTTCTGGAAAGATAGCCTAGTTCAAAAAGAAAAAGCACAACCAAAAGAAAAGCAGCCAAGTAAAAAGATTGCAGACCGTAAGTCTCCTTTAATACGTTTTAGTGTTTTAGGACAAAGGTTAAAACAAATTGGTGCAACTTCTATCAACCTCACAGATATGAAGTTCAATGGCTATCAAATCACAAAAAGTGGTGTACACAAACATGTGTTTCATACTTCTCAAGACCTTCATATATCTGGTATACAATTAATATATGATGAAGACAAAGAAAAGAATATCATCAATGTTGATGAATTGGCTTTTGAATGTGGTCCATCATTTATGAAGGGTGTCAATGAACTCTATGAATACAAATTTGACAGTATCGTCATTTCAAAAGAAAAGAATATTTTTGAATTAAAAGGGTTGGATGTAAAACCTCAATTATCTGAACGTAATTTCTTTGAGACAGTCGGTAAACAAACCGACATGATGAGTTTATCCATCGGGTACGTAAGTGGTATTGGTTTTAATGCAGATGAACTTTTCGATCAGAATAAAATTCACCTTAACGACATAAAAATTGATAGCTTACAAGCTCAAATCTATAGAGATAAAAACTATCCTGAAGATACTACTGTAGTAAAAAATCTACCCAACCGATCTATACAGGCCTTAAATTATACGATTGCTTTAGATAAATTTAATGTCACGAATAGCTCACTGACTTATAAGGAGAAAAGTAAGGATGCCAACTTACCAGGTGAAATTACACTCACAGATATTACCATTGACGTCCCTACTGTCAACACAGATTCTATTGATAATATTGCCCTTCACCTTAAGTGTAAGCTCTTTGGTAAAACACCAACAAGGATTGACTGTACATTACATACCGACAGTACTGCTAAAAACCTTATGGATGTAAAAGGGCATATTGATGGATTCCCATTGTCTTACTTCAATACATTTACCCATAATAATGCAGGAGTTGTTTTTCAAGAAGGTAGAGCAAGATCTATTGACTTTGATATCGATCTTTATGATCAGGTAGGTCGTGGAAACTTAGATTTTTATTATAACGATCTAAAAATTAAGCTGACAGGAAAGAATGATGAGAAATCTAACTTTGTAGAAAGTATTGCCAACTTTGCCGCCAACAATATGGTCGCTTACAAAAACAATAATCCTGGCCCCAAAGCAAGGCATGCTCCCCTATACTTTAAAAGAGTACAATATAAATCTGTCATTCATTATATCATTCATACTATTATGTCTGGTCTAGAAACTTCTGTTGTTGGTACCTATACTCATATTCCTCAGGAAGAACGAAAAAAAACCAAACAGAAATATAAAGACAGAAAAAAAGCAAGTAAGAAGCATAAAAAACACGCTACTCACCAATAAAAGTAAGTACTAGACTTCTTCCTGAAGCTCTATTTCTATGCTCACCTAAGTAAATCCCCTGCCATGTACCTAATAGTGGTCTTCCATTCCCAATAGGAATGCTTACAGACGCACCTAGTGTTGATGCTTTTAGATGTGCAGGCATATCATCAGGACCTTCATAGGTATGCTCATAATAAGGTGCATTTTCTGGGTATACTTTATTAAAATGACTCTCAAAGTCTACTCGAACGGACGGATCTGCATTTTCATTAATCGTCAAAGAGGCTGAAGTGTGCTGGATAAATACCTGAAGAATTCCTGACTTACCTCTCAACTCAGGAAGGTGTTCAAACACATCTTCTGTGATAATATGATAACCTCTAGAGTAAGGACGTAAACGTATTGTCTTTTGAATAACCATAATCAATAAATTTTGATCTTGAAATTTAAAAAAGCCAACAGGTTCTACAACCCATTGGCTTCTTATGATACTTAATTTATTATAGGATTATAAACCAAGATCTTTAAACAATGCTACTAACGCCTCTTCTGACGGACGAGGTGCATTAGCATTTTCTACTTTTCCTTTTTTATCTAATAAGATGAATCTTGGAATAGAAGTGATATTAAACTTATCTGTGAATTTAAAGTTTGTACCTAAATGAAGTTGATTTCCATGTAAGTCTTTCTTTTTTACCATTGCTTTCCAAGCATCAGTACTTTGATCTACAGATAGTGAAACAAATACTATATCTTTTCCTTCATACTTTTTCTCAATCTCTTGAAGCGAAGGGATTTCTCTTAAACAAGGTCCACACCAAGATGCCCAAACATCAATATATACGTATTTACCTTCAAATTCTGTTAAGTCTACAGTATTACCTTCTAAATCTTTAAATACATATAATGACTCTTTGTCACCGTCTCCTTTGGGTGTATTTGTAAAACTAAATAGTGTAACTGAGATAATGAGTGCTAAAATTGAGAATAATTTATTTTTCATGTCAAATTGATGATTTATGAATAATTGTACTTTCCTTTTGTTTACATAACGACAAAAATGATACAATTCTTCTATTTTTCACAGTACATTTTTCCCGAATATATCAGAAAACTTCCCGAAAAAGAAAGGCCGGCAAGATAATCTTACCGACCTTTAATGTATAAATCAATGGTATGATTCAAATTATAGGATATCCAATGAACGGTTGATGAATGCCGTTAAGTCAGCTCCCTTCAAGTTACCTTGAGAAAGTTTTGCTAAATCATAAGCATGTTTTACTAACTTATCTTGTTCACCTTCGTTGTCTTCTTTTAAGATACGAGAAACAAACTCAGAGTTACCGTTGATAGTAATTGTATCACCACCAGGGAAACCACCGAACATTCCCATACCGCCGCCTTGCATAGCAGCCATTTCTTCCATACGACGCATAAACTCTGGCTTAGTGATCATAACTGGAAGTTCATCAGCAGTCATTGCTTCAACTTTCGGCTCCAATTTATCGTCGTTTAATGCTCTCTTGAAGATATCAACCAATTTCTTAGACTCTTCTTCAGTTAAAACTGACTCATTTTTATCATCAGTTTCTACTAAGTTATTTACAGTATCAGAATCGATACGCTTCCAAGTGATGTCCTCGAACTTGTGCTCTGTATTGCTGATAAAGTGAGCGTCAATCAAAGTATCCATTTTCAATACGCTATATCCTTTTTTCTGTGCAGCTTGGATATAAGTATCTTGAGTGCCTTGATCTGTTGAATATAGGAATACGAACTTGTCGTTTTTATCTTTTTGATTCGCTTGGATTTGCTCTTTATACTCTTCGAAGTTGTATAATTTACCATCCAATGTCTCCAATAAACAGAACTTCTTCGCTTTGTCGAAGAATTTATCGTCTGTCATCATACCGTATTTTACGAATAATCCGATAGACTCCCACTTCTTCTCGAAGTTCTCACGATCGTTTTTGTATAAGCTATTTAACTTATCTGCCACCTTACGAGTTACATAAGAAGAAATCTTCTTCACGTTAGCGTCAGATTGTAAGTACGAACGAGATACGTTTAATGGAATATCTGGAGAATCAATTACACCATGCATCAAGCGTAAGAACTCAGGCATGATTTCCTCTACGTTGTCAGTAATAAATACCTGACGAGAGTACAATTGAATCTTGTCTTTATGAGGAGTTACATCTTCTTTTACTTTAGGGAAGTAAAGAATACCAGTTAACTCGAATGGGAAGTCAACGTTCAAGTGAATCCAGAACATTGGCTCTTCTGACATTGGGTATAACTCCTTATAGAAGTTTAAGTAATCCTCGTCAGTTAAAGATTTAGGATCTTTAGCCCAAAGTGGCTCAGTTTTGTTGATTACGTGTGGCTCAACAATTTCTACGTCTTTAGCGTCATCACCTTCACCTTCTTTTTCAGTACGCTTATCAACACCAACTTGAATTGGCACTGGCATGTACTTAGAGTAACGGTTTAAAATTTGACGTAAACGAGCTTCGTCCACAAACTCCTCAGAGTCTTCATTTACATGAAGAACGATTGTAGTACCTCTTTCTGCTTTATCTGAAGTAGTGATTTCATATTCAGTAGAACCATCACAAGTCCATTTTACTGCAGGCTCATCTTTGAATGATTTAGTGATTACTTCTACATTGTCAGCAACCATAAATGCTGAGTAGAAACCTAAACCGAATTTACCGATGATTGTAGATGTATCTACATCTTTAAATTTCTCAACGAATTCTGTAGCACCAGAAAATGCTACTTGGTTGATATATTTTTCAACTTCTTCCTCACTCATACCGATACCTCGGTCAGTGATAGAGATTGTTTTCTTTTCAGTATCAACGTCTACTTGGATAGTTACATCACCAAGTTCTCCGTTGAATTCACCCATCGATGCAAGTTTTTGTAATTTTTGAGTCGCATCAACTGCATTCGCCACTAATTCACGTAAGAAAATGTCGTGATCAGAATACAAGAATTTTTTGATGATAGGAAAGATATTTTCAGTATTCACTGAAATAGAACCTTTTGCCGCCATGTTATCTATGTCTTTTTTTAATTATAAATCAGTTTAAAAAACAACTAAAAAAATTGTTTTACAGTTAAGCCTTTTTCCAAATTGTATTCCAATCCGATAAAATATGATTATTTGACACTATTTCTGTCGAATTGTCAGTAGAATGACAATCATATTATATTCTAGGATGAAACTTTTGGTTTTCATTAAAAAAAAATCATAGATTTGTGTAAATGTTATTGGCGTCAATTAGACAGTCAATTATTTTTACAACACAATACTAACAACGATATACTGCTATGCTAATCTATCCATAGTTACTTTGTGTCATAAAAAATAAAACTAAAATAATCTGTCTAATTAATTTAGGCCACTAATATTAAATGAAATACTCTCTTACTAAATGTAATCTAATGGGCTAACCGTTTTGACTGTCACTTTTTAATATTATGTCATTCTAAACGTATAAACATGAATCTAAACTCCACTGTTTCTTGTGTGAGTTATTCCCTATTGGTTTATAGTATTCAATGAGATTTCATATGTCGTAAGATGTAATTACATCTTACCTTTCAAATTTGTATAAGTAGTCACACATCATAATAGAAAGGCTGTTGAATATTTCGACAGCTTTTTTTATGCGTATTTTTTTGGGGATAGTTCAATTGATAATCGGGTTATTTAATCTTCTTATATCAAGATATTAAAATTAATAGTGTTTTCTCTAAATAGAACTTAAAGTCATTTATAAGTTCTAATAAATTCTAAGATTTAAACAATCCATCACTTACTTTTGTTCGATTAAACAATAATTTGAGATATGTCATTTGAAGAGATAGGAATAAATAACGAGGATCTACTAGAAAAGCTTTACATTTTAGACTACAATGATCCCACACCTATACAAAAGGAAAGTATACCTGTAATCCTCGAGAATAGAGATGTGCTTGGTTGTGCACAAACTGGTACAGGCAAAACTTTAGCTTTTTGTTTACCTATCATTCAACAATTACTTCAGGAGCACACCACACATAATAAAACCGTTTCTACCTTAATATTAACTCCAACAAGAGAGTTGGCTACTCAAATCTCTGAAAATATAGGAAGACTCATCCATCAAACTCCATTAAAACAAGCAGTCATTTTTGGTGGCATTCCTGCTGACAAACAAATTCGAAGGCTAAAAAAAGGTGTAAACATAATTACAGCAACTCCTGGTCGATTAATTGACCTTGTAAAAAAAGGACATATTAAACTGTCACAAGTAAAACATTTTGTCTTGGATGAAGCTGACAAAATGCTAGACATGGGCTTCGTGAAAGAAATCTTCACTATTGAGTCCTATCTATCTCCTACTCATCAAACTTTATTGTTTTCTGCTACCATGCCGAATAAAATTCTTGATGTAGCAAGTAAGTTATTAAATCAGCCACAAGAAATTAAGGTTTCACCAGTATCTTCAACAGCTGTAGCCATTGATGAAAAAATTTATTACGTCGATCAAAGAAATAAGAAAAGGCTACTGATTGATGTTATCAAGAATAACAATATTAACAACGCACTCATATTCACTAATACAAAGAGAGGAGCAAACTTTATCGTAAAGGCTTTAGGTGAAGCTGGGATTAAAAGTTTAGCAATTCATGGTAATAAATCTCAGGAAGCAAGAACAAAGGCGCTATCCTATTTTAAAAAGAAAAAGATTGACATCTTGGTAGCCACTGATATCGCTGCTAGAGGAATTGACATTGATAGTTTAGATTTTGTGATTAACTATGAAATTCCACCAGCTGCAGAAACTTACGTTCATAGAATTGGTCGAACAGGTAGAGCGGGTAAATCTGGACAAGCAATATCAATAGCAAACGGAACCGAATTAGATAGTCTAAAAAACATAGAGAAGCTAATTAAGCACTCCATTGAAGAAGTGAAAGAACATGACTATCCAATGATGGAGGCGGAGCAAGACCGCAATAGAATGATCAAGAAGAAACAAAAGAATAATAGAAGGTCATCAAGACGATAATTAATCCAAGTGGATATCTTCTATCCTTATTACAGTACCATATGAGGAAGATTCAATAATGGATTTTCCTCCCATGGCATTGGACCTATAGCGTATATTAGCCAAACCGACTCCATTCTTTGAAGCATTGACATTGAAACCTATTCCATTGTCTTCATAGAAAATCCTTCCAATATTATTATCAGAAAAGAACTGTATATGTACAGAGTTCGCTTCACTATGTTTCTCTGCATTATAAAGTAACTCCTGTACTACTCTGTAACAATGGTTCAACAGCTCTTTTTTATTTGAGTCAGGCCAATCTACAAATTTGATAAATACACTCATATCATCTGAATTGTACTTTGATGATAAATCGAAAATGGCATCCTCAAAATTTTGTACATCATTAAATGTTGGTGTGATTAGACCATGACTCATCTCCCTTACGGTCTTGATCGTAGAAGTAATTATACTCTTAACCTCCTCCCCATCAAGATGATCTGACTTATTGACCAAAGCAAGGTTCCCTCCTACATAATCATGTAGCTCCCTACCAATTCGGTTACGCTCATCTTCTTGGCCTTTAAGTACTGCTTCAGAATATGCTTTCTCTAATTGTTTTTGTTTTGAGAGCAGTTCAATCCTTTCATCATAAATATTAATCACCTTTTTCATCAGCATGATAAAATAGAATACTGATTCATAACCAATAAATAGGTAATATAAATAGTCTGTATAGATTGACCTTTCGATTAAGCCCAAATGAGGTAATGACACAAAAATAGCAATAACAATCAGTCGGCTTACCAAGACGAAAAACGCATATTTTGCATAGATATTATTCTTCCTAACTGACCTTAATAACAACACAAAACAGATCAAGAAGCTTAACCATGACACGACAACGATCGATAGGAAAATAATAGCGATCATTGTTGGATTGTCTGAGAATAAGAAAAGTAAGAATGTAACTACAGAATATATATGGATGAATGGTGCAAACCACTTTAAAACTGCATTAAAACTTGAATTATCATTTCCTATTAGATACTTATAAAAGTATAGTAATGAAGTAATGTAAGCAATGTTAGCAAAATGTCGGATATAATAACTTAAGTGATGGTAGTTTACATCTAAAAACCTAACAAAAATTCCCAACTCTACTTCTGCAAAGAGCACCCCGCTATAAAAAGATAAAGCATAGTATAAGAATACATTTTGCCTACTAATGATACCTATTACCAATCCAATGGTAAGCATTGTTAGCACTACTACTCTTAAAATAGTAAGTACATAATTATCTCTCTCGAAATTATTACGATATACTCCAGGATCATATAAATAGATATCTGAATGGGTAGGCCAACCATGTCCTTCCATAAAGAAGTATATTTCTTTGATCTTGTTTGCTTTAAAAGAAAGTGGAACTACATACCCCCGATAATCTCTAGATTGTTCTGTGGTGTAATAATCTGAGTTCGTCCCAAATGAAAAATATTCAATAGAGTTATTTCCTTCTTCTTTTACCCAAATATGAATATTGGGTATCAACACATAATTAAAATACATCAGTTTTTGTACATCCACTTCACTTTCCAATATTAGTCGATGCCAATTCCCTTTACTAAAAGGTCCTTCTGAAAGGCCATCTAAGGGCACATCATTCCATTCATCAAGAAAAAAAGGATCATTATCTATAAATAACGGTACTTTATCTTGATAAATATCTACAGCATTGGTACAGTTTACAGTTGTTTTTGCAGTATCTACTAAAATGGTTTTTGCTGGTATTGATTGATATTTTAGCAGAAAAAAAATTAAAAGAAAAACATGAAGTATTTTCCTCATTGATCAGATTATTTAGGTTTGGGGAGTGCTGGTTTATTTAAACTAATAGATTGTCTATTGCATATTTAATTACATCCGCTTTGTTATCAAGCTCTAATTTAATTTTAATGTTTCGTATGTGAGTTTTTACCGTTTCAAGACTGATAAAAAGCTGTTCGGAGATTTCAGCCATACTTTTACCTGTTGCCTGTAACCTCAATACTTCTTCTTCTCTTGGTGAGAGAAACAATTGATGTATATCTTGTTGTTGAAGAAGCATTTCTAAACTTGGTGAGAAAAACTTGCCTCCTGCAACAATCGTTTTTATTGCATTTATAAAATTATCTGGATGGTCATCTTTAAGGATATATCCATTGACATTAGAATTCATCGCTTTCTTTAATAACGACTGTTTCTTATGCATTGAAACAATCAGAAAACGCTGATTCTCGAACTGTTGCCTTGCTCTTTTGATAAACTCATACCCTTTCATCTGAGGCATATCCATATCAACAAGCACTATGTCATACTGATCCAATGGTTCATTCAGAGCATCTAGTGGATTGTTTATAATCACAACAATAGCATTAAGTCTTTTCTGTAAAAATTGCTCTATACCTATTGAAAAAAGAATGTGATCATCAACGATTAAAATTTTTGGTGTAGGCATGCTGATGTTTTTGAAAGTTGAAGAATAGATAGAAATAGAAATAATAGTAGTAACATAGATTTTCGTTAATAGCTGTAAATATACTTATTTTTTATTTACCACTATGTTATTCAAGTGCAATTTCTAGTAAATCAATGAAAAACACACTAATCATTCGAATGAACAATCATTTACAATTACTTAAAACCTATTCACAATTCAGCAACATATTTTTCTCTTCAGCTTCCTATATTGCACAAGAATAAATAAAGCTACGGATATGAAAAAAAACAAACACAAAGAAAACAATTACATCAATAAGTTTAATGACGCTATTAAAAACCTTGAGCACTTTGACAAGGACTTGGCAAAAGAGCAATACATCTCAATCTTAAAGAAATTCAAATAAAAAAAGTGACCGTTGCGTACATCGGTCACTTTTTTTTCATCTAATATATTAAGTATAAAACTAATAATTCTTGATATCGTCGAGCTTAAATCCTAATAATTGGTGGGTTCCCAATAATAACATCGTAAGCCCTATTAATGATCTCACCTTATCGTATGGGAAAAGTTGATTGACAACTAGAAACATGGCAACAAACAAAACAACAATGCCTACAACGAAAGTGATATGCTTAAGCATTGATGCTTTCTTCATCTGTAAGGCATAGCTCAGACCGTAAATAGCCTTTATCATCAGCCAGAATCCCGTAAAATACAATAAAGTTAATCGATTACCTGCTGCAATAATTAAAGCTAATCCCATAAATATATCATTGAGACTATTCAAAGCACTTACACCCCAACTATAAATCTGATCTCTATACTTAGTATTTATATAAAGTTCAATAGCACCTGCAGGAATTAATAAACTTGCAAATATTGGCGTTAAAGAAAACTCTTTGCTAAAAGGTATCACTAACAACAGGGTACCAATAATCAGGTATGATATTCCTACAATAGAAATAACATTTCGAGAAGATGATAAGAACCTGCTTTGTTTGAACATGACCGCTTTCATTTAATTCTTATTGATTTTACCTATTTATTAACGTAAGTAGGTTGGATTAGTTTCTTTTTCAAGACTTTTAACAAAGGTTTAACGTCAAACATATCTTCTCAATTGTCTCATTTACTTTAATTTGAAATTGTGAAGCATTTGTTAGATCTTACGCATTGTTGTAATGAATAGATCATCAATCACTTCATACTATGAAAAATAATCTTCTCCTGTTATTACTATCTACTTTTTTTATTGGATGCACAACACCTACATCACCAAACAATCATAATGATTATGATGCAAGTTTAGCATTAAAGTATGGTGCTGATGATTACGGTATGAAAAAGTTTGTAATGGCATTTTTAAAGAAAGGCCCGAACAGGAACCTCTCAAAAGAGGAAGCATTCCAACTTCAGAAAGCTCACTTAGAAAATATCAATAAAATGGCAGAAGAAGGAAAATTAGTACTCGCAGGACCTTTTTTCGGAGATGGTGATATTAGAGGAATCTATATATTTGATGTGGAAAGTATTGAAGAAGCAGAAGCATTAACAAAAACAGACCCTGCAATTCAAGCAGGTAGTCTAGTGATGGATTTAAAAGAGTGGTACGGATCTGCTGCAGTAATGGCAATCCCGGATCTTCACAAAAAACTAGAAAAGAAAAATGTTACTGAAGGAGAAAGATAATTTAATGTTCTATCTATCAGAACAACTAAACCCTTTTGAAATTAATGATTTATTCCAACTTTGGAATAGTGTATACCCTATGCAATTAGCTTATAAAGAGCTTGATGGTATTAGGGAATATTTGACTGCATTGCATCATAAAAAACATATTCTTGTAAAGACTCCAACAAATAAAGTGATCGGTTGGTTCTTTAGTTTTGAAAGAGATGGTGAAAGGTGGTTTGCTATCCTTATCAACAATGAATATAAACGAAAAGGTTTAGGGAGCGACTTGATAAAATTAGCCAAGAAGCAATTTGCTCCTTTAAATGGTTGGGTAATTGACCATGAAAGATATTATAGGTTAGATGGAGAAAAATATGCATCTCCATTGGCATTTTATCTAAGACATGGGTTTCGTATAGCCACTGATGTACGTTTGGAAATACCTACTTTATCAGCAGTGAAAATTCATTATCCTTAGCCATAAAAAAATCCCTGTTTAGAAGTACTAAACAGGGATTTTATATTAATTACTAATCAATGATTAGTCCTCTAAAGCTGCGATACCAGGAAGAACTTTACCTTCCATTAATTCTAACATTGCACCACCACCTGTAGAGATGTATGATACTCTGTCACCGAAACCTAAAGTGTTTACAGCAGCAGCAGAATCACCACCACCGATTAATGAGAACGCACCAGCTTCAGTAGCTTCAGCCACTGCAGTTGCAACAGTAGTAGTACCGTTAGCAAAGTTAGCCCATTCAGATACACCCATTGGTCCGTTCCAAAGAACAGACTTAGATTCTTTGATAATTTTTGAGAATTCCTCAGCCGCTTTTGGTCCAATATCAAGACCCATGTAACCGTCTGCGATTGCATTAGAATCGTAAGAAGCTACAGCTGCATCTTCACCGAATTTATCACCACAAACTGAGTCAACTGGTAATAACAAGTTTACACCTTTTGCTTTTGCTTTTTCGATCAATTCTAAAGCTAAGTCTAATTTATCTTCTTCACATAAAGAGTTACCGATAGTACCACCTTGTGCTTTGAAGAAAGTATAAGCCATACCACCACCGATAATAATATTATCAGCAACATCCATGATACGCTCAATTAATAAAATCTTATCTGATACCTTAGCACCACCCATAATTGCAGTGAAAGGACGAGCAGGGTTTTCAGTAATTTTCTTAGCGTTTTCTACTTCTCTACCCATTACGTAACCAGATACTTTATCTTTTACGAATTTAGCGATAACTGCTGTAGAAGCGTGAGCTCTATGTGCAGTACCGAAAGCATCCATTACCCAAACATCACCACGAGAAGCTAGTTTCTTAGCAAATTCCTCGTCACCTTTCTTCTCTTCTTTGTAGAAACGTAAGTTGTCCAATAACATTACTTCGCCTGGTTGCAAGTTTGCAGCCATTTCGTCAGCTTCAGCACCAATTGGATCACCACCGAATTTTACATCAATACCTAATTTTTCAGATAAAGGAGCAACGATGTGCTTTAACGAGAACTTATCCTCAAAACCATCTTTTGGACGACCCATATGAGACATCAAGATAGCAGATCCACCATCAGCAACGATTTTCTTAACTGTAGCTACTACTGCGTTGATACGAGTAAAGTCACGAACTGAAAAATCTGGATTTAAAGGTACGTTCAAGTCAACACGTACAACCGCTTTCTTACCTTCGAAATTATAATTATCGATAGTTTTCATATTAATAAACTACGTTTAATAGATATAATGTGATTTTTTAAATTGCGGATGCAAACTAGACTTATATTTTCATTAAAAAAATGACTAAAATCAGAGGAAAAAAATTATTCGATAAAGCGTAAAAAGGACGATTTTGATTCTATTAGGCTATATTTTTTATAAATTGTTAATCAGAATAGACCAATCAAACAAAATGAATCAATTTTAAATGATGAACTTAAACGATTTTCAAAAAATTCCATCTCAAAAAGGCCGTGTAGCAATTGTTACTGGGGCCAATATTGGATTAGGTTTAGAAACTGCCAGATATTTAGCTCAAAAAGATATTACCGTTGTACTTGCCTGTCGAAACTTACAGAAAGCAGAAGCAGCATTATTGGATATCAAGAACTCTTACCCTAAAGCAGATTTAGATATCCTAAAAATAGATTTAAATGATCTCGATTCGGTACATACTTTTACTGAACAATTTTCTCAGAAATATCAACGGTTAGACCTTCTAATAAATAATGCTGGTCTAATGATTCCGCCATTACAACGAACGAAAGAAGGATTTGAAAGTCAGTTTGGGGTAAATTATGTTGCTCATTTTTATCTCACTCAATTGCTGTTACCACTGCTAAATAATACTCCTGAGGCAAGAATAGTGAATCTCGGAAGTTTAGCTCACCGCCAAGGAAAATTAGATTTTGATAATCTTAATGCCGAAAAAAGGTATGTAAAATTCGAAGCTTACTCATTGAGCAAATTAGCCTGCGTGATGTTTACGTATGAGTTACAACGTAGACTTGAAAAAGAAGGAAAAAGTACAATTGCAGTAGTGGCTCATCCCGGTGGATCCATGACAAATTTAGGACAATATGCACCACAATTCATCAATAATATTGTAGAGAAAATAGGTGCACCATTTCTCAACTCTTCCAAAATGGGTGCATTACCTACTGTTTATGCTGCATTAGGTGCAGATATAAAAGGAGGTGATTATACCGGTCCTAATGGTTTTACGGAGATCAAAGGAAGTAAAGCGGTAAAAGTAAAATCAACAAAGTATTCTCATCGTATTGATTTAGCACAGAGACTTTGGGAAGAAACCGAAAAAATGATTCAAGAAACTAAAGTGAGTCAATAGATATTTATTAAATTCATTACCTCAACTAAAATTCTAAATATGTTACATCTACTTAGCCCTCAATTTGGTGGAAAGTTTACTGAAGAAGAGAAAGAAAAGCTGGAAAAGTCACCAAACTGGAAAGATGATAAATTTGAGAACCTAGAAGAAACGATGATGAATATCAACATTCGGAATATTCCAGGGTTACTCAAAAAGCAATTAACCAATAGAGCGGGAAGGGCTCCAAAAAATAACCTATGTATTCTTCCTTTTAATCCAGAAGTATATAACCAAGAACTCGATAATCCAAAATGTATATGGTATGGACACTCGGTTTTATTACTACAACTTAATGGTAAGAATATACTTATTGATCCTATGTTAGGTTCCAACGCATCACCAATTGGACCTGTAAACACCAAAAGGTATAGTAATGACTCTTTAAAGGTGATTGATGAATTACCTGATATTGATATCCTATTACAAACGCACGACCACTACGATCACTTGGATTTAGACTCTTATGAGAAACTAAAGGGTAAAGTGAAGAAATACGTAGTAGGGCTAGGGATTAAAAGACACCTTGTATCTTGGGGACATGATGAAAAACTAATTACGGAAGTAGATTGGTGGGATACACTAAATATTTTAGACTTTGAAATTACATATACTCCATCTCGACATTTCTCTGGAAGAGGGCTCAACGATAGGGCTAAATCTCTTTGGGGTGGATTTGTTATAAAAACAAATAACCACTCAATTTACTGGAGTGGCGACGGTGGCTATGGTAAGCACTTTAAAGAAATTGGTGAAAAACTAGGTCCTTTTGATTGGGGATTTATGGAAAATGGTCAATACAATGAAAATTGGCATTTAATCCATATGTTTCCTGAAGAGAGCATTCAAGCAGCTAAAGATGCTCAAGTAAAAAAAGCTTTTCCTGTACACTGGGGAGGTTTTACTTTGGCCTTACATACTTGGAAAGATCCTATAGAAAGATTTGTGGATGAATCTCGTAAAAAAGATCAACCTATTTTCACTGCAAAGATTGGAAAGATCATTGAAATGGGTAAAAATGATGAACTCTATGATTGGTGGACTGTCCTGGATTAATCAACTACGTAATTAAAAATTTCAACTACATTTTTTCCAATGTAAAAGTTATCATCTGCGTTAGCATCATTATTAGAATTTGTTGCTAACGTAGTACTAGCTGTTAACGATAACGTTAATTTTAACCAAAAGAATAAAGTTCTAAGAATACCTCTAAATTGACCTAATAACTGCATAGTGAAAAGTTAAGTGATTACGAATAATAAAGTGTAGGTAAATTTTATAACGGTAAATCTTAAAAAGTGACTGAGATCATTAAAAACTGTTAAGACTTTATTAAAAAACGGCTTTATTGATTCATAAAAACCTCATTTACAATAAAATACATAAAATCGATTGATTTTTTTTGACATTTTTTCTCAAATGTGACGTGGTTCACATACCATGGAGACCTTATCCTACATCTTTGTAATAGAAATTATTACTCAATCAAAATATCAAAAGATGGAAACCATAAAAAAATATGCGTTAATCGGATTAAGGCTTTTAGTAGCGATAATATTAATACAAACATTAAGATTTAAGTTTACAGCTCACCCTGATAGTGTTTATATATTTACAACAGTAGGATTAGAACCTTTTGGACGAATTAGTATTGGCATTTTAGAATTAATAGCTAGTATACTTATTTTGATACCTCGTACAACTTGGTTTGGAGCTGTACTCACTTTAGGGATTATTGGTGGAGCTATTATGATGCACCTTACCATATTAGGTATAGAAGTAAACGGTGATGGAGGAACGTTATTTTTATTGGCTTTAATTACGGAATTAAGTGCTGGTATTGTTTTTTGGAACGAAAAAGACAGTATTCCTTATTTCAATCAGATTGCCTATAAAGTTAATAACTAACTCTTTCCTGTAACCTAAGAACCCTTATCTAACAAAGAATAATAATTGCTTTTAATATATATTTACTCATTTCTGCTTACTACAAAAAGACCGGACGTTGTTTCAATGCCCGGTCTTTTTTTCTATTTCTGAATGATAAATTTTTCAGCTCCCTTGGATATATAATTTTTCATTGTACCCTCATCATCGTAGATAAAGATGGCCTCTAAATCATCATCACTTTCTACTACTTTAATTGCTTCTTCTAAACCTGCTACCATAAATGCAGTCGCATAAGCATCAGAAGACATACAAGAAGATGAAAATACTGAAGCACTTAATAACGAATGCTGTACAGGGTAACCTGTTCTTGGATCCAAAGTATGTGCATATTTTTTTCCATCTTTTACATAGAAGTTTCTGTAGTTACCAGAAGTAGCTAAGGCTTTATTGTCTAATGAAATAATAATGGAAATGGCTTCGCCTGTACCTTCTTTAAATTTTGGATTATCAATACCGATCTTCCAAGTAGTGTCCTTTTCATTTACACCACTACAAACTACCTCACCTCCTATTTCAACCATAAAGTCTTTAATTCCTTGTGCTTTTAATAGGTTAGCAACAACGTCTACAGCATATCCTTTAGCAATTGCACCAAAGTCAAGCTCTACTCCTGCCTTCGACTTTTTTACTTCCTTTTTATCAAATGTGATATACTTATCAAAACCAACATATGCCTTGATAGAATCTACCTGATCATCTTTAATAGTCGGTGTTTTACCTGGTCCAAAGCCCCAAGCCTTTACTAAAGGTTGAATTGTAGGATCAAAAGAACCGTTGGTGGCTTCGTAAACTTTTTTAGCATCTTCCAACACAGGATAAAAGAAATCTGTCTCATAAGTGAAAGACATTCCTGAGTTAAACCTTGAAATCTCTGAAGATGGAATATATGTGGATAACGACTGGTTAAAATCCTCTAGTACATTTTTAATTTCTTGATCTAATGCTCTTCCTTCTTCATCTATATATTTAACGTTGTAAGGAACTACACCAAAAGTAACACCTCGAACATGGAAATGTGTATTTACTGGAGGATTGTAACTTCTGTATAAATAAGTTAGTCCGATAAAAACTATTAGAATTATCGAATAAATAATATTTTTCTTCCTGTTATCCATTACGATTTTAATTTATCAATGCGTATCTTGATCAATATTCTGAATCAATTATCTACAAAGGTGCGTAAGTGTACACTTATCTACCTATTGTTTTACATTTTTTTGGAAAGATTCAGTGTTTAAAACCAACAAAAGGAAGTAAACTGTGCAAAAGACCTTAAAAACCTACCAAAAAAGGCTTGCTAATCTATCTGCTAGAAACAAGTCCTTGTATTTGCCCAAGGCTTACACCGGACAGTATGTTGATCTTGCTCATTTAGATCATTTAATGCATTCTCCTTCTCATGATATTATTAAAGATGTAATTCGTGGTAAGAAAAATATTCCATTATGCCCCGTTGCGGATAGTAGAGATACTCAAGCCAATAAGATGAGTTCACAAATCCGAAAGGTGGGTAAAACTGCAAAGTTTGTCTTGGAAGAAGGCGGTAGACATGACCTATTTTTAGGGTATCCTTTTGTTCATGGTAGGTTAATGACAGGAGGTAATCTTAGAGGTCCACTACTTTTCTTTCCAATTCGATTAATAGTAGATAATGGTAATTGGTATTTACAGCTCCGAGAGGATACGGAAGTCACTTTCAATAAAACACTTTTGCTAGCCATTTCTCATCACAATAATGTACAGTTTAGTGATGACTTCCTGGAATTAACTTTTGAAGACTTCCCTAAAGATCCAACAGAGTTTCTTACCATGTTGTATCATACTTTAGAGGAATCCAATCTCGAATTAAACTTTAACCAAGATACATTTGGTGAGTTTATCAAAGAATTTGAACCACTGAATAAAATACACTTCCAAGAGGAATATGGTGAGGGGCAAATGAAGTTATTTTCAGAAGCATTGATTGGTATTTTCCCTCAATCGGATTCTTACCTAATGCCTGATTATGAAAACCTTCTCAATAAAAATGAGATTAAAGATTTAGAAGGCTTTTTTGGAACAACAGGTGATCATTTAGATGAACTTGGGCTAAAAGAAACCTATGTTGGAAAAGCCAACCAAGAAGAAGAACTATTATCGCCTTATCCTATGGATGCTTCACAGGAAAAGGTGGTTAAAGAAATAAAAGGTGGACAGTCTGTTGTGGTACAAGGCCCTCCAGGTAGTGGTAAATCCCAGCTAATCTGTAATCTGATCGCTGACTTTACTACAAGAGGGAAAAATGTATTGGTGATATCACAAAAAAGAGCCGCTTTAGATGTTGTCTATAAAAGGATGAAAGATATCGCCTTGGGGTCGTTCTGTGCCATGGTACATGACCACCGATATGACAGAGGGTATATCTATCAAAAAATAAAAGATCAAATCGATGCTTTAGATAAATTCCGTGAAGATAATAATAGTCTTGGAGCAATGCAATTGGAAAGAAATTTTGCATTAAGGTCTAAACAAATCGACAGTTCTCTTACACAATTAGAAGAATTTAGAGAAGCACTATACGATACACAAGAATGTGGTATTTCTGCCAAAGAACTTTATTTGAGATGTAACCTAAAAGCAGAGCACACACATTTAAAAGGGTGTTATCAGGAATTTGATTTATCAGACTTAGAACTTTACAAAAAACGTCTGAAAACCTATTTAGGGTTCGCACAAAAACTAGATCATGAAGACTACATATGGAAAGATAGAATTCCATTTAGTCATTTTGATAGTAGTGCGATTGTTCATATGAAAGAAGTTATCGATGAAATAATTCCTTTCAGAGACGAAGTAGCAAAAAAGATAGAAGACAATATTCAGGTTGAATTGTCTTTTGATGAATGCCTATGGATTTTAAGACAGGAAGAACAGGTCAATAAATTTATGGAAATTATTTCCGACCCTGATGTCTATAAAATGTTCAATAGCATCATCAAAAAAAGAGGGAGAGTACCGACGCAACAAGATTGGAATAATCACAAAAAGGGGTGTCTTTCTGCTTTTTCATACAAAGGGACTGACATCGAAAAAACCGTCAGTGAAGATGAGCTAGGTAATACCATCGAATGGGTAACGGATGCTATTTCGGATAGAAGTAATCCATTACTGATTATTAAATGGCAATTCTCTAAACATAAGAAACAAGTAATTGCCTTATTGGAAAGGAATAACTTACCAAATACCGTCAAGGGATTACAACAGTTAAGAGATCGTTTAGAAAATAGAATGAACCTGACGCATCATAAGAATGAGATGCGTAAATACCAATGGCTAACAGAGTTCCCAGAAGCATTTGAAGAAAGTGTTTGGGACAAGTGGTTCAAAGCAGGTCTTAAAGCAATTGAAGCAAGAAAAATTTATACTTCTCTTCGTTCTAGCGTCCAATTTATCGAACTACATAATTTTAGTTATGATGAACTGTGGACTAAAATTGATCAACTTTTCAAAGTCATCAATAAAATTCCTGAAGCGAGACAACGATGGGAAAAATACTTGTCGCCACTGGAAATTGAAGATATCCTAAATAATAAAATCGAGCTCGATCATCTAAAAGAAACGTTAGAAGAAGATTTCGATGAAATTTGTCGCTTTGATACCTTAAAGGAATCATTTGAGCCACATGAATGGGCTGCACTCCGACTGATAGATGGGCATATGAATGGGGTACATAAATACCCTATTGATGAAGTGATCGAGTATTTTGAAAATAGCCTTAACATTAGTTGGTTGTACCATATTGAAACCAAGCACCCTGTATTAAGAATTGTATCCAATGGTGCGATGGAACAATTGGAAAGCAACTTACAGGAAGCTATTCTTGAAAAAAGATCTATTGCCAATGATATGACTTTGGTTCGATTAAAGGAAAGAACGTACGACAAAGTAGAATACAATCGATTAAACAATAGAGTCACATATAGAGACTTATACCATCAAGTAAATAAGAAAAGAAGTATTTGGCCTTTAAGAAAAACATTCCATAAGTTCCAGGATGAAATCTTAGACCTTCTTCCTTGTTGGTTAACTTCTCCGGAGGCAGCATCAGCTATTTTCCCTCTGATTCCGTTCTTTGACCTTGTTATTTTTGATGAAGCATCACAGTGTTTTGCCGAGAAGGGAATTCCTGCTATGTATAGAGGAGCACAAGTGGCTATCTTAGGCGATTCTCAACAATTACCTCCATTTGACTTATACAAGCCAAGGTGGGAAGAAGACGATGAATACGATTTAGACCCTGCCTTAGAAGTCGATAGTTTACTGGATCTTGGTAAGCAATATCTATCAGAACACTATCTGATGGGACATTACAGAAGTGAATCGTTTGATCTTATTGATTTCTCTAATAAGTATTTCTATAAAAATAAACTTCGTTTTATACCTTATTACAATAAGGTGAAGTTCAATGATAGAGGTATTGAGTTTCATCATATAGAAAATGGAATTTGGAAGAAGGGTGTCAACCAAGAAGAAGCTGTGGCTGTAGTAAAACATGCCAAGAGACTCGTAGATGAAGGTGAAAAAAGCATTGGTATTATCACTTTCAATCATAAACAACAAGAATTGATTCAAGAGATCATGGATAGAATCAATGTCAATTGGCCTTCGGATACCATCGTTAAAAACATTGAGAATATTCAAGGAGATGAAAGAGATCATATCTTACTTTCTGTTACTTATGCCTTTAATGAAAATGGAAAATTCAATTTACAATTCGGTGCTCTAAGTCAAGAAGGAGGAGAAAAAAGGCTTAATGTAGCCATTACGAGAGCTAGAAAAAAAGAATATATATTTAGCAGCATTCTTCCCCATCAATTAAAAACAGAGGAAGTAAAGAATGAAGGCCCTAAGTTACTGAAAGAATTTCTTCACTATGCAAAAGAAGTGAGTGAGCAAGGGTATAGACCTACTCCATATTCTGATGAAAGTTGGAAATTTGGTAAAACGCTAAAAGATAAAATTAAGAAAGAAGAGGATATGACAGAACAACTTCCTTTCTCTTCATTAACTGTTGTACAAAATGCAGTTCCTACTGCTTTGTTGATGACAGATGATGAAAATTATCATCAGTTTATTTCAGCGAAAGATGCTCATGGTTATTTCCCTATCGAATTGAAAAAGAAGGATTGGAAATTTAATCGTTTCTACAGTCGAAACCTTTGGAAAAACAAAAAGAAATTTAAGAAAAACGTTGCTCTTTTTGTTGAAGATATTGATCAAGAAAGACCCTCTTAGTGGGTCTTTTTTTATGTCAAATTGAGTAAAAATACAACAATTATCAAAATGAATATTCATTCATTTATTTTGCGTGAAAATAATTTCAAAGAATATAATTTTACATTTAATTATTTATATGGAATAGTATTTATGTATTTCATATTTTATAACAGCATTAAAAACCTCATTTTTTTATTTTAACATTAACCATAAAAAACTACATTTTTAGTGTTTACCCTTATTAAATATCAAAATTTGTTACCCTAAAAGAAACACCTATACCTTTGTGTTATCGAAAACGTTGACGATTCAATCTTACCTAATTTTAGAATCCTATTTAAATAAGAAATGAGAAAATTTTTAACGCTAATTACCGTATTTTTTGGTTGTACATTATCTATCTACGCACAAGGAGTTTTAGGAGTCAGAGGTGGTTTATCTTCTTCTGGGTTATTAGTAGAAGATCCGAATGGCGGGTTAGTTCATGGATTTGTTGGAGGTATCACTTATGATGTTCCAATGAATCAAAAATTCAGTTTGGGAATTGAGGTAAATTATGCTCAACAAGGAGTGTATAGTTTAACAGATGAAACTATGGCAGGATCAATACCAATGACTCCCGACCAAATGTTAGATGTATCTTACCAAATGACAGGTAGAACTGATATTAAATTACACTATATCAATATTCCTATTGTTGCAAAATATGCATTTGGTGAGAATGGTAACTTTAAACTATTTGGTGGTGGACAGATTGGCTTTAAATTAGGTCAGGATGTACAATGGTCTGATGGTGAATATACATTGACAGCTAATGGTGAGGATGCTTCTCATATGCTACCAGAAGCTGCAAAAGCAATCTATGAGCAAACAGGAATGATGATTCCTTACACAGATGAGCAAATGCAAGCAGTCGCAGAAGGTCAAGAATTTAAAAACATTGATATTTCAGTAGTATTTGGTGCATCTTACCAATTTGGAGATTCACCATTTGGTCTTGATTTCAGAGTAAATTATGGGTTAACTGACATCAACAATAGTCCTGATCCAGACCTAAATGGAAAAGACTATATGAACAATATGAACATTCAATTTACGGCTACTTATGCCTTGTGGGGACATAAATAATTCAAATTGAAGTAGATAATTGAAAGGAAGTCAGTCTTGGCTTCCTTTTTTTGTTTTTTTACCACTAAATAGGCAACCTTTTTGATAGACTAAAGGTAGTATAAAGTATAAATGCTACAAACCAATTATAAAATTTATACATACTAAACTGAAAGTAAACATTTATGAAAAGAATAATAACTGTACTAACTTCCATATTGATGATGTCACTGTCATTTGCATCTTTTGCAGATGAAGTAGAAACAATTACGACCAAAGCTAAAACACCCTTATATAAGGTCGTGGATGGCAAAATGAAACGAGTAGGTTTTATGCCCAAAGGCAGTCAAATTGAAGTAAAAAAAATCCCACACATAGAAGGTAAAATTGAGTATAAAGCAAGAGTAAATTATCACGAAACAGAATGTGGTCATTTAATTTCTACTAGATATATCAATAATAAAAAGTAAAAGACTTTATTAAAATATAAGAAGCCGTTTCTGTAATCAATTATAGAAACGGCTTCTTTGTTTGTGCTCCCCACTATCTTCTATACATTATTATTTTCACCTACTACAAAGTCGAAATTGAAAACATAGTATTTCAATGAAAAATTATTCATCAAAGTATATTGAATTTAAAGGACGTTTGTATATTTGCACAGCTCTTTAAATAAGCACCCTAATGATGAACAAACTGAACATCTCAGTTACATTTATTCTAGCAACAATCGTATTGATCCAATGCATATCTACTCCACTCATTTGGATGGATTATAATATGCGTAAGGATTTCTATGCCGAAGTTTTGTGCGTGAATAAAAACCGAACAGACCTTCCACAGGTTTGTGGTGGGCGCTGTCAATTAAAGTCTAAGTTGGCTGATGCTACTTCTCCAGAATCAGAAAGTAGCAGTAAAGAAAACAACCTCAAGGAAGTAGTTTCTGAACCACTTTCACTTTCCATTTTTATGTTTTCTACAAAGAGTGTACATCGTTCTATCGATCAATTACCAATGCTGATAGACGAAAAAGTGGAAGGAAACTATACTTCTTCAATCTTCCATCCTCCGATAGCATAATTGCTTTTCTAATTATCGACTTTTTTAAACATCATTTCTTTTTGATGGATGTATTGTTGTGTCAAGACATTCAATAATACTTTTTCGAGGTAACTTTTTTATACCTCTAGGTCGTTACATTCAAAAATTTAAAAATCATCGCATAACATTAATACTAGGCTATTGGTAACACTCCTTTTTGGTGTTATCAAAAGTGTTAGCTCAACGTTATGTCCAAATAAAAAATATTAATGAAATCGCAATTGTTAGGAGCTCTTCTATTGATTTTGAGCATCCCTTCTCTTCATGCCCAAACTTTAGAGTTATCAGGTAAAATTCAAGACAAATTATCTAAAGAAGCTTTGGTTGGTGCCATTGTTATCAATCAAAAAGATAATAAGTATACTATCACTGATAACGAAGGAAATTATAGCATCAGTGTAGATCAAAATGATATGATTGAATTCAAGTACTCAGGTTATTTAAGTACAACGATGAAAGCCAGTTCAATCAAACCTGTCATCTCTTTATCTCAAGATGATTATGTGCTTAACCAAGTTGTTGTTTCAGCCAGTAGAGATGCTCAAAAAAGAGAGGAAGCACCAATAGCTATTACATCTATTGGTACGACAATGCTTGATGAAACAAAAGCACAGTCATTAGATCAGGTCATCAATAAAGTTCCAGGTGTATTAATGGCCGATCTTGGTAGCGAACAACATATGATGGCTATTCGTCAACCGATATCAACAAAAAGCCTTTTCTTATATTTAGAAGATGGTTTACCTATCCGTCCTACAGGTATTTTTAATCATAATGCCTTGAATGAGATGAATATGGCAGTCGCTCAAAATATTGAAGTAATACGAGGGCCTGCTTCAGCATTATATGGTTCTGAAGCTATTGGAGGTGCTATAAATCTTATTACAAAAACTCCATCACTAGTGCCTACTGCCCAAGTACAATTAAGAGGTGATTCTTATGGTTACAGAAGAATTGACGCAACAGTTGAAGGAACATCTAAAAATGGTAAGTTTGGTGCTAGCATTGGAGGATATGCTGCAAAAAGAGAAAACGGATACTTAGATCACAGTGATTTTGATAAAACTATCGTTACCGCTGTTTTACAATACAAGGTCAACGAAAGTTTAGTCTTAAAATCTAATACTACTTATATGAAATATTATTCAGATATGGGCTCTTCTTTAGACAGTACATCTTTTTATGATAGAGATTTCACTTCATTACACAACTTTACTAAAAGAGAAATTGAATTGTGGAGATCAACTTTCACTGCTGATAAAACTTGGTCTGAAAACAGTAAAACAGTCGCTAAAGCTTTTTTCCGTACGAACACATTAGGACAAATTCCTAGTTATAGAATTAAGAATGATTGGGGAAATCCAAGTGTTGCTAAGGGAGAAGTAAATGAAAGTGCTTTCCAAAGTTATGGCGCTGTTATACAACATAACCAAAAGATTCCTTCATTAAAAACAACAATAAGAGTTGGAGCAAGTGTAGATTACAGTCCAACTACTTTCTGGGCAAACTACATTGATGTACAAAGAGATGAAAATGGTAGATATGTAGGGTACACTTCAACGGATTCTATACTTACAGATTACCAAACTAATTTATTGAATACTGGCCTTTATGCTCAAGTAGAAGTTAATCCTATCGATCGATTATTTATTACGGCAGGAGTTCGATCGGATCATTTCAAGTATGACTATACGAATAACTTGGGTGAAGAAGCTTTTTCAGGTGCGCCAAATTCAGTCAATTATTTTAATGCCATTACTCCAAGAGTAGGTGCTACTTACACTATGCTTAATGGACTAGGTTTCTACTCTAACTATAGTGTAGGATTTATGCCTCCACAAGTTTCAGAATTATACAGAGGTGTAAAAGTTCCAACATTGGAACCTTCTTATTACAATAACTTTGAAGTAGGAACATGGTCTACCCTACCAAGTGGATTTGGCTATGTGGAAGGTGCTTACTATAATATGTCGGGTAAAAACGAAATCGTTTCAGTACTTCAGGAAGATGGTTCTTATGAAAATCAGAATGCTGGCTCTACCAACCATCAAGGTGTAGAAATGGCCTTACACTTTAAGCCCGTTTCTCAACTTTTTGTTCGAGTTGGTGGTACCTATGCAGAGCATACTTTTGAAGAATTTAATACAGGTAAAGAAGACTTTTCAGGAAATACAATGGCCAATGCTCCCAATTGGATTGCCAACATGGAATTAACGTTTAAGCCTCGATTCCTAAAAGGATTTAGAACATCATTAGAGTTTCAAAAAGTGAGTGAGTACTATATGGATAATCAGAATACGAAAAAGTACGATGGATACCATGTATTCAACTTACGATTTGGTTACCAATTTAAAGGCTTAGATACATGGTTTAACATCATGAACTTAACCGATGAACTGTACGCCACTAGAGTTTCCAAGTCATCTTGGGGAGAAAATTATAATTTAGGTGCCCCTCGTACTTTCCAATTAGGTATCGGCTATACAATCAGTAAGAATAAATAATCATGACTTTGTATCAATTTCATCGAAAGTTAAGTCTTATCGCATTATTACCTCTATTAGCATGGACACTAAGTGGAGTAATGCACCCTCTTATGTCTAATTTTAAACCAAAAGTAAATCAACGTTTGGTGGTAAATCAAGAGGTAAAAGATGCAGATCAATTACTATTTACTGCAGATTCAATTATGAAAATTAATCACTGGAAAGACATACAGTCTTTCCGGTTGGTTAATATTGACTCTAACTTATATTACCAATTCAAAAAGTCAGAAGGTAACATTTATGTAAATACAAAAAATGGTGATATTCTTCCAAATGGAGAAAATGTTTATATCTCCTATCTTGCTAACTTATATTCTGGTGAGAGTGAAGACAAAATCGCTACAATCACTGAACAGAAAACGTTCAATAATGAGTATGTAAAAATTGCAAGAATCCTTCCCGTATATAAAGTCGAGTATCAAAGAATGGATGGACTAAAAGTATTTATTGATACACACACAGATCAGATGACGTATGCTACAAATACATTGAGAAGTGGTTATCAAGCTTTTTTCTTATGGGCTCATAGTTGGAGTTTCTTAGATTTCAATACTACATTTAGACTATTTGTTCTTGGAGTATTTATTACGATTTGTTTTTTAGCAGGTGTATCTGGAATATTAGTGTATACTAAATTTAGAAAAACCTATCAGCGTCAACAGACATCCAGGGTTCCCTGGCAACGAAGGTTACACCGCTCATTAGGTATTGGTTTATCTTTTTCATTATTACTATTTGCTTTCAGTGCATTTATGCACATGTTACCAAAATACAATGCTCTCGATAAAACTAGTTTTTCTAGCCCAACATCATTTACGTCAGAAGAACTTACTTTCGACTTTGATAGTATTCCTAAAGGATGGATGAATGTTCAACCTATAAAATTAAAAGATAAAGTGTACTATCAAGTACATTATAAAAAAGGACGTAGTATCTCAAAAAGGTACTATAATGTAGTAACTCAGAAGGAGCTTTCACAAGGGGATAGTATCTATGCTGTACATTTGGCCCAACAATACAGTGGATTAAAGAGTATCAGAAATATCACTCCGATAAACAAGTTTGCAAATGAGTATGGCTTTATCAACAAATTACTTCCAGTACAAAAAGTACAATTTGAGGGTGAAGGCAACCCAAGGTGGTATATTGATACCAAAACAAGTTTTGTAGGAGCAATTATCGAAGATAAGTCTGCTATCTCAGGATTTATTTTTGCCTATTTCCATAAATATCATGTTTTTGATTTTCTAGGAAAACCAATTAGAGATTCTATCATGTCATTTTTTGCCTTAGGTAATTTCTTGGTAGGTATTTTGGGGTTCTGGATGTATCTCAACACAAAGTCTAAGAAAAGAAAAGGGAAAAAGAGAGACAAAGTATTAGTCTCTTAATAAAAAGATAAAAGCCGTACTTATATATCAATAAGTACGGCTTTTATCTTTTTCTTTTTCAAACCTCTCAACAGAAGCGGTACAGCAACTATTGTAAGATGTTTTTGGAGATTGGTATTTTCTCTTTAACCATTCTCTTATATGTCTGATTAATTTCGATTTACTCATGAATTAATCTTTTTAATTGTTGAATAGGAACGATACCATGTGCCCTTCCCGTTTCTTTTGAATCAACTAAACCAATAAAATAAGGTATTCCTTTGATATTGTAATTCTTCGCTACAGTTTCCAATTTCTCTGGATCCACCTTAATTACTTTTGCAACCCCTTCCAACTCAAATGATAAATTACTGATTGTACCTTTCATTACTCTACATGGCGGACACCATTCTGTGGAGAAATCAAGAATTACCTTTTTGTTTTCCTGAATTGCCAAGTTCAATTCATCTATATTTTGAACAGTCATTACTGTATTTGGTATTTCAAACATATTTTATGTTGGTAAGTAACAATTCAATAAACACAAATTCAATACTTAAAGTTAATTCTGTTCAAAACTGATAACAATGAAAGCTATTTGTGTCATATTGTCATAAATAAATGAGTCAACTTGTCTGTCAAAAAAACTAAATACAAAAAACAAGGCCCGTCATTGACGAGCCCCGTTTCAATTTACACCCAAACTTTAAACACTATGAAAATTGATCTGCCCTCTGAACAGGACAGAAACTCTCAGTTCTATAACAATACTTTATTACAAGTATTTGAATCACATAAGATGCTTTTAAACAATAAAATTTTAAAAGCTTTCTTGCTTATGACATTACAAATGTGGTGGAATAAAATCGAATAAATATTGATGACCATCACCATTCTTGAATGATACTTCACTTTATTACGGTAATTTAGATTTGTTTGCACTCCTCCACTTTTTTGATAAAAAATTTTAATAGACTGTTTTTTTGTATGGAGTTTGTCTTACTTGTACATACTAGTGTACAAATAGAAACTCTAGACTTGAACAATTAGTCTCTCTCAGAGTTTCAGAATTAAAAACATATTAGACTATCATATCATGAAAAAACAATTCTTTTCCATGATGGCGGCCTCAATTATAGGTGGAGTCATCTCCGTGGGAGCTTATACTACCTTTATTGCTCCACAAATGGATATACAACAAAAAGAGGAAAACAAACCTGTTGCATTTACCAAATACGAAAATTCTCCAAAACGAGCTGACTATGTCATTCCTGATGGGATGAATTTCGTTAGTGCTGCCGAAAAAGCTACTCCAGCCGTAGTTCATATTAAAACGTATGTTGATGTATCCTCAAGGGTTCCAAGAAATACACCTCGTTTCTTCCATGAGTTTTTTGGAGATCCAAGAGGAGGAAATGGTGAAGGTCAACTGGGATCTGGTTCTGGAGTTATTCTATCAGCAGATGGATATATTGCAACCAATAACCATGTTGTAGATGGAGCGTCAAAAATAGAGGTCGTATTAGAAGATAAACATACTTATACTGCCAACCTTATTGGAACGGATCCTACTACAGATTTGGCTTTATTAAAAATAGAAACTGATAATTCCCTTCCTTATTTAGCATTTGGAAATTCTGATAATGTAAAAGTTGGTGAGTGGGTACTTGCTGTTGGCAACCCTTATGAATTAACTTCTACAGTTACTGCAGGTATTGTCAGTGCAAAGGCAAGAAACATTAATATCCTTAGGTCAAAGACCGGTTTATCTGTTGAATCATTTATTCAAACTGATGCAGCTGTAAACCCGGGTAACTCTGGTGGTGCACTAGTTGATCTAAACGGTGCATTAATTGGTATAAATACAGCGATTGCTTCTAAAACAGGATCTTTTACAGGATATTCGTTTGCTGTTCCTTCTGAACTTGTAAAGAAAGTGATGGATGACCTAAGAGAATATGGAGCGGTTCAAAGAGCACTAATTGGTGTTCAAATTCAAGATGTCGATCAGAAAATTGCTGAAGAAGCAAAACTCGAAGACATTGCAGGTGTTGCTATCGTGGATGTAAATCCTCAAGGTGCAGCAGACGAAGCAGGTATTGAAGCAGGAGACATTATCCTTAAGATCAATGATGAGAAAATTGAAAGTGTTTCTGAATTGCAAGAATATATTGCTCGTAAACGTCCGGGTGATGAAGTAAAAGTAACGGTTAACAGAAGTGGTAAAGAGAAAGACTTCAATGTAAAACTGAAGAACACCAATAATACTACAGAGATTGTTTCTGCTCCAAAGAATTCTAGTGAAGCTATTGCAGCACTTAGTGCTGATGTAAAACCTATTTCTGAGAAGCAGGCTGCAGCTCTAGGATTAAATGGAGGACTTGCAGTAACAAAGCTTCAACCGAACGGAAAATTATATAATGCTGGTATTAGAGAAGGTTTCATTATTACCAGTGTAGATAGAGAAGAAGTAACAAATCTTGATGATCTTGGAAATGCCTTAAGAGGCAAAAGTGGAGGTATATTAATCGAAGGAATGTACCCTGATGGTCAAAGAGAGTACGTAGGAATTGGATTATAAGAATTCCGTTACTAAATTGCACACTGTACACGTTTTTACGTGTACAGTGTTATAAAAATTGAATTTTGATAAGAAAAAATTAGGAAATAAAAATATTTTCTACTATTTTCACTTGTTAACTAATCAAATGAAACTTTTTACCATGGTTTTGACGTTTGTATTAGTGTAAGTCAGAAAGACAAAAACATTAGTAATAGATAGCAATGATTGAACATTGTTATCGATTTACAAAAGACACAATAGTTTGCTTTAAGTAATGGGGAAAGGGTATTCGCGATGCGGGTTCCCTTCTTTTTTGTCTATACTTTTTTGAGCACAATACATCGATGCAAATTCACTACTACTACAACCAGAAGACTGTTTGTTTTTTGTTTTATTACTCCCTTTAATATCTCATTATTATTGATACTTCCAGTGAAGTATACTCATTTGTATTCTATGGATCACTACACTTATAAATTTTCGATATAAAAAAGCAGCCCCACCCTAAAAGGATGAAGCTGCTATTTGGAATTATAAGAGTATTTTTTTACTCGGAACACTATTTTACTTTGAACCTACAATGCAACTGCAGGCCCTTCCATGTTGTCGTCTATTCTATTTTTGTTTATTAGTTCTTGTTCTTTTAAAGAAGCTTCAAAAGCTTCTAATTTCTTTTGTTCTTCAATAGCTGCTGCCTCATCTGCTTCAGAGAACTTAATTAATAATCCTAAGAAACCTACTGCTGCAACTACGAATCCGAACGCGAAGAAAGCATCTTGTAAAGAAGATCCACTTCTTAATAAGTATTGTGCATATAATACCGCACCCACATTACCACCTGCACCTACAATACCAGATACTGCTCCTAAAGCTTTTCTGTTGATAAATGGTACTACAGAATAGGTAGCTCCTTCCGCCATTTGTACAAATAATGAGAAGAATACCATACTTGCAATCGCCAAGCCTAATACATTCATCTGAGAGAATATTAATAAGGCTAAACCTTCAGCAATAACCACATATACTAATATTTTCACTCTACCATTCAAACCTGAGTTTTTAGCAAATTTATCTGCAATCCAACCACCTGTTGAACGAGCAAACAAGTTCATTGCACCAAAGAATAATACTACAAAACCTGCAGCTTCTTGGCTTAAGCTAAATTTTTCTTGGTAATAAGTAGAGGCTTTTCCTGTTACAAAAAGTTCCATACCGAAACATCCTGCATACATAAGGAATAAAATCCAAACTCTTTTATCTGAAGCTGCTGTTAAGAATAAACTCTTCTCTCCTTTTTTAGATTGAGGTCTTTCTTCTGGTAAATCTGTATAGTTACCTTTTGGACAGTCAGTTGTATATTTCCAGTATAAGTATGCTACTAATAACATGATAGCAGCAGGAATGTACATAGCAATTCTCCATGATTCAGTCGCTTCTGCTAAACCAAATGCAGCAACACCTGAAGCAATTAATGGCATAGTAGCGTTAGTAACACCACCACCTAAGTTACCCCATCCTGCAGTAGTTGCATTTGCAATACCAATTACGTTTGGAGCGAACATTACTGAAGTATGATATTGAGTAATTACGAAAGAAGCACCGATTACACCAATAGCTAAGCGAGAAAGTAAGTAAGTTTCCCATGTCGTTGCAAATGATGAACCTGCTACTGCAAAAGCACCAAAGATTAATAAGTATACATAACTTTTTCTTGGTCCAATTTTATCACAAAGGTTTCCGATACCTAATCTTGCAAAAATGGTCACACCAACAGATGCTATAAATGCTAAAGTTGTTTGTGCTTTAGTTAAATCTAAATCTGGAGCGATTGTAGATTTCATTAATGGTGCATGAGAGAACCAACCAAAGAAGCATAAAAAGAATGCGATCCAGCTAAGGTGAAATGTTCTCATTTGTATACTACTGAAATCAAACAAGTTGATCTTTGTAGCTTTTTCATTTGATGTGATTGATTGCATAATTGTAAGTATTTCTCTACGCTTTGTTTTCTTTACGTATACAATACTACGTATTATTACTTATTTTAAAAACATTTTAGGCCTATTTTTTACGTAAATACGTATTTTGGGTATAAAAAAAGACCATTTACAAGTAAATAACTCTCGTTACTACGTATAAATGGTCTTCTTATTTATAATTAATGGTACTTAAACTTCCATTAAATTTCTTTCAGATTGGTACTCTTCAATTGAATCTTGTAGCGATTGTGTTTGCTCTTGAAGTGCTTCTCTCTTTTCAGCTTCAATTTCTCTTAAACGTTTACGCACTCTAGAAACTTGTGTTTTACCAACACCTGTTAGTTCCGAAATCTCTTTTGTTGTTAAACCACTCTGAAGCCCTTCAATAACATCCTTATTTCTATCAGACCAACGATCGTAATTCATCTTACGGCCTTTTTTACCTCCTTTATATTTACCCTCGGCTTTTGCTCTAGCAATACCTTCAACGGTTTTTTCATGTACCTGGTATTCCTTCATATGAAGCATTGTTTCAAAAGCAGAAATCACAGCCTTTATACCTACTCTTGCTTCTTCGTCCGTAGTTTCAAATTTGTAGATATTTACGATTGCTTCTGTCGCATACAATGCTTTCAAGGCATCTAATATATCTTTAGGGTTATCTCCTAAACGATCTATATCTCCAATATATAAGGTGTCTTCTGCAGATAAAATCTCTAGCAATTCTTTTGCTCTAGGTCTTTCTACAAATGGAAGTGTAACAGGACATTTATCGATATAAGGTTTTCCTTTGATCTTTGCCTGTTGTTGAAACTTTGATTGAGCTACTGTAGATACTCTTAGATAAGTAAAAGTTGACATGCTGATTAAAAAATAAAGATTCAGTGCCGAAAAAATAAACACACTTTAGAGTATGCTATTCGATTTCACATTTTACGGATTTTTTCTGATTTTTTCACTATTTCAAGTGTTACATTTTCATCAAATCACATTAAACACCTGTCAGTCAACTATCTATAAAGAAATTATGTTCTGCGATTTCTCTTTTCAGCTTATCTAGTTTTACAATACCGATCTTTTTGCCTTGAGCAACGACAATCCCTTCTTTTTTCAGAGATGAAATCACTCTAATTACTTGTTCATCAGTGGTTCCTGCAAAATCAGCAATTTCTTTTCTAGACAATTGAATATTTAAGAAAGATTTTGTCATACCAAACTTTCTATTGATATATAGTATAGCATCGATGACTTTTTCGCGTACAGTCATCTGAGCAATTTTCCTCACTTTATTTTCGCTTCTATTTAGTTCTTCCGCGTAAAAGAGCATCATCGAGTATGATAATTCTGGAATGGATTTCAACATATCATTAATCACTTCATTCGAGAAGTTACACAATACAACATCTTCTATTGCCACTGCACTAATATGATAAAATTGACCAACGCCGAATCCTCTATGCCCAATAATTTCACCATCATGACATAATCTAACTATTTGTTCACGGCCATTAATCCCCGTTTTTCCAACTTTTACTTTGCCTTTTTGCACAAAATATAATCCATGTACAGGAGCCCCTTCTAAAATAAAAGGTTGTCCTTTTCTTGCATTTACGTTTAGCTTTTTCTCCAAAAACGGTTTAGCTACTTCAGTCAGACAGTTTTGTTTGATGATACAATTCTCGTTTGAGCAAGCTTGACAATCAACTTTATTATTCATTTGCTAGTTAAGTCTTGATAATTAATTACGTAAATATACGTATTTAACATTTTAAATAAAAGAAGACAATTTTTATGCACACATAATTCTTTAAGATTTGAAAATATATTAATATTGAACATCTTTATATAATCAATCTAAAGCAAACACTATCTTATAATCGTAACTTAAGCAAACTTACTATGTCAAAATCTAAATTTGTCATTACTCTTATTGTCTTAGCATTCTTCCTATCATCTTGTTCAGAAGACGATGATATTCACCCTAATCATTCTTTAATTCTTGGCGCATGGAAGTTGGTATCAGCGGAATCGTCTACGATGAATACTTTTCAAATCAACGGTACCAGTGAACAAACTATGACAAAAAATTCTCACCATAATATCCGAGTAACAACCACCTTTAAGGAAGATAATTCTGTAACATCAAAAGGGACTTCCAATATTGATGTAACTAGTCTTATTAATGGCATTGAGAATACAACCAAACTAAAGAATGTTCCTTCGACTTTTAATGGTAGTTGGTTAATCGATGAGGAGAAACTCATTCTCACAACAATAGAAGGCATTGAAGAATATACAATAGAAAAGATTACTGAAAATAAAATGGTCTTAACGATAAATACTAACATTACGAGAGTTCAAACAGGGATTACTTCGATCATCGTTTCGGATACCCGACTTGAATTCAAGAAATAAAACAATTTTGCTAGAGACCTTAAGCCTTTCTTTATGGAAGGCTTTTTTATTATCTTGAATGTTTACCAAATTTCTATTTATCTCCTTTACTTTCTAAACCTTTTACTACTACAGCTTATGAATATTGGAATTTTAGTGGCCTCTCTGCTTAGCATTATTATCATCATCGAAATCTTTAGGTATTTAATTAAGACTTCGAGAAAAGATCGTGATAAAAAGAAGTTTACCAGAAAAGAATTCTCTTCTGAATGGAGATCAATTTTAAAAGAGCATGTTGTTTATTATAACGAATTGCCCAAGGAAAAACAGGATAACTTCGAACAAAGAGTACTTCACTTTCTAGATAATATTAAGATTACTCCGATTGAAACTGAGATTGAAGATCTAGACCGTTTATTAGTAGGTTGTAGTGCTATTATACCCATTTTCGGCTACCCGAAGTGGGAATATCCTAATCTGAATGAAGTGATCATTCTTGAATCTGATCTTAATGATACAGTCTTTGTGAAAGAATTTGGAGAAGGACATGTACTCGGAATGGTAGGAGAAGGAAGATTAAAAAATAGAATGTTGCTATCAAAAGGAGCATTAAGAGAAGGATTCCGAAACGACAATGATAAAAAGAATGTTGGTATTCATGAGTTTGTCCATTTGATAGATATGGCGGATGGATCAACAGACGGTATTCCCGAAATACTTCTTCAGAAAAGTTACACACTTCCTTGGATCAAACTAATGCATAAAGAAACTCAGAAGGTATTAGAAAAAGAATCTGATATTAACCCTTATGGAGCCACCAATGAAAAAGAATTTTTAACGGTCACTTCAGAGTATTTCTTTGAACGTCCCAACTTACTAAAAAAGAAGCATCCTGAGTTGTATAAAAAGCTTGAATTGATTTTTAATCAAGACATGGCCAAGCAGGAAAAAGATTATCAAAGGAATAAGAAAAAAACTGAAATCAATAGAAATGATCCTTGTCCTTGTGGTAGTGGTAAAAAGTACAAAAACTGCTGTGGGACAGAGAATAACTAAGTTGTATAAGAGTTTTGTACCCCTAAAATTCCTTTATTGTTACCCTAATTGTACCCCATATAATTTTTATTATTCTTCATTTTTCAAAGATGTTTGCTGAACATGAGTCACCACTCATTACTATCTATTTTCAGTAATATTTTTTTGAAATGAATTATTTATCGACAATTACTACCTCTCTCTTTTTGGGACTTCTACTACTCTGTTCCCAAAAAGTAAATGCTCAAACAGCACCTCTTACTGAGGCAGAATACAATGAACTGTTTCCATACCGTTTTGGAACAGAACCATCACCAGATGGTGGATATATTTTGTTACCTGAAAACGACTTCTATTCCTATGATAACTTCTTAGAAGCAATTCAACGAATGAAGCTCATTAAGGTATATATGGAACGAAGAGAGGGAACAAACCTTTATAGAGTTACCAGAGAAAATAAAACTACAGGTGAACAGAAAGTAATCCGTGTAGATGAAGGGTTTAACGACTCTTGGAATAGTCAAAAGAGTATTATTCAACAAGAAGTAGACTATGGTAACTTTTTAGCTGAAGGATCTGCTGATCAACAAAAAAGAGAACTTTCTGCTTTCTTAGCGAATATATCACAAGAAACTACAGGCGGATGGGATACCGCTCCGGGAGGAAAATACTCTTGGGGATTATACTTTAGAGAAGAAGTAAGTTATGAAGGTACTGATTTGATTGGATATGTCGCACAAAATCATCCAGATTACCCTGCCGTAGCAGGTAAATCTTACCATGGCAGAGGCCCAATTCAACTATCTTGGAATTACAATTATGGTCAGGTCAGTCAGTTTTTATATGGAGACAAAAACATCCTTTTGGCCAACCCTGAAAGTGTGATCCAAGATGGAGCATTAGCTTTTCAAACAGCCATTTGGTTTTGGATGACACCACAATTTCCTAAGCCTTCCGCTCATGATGTTATGGTAGGAAATTGGATTCCCACTTCTTTTGATTTAGAAAACAATCGTAACCCTGGTTTTGGTGTAACTGTTAATATCATTAATGGAGGTCTAGAATGTGGATCTGGTACTGAAAAAAGTAAAGTATTAAGCAGAATTGGACACTATGAACGTCATTCACAAATTCTTGGTGTTTCAACGGATTTAGACGGACAATCCAGTTGTAATGCTTGTGGTTGTGCATCACAAAAGCCTTTTGGAGGTATAGAACCAGAACCTACTCCCGTCAAACCAAGAATCAGCCTATTAAGTCCTGCGTCCACAGAAATCAGACAAGAGAATTTCTCTGCGATCGCAATAGACGTTTCTATTTTAGATAAAGACAATCAAAACTTAACGGCTTCAAGTATTGCAATCGATGGTTCTACCATTGCTACTAATACTACTTCTACCACATTTCTTCCAAATGCTTATAAAACTTATACACTCCTAATAAAAGCTGTAGATAATAGCGGAGAAGAAAGTACTTTAAACTATAGTTTTGAGGTAATTGATCCTAAAGAAAACTGTGGTACTCCATGGGAAGAAAAAGTATATACTGCCAATGAAGAAGTAGTCTATGAAGGAATTATCTATACTGCAGGTTGGGAAACTAAAAGCAGTGATGTTCCGGGTGTAGCAAATGTTTGGAAACTACAATCTACATGTCCTGGATTCACTTTTGATTGTACAGGAATAGAAGAATGGAGTAGTTCTAAGACTTATCAGACCAATGGTATGCAAGTGGTTTTTCAAGGAAAAATCTATGTATTCAATAAATGGTGGTCGGTTGGAAATCAGCCTGATTTAGACAGTAGCACTTGGACATTACTTGGCAATTGTTCTTCAAGTGGTGGCGATGTTGATACTCCTCCTAGTTTATCGTTTATTACTCCATCTAATACTACTCAAATAGTAGGGCTTCAATCAATCGGTATTCAATTGTCTGCTGAAGATGACAAAGGAACTCCTAGTATTGTTATCAATGTAAACGGAGTAGAAGTAAGTACGGCAACAACATTCAATTTTACACCTAATGGATATGGTGATTACCTTTTTGAAGCTACTGCTACTGACTCAAAAGGTCAATCTACCACTTCAAGTATAACTGTTTCCTTTGTGGAAGAAGTCAATGAAAATCAACTTCCTACTGTATCAATTACCGTTGACGGAGGTACTGATATCATACAATCCACACTGTCGCCTATTAATGTCTCAATTGTAGCTGCTGATGCTGATGGACAAATCACTGATTATACGACAACTGTAGACGGGTCCGTTTATACTACTTCTAATTTCTCATTTACACCCTCTCAATTTGGGGAATTTACTATTTCTTCAACTGTAACAGATAATGAGGGTGGACAAGGGGTTTCTTCAGTAATCATTACTGTAGCTGAAGAAGTGTCTAGTACTTGTGATAACACACCAACTTATTCTGGTTACCCAACTATTTATCAAAGTGGTGACATTGTAAGTTACAATGGTATCCTTTATGAAGCAGCTGTAAATAATTTATATAATGTTACTCCTGGAACTGCTGAACATTGGTGGAAAACTATTGGTCCATGTGGGAATTCAAACGCAAGAAATATCACTTTCAATACAAGTTCTGTTGATGCTCTTTGCTATCCTAATCCATTCTCAGACTATATTATCATCAACTCTTCTATTTCATGGAGTGGGTTGAAAATTTTCAATGAGACGGGGGCATTAGTATTTGAAACATCCGAGAAAAACCATCAACTGAATCTTCAACACCTTCCTTCTGGAGTATTCATTTTAAAAATTGATACACCTGAAGGTATACTATCACAAAAGTTGATTAAGTAACCTCTTCTTTTCAATTAAAAATATGACAATCCTTTAATCAGTAGAATGATTCAAAAGATTGTCATATTTTTATTTTATGAAAGCTGTAAAAACCTATGCCTCTGTCAATAAAAATGATCATAAATCATATTTTGGTATCTCCAAAATGGAGGAGATCTATGAGAAAAGAAATGGTAAAGTAGATGATCCCCATCGACATGATTTCTTTACTTTCATATTTACAATAAAGGCAAAAGGAAAGCATAATATCGACTTTACATCCTATCCATTAGAAAGTCATCAAATCTATTTTATCTCTCCTGGACAGGTACATCAAATTATTGAAGAAGAGAAATCTGAAGGGTTTGCCCTTGTGTTCACTTCCGATTTTTTGATGCTCAATAATATCTCTGTTTCCTTTATTCAAGATCTCAATCTGTTCAATGATTTTAGTGAAACGCCTCCACTATACCCTACAGAGGAGCGATTTCAACAGATACAATCCTACCTAGAAGATATTTATTCAATTTTCCACTCCGACTTACAATTTAAAGAAGAGGCCATAGGTTCATTATTAAAATTAATCCTGATTCTCTGTTACAATACTTGTGACCTTCCGTCTGAAGAAATCCAAAATACTAACCATGTTGTTCGAGAATTTAAAGCCTTGATCAATACGCACTACGAAGAGTGGCATCACACAAGTACTTATGCAGAGGTATTACATATCTCTCCAGATCATCTAAATAAAGTCGTCAAATCACAAAGTGGTAAATCGGCAAAAGAACATATTCAAAGTAGAATTATTATTGCTGCCAAACGATTATTGTATTTCTCTAACTTAAGTAATAAAGAAATAGGGCATCAATTGGGCTTCTCAGAACCTGCCAATTTCAGTGCATTTTTTAAGAAGTGTGTAGGTGTTTCTCCCTCTCAATTCAAGAAAAATATCTAGATAACGGATTTTCATAAGTTCTTGTCGTTTTCTCATATTCCTTCCATTGGTTGTATGTACGTACTTTGTAATACATCAAATCAGTAAGAAAATGAATCGAAAAAAATTCCTTTCAACATCATTAAAATCTGCCGCTTTAGGTATTGTCTCTCCTGCAATGGTAAAGGCAAAGAATATCAAACTAAAGCAGTCAGATTATGATCAACTGATGAAGCAAGTAGGTTTTAATCACATTCCAAATAAAGAACATAAAACAATGAATACTGTATTACACAAAGCCGATACTAGAGGTCATGCAAATCATGGATGGTTAGATTCACATCATACCTTTAGCTTTGCCAATTATTACAATCCAGAAAGAGTACACTTTGGAGCTTTACGCGTATTAAACGACGATAAAGTGGCTGAAGGAAAAGGTTTCGGTACGCACCCACATGATAATATGGAAATTATTTCTATACCTATGTCTGGTGATTTAGAGCACAAAGACAGTATGGGAAATATAGCAACCATTAAAGAAGGAGAAATTCAAGTGATGAGTGCTGGCACAGGAATTTATCATTCAGAATACAATAAGAACTTAAATAAGAATGTTGAGTTTCTTCAAATCTGGGTATTTCCCAACCAAAAAGGAGTAACACCAAGATACGATCAGATATCTATAGAAGGTATTTCGAAACCAAATCAATTCAACCAAATATTATCCCCCAATGAAGCAGATCAAGGGGTTTGGATTCATCAAAATGCATGGTTCAATATGGGGACCTTTGATCAAGATACCACTATTGAATATTCTATTAACGATAAAGCCAATGGTGTGTATGCTTTTGTTTTAGAAGGTGATATAGAAATTAATGGTCAGAAATTAAATAAAAGAGATGGATTTGGTATTTGGGATACGGAGAAACTTACAGTGAAAGCCAATAAAGGTGCTAAAGTTTTATTGATGGAAGTACCAATGGAAGTATAAAAATAGAAACCCACCTATTAACAACAGGTGGGTTTACTCTACAATAAGACTTGTCTAATATATGATATTGACAATAGGTGTACTACATTCCAGGACCTCCTCTCATTCCTCCCCTTCCACCGGGTCTTCCTCCTGAAGGTCGCTGTGGCTTACTACTTTCCATGACAGTAATATATTTTCGGTATAATTTCTTTCCTAGAAGTTCTTTTACCTGTTCATTCCTTACCGTTTCCAATTCTTCCATTTTTTCTTTGTCGCGTTGTTTCATTGCTTCTTGTGCTTCTGTAAAAAATGCAACATGAATATCGTATACTCCCTTTCTTTGGTAATTGGTCAGTTCTACCTCCTCCTCTATTTTTCCTAATGTTTCCGTTGCCATTTCTTCCGGTGTTCCCATTGGTTTACGGTCATTATTTTGTCCATTTACATAACAAAAAACGAGAAGAAATAGAGTAGTGATGCTCACTTTTAAATGCATAATATATTTCGATTGATTAATGTTTTAGGCCTATAGCCTCTACTAAAAAGATAGATACATTACCGCCGAAAAAGGTGTAAATGAAAGGACTGTTTTTAAACGAAAGGGCCGTTTTTTTCAACGAACGGAAGTTTTACCTAGATAGTGTACACTGTTTTTTTTTACGCTACCCTGCCTTATTATTATTTTTTCCTTTTGATGTTATTCTTTTGTAATTAATTTTGAAGGACTACTAAAAAACTTCGCAAACTATTGTACAATGAAACGACTTATCTTTAGCTTACTTTTCGGTATGTTATTTTTTTCTTGTGATAATACTGAGCCTGAACTCATATCTCAAGAACCTGTAATCAAATACCTACAGACAGTCACAACAAATAATTCGAAAGGTCGAATTCTAGCTCGTCTAACAGTGGAGTATAACTCCAATAAAAAACCTTCTAATATCCTATCTAATCGATTTTCAACAGGCTATGAAGATGAAATAAGATTTTATAACGAAACTTCAAATATGACCTACGATGAAGAAGGAAAAATCATAAGTTATATTCAGAAGCAAATTTATATAGATCAGTCCCATAAAAATACTATCCGAGAGGTTAAGGTATCTTATGGTGAGAATAGCATTACGGAATATGTTACCAACGATTATGGTAACCACAAGATTGACATCTTTTTAAATACTTATGGTCAACCTGTTGAAAAGGTAACATATTACGATTTAGAAAAACCTATAACGAAAGAAACATATATTTGGAAAGATGGGAACATTACGAGTATCAAAAATTACGAGTACTCAGGTGAGGAGGAATACTTGGTTAGGGAAGTAAGTATCACTTACGATACCTACCATAATCCTTATACCTACCTTAAAGATCTAAATGAAATTAGATATACTACAGAGAACCTTAAAACCACAAATAATCCATTAACGATCTTAGAGACTTATTATAATGATGACTACGGGTATACATCAAGTGCGTCATTACAATATGAATATGATAAAGAAGAGTATCCTATTTCATACTTCTATAGTTACTCACGAAATGCAACACATTCGAGTGATCATTTTATCATTGAGCATGAAAAAATATTTGAATATCAAACGGAAGAATAAACAATAAGATTGTTGAGCTACATGCTTTATTTCGTATCATGTAGTGCACAAAAGCAATCATCAAAAGAGGTGAGAATTTATATTTATTCTCACCTCTTTTATTTTTTATAACCCTTCTCAAATTCTAGTACGAAGTATTAATTTTACCATTACATCATCTATAATAAAACCTTTAGATTATCATGAAAAAGGCATACTTAGGCATCAGCTTTTCAAATAGAAAAAAGTTTGATAAAGAAATTGAAACTTTATCATTACTTCTAAAACAACACAACTACCATCTTTTTGTCTTTGTTGACCATTACCATTTTCAACCACAGCAGGAAAAAGAAATGATGGCAACGGCTTTTCAAGAAATTGATAACTCTGACCTATTTATTGCAGAGTTAACTACAAAAGCTATTGGAGTAGGAATTGAATTAGGATACGCTTATGCAAAAGGAATACCCGTTGTTTACCTCCCTAAGAAAGGAAGTGAATATTCTACAACTGCAGCAGGCTGTGCAAGCAACATTATTGAATATGACAATATTGAAGATATTGAAATTAAAGACCTAGGTGTATAAAATTACTTTACTTGAAAAGACTTAAAAAGGTCTGTATTGGCTTAGACTTTACTAACCACGCGATAGCAAATGAACAAACAGCTACTGTTTCTAGCCAAAACACATAGTTGGGAAAATATTTCCTTAAGCTTTCAACCATTTCCAATACCCCAATAACTAAAACAGACAACCCGATCAGTATACCACAAGTTCTGTAAATCCAAACGTTCTTTTTAGATTTTGGGAATTTAAAAAAGCTCATCACTCCTAGTAAAATCACAAACAAAGCAGAGGAGAAAAAATGAATGGTATTCACGAACTTATCACTCATTGAACCAAACAAATAATTATCGGCAGGATATCCATGAAAAGATACTTCTGAACATACATTGATAGAATAAGCAGGAAACAGTACCAAAACAATAGCACTAATACCTGCCGTCGAAGTAATAGCATGATCACTAAACCACTCTTTATCGGTTTTCTTATACCCTTTATAAGCGATTAATACCACTCCTAATGACATCACCATACCAATTAAAAATACGGCTGAAGGGGTATAATAAAAATGACTCATGGAAGGCATTAAACGATTACCGTTTCCCACAAATAATAATACTGGAAGTAGTAATCCAAAAGAACCAAGAACTAGCCTTATACGCCTCATCTCTATCTTTGGCTCATGATTATTGTTATTTTCTTTTTCCTCATTTGTAGAATTCTGTACCATGATAGTTTGTTTTTTAGTTATTAATTATTCCTCAATAATGAAGAGCTGTATTGTAATCCAACCACTCTAAGGCGGAAAATAGAGCAAAGTAACCTCACACTTTTAATATTTCAATTTAATATCATAAATTGTAATACAAATAAACTGATAATTAAGTGAACTATGAACAAAATAAAACTAACCAAAAGGGATCTTCTACTATTCGCCTTAGGCATTTGCTCTGTTTTTGTATTTGAAGTGATTACTAATTATGAAGGACTAATAGAGGCATTTAATCAAGGACAAAATGAGGCGAAAAGCCACTTGTTTAAATAGTTTAAGCTTTCCTATTGTTAAATTTCATTCCCTACAAAATTCAAGGTTTGGACTACTTCTAATGAATAGTTATAAAATTTAAGTTGCCCCTCTTCGAAGAAGTAATGGTATTTCTTTGACTCCTCTTTTCCGTTCTCAGTGAATGAAATCAAAAGATTATCGATATTAATTTCCCATGTTCCTTTCTTTGGAGTTTTGTATTTTTGAGTAGTCAAGAAGTGATTCTCAGGTGTGAATTCAATATACATTTCGTCTTCTCCTACGACCTGCCATTTACCTAGAAATGGTTTTTCTGCCACCTTTTGGGTAAACTTTTGATCGATATTAGGAGTACGTCTTTCTAATTGCATCACTTGGTCAGTAATGTCTTCTGGATAAAGGTGTAATAAGCCTCCGGCCCAAAAGCAATTCAGTACCAATTCGTCTTTTTCACTTTCTTGTGTTAAGGTGATATTACTTTTCTTTGCATCAAAAGACCAAATACCTGAAGCCTTAGATCTATTTTCATGTATTAGTTGAAATGTATTGTCCTCATTAAAGACGAAGCTTTGTACTTTTCTTCCAAATACAAACCATTCTCCAAGAAGTAATGATTTCGATAGTTTTAGTTTTTGATCGTCTGAATAAAATATATTTCTAATGGAAACATCCTCTAATACACTTTCATCGTTATAATAAAACTTCTTGGTCCAATTTCCATTCTGATCATATTCGTATTCAAAATATCTTATGCCGTTCTCTTTTTGATTGAAATCTTCTATGACAACTTCTTCCTTCGTCAGATCTCCCAAACGGTTGTACTCATACTTTGTAAAACGCTTTACCTTTCCATTGGGTAGTTTTTCTGTGATGGATTTTGCCACCCCATCTTTATTATCATATTCAGTAATCAACAATACTTCACCATCAATGCTAACCTTTGTCTTTTTACTGAGTGCTTTACCTTCATACTCTTTCAAAGTTGTGTATAATTTCTTACCATCCGCATCAAGGTATACACTCTCTATATTTTCACCATCAACAAACTTATTTTCGAAGGTATTATTTAATTCATTTTTCATAAAAACTGAGGACGATATGATATTTCCATTCTTGTCGAAAGAATTTTCATAACGCCACATCTCTTTACCTTTATAATCTAGAAATTGAGTATGAGTGATACTATTCGCTTGGTTATAATGATAGATATCTTGAGATAAGTCTGCTTGGTAGACAATTCTAAAAACCCCTTTTTTCAGCTTGGTATCGTATTTTTTTTCTATGATTTTAACCACTTCTCCTTTTAGAGATGCTGTTTTCTTAAAGTTCTTCTGAGATGATGATATACATGAAGAGAATACGATCACTAGTAATACAAATATCTGCTTTGTCATTTTAGTCTGAGTTAGTTCAATAAAATTAGATATGCAGCAAATATACACATGTATTAAGTAATACAATAAATTTAATTGATCGTTATTTCACAGTGTATACTTCTTGATTTATAACATACCACACACTGAAATATGCAGTATGTTATTCTGTTATCAAGAATTATTATTTTTTATAGTTTGGATCGTGACTATCTATTATTTCGATTTCATGTAAATCAATTTTAACTATTCATCTAGTTAGATTCCTACAAATCTTCTCCAGATTTATAAATCATTTTATTCGTATTACTATCTAGTTTACCTTCTTTTAATAATACTCCATTTTCGTTGTAAGAAGAATGGTAAACTAAGTTATTGTTGTGATAGATTCTATGGATTTTTAATTGACCAGAAGGATACCATTTCTTGCTATCTCCATTTTTCAGACCTTTTGAATAAGTGATCAGTGTTTCTAAAGTATTGGTATTATCAAAGTAAAAGACTTCCTGTCCATCTAATACACCATTCTTATAAAATTTCTCACTGTACACTTTGTTCTCCGTTTCCTCAGAATACTCAATATATTTTCCTTCGAGTTTACCCTTTTGATACTCACATGCTACATCTTTAAATCCATTATCATAGAATGATTGATATGCCCCTTCAATGTATCCTTCTTTATAAAAACATAGTGTTTTTACTTTCCCATTATTATGAAACTCTTCGTACTTCCCTACTTTCTTTTGATCTTCATAACGTACACTCTCTTGCAACTGTCCATTGTCATAATACGTTAATTCCGTTCCCATTCTTTTTCCTTCCTTGTACTTCCTTTCTACAAATAATTGGTTGTTTTTATTGTAGTAGAAATACTTTCCATCTTTGAGTCCATTTTTATAATTTATCTTCTCTTTGGGGTTTTCATCACTGTAGTATTTTACATACTCCCCTTCTAACTTTCCATTTTTAAAGTACGATTGTTCTTCTACTTTTCCATCTTCGAAATAGTAGTAGCTTTTCCCTTCAGGAATACCATTTTCATAATGCCTCATGTACCTTAATGTACCATCATCATAATACTTTTTATGATCTCCTGATAATTGATCATGATCATATTCTTTCTCTGAAATGACAATTCCTTCATTGGTGAATTTTTTAAAAACACCATGTTTTACTCCTCTATCATAGTTTTCAATACGATAAACCAAGTGATTGTATTGAGTAGATTTAAAGTAATACGTCCACTCCCCATGCTTTTGACCGTTCAAAAGATTTCCCTTTGATTTCAACAGTTTTCCTCCGATATAATTGACCTGTTCCTCTAAACTAACTTGAACAAACTGTCCGTAAGTGGTAATAGACAATAAAGAAAAAACTAGAAAGGCAAAACCAATGAATTTGTTTTGAAAACACATATAAGAAAAGTATTGAGGGTGATGAATAATTAAATTTATCGCTTTAACATCAATATCAAAACATCTCATCGTTGAAAAAACATTCCAATAAAATGGAAAACTAACATGCACTACCTTAATACAGATATTTATCAGAGTATTGGATATAAAAAAGGTTTGTAAAACGCATCAATAACATTTTACAAACCTTTGATTACTTAAAACATTTTTGTTCTTCTAGGAAATTTCAACCCTTCAAAATCTGGTTGTGGAATTTGAATGTTCGCAGCATCTACTATTGGTAAGACCAACTTATCATTAATCTTCAATGCCTTGAACAAAACAATGGTCAGTAAGAAAGTAAGCACATCTGCCAAAGGCAACGCCAACCATATACCATTAACTCCCCAAAATTTGGGAAGGACAGAAATACTAATGGCCATAAATACAATTCCTCTACAAATTGAAATCGCATTAGCTAAACTAGCTCTATTCATTGCTTGTAAATAGGAGATGTTCATAAAGTTGGCTCCTACAAAAACAACTGCACTTGTGTATAATAAAAGACCGTTGGCTGTATAAGGAATAATAGCTTCCTCCCCAGTAAATACGCCAACAATATATTCAGCATAAAAGACAGTTAACAGCAACACGACAAGCGTCAATGTAAAAGCAACTTTTTGTCCATATCTATAGATCTCTATCACTCTCTTATATTCTTTTAAGCCAAAGTATTTACTCACAAGTGGTTGGATACCCTGAGCTAATCCGATAAAGAACATACGAGGAATCACAAAAACATAAGCGATAATCCCAAACGCAGCAACACCAGTTTCTCCTTCTGTTTTGATCAACGCTAAATTGACTAAAACTGTAATTACCATTACAGCTGCTTCCAAGATAAAAGAAGAAAAACCAAGACTACTGATTCTGTAGATCGATTTCCAATCGATGCCTTTTCCTTTTAATGTCAATTGAAAAGAAGATGTAAAGAAGTGAGTCGCTAAGTATAAAGCAGAAACCACTTGTGCAATTGCAGTAGCATAGGCACCTCCTTTGATCCCCATATTCAATTGGAAGATAAAGAAGTAGTCCAAAATCACGTTGGTTACTGCACCGAGTACTAAAGAGTACATGGCCTTTTTAGGTGCATTATCATTTCTTACAAATGCATTGAGTGAAAAGGAAATCATCAAAAAGAATGCTGCTAAAAGGCAAGGGTATAAATAATCCTTGACCAAAGGTAACAACCGTTCTGTAGCCCCAAATGCATAAAGTATTTCATTTGGGAATAAAAAAACGATACTAGCAACCACACCATATACAGCAAGGTTGAGTAATAATGTATAAGTAAAAATGCGGTTTTTCTTATCTTGTTCATGCGGATGAAGTGCCACCAATGTAGCCCCACCTACACCAAACATTAAACCCATTGCGGCTAACAGGTTGATCACTGGATACCCTACATTGACTGCAGCGATGGCTTCAGTTCCAATTCCTCTAGCGATAAAAATTCCATCTGCCACCACATATAACGAGTTGACAAGCATGCCTAATGCCGATGGCAAAGCAAAACGATAAAACTGCTTTCTGAACGCACTCTTAGTGTTCATAGTAGCTTTAGGTATTCCTACTGCACCTGTTGACATTTTTGTATTGATAAAATGGTTATTAAAGCAAAAATTTGAGATTTTAATGGGCTAAACTCAAAACCCTAACACTCTGATTTAAAGCTATTTTTGGTCTATTCTAGATTTTGATGGCGCGAATATAGGAGTTTTAAAATTACTGTCAATAGTTGGAAAAAATTTGACTGATCGGCTTAACTATTATTAGCTAAAGGAACAGTCTTATTCCGAGAAGAAGTACCCCATCAAAAAAATATTTAAGGAAAAGTGTGACTTTTAGAAAACCCTGCGAATAATAAGATAAACATTAAAAGTTCAGACCATGAAAACAATAAAATCACATTCAACTAAAACGAATTGAATGGAGACAAACAGAAAAAATAAATTCATATCGACAATCAATTCACACAAAAAAATCATTTACAAGATTGTGAATTCTTATTGTCAGGATATTGAAGATCGAAAAGATTTGGAGCAGGAAATCATCATTCAATTATGGAATGCTTTTGATAAGTATAACCCAGAATATAAATACTCTACTTGGATGTATCGGATTGCACTAAATGTAGCTATTTCATTTTACAGGAAGGAAAAGAAATGGCTAGCCAATAATGATTTTTCTAGCGTAGAATCTATTTACAGTGTCGTTGATGAGAATGAAGACGAGACGGAGTTAGACAACAATATAAAGTTGTTACAACAATTCATTAATGATTTAGATGAATTAAATAAAGCTCTGATGCTGTTGTATTTGGAAGAGAAGTCGTACGTTGAAATCGCAGAGATTTTAGGTATCTCAAAAACTAATGTAGCGACAAAAATCAGTAGACTTAAATTAAAATTAAAGAAAGAGTTTCAAAAAAATAATAGATAATGGAAGATATAGAACTAAAAAAATTATTCGCCGCATACGATTCAAAGCTGGATAAAATGCTTCAGGTAAATGACGCTGTAATCGATTCATTGCCACTTGATAAATCTAAAAAAAATAGAGATCGTATCGTAAGATTTAGAAGTATTGAAGTAGCAACTTTTAGTATCATTGTGCTATTATTGGGCGGATATATTGCTAACCATTGGGGGCAAACACATTTAGTTATCAGCGGAATTATTGTACACCTATTTGCAATAGTTGCTCTTGTGGGAAGCATAGGCCAAGTTCTGCTCCTACGACAAATTGATTTCTCAAAACCTATTGTTGAAATCAGGAAAAAAATGGAGCTTGTTAATGCACATGATTTATTATTTATAAAATTGATATTCCTTTCTACTCCTGTTTGGTGGGCTTATGCAATTGTAGGTATTGATGTCATCCTTGGAGTGGATCTATATCCTTATTTAGAGCCAGGTTTCGTACAAAGATATTTCATCGCCAATTTCCTTTTGGTTATCCCAATTGTATGGGCCTTTAATAAGTTATCACACAAAAATTTACATATTAAATGGGTAAGAACGACAATCAAAGTATTTACTGGCTCTAAAACAATGGAGGCTTTGGAAGCTATAAACGAAATTGAGGAGTTTGAGAAGTAAATATTTACATCTTACAGTGAAAAATAATGCTCCTTTTTTATGAATTGGGAGTTGAAATAGATTTATTTCCCCCTCATCAGCCCAGGACTTAAGTCCTGGGCTGATGAGGGGAAGTATTGTTAAGACTAACAAAGAATATAATCACAAATTATCCCTAAATTTGCCCTCACCACAACAAACTTATTTAACCACTAAAAAATATGTCAGGAATAAAAGCAATTCGTTTTATAGGTCTTCTAGAAGGGATCTCTTTCCTATTAATTCTGTTTGTTTCAATGCCATTGAAATACATTGCAGATATACATGAGCCAAATAAAATTATTGGAATGGGGCATGGCGTATTATTTATTCTATATGTAGCCATTGTCTTATACATTCACTTCACTATAAAATGGGGCTTCAAAAATAGTGCTTGGGCATTTGCAGCATCACTGATTCCATTTGGAACTTTTGTGGCAGATAAGAAGATATTTAAAGGTTATGATAACTAGACTTTAGTTATTCAACTTAGGTGTTGTTATAAGTCACAGACTATAACAAATACCCGCAAACAAGATCAACAATGGAGATTTTAGTTATCAAACTCAGAAAAAATATACCCTAAGCCAACATTCAAAACTGGCTTAGGGTATAATAAAAATTACCAAGCGACTTCTTCACCCATATGAATAAATTTACCGTTAAAGTCTGTTTCTTCTTCAAGAGAAAGACCTACTGATGTTTTCGCTCCATCTACTACTTCCATTGGTGCACCGTCTGTACCAAGATCAGTTTTTACCCATCCTGGGTGTGCTGAATTTACTTTTACATTTGTCCCTTCTAAAGCGGCTGCCAAATGAACTGTAAATGAATTAAGAGCGGCTTTTGAAGCATCATATGCAAACGGCTTTACACTATAATAAGGAGATTCGGTATCGCTTTGTACGGTATTAGATCCCAAAATACTTGATAGGTTGACAACCCTTCCTGCATCACTTTTCTTCAGTAATGGTAACAATTCCTGTGTTAAATTCACTACACTGAAGAAATTGACATCAAATGTATTTTGTAAAGTACTTGAAGAAATATTTTCGGATGTGTTCGTTCCTAATGGCTCATCCTGATGCATAATACCTGCATTATTTACCAAGATATCAAGCTTTCCATACTGACTTTCAATATAGCCTTTTAGCGTTTTGATTTCAGAGCTATTGGTCGCTTCCAATTGGACCAGCTCGACATCCAAACCTTCAGATTTCAGTTTTTCAACTGCAGTTTCTCCTTTTGATTTGTCTCTTGAAGCCATCAATACTTTGATACCTTTTGCCCCTAATTGACGAGCAGTTTCAAAACCTAATCCTTTGTTCGCTCCTGTTACTAATGCTATTCTTTTCATTTTTCTAAAGTTTAATATTTAATGATTGAATGATGATGTAACAAATGTAGAGGGCTTGTGATATAAAATGAAATCGTTTAATTTTAGTCATGATATAAATAAATTAATATCACTATGGTTAATTTAGAATGGTATAGAACTTTCAAAGCAGTGTATAAACATCAGAGTTACTCTAAAGCTGCTGAAGAATTATTTTTAACGCAACCCACCGTCAGCAATCAAATGAATATGTTGGAGGCTGCTGTTGGGCATAAATTATTTACTCGAAAATCAAAAGGAGTTGTACCAACAGATCATGCGAAGTTTCTGAATAATTTGATTATTGAATCTTTAGATACGCTGGAAAAAGTTGAGGCAAGCTATAGCAAATCAGTCAAAAAAGAGGACAAACAATATACTTTCGGTCTTAACGAAAACCTTTATAAAAGCTTTGTTTCAAAGGACTTATTAGAAACTTTCAAGCACTTGACCGTACATTTTGAAGCTGATAATCAAAAGTTATTTGACATGGTCAATAATCAACAGATTGATGCTGCTGTAATTAAAGAGGATATACAAACGTTTGATGTATTGTCTGAAAGAATTATGCAATCACAGTTAATAGTGGTTGGGCATCCAAACATTGATACCCATAACCTCAAAGGTTTCATTCGTGCAAATGAATTGAACAAAATTCAAAAGTGGTTAGAAGGTCAAGTTTGGTTTTCACACATGTCTACAAATCCATTTATTAAGTTGTTATGGATGCATTGCTTTAACAAAAAGCGACCGAAGATTTTCACAAACTATATCATCCCAAATGAATATTTTATGTTACAAGAATTAACCGAAATCGAAGGAGTAGCCATAACATTAAAACATAATGCACAAGAATTTTTAGATCAGAAACAACTACAATTAATTTGGGAACCCAATGATTATCCAATCAGAGATTACTATCTAATTGCACATAAAAAACAAGAACCTTTCTTTACTATTTTGAAGTCTATTTTTCAGAATTGATTCTTTTTCGGTAGTGGATATGTTAGTGGGATCTCATTGTTATAAGTCACAGACTATAACAATAACCAAGTTCGAAATGACGCTACCGCTTAACATTTCAAACAGTGAGGGATTGTGATAAAATTGACAACTACTACCACCCCTGTTCTTAGTGTTAAGCCGAAAGGCGTCACTGAGAACTACCCTTTTGTTATAGTCTGTGACTTATAACAAAAAAACATTTCATTACCACCTCCCTTATCACTAACTTCGATAAATAAAAAACTAACTAAAACGATTCATCATGGCTAGAGCTCACTCCTTCTACGATCAAGAAGCAACCTATTTCGTAACAATGACAGTAGTTTATTGGATAGATGTATTCACAAGAGAAGAATACCGTAATATCATCCTAGATAGCTTCAAATATTGTCAAGAACACAAAGACTTAAAAATTCATGCCTATGTGATAATGAGTAATCATATTCATATGATCATCACAAAAGGGCGTAATAAGAATCTGTCTGATATATTGAGAGATTTCAAAAAACACACCGCTAAGAATATTGTAAAAAGTATTGAGGAAAACACTAAAGAAAGTCGAAGAGAATGGATGCTTTGGATGTTTCAGAGAGCCGGACAGAAAAATCCTAAAAACAGAGATTTCCAATTCTGGCAACAACACAACCAACCCATTATTCTAGATACTTCTGAAAAACTTTTACAGCGATTGGGCTATATTCATGACAATCCTATCAAAGCAGGAATAGTACAAGATGCAAAAGATTATCTGTATTCAAGTGCGTCTAATTATCATGGAATGAAGTATAATTTATTGGAAGTAGATGTATTGGGGTAATTATTCTTCATTGTTATAAGTCACAGACTATAACAATATCCAAGTTCGAAATGACGCTACCGCTTAACATTTCAAACAGTGAGAAATAGTAATAAAATTGAAAAGCTACTACCACCTCTGTTCTTGGTGTCAAGCCAAAAGGCGTCACTGAGAACTAACCTTTTGTTATAGTCTGTGACTTATAACAAAACAATTAGTGATTGTGATAAAATTGAAAACTATTATTACCACCTCTGTTTTTAGTGTCAAGCCGAAAGGCGTCACTGAGAACTACCCTTTTGTTATAGTCTGTGACTTATAACAAAAAACCACAAACCAATAAAAAAAGAGCGAAGCACCACTACTTCGCTCTTTTTTTATTTACTGATGTAAACTAGAAATATTATTCATCAGCATTACACCATTTCCTACTACAAATTCATTGAATTCCTTTTCAGACATCTGTGGGTTTTCAATAAATGATTCTATTGTTGCTTGCCATGACAGTTCACACCTTTTATACCCAAGATCTTTTACTGTAAAAGTATTTACCATGTTTTTGACGGGCATTGCACCATCTTCCAATCGGTAAGAATAAGTGCGATTTTTATCGTCAAATGCAATCACTTCTTCTACTGTTGGTGCAGCATCTTCGGGCATCACATTTAATGAGCAAGACCTTTTGGTTCCCACTCCTGGCGATTGGTCATCTATCAACCATGACTTACTGACCACTTCAGGAAGAAATTCTTCTACCCCATCTAGTTTTCTTAGACGTTCCCAAACATTGTCTGCTGAATCATTGATTACTTGCGTTGCTTTTGTGATTTCCTTCATCTTTTCCATTTCTTTTTTGTTTTAATTAAGTAATTAGGACAAGACAAAATTGAGGATTCGAGGCTAGAATAATTTTTCAACAACGCTCAAAAAGTTTTCTATTTAGGTCATTTGCGATACGACCTTGGAGAATGACCATATTGTAAGCGGAAAGAGTTACTGAAGTGAGCCACATTTTCGAAACCACAATCCCATGCAACACTACTAATCGACTGATCTGAAGTTCTTAATATTTTCTCTGCCTTCTCTAAGCGTTTGGTTTTGATATATTTAGCTGGACTTACACCATATATTTTTTTAAAATCACGTTTAAAAGTACTTTCACTTCTTGTTGTTAGATGGGCTAATTCACTAATTGTTAGATTATTAAACAAATTAGCTTCTACTGTATTCTTAAAATTGATTTGTTCAGGTTGAAATAAAGTACCTAAAATATAATGTATGGTATTTCCCTTACCCGTTTCACATAGAATATAAATCAACTCCTTCAGTTTTAATTCCATCAACTGCTCAGTAGCTAATTGAGGTTGCTCAAAATAAGGCTTCAATGACTCTACAAAACTATCCAACAAAGCGTTATCTGTAATCTTTACCGCTTCCCCTTTTTCAGATGTAGATGCCTTATTCATCAAAAAACTAAGGTCTTCATCGTTAAATACCCTCTTTATGGATTCAGGATAAAGATGAAAAACAATATTTCTAAAAAACTTCTCTTCAGGGTCTTGTTGAAAATCGGCAATATAATTCCCACATTTCATTAAAATACTTTCATTATAAGTAGCTGAAATATGTTCTGATGCTGAAAATATTTCATATTTCCCTGCCTTCACATACGCTAAACAAGCATCATGTGTCATTTTAGGTGTTAATCGAAAATCCTCCTTAAAAGTCGCTATTTGTACAAATGGCTCCCCATATAGCTTGATATCTTCCAACTGTTTCATACTCCAATTTAAATAGACTTTGTAAAAAGAACTTTTCTAAAAAGGTCAAAATAGTATTTACAAAAGGAATAAAGAAAACATTATTTAGTTTTTCATTATACATCAATTTATTCTACTAAAACACCTCTTGTTATACTAATAGATAAATAGTATTATTGTCAGGCTTACTTAAAACAGAGAACTTCGCATTAATAAGGGCTTTTTTAATAAATAAATTACCAATTTGATTATAATGAGATACTTTTTAAGCAACCTTTATTAATTGTACATGGTGAAGCGGATAACAATTCAGGTACTTAACCTATTCAAAGTGAGTGTTACTTCAGTGCCTTAAAAGGTTTAGGAGCAACAGTTCAATTGGTGATGTTACCGAAAGAAAGCTATGGTTACCGTTCTAAAGAAAGTATCTTACATCTTTTATGGGAACAAGATCAATGGTTAGAAAAGCATGTAAAAAATAAAAAAGTACTTAAAGAAAATAAGTAATCTAAATAGAAAGGGTATCTGATGAGGGTGTCTCTTTTTATAAAAGCTTTAGCTAACATTAGCTCTACAAACATTATCATTTTTTATATTTAAACTTTAAGCAAAATGACAAAATTTATTCGCTATTTTTTACTACTCACAACTATTTTATCTCAAAGTTGTATAAGTAAACTATACACTACCAACAAACAAGAAGTTCATGATAATATCTCTATTGAAGCCAATACAATACCTCCAGACTATGGAAAAGAAAACGACTGTATGCTATTTGTATTAACTGAACAAAAAAAGCTGGACAAACACATCAGAAAAGTAATTGAGGAGTTCTATCCTGGAGAATACGAATTTATCCATGACAAAAATATACGATCTAATAAGTACCAAGATAAAGATAAGTATCGTTACAAATTCGTTGTAAAAACAAATTATACTTCGATGAGAGTTTACAATGACTCTAGAAAAAGTTATGAAGATCGATATATAAAAGTGTATACATATGAAATCATTGATCGAAAAATGAGAAAATCATATTTAAATAATCATAAGAATAACATGACTTTAAATTCCACTTTTTTAAAAATCTATTGCGAACGTTTTCGTCAATTAAAGGAAGAACATTCATCAACGAATAAAGAAGTGAAATAATAAAATATAAGAAGAGATATCTAATAAAGGTATCTCTTTTAATTTATGGAATATCTAAAACCTAGTAGAGACGCCCTTTACAGCATCTTCGTATTAGATCAAAACAGTATTTATTTAGGTAACTGTATAATGCTCTCAAATCTTCACTATTCGAAATGTTAAATTGAAGTATTATTTCGAACTTGATTATAGTTATAGTACCTGACTTATTACAATTCCAAACTAACAAAGAATATAATCCTAAATTTGCCACAACAACAACAAACTTTTAAACCACTAAAAATATGTCAGGAATAAAATTAATGCGATTAATAGCACTTTTAGAAGGGATTTCTTTCCTATTAATTCTGTTTGTTTCAATGCCTTTGAAATACATCACAGATATACATGAGTCAAATAAAATTATTGGAATGGGACATGGCGTATTATTTATTCTCTATATGTAGCCATAGTCTTATACATTCACTTCACTATAAAATGGGGTTTCAAAAATAGTGCTTGGGCATTTGCAGCATCATTGATTCCATTTGGGACTTTTGTGGCAGACAAGAAGATATTTAAAGATTATGATAACTAGATTTTAGTTATTCAACTTATGTATTGTTATAAGTCACAGACTATAACAATATCTAAGTTCGAAATGACGCTACCGCTTAACATTTCAAACAGTGAGTGATTCTAATAAAATTGAAAGCTAATACTACCTCCACTGTTTTTAGTGTCAAGCCGAAAGGCGTCACTGAGAACTCCCCTTTTGTTATAGTCTGTGACTTATAACAAATACCCACAAACCCGATCAAAAATGAAATGATATCAGTATCGTCTTTTCCCCTTCAAGAAAACATTTTGTAGGCATGAGTATTGACCCGAGTTACACTCCTCATTTTTACGATAGACAGGCTGCTTTGAAAGAAGGGTTTGTTATGCAGGAGATGGAGTGGATTAATAATTTATATATCTTTCTATTCTTTGTGTTAAGCAAATTAAGTGACCATAATATACTCTCTGTTTGGTTCAATTATTAGGAAACCTCATACCAAACTCCCATAATTAAACTATGAGAAAATTTTGTATACCAAGTGTAATATCCTTCAGAAAGGTCACATGTAAAACAATAAATTGTATTCAACTCTTCATCAAAAGAGATATCACTAAAATTAAGTTTCATTTTTCTCCCTTTATAAAAGTTTGAAAAAGTAGATAAATACGCGATTGAATCAAAAGACAATAATATATTTTTATTAATTAGATTCTTATCTAACTTAGATAAGTGGCCTTGAATTTCTTTTAATCTTTTTAATAAGGATTCCGAAATAATGATTTCAACTTCTAAGTCACTAATAAAAGTGACAAATTCACCTTCAGGAGATTTCTTTAAAATATATTCTTTATCAAATACGGTAATTTGTTTGTTCATCATTCTTCTCTTTTACTATAATCTAAAATATAAAAACAATTTGAATTCATTAATATTGATAATCATCTCCCCACTGTTCTTTGTGTTAAGCCGACAGGCGTCACTAAGAACTTCCACATTCATTTAAGTCTGCGACTTAAAACCAAAAACATTTCATTACCTTCTCCATTATCACTAACTTCAAAAAATAAAGAACTAACTAAAACGATTCATCATGGCTAGAAAACATATCTTCTACGATCAAGAAGCAACTTATTTTGTCTCTATTTCTGTGGTTTATTGGATAGACGTATTTACCAGAGAAGAATATCGTAATATCATTCTTGACAGTCTAAAATATTGCCAAAAGGAAAAAGGGCTGAATATTCATGCATATGTGATAATGAGTAATCACATTCATCTTATTATTTCAAAAAGGTTACATATAAACATTTCTGACATTCTAAGAGATTTCAAAAAGTACACCTCTAAATCCATTATTAAAAGCATTCAGAACAATACTGTTGAAAGTAGAAAAGAATGGATGCTTTGGATGTTTCAAAGAGCTGGTCAGAAAAATACTAGGAATAAAAAGTATCAATTTTGGCAACAGCATAATCATCCTATTCTTTTGGATACATCTGAAAAACTACAACAACGTTTAGATTACACGCATGACAATCCTATCAAAGCAGGAATTGTTCAAGACTCAAAAGACTACCTCTATTCTAGTGCTTCTAACTATCATGGTATGAAATATAATCTTATAGAAGTCGATATTTTGGGATGAATATTTTAGTTTTGTTTTAAGTTTTAAACTTAAAACATGGGCTAGTTCGTAGTGATGCCTATCGGCTTAACACAACGAACAGAAGGGGCAAGGGGGATTACTTCAAACTGTCTTAATCTTTAAATTAATATCTAAGCCAGAAAAAGAATCAAAATTTGGTATTGACAAATCAAAAGTTTCACCTAAATCTTCCGTAGAATAAATTACTAATCTATATTCTTTCTGATATTTATATTCAATTTCTTTATGGAAATAACTTAAATCTCCATCATAAGTCTTGTGATTATAGTATTCAACCTTTTTACCTTCAATATCTAAACCTTCAATTTGTAACCTCTTAAGTTCCTCGTAAAAAATATCCATGCGATAAATCAAAATATTCCTCTTCCCAAACTGTTTAATTGTTGAACTCAATGATACTAACTGAGGTTCATCAGGGTTTTCTTGATTAATTTCTATTATACTTAGACTACATATATATAAATTCTTAGATGTCTCTTGATTATTGATCTGACCATTAAAATCGGGCATATCAATATCACCTCGAAGAATTATTTTTTCAGTTGTTGGATGTAGAATCTCAATATATTTCAGTTGATAATTTGTTAGATTTCCCTCTCTACGATCATTCCGTTTAGCTTTATCTTTTTCATATTTTCTAAATTTATTTATATGAGTAAACCGTAAATAACCCTTCTTATACATGTCTTCTATATAATCACCACCTGATTTAAGTAATAAGAAATTCATGAAATTAAGATTTTCAATAAGTAATATATTTTCTGTTACACAAAAATATAATTAAATGAAGAGAAGTTTTTTAAATCAATATAAAAAAAGACCCCATAACTAAAAGCTATGGGGTCAATCAGAATAAATAAGATATGAATGAACAGCTAAGCGTGAAGCTTAATATTTCACACTTGCTGCTTTGAATTTGCCGTCGATTTGTACGCCTTGCATTTCTAAGTATTGCAATCTGTACAAGTAGGCAGCGCCGTTGAACAATGCATGAGCAACGTCTACTGCTTTACGGTTTTCCCAGTTTTCAAGAGGAGTACCTTTTACCCACTCGTTGAATGCACCCATTGCAGGACCACACCAGATTTGGTAATCCAACTCTCTACCTTTCACTCCACGGTTAGCCCATGAAGAAGAAAGACCTAAGTACCAACGGAAGATCAATGCCATCTTACGCTTTGGATTGTTTTCTGATCTTGTGATTTGCTCTGGATCACGCTCTTGGAAAAACTCAATACACATCTTCCAGATGTTCTCTAATGAATCTTGGAAGACTGTCTTTTCTAACGTTGTACGCTCTTTTTCAGGAATCGCATCGATGCCGTCATAAGCGATGTACGTATCATATAATTTTTGTGCTCTTAAAGCGAACAATGTTCCCTTTTTCAACACTTGTAATTTCACTCCCAACTCAAACATATCTGATGCTGGTGCCATCATGATGTCTGTCATTCCCGCTTGTGCTAACACCTTACGAGAGTGGTCTGATGCACCTGACTCTAAACATGCTTGGTTGATTGAACCTGTTACTACAAACGCCGCACCCATAGCGAAAGCCGCTAATACAGATTGAGGCGTTGAGATACCACCTGCAGCACCTACACGTACTTGCTCAGGGTAGTTCAATTCTTCTTGGATTCTGTTTCTTAACAATAACACTGACGGTAATAAAGATACCAACGGTCTATTGTCTGTATGTCCACCCGAATCCGCTTCTACAGTAATGTCGTCTGCCATTGGTACAGATAATGCCAATGTCGCTTGCTCAGCAGTAATCTGACCTTCTGCTACCAACTTGTCTAAGATCGACTTTGGTGCTGGACGCATGAATTTCTCCGCTACTTCTAAACGAGATACTTTAGCGATGATCTTGTTTTCCATATGGATAGATCCATCCGCATTTTTGCGTAACCCTGCCGCTCTGAACTTCACTACAAATGGTGTTAAGTCCATAAATGCAGACGCTTCAATCACTTTCACACCACGCTTTAAGAACAACTCACAAGCTTCACGCTCTAAAGCCACCTCGTTGGGTGAGTGAATTAAGTTGAATGCATAAGGTCCGTTGGGTAATGCCGCTTGAATCTTATCGATTGCCTGCTCAATTCTTGCAGGAATCAATCCACCTGCACCAAATGAACATAACATACCTGCTTTACCTAAAGCAATCACTAGGTCTTCCGAAGAAATACCATTCGCCATGGCACCGCCCATATAGTTATATTTCAAACCATACGCCGCTCTGAATGAAGGATCACCCAATGCTTCTGGAGCATAAGCTGGAATGTTCGCTAATAATTCAGCAGACTGTAAATCCGATGAAGTGGCTGTTCCCATTCCATCCGCTACACCTACTGTACCTTCTTGGTTTCTGATCACAAAAAGCTGTTTGTCTAATTTCTCAAACTGCTGCTTGATCTCCTCCGTTGTATATTTTGCAAAGCTTGAAGCACCAAACCACTTTGAAGTAGATTTAGCTGTCGATTTTAAGCCGCTATTTTTAATCAATGTTGTATTCATCTTATTTGAATGAATAATTAAGTGTTATCAAAATGTTTCAAGTGTTAAGCGTTAGCGTCACTTGGAACTAAGTCATTGGCGAAGTCTCCTGACTTCGAAGTAAACCAAAGTCAGGTTCGAAGTCGGGAGACTTCACCAATTTTGAATCACAAGTGACGCCTTTCGGCTTAACACTTGCGACATTGAATCTATTCGATTCAGAAATTAGCTGATCACTAATGAAAGGTCAGTAATTTCATAGATTCTTAAATCACCTTTCCAAAGGTTCGCATCTACAAGGATTACAACTTTACCGTTTTCCTTTGTTACTTCTTTGATATGGCAATCCAAGTTCATTGTTGGGTCACCTTGAAGAATCTGACCTCTATATTTCCAAACTGTTTTGTTTGGTGCATGGTGGTTGAAACCAACATTTGTCATGCCTTCACCTAAGTTGTTTTGCAACGCCCAAACTTGAACGGCTTGGTGAATTGCTTCAACACCTAATGAACCTGGCATTACAGGATCTTGGTAGAAGTGACAAGTGAAGAACCAATCGTAGTTTTCGATAGCACGAGTGGCATGGATATAACCCTTACCGTATTTACCACCTTCTTTGATGATTGTAGCACTGTCTAACAAGTTCAGTTGATCTTCTGCTAAGTGTAATCTTGGAGAAGCTGGGTTTGTAGACTTGTACAACTTCATTTTACCGAACAATGAATCTAAGTTGAAAGTGATTGCTTTCGACTTGTCATAGTCAGTAACGTCTTTCCATGCTGCTACTTTTTCACCTGAGTCAAGACCTGCTTGGCTAGAAAGGTCAGCTACTGTAAAGAATCCGAATGAAGATTGACCTACATAGAATACTGTTCCATCTACTGAAAGTTCGAATGTATAACGTTGTAATACTGTACCTGCAAGGTTCGTATGCGACGTCATTACGACTTTGTTCGTGATTGTTTTTCCTCTTAGATCAATGTCAACTAACATCTCACCATCACCGTCAAGGTTACGGAAGAATAAGTCTTTGTCTGGCACTGATAAAGTAGAACCTAAGTAAGCACCTAAGAAACCACATGGTTGTAAGGCAACTTCCATCAATACTGAGTAAGGCATTACTGGAGAAGCATTTTGCTTGAAGTACCATGCATCTACAGGAACATCATATTCAGAGATGATTGTAGGGTTGTTACTAAAGTCATGTCTCTCATTGCTGATTGATAAAACTCTAGAGATTACTTGTAGGTCAGTGTTTGGCTGACGCGATAACGAACGTCCTTCGAATACTTTGTACTCATCACCGAAACACTTATAAACTGGACCTAATGCGAATTGAGTGATGTCACCTTCGTCTAATAGAACTGGCTTGTTCACTGGCTTCACATACACACCATGATTAGTGTTCGCTAAGTCCTTTTTATATTGAGGGTTGTCTTTTTCTTGTAAACGAAGACCCAAGTTTTCGAAGTATACAGACGACAATCCGTCATAGATAATTTCTAAGTCTGCTACTACATATGGCTCAGGAACTAAACCTACTTCCTTCACATCCATACGGTAAATTAGCTTACCATCTTTAGCATTTACCTCTTTACGACATCTTACTTTTTGAGGGATATCTAATACAGGTTGGAAACGAGCGTCTTTTGTTAAACGCTGCATACCCATGTATAACATTAAGAAACGTAATAACTGTCCACCGCCTTCAGCTTGTAATGAACCTGCTAAAACTTCGTCATCTCTGAAGTGACAAGGGAAGTACCAATCGTCTGCCTTCAAGTCTTTCTCAGCTTCAATCCATCCTAGACCAGCATGACCGCCTTTGATATCCAACTTAGTGATACGGTCTAACATTAAGATGTCTTTTGGAGGAAGACGTAATGATTTGTTTCTACCTAATGTATTGTAATCCGAACCAAATACACCTTCTAAATCACCTTGAGTTAACGCTAAAAGTTCCTCTTGGTTGAAAGTAGTTTTATCACAGTGTAATAATGGCTCGAAGAATTGCTTCTTACGGTTGTTTCTTTCTTCTAACTCCTCTGGCTTGTACACTACACCTTGACCTTCTGCAAGATCCGCTTCGTTGAAGAAACCAGCACAACCACCACGCATTTTCAGTACCATTCTGTCCTCAACATAGCAGTCGTAACGGAAGAAGAATAAAAGGTTGTTACCATTACGTACATAGCTATCGATGCTGATGTCATAACGTAACGTTTGTCCTTCGAAAGGAAGGTCGTCCAAGAAAGTAAGTGTACAGTCTAATAGACGGTATTTGTACTCACCTTTGTTTTGGAAGTCAATCCCTAAATATGAAATTAATAATAAGTCACACTGACCTGACTCTACCGCTACAGCCCAAGGAATTTGTCCGTCAGTTGCGAACCAAGAGTTGTAAGGGATATCGTACTCTGTTGTTAAGCTTGAAGGCTTGTACTCATTTGTCTTTGCATTCAATTTCGTTACACGGCTCACCAATAAGTATGGAGGCATTGGTAACATTACACGACAAGGGTAAGTGTCGATGATAGAGTACTCAGGACCGAATACATCTGAGATTTTACCAGTAGCGAAAGTCAATAGATCTTGTTCGTTCCAGATCGCATCTTTCTTGCTTGCTTTGTAATCAGGTGCATCGAAATCATAAAGCGCTAAGCCATTCTCAGCAATCTTTTGTTTCACCTTATTTTCAATCACATCTAAGGCTGAATTCTTATCCATATCTTTGGTTGTTGTTTGTTCTTCTTCTTTTTCTGTTAAAGCAAACATGTCAAACTCTTCTCCTGCTATTACAGGCTCTGCTGTGTTGACTCTGTTTGTAGAATTAATGAAGGCTGCTTTGTTTTCCGCAGTAAATGCGAATTCTTCAAAACGGTTACCTCCAGTATGTAATGTTTTATAGATTTTCTTTCTTTGAATACCTTTCGCAGAAGTCTTTGCAATGATAGCTTCTAAGTCTAGTTCTACACCCTGACCTAATAACTGAGCCACCATTCCCATAAAGCTCTTTAAGGAATCAGAACCTTTACGGTCTGTTGCAATCGTTGCAAACTCCTCACCTTTCAAGATCTCACCGATCCATCTAGAAAGCGTTGCATTCGCTCCTACTTCAATAAACAATTTGTGACCATCTTCTTTCATGCTTCTGATCAGCTTTGGAAGATTCACTTCCTCACAGCATACATCTTTCGCATTCTTAGCGATGTCATCCTCATTTAAAGCTAAAGGCTTTTGTGTTACACCAGAGTATACCGTCTGTGGAATCGCCTTCTGTAATGGAAGGTGATGCATAGTGATAAACTCTTCCGTTACGCGACTGATAAACGGATGATGTACACAGTTGTTGATGGTTAATGTCACCGATGAAAGAGCATGCTTCTGCATGATTTCTTCCAAGATGTCATTATCACCCGACATAATGATTTCAGAATCTGTATTGATGAATGTCAAGTACACTCTTTCGTACTTTCCTTCTACTTCACCTCTGAACCAATCTTCTAAAGTAGCATACCCTAAAGTTTTAGCATTTAAGGTAATCAAACGGCTTCTCCATTTCGATTTTGCAGTGGCAGCATCCATGCCCCATTCTTCACCAAGAATAGTCATATCACCACCTACAATTTCAGAGAAGATATTCGACTCTAAGAATTTCTCATCTACTAAATGTGCATCCCAGAAACCTTGAGAATACCATAAACTTGAAGTTTCGCCCATGCTGTAACCCGCTAACGAGTCTGCTTTCACTTTTAATACATCTTGTAAAAGTGTAGTGTAAGCTGAAGCAAAGGCAACACCGATCGCCATTACTGGAAGTGCATTTGTACCAAGATTTTCCTCTTGTTTTTTCACTTCTTCAGCCGTTGGCTTTTTCAATGTTCTAGGGTATAAATATTCTGTAAAGAACGCTCTGTTCGGATGATTTACAGAATTTTTGATGTGATCATACAAGCTAGGGAACATCTGTAATAAAGAAGCACCAAAACCTTGGTATGCCGCACCAGAACCAGGGTACATCATCGCTACTTTACCATCCTTCGCAATTGGGTTAGGATTGTAGTAGCTACCCGTTGGCATTTGTAAAGCTTTCTTTCCTTTGTAAGCATCTTTCATATGTGCTTGGAAGAACGCTACATCACGCATTAATTCTTTTTCGTTTTTCGCTACGAAAATAGGCTTAATTGGTGCTGCAGGGTTAAAGGCTTCACAAAGTTTGTCTGATGTTTCATTGAAACCTAATGTTTCTACATCAGTCAAAATACCTAAAAGTTGTTCGTTGATTGCCGCTGGTCTTTCAATAGAAAGTGGGAATAAACGCTCTCCTCCTTTGGCTAAGTAAGGGCTACGATCATCTAACTTCGGATGAGAAGCTTCAGACATTAAAACATGTGCCGAAGAACCATCTGTCGCTAAACCTGAAATCGCCGCTCTTAATGTATCTTTTCCTTCTTCAATTACCCAAGGAGATGAAACCTGAGGAACGTAGAAAGGTGTGTTTTTAAATTTCTCCTCAAACTTAGGACCTGACCACTGTGGAGTAGCAGGAATAAATCTGTGGTATAAAGCTAAAGCTGAACGGATGATAGAAGCGATACCCGAAGCAGAGAATGTATGACCTACAGTTGCTTTCGCAGAACCTAAGGCACAAGTTAATTTCTCTTCTTTTGATTGGTACACTGAAGTCAAACCTTCAATTTCCGCTTTATCTTCAGAAGCAATACCTGATGCCGATACTTCCAATAATCCGATATCAGAAGCATCCAAACCATTACTTTGTAATAACTCTTCTGCACCCTTCGCTACCGCTTGACTATTGATTTCACCGTTCAATGAAGATAAGTCAGATTGTACAATCGCTACATCATCAATTTGAGCATACACGCGATCATTTTTCGCATCTTCCGCTCTCTTGATTACAATTGCACCTGCACCTTCACCAATGTTCCATCCATTCGTTTCTGTATTCCAACCGAATGAAGTATCTCCTGTATTTACAGGATTTAAAACATGACGGCTCAATACACCTTCCATACTTCCGGCTAAGTCGATCGCACCTACAACTACGGCATCCACTTCACCTAAAGCCAGCATATTTCTCGCAACGTCCAATGCTTTATATACCGCATTTTCGTTCGATGAAATAGTGAATGAAGGGCCAGTGAAATCCCAAAGTGCAGAAACTCTACTCGAAATAATGTTACCGATAAATCCAGTATGTTCTGATGGAGAGTGATCTTCGAAAGCTTGGAATACAGAGTTCTTTAAAACATCAGAAAGTGAATCTTTCTTCTGCACATCCATGTCTAGACCTGCCATTTCTAATGCTTTCTCTACTTGCCAAATTAGATCCCAACGTCCCATACGGTGATGGATTTCTAATTCAGATTCCATTGCTGTCAATACGGCAATGTTTGCTCCCTTACCTTCTAGCTCTTTTAAGCCTGCATCATGCAATGCTCTATCAGCTACAGTAAGCATTAAAGTCTGCTGTAACGTTAAACGTTCCGCTTCTTTCGGTTGGATTTTGAAACGAAGAATATCCAAGTCAAATTCTTCCAACCACGCTCCTTTCAAGCGTTTTATATCTTCTAACCCAAGCCCTTTCTTCAAAGTCTCCAACTCTTCCATTCCTTTCCAACGGTTAGCCGGTAGGTTTTTGAAGAATTGTTGACCCTGATAAAGAGATAAATAAAAATCTTCCAAGCTGGCACATCCACCGAAGTGAAGATCCATACCAACAATTGAAAGAGGTTGTTTGGGTGATGTAATCTGTTCTTTTGCCACCTCTACTTTCTCATCGTAAGCCGATAAGATCATATGGGCATTTGTACCACCAAAACCGAAAGCATTGATACCTGCATGCGGTAACTCTCCTTTTTGTGGCCATTCTTTATTTTCTAACATCATTTGGTCTCTTCCTACCTTCTGATCGTTAGAATGTACAGCTCCATCAATTTTGATAGTCGCTGGAATAAATTTCTTTTGCATCGCAAGGATCACCTTCAACATACCCGTCATACCGGCAGCTGTTAGCAAGTGTCCCATGTTTGATTTTACAGACCCTAAGAATGGAGGTCTAACTTCTTCTTGTGCAAAGAAATCGCTAATTGAATTAATCTCAGTCGTATCACCAAGAGGCGTACCTGTTGCATGACATTCTAAGTAATCAATTTCAGCTGGTGTTAGGTCAGTTCCTTTGTAAGCTCTCTCGAAAGAAAGTTTTTGTCCTTTAGGGTTTGGACTTAAAAGGAATTTACCTTTACCATCATTCGATAAACCAACACCATCGATAACGGCTAAAATCTTATCACCGTCTCTTTTCGCATCGCTTAATCGCTTTAACACAACCATACCTGCACCTTCAGATGAAGTCAATCCTCCGGATGTATTATCCAAAGGAGCTGACTTTTCATTCATGCGGGCATACGCATGGAAATAAGAGAACCCCATGTGAATAAACAATGGATCAGCACCACTTACGGCACCCGCTAACATCATGTCAGCTTTACCCAATTGTAATTCATCAATAGCTAATTTAATTGCATATAAACTAGAGGCACAAGCAGCGTCTAATGAATAGTTGGTCGAAGTCAATCCTACCGCTTGAGCGATCAAGGCAGAAGGTGAATTCGTCAATAATGTCTCATGAATATTTGCATCGTAATTCGTATTCGCGAAAGGAACTTTTACTTCCTCTCCTGTTAGTTCAGTGAATACTTTCCCTGCCATATCTGCATAAATTGGTGCAAAGATTTGGCGAGAACGACGCGTTGGGAAAGATAAGTTACCCACAATAACACCACAGTTTTTGTCCTGTGTGTTTTGCCAATAACCACTATCTTTTAAGGCTTGTTGAGCAACATATAACGACCATTTAAATTGATCGTCTTGTTTGGCTAATAGGTCTTTCTGGATTTTATAGTCTGATGGATCAAATTCGAAGTTGCGAACATAACCACCGCGAATCGCATAGCATTTGTCTAGTTTACCTTTTTCTGTATGATAAAGACGTTCGGGATCTTGTCCGAAAGTCACTTCATCAGATAAAGTTACGAGGTCTTTGTTTTCTAGAAGGTTATTCCAGAAAGTATCGAGAGTGGCTGACCCTGGAAAGAGTCCTCCCATACCAATGACCGCTATTTTGTCTTTTTTACTCATTCTATATCTTATTTTATCTCTTTGTTATAAGAGAAGTAAAATTGAAATGCATTTGACTGCTACTTTCAATTTTGGTGTCTAAGATTTTCACTTAGACCAATGATGAAATATTCTACTTCATCACTTAGATGGTCCAGGTCTAACGAAAGACCTGAACCATTATAGTTTGATGTGTGTGGCCTTACGACCAAGTTAATTCACGGCTAATTGTCATTGCCGCTCCATAACTTTTCATATAAACTTTTCCAGTTTCAGCATCATAAGCTGTGATATCTGAAACCATTGAGAAGTCATCTGCTTTTTTCACCTCGATCTTCACATAGAATGGCTTACCGAATGGTAAAGCATCGAAGATCTCAACGTAATCAGTGCTTAATGGTAAGCTTGCTGCACCGTGGAAGCGACGTACCCAAACGACTGCTCCTTGATACATGATATCCATTAAGTAAGGATTCACTTTTTTTACTGGTACTTGACCTTGACGTTCTTCTGTTACACCTTCATGCTCACATAAGAAAATCATGTTTTTCTCGTCCATTTCAAGAATCGTTTTGATTCCGTTGAAATCGGCACCGTGGAAAAGTGTTCCGTCTGTATATACTGAAGAAGCATCGGCAACCGCTGGTGTATTAGTACTGTTTGGCAATGCTAATACAGGAGCCTCTACTGGTTCAGAAGTTAAAGTGATTTGCGTTTGGTAATGGTTCAGCGGAAGTTTACCTCCATTTTCACTAGAAACGTTCACTGTCAACGTTACAGTATTTTCTGATTTTGACGTTTCTGTTACTTTAATTGTGTAGTCTTCCGCCTGAGTACCATCAAATACGATTCCTTTGAAAAGCTTCGCGTTATCTACTCTTAGTACATTGAAACCAGGATATAAATCCGTCGCTGTTTGTACCATCCAAGTAGAAGCATTTACGATGGGTAATACTGCATTACCTTGGATCATATGATGTTGAAGGAAAGGATTCTTCTCTTCCGTCATATTTCTCTTAATCGTAAAGCTTTTCAAATCACCTGTAATATCTGCTTTCGCAAGTGGTAAAGTACCACCTAAAATCACTTGAGGTTGTGCTTTAAAAGCATCACTTAATTGATCCACCATTGCTACAGGACCTTCATCAGAAGGAACTAGAGAAACACCATGCGCTTCGAATAATTTCTTTAATTCTCCGCTTACCATACCTGCATCCCATGCACCCCAGTTGATAGAAGCAACATGTACGTCTGGATGGTTTTTCTTGAATAAGTGTGCTACTCTGTTCAATACCTCGTTGGCAATTGCATAGTCTGTTTGACCAACGTTACCGTAGAAACCGGCTACAGAAGAGAACAATACAACGTGTTGGATGTCGTGGATACTACCAGCGGCTACGGCTGCTAATAAACCAGAGATCTTCACATCATAAACGTTATCGAAGTCTGTTGCTGTTTTGTTTTCTATCAGTTTGTCTGCTAAACGACCTGCACCGTGGATGATTCCTGTAATTGCTCCTGTTTTCGCAACGATTGGCGCTACAGCTGCTTTTAATTTTTCAGCATCCGTAACATCTGCCGCAGTGTAATGTGCTTCCGCTCCAACACTTTGAATGTACGCTAAGTTCTCTTGGATTTCTCTTTGAGAAAGTACCGCACCTACCATTCTGTTAACTGTCTTAGGAAGTGGTTTCTCACCGCTTTCCTTCAAGAACATCATGGCATTTCTTTTCAAGATTGGCTCTTCCGCTACACCTTGTGCCCATGTTGGTTCTTCTGTTGTCAATGCCGAACGACCTACTAAGATAAACTTAGACTTGTATGTTTTCGCCATTGCTCTAACACAATCCGCCGTTACACCTTTGGCACCACCTGTTACTAAGAATACGTTTTGAGAAGTGATACCTGAAGTACGCATTGTACCTGCTGTATGTGCTTGCTCGACTGCTGCTAGAGTGAAACGTTTTCCTTCATCGTTGTAAGAAGTTTCAGTAGTAGAAACGTCAGCGTCATTTAATTCCGCTACGATTTTCTTCGCTGCTACTTCCGCCTTCAATTGAGGAGAAAGGTCTACACCTCTACAGAATACGTTTGTCCATTCTAAGTTTAATGATTTCGTTAATCCGAAGTATCCACCTCCAATTACTGAAACATTACCAGGGTTCTTCGTTCCGAAAGCACCTTCTAAACGTGTTACCGTCATGAATGAAGCTCTAGTTGATTTAGAAGCATATTCATTTAAAGTAGGTTTTAAGTGCTTCGCCAATAAGTAAGCCGCTTTCAACAATTCTTTTTCTTTGTCGAAATGCATACCCCATTGACCTAACGGGAATCTAAAGTGAGGATGTACATTAATAAATTGATCTACTCCACCGATTTGAGCTAATGCTGCTTTGATCGCATCATCAGAAATTTCAGCTAGAGCAATCTCCTTTACCTCGTTTGGTAAAGTCACTGCCGATTGACGAACCAATGAAGCTGGCATTGTCAATACAGCTACTTTTCTTCCTTCAGCCAATAATTCTTGTGCTAAAGAAACTGTTAATCCCGAGCCATCATTTGTAATGACTGTCCATGCATCTGCATTTTTCTCGATTACCAATTGATCTGGCTCGGGAATATATTTCAACTGTACATCGTAGCGCGCTACGCGATCATAGTTTCCTGAAAGGAATGAAGTATGATCTTCTGCAACTGTTGATTCTTCTACTTGGTTAGTAGACTTTTTTTTTTCGATTGACGAATTAGTATTCGCCTCTACACTGGGGGTGGACGCTCCCGCCTTCGATGAGATGTACTCAGCAATCTGAGCTAGCGTTCTCAACTCGGCTAATTCTTGAGGATCTACTCCTTGAACTGATGGATTTGCTTCAGTCATTGCACCGAAGATCTCAACACGCTTGATTGAGTCAATTCCTAAATCAGCTTCCATATCCATTCCCATTTCTAACATCTCTGCTGGGTAACCTGTCTTCTCTGCGATTACTTCTAAAAGTGATGCTTCGATTTCTGCATTTGTTACACCACCTTGAGCTGGTGCTGCTGCTACTGGAGCCGCCGCTGGTGCAGGAGCTGCTGCCGGTGCTGATGTTGCACCTGCTTTTCCTGAAATGTATTCAGCAATTTGAGCTAATGTTCTTAACTCTGCTAATTCTTGTGGATCTACACCTTGAACTGATGGATTAGCCTCAGTCATCGCACCGAAGATTTCAACACGCTTGATTGAGTCAATTCCTAAATCAGCTTCCATGTCCATACCCATTTCTAACATCTCTGCTGGGTAACCTGTCTTCTCTGCGATTACTTCTAAAAGTGATGCTTCGATTTCTGCATTGGTTACGCCACCTTGAGCTGCTGGAGCTGCAGTTTCTTGAACCGGTGCTGCTGCTACTGGAGCTGCCGCTGGTGCAGGAGCTGCTGCCGGTGCTGATGTTGCACCTGCTTTTCCTGAAATGTATTCAGCAATTTGAGCTAATGTTCTTAACTCTGCTAATTCTTGTGGATCTACGCCTTGAACTGATGGGTTAGCCTCAGTCATCGCACCGAAGATTTCAACACGCTTGATTGAGTCAATTCCTAAATCAGCTTCCATGTCCATTCCCATTTCTAACATCTCTGCTGGGTAACCTGTCTTCTCAGCGATTACTTCTAAAAGTGATGCTTCGATTTCTGCGTTTGTTACGCCACCTTGAGCTACTGGAGCTGCAGTTTCTTGAACAGCCGCAACCTTTTGCGTCTCAACCACTGCGACTGGAGCTTGATTAGGAGCTGCTGCCGGTGCTGATGTTGCACCTGCTTTACCTGAAATATATTCAGCAATTTGAGCTAATGTTCTTAACTCTGCTAATTCTTGTGGATCTACGCCTTGAACTGATGGGTTAGCCTCAGTCATCGCACCGAAGATTTCAACACGCTTGATTGAGTCAATTCCTAAATCAGCTTCCATGTCCATTCCCATTTCTAACATCTCTGCTGGGTAACCTGTCTTCTCAGCGATTACTTCTAAAAGTGATGCTTCGATTTCTGCGTTTGTTACGCCACCTTGAGCTACTGGAGCTGCAGTTTCTTGAACAGCCGCAACCTTTTGCGTCTCAACCACTGCGACTGGAGCTTGATTAGGAGCTGCTGCCGGTGCTGATGTTGCACCTGCTTTACCTGAAATATATTCAGCAATTTGAGCTAATGTTCTTAACTCTGCTAATTCTTGTGGATCTACGCCTTGAACTGATGGGTTAGCCTCAGTCATCGCACCGAAGATTTCAACACGCTTGATTGAGTCAATTCCTAAATCAGCTTCCATGTCCATTCCCATTTCTAACATCTCTGCTGGGTAACCTGTCTTCTCAGCGATTACTTCTAAAAGTGATGCTTCGATTTCTGCGTTGGTTACGCCTCCTTGAGCTGCTGGAGCTGCTGTTTCTTGAACCGGTGCTGCTGCTACTGGAGCCGCTGCTGGTGCAGGAGCTGCCGCTGGTGCTGAAGTTACACCTGCTTTTCCTGAAATGTATTCAGCAATTTGAGCTAATGTTCTTAACTCTGCTAATTCTTGTGGATCTACACCTTGAACTGATGGATTAGCCTCTGTCATCGCACCGAAGATTTCAACACGCTTGATTGAGTCAATTCCTAAATCAGCTTCCATGTCCATACCCATTTCCAACATTTCTGATGGGTAACCTGTTTTCTCTGCGATTACTTCTAAAAGTGATGCTTCGATTTCTGCGTTGGTTACGCCTCCTTGAGCTGCTGGAGCTGCAGTTTCTTGAACTGGTGCTGCTGCTACTGGAGCCGCTGCTGGTGCAGGAGCTGCCGCTGGAGCTGATGTTGCACCTGCTTTACCAGAAATATATTCAGCAATTTGAGCTAATGTTCTTAACTCTGCTAATTCTTGTGGATCTACTCCTTGAACTGATGGATTTGCCTCAGTCATCGCACCGAAGATTTCAACACGCTTGATTGAGTCAATTCCTAAGTCAGCTTCCATATCCATGCTCATTTCTAACATCTCAGAAGGGTAACCTGTCTTCTCAGCGATTACTTCTAATAAAGATGCTTCGATTTCTGCATTTGACACACCACCTTGAGCTGGTGCAGGAGCTGCTGCTACTGGAGCCGCTGTAGGAGCTGGAGCTGGAGTTTCAGCTACTGGCGCTGGAGTTGGCACTTCAACTGGAGCTTGTAACTGCTCTGTAGCAGGAGCTGCTGCTGAAGCTAATTGATTATTTGTTTGCATGTTGAACAACGATGCCAACATTTGCTCAATTCTAGTTTGTTGTTCAGTTAAACGCTGAATATCTGCTTGGATTTGATCCAATACTGCCTTCTCTGCCATAGAAGCTGAATTTTGTTTCTGACGTAATTTTTCTTCAATAATTTGAGACATGTCTGTTGTCTCAGCAATCACCGTCTCGATTTCCTCAACTAACGGTGCTTTTTGCGAAAGCACTTTTCCTCCCTTCGCTAATATATCTTGGTATCTCTTCTTGAAGCCATCAGTCAAGTAGTTTGTACCTGAAATCTGAACATTCATTTTCGACTTCGCTCCACCTGCTTGAACTGGTCTAGCATAAGGGTCAAAGTTTTGGATTTGGATACCCATTACAGCCAATTGGATAGCTGCCTCTCTCAACTGAACGTCTGAGTTTTTCTTAGGATTAGGGTTCAATGCAATCACTTGGTGATCTTGACCTGCTAAGATTTCAGAAGTTAAGTTGGATAGAATATTCTTTGGTCCAAATTCAACGAACACTCTTGCACCTTCTTGGTACATTTTCTCGATTTGTTCTTTGAATTTAACTGGACTTAAGATGTGTCTCTTTAGAGTTTCTTTGATGAACTGTGGTTGTGCAGGGTAAGCAGAACCTAAAGTATTTGAATAAAGCTTTCCTTGAGGAGCAGCGATATTTGTGTGATCTAATACTTCAGCGAAAGGCTTAGACGCATGACCTACGTAAGGTGTATGGAATGCTGCAGAAACTGGTAGGATAGTCGCTAATAAGCCTGCTGCTTTTAATTCCGTTTTTAGTGCTTCCAATTCGTTCTTCGCACCACCTAAGATCGTTTGGGTACCTGAGTTGATGTTAGCAACTTGTACATTTTGGTATTTACCAATGTAAGGTTGAACAGCTACTACATCACCTTTCACAGCCATCATTGTACCTGCATCTACACCTGCTTGTGCTGACATTGCTTGTCCTCTTTCTTTCGAAAGTTTGATGAACGTCGCTAAGTCAATAGCACCTGATGCATATAATGCTGAAAGTTCACCATAAGAGTGACCAGCAAAATAGTTTGCTTTGAAGCCTGCGTTTTGTAAAATGTGATACATACCTACACTCAATGCACCAATTGCTGGCTGAGCATTTTCAGTTTGAGTAAGTACCGCTTGTTGTTGTTTACGCTCCTCATCACTGAATACAGGAATCGGATATACAGTCTCAGTTAAAGGTTTTTTGTTGCTCGCTTCGAATTCTCCATTCACTTTCGCGAATACTTCACGAACTTGAGGGAATGACCAAGCGATCTCGTTACCCATGTTAGTATATTGAGAACCTTGTCCTGCGAATAAAGCAGCAACATTGTCCTTACCGTTATAAGCGGCGTTTCTATACCAAACATTTAAGATTGGGTTTTTCCACTCTGCTGCGTTAGCATCTTTCGATAATGCTGCAACAAAAGCTTCTAATTTTTTCGTAGCCTCTTCAATTGATGAAGCAACGAAACCAACTCTTGGCTGGTTAGCAGGAACGTTTTCTGCGAATGCTGTCGCTGATACTTCTTTGTAGTAAGCTTTAGCATCTGCACCTGTAAGACCTGCAATATGTTTTTGAGCCAATGCAACCAAAGCAGATGATGACACTTCAGAAAGTAACCATTGTCTGTGGATGTTGTGAACTCTATTTTTCTCGATTGATTGACCTTTGTACTCTTCTAGAGAGAAGTGAAGGTTGACACCACCAAAACCGAATGCTGATACACCTGCTCTAAGCGGAGTAGCAGAATCCTTTTGGAACCAAGGACGAGTCTCAGAGTTGATATAGAATGCTTTCTTCTCAACTTCTAATTTCGGGTTCGGCTTTGTGATATTGATTGTACCTGGAAGGATTTTGTGGTGTAAGGCTAAAGCAGCTTTAATCATACCTGCTGCACCTGCTGCTGCTTTTGTATGACCAATTTGAGACTTTACAGAACCTAAGGCGATATGATTTGTTTTCACACCATCGTCACCGAATACCATACCCATTGATACACCTTCTGATGCATCACCTGCGTTAGTACCTGTACCGTGTGCCTCAATTAAACCAACTGTTGATGGATCATAACCTGCTTCCTCATATGCTCTTCTCATCGCTAAAGCTTGACCTGAAGGACGAGGGGCATATACTGACTTATAACGACCATCTGAAGAACCACCGATACCGTTTACAACAGCATAGATTTTGTCTCCGTCACGTTCAGCATCTTCTAAACGCTTCATGACCATCATACCCACACCTTCACCGATCAACATACCGTCACCATCTTGGTCGAATGGACGGATGCTACCTTTACGAGAGAATGCAGGAGTTTTTGAGAATGACATGTACATAAATGGTGAGTTGTCTGTATCAACACCACCTGTAATCATCATGTCAGCTCTTTTTTCTACCAATTCAGCTACTGCCATTTTAATAGCAGATAAAGAAGCTGCACAAGCTGCATCTACTACTGAGTTGATACCACCAAAGTCGAAACGGTTGGCGATACGACCAGAAATTACGTTACCCAATAAACCTGGGAATGAGTTTTCTGTCCAAGGCACAAATGCTGCCTTCATTTTCTCAATAGCTACTGCGATTTGCTCTTCTGGCATTCCCATTGACTCTAACGCTCTTCTCCATACAGGATACTGTAAACGAGCTGTCAAAGGAATAATTAGCTTTTGACCACCGCCAACGCCAAGAATAACACCTGTTCTTTCTCTTAATTCTGCTTTTAAAGCATCAGAACCTGGAGCATAACCTGAATCGATTAAAGCGTCTTTAGCAACAGCAAGACCCAATAGTTGTGAAGCATCTGTTACTTCTAAAATGTTTGGCGGTAAACCAAACTCCATTGGATTGAAATCGATTTTTGGAACGAAGCCACCTACTTTACAGTAAGTTTTATCTTCTGCTAATGGGTTGGGATCATAATAGTCATCAATTTTCCAACGATCGTCAGGAACTTCCTTGATACAATCTACACCTTGGATGATGTTTTCCCAATACTTCTCTAGGTTCTCAGAGTCTGCAAAAACTGATGCCATACCTACAATGGCAATCGGTGTTTCTTTGAGCAGTTGGTTTGTGTCTGTCATATCTTTTATTCTTGGAATCTTACAATTTTCACACTGTAAGGTTCATTAGTTTTCTAAAGTATGTTCGAAATACACTCTATCAGTTGTTGTTATTTGTTCAATTTGACTACGCAGTTATTTCGAAATTCGCTTGTATAACAAGTCATTTTTCAAATTTGTGACAGACTTTTCGAAAAAAATAAAAATTAGATATTATTAAAAAATGAATAACCTTTCATTCATGTATTGGAAAAATGCAATAAATATTTATTACAAAATGCATTATAGAAGTGAGTATTCATTCATACCTTTATTTTAACATTAGTAGGGTAATAATTAAAAAATGTGAAAATAATTTCAATTTGTCACATTTTAGAAAAATGCCCTGATAATATGGAATAGCATAATCCTCAGGAAATATGTATAGCAAAATAGATTTCAGTGCCGCTTTAGTTTTAAGAGACCTCTTTTTCAACTGCATAAAATGTTAATAGGTACAGTAACTACATACTTATAATATCATGAATTGGTCTAACTTTTACTTGTCTTATACTCTTCTTAAATAAATAGATTCAGAACATATAAAATGAGGTTATTTTTATGTATTTAATGCATGAAAAAAATTCAAGAAATAAAAAAAGCCAACCGAGATCAACTCAGTTGGCTTCACTTTATAAATACATTTTCTTCTTAAGCGTATTGATCAACGTATCCTTGTAAACCGATTTTTGTTCCATTACCTGAAGCATGGAAAGTCCAATCGTTTCCTCTTTTTACTAATCGACCAAACTCCATATCCGTTACACCTTTGAAGTTTTTACTTTCGAGTTTATATTTTAAGATTTCTCTTTGTGTATCGATATCAACGATTCTTATGTAAGCGTTTTCCAACATTCCGAAGTGTTGATGTAAAATTTCTGCATTATGAATTGATACTACAAAAATCAACTCAGTCACTTCTTCTGAAATACTTGATAGGTTGGCCAATATCATTTCATCATCACCATCTCCTTTACCTGTACGGTTATCACCCGTATGTTCTACACTACCGTCGGGTGATTTTAAATTATTGAAAAAGATAAAAAACTCATCTGCAGGCAACTTACCATCTGGTCCTACCATAAAAACAGATGCATCTAAGTCTATCGTTTTAATAAGATGCATGTCCCAACCAAGACCCACCATTATTTTGTCTAAAGAGGTATTCTCCTTGGTCAGGTTAAATTGTGACCCTTTTTTTAGATTGATAGCCATAATACTAATGTGAAATAAGATGTTTGTTGATGTAATTATTAATGTAATTGCAAAACCATTCTACCATACCAGTTATTTAATAGAATTTGGTCGCTTAACTTTTCAGTAATTGATTTAAAATGTCAAACGAAATTAAATAATTTTTATTCCAACTCAATAATTTTCCATTATCTACAATTTGATAACTTGGAATCTTAATTTATTAACATCGTATAATTATAACTTTTCATTCAGGGGAATTGTTTTTCAGCCCAAAATGAGAATAAATCTATTTAATAGTTTCTTTGAATATGCTGAATTGTCTCATTGATATCCAAAGCTGCAATAGGTTGTCCGATCGCCTCAAACTTCCAATTATGGCCTATTTTATACAACCTCCCCATTAACATAGAAACACGTCCTGCATATTCTTTCGTGGACGATAGATCGAAGTGAGCTATCTGATCTTCTCTTGAATAAATTCTCACTTGTGAAAATGGAATATCTGCAAAATCCTGTTTTTGATAAGAATTCAAGTATAAAAATACTTGGCTGACATTCTTGTTTATTCTATCCAATTCTAATTGAATTGTTTCATTATCGTAACCATCATCTCCTCCGATATCACCATCTAAATCATCTCCAGAATGGATAATTGCACCATCTGTAGATCTTAGTTTATTGTAATATACTGTGTAAACTTCCTTCATATTATGATCAAATGCTGTAACACTAGCATCAAGATCTACAGGTAAGTTTGTATTCAATAAACCAAAAAATGTTTTCTTTTCAATTGCTCCCCAGTTTACTCCAACTCTTAAGTAGTCAATGGCGTTCCCTTCATCTTTAATAAGAGAAATGCTACTACCTTTTTTAAGAGAAATGCCAGTTTTTTTTGTGAGTGTAACGCTCATTATTGATGTATTATAAGTAAGTAAAAAAAATTAAATCGTTAAACCCTGTAACAAGAGTTTATAATTAGTTTTTCCGCAATGAATTGGACCTATTTTTTAAAGAACGAATCAATCTTGGATTGTTGGTCCGAAGATTTGTTCTTAAAAAAAGAGTCTATTTTGTTTTCTATATCATTTGACTTGCTTTCTCCTTCTTGATGGAAGAAGTCTGCAATACGTTTATTTAGTTTAATATGTTTTATATCTTCTTTTTCACTCTCTGTATTAAAGAAGTTTTGAAGCTTTTGCTTTAACTCTACTTCATCCTTCATTGAAGTCATGTGCTCCTTGTTAGCTGTATCTTTTTCGAAGAAATCTGAAATTTTAGATTCATTCTTTTCTTCTTGTGGCGAATTTTCTAATGCCAAGTCAATTTCCAAGGACGTCAGATCATGGTTATAATCCATAAGTTCGATATCCTGTACAGCACCCATAAAGTCATCTAAATCAAAACTATCATCTGTTTTATTTCTTAATAGAAGAACCTGAAAATCGATCTTTTCAATCTGCAGTTTCAAAATGAAAACTTGCCTTTCTACAACAGTAATCTCATGTTGTAACTGATCACTTAACTGATCATAACTTTCCTTTTCTTTATTAAGTCTAGCAATGTTATCCTGTATCAAAAGTACTGAAGATCGATCATTATTTGATAACCTTGATTTTAATTCAAAAGTCTCTTTAGTTATCTGTTTTTGAATAACAGGGACTTTATCAAGAATTAATTTGTGGTTGTATTTTATCTCCTTTAACTGCTTATCTTTTTTAAACTTTTGCTGTTTCAGTTGATAAACCAATTCCTCTAGTACTTTTTTATCCTCTAGTTTGTGATTGGTTAAAATACTCCTAATCGACTTCCACATTTTTTATTGATACATTTTATAGCTAATGATTAGTTTGACTTTATAAACTCATTTTTCATTTAGTGTTTATATACTTCATGATTAATTAATGTTTAAGAATAAAAGACGTTGATTTAATAATAATGTTTCAATTTCTTCCATTTTTATAAACAAAATAGTGATCAACTAATTAATAATGAAAAGGTTAAGAAAAATAAAATCACTATTTGTAATGCTATTTCCAACCACATACGAAGAGATCATTGAACGAATTGAGCGATTTTCTCCTGTAAAATACGGAGCGACAAGAAATTATATCGACGGGCATGTTTCTTATTTATCTCCATACATTTCCAGAGGAGTGATATCTACAAAATACGTCTTTGAGTTAATGATGAAAAAAGGGTACGACTTTTATCACATCGAAAAGTTTATCCAAGAGTTAGCATGGAGAGACTATTGGCAATTGATCTGGATAGAGAAAAATGATCAAATTAATAAAGACCTAAAAAGAGCCCAGGAAAATGTTGCTCACTATGGAATTCCAAAAAATATTGTTACTCCAAATAGTGGAATCCATGCACTTGATAAAGGAGTAGAAGAGTTATATAACACTGGGTACATGCACAACCATATGCGTATGTATATTGCAATGGTTACCTGTAATATAAGCCAGTCTCACTGGTGGTTACCAGCAAAATGGATGTACTATCATTTATTAGATGGAGATTGGGCAAGTAATGCTTTAAGCTGGCAATGGGTTGCTGGGGCCAATGCTAATAAAAAGTATTTTGCTAACCAATCCAATATTAATAAGTATACACATTCCGATCAGTTAAACACTTACTTAGATACTACTTATGATCATTTGAATGACATTGAAATTCCTCAGTCTCTAAAGGAAAGTCAGTCACTCGAATTACATACTGAATTACCAGACAGTGATGAAATAATAATAGACCAAAGCCTTCCTACTTTAATATACAATAGCTACCAACTGGATCCTAAATGGAACAATCATATTTCTGCCAATAGGATCCTACTTCTTGAACCTTCTCATTTTAACGAGTATCCTATAAGCAATAAAGTCATGGACTTCATTTTGAATCTTAGCAAGAACATACAAGGGATTCAAATATTCGTAGGTGAATTTAGAGAATTAAAACCTTTACTTGGTGAAAGTACTGTTTATTATAAAGAACACCCACTAGCGAATTTATATGAAGGAGTCGAAGAACAAAGAGAATGGATTTCTTCGGTAAAAGGTTATCACACATCTTTCTTTAAATTCTGGAAAAAGGTAAGAAAAGAAATGCAAGTTTTGGTTTAATCGTTCCAACATGAAAAAACAACATCTACCTTCTAAAGTTTGCAAAGTTTGTGGCCGTCCTTTCTCATGGAGAAAAAAATGGAAAAGCATTTGGGATGAGGTGCAATACTGTAGCAAAAGATGTAGGTCCAATAGATCAAAAATCAAAATTGAGATCTAAAAAATTGTATATAAAAATCAATTTATTGAATGATTCTAAAGTTGAAGATTTTGAGGCGTATTTTCCTTAAAATATCACTTATATTTGCAGACACTCATCAAATCATTAATTCTTAAGTATGTCTACGAGAACCTGTCCAAGATGTAAGGGTAGAATCCCAGATTCAGAATTTGTATCACATTTAGTTAGATGTGATGGAAGTGGTGGATCTGTAGTAACCTCTGAAGTTGAAGAATCTGTTGCTAGAGAAAAGAAAAACAAGGAGACAAAGAAAAGAGCTACATCTGCTAGAAGAAAAGCTGCTCCGAAGAAAGTGATTACTGCTGATATGGAAAAGCTTATGAAGAAATTCAGAATGTCTCCAGAAGATGCGGAAACATTTCTACAACAAAATCCTAACTACTTTAACAAGGGAGAATAGTCATTGTACAAAAAGAAAGGATAGCATTAAGCTATCCTTTTTTTATTTTTTATATCGGCACATTAAATGATTGCTTTATTTCGCTCATCACAAATGTACTGTGTGCACTACCAATGTTTTTTATCTCTCCTAATTTATTCAAGACAAAATCCTGATATGCCTTCATATCTTGTACTATTACTTTTAATAGAAAATCGAAATCTCCGGAAATGTTGTAACACTCCACTACCTCATCCAAGGAAGTAATTTCATTGACAAATTGATGTCCAATGTTTTTTGTATGCTCTTTTAAAGTCACATTACAAAATACGATCAATCCTTTATCCAGCTTTTCTTTATCTAATACAGCAACATATTTCTGAATAAATCCGCCCTTCTCTAGTTTTTTGATTCTTTCATATACAGGTGTCGTAGATAAATGTACTCGTCTTGCGATTTCTTTGTTAGTAATGTTAGCATCAGATTGGAGTAATCTCAGGATTTTTAAGTCCATCTGGTCTAGTTCGTTCATAGTTATTTTTTCTTTTATGGGTGGTTATTTTGAGCAAATTAAGATTAATTTTCCCTTCGTCCCCGCCAAATAAGTTTTGATTTCTGAATGTTATATGAGATAACAGTTTTAAAGTTTTGCAAATATAACTTTGCTCTCAGTTTAAAACTAATTATACTATGAAAATCACAACATTAGGTTACCCTAGAATCGGTAAAAAAAGAGAGCTTAAGAAAGCAAATGAGCAATTTTGGGCTGGGAAAATTAATGAACAGGAACTTCAAACCGTCGCTTCTGAATTAAAAGCAGAACATTGGAACATTCAGAAGGAAAACCTTGTGGAGCAACCTACCTCCAACGACTTTTCTTTCTATGATCAAGTTCTAGATTTGATCGTTGACTTTAACTGTATTCCCAAGCGTTTTCAGCCTATTCATCACCTTAGTCCATTACAAAAGTATTTTGCCTTAGCAAGAGGATACCAGGATAATAAATTGAATATCAACGCTATGTCAATGACCAAATGGTTTGATACCAATTATCATTATATCGTACCAGAATTCTATAAGAAAACATATTTCAAACTCTCAGAAAGCCCCAAAGCAGTCCAAGAATACGCCGAAGCTAAAGCCCTAGGAATAGATACTAAGGTGACTCTTGTTGGACCATTAAGTTTTCTATTATTAGGGAAAGAAAAAGAGCAAGGATTCCATAGACTTGAACTCATCCACCAACTGAAAGAAGAGTACATCAAACTTTTAAATAAATTATGTGACTTAGGTGCTACTGAAGTTCAGTTTCATGAACCAATTTTAGCAAAAGATTATAATGAGGAAATCAATTTTGCCTTAAAAACGGTCTATAATGAGTTCAAAAAAAGAGCTCCAGAAGTTAATGTGTGCGTTGTTAATTTTTTCGATTGCTATGGCGATTACCTACCAACTATTCTTCAATTACCACTTAGCTCACTTCATTTAGATTTAACTCGTTGTGGAGAACAATTAAAAGATGTCTTATCATCACAATACTTAAACAATAGTTTAACGCTGTCGTTAGGAGTTGTTGATGGAAGAAATATCTGGAAGAATGATTTTAAGAAATCCCTTCAGTTTATTTCCTCTGCAATAGATGTTGTTGGTAAGGAAAGAATTGAAATCAGTACATCTTGCTCGTTATTACATGTTCCTTATGATTTGGAACTAGAAGAAACATCTACCAAAATAAATCAATCTATAGTTCCTTGGTTAAGCTTTGCAAAACAAAAATTACAAGAACTGAAAGAGCTACAAGAAATTGTTGAAAGTGGAAATATTTACACCCATCCATTATTTATTAAAAATCAAGAAATCATTCAATCTAGAAAGGATTCTGATCAGGTGCATCATCAAGAAGTAAAAAATAGAGTGGACACCTTGATAGACACTGATGCACTTCGATCGAGTCCTTTTAAAGAAAGAAAAGAAATACAGAAAAATATACTGCAGTTACCACTACTACCTACTACTACAATAGGGTCATTTCCTCAAACTAAAGAGGTGAGACAGCAACGCAACCTTTTTATCAAAGGTAAAATCACCAAAAATGAATACGACACTTTCTTAAAAGAGCAAATTAAAGAAGCTATTCTATTTCAAGAACAGATTGACATGGATGTATTAGTTCATGGTGAATTTGAAAGGAATGACATGGTAGAATACTTCGGGGAACAACTAGAAGGAGTTACTTTTAGTAACTTTGGATGGGTGCAAAGTTATGGTTCGAGGTGTGTAAAACCTCCAATCATCTTTGGTGATGTTTCTAGAAAAAAGCCAATGACAGTTGAGTGGACCTCCTACGCCCAATCTCTCACTAATAAGCCAGTAAAAGGAATGTTGACTGGACCCATTACAATCTTACAATGGTCGTTTGTAAGAGATGATCAACCTAGAAAAACAACATGTAAACAAATCAGCTTAGCGATTAGAGATGAAGTTCTTGACCTTGAAGCGGCAGGAATTAAAGTCATTCAGATTGATGAACCTGCTTTAAGAGAAGGGTTACCGCTCAGAAAAGATGCATGGGAAGAATACCTAACTTGGGCAGTAAATGCCTTTAGAATTTCTAGTTGTGGAGTAAACGATTCGACACAAATTCACACACACATGTGCTACTCTCAGTTTAATGATATCATTCAGCATATCGCTAATTTGGATGCTGATGTAATTACGATAGAATGTTCGAGGGCTCAGATGAAATTGCTTGATGCTTTTTCTGATTTCAGGTACCCGAATGAAATTGGGCCTGGAGTGTATGATATTCACTCGCCTAATGTTCCTTCAAAATATGATATTATCGATTTCATCAATAAAGCAAAAAGGCGAATTCCTGTTGATCAACTTTGGGTCAACCCAGATTGTGGACTAAAAACAAGAGGCTGGAAAGAAACAAAAGCAGCATTGGAAGTGATGGTTGAAGCCACACAAAAAGCAAGAGAATTATTTGAAATCGCAGTATAAACAAAAACGGACATGATGTATTTTCATGTCCGTTTTTTTATTATAAAACCTTCGATTCTTGAATGGTATCAATCCAAATCTGATATCCTTCTGGTCGCATATGCAACATATCTTCTTCGAAAAGGTCAGGTCTACTTTTTCCTTCTGCATCAAGCATTGGATGGTAGATATCTATATAAGTTACATTTTCATGTTCTACAATCTTCTCCTTCACCAAATCATTTGATTTTTCAATTTCACCTTGAATATGGTCTTTACTTGGACTCGGCTTTATTGATAAATACATGATTGGTAACTCATTACCATATCTACTTCTTATTTTGGAATATAAATCATTGTAATAAGACAGTATATCCTCTGCTTGTTTTCCTCCGCCTAGATCATTATCGCCTGCATAGATAAAGACCTTTTGGGGTGTTTTTATTTGCTCAAATAACTCCTCAAAATAATAGGCACAAGCTTCTAAGGTAGAACCACCAAATCCCATATTTAAGATTTGATCGCATTGTAGGTCTTCTCTAACTTTAGACCATAATCGGAAAGACGAACTTCCATAAAAAACTATGGGTTGTTCTATCTTAGGTTGTTTGTCAATGTTTTCTGCCAATTCCGGCAATCCTTCTTCTTTATAAAACTGAAATTCTTCTGCTGTCATGCCTATTGTTTTTCTGCTAATTCTATAGCTTCTTCTACGTATGTTCTATATTCTTTAGAATACCTTTCTAAAAAAGATCTTAATTCCTCTTTAAAAGGTTTCTCTTTATCTATTACTTCTGAAAGTCTAAAAGGTTTTTTAATAACGACTCCCAATTTAGTTTTACTGATTCTCTTATCAAAAAAGGCAATAGCAACTGGAACAATTAAAGGATCTATTTGTGATTTTTCAGCGATTATAAATGCTCCAGGCTTAAAATCTACAGGAGATTGCTGCGTTTCTCTACTTGTACCTTCAGGACTTAATATCAAATTCATTCCTGATCTCAACTTGTCCCCTGCTTCTTTAAAGAACTCATTACGTACTTGTCTTCGTTCCTCGGCAGTTTGTTGAGTAGGATCAGAATCTTGTGTTTTTACTCCAAGATGACCTAATTTATTATAATAATCCTGGTGTCCATACTCCGGCCCTTTTCCTATTCTCACTACTCTCAATCCTGAGTCTTTATAAAACTTATACAATAGCATAGAAATAAAATGACTATCCAAAGTAATCTGAAAACTATTGGGAAGAGTATAATATGGATGATTGAGTAAGTGATTATAAATAAAAATATTGCCTGATGATTTCGGAATATTCTCTAGTCCATCAATCTTAATATCTACATATGATACGGCTCTTTCAAAAAGTTGTGAACATTGATTTCTCAACTCGGCCGACGAAATGTCTTTGGGAGCTGTAATCACATGATCTGTCATTCTTCTTAATCCCTCAAGAAATAAGAATTCTCTTCTTAAAGGCATTGTGATCTTTCTAAATAGATTCGCTAAATTCTTCTCAATATTCTCTCCTTCTTCTGCTAATCTATCTATTAAATCAAAAGCATCTCCCTGAGTTACTTTCTCAGCTAAAAGAATAGGTAATTTATATAAATCCGAACAAACTGAGATCTGGGCTCCTGCTTGTTCGATCATCGTCTGTATCGTTAATAATTCTCTGTCAAAAGTCTGTGTAATTACCTGTGCCCTAATCGCTTTCAATGCACTACCCAGCAACCACAGTAAGCGGTACATAAAGACCATTCCTAATGTCGGAAACTCTTTATACAATACTAATAAGTCAATTCTATTGATCTCCAATACTTCAACAGACTCCAATACGATCAACTCCATATTATTAGGAATAGGATCATAACTGGCCCCACTCCATAGGATCACTTGACCTCTTTCTTGTAAAATATCTGAAGTAAACGATTCTCCTTTTTGGGTCACATAATTAAGCGCAACCTTACCACTCTTTAAGACCATAAACTTATCTGAAAATTGCCCCTTGCAAAGCAATTTACTACCTGCTTGGTAATGTATTGTTTTACTTACTTCAGCCAATTTGGTAAGGTGCCAATCGGCAAACGGATTGAAAAATGCACTTTGACGGAAAAAATCCATAGTACTTTCATGAGGGCCTTTGTCCTGAAAAGAAGTATAGGACATGGCATTTTGATAATCAGATGCATTTAAAGGCACTGCACCTGACATCCATGCTTCTCTAGCATCACTCAACAAACTTGTGCTTAGCATTAAGCTACTTGACAAAACATGCATCCCAATCTCAGGGTGTTGATCAAATAATGCTCTTAGTTCTTTATTATCCCACTGGATTACTTTCGTCTCTCCAGATGCTATTGCTGTTGTCGCAAAACGATAAGGTTCTCTAAATCCTGACCAACCAATCGGAGTCCATTTTTCTTTGCTCTTCCCTACTTCCAATGCCCCTCTTTGGTCACCGACATTTAAATGATAAGTTACAGCACCACTAAAGAGTACTGAAAATTTTTCAGCAGTCGCAAATTGTAAGGTAATGACCTCTCCATTTTGGTAGCTTTTTAGCTCAGCCAATTGGGCTAGAAGTCCTAAATCTTTTTGAGTTAATCTGTCAGCAAACGGTAAATTATGTAAAGTCTTGGTCAGTGTCATTTGCAGTATAAATAGTTGATTAGTTGTTTTTAGAAACTTTAAGTTATTCACTTCACTTCATATAAACAAAAGGACAAAATACACTTAACCTTACCTTTAGACTAGTTTTCTGAGAAATGGTTTTCTAAAAGTTGAATCATTTCTCTTAAACATTCTTCTGTATTTTTTGACTTCACTTGCCACTTTTGAATCACTTCTTTCTCATGGATCAAATGAAGTTTTACTGTAATGGTATTCTTTACCACCTTGTACTTTCCTCTTAATTTATAAGTAGAAGTACCTTGGGCTCCTTTTCTAAATTTGAAATTCAACGATTTCAACTCGCTTTCTATATTTAATCGCTGAATAAGTGCTTTACTTAACTCTAATTGATCTGCCCATGTTCCTCCATCTTCCAAATCTATATCTGAGATCAGGTACTTTTGTGATGATAAAGAAATGTTATCCCTATCTTCCTCGTCCAGTTCGCCGATATAAAAACTGCCAGCTCCTAAAGGCATTCTATATTCTGGCTGTTGCTCTCCTTGCATTTCTGAAGCGAGTTCCGGTACAGTTTCTACAGCATAAGTAAACAACTCCTGAACATCGATAAACCTTCCATTTTTTAAGTCTCCACTTTTCAGATAATCTAATAATGAATAGGTTAAAAGACCGTGTTCCAAAAAGCTGGATTCATAACTTACTTTATCAGAAGAAGCTCCAGATAACATAAACATTCCTGTTCTTGATCTCACTCTTTCTAATGCTCTTTTTTTCATCCCTTCTTCGTTATCATTTCTCGAAGTAATCAACTCCGTAGAAAAAGAACCAGCATGACAAGCATCAATCACAAAAACCTGTTTAGAAATAGGTATATCTTGTATCCATTGCATCAATTCTGTTCCATTGATGGTATAGTTTTCTTTTACATTTGGGTCCGTTAGATCACTATTGATCATATCTTTCGTTAGAAAGTGAAAGTCATCTTTTCCATTATGATTTTTCTGTACCGCTCCATGTCCTGCCAAAAACACAAATAAAATATCCGAGGCTGATGCTTCTTCCGATATTTTCTTAAATGCATTTTTAATATTTTCTTTAGTTGGCTGTAAAGAATCACTGTCCGTTGTAAGTAATTGAATGTTGGTGTTTTTAACTCCAAACAACTTCTCACTACCCAGTTCCAATGAAGTAGCTATTGCTGAGGCATCATCGGCCGCATATTTAAGGTCCATTAATCTGCCTCTATAATCAGAAACACCCACCATTACACCATACATTGTTGGTTCTCTTTCTTCCAACCCTGTATCATCTTTATGATTTAAGGTTAACCCTCTTCCTGATAACGTTCCTTGAGAATTAGTTGCGATTACTTTTATCTTGTTTTCTTTACCCTTGATAAAATGCTTCGCTATATCTTCTGATTTTACTTTATAGTACAATTCATCATTTAGAAACGCTTTCTGAGCAGATTTTTCTAAATCATGAATCACCTCTTTATTATTGACATATAAGCTAATAGTACCAACTCCACCTCCTCTATCAATGACTTCAATCCAAAAGTAGTTTTCCAATTCTTGAATTGTTGTTTTAGGAAACAGATCTACACTTTTCAAAGGAGGTACTTTTCTAAGTGATTTCCCTTCTAAAAGCTGAATAGCCAAACCAGGTTCCCAATACTTTTCTCTTAGTTGTTCAAAATCGATAGTTTCCTCTCCATATACATAATAGATATTATCCATATTGAGATCGCCTACATCAAACAATCCTGATTTATGCTCTAATACCCAATCACCAGATTCTGTTACAGCTACTTTTCCTAACTGTTCATCCAATTGTGTCTGCCAGATTTCAAAAGTCATATTTCTTCTGATTGCAAATAGTGACGGTTGATCATCATAGGGTAAAAGTTCTATTATAGGTGTCGAATTTTGATCGAACTTATTTAATACTTCCTCTAACTGATTATCCCATAAGGTAATTGTACCTGATAGATCACTAATCACCCAACCATTATTATGAGGGTAGTTCTTAATAATATTAGCCCCTTCATTGTACTCTTTCTGTTTTTTCAGTTGCCAGTTATCGATATCGTATAGAAATAGATTATGCTTACCCGAAACCAATAAATTAGAGGCATTGCTTGAAAAGCTAAGATCATACAATGATATATCTCGGATTTTAGTCTCGAAAATAACTTTATGGGCATCAATATCATAAACAATCAAAGTCCTATCACTACAGATCGAGGCTAATAATTTACCATCTCTAGAATTAACTACTTTAATTACTTCTCTTTGGTGTCCATATACTTTCTCTAGAATTTCCTTTGCAGAATTCCATAAATACACATCCCCTGATTCATCTGCAAAAACTATTTCTTCTCGCGTAGGTATTTCTGCTATTGAAGTCGGTACTGAGTTTATTTTCACACTATCTACTAGGTTTCCTTTACGGTCCCAGCGTTTGATTAAACTATCTGTACCACAAGTGAAATAAGCATCATTTTCTACTGAAAATGTCAACGCTACCCCCGTTCCTCTATGTGCTTTTTTTACAATAGATACTGTTCTTTTTTTGGGAATCCATAAATGGATATTTCCGTTAGAAGTCAGAAACGTCAGTGCTCCATTTAAACCATTTAGAAAGCCATCAACAGGGTATCCTTTCATAGGTTTCCAACGAATATCTTCTACTGATTTCCCTTGTTTTTCAAGAGACCAGACTGAAAAAGAGCCATCACTATGGGTAAATGCTGCATGCCGAGCATCTTGAGTAAACTTCATTGAAAGAAAATCATCTCGCACTCCTGCAGGCGTCGGATTGATCACACCACCTTTTACTTCATAAAAGTATATTTTGTTACTTTTCGTTTTTACACATAGAATTTTGAAATAAGACGTATATACTAAATCGACGATAGGCAACCCATCTGGCGACGCCAATTCTGAACGGATAGAATCGCTGTTGATATCCCAAATTTTAATCGTTTTATCCCATGATCCTGTAACAATTAATGAGTCCTCTTCAATAAAATCGATGGCAGATACCCAGTCTGTATGTAACTGCTTTCTAATATTTTCTTTATCAAAACCTCTCCAAGTCAATATACTACCGTTCATATAACCGGCAGTTAACCATTTTACATGAGGGTTATATTTGATTGCAGAAAAATTCCCAAAATCTGACTTTACTGCCTGACCATCCGGTGCATCACCCTGATTATTCCAATCAAATCGATAGATCGCTCCACCGTTAGTGATAAAGAGTAAGTACTCCTGCACAAACTCCATTTTAAAAACATCGTCATGCAGGTTATCGTAATTAAAGACCATTTCACCGGTACTTAAGTCCCATACCTTTATAGAGTGGTCCTTTCCGGCCGTAGCCATATAGTTTGCATCTTCTGAAAAGCATAAAGTCGCTACCCCATAGGTATGAGGGTAAAACGTGTCCAATAATCTCTTTTCATTGATGTTCCATATTTTCAAAGCGCCACCTTCTCCTACTGTTGCTAATAACCTAGCATCATTTGATAAAGCCATATCAACGACTTCACCCACATGCCCTTGTGACAAAGTAAGATGGAGTTTACGCTGTGCTGTAGCAAGTTGGGAGATTGAAAACAATAAAACGATATATAGAAAAAATGTTTTTCTCACTGCAAGTTTGTCCTTTGAATACCGAAGATTTTGTATATTGATGTAATACCCATCACCTACATATGAAGAAACTATTGTATACGATTCCTTTATCTCTGTTCTTAATCTGTTTGGATGCTTGTAGCTTTTCTTATAAAGAACCTGCTCCATTTGTAGATGACCACATCTTAATTGAATTATATGATCAATTTGGCGAAAATTTATTAAAAGAGGTAAAGAATAATCATATTTCACATCTATCTATTTTCAGAATTAAGGAGAATAAGGAGAAACAGTATATTCAATATGACATTGTCTCTAGTGATTCATTAAAAAGCAAAGTTCCTTATAAAGGAATATTCACGTCAGAAATCAACGATCCTACGGAAACGTATTACATACAGTATGAAGATATTATAGACACGATCTCAGTAAAGAAAAATACATTAGAAGACCAAACAGAACTCATCAATATTCTATTTTACAACCGAAAGAAAATTGAAAGTTCACCCCTTCATCCACAGCGGAATCACTTTATTGTGATAAAATAATTTGAATAAATATGCTTTCAAGCCTATTCATCTTAATTAGAAGTTTCTATTTTTGACAATAGAAACATCAACCTCTCATTTTTTTATCTAAAATTAGAAAGGCCACAAAAGATATGTCAGGAAGGAAATCTTTAAGAAGTCGAATTTTTACGGAAGAAGAACAACAGTTTCAGAAAGAACGCTTTGACAAAGTGATTCAGTCTATTGTGAAACTGATTGAAACGTATGCGAAATTATTTACTATTCAGTTAAAAACTGGTCTTTCAGGTATGTTGGCAATTTTAGCGATGGCCGTCATCTTATTGACCTTTTTAACACTTGCTTTTAGTTTCTTCGCATTAGCATTTGCTTTATTTGTAAATTATATATTCTCTTGGCCTTCATTTGCAGGTTTTAGTATTGTTGGTGTATTCTGTATAGCTCTATTTGGTGTTGTCATTAAAAACGCCAAGAAGCTTAGAAATCAATTCCTTATATGGATTGATCAAGCAGTAGACAGTATTAACGAAGAGAACGATTAGTCAATTTCCCAAAGATATGAGTGATATACTAAATAAATCCAACGAAATCAGAGATCGCCTCAATGAGGAGAAAGCTCAATTAAAAAAGGACACAAAAAAATATAGAGACGACTTAGTAGATGTTGCCTCTGAGACTGTTTCGGGCATGCGTACTGATGTGAAGAAAGTACTTACATATGGTGCAGCATTGGTTATTACCTACAATCTTTCGAATTGGGCTTTTAAAGTTGGTAATAAACGTAGCCAGAAGAAATACCTTAAAAAATTAGCAAAAGCCAATGCCCAAAATGCTGCCGGAGGGGACGTAAAGATCAAAAACAGCAAAGTTCCGTCATTTGGTAAAATGCTTCGAGATGAAGCAATGGTATTCCTAATGGGCGTCGCTAAAGAAGAACTAATAAATTATTTACAAACCAGAAAGGAAAGAAGGGGCAAAAAATGAAACTGACTATCAGTTAATTAAGTTTCTTTAAGTATGCATACATAATATAATCGGGGTGTTTCTCGGTTGAATATTTGGACTTATAGATTCTTATTCATTTCTTTGCAACTCAATTGGTCAACTAAAAGTTATTAAGATGTCCGAAATTGCAGAAAAAGTAAAACAAATTATCGTTGATAAGCTAGGCGTTGAAGAATCAGATGTAACTCCTGAAGCTAGCTTCACAAACGACTTAGGTGCAGACTCACTTGACACTGTTGAGTTAATCATGGAATTCGAAAAGGAATTCAACACTTCTATTCCTGATGACAAAGCAGAAAGCATCACAACTGTAGGTCACGCGATCGCATACCTTGAGGAGAACGTAAACTAGTTTACACTCCCTTTAAAATAAGCGAATCAAACGCTAGCGAACCTGATAGAGCAAGCGCCTCGAAAAAAGGATGCTAAATCTGTCAGGTTTGTTTATTTTTGGGCTATTCCAAAAGATAAATTTCCATGAAACCGAGAAGAGTTGTTATTACTGGTATTGGTGCAATCACACCACTAGGTAATAGTGTCGAAGAATACTGGAACAATCTAGAGAAAGGTGTTAGCGGTGCTGCCCCTATCACTAAATTCGACGCTTCAAAATTCAAAACACAATTTGCTTGCGAAGTAAAAGACTTCGTAGCAACTGATTATATTAACAGAAAGGAGGTTCGTAAAATGGACCTTGTAAGCCAATACGGTGTTGCCACTGCTAAACAAGCTATAGAAGATTCTAAAATCGATCTTGAAGCAGTAGACAGAGAGCGTTTTGGTGTAATTTGGGGTTCAGGTATCGGTGGACTTAAGTCTTTACAAGACGAAGTTTCTACTTTCGCTACTGGCGACGGTACTCCTAGATTCAATCCTTTCTTCATTCCTAAAATGATCCCAGATTTAATTCCTGGCCATATTTCTATGACATGGGGATTAAAAGGACCTAACTTCACTACCGTTTCTGCTTGTGCTTCGGCAACAAACGCAATGGTAGACGCATTCAATTACATCCGTTTTGGTATTTCTGACTTGTTTGTAACAGGTGGATCTGAAGCCGCTGTATGTGAGGCTGGTATTGGTGGTTTTAATGCTTTAAGAGCATTATCTACTCGTAACGACTCTCCTGAAACAGCTTCAAGACCATTTGATGCTACAAGAGATGGTTTTGTTCTTGGAGAAGGTGCAGGTGCATTTATCTTCGAAGAATTAGAGCATGCGAAAGCAAGAGGTGCTAAAATCTACGCTGAAGTAATTGGTGGTGGTATGACTGCTGATGCTTACCATATGACTGCTCCTCACCCAGAAGGTGAAGGTTCAAGCAGAGTAATGGCTGAAGCACTTAAAGATGCAGGAATTACTCCAGAAGATGTAGATTACATCAACGTTCACGGAACATCTACTCCACTTGGTGATATTGGCGAGATCAATGCAATCAAGAAAGTATTTGGTGAAGCAGCTTATGATGTAAATATTTCTTCAACAAAATCAATGACTGGTCACCTTTTAGGTGCTGCCGGTGCAGTTGAAGCATTAGCTTGTCTAATGTCAGTTGAAAGAGGTGTTATTCCTCCAACAATCAACTTTGAAACTCCTGACGAGAACCTTGATCCTAAATTAAACTGTACGTTCAATGAGGCACAAAAGCGTGATGTAAATATCGCTTTGTCTAATACGTTCGGATTTGGTGGTCACAACTTCTCAATGGTATTCAAAAAGTACGCTGAGTAAATTAGACTTTACATAGATCAACCCGTTAGAATCAACTTCTAACGGGTTTTTTTTACCTTTAAATTTGTACAAAAATCTTAATAATTGTATTTCAACTATTTTTGAATGAAAGATTTATTCGAAAAAACACTGAAAGTTTAGATATTTTTTACATTTTTGAAGTATCAATTTTATTCCTCGAGATGTATCGAGACAAAGAACACATCTGTTTATGATTTTAGGAAAAATCTTTAAACGATGGGTCTCTTCGTATAATGAAAAGGAAAAAGAATTGGATCATGTGGTTCGACAAATCACAGGTAAAAAACCTTACAACATCAAGCTGTATCATCTCGCAATGCAACATACTTCTGTTGCTTTTGAGAACAATTCAGTAAAAGGGTTTAAGGAATCCAATGAACGATTGGAATACCTTGGCGATGCAGTACTAGGGGCTGTCGTTGCCGAATACCTCTTTAAAAGATACCCTTATAAAGATGAAGGGTTTCTAACTGAAATCCGCTCCAGAATTGTAAACAGAGAATCTTTAAACCGATTAGCTGTTAAGATTGGGTTAAGTCAAATGGTTGCATTTGAAGGAAGAAAAAATTCCGCTCTTAGCCATAAATCAATTTATGGAGATGCGATGGAAGCTTTTATTGGTGCTATCTATTTAGATAGAGGTTTTCATTTTACAAGACGCTTCATTATTCATAAACTTCTAATGAGACATTATGATATTGAAGAGTTGATTGTCACTACTACCAATTTTAAAAGCCTCATTATCGAATGGGCTCAGAAAAACAGTAAAGCAGTTGATTTCACTGTTTCTAAGCAAGGAGGAAAAGACGGAAAGCAGTTCAAAGTGAACTTAACAATTGACGGAGAAGTGCAAGCAGAAGGAGCCGGTTATAGTAAGAAAAAAGCCGAGCAAGACGCTGCCCGTAAAACTTGCGAATCGCTAACCCTAATTTAGTGGCACTCTAAATGAGTAAAAAGGCCCTTTTAGATCAAGATAATCTAAGAGGGCTTTTTATTTTGTCATTATTTTTGCTTTAATCATCCCATTCCAGCTTTCAATATTTATATTGGAAACGAAGAATACTATCTAGAAAGAAAGCAACATAATACTACTATATCTACTTAAAATGGCATTAAACAGAGAGTTTCATCACATGAGATTTGACACTTGTAGTTCATTTTTTGTACATTTATTGAGCTTCTTTCGAGAAAAAATTCAGTTTTTATTCAAAGATCAATATGAAAATCAACAAACTCTATATTACTCTTACCTTAGGATTTTTCACCCTGTTTTTTCAATCATGCCAATTTGGAAAACAATATACTTACACTACCCGTCAAGATAGAATACAAGATGTAGAACAAAAGCAGTTACAGGAAATTGGATATCAATCTAATGCCAACACAAATACTGCATCTGTAACTACAGAAGACAATGTACCTACGATGACAACTACCGATGATATTGTAAAAACATTATCTGCAAAAGGTAAAGCCGAGGTAGCATTAAAAACAGCTCATTCTTACAAAGGTGTTAGGTATCAAATTGGAGGTACAACTAAAAAAGGCATGGATTGCAGTGGACTTATGTTAGTTTCATGGCAAGCAGCCAATGTAGAGTTACCAAGAACATCTCAACAACAAGCAAAAACAGGAAAGTACGTTCCTTTTGCCAGCTTAAAGCCTGGAGACCTTGTCTTTTTTTCAGGTCCAGGTACAAATAGCATCAAACATGTTGGAATGATTTCTAAAGTGGTCAATGGAAAAAACTACTTTATCCATGCTAGTAGCCATGGTGTAAGAGAAGATGAAATCTCAGAAGTATATTGGAAAAAATATTACAAATTAGGGCGTAGAGTAGATTAATCGCCCCTCTCTTTTTAAAACAAAACAACAACATATCATTTATTTTTTATGCAAAAGACAACCATATTAAAAGCAATCATTGGGTTATTTTTTAGTCTTGTAATTTTCTCATGTGGAGATAACCAAAAAACAAACGAAACTTCATCAAACTCTGGGTCTTCAATGGCTCAAACAGAAAAAGCTGCGTTAGCTGTTTCTACTGCCAAAGATTATATCGGTACTCCATACAAAAGTGCAGGCGTTGATAAAGAAGGAGTAGATGCAAGTGCATTAACAATGTTATCTTGGAAAGCTGCAGGTGTTAAATTAGCTAGAATTGCACAAGAACAATCTCGTCAGGGGCAGCAAGTGGTAATGGATCAAGTTTCTTCTGGAGACCTTGTATTTTTTGCTCAAAATAAAGGCGGAAAACAAGTAAGTCTTTGTGGTATCGTTACAAAAAAGACAGCTCAAGGATTTAACTTTATCTATACTTCTTCAAAAGATGGTGTAAAAGAAACTGCTTTTTCTCCTTACTGGAAAGACAGGTTAGTCGTTATCAAAAGAGTAGGATAATCTATTTCTTTTCAATTGGTGAAAAGTAATTACGAATCAAAATTTAGATTCTAATTCTTACACCATTATGCTAAATAATAAGACATTTTAACCGTCGAGAGTTTATTTTGTTTAATTTTAAAGCTATTATTGTGTAGTAAGGATAACAAACTATGGCAGAAAATAAGCATAATTACGACGAGAGTAGCATTAAATCGCTAGACCCTCGAGAACATATACGACTTCGCCCTGGTATGTATATCGGTAAATTGGGAGACGGATCTGCTCCTGATGATGGTATTTATGTACTAGTAAAAGAAGTTGTCGATAACAGTATCGACGAACACATGATGGGATTCGGTAAACAGATCGATGTAAGTGTGGAGGATGGTTCTGTTTTGGTTAAAGATTACGGTCGTGGTATTCCATTAGGAAAAGTAGTAGACTGTGTATCTAAAATCAATACAGGTGCAAAATATGACTCTAATGCTTTCCAAAAATCTGTAGGTCTTAATGGTGTTGGTACAAAAGCTGTTAACGCATTATCTAACTTTTTTAGAGTTCAATCTGTAAGAGAAGGAGAAAAGAAAGTAGCAGAATTTGAAGCAGGTAAATTAATTAATGATTTCCCTGTAGCTTCTTCTAATGAAAAAAATGGAACAACGATCTACTTTAAACCGGATGCTTCCATTTTTAAAAACTATCGATTCCTTCCTGATTATTTAGATGATTTATTTTGGAACTATGCCTACTTAAATGCAGGACTTACTCTAAAACTAAATCAAAAGTCATTCTTTTCTAAAAATGGTTTAAAAGACCTTCTAGAAAGAAAAACAAATGCTGAGCAAATCAGATATCCTATCATTCACTTTAAGAGTAATGATATCGAATTTGCATTTACTCATGCCAACCAATATGGAGAAAACTATCACTCTTTCGTTAATGGTCAAAACACAACGCAAGGTGGTACTCACTTATCTGCTTTTAGAGAGGCGATCGTAAAAACAGTAAGAGACTTCTTCGGGAAAAACTTTGATGCAACGGATGTTAGAGCATCTATTATTGCAGCTGTTTCTGTAAGAGTTCAAGAGCCTGTTTTCGAATCACAAACGAAAACTAAACTTGGTTCTACTCATATTGCTCCTGATGGTCCTACTCTTCGTACTTTTGTCAACGAATATGTACACAAAGAACTGGACGACTTCTTACATAAAAATACAGAAGTAGCTCAAGCCATCTTGAAACGTATTCAGCAATCTGAACGCGAGCGTAAAGAAATCGCTGGTGTAAAGAAAATTGCAAATGAAAGAGCAAAGAAAGCCAACCTTCATAATAAAAAACTAAGAGATTGTCGACTTCACTTCAACGACAAAAAAGGTGAAGAAGAAAATAAAAGAAATACCACTCTATTTATTACCGAGGGTGATTCTGCATCTGGTAGTATCACAAAATCGAGAAATGTTCAGAGTCAGGCTGTATTCAGCCTTAGAGGTAAGCCTTTAAACTCTTTTGGTCTAACGAAGAAAGTGGTGTATGAAAACGAAGAGTTCAACTTGCTTCAACATGCACTGAATATTGAAGATGGAATCGACGGCCTTCGTTACAATAGAATTGTTATCGCTACCGATGCCGATGTAGATGGTATGCACATCCGTCTGCTTATTCTAACTTTCTTCTTACAATTCTTCCCTGATTTGGTGGAAAAAGGACATGTTTATATTCTTGAAACACCTTTATTCAGAGTAAGAAATAAGAAGAAAACGATCTATTGTTATTCTGAAGAGGAAAAGAACAAAGCAATTAATGCATTAGGAAATAAGCCTGAGATTACTCGATTTAAGGGTCTAGGTGAGATCTCTCCTGATGAATTTGCTGGCTTTATTGGTGAAGATATCCGTTTGGATCCTGTTATTCTAAGCCAAGACAGTAATATCAAAGAACTTCTGACTTACTATATGGGTAAAAACACTATGGATCGTCAGAAATTTATCATCAACAATTTAAGAGTTGAAAAAGATGAAATAGAAGAAGCAGAAGCTTAAATTTCATTTCTATGATATAAAGAAAAAGAGGTAGTCATTTCAATGAAATGAACTACCTCTTTTTTTAGGACTAAGAAGAGTAAGATGAAACATCCTGTCTTCCCTCTATAACTAACGTGTAACTATTTAAAATCTTTAGAGAGTTAAGCTCGCTTAACTTTTTATTACTAATACTACTTTTTTTCATGACACTATACTACCTATTTATACAAGGTTTGGTCTAAATAAAACAAATATTTAATATTCAGATATTTACAAATATTCATCACTCCAAACACTGTTTTACCACTGTATCATTACCAATCACTTTGTCCGAAAATGTACATTTTTCATAAGCATTTATTTATGAATTTCTACTTGTAATTTTGAGGCCACACTCTCGACTTCAATATTTATTTCATAATTTTATACTTATGAAAAAGATAGAATTTGTATTACCATCTAACTATAATCAACAACGATTTTTAGCAGATGCTCGATGGATAAATGAAGGAAAACTCCCTACTGTTATTCTTGTACATGGTTTTAAAGGCTTCAAAGATTGGGGTGCTTTTAATTTAATAGCTGATACTTTTGCTCAACAAGGATACTGCTGCATTAAATTAAACTTCCATAGCGATGGAACAACTCTCGATATGCCTTACGAAGTAGTAGATCATACTGCTTTTGGTAACAATAATTTCAGTAAAGAATTAGACGACCTAGGTGTACTTATCGATTGGCTTCATCATGAAAGCTGTCCTTTATCGTGTGTAGATACAAATGCTTTATATCTCTTAGGGCACAGTAGAGGTGGCGGAGTTTCTCTATTGAAAACTGCCGAAGATCAACGTATCAAAAAAGTAGCTACTTTAGCCTCTATCCCGAGAGTTGATTCTTTTTCTGAAGAAGTAATGCAACAATGGAAATCAGAAGGTGTTATTCATGTTGTTAATGGAAGAACACAAGAAGAACTTCCTCTTTTTTACCAAGCAGTAGAAGACTTTAATGCTAATAAAGGTCGCTTATCGATCGGCGAAAATATCAGTAAAGTTGTAACACCTATCTTATTAATACATGGAGATCAGGATGAAACCGTTCCTGTCCAAAGTTTAGATATGCTAAAAGCTTTTCAACCCAATGCCGAAACTGTAGTGATAGAAGGAGCTTCTCATACCTTTGGATCCAAACATCCATGGGCGGAAGAAAACCTACCTGAACATTTACAAGTAGCTATCAATAAAGTATTAGAGCATTTCGGAAAATAGATTTATGGAAGACGCATACTTAACGATCAAAGGTACCAGCGAAGGCCTTTACAAAGAAAAAGGTAGTAAGTTTATTGCTCTAGCACACCATGTTACTACAGAGGAAGAAGCTAAAGCTATTGTCAAAGGCTACCGTAAAGAATATTATGATGCTAGACATTGGTGCTACGCTTACATTCTAGGTGCTGATAAAGCAAAGTATAGGGCCAATGATGATGGAGAACCTAGTGGGTCTGCAGGTCTACCTATTTTAGGTCAACTACGTTCTAGCAATGTCACTGATACCTTAGTTGTTGTCATTCGTTATTTTGGAGGGACTAAACTAGGAGTTCCTGGTCTAATTCATGCCTACAAAACATCGGCTGCCGAAGCTCTAGAACTTGCAGACATTGAGGAAAAGTTCGTACAACGCAAGATTAAAATTACATTTGCCTACCCCGAAATGAATGATGTAATGAAAGTTGCCAAGCAATATGAATTAGACTTTGGACAACAATCTTTTGATGAACTTTGCCATATTGAATTTTTAGTTAGGGAAAGTTTATTTCCTCAGGTGAAAGAAAAACTAGAAGACGTTAACGAACTTATCTTTTCAGAATTGTAAACTATATGAAACCATTAAACTACTATAAAACGGTATCTTTAAGCTTAAAGAATTATTCAAAAGCATTTCAGTTTATCAAAGAACATCAACTGACAAAGTATTATATCTACATCAGTTTTTTTGCTCTTCTTTTAAGTTTTCTGATTATCAGTGGTGGTTTATACCTGAGCCATCAAACTATACAAGCAGTTGAACAGTTTAGTATGGTCATTTCATTTAAAGAATGGGTGGCTTCTTCTTTTCCTTCTATTGCCGACTCTTTAGTTTATTGGTCGTTATTTTTCTTGATTGAAGTTCCTATACTTATTTCTGGGTTTCTTGTTTTCCCTGTAATTCTCAACACCATTACCTTTCCTATTCTGGATAGTTTGACAGAGAAAGTGAATACCATTTTGTTTGAACCTGATGCGACCTCAAGCATGAATCTCAAACGAATGATGAACATGTTTTTTGAAATCACAATTCCTAATGCTTTCAAGAGTATTATCTATTCTTTGATCCTCCTTCCTTTTTCTTTTATCCCTGTCATTGGTCCGTTAGTAGTTGTCATATCTATATCGATCAATGCCTATTATTTGGGTTTTGACGTTTTAGATAACTATTTTGAGAATTGGAACATCAAAGTAGATCAAAGTAAGCGATTTATACGTTCTCATAAGAAAGTATCGATCTGTACAGGTCTTGGAGGAAGCTTAATTGCTATGGTACCTATCATTGGAGGAGTTTTATCTCCTGCATTAAGCATCGTTGCTGGTGGGTTAATATTAAAAGAATTAGAAGTTTATGAGACTTTCAAAAACGACATATAATTGCCTATTATCCGTTCTATTTATACTATCATCATGTGGTGCTTTTGAAGAAGATGACACTCCTGGTACTGGTGAATTAGTGGAACAGATTGTGTCTTCGATAGAATTAGAATACAATCTTGCAGATCCTGACGGAGATGCATTACGAGCTATTTTCTATACTTATGATAGTAATAAGCTACTATCTGTTGGGCAGAACTTCATCAACGATTCTTCTTCTTTTATGCTCTTCTCTTATGATGACAATGACTTATTAGATTATATAGAGGTAAGTAATGTTCAAGGAACTATCCTGCACAATTACTCTTTTACCAAAGTCACAGACAAAAGATCGTTGGTTTTAAAAGATGGCAAACCCTATATGAATGTTGCCTACCATAGTAACTCAGATCTTCTTTATAGTGTTCAGAATTTGGGCACTAACACTACTACCTTTTATACTTATGAAGACGGTAATTTAGCCCAGAAAACAATTTTTCTAGAAATTATTGATGATTTGGATAATGCTCCAGACTTAAGAAGTGTCTACTCCTACAGTAATTACGGTACTTCTATCTTTGCGACATTTTTACCTTTATCATCTATTCTGATACTTAATGAAATTGAGGATTATCGTCTGACAAACGAACTATCTACATCAACACATTCTGTAAATGATGTCAACCGATATTTCACGAGAAATGACAGTACAAAAATAGAATTCCGATCAATCCTAAATGAATACACTTACCCTAAAACCATCTCGATGATTTATTCGATTCAGGATAGTGCATTCCATCAGATCATTCATTCTATATCGTATGTGGGAGATAGCTCTCCTTTCTAAGTTTTTAGCTGGGGATACCTTTTTGTGACTTCTCTCAAAATAAGTCTTGATAAGTATACGGCAAGAATACCTACTATCCATCCACCTAAAATATCTCCAACAAAATGTACACCTACGGCAATTCTGCTGTAAGAATACAACGCTGTCCAGATAAATAATAAAGCAGCTCCCTTTACTTTATTCTTCCATTCCAGAAAGAAAAACAAGGCAATTGCCATAGAAGTAGAGGCATGTGAGGAGACAAATCCTAATGGTCCACCTCTATAACCATGTAATGTATGGACCAAATCTGCTATTGCACTATCATGCGAAGGTCTTGGCCTATTGACTAATGGCTTGAAGATTTGTGAAGCAATCACATCTGCTAAACCAATAGCTATTCCTACACCTATCAACGTCATTAGAGTGTTTTTCCAGCCAAATTTCCAATAAGAAAAACCTATAAGAAATACGTACAAAGGCCAAGAATTAACTGGTGTTGTTAACCACCAAAAAAAAGCGTCTGATGCTTCATTATGATGTCCATTTAGAAAAAGGAATAGTTCTCTTTCCCATTCAAAAGGCTGCATATCTAATATCTATTTGAGTTTATGTTTCTTTTCATGAGGATTCGGGAAGTCGTAATTTCCTTTATATCCTCTCAATCTATAGAGATATGCATAACGCATCAATACTCCACTTCTTGTTACTTCTACTCGATCTACTTCTTCAATTTTTTCAAAATAGTTACCAAACTGTTTGTGAACGTCTCTCTCCCAGTTCGTCACATTGATAAAGTAAACATCTTCTCCCTTTTCCAATCCGCCTCTATCTTCATTGATCCAGGCATATTTATGAATCTGATCCCAATTGCCCATCATGATCATTTTATGATGATTAGGGTAGGCAATATAAAAATCTATATGTGTACCTGGGAACCATTCGAAGCCTACGAATTTGGCATCCTTAGGCATATTTCCGGCTTCTACATCTTTATCAATAATTGGAATAATTTTCTTATTTATCTGCCTCCAACCGTACATATCTTGTGTGAAGTCATACTCACCAAATACTTCCGGCTTATTGATATCATTTTTACCTAATTGAATCGGACTATAATTTATCAACCAATATGCAATGGCTAATAAAACGGTTAAGAAGGTAGTTGAACCGACAATTCGTCTTGGTTTCCAAAGTCTCCAAGCATTTTTCGCTTTTGAATCGATCAATTTCACTCTCCAATAAACTGCAGCAATGATGATTAATGGTAAATACCCAGGGCCTGTCCAATGGGGAAGTGTTCTTCTGAAAATTGCGAAAGATGTAAATACCAGAATCAATGGCAAACCATTATATAACAATACTTGCAATTGTTTCTTCTCCATCACCTTCTTCCCTTTGAAAATACCCACCAATGCAGCGATAATCAAGTACCAGTTCCAAGGATTATTGTATGCGATTTGTCCACCTACTTCAGTAAAAAAGTAGTCTAATCTTACTTCCAAAGCAGGCGTTACTCTTTCTGTATGGAAAGTAAAACTGATAAAATCATTACCATAGTTCCACAACAAAACAGGAGTCATGCATAAAACGGCGACTAACCCCGCAGCCCACAAGCTCCAATCTTTCAACCATCTTCTATCTGCAATGATTGCATATAAAGCAACACCTATTCCGATAAAGGCTCCATGATATTTCGACAAACCTGCCAAACCGATCATCAAACCACCTAAAACCAAGTTTAATCTTGCCTTACTATCAATTTTCTCTTTTGGTAAAGATTCCATCAGAAAATACAAGCTCAACATCCAAAACAAGGTCTGTGGAGTATCAGGAATAATAAATATCCCTGCCAAAATCGATGCATAAATAGATGATGTATATAAAAAAGCAGCATATATACCTGCAATATTATCTTTTAACCTGGATGCGATTTTAAATGCTAAAAATGTATTTATCCCTGCAAACACAACCCCTCCTAATCGCATAAAAAATTCGTAGGGCAATGCTAAATTGAATGTAAAAAGTTGAATCACCCAACCTACCATTGGAGGATGATCAAAATGACTCAATTCAGGATATAAAGCGTATGTCCAATAATACACCTCATCATTACTAAATTCCATAGTCCCTCCAATAAATCCTCGGACTATAGAACTAATAACAATCAAACGAAGAACAATGCTAGTAGCTCTACTTTCTGTAATACTTTTTGTTTCCATGCTGCAAATCTAATTTTTTATTCGCCAATGCACATGAACTTTTTGAATTTTTCGAAAACAACAAAGCTTAAAAAATGTTTCTATAGTCAACATTGCATCATTATATCCGTAAGTTACCTTAATGAATTTCTTAAATTCTTAATACTTTCATTAATAAACTTCTAGCCCATATGAAATCTACTGTCAAATTTCTGTTCCTGTTTTTTATCACAAGTATTCTTGTATCCTGCGTTGATGACGTCAACTCTACCCCTCCAAGAACAGTACGCGTAAACTTTGATTGGTCTGCTGCCAACCTTGCCGGTTTAGATTCAGCAGTATTAAGAGTTTCACATCAATCAGCTGCGGCAGAACTTATTGTAAAACCAGGTCAAGAGGGCATCAATTTTAATGAAGTGATAGGAAACTTAGTAATTCATGAAACTCCAGACCCCGAGATCATCAATACTCCAAGCATTGGCGTGGTAGATCAAACATATATTGTACCTATTGAAGAAGACTCTGTGACCGTTTTATTTATTACACCAGAAGTGAAATAGTACAATTTTCATAAAGTATTACAATTTGATCTTCAGGTATTTCTATTCAAGAATATTACTTTATTTTTTTCCTTGAGAATTAAAATAAATTATGTAACTTCTTGATTCAAATACTTTTAGAAAACTATTTTATGAAAGTTACAGACTTTATTTCTACAGAAGAAAGCGGAAATAGAGAGGTAAAAGTTAACCGAGTTGAGTTTAGTTTAATTCACGATGGAAAAGATGAAATAAAGGGTGTTTTATATATGCATGTCTACTATTTCATCAACAATTACGATGAAAAACCGATGTGTAGAACCTACAAATTTTGTCATATTCATACCGAGGATTGGCTCTATTATCACTTGGTAGGAGGAAATGACAATATTGAAGCAAGAAAATGGCTACTGGAAAGAATGCGTACTCAATACGGTATTTCTTTCTTAAAGAAATTAAGATAAATCATCAGTAGAAAACAAAAAGCGATAGAAGATTAAATTCTCCTATCGCTTTCTTGTTATATACTCTCCGGTAAAATTAGTCTACCTTCAATACTGACATAAACGCCTCTTGAGTTACTTCTACGTTACCCAACTGACGCATACGTTTCTTACCTTTTTTCTGTTTCTCTAATAGCTTACGCTTACGAGAGATATCACCACCATAACATTTTGCGATTACGTTCTTACGTAAAGCTTTAATTGTTTCTCTGGCGATAATTTTTGTTCCGATAGCTGCTTGAATTGGAATCTCGAATTGCTGACGAGAAATTACTTCACGTAGTTTCTCACAAATCTTCTTACCACGATCATAAGCACCGTCTCTATGAACAATTGCAGAGAATGCATCTACAGGATCATTGTTCAGCAGAATATCCAATTTCACTAATTTAGATGGACGGAAACCGATCAATTCATAATCAAGTGAAGCGTATCCTCTAGAAATTGTCTTTAACTTATCAAAGAAGTCAAATACAATTTCTGATAAAGGAATTTCAAAGATCAACTCTACTCTATCTGTTGTTAAGTATACTTGATTCTTCAATTCTCCTCTTTTTTCCATACATAAGCTCATAATTGGGCCTACGTACTCTGCCTTAGATATAATGTTCGCCTTGATATATGGCTCTTCGATTCTATCTAATTTAGATGGATCTGGCATATCAGAAGGGGCATTTACAACCACTTCATCTTTAGTAGCATTGTTCATATATGCATGGTATTGTACTGATGGAGCAGTAGTAATCACCGTCATATTGAATTCACGCTCTAAACGCTCTTGTACAATTTCTAAGTGAAGCATACCTAGGAAACCACAACGGAAACCAAAACCTAAGGCAACCGATGTTTCCGGCTCCCATACTAGTGATGCATCATTCAGTTGTAATTTTTCAAGAGATGCTCTCAAGTCTTCGTATTCTGTTGTATCTACAGGGTAAATACCAGCGAATACCATTGGCTTCACATCTTCAAAACCTTGAATTGCTTCTTCACAAGGGCGTTCTGTTAAAGTAATTGTATCACCTACTTTTACTTCTTTTGCTTCTTTAATACCAGAAATGATATAGCCTACGTTACCAGCGGAGATACTTTTTCTAGATTCTTGCTCTAACTTAAGTACACCGATTTCATCAGCTTTATACTCTTTTCCTGTATTGACAAACTTTACAAGGTCACCTTTTTTCAATGTACCATTCAAAATACGGTAGTATACTTCTACACCTCTGAATGAGTTATACACTGAATCAAAGATTAGTGCTTGTAATGGTTCTTTTGGATCTCCTTCTGGAGCAGGGATTCTATTTACAATTCCTGCAAGAATATTCTCCACACCTAAACCTGTCTTACCTGACGCTTCAATGATATCTTCTCTCTCACAACCTAAAAGGTCCATGATTTGATCCGCTACCACTTCAGGGTTGGCATGTGGTAAGTCAATTTTATTCATCACTGGAATAATTTCCAAGTCATGTTCCATCGCCAAGTAAAGGTTCGAAATTGTTTGTGCTTCGATACCTTGAGAAGCATCGACAATTAGTAACGCTCCTTCACAGGCTGCAATTGATCTTGACACCTCGTATGAAAAGTCAACGTGACCAGGTGTATCAATCAAGTTTAAAACATACTCTTCACCTTCATGAAGGTAGTTCATCTGAATAGCGTGCGACTTGATAGTGATACCTCGTTCACGCTCCAAATCCATATTATCTAGCAACTGACTTTGCATATCCCTTTGTGCAACAGTTTGCGTCGACTCTAAAAGACGATCGGCTAATGTTGACTTACCATGGTCGATATGTGCAATAATCGAAAAGTTGCGAATATTCTCCATCTTGTCCATAATGACAAAGTTACGTGTATTTCTCTAACTCTCTATGACTCTGTATATATCTAACAAAACTATTAACGAAATTATACAGTGTCTGAAAAAATAATCACAAAAATATGGGAAAAGATCAATTGAACATACCTTCACCTTACATTATTATGTGAAACTGATTTAATTTTACATTAAAAAAATTTTCTGTTTTGTATTTTTTCGTGTTATTTTATTATTATATCAACTTTTAACAAACTATTCATTTTATACAAATCACCTATGGACTTCAGTAGAAATAGTTTCTTTATCCCAGAAGAAATACAAAAAAAATTATCACAAATTGACATCTTACTTTGTGGAGTAGGTATGGGAAGTGTCGTTGCAGAAAGCCTTGTACGTTTAGGTGTTTGTAACCTAATTATTGCAGATGGTGATATAGTAGAATTATCAAACCTTAATCGTCAGAACTTTACATCAAATGATTTAAATGAACAAAAGGTTAATTCACTGGAAAAAAGACTTTTGAGCATTAACCCAAAACTCAAGCTTAAAATAGTAAATAAGTTTCTGGTCAAAACTGATCTCCAAGCTTTAATATCAACTGTTGATTTTGTAATTAATACAATTGATTTTGATCAACCGGCATTTTTAGAATGCCACACTCTATGTAAAAAGTATAAAAAATATGAACTCTTTCCCATTAACTTAGGATTTGGAGGTTGCTTAATCTTAAATACACAATCAAGTCCTTCTTGGGATGATTATTATAAGTCATCCGATCATAATAAAATAAAAATGATGATACTCAACGATGTTGTCATCAATAATTCCTTTAGTGAAAAAATGCTGATTAAATTTAATGAGTATAAAACTTCTCCACCTGAACATGACCCTCAGTTACATTCTGCCTCTTTAAGTTGTTCCATATTAATTACAACAACAATCGTTTCTATATTATTAGGAGAAAATATCAAAACATTCCCTGATACAATATCATTTGACCCATTATCGATTATAAAATAATGCAAAAGACAGAATCATATGGCAAAGTCATAGTAGAGCGTTTTTTATTCCCTGGTCAGTATCTAAATGACATCGAATTAGAACAACTACAAAAAAATATTACTTATATAAATAATGACAGAATTAACCATGCTTTAATTTCAGTCAACAATTCTCTTGAACAATTTAGAGAAATGACGAAACATATGGTTATTGCATTAACTTCTTATAAAGAAAAGTATAATGGATTTATTTTTTGTCCTGTATTAAAATCTCCAATCAACGATACTTATATTTTTCATGCAGGTCTTATCGTAATGAATCGCAATTATTTAGGAAATAATGCAATTTCTATTTTAGGCGCTGGAAATGCTTTTTTTGTTTACAAGCATCTAAAAGTTCGTTCCTTTTTTTCTACTAACATAACAAGTACTCCGTCTATAGTTGAATCGTTTTCTAAGTTTGGAGGAAAAAATATTTGGCCATCTCCTAATGCAAACCTTAGAACCCCTAACAAACATTATAGGTCAATATTGAGAACTTTAAAAAAGGAATATATTAATGTGTTTTTTCCAAAAAATGAGACAATAACTGTTGATGAGAAGCGCTTTATCTTGAGATCATCTTCACAAGAAATGGGATTTAATACATCATTTGATTCAATTCCAAAAGCAGATAGCTTAAAGTATAATCTATTTTGTAAACTTTGGATAAATTATAAAAAACAAGAGGACGTTATTCAAATTGGAGAATTTTCACTACGATCATTCCTTAAAGTTTGGATATATTTAAAATTCTTGAGGTACAAAATAAAGTAATTCTCTTACTAAAGATAGGAAGATAACTTATATTGCATTTGTACTAGATTATTCGTTAATGATAAATAAGCTAAAAAAACGTTGGAATGTTAAGAGTAACACAGATGTTATCATCATCCTCTTAGTCTTTGCACTAACAGGGACTACGTTTATGTACACTATCAAACCTTATGTATATCCAATCTTCGGGATTACTAGTGAAAGTGCTACTTGGGTTCGTATTTTAGCCTTCTTTTTTATAGGACTTCCATGCTATCAGGTACTTCTACTTATTTGGGGAACATTACTTGGTCAATTCAAGTTTTTCTGGGAATTTGAAAAACGAATGTTTAGACGAATGATTGGAAAAAAATAAATCAACTTTGCCTCCTTTACCCTTATTCTTTTTATTGTGATTTTCAATATTACCCATCAGTATAACAACAACCATAAATACATTCTTCATAAATACCGTTTAGAGTGTATCCATAAAATTAAATCTGCATCACCATACTTCTTTAGTATTTACATACTAATAATATCATTTTTTGTCTACAATGATTATAGCAGCTTTTCTAATCCAATAAACTTTAGCGCTGTAAGAAGCCCCTCTATACTATTATCTATTTTTATGATTCTATTATCATGGATTCCTAAATTCAGAAATAGTACCCACAGATATTGGCAATACTTTTACAGTATTACTATAACTTCTATTATTTATAGCTTATATGCTATCACTTTCCTTGCATATAATCACCCTCTATTTGAAGCTGGTCTTTACATTATCACTGCGATGGAGATGGTTTTCTTTACATATAGCGTATTACCATCTGCCGTTATTACTAGTATTATCCTCGGAGGACTTTTCACCTTTTCTACATTGCTAGAGGTGAACTTTCATATCTTCTCGACCTTTTCGTTGCTGCCTAATTTCATAGCCATTCATATTGCGATGATTTTTATTTTTATCATTAAAAACAAGAATCATTATCAAGGGTTTGTCAACTATTGTTTGCTAGAAAATGAAAGAAATAGAAATCAAAAGCTATACGACATCACTCTGAATCAGAACAAGACACTCGTTACACAAAATTTTAAAATTGAGCAGCAGAAAAACCTTCTTTCTTCTCAGTTTCATGAAATTGAAGACAGTTTAAAGTATGCCTTCAATATCCAAAGTGCTCTTTTACCGTCCTTTCAATCCCTAACACTACCCAGAATAAAAGACGCTTTCCTTTACAATAGACCCAAACACCTTGTAAGTGGTGATTTTCATTGGCATGGAACCACTCAAGAGTATCAAGTAATTGCTACAGGAGACTGTACTGGGCATGGTGTGCCAGGGGCGTTAATGAGTATGTTAGGTATCTCCCTACTAGACAGAATTGTCAATACAGAAAAAGTGGATAACCCTAAAGTGATTATCGAAAGACTGCACAGAGAGATCAATCACTTACTTAAAAACACAGAGCACAACAATGATGGCATGGCTTTATCAATCATCTGTGTACCACTTGATACCACAAAGAATACACTCACATTTGCAGGAGCCAAAAGTCCTTTGTTAATCATAAAAAATGAGAAAGTTGAATTCTTCAGAGGCAGTAGATACTATATAGGTGGAGATATCGACCTTCATGAAAAATGCCATAACAATACCGTCAATATCGAAAAAGATATGCTTGTATATATGTATTCTGATGGCTTTGAAGATCAGTTTGGTGGGGAAAAGAATAAAAAATATAAAGCTGCTCAGTTTAGAACTTTGCTTCAAGACATTTCTCACAAGTCTTGCTATGAACAAAAAATAATGCTTGAACAAGAATTCAAACAATGGAAGGACACCCCATCAAAAGCATCCTTCCAAGTTGATGATGTGTTGGTTATGGGTTTAAGATTCTGATACAGGTGCTATTTTATCGATTTCATCCAAACGCACTGTATCACCGTTGTCCAAAACAGCATATTCCACTTTATCCACTACTTTTAAGGTATGGATTTTCGTTTGCACAGAGTGGTTGTTGTACGAGATAGCCAATAGAGTTCCTCTCATGGCCCATATTTCATAATGGTCGTACACTGTACAACTTATTGGGCGATAGCTATTGTCGGAGTTTGATTTTCCCATGATTTTCTTTGATGCTCAATAACGCGTTTCATCCCTAAAGCATATCCAATATGTACACCTTCATGTACATTATTAAATTTGATCGCTTCTGAAACTGTAGTAATCGTCACTCCAAGTCCAGATACGTACTTTTCATACTTTCTAAAAACGCCTTTTACAAGGTCTTCATCCAGTTTTTCAAGCAATGTAATCGAGAGTTTCTTTAGTTCGTGGATCTCATCTTCGGTAAGGTCTCTTTCGGGTTTGCTACCTTTCCTGAATAGTTTGATCCATTTTTCGTCGATTCTTGGGGTAAGCCCGGACTTGTTGTAACACAATAATTGATGGGTAACAATATTATGGCCAAAGTTCCAGATAATATTATTATTGTAGCCTTCTGGGATGTAGTTAAGATCTTCAATAGACATACTTTCTACTAAAGAAATAAAGCGTTTACGCAGCTTTCTAGATGTGTTAAACATAAGATATAGAGGTTATACTTTACAAGTGTCTAAAGTACAAAAATTATTTTCTACATCTAATTTTTTAGGACATAAAAAAGCCTTCATTATCAAAAATAATGAAGGCTTTTTAACTGAATATCAATTCACTAGTTTTCATTCATCTTGCATGTTTCTAGTAAAATGATCCTATCCATAAATAAGTTTATTTCGTTTTCTACATCGTAATCTAAGTCTTTATTAAACTGTATATTGACTAATCGATCCAACTCTTGTTGTAATTCTGCCAATTTACTTTTTAATGTCACTCGACGCTCCATTTCTTCAATAATAGCATCTAAATGTGGAAACTTATTGTCCTTGATATATTTCTTCAACTCTTCCTGATCATCGTACGAAAGACCCTCATGAGCTACCTGAGCTAATTTTAGACCTTCAACTAAATCTGCTGTTTGACTATATTCTGTGAATTTTTCTTTCAGAACTTCAACAAGAAAGGATGATGAGATATTCATAGTATTAGAATTTTTAAGCAACAATAATTTGTAAGACTGATTGATCTTCTTTCTATTAGTTAAACTTGATCTCATCGTTTTCTGTTCGGTTTATTAATCTGTATTAACAATGCAATATAAAAGTATTATTTTTCGCAGTTTCTATTGTATTAACTCCGAATTTCAGAACATAGTATATGTTGTCTTACTTTTTTAACCGATAAAATAGGGAATAAAAAAAAGAGCTCCACAAGGCAAAGCTCTTTTCCAACCCAAAAACTAACTATTTCTCATTGCTATACTCTTTGGATAGAGATAATTACTACATTATCTCATCTCTAATATTTTTACAACTCAAACTTAATTGAGTACTATTTCTATCTGATTACATAACTTATACACCTCAATTATAACTCTCCCTACTTTTCAGTATTTAAAAATTTGTTAAAATTTAAATTGATTACATAAAATAAAAGCAACACTATAACATTTCACAAATAGATTATAAAATTGACAATATTTTAAACATTAAATTCCGGTCTATGATGTTTTTTTAAACTATAATACATATTTTTGTTTAAATAATTATCAAAATAGGTAAATACACCCCTCCCTACCTTTTTGAGTTTTTTTTCAGAATATGTTTGATAGTAAGAAATGACAAAAGTAGATACCCTAGGAAGAGCACAACGTAAATATGCTCTTGTGGATTGTAATAGTTTTTATGCTTCCTGTGAAAAAGTTTTCCGTCCCGACCTTTCTCACCTACCTGTAGTAGTACTTTCTAATAACGATGGATGCGTTGTCGCCGGTAGTAAAGAAGCAAAGAAGCTTGGACTAAAAATGGGAACACCTTTCTTTAAGGTCAAAAATATCATTCATAAACATCAGGTATCTGTCTTTTCGTCTAACTATGCATTATATGCCAGCCTTTCTAAACGAGTAATGAGCATCCTTAAAGAGTACGCTCATGCAATTGAAGTCTACTCCATTGATGAGGCTTTCTTAGATTTAACAGCTACAGAGAACAGCGAGGAAATCGGACAACTTATACGTCATCGTATCTGGGAAGAAACGGGAATTCCTGTCGCTGTGGGTATTGGTACTACCAAAACACTTGCAAAACTGGCCAATCATGTTGCTAAAAAAGACGATCGCTTTAATGGAGTATGTGAGTTTGAGAATTATTACAAAGACAAACAGTACATTGCTCATTGGAGTGTCGACGAGCTTTGGGGGATTGGCCGGCAACATACCTTATCTCTAAAAGAATATAATGTACGAACTATCGGTAGCTTTATGGATCTTCCTGAAGGGAAAATCAAAAATCAATGGCATATTCCAGTATGGCGTATCTATAAGGAACTTCAAGGGGTACGATGTAATGAATTTTCTGCTAAAGTCGCCGCTAAAAAAGGGATCGGTACAGCCAGGACATTTTCTAAACCTGTCAATGATTGGGATAAGCTAAAAGAAATTTTCTCTGGCTTTGTCGCCTTGGTGGCGGAAAAGCTGCGTAAACAAAACTCTTGTACCCAACGCATCTCCGTTTTTGTATCAACAGACAAACATAGGGAGCAACATCCCTATTACGGAAGTAAAAGTATAAAACTCGATATACCCACAGACGATACCGCTTTATTGATAAAAGTAGCTATCCCACTTTTAAAGTCGATTTTTTTCGAAAAACACAATTATAAAAAGGCTGGTATCTATATTATGGACATTACTCCTAATTATTCTCGCCAGTTATCTATAGAAAATTACTGTTCTGAGGAAATTCTTACACGGCGAAGTAAATTGTTAGACACACTTGACAAGCTTAACCGAAAAATGGGAAAAAATACAGTAGTCTTTGGTTCTCAGCGTATAGAAAGCAGAAATGCGTTTGACATGAAGCAGGAGCACAAATCGGCAGGTTTTACAACAAAAATCGATGAATTACTGTCTGTTAGATAATTGAATTACTTCGGTTTAATCAGAATAACAAAGTACATCTACCTGTAAAATTTTAGTTAAAAATTAGAGTGATAAAAGCTTAATTACCCAATAATATGCTGTGATAATCTTAAAAAAACGCAGAAATATCACATACCTCCTTTTTTTTCGTATAAAATCATTGTTTTTCATAGGATTTTTCTCACTTTTGTGATGTACTTATCAAAGAAGTGGTTAATAGCTTCTAATGTTTTGATAAAAACGGAACAAAAAGGAGATTAATCTAGTTAGATAGGTACAATATGAAACAAGTCATAAACGTACTTTCAAGAAATTGAAAGGATATTTATAAAGAACTCATTTTTAATTGGTTTTAGTTTTTAGCTAAGTTGTTAAAGGTCCTGCTCTATGAGCACGACCTTTTTCTTTTTTTATACCTATTTTTTTAGAGAGCTATTACGCTAAACCTTTTGTCATATAGTTGACGATGAGATCGTGATCAACATCAATATCTTTAGACAGCATAGATTGTACACCGAGCATTACAGTACCGGCAAAAATCATCTTATTAGTATCATTATCAAAAAGGCTCATATAAGCATCCCTTACATAAAGCATAAAAGGGTTTCCACCTCTACCCTTCGATTCTAAAAATTGGATAATTGTAGAGTACTCATAAAAAAAGTCGATTTCAAAACGGTAGAATGACTCAATAGTCTGATCCAATTCTCTATATTGTTTCGCTTTTTTCTCACCAATAAGTTTTACAATAGAATCAACAAGGCCGTATTCTCCGTCGAATCTAGTATAAAAAACTTTAGTTGTAGTACCACAGTGGCTTGCTAGTTTTCTTAACGACCACTCGCCACCATCAAGAATGTATTGAATTGACATTTCAATCATAGCATCCTTAGTAGGAGCAGCGTTTTTTCTTACTTTTAACATAATCAATTAGGTATATTAGATAATCGTATTGTCTTATTGTATCTTTTCATTAGATTAAATGAAACATTGTTTCAAATATCATTTAATTTATGTAAAAAAACACCATTACTAAAGAATATTTTTGTTAAAAACATCATTATTGTACTTTGCTACAACTAGCATTGTATAGGGGATTGGAACATCAACAGTAAAGAAAAAAGAATGACCGCGAAAGAAATACATCAATTAATATATACATCACTTGAAACAGTATATGATGAGAATGAAGCAAATAGCATTGCTTATTTATGGTTAGAAAAAAGGCTTCAGCTAAGCCGTACTGATGTGATTCTACAAAAAGAGGCCATCGATTTTAATAAAGAACTATTTCAACAAGACCTTGAAAGACTTCAAAAACATGAGCCAATACAGTATATAATTGGAGAAGGGGACTTTTATGGGCGGGTATTTCAACTGAATAAAGACACTTTGATTCCTAGGTCTGAAACTGAAGAATTAGTTCATCTGATCTTACAAGAAAATAAATCCGGTCAGTTGTTAGATATTGGCACAGGTTCGGGGTGTATTCCTATTACAATAGGGCTTGAAAGCGACATCACTACGTTCGGTATAGACGTGAGCGAATCTGCTTTAACTAAGGCAAAAGAAAACGCCCATAGCTTAAATAGCACTACAAAATTTCAATTACTAGACATTCTAGAACAAGACCTAAGCTCATTTGATCCATTAGATATTATCGTAAGTAACCCACCGTATGTTACTTATAAAGAAAAAGAGGTGATGGATAAAAATGTAGTAGAGTTCGAACCAGAATTAGCCCTTTATGTAGAAGATGACAATCCTTTGATTTTTTATAGACGGATTTCAATGTTAGCATCACAAAAACTTACAGAGGGAGGAAAGCTATATTTCGAAATCAATGAGCAGTTCGGTAAAGAAACCGCAGACTTGATGAAAAAAGATGGATTTAAAAACATCGAAATTATCAAAGACTTCCAAGGAAAAGATAGAATAGTAAAAGGTATTCTGTAATAAAAAAAGGGTAAGCTTCAATTGAAAAGCTTACCCTTTTTTTATCCTTCTCTTAGGTTATATTTTAATCACTCTTACAGCCAGCATCACATCCAATGCAAGCAATAATAAGCCAACTAATAAAAAGTAATAATATTTATTGGCACCCACATCGGCCATTCTAGAACTTTTTAGCTCTCCTTCGATATCATTAATCGACGAAATCAAACGGTTTATATCATTCTGCTTATCACTAATCTCAAAATATTTACCATCAGTTTCTTTAGCTAATTCTTTTAAAGAAGCTGAGTTGAGTTTCGTAATTACATCATTTCCCATTTTATCTCTCTTAAAGCGGTAACCTGCAGGAATCTTACTTCCTTCTTCTGTACCAATCCCCAAAGTAAATAGACGAACGCCTTCTTCTTTGATGTTGTACACCGCATCATTGGTATTTTTACCATGATCCTCTCCATCGCTAATTAAGATAATTACTTTCGATGCTTTTTTAGCACTTGGAAGTCCTTCTTCTGCATCATTAAGTTTAGTAATTGCCATTTCAAGTGGTGGAGCGAAGTCAGTGCCTGTATTCGAGATAAGTGATGTACTCATTGTTTCAATAAACATATTGAGTGCATTACCATCGTATGTCAATGGACATTGTAAAAAAGCGTCGCTGGTAAATACAATTAAACCGATACGATCGGAATTGAATGACTTAACGATCTGCTTTAATTCAAATTTTAATTTGGCCAACCTCGAAGGCTTTACATCTACAGCATCCATCGACTTAGATAAATCAACACATATGTAAATATCCTTGCTAATCGCTTTTACTTCTTTTTTCATCTCTCCAAAGGATGGACCTAAAAGAGCAAAAATGAATAATGAAAAATAAAGCGATCTTAAGATCAATTTATATAAAGTGGCGCCGCCTTTTGCTCTAAAAGATTTTCTAGCTCTGATGATTCGAACCAGATACAATCCATAAAGCACGATAAAAACTGCAATTAAAAGCAATTCTACACTACTGAGCTCTCCTGCAAATGTCATGTTTGTTATAAAGTGTTTACCCTGTTTCAGTAAAAATGTATGCTAATTTAAAAGATTTATTGATGTAAAGGAAAATGCTAAAAAAAATTGAAGTTTTTTATAATTGACAATCAATACAATGCATAAAACATAAATTTAATTAACACTTTTTTATTTAAAACGATTTGGATTAATCGACCTCATCGAACATATTTGCATCGCATTAAACAGAAAGGCAGTCAGAAATGACGGCCTAAGTTGTGCCAGGAGAGTTGCCAGAGTGGTTAATGGAGCGGTTTGCTAAACCGTCATCGGGAAACCGATGCATGGGTTCGAATCCCATACTCTCCGCAAGTTCGGGATGTAGCACAGTCCGGTTAGTGTACCTGGTTTGGGACCAGGGGGTCGCAGGTTCGAATCCTGCCATCCCGA
>NZ_CANDOA010000003.1:0-782507 GCF_947387565.1 Flammeovirga sp. SubArs3 | reverse complement strand
TGGTCCGATAGCTCAACTGGATAGAGCAACTGCCTTCTAAGCAGTAGGTTCCAGGTTCGAGTCCTGGTCGGATCACATGTGATCTGATAAGCCGATAGCAGCAATGTTATCGGCTTTTTTATTGCCCAAAAATGATGATCAATTGATTGTGAAGAAGAGAAGTATTATGATTTGTTAAAAATACAAAAATAGACTAAAAAATCTTAAAACCGTAAACTACAATAGCTAATAAATTAAACAATCAAAATACTTCAATAATGAAAAAGTTATCAATCATCTTACTTCTATCTTTATTTAGTTTAACTTCTTTCGCACAAGACAAATTATTAAATCTTGGTTTTGGTGGAGGTGTATCATCAGTTTCTGCAAAAGAAGGAGATTTATCTATGAATGGAATTGGAGGTAACTACCACATCAATCTATTTTATAATATCACTCCTAAACTGTCAGTAGGAGCTGAATATGGAGGAACTGTATCGGTGCTTGCACCAAAGGATATGAGTAGTTCTGATTTTGAGGCCACTTCATTTTCTAATATCTCTGGTAAAGTATTATATCACTTTGGAGAAAGTAAAGTAAGACCCTATGTAGGTTTTGGTTTGGGTAGTTACAAAGTAGCTCCAGGTAAATTTGATCCAAAAAATCCACAAGGATTTGACTTTGGTAATCAAGATATAGAAACAACCACAACTATTGGTTATGCACCTGAAATAGGAGTTGACTTTGGTTGGTTCGGTCTTGCAGCAATTTATAGAATAGTACCAGATGTAAAAGTTTATGATACTATGGCTACATATAATAGTTTAGAATTTAGAACAACATTCAACCTTGGTTTTATAGAACGTTAGTTGAATGTAATAGATAAAAAAAAGGTCATCTACTTTGCTTTAAGCGTAGATGACCTTTTCTTTTTTAGAAAGTGTAGCCAATTTGTATAACAAACCGGAGTCCACCTGTCCAAGTGCCATAGGAACCATTCGTACTGACCTCTTTGCCCTCAAGAGCACCATCAAGGATAGGGAACTTTTCTACTAATCCATCTCTAATTTTTGATAGTACCTCGTCTTCTTCGTCAATAGTAACATCACTGTCGAGTTTTAATTTACCACCATAGAAGCCATATCCTGGACCAATCATAATTAGATCAATGGCTAGTCTCTTCTTAATAATAAATTGATAACCCAGTTCTACACCAATATTTAATATGTTGGCTGAACCCTTAAAGTTAGCATAGGAGGCTGTAACTTGAGTTCCTGTGGTATCGGTAATGGTAAGTTTACTACTCAGGTTATATCGATAATAGGTGACGTATGGCCCCCAATACAAACCATCAGGAGCAAAGCCTCTATTTCTTTTCTTAAAATATCTTCTGTAATCTACTGCTACACTAAAACCATTGTTTTTATGATCATTAGCAATAATAGAGTCAGTAATAGCGAGGTTAACAATTTTAGGAAAGGATAGAACCCCACCGTTTAATGAAATGGATTCATGATTAGAAATCCTTCTTTCGTATCCAACAACAATATTTCTTCCTCCCCAAAGAATGTAGGGTGTTAGGTTTAGACGTACAACATTCTTTCTCATCATAGTGATGGAAGAGTCGTAGGATACCATTAATTGTTTAGAGGTAGATTGAGAGTAACTTGGAATACTAAAATATAAGAAAAGGATAGTAAGCCAGATTAAGTATTTTTTCATTTTTAAGAGTTATAGTTTTTGTATAACTAATTTACTCTTTAAAAAGATAATTAACCAACCCAATTAACCCAAAATCTAACGTCGCACCAATAGGTAGACCAAGTATGAATCCGTATACTATTAAACGATTGAAATACACTCCAGCAAAACCGTAGAATAGCTCCTCAATCTTTGCAGGGTCCATTGTATTGATTTCTTTAAGTACGATACCCTTAAAATCGATATTTCTAATAAGACGGCTGGAATGAGGAATTACCGACTTCATCAGACCATCTAAAATACGTTCTAATAAATAGTTTTTAGTTTCAACAGTTAAACATCTATTGAAGTTGTTAAGCAAAATCACAGAAGTGTTTTTAGTGATTTCCCGAATCACTTCCTGGTTTTTATTGTTTTCTAATGACTTGTAGATGCCTTTTTCTAGATCAATAAGTAATTGTTCCTTGTGTATGAACTTATAAATTCCATTTTTTTCAAGATTTATTGCAAGTTCAGAAGCAACACCACCTATTAATTTTTGGAAAGATCTTGTTTGAAGGAACAATTTGAATGTGGTTTCTATCCCATTTTGTAATTCTTCTTTATCTACTTCCTGGAATATTTCTTTTACTTTTTTAGGAAGAAGAATTTTTTTGAAGATATCATGAATAATGTGTGTTAGGTCATTAACGATTAATTCTTTTTTATCTTCTTGATAGAGTTGTGATGCTAAATGTTGACGAATGATATCAATTTCAGGAGCCAAGTTGGAGCTTAAAGTATCATATAATTCGTCTTCAGAAATTTCACCCACATTTAAAATGTTCTCAATTTTAGTGTCAAAAATCTCGTCAACTATGCGATTCATTACATACTGAATACTCGTCAATAATCGATTGTTCTTCATTAAATTTACAACCGCATCATGGAGTACTTCATTGTTGATGCTAACTTCTAGGTCTTTTACTTTAGTTTCTTGTGCAATTATGGAGATCTTATCCTGAATTTTTTGAGTGATTTCAGGTAAACCTCTCATTAAAAGATTCGGGATTTTATTATTTGCTAAATCTTTTGTTGTTCTTTTTATATGGCCTTCGTAGAGAGTTGCTAAACTTCTTTTCTTCACAACGGTCTCATATACTTCCTCAGCAAATCTATCGTCATTGTCTTTTAGGTGTCCAATAACTTGCTGCATTAGTTTATCTACTAGAGAAATACTGTTTTGTTGTAAAAACTGGTAGGGTTTGCCATCAAATAAATCTCGGATTGGAAGTTCATCGTCTGATAGCTTTTCAAATTGTTTTTCGAAGAAGTTTAATAGCTGTTGTTGGAAAGTATCCTTTTCCAATGTGTCCAACATTAAATTCCAAACAGTAGATTTTATTCTTACTTTATTGTTCTCTAGTAATTCTAATTCGTTGATCTTTTTAGAACGATAAAACATCAGTTTATCTCTAAACATCATCTTAAGTTTGTCAAAGAGTGATTCATCTTGAATCCATGTATTTGACTTATCAATTTGTCTAGATAGGATATCACTCACTGCTTCGAACATTTGTTGAACAAACTTATCTGGCAGGGCATCAGAAAGCATTAAATCATTTTCAAGGATCTTAACAACACGTTTTGACAAAAAAGCAGCTAATGTTGTATGGATAACATCCTTATGAGTGAAATTGATAAATGTAGTTTGAAGTGAATTCTCTGAGAAATTATTAAATGATTCAAGCTCTTTGTCAATTATTTGAGCTGCTTTTTCTGCATACTCATAGCGATTGCTAAATAGTTGATGTGAGACCTCCTTACTAATCTTTTTTCCAATACTTTTCTTCTCCGTTTCAAGAAGTTTATCTAGTGTTTTATAATCACTTTCGACGAAGGTATTGAAGATGGTATCTTTCAATGATGAAATCTTCTCTTCGATATCTGATCCAATAGACTCTTCATTTAATAGCTGCTTTCCTACAAAATCACCCATATTCTCTGCAAACTTAGATTGGTTTGATGAGATGACACTAGGAGTGAAGGGAAGTTGGAAACCAAAAAGGTATTTAGGTCTGTAAGGTCTGAAGATCATTTTTATAGCGATCCAGTTCGTAGCCAAACCAGTAATTCCATAAACACCTGCTATGCCTGCAATTAGAGTTGTTGGTGTGTCACCAAAAGGGATATACGCAGTTAAACCTCCTGCAATAGCTCCAAGGAAAGCACCAAAATAGGTAATAGGCTGCATATTGTTACCCATAAAACCTTTCACCATTTCAGGTAATTGCTGATGTTTATTATGCAGGTTTTTTTCAACCACCTTGCTTACTTGTCCCTTCATTAAACGATTGATATTTCTATCAATGTATCCAACAATACCATTTGCTAATTTTAATGGTAGTGATGTAGTTTTTTCAGCTATGCCAACTAAATCATGAATGGGTCTACTTTTGATTTTTTGACTAAATTGTTGAAGGAATTTTTGAGAAATCTGTTTTAATTTTGGGGTCCAACGTTCTACAGAGTTATTTCCGATGACTTTAGAAATACTTTTGTTTTGGATTTCGTTCCAGATGACTTTTTCTGTAGTAGATATCACTCCAATCTTCTCTTCTTCAACTAATTTTAATGAATAGTTTTGTGCTTTTGTTGCAAAGCCTTCAATCGTTTTGTCATTAAAAATAGAATACAAAGGTTGTTCTTTAATTCGATCTAAGCGATCTTGAACAATTTGCTTTGCAGTATCCGTAGACTTTCGTTGGTATAGAAAATCACTGACTAATTTTTCGTCAATTAAATATTTAGTAAGTTTTGATAAATCTTCTTTCTGTTTATTTGAACTCCATAATTGACCAACTTTACGATCCAACAATAATGAGATGGAATCCGCACCTTTACCTAATAACCTATGGTCTAATAAGCCAATGAGCAGTTTGTGGATTGAGTTGACAATAGCCTTTTGATCGAACCTATTGATCAATGAACCAATACTATTCTCTTTTAAATACTTTAAGAATAAATCAGCTCCCTTTTCAGCAAGTTCTTTAGAGCGGTCTTCAGATTTATGTTTATTAGTGATATTGATGATTTCATCTACCACTTTAAATCTTTCCGAGACGCTGTCCACAAATAAATTTATAAGCCACCCTCCAAGGAAAGAAGAGTTTTCTTCAAAAGAGGTATTGACTAACTCATTTATTTCTTCCCTATTTTCTTGGATCCATTCAATAACGGCATCTAGAATAATAGGAATATTTTTACGAATAAATTTTTCAAAATTATTTCCAATCGCAGGAGGGAGGATTTGGAATATAGTGGTTTCTTCCTGACGGATTAGGTCAACGAAAATGCTGATTAATCTTTTTATTGGAGCGTCAGGAGAAGGGTCGTTCAATTCTTTAGAAAGGATTCTGTGAAATTCTTTTGCAATTTTCCCTTCATCACCAGAACCTAAAATATCAGAAATTTTTTTCTTTGAGATGCTATCACTGATCTTACCAATTAAATTCTCAGTATCTAATCGGTAAAGGAGTTTGTCGATAAAGTCATTTAAAGGTAAATCACCCTTCTTAAGTGTTTCATGAAGCTCATCAAAAAAGTTTGATGTGTACCCTGAAACGCTTTCAAAGATGATCGGAGCAATGACCTCTTGTGCTTGATCTCTTTTGATCTCATGCCATACATCATTCACAAAAATCTCTATGAGTCGGTCTTCTTGTAAGGCATGACTAATCAACTGAAAAAGCTCTTCACATACATGTTGTATTTGATGTTTGGAGGTGAAATCAGTAATTAATGTGTGTTTGAAAATTCCGTTAACACCTTTTCGAATAACATCATTTGTGTTGTCATTGATGATATCTAGAAGCTTATCTACTGATTGATCAATGCCTGGGATATCACCAATTTTTTCATCCTCGGAGAATTCAGAACGCAATTGTCTTTCTACAAACTCACTGAGCATAATTTGTAGAGATTCTCTGAATTTATCTTTTTTTACTTCCTCACTAATATTATCATGTCTGATGATTTCAGACTCTACTAGCTGGCTTATATTTTTGATAAAACTATCTTTTGTTTGTTCAACAATACTAGGAATACCAAGTACTTTGTCGAATAACATTCTTAAAGCCAGGTCGTTAGTAGTGTACCCAACGACTGAGCCCGATAGGATTTTAAGAATAAGAGCATTGATCATAATTTAAATTTGCAATAAACTGCTTTGAATGCAAATACTTTATTCACTGTTTCTAAAATTATTATGAAAAACTTTAAAATTTTAGTGATTAATCCTTCATTTTTTAATTATTGCAAAATATTGTTAAAATAAAACTATCGAATGAAACATTTGAATAAAATTGATAAGTGTCATTACTACTATCATTATTGTTTTTATATATTGCAACCGGTTTATGCTAAATGTGGCTATGGAAATTAAAGTTTATCGGCCTACTCAATTTTTTACTAGCATCATATCCAGGGTATTATAAGAACAAGCTTGATTTATTTTAACAATGAGTGAAACTTTAGAACAACAAGTTGTGGAAAATTCGACTAAAAAAAATAACACAGGACCATTCCTGATAATGGTAGGTCTAATGTTTATTGTTGGCTTTTTAACTGTAGTTAACCAACAATTCCAAGCGCCTTTACAAGAGGCACTCCTTTCTGAGGCAGGTAAATTAGAAAACACTCTAGTTACTTTCATTACTTTCGCCTTCTTCATGGGTTATCCTACAATGGGTAACATCGCATCTAACTGGGTAGATAACAAAGGACATAAAACGACTTTAATTAGAGGTCTTTTAATGTTAATTGTTGCCTTAGGTATTGAAGCATTATCAGCTAAATTTGCTGACCTACCTTCAGTAGCAATCGGTGAGGGTCAAGTTCCTCAAGCATTCTTTATCTTTATTGTAGGTTCTTATGCTTTAGGTTGTGCAATGGCTGTATTACAAACTGTAATTAACCCATTCATCGCTGTTTGTGAAGTGCCAGGTACTTCTTCTGTAACTCGTTTAAGTATTGCAGGTGCATTAAACTCTATTGGTACAACAGTAGCTCCTTTCTTCGTAGCTAGTATTGTATTTGGTGGTGTTGCTCCTCAAGTAGCTCAATTGTTATTACCACTTTCTATCCTTATGGTAGTAGTAGGTATTGTAGCAGGTGTTTTAGGTAGAATTGAATTACCTAACCCAATGGCTTCTGATTCTGGTGAGGAAATTGATCCTTCAACTTTAACAAAATCTATCTGGAGTTTCAAACACTTAACTTTAGGTGTTATTGCTATCTTCGTTTATGTAGGTGCTGAGGTTGCAGTAGGATCGAACATCGTTTTACATGCAAAACAAATTGGTGTAGCAAAAGAAACTTACGCTTTAATGGCGACTTTATATTGGGGTTCAATGTTAGTTGGCCGTTTATGTGGTTCATTCTTAGCAAAAATCCCAGGTCAAACTCAATTATTAGTAACTTCAACAGTAGCATTATTACTTACTTTAGGTGGTATGTTTACTCAAGAATTATGGTTATTAGTAGGTATTGGTTTAATGCACTCAATCATGTGGGGAGCTATCTTTGCTTTAGCTATTGATAAATTAGGTCCTTATACTGCAAAAGGTTCTGGTGCATTAATGATTGGTGTTGCTGGTGGTGCTATTCTTCCTTGGTTACAAGGTGTGAGTGCAGATGCATTAGGCGACTGGCAAATGACTTGGACTATTGTAGTAGTTTGTGAAGCTTACTTAATGTACTACGCTTTAGTTGGATATAAATCTGATGATGTAGAAGTTTAATTTTCTATATCTTTCAATATAGATAGCCTTCTCAGTAATGAGAAGGCTTTTTTTGTGCATAAAAAAAAGCCCGTGCTATTAGCATGGACTTTTCCCTCATTCTGTAACTGATGAACTATTGTGCTATCTATCTATTATACTTAACCTTTCTAGTTGATTCTTCATTAGGTGTAACAGGAAAGAAATATGTTTCTTATTTAGTACATTACAAATGTACACAGGTCACCAAAAATCAGCATGAGCATATTACCTAAATGGTATAGGTATTATACCTAATCTACACTTTTAGGTCCGTAAACAGCTTGTTTTTGATAGCATACATCACCAATCCAGCTACATTTCTTTGTCCGGTTTTCTCTAATAAATTCCTCTTATGAGCATCTACAGTTCGGGGAGAAATAAATAATTGTTCAGATATTTCTTTATTAGTAGCTTGGTCTATGATTAAACGCAAAACTTCCTTTTCTCTTGCAGTTAATAAGAAGTGCGGATCATTAGCGGTGGCAACTTTTGATTGTTCATCTTTGTAACTACTTATAATATTTTTTGTAGCAGAAGAACAATAGTAGGAATCTCCTGAGATAACAGCCCTTGCTGCTTTAAGTATTTCTTCCTCCTTGCAATCTTTAAATAAATATCCATCAGCACCTGCATCAATCATATTTTTAATATAACTACTATCCATCATCATGCTCAATGCAATTACTTTAATCTGAGGAAAATGTTCTTTGATTTTTTTAGTGGCACTGATTCCATCCATTCCTTGCATACTGATATCCATAAAAATCAGATCTACATCCATGGCATTAAGAGCTTTAAATGCTCGTTCACCACAATCTGCCTCCGCAATTACTTCAAAATCATCTAAGTTTTTAAAATAAGATCGAATTCCGTGTCGGATTACACTATGATCATCTACAAGTAAAATTTTATGTTTCATCATCTTAATAGTTTCAATTATTTGGTAAAAGTTGGAATTTCAATGACGATACAGGTCCCAAACTTTTCTGATGATTCGAAAAAGATTTTGCCACTAATAGACTCAATACGATCTTTCATATTTTGTAGCCCTAGTCCTTTTTTGTCTTTGGATAACTTTTCATTGATATCAAAGCCGCAGCCATTATCTTCGATCGTTAAAATGATTTGATCTATATCTTGAGTCATAGAAATAGAAACATCTGTTGCACCTCCGTGTTTAAAAGAATTATTTATAGCTTCTTGGGTAACCCTTAGTAACAATAGTTGCTTAGCTAAGGATAATGCATTCGCATCATATTTGTAAAAAAAATGCAAGTTTTTGTCTGAAATATCCTTGTAATAATTTGCGATTTTTTCAACAGAACCACTATAACCCCTTTCTTCAATTGAAGTGGGCATTATGTTATGTGCAATGTTTCTTCCTTCTTTAATAGCCTCTCTTATTTTTTCTCTAATTCCTGAGAGTCTTTCTTTTTCATTTTGGTTTATATTATTTGAGTTTTTTATAAACTCGTCAAGTAGGTATAAGGAGGCAGTTAATGTCTGTCCCATACCATCATGTATCTCTGCAGCAAAGCGTTCTCTTTCTTTATCCTCAGTTTTTAAGACAGCCTTTTGAATATTCTCCGATTGATTTTTAAAGAATGTGATATCAGAATGTTTACCAATAACTCTAGTTACAGTGCCGTTAATATCTTTTTGTACAGCAGCCTTGAGAAGTACCCATATGATGTTATTATCGGCATTATACATCCTAAATATCAATTGGAACCCATCTTTGATTAAAATGTCTCTTTGGAGTGTTTTTAGTGCAGATGGACGATCTTCTGGATGTATTGCATTCAATAAAATAGAGATGTCACCTTCTTTTTCCTTAGTCGAGAAACCCAACATTTGAAAAAATGGCCTTGAGTAGAACACTTTTCTTGTAACATGATTCCAATCCCAAATACCTTCTTTTGAAGCCTCAAAAGATAACCTTTGACGTTCTTCGTTGGCAAAAATAGCCTTGGCACTATTTTCAGAATATTCTATTCCCAATGGAAGATCTGATAATAGAGAGGTGTCTGTATGTTCTAATTGTTCAATAGCTTGAGCTTGCAATAAAGCCTGCAATTTCTTTTCCTTTGAGGTTAATGAGATAATCTGAGCCTTGAGGTTTTGAATCTCTTCTATGTCAACATCAGATTGATCGAAAGAAATAGGTAATGCCAGCCACAAGAATACATCGTTAAGTTTAGATAACTGAACAGCATACCTTTTGTGTGTTACTTTATGAATAAGAATTCCATTCCATACCGAAATCCTTTTTAAAAGTACATTAGGTGTTATACTATCATTCTTACTGAAGTCGTAATAACAATGTATATACCTATCATCAGGTTGTGTTTCAAATTGAGAATTGTGTTCCAATATCTTACCGATACCATCCAAAAGGACTATCTGAATCGCTTTGTTTAATATGAGTTGCTTTAGATTTTTATCGTTAAGTGATAACGCAACATCTTTAGTAGATGATATCTTCGTCATAAGTAGCGTATTTAAGAAATAACGAGTATTAGGTCTTTACTTAAATTTACAACTTATGAGAATAAATTGAAAGCTGATGTACAGTTCAGTTTAGTTTATCGAATATTTCGGTTGTAAGGTGAATTCTGGAATTTGAACGTCAAATGGACTGTTGTCACGTACACGAATCATTTCATAACTTCCTTTCATTTTTCCAATAGGAGACACAAAGTGACATCCAGAAACATATTCAAAAGATTCGCCGGGTTGTATAATTGGACTTTTACCAACTACACCATCACCTCTAACGACTTCTCTTTTATCTCCTGTGATATCTATAATTTCCCAATTTCTCTTTAGTAGTTGTACTGCCGACGCACTTAGGTTGTCAATCCTGATTTTGTAGCCAAATACATAATGTCTTTCGGTAGGTGAGGAATATTCGGGAAGGAAATATTGATCAACGCTCACCTTTATACCTTCTGTGATTGCTATTTCCATAATTTACATTTGTTTACAAGTATAATGAATATACTGCTCTTTTGTAAATAAAACTCAAAAAAAATATATAAGTACTTACATAAATTCTTGTTATTTCTTTGAATTATGTAAGTACTTATATACTTTTGTGCTACTAATTCAATAAGAAATCATCAATGAATTTTTACCAGTCAGCAGGAAGCCTAGTATTAGGCAGTAGATTAAGAAGAATAGGAGAAAAATTCCTATCTGAAGTGGCAAAAGTGTATGAAATGAAAGGTATCGATTTTGATCCTTCTTGGTTCCCAATTTTTTATCTATTAGATAAAAATACATCCATGTCTTTAAGAGAGATTTCCGACGAATTGGGAGTGAGTCATTCAGCTGTAAGCCAATTGACAACAGCTCTCATTAAGAAAGGACATTTATTAATGGAGAAGGATATTAATGATGGCAGAAAAAGAATATTACAGTTGACACCTCAGGGAGAATCGTTGGTAGAGACATCGAAACCAATTTGGTCAGCATTACAAGCTTCGGTGAAAGAATTATCAGCATTGGGAGATAATAGACTTTTGGAAGAATTAACTACACTTGAGAATTCATTATCAGAAAGAAATTTATCTGACAGGGTGTTAGAGAAGTTAAAATAGAAATATCACATACTAAGCATAAAGCATATATACTAACATGAAGAAAGTTTTTAACTATGGTATTGACCGTCTAACGGTAAATATCGCTTTGGATATTGCAAGAGGTAATACCAAAGGAGTTTTAAATGGAAAAGCTAAAGAGAAAGTATTAAAGAGCCAGTCTTATGTTCAAGAAATTGTAGCAAAAGGAGATGTGGTTTATGGAGTTAATACTGGATTTGGTCCACTATGTACAACAATCATTTCAGAGGAAGATACCTCAACTCTTCAACATAAGATTCTACAAAGTCATAGTGTTGGGGTCGGTAATATTATTCCTAAGGAGACATCAAAACTGATGTTGATCACAAAAGCTCATGCTTTGGCGCAAGGTTTTTCTGGAATAGCTCTTACTACATTAGAGAGAATCATATGGCATATTGATAAAGATATAGTGCCTACTGTACCAGAGAAAGGTTCTGTTGGAGCATCAGGAGATTTGGCTCCTTTATCTCATCTATTCCTTCCATTAATAGGATTAGGCGAGGTATATACTGAAGATGGTAGTAGAGCCATTACTTCAGATGTCTTAAGCCGATTAGGAATGAAGTCATTACAATTGGGACCAAAAGAAGGTCTAGCACTTATCAATGGTACTCAATTTATCTTATCACATGCTGTGAAGGTAGTAGAAAGGTTAGCTCAGGCCCTAGATACTGCAGATGTTATTGGAGCAATGTCTTTAGAAGGTTTGATGGGATCAGCAAGACCATTTGAGCCAGAATTACATCAAATTAGAGCATATAAAGGCACACAACTAGTTGCCACTCGTTTAAGAGAAATGCTAAATGGATCTGAAATCTTAGAATCTCATGTTGATTGTGATAGAGTACAAGATCCATACTCTTTAAGATGTATGCCTCAAGTGCATGGAGCATCTAGAAATGCCTGGTTGCACTTAAAAGAATTAGTTGAGGTTGAATTGAATTCGGTAACAGATAATCCGATCATATTGGACGCTGAAAATGCCATCTCAGGGGGTAATTTTCATGGACAACCTTTAGCTCTACCACTAGATTATGCAGGAGTTGCTGCTGCAGAAATTGGTAATATCGCTGATCGTCGTTGCTACATGATGATTGAAGGTAGATTCGGGTTACCGAAATTATTAATGAAAGATGTGGGGTTAAATTCAGGATTTATGATTCCTCAATATACTTCAGCAGCTTTAGTGACTGAAAATAAAACATTATGTTTTCCTGCATCAGCAGATAGTGTACCCACTTCATTAGGTCAAGAAGACCATGTATCTATGGGATCTATTTCTGGCAGAAAGACTTTACAAATTATTGATAATCTTGAACAAATATTAGCAGTAGAGTTATTGTATGCAGCCCAAGCATTAGACTTCAGAAGACCATTGAAATCTTCACCAATTATTGAAGGTACTCATGCTTATGTAAGGGAAAGAGTAGCACATGCCGACGAAGATAGAGTATTAGCTTATGACATTAAGGCAATGCATGATATTGTAAAAAGTGGTGCATTGGTTCATTTAGCAAATGAAATATCAAAGAAAGAAAAGATTGATTTAAATGGAGAATACAAACAGGAGTTCTCTTTTTAATTAGAAAATACTAAACACATACTAATCATGGAAGCATCATCAACATCACAACAAAAATTTGAAGCGTTTTTAGAAAAATACGCAAAACATCCACATTATATCCCACCAACAGGGCCAGAGCTTAATGCGAAGTCTTGGCAGACGGAAGCTCCTTTAAGAATGTTCTTAAACAATCTTACGGATGAAGTAGCTGAAGATCCTGCAAACCTTGTTGTATACGGAGGAACAGGACAAGCAGCAAGAAATAGAGAATCACTAGAAAAAATCATCAAGATTCTTCTTGAGTTGGATAATAACCACTCTCTGCTTGTTCAATCTGGTAAGCCAGTTGGGGTTGTGAGAACACACCCTGAAGCACCTAGAGTATTAATTGCCAATTCAAACCTTGTACCTGCTTGGGCAACCTGGGAGCATTTTCAAGAATTAAAAGAAAGAGGTCTTATGATGTATGGTCAGATGACAGCTGGTTCTTGGATTTACATTGGTACTCAAGGAATTTTACAAGGAACGTATGAGACATTTGCTTCTTGTGCTCGCCAGCATTTCGGAGGAGACCTAAAAGGTCGTCTTTTAGTAACTGGTGGTATAGGCGGCATGGGCGGAGCTCAACCGCTAGCAGCGACAATGTGTGGTGCTGCAATGTTAGGTGTTGATATTGATCCTGCTCGTATCCAGAAGCGTATTGATACAAAGTATATCGATAAGATGACTCACTCTTACGAAGAGGCGATTCAATGGGTAATGGAAGCGAAGGAAAAAGGTGAGGCATTATCTGTTGGCTTAGTAGGTGATATTGGTGATGTTTTGGAAAGACTTATCCAAGATGGAATCACACCTGATGTTTTAACAGATCAAACTTCTGCTCATGACCCAGTATATGGTTATGTTCCAAACGGGATGTCATTAGAGGAAGCGGAGAAATTAAGAGAATCAGATCCTGTTTTATATAAAGAAAAGTCATTGAAATCAATGGCTCGCCACGTACAATACATGTTGGATTTAGAGGAGAAAGGAGCAATCACTTTCGATTATGGGAACAACTTACGTGAGTTTGCAAAACAAGGAGGCTGTGATAATGCATACAATTTCCCTGGTTTTACTCCAGCTTATATCCGTCCATTATTCTGTGAAGGAAAAGGACCTTTCCGTTGGGCTGCTTTATCAGGTGATCCACTGGATATTAAAGTAACAGATGAAGCTTTAAAAGAAGCATTCCCTGAAAATAAGCACTTAATCAAGTGGCTAGAAGAAGCGGATGAAAAGGTAGCTTTCCAAGGTTTGCCATCAAGAATTTGTTGGTTAGGAATGGGTGAAAGAGAAAAAGCAGGAGTGATATTCAATAACCTTGTAAAAGAAGGTAAGTTGAAAGCTCCGATCGTTATTGGTAGAGATCACTTGGATTGTGGATCAGTAGCATCACCAAACAGAGAGACAGAGTCGATGTTAGATGGTTCTGATGCAGTTTCAGACTGGCCATTACTAAACTTAATGTCAAATGCAACTGGTGGAGCCACTTGGATTTCTTTCCATCATGGAGGTGGAGTTGGAATTGGTTACTCACAACATGCTGGTATGGTTGTTTTGGCTGATGGAACAGAAAGAGCTGAAAATTGTATCAGAAGAGTGTTACATAACGACCCTGCAATGGGAATTTTTCGTCATCATGATGCTGGTTACGATATTGCCACAAAAGTGGGTGAAGATCATGATTTAATCATCAAATAAATATTCTTTTCAAAAGCCTGGAAATTTTCTTCTGGGCTTTTGAATTTTTGGTATACAACTATCAATTATTACAATGAATAAATTAATAGGACCATTTACTCAAATTGTAACATTAGCAAACCTTCCAGTGAAGGGGAGTATTGAAGATGAACAGTTAGAGATTATTGATAATGCTGGTGTAAGCGTTGATGAAGATGGAAATGTTTTAGCAATAAAGACCTTTGCTGATTTTGATCAAGATGCTTTCAAAGAAATAGAAACAATTGATCAGGAGGCTGTATTAATTCCTGGTTTTGTTGATTGCCATACTCATATTTGTTGGGGTGGAAATAGAGCAAGAGACTATGCGATGAGAGTGGCAGGGAAACCTTACCTTGAAATTGCAAAAGCAGGTGGTGGTATTCAAGATTCAATGAAGAAGACAAGAGCAGCTTCTGAAAATGAATTAAAAGATGTTACTGTGGAAAGAGCTGATCGTCACTTCTCAAGAGGTGTAACCACGATTGAAGTGAAGAGTGGTTATGCATTGGATATCGACAATGAGCTTAAAATGTTGAGATCAATAAAGTCAGCAGACAAAGAAACAAAGGCTGATCTGATTACCACATGTTTGGCAGCTCATATGAAGCCTAAAGATTTTGAAGGGTCATCACGTGAATATTTAGATAGGGTATTAGATACCTTATTACCGAAAATAAAAAAGGAGAACCTTAGTAATAGAGTTGATATTTTTACAGAGGAAACGGCATTTAATGTAGAAGAATCAAATTACTATTTATCAAAAGCAAAAGACTTAGGATTTGATATTACTGTACATGCAGATCAGTTTTCTACTGGAGGCTCCAAAGTGGCTGTTGATAATGGAGCATTGTCTGCAGAACATTTGGAATCAAGTACAGAGCAAGAGGTTAAAATGCTTGCAGAATCTGAGACAGTTGCAACTGTATTACCCGGTGCATCTTTAGGTTTGGGAATGCAATATCCTCCTTGTAGAAAATTATTGGATGCAGGAGCTTGTCTGGCAATTGCTTCAGATTGGAATCCTGGATCAGCACCTATGGGAGATATGTTGATACAAGGAGCCTTGTTAGGAGCTATGGAAAAGCTTTCCACTGCTGAGGTTTTTGCAGGTATGACATTTAGGTCTGCTAAAGCATTGGGACTATCAGATCGAGGTAAATTAGAGGTAGGTAAGTTGGCTGACATGCAGGCTTATCCATGTAATGATTATAGAGAGATCTTATACAATCAAGGGATGTTACCACCTTTTAAAGTGTGGAAAAAAGGAAATTAACAATAAGCACCTCAACTAGAGGTGCTTTTTTATTTAATATTGTTTACATAATTTAGCTCTCTAATTTTTTATGTATTGCCAAGTAAAAACTATTCATTACAATGACTAATTTAAATTTCTCAAAAACATATAAGGATCTTGACGGTCCAAAAGGTAAGCCAATTGTTGGGCATATCTTCGACCTAGAAAAAGATAGACTTCACTTACAGTATGAAGATTGGGCAAAAGAATATGGAGAACTTTACAATCTGAAATTTCTGAATATAAATGTTACGGTTTCTACAAATCCAGATACAAATGCGTATATCTTTAAAAACCGTCCAAACAAGTTCAGACGATTTAAAAAATTGGCAGATGTAATTAATGAAGTGGGCGTTGATGGTGTCTTTACTGCTGAAGGTGAAAGTTGGAAAAAACAGAGAAAAGTAACCCAAAAAGCGTTAGATAATAAGAATGTTAAGGCTTTCTTTCCTTCTATACTTACTGTAGCGGATCGTTTAAAAAACTATTGGGATACTCAAGTGTCTAAAGGAGATCAATTGGACTACCCTTTGTCAAAAGATTTTATCCGAGCTACTGTAGATGTGACGACAAACTTGGCATTTGGTTATGATATGAATACTGTGGAAAATCAAACCAATGATACTCAGGAACATGTCGAAAAAATATTTCCTCAATTAAATAAGAGAGTAAATAGCCCAATTCCTCTGTATAAGTATTTTAAAACAGCAGAAGTAAAAGACTTTGAGGAGTCTTTAAAATATATAAGAGAGCATCTAGGTAAATTCATTACACAGGCAGAAGAGCGATTAAAGAACGACCCTTCGTTATATGAAAATCCTTCAAATTTCTTGGAAGCAATGTTAGCTTCACAAGATAAAGATGACCCATTTACCTGGGACGAGATTTTTGGTAACTTATATACGATGCTTTTGGCAGGGGAGGATACAACTTCCAATTCTTTAACCTGGACAAGTTACTTCTTAAGTAAGTACCCAGAAGTACAAGAAAAAATCAGAGAAGAGATTAGACAAGTGCTAGGTGAAAATGGTAAAATTGAATCCTTCGAACAAATACAGCAATTCCAATACACTAGTGCTGTATTTAAAGAAGTGACAAGATTAAAACCGGTTACACCTAATTTGTATATGCAATGCCTTGAAGATACAGTTGTCAATGATGTAATGTTTCCAAAAGGGCATTTTATCATCACTCAACTTAGTAGTGCTGCAAGGTCTGAAGAATACTTTGAGAAAGCTACAGAATTTATTCCAGAAAGATGGTTGAAAGAAAAAGATGAACCGGTTGTGGGTTGTCCTTTTCATGGACATAAAAAAGCAGATGCTATGAAGCCATTTGGTGGAGGTCCTAGACTGTGTCCAGGAAAGTTCTTAGCAGAGGTAGAATCTGTTGTTTTCTTAGTGACGTTGATGAAGGATTTTGAAATAGAATTTTATGATAAGGACTTAGAGGTTGAAGAGCTTTTCGCTTTCACTATGCAAGCAAAAAATCTAAAACTGAATTTCAAGAAACGTCACCAAGTTTCTGACAAATTGAAAGGTGAATTGAACTATTCTAATTAACAATTGGATAATGTAAATAATTAGGTAAAACTAGTCTTTTATTTGTTAACGCCTGAAATTAAGGTCAATAAAAAAATCAGTAAGAAATGTTAATACTTTCTTTTGATTTTTTTTGTTTTTTGACTTAAACATTGTACTTTCAATTGTTAATATTGGGAATTGAAAATGATTTCAGAATAAAGGATTATCCCGTTTATCCTTCTGTAAACACATATATGAGTAAGATAAAATCATTCGACTTGTCTAACGTCAAGTTGTCTCAATTAGTAATTCATAAAGTAGGAAATAAAACCCAAGAAGAGCCACTTGAGCTGTCTGAATTCGAAATAGAATTAGAAAATTTCAGTCCATTATATAAATCTGTAATGGATTACTTCTTAAGGTCTTTCAAACCAGGGCCAATGTATCATTTCGATACACCTGAAGGAAAAGAAACAATTGCTGACAATGAAATGTTTGTTGCAGCTAACGCTATTTTCAGTAATCCATTTGAGCAGTTTATGACAAGATCTAGAGAGATGTCAGAATTGCTTTATGAGGCGTCAACTCATCCAAGAATAAAAGGAGGAGAATTTTTCGTTGCAATGCTAAAAGATTGTGTTGTTGATGGAGACGTTGTGGATGCTATCGGATTATTCAAGGCTGAGCACAAAGAGTTATTCCTACAAATTGGAGACAAAACTGATGTAGGTAATTTCGAATTACAACAAAATGAAGGTGTCAGTGTAAAGAAACTAGACAAAGGGTGTCTAATTTTTCAGGCTGAACAAGAAAAAGGTTTTAAAGTGATGCTTAAAGACAGTCCTACAAAGTCTGTTGAAGCATTGTATTGGAAAGAAACCTACCTTCAATTAAAGGCAAGAGAAGATAATTACTTCCATACTAAAAACTACATGGACCTTTGTAAAGGTTTTGTTGAGGAAGTATTTAATGAAGATCATGCTGTAGAAAAGCCTGCTCAAATCGACCTTTTAAATAGAAGTGCAAAGTACTTCAGTGACAAAGAAGAGTTCAATGTTGTTGACTTTGAAAACAACGTCATTGAAGAACCTGAAGTAATTGAAGCTTTTCAAGAGTACAAAGTGGACTTTCAAGAGAAGAAGGAAGTGCCAATGTATGACGAATTTAAGGTCTCGAAAGAAGCAGTTCGTAAGAACAAAAAAGAATTTAAAAGTATTATCAAATTAGATAAGAAGATTAATATCACCGTTTCAGGGAATGAGCAGAATATTGAAAAAGGCTTTGATACTGAGCGAAATATGAATTATTATATGATATACTTCAACGAAGAAGAGTGATGTAAATCACCTGTGAAAAAGTTGAATTATAACATTTTTTAGTCAATTAACATTTGTTTAAACTTGTTATTTAAAACCCTAAAAATGTTATTGCGTATATCAGAAAGTAACGAGTACATCATTATACAATAATATCAAAAACTTAAAATAATACTATGGATGCAGTAAAGATTCTTCTTGTAGAGGATGATAGAATTATAGCCTCACTTGTTAAAAAATATTTAGATATCAGAGGTTATGCTGTAAACCACGCTGAAGATGGAGTAGAAGGCATGAAAGAATTTGATAAAGCAGATTATGATCTGATTATCATGGACGTTATGATGCCACACAAAGATGGCTATACTCTTGCTGAAGAAATCAGAGCAAAAGATCCTTATATTCCAATCTTATTTATGTCTTCAAACAATCTTCCTAAAGATAAAATTAAGGCATTCAGAATTGGAGCAGACGATTATGTTACCAAGCCTGTAAATGTTGAGGAACTTTTACTTCGTATTGAGGTGATCTTAAAGCGTCAAAAATCGGAGCCAAAAGTTGAGATCGGAAGCGATGACGATCCACATGAAATCAAAATTGGTAACTATATCCTAGACTTCCCATACCAGAAGTTACAAATTGGAGATGATACAAGAAAACTGACAACTCGTGAAGCTGAATTGTTAAGATTCTTACATCGTCACCGTAACTCATTAATCAAACGTGAGTATATCTTACAAGAAGTTTGGGGAGATGATGATTATTATAAAGGTAGATCTTTAGACGTATTTATGTCACGTCTTAGAAAGTACCTTAAAGATGATCCTACAATTGAAATTTTGAATGTTCACGGAATTGGATTCAAATTCTTAGTTCAAGATTAATCAATAGAAATATTATATTTGAAGCCTGTTAGTAATAAAGCTAACAGGCTTTTTTTGTATATGAAGTTAGCAGAGTTAATTATAGGAGGGGAACCTTATGAGGTGGTAATTTTTCCGGAAAATGCACCTATTGCAACAGAACGCTTTGAGGCTTTAGTGAAATCCAACATTTTTAATGGTTGGAAAGTAAAGTTTGTTGTTCCAGATAGGCTAATAAAATTTGAGCCTTTTAAAGATACGGTACACTTTACAGAACGCCCCATGACAAGGCCAGATCATTCTGCTCCAAAACTTAGACAAGGTGTATTGGCTTTTGTTGGAGTAAATAAAGAAATGGTGTCAGATAGATTAATGTTTGTGTTGAATGATGAAGATGCAGCAACTTACGATGGGATATGTTCTCCGATTGGTTGTTTGACTGTCGATCATCAAAAAAAAGTGAGTCAGGTAGATGAAGGAATGATAATTAGTAAAATATCAATAAAAGAGGTGGAAAAAGAAGAAATATTGTCACGAATACCATCATTTATTTGAATTCTCATATTATTAGGGTCATATTTGCCTTTAGAAACAATACAAACTTATGATACCATTCTCGTACTACATGTTAGCATCAGCCTTCTTATTTAGTATTGGTTTATCCATTGCGTTAACCAAACGAAGTGCTATTGTTGCCTTGATGGGTGTGGAATTGATGCTAAATGCAGCAAATGTAAATTTAGTTGCTTTTTCTATGAAAGATCCTTCTTTGATGGATGGAAATGCATTTGCAATTTTTGTAATTGTGATTGCAGCAGCAGAAGTGAGTGTTGCCTTAGCATTAATTATTAAATTGTTTCAATTCTTTAGAACTGTTGATTTACATCAAGTCAATCAGTTAAAAGAAGAATAATATTAGTGCAAACTGAACTAACCAAATTTTTGCATTGAGTTTTTATACTTTCATAACTTTAGTTGCTGTAACTTCTCCGTTAATTAGCAGTGTTTTTTTAACTGTATGGAAAAGTAATAAACATGTAGATAAAATTGGAACATCTTTTATGTTCTTAAGTTTCTTGTGTAGTACTCTTTTCTTTTTTACTTCTTGGGGAGGAGAAACAGTAGGATATACACTAGATTGGTTGCGTATAGGTGACCATGATTTTAGTGTAACCTTCTCTATTGATAATTTTTCCGCTTTATTGATCGCAATGGTAAGTGCGATTTCTTTAGCTGTTCATGTATTTTCTTCTGCATACATGCAAGGAGATCCTCAACTTAAGAGATATTATGCTCTGTTAGGAGGGTTTACCTTTTCCATGTTTGGTGTGCTTATAAGTGATCACCTAGTATTCCTTTATTTATTTTGGGAATTAGTAGGTTTCTGCTCATATATGCTGATTGGTTTTTGGAGACATAAGAAAGAAGCAATATCTGCAGCGAAGAAAGCATTTGTAATCAATAGAATTGGAGATGCCGGATTTATGGTTGCAATCTTATGCTTGTATTCTGTTTTTGATACTTTGAGTATTCATGATATTTCAGCTCAATTTAGTTCTGAATATTTTAACGATCCATTAATTTTTATTGCTTCAATAGGTGTAGTATTAGCGGCTATGGGTAAATCTGCCCAAATACCATTTTCAGTATGGTTGCCGGATGCGATGCAAGGGCCAACACCAGTTTCTGCATTAATCCACGCAGCAACAATGGTCGCAGCAGGAATCTATCTATTAATTCGTTGTTTTTTCTTTTTACCTGAAGAGACCTTATTAATCATAGCCTCAATAGGAGGAATTACAGCACTTATTGGTGCCTATGCAGCGGTAACACAATACGATATTAAGAAAGTATTAGCATTCTCTACCATATCTCAATTAGGTTATATGATGTTGGCTATTGGAGTAGGTGATCCCGAAAATGCAGGCTTTCATTTAGTAACACATGCTTTTTTTAAAGCAGGTTTGTTTTTAGGAGCAGGTGCTGTAATTCATAGCATGCATCAAGTTTCATGTGATATATGTAAAGGCTTTGATGCTCAAGATATCCGTTGGATGGGAGAGCTAAGTAAATATATGCCAAAAACATTTCTTGGTTTTGTGATTTGCTTGGCAGGGCTATCTGGAATTCCTTTTACTTCAGGTTTTTTATCTAAAGATGCCATTTTATCATCAGCTTTATTAAGAATGAATGATGGTGGAGCTTGGATTATTGTTGGGGTTTTTGGTTTTGCAGCGGCCATTTTAACAGCATTCTACTGTCTGAGACTTTTATATCATGTATTTATAAAAGATTTAGGTATAGCTAATCATAAAGTATGTCAAGACTGTTTGGTATTACCTAAAGAAGTACCAACTCGCATGAATGTTCCTGTGATCATTTTGGCTTGTTGTTCTTTTTGGTTTGTATATACTCTCAACCCTTTTGATACAGCAAGTTCTTGGTTACAAGAAGGTTTAAGCATTGTAACTTTAGACCATCATTCTGTTCATTTTACTGGATTAATATTGTCATTATTAATGGTGGCAGTTGGTTTACTGTCTGCTTATTTCGTCTATTTTAAAGGTGTTGACTCAAGCTTCAAGAAGAAGATTAAGAGTAAGTTTTTTTACAGGTTATCTTATGAGTTTTTCTATTTGAATAACTTATATAAGGCAGGTGTGAAGTCATTATTGTTTACTTCTAAGAAACTTGAAAGCATCCCACATGCTGATGAGCATTTTGTGAACCTTGCCATTGGTACATCCGAGGTGGTAAGAGGGTTTGATGATAAAGTGATCGACTTTTTTGTTAAAGTCTTTGCTGTTGGAAATGTAGTTGTAGGCCATGTATTAGCATGGTTTGATAAATATATAGTAGATGGTATTGTAAAGCTATTTACACTATTTATGAAGTTATTGGGTGATATATTCAGAAAACCTCAAGGCGAGCGATCCCAAAGTATGATCGCTTGGTCAATTCTGTTTATTGTCCTTGTACTTGTCTTTTTAATTTAGATACAAACGAACGTAAGTTTTTTTAATATATATCATGAGTCAATTTCTGCTCACATTATTAGTATTCGTTCCAATTTTGGGGACATTCCTTGTTCTATTGTTACCAAATCAGTTTAAAGCTCATTTTGGGAAAATCACAATAGCTATCAATGCTTTTCAACTTGTTGTCGCATCATATATTATGATGGGTTACCAAGGTTTATTAGAAAATATGAATGGTGTTTTATCATTAAGTAGTTTTCAATATCTCGAAAAGGCAGAATGGATTTTACTAAATCTAGGTAGTTTCGGTAGGCTCTCAGCTGATTATATATTAGGAGTGGACGGATTAAGTAATTCAATGGTGCTTTTAGCTGCAATTGTTTTACTAATTGGGTCTATTTCTTCGTTAGAAATTCAAAAAAAGAAAAGAGGTTTTTATGCATTGTATCTCTTATTAAGTGGTACGATCATGGGTTGTTTCCTTGCACTTGACTTCTTCTTATTTTACTTATTCTTTGAATTTATGCTTCTTCCTATGTATTTCCTTATCGGTATTTGGGGAGGGAAGAACAGTGAATATGCATCAATTAAATTCTTTATTTATACGTTAGTTGGATCAATCTTTATCTTAGTGATTATGATTGCTCTTGCAGCTTCTGTGATTGATCCTACAGCTACTGCAGTTCAATTAGGACTTGCTACTAACTTAGAAGGTGTGACCCCTCAAATCATTGATAAAGTTCAGACTATGTTGATCTCAGGCGAAATTGGTCAATCTGATTTTGTTAGGACTTTTACATTGGTACATATGATGGATGCAAAGAACTATATTCCAGATTCAATTTTGTCTCTTGATTATGGAGCAACTTTATTTGGTACTAACGTTCGATTTATCGCATTTTTAATGGTATTTATTGGTTTCGCTATTAAGCTTCCAGTAGTTCCATTACATACATGGCTTCCAGATGCCCACGTAGAAGCACCAACTTCAATATCTGTAGTACTTGCAGGTGTTCTTCTTAAAATTGGTGGTTACGGAATGCTTAGAATTGCGTATTCTATTTTCCCTGATGGAGCTCAATATTTCGCTTGGTATATTGCCTTAGGTGGTGTGATCTCAATATTGTATGGTGCATTTGTCGCTTTAGGAACACATAATTTGAAGCGATTGATAGCATACTCTTCAGTATCTCACATGGGATTTGTGATGTTGGGTATCGCTTCTTTAACTGCAGAAGGGGTTACAGGTGCTATCTTTCAAATGTTCTCACATGGTATCATTTCATCCGCATTATTCTTAATAGCAGGTGTATTATACTTAAGAACTGGTAATTTAGAAATTGAAAACTATAGTGGTTTATCATCTAAAATGCCAAGATATACTATGTTGGCAACAATAGGCTTCTTTGCCTCATTAGGTCTACCTGGTTTTTCAGGTTTTATGGCAGAGTTATTTGTTTTCTTAGGAGCATTTAATTCATCTGCAGTGAATAACTTGGTGCCGAGATGGATGACAATCACAGCTACATTAGGATTGGTATTAAGTGCAGCCTATTACTTATGGGCAATGCAAAGAATATTCTTAGGTAAATTTTACTTAAAAGATGCTTCTGTTGAATCTAAATTGAAAGATTTAGACATGAGAGAACTCTTGATGTTAGTTCCATTATCAATAATGACATTGATCTTAGGTATCTATCCAAAACTATTAATTAACCTAATAGAAGGTTCAGTAACTGTATTGGTAGAATTTGCTAATTTCGTTGGAGCAGATCACATTAGAGTAATAATAGGAGGTTAATTTATCAGAGGGAAAGAGAGATGGATTTGTTGTCAAAACTAAATAATATCATTGAAAGCCTTCCTTATTTATTTTCAGAAGGATGGTTGACACTTGCACTTATCGTATTGCTTACTTTGGATCTTTGTTATTCAAATGGTAATAAAAGGATGCTATATGTGCTTGCGATCATTACTGTTATAGTTGATATTATTTATTTAGCGTTTTTTGCAATACCTTCTTTTGATCAGTTGATGATGTTTACCATTGTCAATACCTCTTGGTCAATAAAACTCAAAATATTAGTTGACTTTTGCGCTTTATTGTTGTTCTATCAACTTTGGGCAAGACACCCAAAAAGTCAACATGAAAAAGGTGAAGGAGAATGGATTGTTTTAGCCCTTGGAATGTTGATAGGGGGACATGTGCTAATTATCGCTAATGATTTTGTATTAGCAATTTTAGCCATGGAATTAATTTCACTGCCATCATACTTATTAACTGCTTTTAAAAACAATAAGATTGGTACTGAAGCAGCTATTAAGTATTTTATTTTTGGTGCAATTTCCACAGCAATTACAATATATGGTGCATCACTGATGTATGGTTTAACAGGTGGAGTTGATTTACAAAGTGCAGCCACTTTTGCAGATCAGAATTCTGTATTATTTATGCTGGCAGTGATCTTTATTGTTATAGGCTTTCTTTTCAAGCTTGGTGCATTTCCAATGCATGTTTGGGTACCTGATGTATATCAATCGGCGCCTATTGAAGCTGTGGCGTTTTTCTCTACTATGCCAAAAGTAGCAAGTACTATCTTTTTATATCGATTCTTCTATTTTTCAGAAGTTTGTAATAATCCTTATATATCTTATTTCCTTTTACTAGCAGCTTTATTCTCTATGTTTATAGGTAATCTTTCTGCTTTATATCAAAAAGGTATGAGAAGACTAATGGGTTACAGTTCTATTGCTGGAGCTGGATTTATTTTAATTGGTATTGTGAATATCAATGATATGTCATCTTATGCTCTTTATTACTTCTTATGGGCATATGTGATTGGTAATTTTGCAATCTTCTATTTTATAGGTGAGGTTGAGGATCAAACTGGAGATGATCGTTTGGAATCAATAAAAGGAATTGGTTGGACCAACGCATCACTAATTTGGGGACCTGCAATTGTTGTAAGTGCGATCTCGTTGATCGGATTACCACCAGCAGCTGGTTTCACAGGTAAATTATTAATATTTAGTTCTCTTTGGGATCTATATATGTCTAATAGCGAAATATATTATGCTATAGTGATGGTACTGGGTTTATTAAATACTGCGATCTCAATAGCTTATTATATTAAGATTCCTTTCAATATTTATCATCGAAAAGAAAAAGGAAATATTACATTTAACCCATATATCACACCTTTAATTTTTATTCTTGGGTTATCATTATTTATATTGTTCATTATACCATCAATTATTCTTTAGAAAAAGAGTAAGTAGGTATTGCGTTAATCTAAAGATCTTATTTAAAGATTAACTATCCCCATATTTTTTGAACAAACGACACTAATTTATTTCATTCATGATGACTAACATTTTAATAGTAGTGCTATTGCTATTATTGATAGCAAGTCTTGGGTATAATTATTTTCAACACAAAAGCATAAAAGAAAATGATTTAGCCTCCAATGAGGATCCTAAGAATTATAAGATGCTTAGTCTATTGATGGAGCACTCTCCCGATGTCGTTTTCTCTGTAGATAAGAAATATAATTACCTGGCATTTAATAATGCACATGCCAAAACGATGAAATCAGTTTATGGTTGTGATATAAGTGTTGGTAGCAATATCCTCGAATATATGAAAGTAAGAGGGGATGATGAAGTGGCTAAAGTAGATATTCAGAGGGCCTTAAATGGTGAGAATTTCCAAATAACAAGGACATACGGGGATGAAGATAATTATCAAAGAGCTCATTTTGAGGCAACATATACTCCAATTAAAGCAGAAGAGAAGATTACAGGAGTTGCTGTAGTGGTAAGGAATGTAACGGATCAATATGTATCACAAGAGAATTTAAAGAGATCAGAAAGAAAGTATAAACAACTATTTCATTACAACTATTTGGGTGCTTTAGTCATTAAAGACAATACAATTATTGATGCTAATGATACTGCAGTAATACACCTTGGAAAAGAAACCCATGAATTAGTAGGTATGACACTCGATGAACTTTTTCAGATTGGGTCAAAGAATGTGATCAAGAAAAGTAAAAAGGAGTTTATATCTAAATACCTAAATAAATACAGTAAAGTAAAATACCTCAATGTTCGAGAGGAGGTGATCTTCGATCAGAAAGAAAAGCAGAATATCGCCTTTATCGAAGATATTACGGATAAATATGAAGCTCAAGAAGAACTTATAAAAGTCAATCACCAACGACAAGTATTAATTGAGAGTGCCAAGAGTTATATATTCTCTATTAATAGTGAATATGAACTGGAGACTTATAATACCAAGTTCTCAGAGTTGATTTTTCAATTGAGTCAAGTGAAGATCAAGCCTTCTATCAATTTGAAAAATGAACCCTACAAGACAGCCTTCTCCATGTATTTTGAATATTTTGAACAGGCTTTTAATACAGGGAGAATTGTAGAAAAAGATTTTTTCTTATCCGATGACTTGATCATTCAATGTGCTTTTTCACCACTGATTTCTGAAAGTAATATTGTTTATGGTGTCGCTGTATATAGTATTGATATTACTGATGAAAAGAAACATGAATCGGAGATTAGTCAGCTGAATAGTTCTTTAGAACAAAAGGTAATTGAAAGAACTTTTGAGTTACAGCAACAGAAGGTGAAACTAGATTTAGCTTTAGATGCTGCAAAAATTGGTACATGGTCTTATGTTCCTTCAGAAGGATTTTATTGGGATAATAAGTTTGTCAACATTTTCGGCCTACAGCATTTAGTGAAAGAAGATGATATTAAAGATTATCTCAGTATCGTCTCAGAACATGATCAAGAACAGGTGGTTCAGTTGATTAGAAATGTCAAGAGCGAAACCGCTGATCTTATTAATATTTTACTGACTATTGAACACAAGAAATATGGCAAGCAATATATTCAAGTATATGGTAGGTCTACAAGGAAGTTGAACTCTACTTATGCGATGCATGGTGTTTGTTGGAATCTTACCCGACAGAAAAGTGTAGAAATTGAATTAGAGAAGGCTAAAGTAGCTGCTGAGAGATCGAATAAGGCAAAGAGTTTATTCTTAGCGAATATATCACATGAAATTAGATCACCACTGAATGCGATTATTGGCTTTAGTAATATTTTATTTAGAAAATCTGAACTTCAAAAGCTACCTGCAGAATTCTCTGAACAGCTAAAGTACATCTATTTTAATGGAGAATATCTGTCTGAATTGATCAATAATTTATTAGATCTTTCTAGAATTGATGCGGGTAAGATGAGTATTTATTGGGAAGAAATAGACCTGAGGAGTCTTCTCAAAATGGTGGTAAAAATCCATGAAATGACAGCTAAGGACCGTAATATCAAGATTACATTAAATATTGATACGGATGTCCCAAAAGTCTTTATCACTGACCCAACAAAATTAAGACAGATCCTAACAAACCTTCTGTCAAATGCAATTAAATTCACAAAGAATGATACAGAAATTTTAGTAGATGTGTTCTTTGCTAATCAGCAAATTATATTAAAAGTTTCTGATGAGGGTATAGGCATACCAAAAGATAAATTAAACCTGATTTTTGAATCATTTGAACAAGGTGATAAGTCTGTAACAAGAAAATTTGGTGGCACAGGTTTAGGACTTGCTATTACCAAAAAAATGACGGAGATGCTTAATGGGCATATCAATGTATTAAGTGAAGAAAATAAGGGCTCTACTTTCTTGATCACTTTACCTATTAATAAGGAACAAGAGGTGATTCATAATGAAAAGAAAGGGAATATTGAAGACATCGATTTTGATTATCAATACACTATCCTTGTTGTAGAGGATAATAAGATGAATCAGATCATGATGCAGGCATTATTTAAACAGTTGAAGCTGCATATTGAAATTGCGAATAATGGTCAGGAAGCGATAGATTTTCTAAAAGAAAAATCCTATGACCTTATATTAATGGATTTACATATGCCGGTGATGGGTGGTATATCTGCAGTTCAATATATTAGGTTTGAATTAGAAAATATAACAATTCCGATTGTAGCATTGACAGCAGATGCTTATTGGGATAAAAGGTTTAAAGCATTTGCAGTAGGTATGAATGATTACCTAACGAAGCCAATTAGTAGAAGACAATTGGTAAATATCTTGGATAAGTACTTGGTGCAAATCAAAGATAAAGGGTTTAAATACTTGGATCCGATTAAAAACAAAGACATCATCGATGAACTCAGAGAAATTACTGTTTCAACAATGATGTCTGATATTGATAAATTACAGAGGCTTAAATCGCTTAGAAATCTATTACAAAACTATGATACCGGTTTTGTGAAATATATTGATTACTTATCTGAAGCTATAGCAACAGAGAAAGAGATTGAAGTATTTTAGATCAACTGAAAAATATTGATCTGGTATTTATTTCTGCATTTAATTGATGTAAGATGGAATATAAACCAAAATAGGTTCTATTGAGATAAAGTCCATCTCTTTGACCTCTTGGCTTCTTTGACTTTCTTAATAAAGATTGATTTTCTTGATTATCTGCCAACTCAGTGATTTCAGAGAAATAAGCTTCATTACTAAAATCAAAAGTAGGAGTGTGAAACGGTCTAGAAAGAATCCCAATCATAGATTGAAAAAGTCGATCTAACTTCTCTTTATCTTGAGGTGTGTCATCTTCATATATGAATCTCATATTCCCAAATACTTCCCTTCTCTTAGTATCATTTTGCATGTTCTCGGGGATCATAAGGTTGAAATAATTCTCATAGAAATCTTCAGGTATTTCTTTTACACAACCAAAATCGATAATTCCTAAAGATCCTTCTGAATCAATCAAGAAATTACCCGGATGAGGATCAGCATGTACTTCTTTCATTTGGTGCACTTGATAATCATAGAAGTCCCAAAGTGCCTGTCCAATTTTATTTCTTACTTCTTGAGAGGGGTTGTCTTCTAAAAACTCACTAATATGTTTTCCATCTAGCCAATCCATTGTAAGGATTTTCTTTGATGAATATTCTGGATAGTATTCAGGGAAATGTATATTCTCAATATGAGAACAATCTTTAGTGATCTTTTGAGACCTTTTTAGTTCCAACTCATAATCTGTTTCTGAAAGTAGCATGACCTCAACTTCTTTCATGTAATGGTCAACATCTTTTTCATTGAGTCCCATCATTCTTACTGCAATCGGTTTTACCAATTTAAGGTCTGAACTGACACTTTCGGCAACTCCAGGATATTGAACTTTTACCGCATATTTTTTACCATCTTTTACTGCAAGATGTACTTGTCCAATAGAAGCAGCATTGATAGCTTCTTTAGAGAACTCATTAAAAATTTGATATGGTGCTTTACCGAATGCTTTTTGAAAGGTTTTGTTAACTAGAGGTAGAGATAAAGGAGGAGCGGAATATTGCGACATCTGAAATTTATCAGTGTAGGCTTGTGGAAGCATGTTTTTATCCATACTCATCATCTGAGCCACTTTTAATGCACTACCCTTTAATTCACTAAGAGCATCATAAACATCAGACGCATTATCTTTATGTAATTCTTCTTTCCTGTCGTAATCAGAGTCAATTACTGATTTTGCGTAATGTTTTAAATAATTTGTACTAACCTTTGCTCCAACCTTTACAAACCTAGATACTCTTTGGGCTCTTGTTGATGGGATACTTTTCTGGATCTTTTTATCGATATCGCTCATGTATAATTATTTTTGAAGTAGAAATTTACCAAGGAGAAATGCCGAATCAGTAAAATTAGGTCCAATTAAATCCATGACTAGATTAACGCTCTTTTCTATGGCTTCGTCGGTGTTTTCAGTATCTTCTGATGTATCATTGCTCCAGTATTTTGTGATAATGACTGCTTGAGCAAAAATAAAATCGATATAATAATCTGAAACAAACATTCTAGATTCAATTTCACCGGTTTCAAAACCTTCTTCTAGCATTGGAGTAAAAATAATATCAAATGCTTTCTTTACTTTGATTCTTCGGTCATCTATTGACTTAAACTCAAAAATTGAATGAATGTTTGTAGAATATTTATAGAAATCTTGGTCTTTTTTTAAAACCTCAATCCAATTATAAAAAAAAGATAAGATCCTTTCTCGTATCATATATTCCTTGAAATTAGGATCGCTACTAGCGTTTGAATAAGCATTTTCAAGAGCCGATATCCATATGTCAGTTTCAATTTGTTCAACAGAAGAGAAGCTTTTAATCAGCTCTTCATATTCCAAAGAATCATCGCTCTTTGAAAGAGCTTTTAGACTGTTAGGACGTTGATTATTAGACGATATAAAGTTGATATAAGATATTTTAATTTTTTTTTCAAAATTATCCATTAGACGTTAGGTATTTTGATTAATAGATGTTAATTTCATTATCGAAGTTTGTTTGTTAGTTTAGTTTATTAAAGTGGAAGGAACCTCTGATTTTCGGGGGTTTCTTTTTTTTTATTACAATAAACATTAGTAACAAACAATATATTTATAATATCAACGGAATATTTAAATTTGTAGGTATCATAAATACAATAATTGATATAAAGTTCATCTTTTAGACATATAAATCATAAAGATCGTGAATAACAAACAAAGTAAGTCCTTATTCGACAAAGCACAACACACAATTCCAGGTGGTGTAAATTCACCAGTTAGAGCGTTCAAATCAGTAGGAGGAACTCCTCTTTTTATAAAAAGTGCTCAAGGAGCTTATATAACAGATGAAGATGATAATAGTTTCATCGAATTGATAAATTCATGGGGTCCAATGATTTTAGGTCATGCTCACCCAGTAATTACTTCAGCTGTTCAAGAAGCAGTAAATAACTCTTTATCATTCGGAGCACCAACAGCTAAAGAAATTGATATCGCAGAGTTAATTTGTGAAATGGTACCATCTATTGAAAAAGTAAGGATGGTAAATTCTGGTACTGAGGCAACGATGTCTGCAATTAGAGTAGCAAGAGGATACACAAGCAGAAATAAAATCATTAAAATTGAAGGATGTTATCACGGTCATGGAGATTCATTTTTAATTGCTGCAGGAAGTGGAGCAGTAACTATGGGTGTTCCAAATAGTCCAGGTGTAACTGATGGTACTGCAAAAGATACACTATTAGCTCCTTATAACAATGTTGAAGCGATTCAGACTTTAGTTGCTGAGAATAAAGGGGAGATTGCTGCATTGATAATAGAACCAGTTCCTGGTAATATGGGCTTAGTTCTACCGAAAGATAATTATCTTCAAAAGTTAAGAGAGATATGTGATGCTGAAGGTATCGTATTAATCTTCGATGAGGTAATGACAGGTTTCAGACTTGCTAAAGGTGGAGCACAGGAAGTATTTGGTGTAACTCCAGATATGACCACTTTAGGTAAAATTATTGGTGGTGGTATGCCAGTAGGTGCTTATGGAGGTAAAGCTGAAATCATGAATTTCGTTGCCCCTGCAGGCCCAGTATATCAAGCAGGTACTTTATCGGGTAACCCAGTCGCAATGGCAGCAGGTTTAAACATGCTTACTTACCTAAATGAACATCCTGAAGTTTACACAGAATTAGCAACAAAAGGTGAAAAATTAGCTGAAGGTATTCAAGCCGTTTTAAAAGAATTGAATCTTCCTTATCAAGTAACGCTATTAGGTTCAATGATTTGTATTTTCTTTACAGAAAATGAGGTGGATAATTTCGCTGATGCACAGACTACAAATACTGAAAAATTTGGTAAGTTTTTCCATCAGATGCTTGAGAATGGAGTGTATTTACCTCCATCACAATATGAAAGCTGGTTCATGTCATTAGCATTAACAGACGAAAATATTCAGCAAATTATCGCTGCAGTGAAATCATCATTGATTGCAGTAGAAGGTTAATCTGAAAATATTAAATATGGCTAGAAAGAAGAAGCATCTTCGCCAAAAAAAGGAAGTTGTCACTTGTTCTAAATACAAGTGGCAGCATCTTTTTTTATATGGTTTTAGATTAGAAGACAAAAAATGTCCAATATGTAATAAACAACCTGAATATAATGACAGAGATAGGATGTTTATCGACCTTGGTTTTGGTTTTATTTTCGCATCTCTTTTTGTTACTTTACCATATATTTTTGATGCATTTGGAATCCTATTAGGTAATTTAGGTGCATTTATTATAATTTTAGCGTTAGTTCTTTCAATCAGATATTTTTTTAATAATTCTTGGCCTACTATAAAAAAGAAAAGGTAGGGACAACAAATATATTTACACACATATATAAAAATGACAAAATCACTAAAAAGAATACTATTAGCTGGTGCCCTAGTTGCACATGTTGGAATTGCAGCTCAAGCTCAGGACCCATTAAGAGGAGCACCCGAAAACTGGTATAATTTAGATTATGAACAGGATAGTGTTTATGGCGTTGGAGCCGAAAGAGCTTACAATGAAATCTTGAAAGGTAAGAAATCTAAGAAAGTAGTTGTTGCTGTAATAGATAGTGGTATTGATATTGACCATGAAGACCTTAAGTCAGTAATCTGGCATAACACAAAAGAAGTAGCTGGTAATGGTCAAGATGACGATAAAAATGGTTACATCGATGATGTAGACGGATGGAACTTCATTGGTGGTGCAGATGGCGAAATGGTAAACGAGGAAAACCTTGAAGTTGCTCGTTTATATGGTAAGCTGAGCAAGAAATTTGAAGGTGTAGCTGAAGAAGATGTAGCAAAAGCTGATAAAAAAGAATACGAGCTATGGTTAGTTGTTAAGAAAGATTTTGAATCAGGTCTTACTAAAGCTGAAGAGAACTACGCTCGTTATGACATGATTTTGCACCAGTTCAAAAGAGGTAAGGCATTATTTTTGGCTTATTTTGACCTTGAGTCTGAAGATGAAATTTTAGGAGCATTAGAAACACTTGAAACTCAAGACGAGGTTCTTCTAGGTATGGCTCAAATGGTAGCTGGAATGACAGCGCAAGGAGCAACTGAAGAAAGAATTGCTGAAGGTGTTAAGTATTTCCAAGATCAAATTGAATACAACTACAATCCTGAGTTAAATACTAGAGAAATTGTAGGTGATGATATCACTGATTTGAAGCAAAAGAACTATGGTAACAATAAGGTTATGGGTCCTGATGCTACTCATGGTACACACGTAGCTGGTATTATTGGTGCTGACAGAACAAATGATCTTGGTATTAAAGGTGTTGCCGATAATGTAGAGATTATGGTAGTACGTACTGTACCAAATGGAGACGAAAGAGATAAGGATGTTGCTAACTCTATTATTTATGCTGTTGATAATGGTGCAGATATTATCAATATGAGTTTTGGTAAACCATTCTCACCAAACAAAGATATTGTTGATGCAGCAATCAAATATGCTGATTCAAAAGGTGTTTTATTAGTGCATGCTGCTGGTAATGATAATAAAAACACAGATAAGGAAAGAAACTTCCCTAAAGATAAATTCAACTCTGGGAAAACTGCTAAAAACTGGATCGAGGTAGGAGCGTCTACATGGCATACAGATGAGGAGCTTCCAGCTTATTTCTCAAATTATGCTAAGAAAAATGTAGATCTATTTGCTCCAGGTTTTGATATTTATTCAACTGTACCTGGTTCTGAATACCAAGCATTAAATGGTACAAGTATGGCTTCTCCTGTTGTAGCAGGATGTGCAGCTGTATTGATGTCATATTACCCTAACCTTTCAGCTTACCAAGTGAAGAAAATTTTAATGAAAACGGTAACTTCATTAAAATCGAAAGAAGTTTTAAAGCCTGGTTATAAAGACTTGGAAGAAGGACAGGAGCCAGAAAAAGTGAAGTTTGGATCATTATCAGTTTCTGGTGGTGTAATCAACTTATATGAGGCAGTGAAGTATGCAGAAAAAATCTCTAAGTAATCACAAGAGGTTTTATATAAATAAAAAGATCCGTTTGATTTTATTACAAACGGATCTTTTTTTTGTAGTACTGTTCAGTTCATATGGTTGATATAAATATTATTCTATTAAAAGATTATCAATTAATCTTACTTTACCCAAGTGGGCTGCAATTACTATTGCATAGCTTAATGGCTTTTTGTAGTCTTCAACTTTTGTAAGTGTTGTTGTGTCTACAATTTCCAAATATTCTAAATGAAATTTCGTGTTATTTTGAAATTTAGCAATTCCCCAATCCAATACTTCTTTTGGAGCTTGATTGTGATCAATTTTTTCTTTCATAGTACTAATCACTTCATAAATAAAAGGAGCAACCTTTCTTTCATCTTCTGTAAGTCTAAGATTTCTAGAGGACATGGCTAAACCATCGTTCTCTCTTACCGTAGGAACTCCAATTACATCTATGCCAAATGATAAATCAGCTGTCATTTTTCTGATGATTAGAAATTGTTGTAAATCTTTTAATCCAAAATATGCTTTGTCAGGATTAACCATATGAAATAGTTTGCTAACGACAATGCCTACTCCATTGAAATGCCCAGGTCTAAAAGCACCTTCCAATTGCTTTTCTATGATACCAAAATTAAATCCTGTCATTTGACTTTGTTCTATACCCAAAGGATACATCTCTTCAACTGAAGGAAGGAAAAGTGCTGAACATCCAGCTTCTTCTAGCATCTTTTTATCTTGTTCATGTTGGACAGGATAATGTTTTAAATCGATGGCATTATTGAATTGGGTAGGGTTAACAAAAATACTGCAAATAGTGATGTCATTTTCTTGAATTGATTTTTTAATTAAAGTGATATGTCCATGATGTAATGCACCCATTGTTGGGACAAATCCAACACTTTTTTTTGAAAATCTACAATTATTTACAAAATCTTTTAACGTGCTAACTTTATTAAAAACGTCCATTTTAGGGGTTGATTTTTTAAAATTAAATTATTAAGTAAAAATGTGAATTTAAGTTAGTTTACTTTTAAAAGTTGAATTTAAGCAAGTTCTTCCGTACTTTTGCGAAGAAAAGGTGTAAATACGGTAGAATATGTCAAAATTAAAAATTCTTTACGTTTCAAGTGAGATAAATCCATTTTTGAAAACTTCTGAAGTTGCAGATTATGTTAGGAAGCTTCCTCAACACATGCAAGAAAGAGGTATGGAAATCAGAATTATGGTTCCGAGATTTGGATTGATCAATGAGCGTAAGAACAGATTACATGAAGTGGTAAGACTTTCAGGGATGAACATTGCCGTAGGCGAGGAGGAAAAACCACTAACTATCAAAGTTGCTTCAATCCAAAGTGCAAAATTGCAAGTTTACTTTATAGATAACGAAGATTATTTCCACAGAAAGTCTGTTTTCAGAGACAAGAAAAGCGATGAGTTTTTCTCAGATAATGATGACAGATCAGTTTTCTTCTGTAAGGGAGTAATTGAGACAGTAAAGAAATTAGGATGGGCACCAGATGTAGTTCATTGTAATGATTGGTTTACAAGTTTCATTCCTTTATACTTGAAAACTTCTTACAAGAATGATCCAATGTTCAAAAATGCTAAAACAGTATTTACTGTTTATGATACGAAATTTGATCATAAATTTAATCACGAAGAACTAGCGAAGAAAGTGAAGATGTTAGATATCGATGACTCTATGTTGTCGGATTTGTCTTCAGCTGACTACAATAGTTTTATTAAAATCGGTTCTGAATATGCAGACCGTGTTACTAAAGGTTCTCCTTCAATTAAAGAGGATGTAGTAGAAGTACTTTCAACTTATGGTGAGAAAGTAACGGAAACAGAGCCTGAAGGCGATGAATACGCGGACTCATACTATGATATTTATACTGGATTGGCTCAATAGAACGAGCATTTTGGTATTTTTACAAAAAAAAGGTTATTGAAGTACTTCAATAGCCTTTTTTTATTTGTGTACGTCTAGATAATTTACAATTTTTGTCTCACCGTATTTATACTTTACTTTCAACCATTTTTACAATTCCATTGTCATTCAAGTAAGGAGGGTAGGGTGCCTTTTTTATTTTTGAAAAATTACAAATGAATAATAAATTTTTAATCAGAGCATTAGCTTCATTTTCAGCAATTCTTTCATTCGCTTGTACAAAGACGGATCTACAAACCATTGTTATCGGAGGCGACCTGATCGATGATCAAACAAAAATGTGTTATATCGATACTTTAGAGATCGATATAGAAACACACTACAAAGACTCTTTGTATACAAAAAATAGTGCTTATTTTATGGCAGGTTATGTAGATGAAGGTACTCAAATTGGGCAAACTGAAACATCATCATATACACAATTAAGTATTGGTTCTGAAGAAGCTTTAGATTTTAATGATAGGGTCTTGGATTCTATTTCTTTATCATTAGGTCTTGATCTAACCTCTTTGTATGGTGATACTACAAAGTCGCTAACATTGGAGATTTATGAATTAACAGACGACATCATCGGCGATTCAACAGAGTATTATTCTACTGATACAGTTTCATATGCCACAGAGCTTTTAGGGTCAAGAACTTTTAAACCTCAAGATCTATCAACTGATACAGTAAAAATCAAATTAGATAATGCTTTCGGTAAGAAGATTATTGACAATGCAGAGTATGCAGATCAGGATGATTTTGCTAATAAAATCAAAGGTCTTGCAATAAAAGTGAAGAAAGGACAAGAGAGTGCATGGGCAGGAAAGTTCTCTTTAGAGAACTATGGAACAGTTGTAGAAATGAATATGCATTACTTCGGTGAGTCAAGTGAAGATACCGTAAGAACTACTTACTATTTTGGCTTTAATCAACGTTTTAATAACATTACATATACACCAGGTACTTTAACATCTGGTATTCAAATTGGAGATGTAGTAAAAACTGAAGATTCTAATAATTTAGGATTTGTATTTGAAGGTACTGGTATGGTCTCACGTATCAAATTTCCTAACTTAATGGATCTTTTTGTAAAAGAACCAGGTACTTATACAGGGGATGATAGCTTACGAGAAGTACATTTAAATAGAGCAGATTTAGTAGTCTCTGCTGTAGGTGTAGATGACCCTGAATACAAGATTTTCCCATCATCTAATATGCCACCTCCTTCTGGACTGTTTTTTGGTTTTATGGATGAAGATGGTTCAATTCAGACGATATCAGAAACATCACAGCAATATAGATTTTTACAAGCTCAATATCCGTCATCTGGTGATCAAACAGTGACATACGGATCAAATACACAAACATATAGTTACGGTAAACTGGCAACCTATTTACAGGATCGTGCGTATAGAGAATTCTATAACCTTCCACTCGATGATGATGGATTGGTGTTATTACCAAACCAACAATCATCAAATATTAGAAAGCTGGTTTTCGCTGACGACGAAAGTCCAATATTACACCCGCTTAATGGTCAGACAATGAGATTGCGTCTGATTGTATATTATGCGGTATTTAACGACCCAAGACACGAGTGTAAGTAATTTTTTATTCATCTAAATTTAAATTTTTTAATTATGTGCGGAATTGTCGGTTATGTGGGTGAAAGAAACGCCCTTGACATTCTAATTAAAGGCCTAGAAAGATTAGAATATCGTGGCTATGATAGTGCTGGAGTATCCCTTATAGAAAAATCTGATGTTAAAGTTTTTAAGTGTAAAGGCAAAGTTGCTGACCTTAAAAAACAATTAGAAGGAAAAGATACAAAAGGATCAACAGGTATTGGTCATACACGTTGGGCAACGCACGGTGCACCTAATGATGTTAATGCTCACCCTCATTATTCTTCAGATCAAAAATTAGCAATGGTTCACAATGGAATAATTGAGAACTATGAAGTATTAAAAAGTCAGTTAATTGAAAAAGGACATGTTTTTCAAAGTGAGACTGATACTGAGGTTTTTATTCATTTTATTGAGCAAGTACAAAAAGATAACAATTGTGATTTAGATGAAGCTGTTCGTATTGCTTTGAACGAAGTAGTAGGTGCATATGCTATTGTAATTACAAGTAAAGATAACCCAGGTCAATTAGTTGCAGCAAGAAAAGGTAGTCCATTAGTGATTGGTGTAGGAGAAGGTGAATTCTTCTTAGCTTCTGATGCGACACCAATTGTTGAGTATACTAAAGACGTTGTATATATAAAAGATGAGGAAGTAGTTCTACTGAAGGATGGTGAAATGACTATCACTGATGTGAAAAACCAAGAACAAACTCCTTATATCCAAACATTAGAGCTTGAATTAGAAGCAATTGAAAAGAGTGGATATGATCATTTCATGATGAAAGAAATTATGGAACAACCTCGCTCTGTTGCTGATTGTTTAAGAGGAAGGGTGATTGCAAAAGAAAACCACGTAAAATTAGGTGGTATCTTCAATCACTTTGAAGATTTAGTTAATGCTAACCGCATTATTATTGTAGCTTGTGGTACATCATGGCATGCAGGTTTGGTAGCAGAATACATCTTTGAAGAATTAGCAAGAATCCCAGTAGAAGTTGAATATGCTTCTGAATTCAGATATAGAAACCCAATCATTGGTAAAGGTGATGTTATGATTGCAATTTCTCAATCGGGAGAAACAGCAGATACATTAGCAGCAATGAGTTTGGCAGAATCTAAGGGTGCAACAGTATTAGGCGTTTGTAATGTAGTAGGTTCATCTATTGCTAGAAACTCTCATGAAGGTGCATATACTCACGCAGGGCCAGAAATTGGTGTAGCAAGTACAAAAGCATTTACTGCTCAATTGACTGTACTTACCACGATGGCTTTAATGTTAGCGAAAGAAAAAGGCTCTTTAACTGAGAACCAGTTACATTCATTGTTGAAGGAGTTTGAAAATATCCCTTCAAAAATAGAGGAGGTTCTTAAAACAGATGATTCTATTAAAGAAATGTCTCATTTGTACAAAGATGCTTCTAATTTCTTGTACTTAGGTCGTGGATATAATTTCCCAGTGGCATTAGAAGGTGCATTAAAATTGAAAGAAATTTCTTATATTCATGCAGAGGGTTATCCTGCTGCAGAAATGAAGCACGGTCCAATTGCCCTTATTGATGAAGACATGCCAGTTGTAGTCATTGCAACTAGAGATAGCTCTTACGATAAAGTGGTATCAAACCTTCAAGAAGTAAAAGCAAGAGGCGGTAAAGTAATCGCAGTTGTTACTGAAGGAGATGCATTGATTCCAGGTATGGTTGACCACGTTATTGAAGTTCCGGATACTCATGAGGTATTAATGCCGATGATTTCTTGTATTCCTCTTCAATTACTATCTTATCACATTGCAGTGTTAAGAGGTTGTGACGTCGATCAGCCAAGAAATTTGGCGAAATCAGTTACCGTAGAGTAATAAAATATTTAAAGCTGTCGGTAATTTAAATTTATCGACAGCTTTTTTGAAATTAATGAATTATATGAGCGAAGAATTTAGCTACAATACCGGAAGATCAGATATCATTCTTAAAGAATATGGTAGAAATATTGAGAAATTAGTAAAGTATATTTCTTCATTAGAAGATAAGTCACTTAGAACTCAATACTCATACACTTTGATTGCTTTAATGAAGCAATTACATCCTATCCAAAAACAATTAAGTGATAGTCAGCAAAGAATATGGGATCATATTCAGGTAATGTCTGAATTTAATCTGGATATCGACGCTCCTTATCCTCTTCCTACAGAGAACATGATGCATAAGAAGCCTCGTCAGGTTCCTTATAATCAATCTCATATTAGATTTAAGCACTTTGGTAAAAACCTAGAAATAATGGTTGAAAGTGCATTAGAACAAGAAACTGTGGAAGGGAAAGAAAAAGCTTTTGTCAAAATCATTAAATTGATGAAGTCTTTTTATTCAATGCAGGTTAATGATCAGATTGAAGACGAAGTAGTGATAAATACATTAAACTCTTTAACCAAAGGAAGATTTAATGTGCGACCACTTAAAGAGAAGTTTCCAGATGCTTTTAAAAATGTAAAATTACCTTCAGCTTCTGTGTCAACGCAATCTAATAATAACTCAAAATCATCTTCAAATTCAAAGAAGAGAAGAAGAAAAAAGAGAAAATAGTTACCCTCTTAAGTACGTAGTGAAGTAATAAAGTATTCCAAGTGTAAGTAAAAGAACTGAAGCTACTTTATTTAAACGTAAATATCTACTGGATAAACTTAGGAAGGCACATAACATACATATTAAGACCGAGAAAGAAAGGTCATAGTTAAGGGTGTAATCGTAAGCGATTGGACCCTTAATTGTTAATATAGAAGGAGCAACTAAAAAATTTATAATGTAAGAGCCCATAATATTACCAAAAGCAATATCCTGTCGTTTTCTTTTCATGACAGCTATAGTAGTTGTAATCTCTGGCAATGACGTACATATAGCCATGATACTTACTCCAATGAATCTTGGGCTTAAAACTGTATACTCACTTAATAATAATGCTTCTATGACAGATATATAGGCTCCTGCGGCAATAATTAGGAGCCCAACGATGATATCTCTACTTATGTAATGATGTCTTATTAATCCTTTTGGAATTTTTTTTATTAAGTAGATCTCCTTTTTATTCTTAGAACTCGCAAAAATAATTAGATAGTAAGTAATAAGATACCCAATTAAAATAATCGTATCATAAGGTGTCAGATAGTTGGTCTCCGAATGGAAAAATAACTTCTTATTTAGAAGTAAAAAGAGAAGACAGCCACTTCCTAAAGCAAATACGGTATCCCGCCAAATATTCTTAGATAATACTCTAATATTGATGATCAGTGAAGAAATACCGAGTCCAAAAACGATATTAAAGGTATTACTCCCTATGATTGTACCAAAGGCAAGCTCTTCAGACTCTTTATAAACAGAAATAAATGATACGCAAACTTCAGGTATAGAAGTGCCTAAGGCTACAACTGTTAATCCAATATGTATTCCTGAAAAGTTGGAAGAAGCTGATAATGCTGTAGCACCTTTAGTAAGCATCAAGGCTCCATATCTCATTAATAAAATACCAATGAGACCAATAAAAATATGTATGAAAATACTATCCAATAACTAATTATAATTGAAGAGTGAAGTGATCAGCATCTAGGTGAGTAGGGAAAGACTCCCTGATTTGTTGAACTTCCTTATATGATAAAGTGATAATTTGGATTTCATCTTCTTCAGAAAGTTCATTAACGAGTTGTCCCTTTGGGTTATAAACGGCAGATTGTCCATTATATTCAACTCCATGTGGATCATTGCCAACACGATTAACGCCTACTGTATAGGATAAGTTCTCAATGGCTCTAGCTTTAAGCAAAGCATCCCAAGCTTCAATTCGAGGTTTGGGCCAGTTGGCTAAGCATAAAAGAATATCATAATCGTTGTTAGTGTTTCTACACCATAGTGGGAATCTTAGGTCATAACATATGATTGGGTTAATTCTCCAACCTTTCCACTCTTCTACCACTTGAAATTTCCCATGAGCGAAAGCCATATGTTCAGACGCCATTCTGAATAAATGCCTTTTGTCATAATGGGATACATGACCATTTGGCCTTGCAAATAATGAGCGGTTATATATTAAACGGTCTTGACGTATAGGAAAACTTCCAATAATTGCTGCATTCATTCTTTTAGATTGTTGCATTAACCATTTTGAAGTAGTCAGACCTATTGGTTCAGCTTTTTCTGCAGCCGTAGTATGAAATCCTGTCGTAAATAGTTCTGGTAAAACCACTAAATCGACCTGTTCATCAATTGTCCAAAGTTTTTCTTCGAGGAGAGCTAAGTTTGCCGTAGGATTCATCCATTGCGGATCAAATTGTACTAAAGCAATTTTGAAATTTTCTTGATGCTGTGACATGGAATACGTTAATTAATTATCTAATCGGCCGACGAAAGTTACATAAAAATAATCACCTGTATTGGAATTTTGAAATACGGCACCGCCAAAAGTATTAGAATTGCGATTATCAAGCGTGTTTGAACATGCTTGAGCCATAATTTTCACAACATTTGGAGTAGGATTAAGATCAGAAAAAGAAGCGAAACCCGTACACCCTCTAATGTCACTTGCGTCTGTAATTACTTGTATTCTTTGTTTATAGTAGCCGTTCTCTTCTTCTTCTTTTGAAAGTTGTTCCCTCATTCCTGGATTGTCAGCCAACTTAGCGGCAAATCTCTTTGACTCTTCAAAGAAAGTGACATTAAATGTAAGAGGTTGTAACTGTTGATCTTCTCTATGCTTGTTGATTTCATCCATAAAGTATTGGTCAAGGCTGGTAGGAGTGCTCCAATTGATTTCATCATTTCCACATCCGAATAATAGAAAAGAAATCAAAAATAGAGTAAGTAATCTCATCGTAATATTTAAAAAGTAATCGTATAAAGTGAGTACATGTACTCGCCAAAATATTTAAAAAAAAGCTACTCAATTTTGAGTAGCTTAAAATTAATTATTTTTTCGGAAATCTCATTCTGTAAGCATGAGGAGCTTTTCCTTTTGTGATGTTATTTAATTTACTTTTAATTAACCTCTTTTTAATAGGAGATAGATAATCAGTAAATAAAACACCTTCAATGTGATCATATTCATGTTGGATAACTCTTGCAGTTACACCAGTGAATTTCTCTTCCCTTTCCTTTAAGCTTTCATCAAGGTATTTGATAATCACACCTTCAGGTCTAACCACTTCACCGTTGATGCCAGGAATACTTAAACAACCTTCGTCAAAACCAACATCTTCACCAAACTCTTCAATAATTTCAGCGTTGATAAAAGCACCTTTGTAACCTGTTTCTTCAGATCCTTCTTCTAACATTAAGTTAGAATCAATAACAAAGATACGTTTAGCTTTTCCAATCTGTGGACCTGCAAGTCCAACTCCCTGAGCACCTGACATAGTTTCAAACATGTCGTCTATTAAAGTGCTAACTTCGTTTAATTCATCTTTTGTAAAGTCAATGGCAACTTTTCTTAATACGGGGTCGCCATAAGCTACTACAGGATATATCATTTGACTGTTATTTGTTTGAGATTAAAAACTTTGCTGATCCATGTAGGATTGAAGAATAATAGCGGCACTGATTTTATCTACATTACCTTTTACTCTTCTGTCTTTCTTTTTCATGCCACTTGCCAACATTGATTGTTCAGCCATTTTAGATGTAAATCGCTCATCAATATAGGCTAGTGGAATATTAGGGAAATTTTGTTGCAATTTCTTTGCAAAAGATTTAGTTGGTTTAGTATTGTCGGTTTCTAATCCATCTAGTCCGACAGGTAAGCCAATGACAAACTGATCTACTTCCTCTTTTGCTAGGTAGTCTTTAATAAACTGCATTGCCACATTGGTTTGAACTGTTTCTAATGATGATGCGATAATCTTCATCGGATCAGTAACGGCAAAGCCAGTTCTTTTGGTACCGTAATCTATTGCTAATATTCTTCCCATAATTTTTTAAGAAAGGGCAGCTTTCGCTTTTTCCACTTCTTTTTTACTATTTCCTACAAATATCTGATTATTTGCAATAATAACAGGTCTTTTTAAAAAAGAATATTCTTGAAGTATTAACGATTTATAATCTTCCTCAGATAAGTCCTTTTCATGTAGTCCCATTGGTCTAAATTGTCTAGATCTTCTACTGAATAAAGATTCATATGATCCTGAAAGAGCCTTCATCTCTTCAATTTGTTCCGAAGTGATTTTTTCAGTTTTGATATCCTGAAATACATCAAACTTATCTTTTCCTATTTCCTCAATGATTCTCTTGCATGTTGAACAAGTAGAGAGGTAATAAATTTTGGACATTTATTTGGTAATAATTTCTTGAACGTTGTTGTAAATATTTTGAGCGATCCTATCAACTGGTAAATCGTTTGGATCTTTACCAAATGGATCTTCAATTTCCTCTGAAATAGTAACAATACTCATTGCTATGTAATAGATCATCATAACTGCAGGAATAGTCCACCAGCTAAGATTATCAATTAAACCGAAAGGCATAATGATAGCATATACATAAATGTATGTTTTCAGAAGATAAGAGTGTGATGATGGCATAGGAGTATTGTGAATTCTTTCACATTTACCCATAATGTCAATTAATTCATCTGAGTTTTCAATCAACTTTAAAAACTGAAAATCTGTGATTTCTTTATTATCGTAAGCAATCCTTAACCTTCTTTGAATTAATTGATTGACAGCATTCGGTACATGCTTCCACTCTTTTAATTCTTTGATTAGTTTTTCACCTAAAAAATCAAGTTCTGCATAGACCACTCCATCTCTTAAGTGTTCCTTTAAAACGAATGGAAAAGCTCCAATCAATTTAATGATCTCATTTTTATGTTCACTTTCTGGTAGAAGATTCTCTACTTGTAAAGCATAGTTTCTTGAGGTGTTCACTAATCCACCAAGAACTTTTCTTGCTTCCCACCAACGATCATAGGCGGTATTATTTCTAAATACCAATAGTAAACCTAGAATTGCACCAAGGAGACCTGGTACTGTAAAGTTCATTTTGATATCAACATGATTAAACTCATGAACAGCGCATAGAATAGTAGTGGGGATAACAATCCAAATTAAATCTATGGATAATCGTCTAACTAAATATCCTTTGTACGAAAAGATCATGTACAAAGAAGATTGAGTGAAGTTTCTTTTAGGCATAGAACAAAAAAAGTAATAGTAAAAAATTATCTCACAAATTAACGTAAAAAGTTAATATTAAGTTTTATTCAATAAGTGTTTTGTGCATTATTTTCGCCTCTCCCTTAACAGTTACTTTTTTTTGAGAAGAGGTGATAACTGTTTTTATTATAGCTGTTTTTCTTCTAGAATCAATTTCTGTCACTTCGAAAGTGGCTACATATTCTTCATCAACAAACATTGGTCTTAAGAAATCCATGGATTGAGACAAATAAACAGATCCATTTCCTGGGAATTCAGTTCCTAAAACTCTTGAAAAAATACTTGCAGATAAAAAACCATGCATAATAGGTTTCTTAAAAGGAGTACCTGCAGCAAACTCAGGATCAATGTGAATTGGGTTAGTGTCACCCGTTAGTTTAGCAAATGCATCTACTTGATCTTGAGTAAATGAAAAAGTTGTCTCGTAAGTATTTCCTATTAAAATCATTGTTTTTAAAAATAATGCTTATATAAAAATATAAAATTTTCATAAAAAGGTGATGAAAGTCTCCAAATTAAATCAATTCTGCTTAACTTTGAGGAGGCAAAGCTCAAAGCTTGTATAAAAAAAACAATTATTCAAGCCGAGCTAGCAATTTAATTTAGAGTTATCTTTTTTCATTTTCATATTTACTGGACTAAAGGTATTGTCATTGGCAGTGCCTTTTTTCATGAATAATTGAAATAAATGATGGGATTATTTATAAAATAGTTCCTATTTAAAAAAAATCTAAATAAATTTGCGAGCCGATTGGAATGTGTGTTTACAACTTTTTTATAAGATGTGATATCCAATCTTTAAAGACGAATTTCTAACAACAAAATCATAGATAAAAATGCTGAAGATCAACGATCTAAAAGCTTCGATAGAAGACAAAGAGATTCTTAAAGGGATCAACTTGGAGATTAAAGAGGGTGAAGTGCACGCGATTATGGGACCAAACGGTTCTGGTAAAAGTACTTTAGCTTCAGTTCTTGCTGGTAGAGAAGATTATGAAGTAGAAGGTGGCGATGTTGACTTCGATGGTGAAGATTTGTTAGAGATGTCACCAGAGGAAAGAGCACAAAAAGGTTTATTCCTTGCTTTCCAATATCCAGTTGAAATCCCAGGTGTTAGTAACACTAACTTCTTAAGAACAGCTGTTAATGAGGTACGTAAAGCAAGAGGTGAGGAGCCTTATAACGCTGCGAACTTTATGAAAGAGATGAAAGAAAAGATGAAGATCGTTTCTATTGATAAATCTCTAATGAACCGTTCTTTAAACGAAGGATTCTCAGGTGGTGAAAAGAAAAGAAATGAGATCTTCCATATGGCTATGTTAGATCCAAAATTAGCAATTCTTGATGAGACAGATTCAGGTCTTGATATCGATGCTTTAAGAATTGTAGCTAATGGTGTTAATACTTTAAGAGACGGTAAGCGTTCTTTTGTTGTAGTAACTCACTACCAAAGATTATTAGATTATATCGTTCCTGACTTTGTTCACGTACTTTACAAAGGTAAGATCGTAAAATCTGGTACTAAAGAATTGGCACTTGAATTAGAAGAAAAAGGATACGATTGGATTATCCAAGAAGTAGAAGGTCAAAACTAAACCTAACCCTAATTTTTTCTAATTATGAGTAAAGTAATTGAAAATGCTGCATTAAAAAATAATGCATTAGCATATATAGAAGATACAATTGATGCTGTTCCTGCTTTAACTTCTCTAAAAACTGAAGCAGCGGAACAATTTGCATCAACAGATTTTCCTTCAATCAGAGATGAAGAGTGGAAATATACTAATGTGAAGAAATTAGTTTCTTCTGAGTTTAATTTCACAACTTCATCAAAAGCAGTTACTAAAGAAGATATTGCTGATCATTTGATCGAAGGTGTTGAAGTAATGGTATTTGTTGATGGTCAGTTCAATGCTGAGTTATCAAACTATACTTCAACAGACAAGGTGACTTTCTCACCACTTTCAGAAGCTATTCAAAAAGACGAAGCATTAGTTTTATCTCATTTAGGTAAATATGCTGATGCAGGGTTACCTTTCGTAGGTATTAACACAGCTTCTATCCAAGAAGGAGTATTTGTTTACGCTAAAAGAAATGCTTTAAAAGAAGAAGCAGTTCTTATTCTAAATGTTGTTACTGCTAATCATTTAGTTGTTCAACCTAGAGTTTTAGCGATTGCTGAAGAAGGTGCTCAGTTTACTTTTGCTGAAAGAAATGTAGTATTGGGAGACAATGAAGTGCTTATCAATGCAGTTTCTGAAACAGTAGTAGCAGAAAGAGCTGTTGTAAATCATATTAAATTACAAGATGAGAATGAAAATACTCATTTAGTAACGTTATCTGAGGCACAACAAGCAGACAACTCTGTATACCATAATGTGACTATCACTACTGGTGGTAAATTGGTTAGAAATAACTTAAATATCTCACTTGGTGAGCATTGTGAAGGTCTTATGACAGGTTTATACTTATTAGATGATAAATCTTTTGTAGATAACCATACAATGGTAGATCACAAAATGCCTAACTCATATTCTAATGAGTTATACAAAGGTATTTTAAGTGGTAAATCTAAAGCAGTTTTCAATGGTAAAATCTTTGTTCGTCAGGATGCACAAAAAACAAATGCATTCCAGTCCAACAAAAACATCTTACTTTCTCCAGATGCAGTTGTGAACACAAAACCACAATTAGAGATTTGGGCCGATGATGTAAGTTGTTCACATGGTTGTACAATTGGTGCTTTAGATGAAGATCCAATGTTCTATCTAAGAGCAAGAGGTATCACTGAAGATAAAGCAAGAGCTTTATTGACATATGCTTTTGCAGGTGATGTAATCGAAAAGATCTCTAATGAGCCAATTCGTTCACTTGTAGAAAGAACTGTAGCTGAAAAAATGGGTTATCCTTTGGATTAATCTTAAGCGTATATTTTAAAAAAGGATTACTTTCTCACTTAGGAAGTAATCCTTTTTTATTTCTAGGCTGTTTTTACATTTCTATGGGTAGAAATAGCAAATGTTATTTCTCTTGTGATTTTATCTAAATCTTCTGCACTACTTTTTAAGTGGTTGACAATTTCTTTAGAAAGCATTTCATCAGAAGAATTAAAAAGCTCAATTAACCCCATTATTCTACATAGGGGACCTCTTACCTTGTGAGAATTGAGATAACAATATTTCTCAATAGCTTTATTCTGAGATTGGAGTAAAGCCTTAAGAGTATCTAATTCTCTTTTAGTCTCAGGTATTTCATTATAGTCAATGTTACTATTGCTAAGGTTGTGATGAATACTTTTCATAAACATCATAATCTCGGTTTTGAGGACTTCGATTCTATCAATTCTAGCCCTAATACTCTGGAGTAACTCCTGTTGAGTAAACGGTTTTGTGATATAATCATCCGCCATCAAATTCATTCCTTTTCGTATATCATGACGATCACTTTTTGCCGATAGAAAGATAAAAGGTACTCCAACTGCTAAAGGATTTTTTCTAAGTTCTTTAAGAAAAAGGTATCCATTCATTGCAGGCATCATAACATCACATAAAATGATGTCGGGTATTTGTTGCTTTATGATCTCTAGTGCGTCTGGCCCGCTTTCGGCCGAGAGAACTTTAAAATCATTAATTTCGAGTAAGTCAACTATGCTTTCTAGTAGGTTTTTTTCGTCGTCAATAACCAGCACTACCGTCTCGTTCATGAGAGTCAAATTTTTGGGTAAATGTTTTTCAACACTCTATTAACAGTAGTTAACCTTCGAAAAGTTTCCCTAATGCCCAATATGTGAGAAAGCAGCCCAATAATATGGGGAGGAGTAAAGACTTCCTTTGATAAGTTTAATTTTTGCCTTCTTTAAAGCTTTGGAAATATTTTCACCTTTTACTATTTCTTCGTAGAAATATTGCATTAATAGGGCAGTTGAGATGTCATCTACAGTCCAAAGTGATACGATGGAATTTTCTACTCCAGCATATTTTAAAGATCGGGAAAGTCCAATTAATCCTTCTCCTTTACTTATTTTTCCTAAACCTGTTTCACAGGCAGATAAAGTGACTAGTTTACTGTTCAATTCAAGGTTGTAAATTTCAGACGCATGAAGAAGATTTGGTTCTTCCTCTTCGCCATTTAAAAATATAAAAGATTGATTTGGGCTTTCTTCATCAACAAAACCATGAGTAGCAAAATGCAAATATTTATACCCTTGTTTAGAAGCACTTAATAAATTAGATTTTGTTGCCTTCTTATACATATAAGTGGAGGTTGACCATCCTTGTGTATTGGCAATACTTTCAATTTCTCTTACTTCAGATAATGTACCTGGAAGAGAGGAGTAAATTTCTGAGCCTGTAGAATCAGTAAAGTTTACTGGGGCGAAAAAAGCAATATTATTTCCTGATTCAGATTGTTCATTTCCTGAATCTTCAGAATAGGCTAAAGTTGCCGAAAAATTATATGCGATAGAATATTTAGTTACCATGAAAGGTAATTGATGTGCATTCATCTGGTCAATTTCGCCTAATGATTCATAGAAAAGGACCTCCATTGGAATACTATTAATCTTTCCATCGAGTAGGAAAGTCACTTTTTCAATAGCATCATTTAAGTAAAATGGAAGTAGTCTCGACGATAGATATTTGGAAGACATAAGAATGATTTCATCAAAATTGAACTTCAATCCCGATTCTAGACTTATAATTTCATCCTTAAAATCATCATCAAAAGGTTCTGTATAAATATTTAAACCTTTGTCTGTTACTAAAAATATATACAATAACTCTTCAACATCAGAAATAAAGTAACTAATCAACGCCTCATTCTTAGAGATTTTATTTGTAATGTCTTTCAATGAAATTACTGAAGCGTTGTATTTTAAATTATAATATTTAGGGTAGTCCTGCTCTAAATCACTTATTAATTCTTCAAGTGATTGTTCAGTATTAAAGAGTATGTTTTCTAAAGAATCTCTTTCTGTAATGGATGAACTTTTAATTATACCTTGTTCAATAGCACTAATCTCGTCATGCAAGCTATTTTCTTTTTCGATAAGCTCTTTAGGAATTCCTGCAAAGGTTTTTGCATTTGTGTCTTGAATAGCTTCCAAAAGAGTAGCAGATTTACTCCATTCCATAAATTGAAAGGCTTTTTCATTCCATTTATTAGCATTTACCGAAGCTATTCCTAATTCCATACTAAGTCGAATACCATCTGAATACACTGCGTTGGTAATTTCACTTAGCTTGATTTTATCTTCTTCATTTCTTAAAGTTCCTCTTACTTTATTAATTACATGGTGGGCAGCTTCTAAAGATTCAATACCAGAAGATAAGTCGTTTCTTTTTAGTGTCTTTGTAAAATGAATCTTTTCAAAAGCCTCTGCTTTTTTCTGCAAAGCTACAATATTGATAAATGGATTTAAGTAATCACTTGCCTCAGGGTTGGCTTTGGGATCTTCATTCTTGAATTGAAAACTATTTGAACAAATGGCCTTCTGATAATAATTCAGAGCAGATTTATATTCTTCCTGATCGTAACTAATATCACCTAAGTGAATGTAGATATTAGCTATTTCGGGATGTTTATCTCCAAAAGTAACTTGATATAACTGTAAAGAAAGATCATAAAATTCAAGTGCCAGATCAACTTGATTGCTTTTTAAGTATGCTTCGGCAATATATGTATAAGCAAAGGCAACATTAGGATGGTCATTAGAATATAATTTTGACCAAATACTTGCTGCTTTTTCAAAGGCTTCAATGGCTTTTGGTAGAAAATAGTTTTGTTGAAAGATTACTCCTAAATTAATATAGATAGAGGCTACACTAGGGTGGTCCTCATTTGGAAAGGCTTTTTGATACTCCTTCAATGCCTTTTCGTAATAGACCTGAGCCTTAAATGGTTCGTCACTAGAATTCACTAAGCCTAAGTTGATATTGCAATTAGCTTCTAATATGCTATCATTTAATTTTTTTGATAAAACTAAGGCTTGTTTTAAATATTCATTGGCTTCTTTTTGAGCTCCTGTCTGCCAATAAGCTATTCCTAACAAAGAATAACTTTCAATAAATAGTTTTGTGTACTCACTGTTGTTCTTGTATTCATCAAATTTTCGAATTCCTTGTAAAATGACTTGAATGGCATCATATGAAAATCCTTGATGTTCCAATAAATATCCTTTCGCATTAATAATCGCTAAATATGAAGGTTTTGATGAGACTAATAATGAATCATCACATAGACTTAATGCTTTTGTGTAGTAACTTTTTTGTCCATAGATCTTAGCTTTTAAAGCGTCAACATAATTTACATTCTGTTTATTTACGTTGACCTTATTTAGTATGTTGATTGCAGAGTCCAATTCTCCATATTCATAGAAATTCTGAGCACTTTGTAGTGAAGATTGTGCTAGAGTGATCAATGGGAATAAGTAGATATATATTAAAAAATGATATTTCATCTTAGGTATTACTAGAATTGTTGTTTAATAAAAAAGTTAACGACATAATCTCGTTGTAATCCATCAGGGTTTAGAGGTCTTTGCTGTATGGCATACGCACCTACTGCAGATAGTGTGAGTGAAGTATTTATATTGTATGAAGCTTCTAAAAGACCATTAATAGTTAAACCTTCTGAGCCAATGACTTCATAATTTCCATCTTCAATTGATTCAACATACCCAGGTTGTGGTTTATAAATACCTAGTACACTTGGAGCAATAGACCATTTTGAAGTTTTGATAGCATATTTTAAGCGCATACTAATGTCAGTTTTTCGATCAAGATGTCTTGATGAAGGAAACCAATTTAGTAAGTGTTGGTAGTATTCAGTGTTTCTCCAATAATAAGGATCATATTCATGTTCAGTTAATGCGGTCAATGGTTGTTGTATACCTAGTGAGATATGCCAAGCTTTTGATGTTAAAGCGATACCAAATAATGCATCATAAGTACCTAAAGAAGTATTGTAGATCATTGGAAGAGGTAACCCTTCATATGTCATATTTGCTTTTCCTGTAGGGACCTTACCCCCAATAACTCCTGTAAGGTTCCATTTTCCACCAGAAATTATTTGGTAAGAATAGGATAGAGTGACATCACTCATTCCTTGAGTGTCTGTAATTGGACCTGATTTGAATGAATAAGCTGTTTTAGCTTGAACACTACTTTTAGAGGAGATTTTATAATCTACTGTTAAACCTGCTCCTTGATCATAAAATTGACTTTTATACATCTGCCAATATCCATTATAGGTGATAGCAAACTTATGGTCAACAATATTACTTTTGTCTTTATCATTAGATGGATTAAGTGCTCCAGTTGAGCAAATGCCTGCATCACTACATCCTTGAGCATGTATTTGATGAAGAGATATGATTGATAAAAGAGTGACTAGAATAAAAATTCTTTTCATAGCTAAAAAGATAACTGAATTAGGGTGTATTTGAAGAGGTAGTTAGTATTTTAGTAGTTAACCTAACAAAAATTGAACGAAAATCAGTAATATGTCCAATTATTTATTTCGATTTTTTATTATAAATCTGTTATTCAGTAGTTTAACTGTTTTTTCTCAAGAGCATAAATCACCTAAATTTTTTGATGCTTCTATTGAAGATTTACAGTGGGTAGATTCAGTATGGCAGTCATTATCCAATGAAGAAAAAATTGCACAATTATTTATTGTTCCTCATTATACAAGTAGAAGTTATAAGGAAGTAGAGTTTCTAGTTCGGAAATATAATGTTGGAGGCGTTATCTTTTTTAAGGGGAAAGCGATAGATCAGGTCAATGCTGTCAATAGGTTGAATAATGTAGCAAAAACACCATTGGTATATACTTTAGATGCTGAATGGGGATTAGGGATGAGACTACCTTATGATGGTATTTCTTATCCTTATGCGATGACATTGGGTGCGTTACAAGATGATCAATTGATTTATGAGATGTCTTCACAAATTGCAAATCAATTGAAAAGAGTAGGTGTGACAGTAAGTTATGGACCTGTTGCAGATTTAAATAATAATCCATTAAACCCTGTGATAAGTTACCGTTCGTTTGGAGAGAATAGGGAAAAAGTTACTTCAAAAGCATTAGCATACATGAAGGGTTTGGAGGATCATCAAGTTTTGGCAGTTGCTAAACATTTTCCAGGTCATGGTGATACGAATGTTGATTCTCATAAATCATTACCAGTGATTCCACATTCTAGAAAAAGACTAGATTCTTTAGAATTATACCCTTTCGAGCAATTGATAAGGGAAGGAATTGGAGGCGTAATGACTGCTCATTTAGAAGTTCCTGCTTTAGATGATCAAGCCTCTTCATTGTCAACTAAAGTAATTACTGATTTATTAAGAGATTCTCTAAAGTTTGATGGAGTGATATTTACAGACGGGATCTTGATGGATGCTATCACAAAGCAGTTTCATGATTATGGAAAAGCAGATGCTCAGGCTTTGGTAGCGGGTAATGATGTAGTAGAGTTCACAAACCATATTGATAAAGCCATTAAAGAAGTGTTGTTGGCGATCAATCAGAAGAAAATATCTTGGGAACAGATCAATGAAAAGGGGTGGAGAGTATTATTGATGAAAAGATGGTTGGAGGTAGATAAACAAAAGAGGTTGTCTACAACTTCATTAAAAGCAGATCTACAACCCCAGGAAGCGAAGAAGTTGATTCAAGAAATATCTGATAAAGCGATAACCGTATTAAAGAATAGAATCCAATGTATTTCTCTTGATAGAAAAGAAAAAGTGGCAATTGTAAATATTGGTAAGTCATCAACTTTACTTAAAAAAAGACTTTCAGAGAAACAGTTTGACGTAGAATCATTTTTTTTATCTAAAAACGCTAGTTCAGAACAATTAAAACAATTGATAAGTAAATTATCTAGATTTGATGTGGTGATTACACAAGTCGGGGCATTATATATGAGTCCAGGTGTTAAGGATATTGCTGTAGAATTAGCCAAAGAAGATGAACCAATAAAAAAATCGAAATACCCTTATGGAGTAACCTATACAATGTTGAACTATTTTCATTTGATGAAAGATAAAGACCCTAAACATATTGGTGTATTTTTTGGCAATGCTTATGCAATACGATCTTTTGTGGGTATTGAAAATATAGATGGATTAATAATTGGTTATCAAGATTTACCTGAATTGAGAAAGTCAGTAGGAAAATTACTTTTAGGGGAGATAAATAGCCAAGGAAAATTACCAGTAACCATTGATCAAAGATTTAAAGAAGGATTAGGATTATAGATATGAAAAAATCGATCTACTTAATGTTTATGATGATTTCACTTTTTTCTTGTGAGGTGTCTTCATCAGATAAGAAAGAATTAAAGGAGAAGCCACTAGAAATTATTACAGGGGCTCAGCAGTTGTCAGAATATATCGATCTGTTAAAAGGAAAAAAAGTTGGGCTGCTAGTCAATCAGACCTCTCAAATTGATGGGATTCATTTAGTGGATTCTTTACAAAATTTAGGTGTCCATTTAGAAATGATATTTGCTCCTGAACATGGTTTTAGAGGTAATGCTGATGCTGGAGCACATGTTAAAGATGGTATTGACCAAAAATCAGGTGTGAAAATATTTTCTATCTATGGAAAGAATAAACGCCCAGCTCCTGAATTATTACAACAAGTTGATATTGTATTATTTGATATTCAAGATGTAGGATGCCGTTTCTATACCTACATTAGCTCAATGCATTATATGATGGAGGCTTGTGCTGAAGCTAATGTTCCATTTCTCGTTTTAGATAGACCAAATCCAAATGGAATGTATATAGATGGACCTGTATTAAATGAGAAATATAAATCATTTGTGGGCATGCATAAAATTCCAATCTTACATGGTTTAACTGTAGGTGAATTAGCTAAAATGATCAATGGAGAAAAGTGGTTAAGAGATGAAAGAACATGTGATCTTACTGTTATCAAAGTAAAAAATTATGATCACTCAATGGCTTATAGTTTGCCAGTCAAACCTTCACCAAATTTGCCAAATGATCAATCGATATTATTGTACCCATCGTTATGTTTCTTTGAAGCTACACCTGTAAGTATTGGCAGGGGTACAGATTTTCCTTTTCAGGTCATTGGTTATACAAATGAAAAATTGGGGGAATTCACTTTTACCCCAAGATCTATAAAAGGAGCGGCTACGAATCCTGTATTAAAAGGGGAGGAATGTTTTGGACAAGATCTTAGAACGGTCAAGAAAGGAGGACTAGATCTATCTTATATTGTTGATTGGAATAAGAAGTTCTTATCGATGGAGCAAAAGTCAGTGATCTCGAAAGAAAAATGGATGGATTTACTTTGCGGAACAGATCAAGTAAGGATCATGATTAATGAAGGGAAGTCTATTGAAGAAATAAAGTTGTCATGGATTGAAGAGTTGAATATATATAAAACGTTAAGAGAAAAGTATATTTTATATCATGATTAATACTTCCTTTGTATGACAAAATTTGATATTTGACTGATTTCATTTAACTTACTTCTTAATCAGCTTTTTCAGTTTATACAATTACTAACTCTTTGCTTCACTATGAGCAACACTCTTGTAAACTTAAGAGGGATGACAGACCCTCTTGCAGACAATCTGATCCAAACATACATCCAAAACAATGGCATCAATAAGATTAACGAACTTTTTGAAACCATAACCACTAATAATGAAATTAGTGAAATTAAAGATGATGCTTTAAGAGACTTTTTTGAGAAAAGTTCAGTTGAAATCCTATCTGATAATGTCGATCATGATTTAATTGATCAAGGGCAAAAGTTTTTCGAAAAACATGGGCCTATTCTTTCTTTAATGCTGCTTTGTAAATCGCTACCTGCAACTTATTCATGTGGAAATGGTGCTGAAGTTGTTTACCGTACTGGTCGCTTTATGGAGAGTAAAAGAAAGGGACTAGAACCATTTATCAACCGATTAATGGAAACTGCTCAGTTTGTTATCAATGTAATGTCTCAGGATGGAATGGATTCAGAGGGTAGTGGATTGGTAACAGCTAAAAAAGTAAGATTAATGCATGCTTCGATACGTTATTATTTGAAGCACAGTAATCATGTTTCCTGGGATACTGAAGAGTTAGGTGAACCCATTAATCAAGAAGATATGTTGGGGACTCTTTTGTCATTTTCAGTATTTCCTGTTCAAGGATTAGAGCAATTGGGAATTACTGTATCTGATGAAGAGAAGAAAGCTTACTATTATACATGGAAATTAGTAGGTCTTGTAATGGGTGTAGAACCATCAATTATTCCTGAAACTTTTGATGAAGGAGCTGTTACTGGACAAAAAATCTTAGAAGAACAGCGAAAGCCAACAGAAGGAGGAAAAATACTTACAAAATCATGTGTTGATTTCTTGAAGGCTGCAACACCGGGGACTCATTATGATGATTTCCCAGAAGCATTTATGCACTTTTTATTAGGTGATGAAATTTGTGAAACAGTAGGAATTGAAACACACACTTCATTTACCTCAAAGGTGTTTATTAGAACGCTTTCAAAAGTGTTACAAATCTTCGATCAAGGAAAAGATGAGTCAGCATTACTTTGCGAAATTACCGAAACATTTAATGTTTTTCTACTTCAACACATGTTGGATTTCTACTATAAAGAAAAGGAAGTAGAATTCAATATTCCACCTTCATTAAAGAAAAACTGGATCGCACCAAAAGCTAAAAAAGAATACGAAAATATTTTTTCGACAAAAACTATATTTAACTACAGAATAACCTTACAAAAACTAATTTAAAAAATGGAACAAACAACTGAATGGATTAATCTAACAGATTATACTGTAACGCAGCAAGTCTTATTTTTTCTTGATGCAATTTTTTGGGCTGTTACATATATTCTAGTCATTTATAATGCTAAAAAATATAAATTCTTTGGTATACCTGCAGAAGCAGCTGTAGCGAATATTGCTTGGGAATTTATGTTTAGTTTTGTCTATACTACAGAACTAGGTCAATTATTTGTTTGGGGTATTCGTTTGTGGTGGATCACAGATGTAATCATGATTATATATTTCCATAAGTATGGAGCAAAACAAGTAAGAGTGCCTTTAATAAAGAAATATTTTAATATGACTTCCGTTATTGGATTTGTATTCTGGTGTCTGATCATTTATGGTTGGGTTGAACAATATGGTGACCCAATTGGTGCAGGTACAGGATATGTCCTTAATATTATTATGTCCACACTGTTTATTTTCCTAATCTTAGCTCATCCAGAAGAAAAGGCATTGAATTTATCTATTGCTTTATGGAAAGGCTTTGGAACAGTATTCGTAGGTGTTGGAATTTTTTTAGGAGATACAGCATCTCCATTTGTTGTGATTATTGCCGCTATTACTTTCGCTTTAGACATGTTCTATGCTTGGCTTACTGTAAATAAAGACAAGATTAAAGCATGGAAAAAGAAAGAGTTTTCTACTGAAAAAGATATATGGGAAGAAGAAGCCTTGGTGTAAATTTCATTTTATTTTTTCACCTAATTATTAGCATTTCTCTATCAGCAAAAGATAGAGAAATGCTGCAAATTATACATTCAAATGTTTTAATGACGGCCTCAGATGAAACTGAGCCTTTTGCATTAGAAAATGATTTAGATAGTTTTCTACCTTATGACTACGGGGATGTGACTTCTGAAATAGAAAACTATTGGATTAAATTTGATGTCCAGAATTTAAAAGACAGTGTTTATTCAGGACAGCTTTCATACAGCTACTTTGATCATCTGATTTTATACAAACAGGTAGATCAGCATACTTTTACCAAAGTGGCTGAAGGTGGAATTCTATATCCTAACATCAAAAAGAACTTTTTATACCGAGGGTATACTTTTCTTCCAATCGATTTGAAACCAAAAGAAAAGGCGACATATTATTTAAGATGCTCACAGTTTGATAGACCATTTTTTGAGTTTCAAGCCCTTCCTCAAGACCTTACTATAATAGAGACAAGTGAAGTGAAAAAGCAGATAGACTATCTGAATAGTTTTATCTACTTATTCCTAGGTGCAATGATTTTAATGATCTTGTACAATATGGGGCTCTATTTTATGGTAAAAGATAAAGGTTACATTTATTACTCTATGCATGTTTTAAGTGTTGCTCTATTCAATTTTACCATATCTGGAAAAGTTATTAATTATCTAGAGACTGCAGAGCACTACCAACAATTAAACCATTGGCTAGGTTTTTCTTCAGCGGCTTTGTTTATCCTCTTCTCGCAGACATTACTTAATATAAAAGAGAATTATCCGAGATTATTTCTGGTGTCTAACCTAACTCTGGTTGGGTTGATGATACTTAATATTCTTGTGATTTTCGAATTGTATTTCATTATTACTCCATTAGGGACTATAATGATCAATTTGACTTATCTTCCGATGATTTATATCGCCAATAAGGAAAGGAAAAGAAGCATTACTGCCCGATATTTCTTTTATGGTGTTTTGATCAATTTTATCTTCATCACATTACATACATTAGAAGTATTTGAATTGATTCCTCCGTTATTTGGTATTAGATCTGTTCCTACACTATTAATAGGGGCTTGCATAGAACAGGTGATTTTCTCTCTAAGTTTAGGTGCTAAGATTAATGATACTCAATTAAAACTTCATCAATTAATCATAGAGCAAAATCAGATGCTTGAGAGGGAAGTATCTATTAGAACAAAAGATTTAGAAGAGACAAAAGAAGAATTAGAAATCCAGAATGAAACATTATCTGGAATGAATAAGCAGTTAGCTTCACAGAATGATCAAATTTTGTCATCAATCAATTATGCCAAAAGGATACAAGAAGCATCATTGCCAAATATAGATAAGCTTGAAGAAGAAATTGGGGATACTTGTCTATTGTATATGCCAAGGGATACCGTTTCTGGAGACTTTTACTGGTATAAGAAAGTGGGAGAGCGCATCATTATCATTATTGCAGATTGTACTGGGCATGGTGTTCCTGGAGCATTAATGAGTATTTTAGGTATACAAAAAATTGAATTTATAGTTAATGAATTGTCAGAGACAGATCCACATAAAATATTAGAAAGACTTGATATTGAGGTGAAATATGCTTTAAATCAGCAATCAACTAATTTAACTGATGGGATGGATGCCGCAGTTTGTGTTATTGATAAAAAAGAAGAAAAGATCTTATTCTCTGGTGCGAAAAACCCTATGATCTATTTTAAAAATGATCAATTAAAACGAATTAAAGGGTCAAGAAACTCTATTGGTGGCGAAATGAATTTTATTCATGATCCATTTAGTACATCAGAGGTTTGCTATAAGGATAGTGATGTTCAGATTTATATGTTTTCAGATGGTTACCAAGACCAATTTGGTGTCAATGGAAAAAAGTATATGTCTAAGCATTTTAGAACACTTTTATCAACAATTTTTAACTTACCTCTTAAAAGACAAGAGGAAAGGCTTAAAGAGGAATTTAACACTTGGACAGGTAGAGGTACTGTTAACCAAGTAGATGATGTTCTTGTTTTTGGTGCTCTATTGAAAACAAACGCTAATATGAATTAAAATTATCCTTTGTTAACTTAAAACCATGTCCTGCTAACACCGTGTTGCGTTCATTAAAAGGTAGTTAAAAAAATAAAAAATTATCAACTATCATTTACTATGAATTATACAGCAGAAATACAAGGAATGTGTCCTTTGGCACAGATGGGAGGAAATGCTCATATGAATGCCCCAATACCCGTAGAAGGACGAATGGTTCATGCAAAAGATGTTACTGATATTTCTGGATTATCACATGGTGTTGGTACATGTGCTCCTCAACAAGGAGCATCTAAGCTGACAATTAACGTTAAAGATGGAATTATTGAAGAATGTCTTATTGAGACAGTAGGTTGTTCTGGAATGACTCATTCAGCAGCAATGGCTTCAGAAATATTACCCGGAAAAACAATACTAGAAGCATTAAATACCGATTTAGTTTGTGATGCCATTAATGTGGCGATGAGAGAAATATTTATGCAATTTGTGTATGGTAGAACACAATCTGCATTTTCAGAAGGTGGATTGCCAGTAGGAGCAGGCTTAGAAGATTTAGGAAAAGGTTTAAGATCTCAAGTAGGAACAACTTACGGAACAAAAGCTAAAGGTGTTAGATATTTAGAAGTTGCCGAAGGTTATGTGACAAAGTTAGCAGTAGACGAGAACGACGAAGTAATCGGATATTCTTTTGTCCACTTAGGTAAGATGATGGAAATGATCAAGAAAGGTTTGGATGCCAATGAAGCTATGGAAAAAGCAAAAGGTACCTATGGCCGTTTCGATGAGGCAGAAAAATATATTGACCCTCGCGAAAACTAAATTTCATTTCAAATTATTTCTAACATTAAAAAAATACGATCATGGCTTTATTCGAAGGATACGAAAGAAGAATCAATAATATAAATGAAGTAGTTACACAATACGAGTTGGGATCATTGGAAGATGCTAAAAAATTAGTAGAAGAAAATGGTGTCGATGTTTATAACATTGTAACAGAAACACAACCCATAGCTTTCGAAAATGCAAAGTGGGCATATATTTTAGGTGCAGCTATCGCAATTAAAAAAGGACAAACTAAGGCGAAAGATATTGCAGAAAGTTTAGGAGAAGGCATCCAAGCTTTTTGTATTCCAGGTTCTGTTGCAGATCAAAGAAAAGTAGGGATAGGACATGGTAATTTAGCAGCAAGATTGTTAAATGAAGAAACAGAATGTTTTGCATTCTTGGCCGGTCATGAGTCTTTTGCTGCCGCTGAAGGTGCTATTAAAATTGCACTATCTGCTAATAAAGTAAGAAAACATCCTTTAAGAGTAATGCTTAATGGACTTGGGAAAGATGCCGCTTATCTTATCTCAAGAATCAATGGTTTCACTTATGTGAAAACTCAAATGGATTATACGACTGGACAATTAAATATTTTAGAAGAAAGACGTTTTTCTAAAAGTCCTAGAGGTGAGGTGAAATGTTATGGTGCTGATGATGTACGAGAAGGTGTATCTATCATGCATTTAGAAAATGTTGATGTTTCTATTACCGGTAATTCAACTAACCCAACGCGTTTCCAACACCCTGTGGCAGGAACTTATAAAAAAGAACGTTATGAATTAGGTAAGAAATATTTCTCTGTAGCTTCTGGTGGAGGTACAGGTAGAACACTTCACCCAGATAATGTTGGTGCAGGTCCTGCTTCATATGGTTTAACTGATACTATGGGGCGTATGCACTCTGACGCACAGTTTGCAGGTTCATCTTCTGTACCTGCCCATGTAGAAATGATGGGGCTAATTGGTATGGGTAACAATCCTATGGTAGGTGCTTCTGTAGCAGTTGCCGTTGCTTTACAAGAAGCTTTTACTGCAGCAGCAGTGTAGTAAAACTTGTAGATTAATAAAAAGGGCCGTAGATAATTCTAAATATCTGCGGCCCTTTTTTTACTTTATTGTAGAGTAATGAGCAAAAATTTCTTCTAAGTCTTTTTTGTCTTTAACTTTCAATTTATTTGATTTAGCAAACTTCTGCATTTCTGCTTTCTTATCACCAAATACTGAATAAAAATTTTTTCCTTTTGTTGAAATCTCAGTTAAAGAATTTCCGTTATCATAGTACAACTTTGTGCTAGTCCATTTATACTCATCTTTTATATCTTCACTATAGGAGTTGGAATTCTGTTCATCTTTCTTGTGAAATTTCTTCACTCTATAGCGGTAAACGTTAAATGTTTCTCCTTTGAATATTATTTCAAGATATGTAGGTTTATTATTCAGCAGTTTCTTCTCAAAGGATATAATTTCATTATCGTTATCCGTCCAACCAAAACGATTGATCTGTTTTTTGTCGACAATAATTACATTGTCTTCACTTTTCCTAACCAAGACTTCATCTTTATAAGCATCGTATTTGATTAGAATATCATCATAATGCTCGCCCCCTAAAATAGTGACAAATCCTGTAGACCACTCATCGGTGTAAAAAGGAGATCCTTTAAAATTTGCAGCACTGTTCTGATAAAGAAGGTCTGTGTTGAGGTGGTCAGGGTCTACAAGGTCATACAAGTTAGTGTTTGAAGTTACTTGAGCTTGTACTAGTGTTGAAAAAAGAGTGACCAAAAAGGTGATGGATAGTGTTAGTTTCATTTGATTAATAATTAAGTTAAACCTTAAATTGTTTTAGTTTAATTTATTAAGGTTATTGTAAAATATTTTTCGAATATAATATACATTATTCATTTACAAAGAAACAAACTATCATATTCAGTCCAAATGACATCTACACAGGTATTTTTTGTAATATTTTTTTACTTTTTATTACTCTTACTCATCTCTTATTTAACAGCAGAAAAAGGAGAGAATCAATCAAAAAGCTTTTTTACAGCCAATAGAAGTTCAAAATGGTATTTAGTTGCTTATGGTATGGTAGGCGCTACATTATCTGGGGTGACATTTATATCTGTGCCTGGAACCGTCGGTAAATCAGGTTGGAGTTATCTCCAATTTATGATGGGTAATATGTTCGGCTACGCTATCATTGCTTACGTCCTTATACCTTTGTTTTATAGTAAGAAACTAATTAGTATTTATGAGTATCTGAAAGAACGTTTTGGGATGACTAGTTATAAGACAGGTTCTTTTTTCTTTTTGGTATCTCAAACTATTGGAGCAGCATTTCGCCTCTATTTGGCGGTGATGGTTTTACAATTGGCCTTTTTCAATGATTATAACATGCCTTTTTGGGTATCGGTTTTAAGTACTATTTTATTGATATGGCTATATACTTTTAAAGGAGGTATTAAAACTATTGTTTGGACAGATACTTTACAGACTACTTTTCTTCTTTTAGCAGCAATTTGGACAATTTATACTATTACAAATGAACTTGGAATGACACCAAGCTCTATGGTTAAGACTATCTCAATGAGCCAAATGTCTGATATTTTTGTGTGGGATTGGAAAGCAAGTAACTTCTTTTGGAAACAGTTTTTCGCAGGTATTTTTATCACAATTTCTATGAATGGATTAGATCAAAATATTATGCAGAAAAACCTTACTTGTACTAATGTAAAAGAAGCTCAGAAAAATGTACTTTGGTTTGCTTTAGCCTTTTTTGTCGCTACTGTAATTTTTCTATCAGTAGGAGTATTATTGTATGAGTATGCTTTTGCAAATAATATTCGAATCTCAGAAAGAACGGATGAACTTTACCCTACATTAGCTTTAAACTACTTTGGTATGTTTACAGCTGTAGTTTTCTTATTAGGTATCATTGCGGCGGCTTTTTCTAGTGCGGATTCGGCATTAACAGCATTAACAACATCATTTTGTGTAGATTTCTTAAACATGGGAGACTCACGAAATTCTAATAAGAAAAGGAAGATAGTGCATATCATGTTTAGCTTTATCTTATTTCTAGTGATCGTTGTCTTTAGAGCCATTAATGATGATAGTGTCGTCACGGATGTATTTAAAGCGGCAGGGTATACATATGGTCCTCTACTTGGGCTGTTTGCATTTGGCCTTTTTACAAAGCGAAAAGTAAGAGATTCCAAAGTGATCTTTATTTGTTTATTGTCACCTGTCATATCCTATATCTTAAATATCTATTCTATAGATCTATTAGCTGGGTATAAATTTGGTTTCGAGATCTTACTTGTCAATGCAAGTTTTACTGTGTTGGGGCTGTTGCTTATTTCAGATAAGAAATAGTGCATTTCATATGAATACGTTTGCTGTTTGTCGAAAATAAGTGTTTAAAATACCTGATTACTTATTTTTGTAATCAATACACTTTTTGTATTTCGTTAAGCGATTCATGCGTTTTTCGAATTGAGATAAATGAAATGATATTCCACTAACATGAAAACTTCCGAACGTATTCTTTCTTTGGATATTTATAGAGGGTTAACAGTAATACTAATGATCCTAGTAAATAACCCTGGTACTTGGTCTGCGATCTATCCACCATTTCAACATGCTCATTGGCATGGGTGTACTCCAACTGATCTTGTATTTCCCTTTTTTCTATTTATTGTCGGTGTGTCCATTAGCTTTTCTATGACGAAAGTGAAACAGGATCCTGTGAAGAAAAATTTGGCAATGCGTAAAGGGATTTGGAGAGGGATGAAGTTAATAGGAATTGGTTTATTCCTTGGTTTATTTCCATTCTTCGATTTTGCAGAAATGAGAATTCCGGGAGTATTACAAAGGATAGGGTTAGTTTTTATATTTGCTAGTGCGATGTTTCTGTACTTGAGCAGAAGAAACATTTTCATACTATTCCTTGTGATCATGTTGGGTTACTGGGGTATGATTACATTAATTCCTGTACCCGGCTATGGAGCACCAAATTTGGATGATCCTAACGGAGTGATTTCAGCCTATATTGATAACATCATATTAAATGGTCATATGTGGTCTGGTACAAAGACATGGGACCCAGAAGGTTTAGTGACGACACTTCCAGCAATAGGAACAGCAATTCTAGGATTGTTTGCAGGAGGATTAATTAAGAATAAACCGAAATCCGAAGTTGTCAAATTGTTAGTGGGCTATGGTGTCGTTTTAACTGCCATAGGTTATTTGTGGGGGGTAGTTTTTCCAATAAATAAAAGTCTTTGGACGTCTACTTACGTCCTTTTCACAGGTGGACTTGGTTTTATATCTCTTGGGGTTTCTTACTGGGTATTTGATGTATTAAAGAAAGGGAGAAATTTAGTATTAATCCCTCAAGCATTTGGTTTAAACCCAATGGCTGCTTATGTATTATCTGAATTAACGGCAAGATTAATCGGAGTTATTCCTGTAGGTGAGACCACAGTTAAAGGCTTTTTATTTAGTTTGATAGCTGGAACAGGAATTCCATTAGAAATGGCCTCACTGATCTTCTCAATTTTATATATCTGTTTAATGACTATTCCAATTCTATATTTATATAGAAAGAAGATTGTGATAAAAGTATAATTAAAAAAGGGTTGTTTTCAGAATAAGAAAACAACCCTTTTTTATATATTCTTGGAATAGAATTACCTTATTGATTTACAATATTGAATGTGTCTCTTGCAATCATTACTTCTTCATTAGTAGGAATAACAGCAACTCTTACTTTTGCATCATCATGAGAAATGTCTGCTTCAACACCCATTGTTGCATCGTTTTTATCATGATTGATTTTAATACCTAAACCATCAAGTCCTTTAAGAATTTCTCTTCTTGCTAGAGCTGAATTTTCACCAATACCACCTGTGAAGATGATTGTATCAATTCCACCTAAAGCAGCGATATATGTACCAATGTATTTCTTAACATCATAATGGAACATTTTTAATGCTAATTCAGCATCTTCGTTTCCTTTTTCGGCAGCCAAAGAAACATCTCTATAATCAGAAGAAATACCTGAGATACCTAATAGGCCTGATTTTTTATTGATTAGTGTAGATACGCCATGCATATCTAAATCTTCATGGTCAGCAATAAATGGAATAGCACCCGGATCAATAGAACCACAACGAGTACCCATCATTAAACCATCAGTAGGAGAGAATCCCATAGAAGTTTCGATAGATTCTCCATTTTTAATGGCAGCCAAAGAACCTCCATTTCCAAGGTGACAGGTAATTACATTTTCAGTTCTATCATCACCGTAAATTTCTTTTGCTCTTAAAGAAACGTATTGATGACTTGTACCGTGGAAACCATATTTTCTTAAACCGTATTTTTTATAGAATTCGATTGGTAGTGCATAAATAGCTCTATGCTCAGGAATACTATGATGGAAAGCGGTGTCAAAAACAGCTACTTGAGGAATGCCAGGGATGGCTAATTCCATTGCTTCTACACCTTTAATGTTTGCTGGATTGTGTAATGGAGCTAATTCCACACAAGCTTCAATACCATGCATAACATCATCATTGATCATAACACTTTTTGAGAAAGCTTGGCCGCCATGAACAATTCTATGTCCAACAGCCGAGATTTCGTCTAAACTTGAAATAATGTTTAGTTTTTCGTCGGTAATGATGCTTAGTAAAAATTCTATTCCCTTGGCGTGGTTAGGGATATTTAGTTTAATGACTTCTTTTTTGTCTGCAGCGTTCTTTACAGTAATTGATGCATCTTTCAGTCCTATCTTTTCAATTAAACCTTTACCAATTACATTTTCAGAAGGCATGTCAATTAGTTGGAATTTAATAGAAGAACTTCCAGAGTTAAGTATGAGAATTTTCACAATCGAATTTTTAAAATGATATAATTTTTCGTTGTGAACAATATCCTAAGATATCGGTTATTTTTTGGCAATAAAAGTCACCATTTTAGATATATTATTTTTTCTTATAACTCTAAAATGGTGACTTTTTTCATCTATAAATGCTATACTATGTTATGCTTTTATTTTAACGCCCATAAGTAATACATCATCAATCTGCTTCTCATTGTTTTTGTCTTTCCAACTTTCGAAGAACTTGATAAATGCATCATGTTGGACTTTCATAGGTTTTTGTGACAGCATCAATATTAACTCTTTTAATCTTTTAATAGAGATCTTCTTGTTATGATCGCCACCAAATTGATCTTGGAACCCATCAGAGAAAAGGTAGAAGCTACTTTCCTCAGTTAATGGAATACTATGTTCTTTAATTTGAATCTTTTTATGATTGCTTCCTAAGTTAAATCGATCTCCTTTAATTGAGAATAACTTATTGTTCTGTACAAAAACTAATGGAGTATGTGTACCTGCAAAAGTGACCTTCTTTTCTTTTCTGTCCCAAACAAGAACACCCATGTCCATTCCGTCATTCATTAAAGCATCTTCTTGTGAGGTAAGAGATTGAATGTTTTGATGCATCTCAATAAGAATTCTAGCAGGAGAGGTGATTTTCTTAAGGTTGATGATTTTATCCAAGTAACCTCCGCCCAAAACAGACATTAATGCTCCAGGAACTCCATGTCCTGTACAATCTGCTGCTATTAAGACTACTTTATCTTCTTTTGTGTTTTCTGTTACCCAATAAAAATCACCTGAAATAGTATGTTTTGGACGATACATGATGAAGTGATCTTCAAAAAATGTATCAAAGTCTTTATTCTGAGGAAGAATTGTTTTCTGAATCCTCTGAGCATAATTAATACTATCTTGAAGACTCTTAGTTACCACTTCTAATTTCTTATTTTTAATTTCCATCATATCCCTTTGAGCAGCAATTTCTTCATTGATTTGCTCAAGTTCTGTGTTGGTTTCAAGCATCTGATCATTCATACTTTGAAGCTCTTCTGCTTGGGAAGTGACTTCCTCATTTTTTATTTCTAATTGATTAGCCTGAGTTTCTAATTCTTCGGTTTTTTCTTCTAATTCTGTTGTCGCTTCTTGTAGCTCTAATGTTCTTTCAACAACCTTTGCCTCTAATGTTACTTTAGCTTTCGCTTCCATATCAAGCATTTGCTTAATGGCTTCATTCTTTTGCTCTCTATAAACAGCGTATTTTTTACTTAAAGCAGTAAATAGAAGTGGAGCCATAAATAAATCACCAAATTCTAACGCATGTTGAGTAAAGAATGTATCAGGAAGGTGTCCTGTAGCAAATCCAACAAAAATCATTAAACCGAAAATATACACCGACCAAGCAGAGATATAGTATCTAGCATTTCGTTGTCCTTTATTATAAGCAATGATACCTAGAGTTAAGGCTGAAATACTAAAAGGAATAGCCGTTGCTGTTACTAGTTTAATAGCAGCATAATATGATAAAAATACTGATGTAATGATGGTTGCTATCGATAACGTAAATCCAAAAATATTTAGATAAAAGGCAGCTTTAGATAATTTCCTTGTTTTTAGGAAATATAAATTAAACATCGATTCACCTAGCATCCATAATGCAATGGATAACGGAGTGATCATATTGGCCATTACCGGTGATGTTGGAAATAAATATTGGAAAGTGTGTCCCGTTAGTGAAAACGTAAACATTATTTTCGCCACTAAAGGAAGTGGGAAAATTAAATACGACCAATCTCTAGTTGGAAGGAAAGTAACAATACTTAAAATACAAAGCATGGCTAAGATACCAAGTAGAATGCCATAAGTTACTTCATACTTAGAGTTTACTTCTGCATATTTCCAAGGTTGGTATAGGTTAACCGGTAACTTTACAATACCATTTGTTTTTACTCTAAAATAAATGGTAGCCGATTCCAAGTTTTCTAGTGCAACTGGAAACAGATAATTGTGGTGGTCAATGGGTCTTTCCGAATAGTTTACATGGTCTCCTGTTAAGTGGTGATCCACAAGCTTTTCGTTCTTTACCAGATAAAACTCTAATTCATCCAAAGGGGCATAAGCAACTTCAACGAGCCATTCTCTGTATTGGTCGTCTTTATTTTGGATGTCTACTTTTGCCCAATATGAACCCGTACCATATTCAAATGATAGATTGTCAGTACTGTTCCAAGATGTGAACTTATTGAAAGCAGGGCTTGATATTTGATCAAATTGCAATGAATTGTCTTGATCAATATAAAAGAAAATGTTTTTTGCCGCATTTACGGACGACTTTTTCTCGCTTAATGTTAGAATATCCTCTGCGTAGCCTCCGAATGTCGTGTACGGTATTATGATACCGAGAAAGATGAAAGAAATTAAAATTCTCATGAGCTAGTGAATGATCTTGAAATGAAGTTTAAATCAAGTAGATATGGATTATATTCGTCTTTTATTTAGAAAAATAAGTAAATGTTATTGGTGATAGAGGTATTGAATAAGTAGTTTATCATTAAAAATTAAAACAAAAATCGATTTACAGGAACCAATAAAATTTACAATTAAATCTAGTTTAAATAATATTTTACCATTTTATAACACAATAATAATGCCTAGAATCTTATTATTCAACCCTTACTGTGAATTAGCTATAGTAAAAAGGTCAAGATTTTACACTCCACCTAAATTATACAAGAAATTATCAGTAGAATTGGCAATTTTAATGTCATGGTTGTGTAATGAAGATGATATGCTTCTTTTTGATAATGAATTAGATAAGTCTTTTTTAGATCATCTTAATCTGCTTACAGGAAGACCTATTCAATCTATCTCAAGAAAGCAATTACAAACTCAAAAAGTACCCATTGACCTAATTTTACCATGGGGCGAATCTATTGAGTATTTAGAGGAGTTTAAATCAAATAGGTATAACCTCAAACATAAACAATCTTGGGACCCAGACTTCAGAACTCTTTACTCAAGAAAAACAGGGTATGGTATGTTATCAAAGTTATTAGAGCTTAACTATCAATCGTTTATTGAGACAAATATGATCGGGCGTTTTATCTCAGAAAAAGAACAAGTGATTAGCGAATTAAAAGACGTATTGAGCTCTAATTCTAATGGTGTTGTTTTGAAATTACCTTACAGTGCATCTGGCAGGGGACTAATGAAATTACAGAAGCCTGAAATGAACTCTTCGATAGAATCATGGATTGCTAGTGGATTACAGTCACAAGAATCTATTTTGGTCGAACCTTGGCTGGATAAAATCATGGACTTTTCAATATTATTTGAAATTACTTCTAATAATGTTAAATGGTTAGGTGGTACTGCATTTTCAACACATGGAACTGGTCAATACGATGGAGCCCATTTGGGTGACTTCATTAATAAAATTCCTTCCGGACTTCATGAGAGTGTTGATTTCTTAATCCAGGAATACAAAAAATTACTCTCCAAGAGTGAGTATGCAAGACTTCACACTGGGAAGATAGGAGTAGATTGTATGGTAGTTAAAGATGAAAAAGGTCATCTAAAGATACATCCATGTGTTGAGATTAATCCTAGACATACAATGGGGCATGTGACTTTAGCATTGAAAAATCATGTAGTAGATAGTGAAAATTCTGAATGGAAGATTGTTACCAAACATACAATCAAAGACTTTCATTTATTTGAAGAAGAAATGAAAGAAAAATACCCTATGAAGATTAAGGAAAACAAGTTGGATAAAGGTTTTTTCCCTTTGGTTGATGTAAATTTGTCAACTCAATATTATGCATACCTTATCGCTTATTAGATGAAAAAATACCGATTAAAGTTAACGGAGATAAACTTCAGATTCTTACAAAGTATATTATTAAAGCTTGCAGAGGCATATAAAGCAGAACTTCCAAAAGAAATCGCACATCAATTATTGATAGAGTTGTATGATAATAAATTTAATATATCTGTATTAGATATAGATAAAGAAAAGGTCATCCAATTAAATAGGTCTCAAGTGATGGCACTACATGAGTTTTTAGCGGAAATTCCTTTACAAGGAGATGTTGATGTGCTAAGAAACCATATGTTTAATGAATTAGATCAGTTTTTAGGCTAGGAAGTAGATGTCAATAATTCATTGCCAAAGTTGATAATACTTTCTTTGAAATCAGGATGTTGCAAGGAATGCCCGCAATTGTCGATAATATTAAGTTGACTATTAATGCATAATTCATGAAGCTGTAGAGCAGAGATAGCAGGAGTAACTAGGTCATTTCTACCATGAGTGATATATACGGGGCAGGAAATAGGGTGTTCGGATAGAAATTCCTCTAGACTTTTATTATTGATAACTCTTGGTGATTGTAAGAAGTAATGATTTTCTATTTTTATACAAGCTAATGCTTCTTTGGAGGCTGTCCATTGATACAATTCATCATAATTTGGGTGAGGGTGTTCCGATGCAAACGACTCCCATAGTAACCAATTTATACTTTTCTGATTTCCTTCGTTAATCATATTCTTATAGGCTACCAAAAACTGTTGAAGGGTTTTGTTGGGTATGTTTTTGTGTAAAATGCTGAAAACATCGGCATACATTGTTGGTGCTGCTGTCTGGAAAAACCATTCTAATTCGTTCTGATTACAAAAGAAAATACCCCATAAATTGAGCCCTATTACTCGTTTTGGGTGAATGGCAGTATAGGCTAAGGCTAATGTCGAACCCCAGCTTCCACCATAAATGTAAAATGAGTCAATATGTAATAGTTTACGAATACCTTCAATATCGTCTATTAGATTGTTGATGGTATTGTTTTCCAAACTACCCAATGGCTTGCTTTTACCCGAACCTCTTTGGTCGATACCAATTATTCTTACTAGTTTTTGATTATCAAATAGTGATTCATAATGATCATCCAATCCTGCACCGGGACCACCATGAAGATACAAAACAGGCACTCCTAATGGGTGCCCGCATTGTTCATAATATATTTTGTGACCATCAGATGTAGAGTAAAACCCTTTGTCATAAGCAGCCATATATTTCTTAATTTGGTTTCTGTTCTTCTAATTCTTCAAACTCCATCGTCCAATTTTCCCATTCTTCAGTTGCAGTTTCAAGATCACTCTTAACCTGTTCATAAAGACGATTTGTTTCTGCTAATTTATCAGGATTTCCGAATATATCAGGGTTAGCCAGTGAACCTTCAATTTCTTCTTTCTTTTCTTCAAGTTCCATGACTAATTCCTCAAATTTTTCCATTTCATTTTTGGCTTTTTTGAATTTCTTCTGCCATTCTTTGAGGTCGTAGTTCGTGTATTTTTTCTTTTCTTTTTTAGTGCTTGATGAAGTCTGCTTGTCTTCTTCCTCCAGTTTCTCTAGAAGCTCCTTTTCAGCTTCTTGCCTTGATTTCCATTCTACCCATTCTTGATAAGTACCTGGATACTCTTTCAATTGAGCATCTTCGATATACCAAATCTTATTGGCGACATGTGAAATAAAGTGACGGTCATGGGAAACAATTAAATAGGTGCCTAAATATTGTTGAAGTGCTTGTATCAAGATATTCACCGAAGGAATGTCAAGGTGGTTAGTAGGTTCGTCAAGCATTAAGAAGTTGGCTTCAGAAATAAGGGTCTTGGCTAAGGCAACACGCGATTTTTCTCCACCAGATAGTACTTTGATTTTTTTGAAAATCTCATCTCCACCAAACAGAAAACAACCAAGAATACCTCTTAATTCTTGTTCAGTTTTGTCAGAACCTGCTTGTTTTAATTCATCAAGAATCTCATTCTCAACATTCAGATCTTCTAACTGATGTTGAGCATAAAAAGCTGTAATTACATTGTGTCCACCGCTTCTATCTCCAATATCAAAGTTCTCTTTTCCTGAGATAAGACGTAAAAGAGTCGATTTACCTTTACCGTTCGCACCAATCAAAGCAACTTTGTCACCTCGCATTAATTGTAAATTCGCATTCTTGAAGATGATTTTCTCATCGTATGCCTTGTCAAAGTCATTTAATTCTGAAATCACCTTACCAGGTTGTTGAGAGAATTTGAAATCCATATTGATTTCTGGATTGTCATTTCTGACATCCTCAATCATCTCCATTTTATCAAGCATTTTAATTCTTGATTGTACCTGTTTTGCTTTTGTGGCTTTAGATCTAAAACGCTCAATAAAGCGTTCTGTCTCTTTTATTTTCTGTTGCTGATTTTCATAAGCATTTTTCTGAAGCTCAGCTCTTAATTTTCTGTCTTCTAAGTAGAAAGAATAATTGCCAGAATAGGAAGTTAATCGACCATGTGATACTTCCACAGTTTGATTTATGGCTCTATCCAAGAATTCTCTATCATGAGAAACGATCAATACAGCCCCTTCATAAGAAGAGAGGTAATTTTCAATCCATTGGATCGAGGGTAAATCAAGGTGGTTGGTAGGTTCGTCAAGCATTAAAACATCAGGCTTCATTAAAAGTAATTTACCTAACATTACACGCATTCTCCATCCACCAGAAAAACTTTGTAGAGGTCTTTCTAATTCATGGTTTTTGAAACCAAGGCCTGCGAGAATTGCTTCTGCTTTAGATTTAATAGAATACCCCTCCATTGCATCAAACCTTTCTTGAAGTGTCGCTAATTTTTCAACTAGTTCTTCTTTATAGTTCGTTTCCATCTCATGAAGAATGGTGTCAATTTGTTCCTGAATTTTTAGCACAGGTCCAAAGGCTTCCATGGCTACATTCAGTATTGATTCATCCGTTTGATAGGAGAGTAGGTCTTGGTTTAAGAACCCTATTGTACAACCTTTAGGCATAGTGATCGAACCTTCATCGGGTGTGAGATCACCATTTATTAGTTTAAGTAAAGTGGTTTTACCTGCTCCATTATGGCCGACAATTCCAATTCTATTTTTGGGGTAAACAGTAAGGGAAGCATTTTGATACATGATTCTACTACCAAAATGAAACGACACATTACTTATAGCTAACATACTTAAAAGTTTGAATTCTTAAAAAATGATGGAAACGCAATTTAGAAAAAAAGACCTATAACACGAATGCTATAGGTCTTTTGCTATGTGAGGAGGTTAATTACTTAACTTTCTCGATAACTGCTTTGAATGCTTCAGGGTGGTTCATAGCAAGGTCAGCAAGAACTTTTCTGTTCAATTCTACACCTGCTTTGTGTAAGTTACCCATGAATACAGAGTAAGACATATCACCGTACATACGAGTTGCAGCGTTGATACGTTGGATCCATAAGCTACGGAAGCTTCTCTTCTTATGTTTACGACCAATGTAAGCATATTGCCAGCCTTTTTCAACTGTATTTTTTGCTACTGTCCAAACATTCTTACGAGCACCGTAATAACCTTTTGAGAACTTAAGGATTTTCTTTCTTCTAGCGCGAGACGCGACGTGGTTGACCGATCTAGGCATTTTTTTCTAATTTTAATAAGTTTTGTAATACAATTTGGTTGATTTGATAAATGTGAAAGCTTGGTATTATAACCAAAGCATTTTCTTCACGTTTACTGTATCAGCCTTGTCTACCTCACCCATCAAAGTTAGGTTACGCTTTTGCTTAGTAGTCTTTTTCGTTAAGATGTGAGACTTGTAAGCGTGCTTTCTTCTGATCTTGCCAGTACCTGACAACTTGAAACGTTTTTTCGCTCCAGATTTAGTTTTAACCTTTGGCATTTTACCTTTCAGTTATTAAGAGCCTAAACTCTTAAGGTGAAACATTTATTTAATTAACGTGATTACCTACGGCAGCCAATAGCCTCGGTATGTCACTGTACATCATTTATGAAACATAAAAAATGCACACCTGTGTTAAACAAGCGTGCAAATTTAATCATAAATATTGGTAAGTCAATATTCTAGTTCGAATATTTACTTTTATTATTTCTTTGGAACATTTGGAGAGATAAACATGATCATTCTACGTCCTTCAACACGCATCTGACCTTCAATTTTACCATGTTCTTGAATTTTCTCAGCAAAACGCTTTAAAAGTTCTTTACCTCTATCCTTATAGATAATAGTACGGCCATGGAAGTGAACATAAGCTTTCACTTTGTTACCGTCGTTTAAGAACTTAACAGCGTGTTTTGTTTTGAAATCTAAATCGTGTTGATCAGTGTTTGGACCAAAACGGATTTCTTTAACAACAGTTTTAGATGCTTTAGCCTTTAACTCTTTTTCTCTTTTCTTTTGTTCATACTTGAACTTTGAGTAGTCAATGACCTTACAAACTGGAGGTTTCGCATTTGGAGAAATCTCTACAAGGTCAAGACCTTGATCGTCTGCAAGACGCATTGCTTCGTCTCTTGAAACAATACCATTTTCTACGTTTTCACCAACTAATCGAACTTCTTTGACTCTGATCTGGTGGTTTATTCTATGAGAGTCTTTTGCCATCTAAGATTTAATTACGTTAAAAATTTTTTATAAAATTTGATAAATAGTGTACTGAATCCTTTATTTTTGTAAATATAAAATCAGCAACACATACCTTGCTGCTAAGGTACTAACTTTATTTATTTCATTAAATAATTTTTTACTTAAAAGTTAGAAATACTGATTTTTTATAAATAAACATACAATCATTAACAGTAAATTATTCCAATTCAATGTTTAAAAACCTTATTCAATCTCTATTTGTACTACTAATAATCAGCTCGTGTACAAAGGATGAACCTGACTTTTCTCCTGCATCTACGGTAGATAACCGAGATTACCTCAAAGAATTGATGGAAAGTTGGTATTTATGGAACGATGAACTTCCTGCTAACATTACACCTTCCAACTATAGCAACCAAGATGAAATGTTGCTTTCACTACGTAATGAACAAGACAGATGGAGTAATATCGAAGACAAAGCGGCTTATGAAGCATATTACGAATCTGGCCAAGTAACGGATGAAAACACAGGTGCACATGGTATTTACTTACAATACGATGAGCAAAATGATCTTTATGTTCGTTTCTCTTATCCAGGTTCAGCTGCAAATACAGCTGGATTAAAAAGAGGTACGAAAATTCAAAAAGTAAATGGATTAGATGTAGCTTCCTCAACTTGGGAAGAAATCAGCGAATCTATGGGTGAAAACAACTTGGGGGTGACAAATACCTTTGAGATTGAAATTCCTGAAATCATGAACTTTGTTGATGGACAATCGATCAGTGTCCCTTCAGAGATAAAAGAAATTACTATTTCGAAAGAAGCGGTAATTATTTCTCCGGTATTACACTCAAGTGTCATTACTGTAGATCAAAATGGACAAGATGTGAAAGTGGGACATGTTGTCTTTAAATCTTTTATCGAAACAGCTAGTGTTGCTTTAAACGAGGTATTCGCAGATTTTAAAGCACAGGGTGTTACAGAGGTAGTCTTAGATATGAGATATAATGGTGGTGGTAGAGTAGATATTGCTGCCGAACTTTGTGGATATTTGGCACCTTCTTCAGCGGCAGGTAAAGATATCTTCAGATATCGTCATAACGAACAACAAACTGAAAATAATGAAGATTACTCTTTAGAGTTACAGTCAGAAAACTTAAACTTAGAAAGAGTATTTATGCTAACTACAGCTAACACTGCATCAGCTAGTGAGTTGATGATAAATGCATTGAGACCATTTATGGATGTTCAAGTGGTTGGACAAAACACTCATGGGAAGCCTGTAGGTAGCTATGGTTTCGAAAATAACGACTTTATCTATTCTGTAATATCGCTTAGAATCTTAAATGCAGATGATGAAGGTGATTACTTTGAAGGTCTACCTGTGAATCAATCAGCGATTGATGATCCTTCATACTATTGGTCAGATGTAAGAGAGCCAATGTTGTATCAAGCATTACATCAGATTCAGTATGGACAGTATGATCAATCGTCGTCTTCTGCTAGAAAGATGAAGTTTGAAAACATCAATAACAGAAACTTGAAAATTAAAGAAGGGAGAGAAGCCTCATTCGAGACGATTCTTAAACTTAAATAAAAAATTAAGGCCTGTATTTTTTAGATACAGGCCTTAATTTTTATAACTCTAATTCTATATTTGGATCCCAGTATACCTCTTTCATATTCTGGATCTGATTTTCTTTTACGATTATTCCCTCAGCTTCTAAACGGCTTTGCATTTCATTAAATTCACCGAAATGATGTTTACCTGTTAGCAGTCCTTTTCGATTAACGACTCTATGTGCTGGAACATCATCTGATTTGTGTGAAGCGTTCATTGCCCAACCCACCATTCTGGCACTTCCTTTTGAACCTAAATACTCTGCAATTGCTCCATAAGATGTTACTCTTCCTTTTGGAATGAGTTTGGTAACTTCCCATACATCTTCGAAAAATGAACCGTCTTTATATTTACTCATATTAGTTTCCTTTCTCAACTATAGATGAATACGTTTTTTTGTAAATCTGTTGTCCATAGTTTTTTAACCAAGCTATAATTTCTTCACTGTTTTCAGAATTATATTTTTGATAGGTGATGCCTAATTCTGAAGTTTTGCTTTGTATCATATCCTCAATTATTGGAAGATTAGCTTTCAAGTTTTGCGAAAGCTCTTTTAATTCTGCGATACTAGCATCAGCGGCTTCTTTTGCTTGTTTTTGTAATTCTCTTTCTTGAGCTAATATATCATTTTGCAATAACTTTTCTGCTGTCATCTCAATAGAGTCAGCTTCTGCATCAAAATTATCTGTAAAGCTTTCTTGTTTTTCTTTTTCTATTTGAGTCAGTTGTTCTTTTAATTTTGAGGATAATCTTTCCGATAGTGTTTCACATTGTTCCTTTTCAAAAATGGTCATGGTATTCCATGTTTTTCCCATGTAACTTTCCCATAAGATTGTATCTCCTGGATTTACCATTAATTGAGCAAAGACATCATCTTTAGATTTTAATGATTGACTAAATGTGGTTAAAGAAGTAAGAAATAAAGTAATTATTATATATGTTTTTCTCATAATGGATGGTACTCATTAAATATATAGTACTAGTTCAATTGTTTTCTTCATAAGTAATTGATTACTTTTATAAACAAAAATTTGACCATTAATATTCATTATTATTGAAAAGGTATTCTCAATTGATTCATATTCATGAGTAGATCACAAAAAGAAGGTATTTGTGAATTGTGTGAAAAGGAATCTTACATTACTTTTCATCACTTAATTCCTAAAAGCACTCATAAAAATAAGTGGTTCCGAAAGAACTTTGATATCGAAGATATGAGACATAGGGGCATTAATGTGTGTAGGAAGTGTCATAGCTATATTCATAAACTGTATTCTGAAAAAGAACTGGGGAGAAGATTAAATACCTTGGAATCAATTAAAAATGATGAGCAAATAATGCGATATGTAGAATGGGCCAAAAATCATTAAGACTCAATAAAATGCAATATAGATTTATACTCTTCTTATGTCTGTTTTTCTTCGTTCAAACTATTACAAAAGCACAAGAAGAAATACCAAAACCAACAAAATATCTTGAAATAGGTCCAGCTATCGGTAGTTATAGAGGCGATTTATCTCCCAATTATTCTAAAGTGAATGGGGGTGTAAATGTAGGGTATATCTTTAATAAAGAAAGAAGATGGAATTTTAGATTGGACTTTTCGTATCTATATGTACAAGGTCAGATTTTAAGAGCACCCGATTATATACCACCATTAACTGAACCTTACCCTAACGATTATTTTCAATCGCATACATTTAATACTTCTTTATCGGTAATGTTCAATATTATCAATAAGGATAATTTTAAAGTCTATATAGCTCAAGGTATCGGATTATTCTATTATAACCCAATGGATGAGAATGGAGAAGAGTTGATTGAAAATATCTCAGATCCAAGACAAGGTTATTATAAGACAAGAAATGATGGAGAAGATTATACAAATTTTGCACTTTCACTACCCACTAGATTTGGAGTGAATTACTTCTTTCCAACAAATTTTGGGGTAGGAGTAAGTGCAACTTTTGCGAATATATTTACTGATTATTTAGATAATGTCTCAGAACTTGGTAATGTAAAAGGAAATGACAATCTGATGTCTGTCAATTTCTCATTCTTTATACCACTACAGTATCAAAAACTAAATAGAGTGAAATAATTATTCCTCTAATTTTGCGAGTGAATTCTTGTCAGTAATTTTTCTGTAGAAGCATGATTTTCTTGCTACACCATTTTTATTTTTAGTGTGGCAAGCTCCATTTCCTACAAGCTTTACTTTATATAAAAGGCTATCTTGATCACAATCGGTAAGAATATCTACAATTTCAAGGTAGTCACCAGATGTCTCACCTTTCGTCCATAATTCATTTCTAGATGTGCTCCAGAAGGTAGCCTTACCCTTTTCAATCGTGGTTTTTAAGGCGAGTTCATTACCCCAACCTTGCATTATTATTTCCATGGAATCAATGTCCTGAACAATAATAGGTACAAACCCATCTCTTTTTTCAAACTGAATGTTGATTTCAGTTCCTTCTTCTAATAATTTCTTATCCATGTCTAATATATTAATGTGAAATGTTGTTTCGGTTGTTTCTTTCTAAAGTATACTAAGCCTAAGTGATATAAGTCTATTGATATCCCAATTTCTTTATCTTGAGAGATTTCATTCCAAGCTTTTTTCATGCCCTTCGACCAATAAATATCATCAAAGATAAAAAGGGTATTCTCATGAGCATAATTCTTACATAAGTTGTAATAATTCATCGTAGCATCGTATGTATGATTCGCGTCAAAATACACCAAATCAAGTTGATTTTTTTCTTTAAGTACTTCAGGTAATAGGTTGTTGATATTGCCAACCTTGGAATCAATATTTAGGTGCTTGTGCTTATTGAAAATATCTTGAGCTATGTTGGCAATGTTAGGGCATCCTTCTATCGTTGTAAGTTTTACTTTTTTTGAGGCAGCAGCTAAATACATTGACGATATACCTAATGAGGTGCCTAATTCTAGAATATTTTCATATTTATATCTGTGAACTAATTCAAACAGAAAAGATCCAGTCCTTTTATTTGATAATGAACTTTCTGCAATTGAATTCACTTTCCTATTAATAGTATTGTGTTTTCTTGATCCTGCTCCCAAATCAGTGACTTTTATTTCTTGATCATTTGCTAATAATTGTTGTCTTTCTTTTTCGATCTGATCGAAAAAATAATAATACTTTTGAGGTTCAATTACTTGAGTATAAAGCTCATAAACAAATGGTGAATGTAACCCATGGGCATTCCCTGCATTGTATTTATACTTTAGGAAGTCGAAAACTTGCATATAGTAAGCATTAATTTGTTCATTATTTCGCGTTAGTCCTTATCTTTGCGAGGTTTATTGCGAAATTATTCGCAAATATGTCAAAAGAAATAATCTTCTGAAACAAGAATTGTTATATAAATGGGATTAAAATGTGGTATCGTTGGATTACCAAACGTAGGTAAGTCAACACTCTTTAATGCTTTAACAAGTGCAGAAAATGCTGAATCAGCAAACTTTCCATTCTGTACAATCGATCCAAATGTAGGTGTGGTTACTGTTCCAGATCCTCGTATGAAGGAATTGGAAAGATTAGTTAACCCACAAAAGTCTATTCCAACAGTAATTGAATTTGTAGATATTGCTGGATTGGTAAAAGGAGCAAGTAAAGGCGAAGGTTTAGGAAACCAATTTTTGGCAAACATTCGTGAGGTTGACGCAATCATCCACGTTGTTAGATGTTTTGATGACCAAAATATTGTTCACGTTTCGGGTAAAGTAGACCCAGAAGAAGATAAAGCAGTGATTGATATGGAGCTTCAGTTGAAAGACTTAGAGTCTATCGACAAGAAACTTCAGAAAACAGTGAAAATGGCGAAAACAGGTAATGCTGAAGCTAAGAAAACTGTAGCTGCTTTAGAAAGATTTAAAGCACATTTAGAATCAGGTGAAAATGCTCGTTCTTTTGATGGAACAGAAGATGAGTGGGAAGAGGTAAAAGATTTAATGCTTTTAACTGCTAAGCCTGTAATTTATTTAGCAAACGTAGATGAAGAAGGAATCAATGAAGATAACGAATTCGTTGATCGTATGCGTAAAATTGCTGAAAATGAGAATGCTCAGTTAATTAAAGTTTGTGCTGCCATTGAAGAACAAATTTCTGCTTTAGATGATGAAGAAGAAAAAGAAATGTTCTTAGGTGAGTATGGCTTAACAGAATCAGGGTTAGACCGTTTAATCCGTGCTTCATATTCACTACTTGATCTTATCACTTACTTTACTGCGGGTGAAAAAGAAGTTAGAGCATGGACAATCTGTAAAGGTTGGAAGGCTCCTCAAGCAGCAGGAGTTATTCATACAGATTTTGAAAAAGGATTTATCCGTGCAGAAGTGATCCATTATGCAGATTATGTACACTACAAATCTGAATTGGCTTGTAAAGAAGCAGGTAAACTTTCTGTAGAAGGAAAAGAATATGTAGTTGAGGATGGTGATGTAATGCACTTCAGATTCAACGTATAATTAGAAATTAATTATAAAAACTCCCACTATACATTTTAGTATGTATAGTGGGTTTTATGTGTCTATGCTCAAGAAAATTAGTTATATTTTCTTCTTCTTTCTGATCTTTATTATTGGCATCTTATTTACTGTGACGTGGAGGAAAAAGCCAGGTTATACCGTTCATGGTATAGATGTTTCCTATTATCAGAAACAGGTTAATTTCTCTAAAGTCGTAGATGATGGGTTTTCATTTGTCATTATTAAAGCTACCGAAGGAGATTATCTAAAGGATAGAAACTTTGCTGTCAATTGGAATGCTGCCAAACATGATCAATTAATAAGAGGAACGTATCATTTTTTTCGAGCTGATATTGATCCAATAAAGCAAGCCAATTGGTTTGTGAAACATGTTAAGTTATTACCGGGAGATTTACCTCCTGTACTTGATGTGGAGACTACAGAAAATGTATCAATACCTTTGCTAAGGGAAAGAATGACTATTTGGTTGAATTTAGTTGAGAAAAAATTCGGAATAAAACCAATCATCTATACCAATCTTTCCTTTTATAATGACTACTTGTCAACTAGCAAAGCTTTAACTAAATATCCAATTTGGATAGCAGCATATTCAAAGTTCTTTTCACCCCGTTTGGAAGGGAAGAATAAGTGGATGATGTGGCAATATGATGATAACGGATCTGCTAAGGGAATTGAGGGCCCAGTTGACTTGAATGTATTTCAAGGGACAATTGGTGATTTAAGAAGATACTGTATTCCTGGGAGGTTTGAAGAAACCCCTTTAGAAATACACATTCCTAAAGAATTACCTTCAATTAGCAGATAATGAAAATAATTGAAAATATATTCGATTTACGTCTATTTACTTTGTAATTTAGTAATTCGAAATAGATACAAATTTATTTTTTTATAAATGGATAGTGTTCAAGTAAAGAAAGTTAAGCCCACAGTGCTTTATGTAGATGATGAACAACAAAACCTAGTGTCATTCAGGGCAGGTTTTCGTAAAGTTTATAAAGTACTCATAGCAAACAGTGGAGACGAGGCTTTAGAAATACTTAAAGAAGAACATAATAATATAAGTGTTGTGATCTCCGATCAACGTATGCCTAAAATGACAGGTGTAGAGCTTTTCGAAAAAGTTAGAGAGTTATACCCTGATATTATGCGTATTGTATTGACAGGTTACAGCGATGTACAGGATATTATTAATGCAATCTCTAAAGGTGAGGTATATCGTTATATCACAAAACCTTGGAATAGGGATGAGTTAATGGTAACTATCGACAATGCAATTGAAGCTTATAATCTTAAAGTTGAAAATAGGACTTTATTTACTTCTCTTCAGGAAGCCAATGAGCACTTAGAAGAGAAAGTAAAAAGTAGAACAAAAGCATTGCAACGTCAGAATGAGGAACTGATCGAATTAGATGGTGAGAAAAACCACTTAATTGGTATTGTTGCTCATGATTTGAAATCGCCTTTATCTCAAATTGGTGGCTTGATTGAATTAATGAAGTTCGATATGGAGACTTTTACTTCAGAGCAAAAGGAGTATATCGATATGATTCAAGAATCCATCAATAAGCAAGAGGAGCTGATTACACAGATTTTGGATCTTAATGCATTGGAATCTAAGGCCTCTAACTTAACAATTAAGCCTTATGACCTTTCTAAATTAGTCAAAGAATCTGCTGAGCGTTTTGAACTGACAGCTCAGAAGAAAAATATAACTTTAGAGGTAGGAGTGATTGAAGATAGCTTTGCTGAAGTAGATGAGACTTACTTCGGACAAGTTCTACAAAACCTTATTTCTAATGCTGTAAAGTTTTCACCTGTAGATAAAAAGATTTTCATTTTTGTGAAAGAAAATGGAGGAGACTTGGAAATTCATGTAAAAGATGAAGGACCTGGTTTAAATGAGAATGACAAGAAGAAATTATTCGGTCGTTTTCAAAAATTATCTGCAAGACCAACAGGAGGTGAGCATAGTACTGGGTTAGGACTTTCTATCGTAAAGAAAATGGTAGAAGATATGTCCGGAAAAGTTTGGTGTGATTCTGTTGAAGGTGAGGGTGCAGACTTTGTAGTTTCTTTTGCAAAAGCATCAAAAGAAGCATAAAATAATAGAACAATATCAAAAAGAATCTTTATCAGTTAGAGTAGTTTAGTTGGTAAAGATTCTTTTTTTTGATAGATATTACAACAATCTACATTTCAATGAGTTTATCATTGAAACATTTATAAAGAATATGAAAAAAGGGGTATTAATTGTCAATTTAGGGACACCTGATAGCCAAAAAACTCCAGATGTTAGAAAATATCTGAGAGAATTTTTAATGGACGAAAGAGTTATCGATATACCATTCTATAAAAGATGGCCTCTGGTAAATCTTATTATTGCTCCTTTTAGAGCACCAAAATCTGCTAAAGAGTATGAAAAGGTTTGGACTGAAAATGGTTCTCCTTTGTTATACTATGGTCTTGAAAGTAAAAAACTTTTACAAGAAGCTTTAGGTGATGAATATGTGGTAGCCTTAGGAATGAGGTATCAAAACCCATCAATTCAATCTGCATTACTAGAGTTGAAAAGCAAAGGAGTAAATGAGATTGTCGTAGTCCCATTATTTCCGCAATATGCTTCTGCAACAACTGGTTCAGTAACCCAAAAGGTGATGGAATTGGTAAAAGACTGGCAAGTTGTGCCTGATGTTACCTTCATCCAGCATTATCATAGACACCCATTGTTTATCAAAACATTTGCTGAACTAGGGCAGAAATATCTAAGAGAAACAAATTACGACCATGTGATTTTCAGTTTCCATGGGTTACCCGAAAGACAAATCATAAAAGCTGATATCGATACTTGTTGTAAATTGAGAGGAGAGAGCGGCTGTGTTAAGAAGGCATATCCTAAAAATACGTTCTGTTATCGTTCCGCTTGTTTTGAAACGGCAGATCTAATTGCACAGGAATTAAAACTATCTAAAGAACAATATAGTGTCTGTTTCCAATCAAGGTTAGGAAAAGACCCATGGATTCAACCATATACAGAAGATGTTATCGTTAACTTGGCGAAGGGTGGAAAGAAAAGTGTTCTAGCTTATTCACCTGCCTTTGTAGCTGATTGTTTGGAAACTACTGTTGAGGTTGGGGAAGAATATAAAGAAGTTTTTGAAGAAAACGGTGGTGAACATTGGCAGTTAGTTGAAAGTCTCAATGATCATCCACAGTGGATTGAGTGTTTGACTGATTTAGTAAAAGGAAATCAAAGTAAAGTTTTAGAATTACAGACTAACTGATTTCCAAGCAATAGAAATATTTACGTCCTTTTGTTCCTTTTTGATTTTTTCAAGGTGCTGAAGGACGTTTTCTTTTTCTTCTTTCTCATTTTGATTAACTTCTAGTTCGTCAATGCTCTCAACAAAAGATAAATCTTTAAGTAAATTTTTTACTAACGAGGCATTTTGTTCGTTCTCGATGGAGATTACTAATTTTGTCATGATAATAGGTTATTTAAAGTGTAAGTACATCATATTAAATACGTATTAAGTAGTGTACCGTTTTGTTATGACAATTAATAAATGTAATCAGACAAGAAATTGTAGTTTAAGTTATTAATAATTAATAAGTTGAATGTCAGATAAGACAAAGTTTAAGATCTTGAAATTTCTCTTGAAAATACATCAAGCAGTAATTTTAGATCATAAAGAATGGAGGTATCAATTACAGAAACTGATAGAAAAACGATTGCCAATCTTTGAGTTATTCTTAGGTGTATTGGCAATAATCAGCCTAATATATACCCAAGGATTTCAATTATCAGAAGAAGACCTAGTTCAATCAATACGTTATGATAGATACCTGGCAACTATTTATTCCATTTTAATATTAGTCAAATTGTACTACATGAAATGGAGCGAAATGGATTGGCGTGAATATGTTGTTGATCTATTCTTTCTTGCCATAATATTTTTTATTCTAGCCTACAGGGTATTTTTTCTTCATGAATATGATTTCGATGCGGACAATAAAGGTTGGACAGCCTACATAGTTATTGTTCAAGTGTCAATGATCATAGCATCTTTAGTTTCTTTGTCCAATAACAGGTCCTATTGGATGTTTTTCACTGCTAATAGTACGGTGATGATTTTAGGATCGTTGGTTTCTATTATTTTCATTGGAACTATTTTATTGAAATTACCAGAGGCTTCTACACAGCCAATAACGTGGTTAGATGCCTTTTTTACGACAACGTCAGCAGTCTGTGTAACAGGCTTAGCACCGTTTAATATATCCGAGGTACTTACCTTTAAGGGGCAAGTGATATTGATGATATTATTTCAGATTGGTGGTTTAGGGATTGTTACATTAACGACATTTATTGCTCTAACGATTCAGAAAGGAGTAAAAACAAAAGAGGAAGTAATTATACAAGATATTATGGAAGCCGATAATATTAGTACCTCTTCTAGAATATTAAGGGGGATTATTATTATCACTTTTACAGTAGAAGCTATAGGTGCTTTTTTCCTCTATTTAGCATGGGGCGATTTAGGGCTCTCCACTTTTGAAAGGGTATTTGTTTCTGTATTCCATTCGGTTTCTGCATTCTGCAATGCTGGATTTTCAAATTTTCCAGAAGGTTTACAAGGGGCTGATTTTGCGAAAGATTGGTTCTCAGGTGGTGTAGTGATGCTACTCATTATTATTGGGGGGTTAGGATTTAGAACTTACAGAGAAATTGTAAGCAGAAAGAAACAATACAGACGCCACCTTTCATTACAGTCACGAATTTCTTTACAAGCAACAATTGTTTTGATCATTGTAGGTACAGCAGGAATTTTTGTTACTGATATTGATTATTGGATGTCTAAAGATTCGTGGTCAGAGACTTTATTTCAGACGCTATTTACTAGTGTGACATGTAGAACAGCAGGGTTCTCTGTAGTAGAGATTGGAGATTTGTCTTCAGCGTCTGTAATGATGATGATCTTGCTAATGTATATTGGTGGAGCACCCAATTCTACTGCCGGTGGCATTAAAGTAACTACAGTGACCTTATTGTTTTCCTATTTTTGGGCACAAATAAAAGGTAGAGATCATGTACATATAGGATGGAATACAATTCAAGATGCAAGCTTAAGAAGAGCTGTGATTGTGTTTATGATGTCAATCCTCATGTCATTTGTCTCTATATTTATATTAACAATAACAGAAACACATCTTAAGCCTGAAGATGTAACATTTGAGTTTTTCTCCGCGTTAGGTACAGCAGGGCTTTCCCGTGGCATTACAGCAGATATTTCTGCAGTTGGAAAAATTGTCTTAGCGATAGTGATGTTTAGTGGTAAGATTGGTTTATTTACCTTGATATCATTACTTGGGGAAGACGAGAAAAGCTTTGAATATAGATATCCAGAATCATCAATATTAGTTGGTTAGAATGAAAAAGATAAATAAAAGATATGTATTAATTGGTATGGGGGCATTTGGTATTGAAATCGCCAAAACGCTACGTAATAACAATGAAGATATATTAATCATCCTTCATAATGATTTTGATTCTACATCGAAACTGAAGGATAGCTTAATCACTTTAAAACGCCTAAGAGAAATGGGGTTTGAATATTTGTATGAAACAGATACAACGAATCCAATGGCCCTTAAAAAGCATATTAAACAGACTGATATAGTAATTTTATCTCATGGTAAAAACTTTGAGACTAAATTACTGACAATCGAAGCACTGAAAGAAATTAACGTTCAGGAAATATATGCAAGGGCTACTCGGGATATGCATGCGAAAGTACTGACGAAAATGGGAATAACTCGAGTGATTTTCCCAGAAAAGCAAGAAGGAAAACGCTTTGCTTTAGAATTAATGAACCGTCATGTTATTGCTATGGATGAAGTAGCTCCTGGGGTGTATATTATTGAGGTATCTATACCTAAAAAGTTCCTAGGTAGTAGCGTGAGGAAATTACGTTTTAGGGATACGATGCATGTATCTGTAATCTGCTTAAAAGAGAATTCTTCTAACTGTAATAAAGAAGGGGAAGAGAAGGTATATATTCAAGACTTCAGAGATATCACATTAACTGAGAATCATACTTTAGTAATTGCAGGAGGTAAAGAAAGAGTGAAAAATATCGCTGATATGGTTTCTTAAGACTTTGTAGTAAAATTCTGATAGACAGTTTTCATTAAATCGTTAAACTGTTGATCACGGTCAAAATGTTGGGTACATAATGCACGGGCGTTTTGACCTTTTTTTATCAGAACATTCCTGTTACTTTGTGTGATTTCTTTTAAGTTATAGACTAATCCTTCTGGAGCATTAGGATTTGATACCCAACCGCAGTCATTTTCTTCAACAATCTTAGCACCTTCACCATCACCATGGAAAATGATAGGTAAACCCATACTTAAACTCTCAAATAATTTTGCAGGAAGAGTGCCTCTCACATAGTTAATTTGAGAGATAAATGCTAAATCATATTCCTGTAAGACTTGAGGTACTTGTTGATATGGAATTGGTGCAAAAACTTTGATCGAATTAAGCCCTTTTTCTTTAATTATATGTTTGATTTTTGGGAGATCAATACCATTGCCATAAATATGGAAATCTATTCCTAAACTATCAAAAGGAATTTGAGTGATGAGTTGAGACAGTCCATGTGCTACACCAAGAACACCCATATATACCATTTTATACCTTTTTTCATTTAGGTCTTTATCTGATGGTTTAAAAGTATCGATATCAGCTCCAATACGATAAATTTGAGGTTTTTGAAAACCTAGTTGTTGAATATATTCTTGGGATTCAATAGACTGTGTTACAATATGATCCGCTTTTTTGTAGAAATACTTTTCTACCTTATGAAGTAGTTTATAAGTGAATGAAGACTTTCTTAAATGATTAATATCGACCATGGCTTGAGGCCACAAATCAGAGACATTTAAGATAATAGGTATATTGTATCTTTTTTTTGCAAGAATAGCTAAAAAAGGTAGTGATATTGGTGGTGTCTGACAGATGATTAGATCTATTTTGTTTCTCTTCAAATAAGGCAAAGAGAAAAGCATACTCATTAGCATTGTCATCATGCTGATTAATCTCAATATAGAGTTGTTTTTTTGAGATGGCAATAACCAATGTCTTCTTACAGTAATTCCATTTTCATTCGTTTCTGAAATGAATTTGTATCGATCTTCTTTTTTTAATTTTCCACTAGGATAGTAGGGATGAGAAGTGATTACAGAAACATGATGACCTTCTTTTTGAAAAGACTTGGCCATATGTTCATATTGATGTGGTGCTGCACCAAAATCAGGAGGGTAGCAGTGAGTGATGATGCAAATATTTAGTTTTTGATCATTCTTCGCTTTATCTGTACTCTTTAAAATAGTATCTGAATACAAAGTCATTGATTACCTTTTCCTTCCCTACAAAATATTAACGGTCAACTTCACCCATAATGATATCAATAGATCCCATAATTGCAATCAGATCAGAAAGTAATACCCCTTTTGAAATTTCAGGTAATACGGATAAGTTACAGAAACAACAAGATCTAGCTTTTAATCTTTCTGGAATATCAGATTTTCCATTTGTTCTCATGAAGAAGCCTAATTCTCCTTTTGGACCTTCAGCTCTAGCATAAAAATCCATTGCTTTTGGTCTAATTTTCTTTGGAACTAATGCTTGAGGATCAAATGTTCTATCTCTTTTATGTTCTTTTAGTAAAATATTGGCAGACTGCTCAATGATTTTTAAAGACTCCCAACACTCTTCAACTCTTACATAAGTTCTGTCCCAACAATCGCCCACGCTACCCATGAGACCTTTACCTACGGGAATATCAAAATCTAGTTCTGGGTAGACTGAATAAGCATCAACTCTTCTTAAATCATGTGCTACTCCTGAACCTCTAAGTACCGGTCCTGTACAAGCATAATCAATCGCTGTACTTAACGGAAGGACACCAACATTAGCAGTTCTTTCAACAAAGATTTTATTGTCGATAATCATTTCTCTAAACTCTTGTAGTTTAGGTTTTAAATAATTGACAAACTCAAGACATCTTTCTTCAAAACCAACAGGAACATCATAGTATAATCCTCCCACCCAAATATAATTATAGAGCATTCGAGCACCAGAAGCCCATTCTAACATTCTTAAAATGTGTTCTCTGTCTCTCATTACCCATAAAAATGGAGTAGTGGCACCAATATCAAGAACATAAGTACCAACAGCTATAAAATGCGAAGCGATACGATTTAGTTCAGCAACAAGAACTCTAATGTATTCTACTCTTTTTGGAATTTTATGATCAATTCCCATCATTTTTTCAACACCCATTGCAAAAGCATGCTCTGAATTCATAGAGGCTACGTAATCCATACGGTCTACGTAAGGGATAATTTGTTGAAAGTTTAGGTTTTCTGCATGTTTCTCGAAACAGCGGTGCAGATACCCCAAATGAGGAGTGACATCAACGACATATTCACCATCAGTGAGCACCTCCACTCTAAGTACACCGTGTGTAGCGGGGTGATGAGGACCCAAATTAAGTACCATTTCTTCCGTTCTAAGTTTAGACGGATCGTAAAAATTTTTAGATGAGTTTTTTAAATGTTGCTCATCAAACTGATATTGAACTTGTCTTTTTTCCATTGAAAGCTGTTTGTCTTTACTGCAAAGTTGACCTATTGTTGTCAATAAATCAATAAAGTGACACTCATGTTACAAAGATTAAAAAAATTAATGCAAAAACGGAGTAAAATTGTGTTTTGGTTAGAATAGATAAGAAATTAAGAGTATTTTTGCTTCCGTATTTTGACGGTATATTGGTCTGTAGAAACAAACCTATACCAAAGGTCCATTTCATTTTTTTCGAAATGGTCGGTTGTAATTATTGACGCACTTAAAATCGTTTTAAAAGATGAGTACATCACAGGACGAAACTCAAAACAATGAGTTAAACGAACAAAATGTAACTGAAAACACTGTAGCGCAATTTGATGATGTTGCAGACATGGATGATGTTGCAGATTTTGGAGATGATGAAGTATCAGTAGAAGAGGAGCTTCAAGAAGATCAAGATTTTAGTAATCATTCTAAATCAGAATTACTTGCTGAAATCAGTAAGCTTGTTAACAATAGCGATGTTGTTAAAGCTGAAAGAATCTCTAAAAAGATTAAAGAATACTTTGATCCGATTAGAGAAGAAGAAGAGGCTGCTGCTAAAGCTGAATTCTTAGAGAAGAACGGTGATGTAGAAGGTTTTGAATATCAAGATGCTGATGTCAAAACATTTAATGATGCTTTCTACGCAGTTAAAAATGCTCGTCGTCAACATTTTGAGCAAATGCAAAAAATGCGTGAGGACAACTTAAAGAAGAAGCGTAGCATTATTAACCAAGTAAAAGAATTGATCGAGACAACTGATGATAAAGGTGTCATGAACAAGATCAAGGAATTACAAAAAGAATGGAAAGCAACAGGTGCTGTACCACAACAGTTTGCAGATGAAATCTACAAAACTTACGGTGCTTTACTTGATCGTTTCTATGATCAAATGAGTATCGAGTTCGAATTAAAAGAACTTGATAGACAGCATAACTTAAAAGCGAAAAAAGCTTTAATTGAAAGAGCTGAAAAACTTCTTGAGGTAGAAAATATTAGTGAGGCTGTAGTTTCATTAAATAGCCTTCATGAGGAATTCAGAAATATTGGTCCTGTACCAAAAGAAGAAAAAGACACTATCTGGAATTCTTTCAAAGAGATTTCTGATAAGATATATGATAAAAAACGTAAGCACGCTGAAGAATTCAAGAAAGTTCTTGATGAGAACATGAAATTAAAGCAAGCTTTATGTTTAAAAGTAGAGCCGTTCTCAACATTCAATACAGATCGTATTAAAGAGTGGAATGAAGAAACTAAGCGTTTATTAGCGGTTCAAAAGGAATGGGAAGAAATTGGTCCAGTACCAAGAGAAGTAGCTAACGGAATTAACAAACAATTCTGGGCAAACTTCAAACAGTTCTTCGCAAACAAAAATAAATTCTTCGAAGTACTTGAAGCTCAAAGAGCAGAGAACTTAGAGAAGAAGAAGGTTTTAGTTGCAAAAGCAGAAGAAATTAAAGATTCTTCGGATTGGAATGCAACAGCTGATGCTTTAATCGCTTTACAAAAAGAGTGGAAAAGTATTGGTCCTGTTCCTGAAAAGTTCAGAGATTCAGTATATGCTGAATTTAAGGCAGCTTGTGACACTTTCTTTGAAAGAAAGAGAAACAAAAGAAATGAAGAGAACAAGGAGTATGCTGAAAACCTAAATAAAAAGGAAGAAATTATCTTAGAGTTAACGAAATTAACTGAAGATAAAACAGCCTTCGATCAAGCATTATTAAGTGAAAAAGCAGAAGCGTTCTTTGCGATTGGTTTTGTACCAAGAAAAGAAAAAGATGCTATTGTAGACAAATTTGTTGCAAGTGTAGAAGCATATGTGGAGTCTGCAGCTGATCTTGATGAGAAAGGTAAACTTCAAGTATTGGCAGGTGTATTTAATCAAATTCCTGCAGGAGGTAAGCGTTTTAGAAACCAAGAGCAAAACATTCGTACTAAGATTAAAACTCATGAGGACGATATTGCTTTATGGCAAAATAACCTTGCTTTCTTCTCAAATTCGAAAACTGCTGATAAATTACTAGCAGAATACAATGAGAAGATTGAAGCTTCTAAAGTAGAATTGAAAAAATTAAAAGAACAATTAAAAATTATCCAATCAATGGATAACTAGTATTGATCTTTTGAAAGATATAAAAGGCTACCTTATTTATTTAAGGTAGCCTTTTTTAATGCCTCAATAATCGGAATATCAGCAGGGGCAAGTAAGATATTTTCAAGTTCTTCGATGTTTACCCATTGAACTTCATCATGGTCGAGTAATTGAAATTCCCCTTTTAATTTCTTGCAAATAAAACTGTGTAGGTGTATTGAGATTTGAGGATAGTGATGGATATTATCATGCAATTTTACGAGAACCTCAATTTCTACATTAAATTCTTCCTCAAATTCTCGGATAAGAGAAGCTTCAAGTGTTTCTCCAATTTCATGTTTTCCTCCAGGGAACTCCCAATATCCTTCTAAAACATTTCCTTTCTTTCTTTTGGCTATGAAAACGGTTTTATTTTCAATTATAATACCTGCAACAACTTGTATCATTGATTTTTATTTGGAATATAAAATGTTAGATATGAAACAAAAGTATTTAAATGGGGTATACTTATATAGAAGTTAGATGAATGCGCTTAGTAGATAAGTGAAAAAAATTGAGAGAGTAAACAAAAGACCTCATTGATTATGTCAGTGAGGTCTTTATTTTTTATTTCATTCCATCAAGCTCATCTAGTACTAAGTGAGCAAGAGTAGGATGTACTTTCTCTTTTTTTGCAAGTTCTATTGCCTTTTCAGCATTAATTCTTGCTTCTTTATATTGTTTAAGTTTAAATAGAAGTCCAGCTTTTGTTTCGTAGTTAATGGAATAAGGATGTGATTTTATGGAGATATTAATCCATTCAAGGCCCATATTCAACTTATCTTTATCATCATAATAATGATATATATTCCAGGCCCAATTTCTATATAAATAGGCTCTTACTTCAGGGTCGCGGTCGGAGAGTAGTTGAACCCCTTGTTCCATTTTGCTAAATGCCGTCGAATACTCCTTTATATTGATGTAGAAAGTTGGATTGTAGGCACAATTCAATGTTTTTCCTTGTTTCCCTAATGACTTATCTAGATATGCCATTAAGTCTTCCCAACCTTGGATATCACGCTTTTCGACAAAAGGTTGCATGGATACATTTGCTGCAGCATTGATGGTCTGAATAATATCTTTGATACCATAATCCTTCTCAATTGAAGCAGTATGTTGTACTAATTTTTGTAAAGCATCTGAATGTAATCCAGAATACATTGTTGCTTCTTTTAGAGCCATCCATACCCACTTATTTTTCAGTGAATTTTCATCAACTTTTACCAGGAACTCTTTTAATGTTTTGTCATCTGCATAACCTGCTTTGTAAGAAACATAAATGTACCTAGAGAGAACATTTAAATCTTGTGACTTATTTGTATGTATTTCCTTTTGAAGATTAAAAAGTTGTGTGCTAGTGTTTTCAGCCTCCTTTGTGTCTTTAACAAACTCATCTTTATTCATTACACCTGTAAGAAGGTGAATTGGATTGCCATCGCTATCTAAATATAAGAAACTTGGGTAAACATGTAATTTATATTTCTTAATTAAGACAATACCTTGGGTACTCTCAGCATCAATGTCAATACAGATATAATTTTGATTATAATGATTGCCGATTTTTTTATTTTGAAAAACTTCTTCTTGCATCCAATCGCAATTGGGACACCATTTGGTATGTATATCAATGAATACTTTTTTATTATTGGTTTTAGCTTCATTGATAGCTTTTTCTAGTGAAATTTTCTGAAACTTTATTCCTTGACTAAAAGAATATTGAGCGGATAAAACTAGTAAAAGACAGAAAGTTCTAAATAACATGCTTGGGGAGTATTTATACACAGTTAATAATTAGATATAATTTAATAAAAAACTCCATAGAAATAGTTCCCCAAGCCTTATTTATTTTGCTAATCTTTTATAGTGCCTTGTGTTTTTCTTTGGTTTTGAGAGAGAAAGAATTCCAGCAAATAATAGTATTTGTATTGGTGATATTGCAAGTTGAGGTCCTAGGAATAACCACGGTTGATATTTCATAGTTGTGAAATGTTGCCAGTTCCACCATGATTTAGTAAACTCACTTCCAGCAAACCAAACAGGAATCACTAAAAATAGAGATAAGAATATAGCTTGTTTGAGCTTTATTCTACCTTTTTTATTGGTGTTTAATAATCCTACAATAGAACTGACTATTATAGTAATAAAGACAGAGGTAAAAGAAATGAAGTAATACATCCATGAAAAATCCATATGATGATTTACCCATAAATTTTTGATAAAAGGTATCGCTAAAATCTGATGAATATTCTCCATAATCACCTTACTGAAGATAAACATTAAGCCAAGTATTATAGCATTGTAAATCATAGCATTTTTAATGCATGGCCTTTTGAAAAAGTGACTAAGAACTTTAAAAGGGGCTTTAGCTAATCGATAGATATTCTTTTTGGTTGAATATAAAAAACTATCACTTTTTTTAAATGGAGGAGGAGAAGGTAGTATGTTTTTAGTCCGTTCACCAATCTTAGTGGGTATAACTTCATGGTAAGTATCTTGTTTTCCATCAGTAGTCCAAACAAACTTTGCAAGAACAGCACTGGCATAAGAAAACCCTTGGTCAATAGCTCCTTCAAAAACTGAAGAAGATACCCCTTTTTTCTTACACTCGACGATCATAAAAGGTTCTAAACCTTCCATGTCATTGTAAGTAATAATATCGGCTTCTTTTGTTGAAGACCCCATTTTCACAGGGACACAAACCCTTACATATTCTGCAGGGTAATTGTAATCATAAATTAATTTTAAATAAGTTTCTAATTGTACTTTCTCTTCAGGATTATTTAATGATCTTGTTTTGGTATGAGGTAGATAGGTGACTTCATTCGTTTTTTTATTTATGCTGATAACTCTATCTCTCTTACCTTTAGAGAGGTATTTCATATTTGGTATAATTGTTCTGTACTGAAAAAAATCGTTTGTTAAATATAGTAGAAATTTAAATAATAATGATCAAAAAAAACGCAAAATGATGTTTTTGTGTATTTTTAAGCTTAATATATATGTTTTATAATTAAACAAAAAAATCCTTATGTATTGATTGTTACTCAACTACATAAGGATTTATAATATGAATTACTGAATAAATATTGAGGTATCTATCCTCTCATTTTTTCAGAATATTCTTTTACAGTATTGATAAACACTTTAACCTTTTCAGGGTTGATGTCAGGGTAAACTCCATGACCTAAATTAGCGATATGTTTATCAGGGCCAAACTGATCTAACATGGCTTTTGTTGTTACCTCAATATCTTTATCTGAACCGTATAAAGCACAAGGGTCTAAATTACCTTGTAGTACTTTACCGTTAGCAAGAGCTCTTGATTCGGCTACATCCATGTTCCAATCAAGACCCATTGTATTACAATTTGACTTACCAATTGCTTCACGAGCAAAGTACGCACCTTTAGCAAATACTGTTTTTGGTACTTCAGTGATTGCATCACAGATTTGGTTGATATATGGCATTGCAAATACTTCATATTGTGCAGGAGAAAGAATACCCGCCCAAGAATCGAAGATTTGAATCATATCTGCACCAGCTGCAATTTGAGCCTTTAAATATGCAATAGTAGAATCTGTAATCATCTGTAATAACTTATGAGAGAACTCAGGTTGTGTATAGAACATTTTCTTTGCTTTTGAGAAAGTCTTAGAACCTTGTCCTTCGATCATATAACAGAAGATAGTAAATGGAGCACCCGCAAAACCGATTAATGGAACGCGGTCATTTAATTCTTTCTTTGTTAATTTGATTGCATCTAATACATATCCTAAGTCAGATTCCACATCAGCCACTCTAATTTTATTTAAGTCACTTTCTGTTTGGATTGTAGTAGGGAAGAATGGGCCTCTTTTTTCTACCATTTCATATGGAAGTCCCATTGCTTCTGGAATCACTAAGATATCTGAGAAAATAATAGCAGCGTCAACACCTAATAAATCAACAGGTTGAATTGTTACTTCACATGCTAATTCAGGAGTTTGACATAACTCAACAAATCCAGATACGCTGGCCCTTACAGCTCTATATTCTGGTAAAATTCTACCCGCTTGGCGCATTAACCATACAGGAGTTCTTTCTGTTTTTTCACCTCTTGCGGCGCGAAGAATTAAATCGTTCATATATATAGACTTAGTTTATTCTTTGTTGTCTTTAATGGGAGTAAGCCCTAGTTCAATTCCTGATTGAATCATAAATGGTAGTGCTTCTTCCATAGTATTTTTGATTTTGCCATCAAGGATAGCTTCTCTTACAATTGCTTTTATCTGTCCAACTTCTTTGGAAGGCTTAATTTCGAATGTATTCATGATTAACTCTCCTGTAATAACAGGTTGGAAGTTTCTCACTTTATCACTTTCCTCTACCGCTTCCAATCTTGTTTCAACATAATCAAAATTAGATAAATAGCGTTTTACTTTGTTACCATCTTTAGAGGTAATATCCGCTCGGCAAAGTAACATTAATGCATCAATATCATCGCCAGCTTCAAAAAGTAATCTTCTTACCGCTGAATCTGTTACTTCTTTCTTTACTAATGCAATAGGTCTTAGGTGAAGCTTCACAAGTTTTTGTACAAACTTCATCTTATCATTCAATGGAAGTTTCATTCTTTTGAATATACCAGGAACCATTCTCGCTCCTTTGTCTTCATGTCCATGAAACGTCCAACCTACTTTGCTATTAAATCTTTTGGTAGGAGGTTTTGCAATGTCATGTAATATTGCAGCCCAACGGAGCCACAAATCATCTGATTTTTCAGCTACATTGTCAAGTACCTTCAAAGTATGGTAGAAATTATCCTTATGGCCTTTACCGTCTCTACGCTCAACGCCATAAAGGTTCTGCATTTCAGGGAAAATTAATTTTAATAAACCTGAAGTAAATAGTAGTTTAAAGCCATAAGAAGGAAGTGGAGAAAGGATGATTTTATTAAGTTCATCCATGATACGCTCTTTAGAGACAATTTCGATGCGTTCTTTATTTTCAGTAATCGCATCAAAAGTGTCTGGATCGATATCAAAGGTAAGTTGAGAAGCAAATCTAATGGCTCTCATCATTCTTAATGGATCATCAGAGAATGTGATATTCGGCTCAAGTGGTGTAATTATGTTCTTCTTTTTCAGATCATCTACGCCACCGAAAGGATCTACAAGATCACCGTAATTATCCTCATTTAATGAGATAGCAAGTGCATTGATTGTAAAGTCTCTTCTATTCTGATCGTCCTCAAGTGTACCATCTTCTACGATAGGCTTACGAGATTCTCTTCTATAAGATTCTTTTCTTGCTCCTACAAATTCGACTTCATATTCGTCAAATTTTACCATTGCAGTACCGAAGCTCTTAAAAGTATTACAAGGAAGGTTACCACCTCTTTTTGCAACATCCTCAGCTAAGACTATACCACTGCCTACACAAACTATATCAATATCTTTGGAAGGACGTTCTAAAAGCAAGTCACGCACAAAGCCTCCGACCAAATAAGTATCGAAGCCTACCGCTTTTGCACTTTTAGCAACAATTCCAAAAATTGGATTTTTATCTAAAGTATCTTTAAAATTCACTATTGTAAATTTTTCTGTATTCTATTTGAATTTGCAAAAGTACATTATTTCATAAACAATTGACGTGAATAGAGCTTAATTTATCAAATTCGATGCATAATTATATACTTTGAGAAAGGATTGTATATGAAAAACTATTTAGATATTTTTGGAGAAACTATTGTAATAAAGAACTAAAATTAAAAATGACTTCACTAAAGCTTACCTACTCTTGCTTATCTGCAATATTAATTTCCTGTATACTATGTATTCCTGCATTTGCTCTTGATGTCGGTGAAAAATTAACTGACTATGATGAAGTTAGATATATGGAGTCATCTGGTGATATTGTTATTGTTGGTGCATATGCATCAAGTCAATTAAAAGGAGCCGTATTTGTTCATCGTTTGGAAAATGGAGAACTAGTTCAATTGGCAAAACTTACTACAGAAAGTGATGAAACCGCAAATAATACCCATTTTGGTTTTGCCGTAGATATTTCAGATGATGTTATAGTTGTTGGAGCACCTAAATCGGATGCTGTTTATGTATTCGAAAAACCTGATGGAGGTTGGGTTGATATGACCGAAACACACAAAATAGATACTCCTTTTTTATCAAATGGTTGGTTTGGTTTTTCATTATCACTCAAAGACAATTTACTTTCTGTTGGAGCATATAGGTTAGATAGCTATGAAGGAGCAGTAACAGTATATAAAAAATCATTCGGAGAGAAATGGAGTGATAATAACTACATCTATAAAAATATTTCAGCTCCAGTTGAAGGTGGTAATCAATACTTTGGACATGAGGTAAGACTACATGGCGAAACACTTGTTGTGGGAAATATAGGTAATAATAATTGGACAGGAGCAGTACGAGTTTATGATGAGCTATTTTCTAAATTAGAAAAAGATGAAAAGATACTTCCCACAGCTACTTTGACAACTTCAAATAGCTCTTATCAATTAGGTATGCATGTAGCTATTAATGGTAATACTATTGTTGCTACTGATTATGGACGTAATAATGCAGGGAGAGTAGTTGTATTTAATAAGTCAACTCAAGGATGGGAAGATGCTACTGAGAGCTATTTTATTACTAATGAAGAAATAGTTAATGGTTCTCATTTCGGTTCTGATTTAGATATTACTTCAGATAAATTATTAATTGGAGCATCACAACATTTAGGAAAAGGAAAAGTCTATTTATACGGATTTGATAATGAGAAGAATACTGGCGTTACTTTAATTAACTCTTATCAACTCGAAGATGGAGCATCAAATGATTTCTTTGGCTCAGCGGTAAAAATTTTAGGTGAATATGTTGCTATTAATTCGATGTACAACCCTAGACAAAAAGTCTACCTGTTTAAAGAAAAGGAGTCTAATATTTCGCTATATACCAAATCTCGCCACTTAGATGTAGATGGGGATGTAATGGTTTTAGGAACTTATGAAGGAGAAAGTAATATCCCGGGTAGTGCCTTTGTATATGAATTCCAAAATGGTGAATGGGAAGAAGTCGCACAGTTAAGTTCATCAGATGGTGTTAATGGTGATATGTTTGGTTTTGCTGTAGCGATTTCCGGTGATGAAATAATAGTAGGTTCTCCAGAAACAGATAAGGTTTATATATATGAAAAGCCAGCAGAAGGTTGGTCAGATATGACAGAATCTTATCAAATTACTAATCCTCTTGGGGATGGTTACTTTGGATTCTCAGTAGATATATTAAATGGAAGAGCAGTAGTAGGAGCTTATAGACAGAATCATTATGAAGGAAGAGGGTTTTATATTGAAAGGCTTAAAGAATCTTGGTCGGAAGGCGTGAATATAACAACTCTAAAATCTCCTAGCCCTAAGACAAATGAGTATTTTTCACATCAAATAAGAATTTCTAAAGATGCAATTTTAGTAGGGGCTTTAGGTAAAGATAATTGGAAAGGAACGGCGTATATATACAACCTTCTAGAAGGTGGGTTTATATCTGAAACAGTAGAACCTGATGTGGAATTAACTCACCCTACAGGAAGGGGGCATCAATTTGGGATTCATCTAGATTTATCAACTGATTTAATAGCTATAACTGATTACCAAACATCAAATATTGATGGGGAGGTGATAATTTATAAAAGAGAAAATGGTGCTATATGGACTTCTGACATTACAGGGTTTATAGTTAATAACCCAACAGGTAAATTGAATGAAGGATTTGGTTCAGATGTTCAAGTATCAGATAACAAATTACTGATTGGTGCTTATACGGTAGATGGACATGGTAGCACACATTTATTTACATTAAACCCTTCCTCTTCTTCTTCAAATTATATCAAATCGTATACTCCTGATCCAAGAAATTATAATATGAGATTTGGAACAGGTGTTCGATTCCATGATAGTCATATAGTTGTCTTGGCAGAAAATAACCCCGAGAAATTCTTTTTTACCTTTTTCGATGAAATTTTAGACCATTCAAATTATACCAAATCTCGCTATTTAGACGTAGATGGGGATGTAATGGTTTTAGGAACTTATGAAGGAGAGAATAATATCCCGGGTAGTGCCTTTGTTTATGAATTTAAAAATGGAGATTGGGAAGAAGTTGCACAGTTAAGTTCATCAGATGGTGTAGATGGTGATATGTTTGGTTTTGCTGTAGCGATTTCTGGAGATGAAATAATAGTAGGATCTCCAGAAACAGATAAGGTTTATATATATGAAAAGCCAGCAGAAGGTTGGTCAGATATGACGGAATCTTATCAAATTACTAATCCACTTGGGGAAGGTTACTTTGGCTTCTCAGTAGATATATATAATGGGTCGGCAGTTATTGGAGCTTACCAGCAAAATAATTATGAAGGAAGAGGTTTCTTCATTAAAAAGCGAAATGATTCTTGGACTGGAGGATATGATATTACTACACTTACTTCTCCAAAACCAGTTTCAAATGAATATTTTGGCCATCAAATACGTATTTCTAAGAATGCGATTTTAGTAGGGGCTTTAGGTAAAGATAATTGGAAGGGTACTGCTTATGTTTATAACCTTCCTTCAAATGGTTTTATTGATGCAGTTGAAACTCCAAGTGTAGAATTACAGCATCCTAATAATCGAGGTCATCAGTTTGGTATTCATTTGGATTTAAATGATGACATGATTGCTGTAACTGATTATAAAACAGATAATATAGATGGAGAAGTTGTTATTTATCATCGACCAAAGAAAGAATTATGGAGCTCAGATTTAAAAGGCTACGTTGTATCAAACCCTACAGGAAATAATGGAGAAAGTTTTGGGTCAGATGTTCAAGTAAAAGGTGATACATTACTTGTCGGTGCATTTCGAGCTGATGTTCATGGTTCAACGCACTTATTTTTATTATGTAATGATTCCATGAGTGCTGAATGGAAAGAAACGTTTATTCCAGAAGAGATTGAGAGTGAAATTAGATTTGGTACTGCCGTGCGTTTTCATGAAAGTCACTTCGTAGTTTTAGCAGAAGATAATCCTGATCAGTTTTACTTCCTCTATGGTTACCCGAATTTAATGGTTTTATCAAATGCCGTTAAGAATCTGAACAAAATCGAGATATTAAATACAGACCCGAGATTACGTAATGAAAATACAGTAATGGTTAAAGGACTGTCAGAAGGTGTATTTCAATACCACATCTATAACGGAAAAGGAAGTAAACTTCATAGTGGAGAAATTACTCCTTCAAATAATGACATATCATTAGAAGGTCTTGAAAAGGGGCTTTTATATATCGTTCTTTCGAGTGATGTGTTAGAGGCTGTCCATACTTTCAAAGTATTGAACTAAAATTTGTAGAAGACTTAAAAGCAAGAGTATTTGTTGTTATTATAAATGCCCTTGCTTTTCTATTTAGAGGTATAGTAAAATGTTCTAGATTTAAATGTAAACTTTATTGATTTTTTATCGAAAACACCGCATTTTGCAAGTTCAATTTAAATTCGACAAACATTCCAACAATATATGCGTAAGTGGGAAGATCTCTTGACTTTTTCAGCGATACTTTTTTTGTTTATTTTCTTAAACATACATTCTGATAAAGTTTTTTTTAGATGGGATTTAACAGAAGAAAAACGATTCACAATTAATCCTGCAACAGAACGTTTATTAGAAAATCTTCCTGATCAGGTAAGTATTGATGTGTATTTAGATGGCCCATTGAATGCTGAGTTTGAACATCTGAAATTAGCTATTCTAGAAACTCTAGAGGAATTTAAAGTACAATCAAATGGGCAATTAGATTTCAGGTTCATTGATCCAAATGATTTTGCAGATGCTAGACAAAAGCAGCAATTTCAAAATTCATTAATAAAAAAAGGTATTCCTCAGACTACTTTATTTGATGTAGGACCGAATGGTGAGCAGACACAAAGATTAATTTATCCCGGTGCTTTAATATCCTATAAGGGTAAACAAAAAGGGATTTTACTATTAAAAGGTAATAAAGCAAAATCAGCTCAAGAGCAGATCAATCAATCGATAGAAGGTGTTGAATATGAATTAGCTTCTGTAATTCAAGAATTAGTAGAAGCAAAATCAAAAAGGGTGGGTATTGTACAAGGTCATCAGGAGTTATTCCCAAGTGAGATGAAAGAGTTTACAGAAGCTCTTGAGAATAAATATATTGTCAATTGGGTAACTGATCTTTCAACCATCAAAAACTTTGATGCACTAGTGGTTGCTCAACCAAAAACAAAGTTCTCTAATAAAGAAAAGTATTTTATTGATCAATATTTAGTTGATGGAGGAAATGCTCTTTTCTTATTGGATAAAGTACAAATGAATAAGGATTCTATTCCATTGGGTGGAACTTATGCTTTTGGATATGACCTAAATATTGAAGACTTATTGTTCAGGTTAGGAGTAAGACCTAATATTGATTTAATCCAAGATCAACAAGTCGGTCTTATAGAAATTGTGGCAGGGAATTTTGGTGATAAAGCGAATATTAAGAAACTACCTTGGCCTTATAATATATATCTGAATACATTTTCAGAACATCCAATCGTAAGGAATATGGATGTTGTTTATGGTCGCTTTATTACTTCTTTAGACACAGTTAAATCCATTGGAATCAAGAAAGAACCTTTGATATTTACTTCAAACTATTCTAGGAAGAGGGCAATGCCTAATATCGTATCATTGGATGAGATAAAAGAAGTAAACAAAAAAGAATTATTTAATCAACCGAATATTCCAATCGCCTATTTATTGGAAGGGACATTTAAATCTCTTTATGCGAATAGATTCCCGCCAAAGGGTATTGATAAAAAATCATTGATTAAATCATCCACAAAACCAACAAAAGTAATTATAGTGGGTGATGGTGATATCGCAAAAAATGAAATCAATCCAATTAATAAGCAGCTAGAGTCAATAGAATTTGATAGACATAGAGGGCAATCACTTTCTAATTTAGAATTCTTGATGAATAGTATGAATTACCTTACAGATCAAGATGGATTGATTATGGCAAGAAATAAAAAAGTGACTTTAAGACCTTTAGATAATTTCAAAATTAGAGAGGAGAAGGCTATGTGGCAATGGATAAACGTTGGTATTCCAGTATTGTTAACAGTATTATTTGGAGGTATTTTTATTTATCTGAGGAAACGTAAATATGAAATCTAAAGTTTAAATGATTTCAAGCTTATATTACTAATAGATATATTGTCCAGTACAGTATATCTATTTTTTCTTATTTGACTTGATAGTAGTAGGATATTCTCTAGTTGCTCATCAGAAAAATTGATGTTGGCTTGAAGTATTTCTGTTAAACCAATGTTTTTATAGAACTCTTGTACTTTGGAAGTTGAAGAACCTAAAAATACCTGCTCAATAAGAATTTGCCCAAAAGCTACTTGTAATCCATGTAATGTTGAATCCTCAGGGTATAGCTCATCAATAGCATGACTTATTAAATGTTCTGCACCACTTGCAGGTCTTGAATTACCAGAAATAACCATAGCGAGGCCTGAAATAACTAACCCATTAGCCAACGTAATCAGAAATTCATCACTTTTCAAGTCTTCTTCTGCGTATTCCAGGATTGAATTGGCACTTAATAAAGATAATGAAACAGCAAAATTGTCAATTTTCTCATTTGTTACCTGGTTAGATAACTCCCAATCTTTTAATGCATTTAGATTGGATACTAAGTCACCAACCCCTGATAAGATATTAACTTTAGGACTTTTTTTAATGATATTGATGTCTGCTATTATGCCTAATGGAGGTGTCACACCATAACTTTCTTTTTTACCAGACTTATTAATTAGCCTAGAAATAGGTGAATATAATCCATCATTTGATAAGGTAGAAGGAACACTCAAATAGGCATTATTAGTTTTATGAGAAATTAATTTGACAACGTCAATAACTGATCCTCCTCCAAAACCAATGAACAATTCATCAGCGCTGAAATCATTTTCAAGAATTATTCTTTCAACTTCTAAAATTGATGCTTCATGAACATGGATAGTTTTTGAAGCACCAATTTTTTCTAAAACATCAGCATACCTATTTCCTAGAAAAGAGGATGTAAAAACAACAATCTTTGGGAAGTAAAAGGACTTGTCTTTTAATATTTGTGGAATTTTTTCAACAAGTTGATTCCCAATTTCTAAAATAACTGGAATAGGTATGTGTTTGTAAAACATTATGAATTCTTAATGGTCTTAATTAATTCAGAAGTGCTGATTCCTTGTGTATAAGGTAAGAACGCTAATTCTATTTTATTCTTATCCAAAAATTCTTGATCAACCCTAATTTGCTCCATATAACCTTCAACATCCCAATCATCTCCATGAACAACAACATCAATATCATATTCAACTAAAACATCTTTATTGTCGAACTGATTAATAATAAATGCATGGTCAACACACTCTAAAGATTCAATAATTGCAAGGCGGTCATCTTCACTGACAAAAGGTTTTCTTTTATACTGAGCTGTCATGTCATCGCCATTTAAAGCGACGATCAAATGAGTACCTAATGCTTTAGATTTCTTCAATAATTCTAGGTGTCCACGGTGAAATAAGTCGAAAACACCTACGACGTATATATTTTTCTTTGTCATCTATTTGTTTGATTAGTCGTTAAATTTTACATCAATTGCATGAGTCATTCTTTTGTCTTCCGGAGGTAATTGCATATAGTCACCAAAAACATGACTCAATACATAATCATAATCTGCAGGACCTTCAAATTGAGTGTCTTCAAACTCATATTTTTTTATAGGATAATATTTCTCTTTTGGAAATAGCTCCTTTTTGTAATAATAAGGACTGCTGAAGTTGATAAAATAGTTGTAACCTTTGTTGTTATTGAAGGTCATTATTTTCTTCTGAAGCTTTACTAATCCTTTGATGTTATAGAAGCTAAATACGAAATCAAAGATTTTTTGAAACTTACTTTTGGAAGGGTATACTTTAGTTCCTCGTTTCTTACTGAGAGTATAAGTTAGTTGGTTAACAAGCTTGGCTTGTTGTCGACAAACAAAACTGTCAGGATCTTTTACATCATCAAAAGGGAAAATATCCAAGAAAATACCTTTATGGGTATCTACATTTTTAGTGTCTTCATCTATATATTCAGTACCATCCTTTTTTAATTTCACAAAGGGAAGGTAATACTGAGCGTCATTCTCTGTTGTATGTAAAAATAAACCGTCTATTGGATTTTGAAGGTAGAGCTTGATGAATTTATCATAGTGTTCTCTAGTCATCCCTACATCAATATCATCATCCCAAGGGATAAAACCCTTATGCCTAACAGCACCTAATAATGTGCCTCCAATAATAAAATACTCAAGCTGATGTTGCTTACAGAAAGCATCAAAAGCTAAAGTAATTTCAACTTGTATATTTTGTAATTTTCTTAATTTTCCTTGTTCCATTCGTTAGTTATTACTTTTAACGAGTTTCCAAATCTGAAAAGATTGTAATACCCACTTATTCAAAATACGGGTATCTTCATAGAAGAAATTTAATACATAATATGTTGCGAATTGTGTAACACCTGTCGCAATTGCAGCCCCATAAATTCCAATATTCTTAATAAGAATGAAGTTAAGGATAATATTAATGATCATTCCGATTACATTCTTATAAAGAAGATACTTTGTCTTTTCATATATCGTAAGATATGAAGTCTGTAAATTACAAACCGCCTGAATGAAGATAATGATTAGGAGTAAATTATATACTTCAAGACAGTCATTATACTCACTAACAAAGAATAAATGGAATGTATACTTTAATACAATGACACTGCTAGGAATTAAGATTAAGTAAACTGCAACAGTTTGCCTACTAAATTTTAAATAAGCTCTTTTAAAGTTTTCATGATCCTCCTTGTAATTTAATAGCATTGGAAAAGCTGTATTCCTGATAGGGGTCAGCAACATTTGAGTAACTGTAGAAAGTAGTAACGCTATAGAATATACACCAACACTTGCATCATCAATTAGAGATCCAAGCATCACTTTGTCCATCTGACTGAAGATAACAAAGGCAGTAGTACTGATCCATAGGAATTTACTTTCATGAATAATATCTTTTAAAAGAGGGAATTTAAGATTGAATTGAATAGGAAACTCTTTTACATAAATCACAAGAATAATGAGGAAGGAAAGAATACTACCAACAGCATGCATAAATGGAATGTATACTATAGGAACATCCAATGTGATTAGATAATTAATGACACCATATGCTAATGCTTTTGTGATATTCACAGGTACCACAATTTTTCTAGCCTTCAAACGATTTTCATAGAAACTTTGTATACCAAAGAATAGGTTGATAAAAGTATTATTGATAATCAACCAAAAGAAAATCCATATGGTTTCAGTTTCTGACTTTAAGATCCAACAGTATATAAATGCAGCAATTAAGGCGATACTTGATAAAATAAATCTACCAATGGTAACGCTATTAATAATTGTCTGATGTGATTCGGAATTACTTGAAAAGAATTTTTGGACTATTCTTTCATTGATGATCTCATAAAGTAAGGGAGAAAAGCCAACAATCGAAGCAATATATTGATAATGCCCAAAAGTATCAGCACCATAATGGTTGGCTATTTTTACACCTACTAAAAACTTTAATAAAAGAATGAATGCTTTATCAAAAAATATCCAGAAGATATTACTTAAGACATTCTTCCTTGTGTATCGACTCATTAACTATTGAAAACTCTATTAAATTTATTGTGATCACAAAGGAACAATTAAAGTATTGAATATAAAAAGGAATAAATCGATAAGCTTGAATATTTATATTAATATCATTTTTTGAAGACATCTATTGGTGCATTTTTGGCTAAAACTATCATCTTTGTAGAAATTTTTTGAAATGAAAGTTCTTCATATAAACACATATCCTCATGGAGGAGCTGCGTATGCAGCCATAAGAATGAGCAAAGCCCTTCAAGATCTTGGTGTAGACTCTAAAGTCTTAGTACGAGATGAGTTTAAGCAAGATGGAATAGTAAGCTCAGGCAAGAGTGTGTTTTTTCGAAAAATCACAAAGTTATGGCAAAAGTGGAAGGCATTTCCTTACATAAAAGAAGAGAAGGATATTGAAACGTTCTCTAGTCCATTTTCTTTATACCCAATTCACCATCATCCTGAAGTTGCAAAAGCAGATATCATTGTCTTGCATTGGGTGAGTCTGTTTTTAGATATACCATCCTTTTTTAAAGAAGTAAATAAACCTATTGTTATTTATATGCATGATATGAATTACTTTAAAGGGGGATATCATTATGCAGAAGATGAAGTATATTTTCCACACCTTCATCATTTAGATATGCGGTATAAAGCCGCTAAGAAAAAAGCATATGACGATTCAAAAAGTATGATAACAGTCACTGCTCCATCTCAGTGGTTAGTGGATCTATCCAAGAAGAGTGATTTATTGGGGCAGTTCGAACATCATCATATACGAAATGTTATCGATAGTGATACTTTTGATATTATTTCAAGAGAAGAAGCAAGACGAGAGTTGGGAATTCCAAATGATAAAAAAATCTTACTTTTTGTTAGTGAAAGTATTAAAAATAGAAGGAAAGGAGGACAGATACTCTTGGATGCTATTAAAAATATTAAAAATATTGATGATGTTAATGTAGTTATTATAGGTGAGGTGGATAATGATTTATTCAAGTCAGAAAACTTTTATAAATTGGGACGCATTTATGATCCTCAAAAAATGTGTTTAGCCTATAATAGTGCAGACCTTTATATTATGCCTAGTAGAGAAGATAATTTACCAAATGTTATTCTTGAAAGTCATTCTTGTGGTACTCCGGTTATGGCTTTCTCTATAGGAGGAATTACAGAAATGGTTAATAATGAAAATGGATACTTATTAGGAAGTCCATCAAGTGATACATTACAAAAAGGTATTGAAGATTGGATGAAAGTTCCAATAGAATTTGATAGGATGAAAATTAGATCCAATGTATTGAAAGAATTCAATACTAAAGAAACCGCAAAAAGATTTTTTACATTACTAGAACATAAACTACAGCAGTAGAACTTTATATAATATGCAAAACAGCAATTTCAAAAAATACAGTTGGTTATTAGTTATACCAATTTTCTATCTAGTATCTATCCTTTATTTTTCTCCAGAATTTTTTGATGGAAAGCACTTAAACCAAGGTGATTTAATGCACTTCTCAGGAATGTCACATGCATCGGGAGAAGAGTACAAAAGAACTGGTGAGAGACCATTATGGAATACTGCCATGTTCTCAGGTATGCCTGAATTACTTTTTTCAGCATTAGATGGAGACCCTACAGAAGTATTATATTCCATGTCTTTAGGATTCATGCCTCACTCACATGAAAACCCAATGACATTATTTCTATTGATGTCTAGTTTATGGGTAGCATTATTATGCTTTAGAGTGAATCCATGGGTAAGTGCTATAATAGCAATTACTTTCTCATTTAATACATTTTATATCACCTCTTTAGAAGCAGGGCATATGACAAAGCTATGGGCTATCGGTTATGCAGCAACTGTTTTAGGAGGTATGAAATTATTGTTTGATAAAAGATGGTTATTGGGTGTGGCAGTTTTATCGACTTCTGTCGCTATAGAATTAAGAGCAGCCCATTATCAGATTACCTATTATTTAATTTTCGTTTGTTTAATTTATGGGTTGTCTGAGTTATATAATTCATATAAAAATGGAGAACTTAACATCTTCCTTACGAGAGTGATTCCATTAGGTATTCTTGCTGCTGGTTTAGGAGCGTCTACTCAATTGTGGAAAGTTTGGACAACAAAAGAATATTCAGAATTTTCTATTCGTGGTAAGAAAGAATTACAAGCGTTACCTGGTCAAGAAAATAACCATACTCAAGAAGGTTTAGATAAAGACTATGCTTTTAGTTGGAGTGAAGGTAAAATGGAATCATTGACATTAATTGCACCTAATTTCTATGGAGGTAGTAGTCAAGAAAATGTTTCCAAAGATGGACCTTTAGCGAAACAATTAGAGAAAGTAGCAGGTAAACAACAAGCACAAAATATTGTTAGTAATCCCAACTTTAAATTGCCATTGTACTTTGGTGAACAACCATTTACAGGAGGACCAATTTATCAGGGTGCTGTACTTACATTCTTGTTCATCTTTGCATTATTTATTCTTGATAAAAGAGAACGTAATTGGTTAATTGGTGGTGTACTTATTACTGCCATGTTCTCTTGGGGTAAACATTTGCAATGGTTTAATTACACTTTATTCGATATCCTTCCAGGGATGAACAAATTTAGAACTCCTGCGATGTCATTAGGCGTTACCTGTGTCATTATGGCAATGGGAGCAGCATTAGGTTTGGACAAATTGATTAAAGTTGGATGGGATGAAAAAACACAGAAAACTTTTTATCAGGCAAGTGGAGCTACATTAGGTTTATTGCTACTTATGTATGTAGGAGCTGGCATGATGGATGTTAGTGGAGCTAGAGATGCTCAGATTTTCCAGCAAATGTTTGGCTTAAATGATGCAAACATGGTGAGACAGTTCACAAATGCATTGGATGATGAAAGAGTTGCTTTAATGAGAAAAGATATTGTAAGATCGATATTCTTTGTTATTGGAGTTTTAGCTATACTGTTTGCAAATGCAAAGAAGAAAGTAGGAATGATTCCAACGATATTAGTAGTTGGTTTATTAACTATTGGAGATGTTTGGGGTGTTGCAAAGAGATATATTAATGATGCTTCTTTTAAATCAACAAGTAATAAGGAAACAAATATTGCTACAGGGGCTGATAAGTTTATCTTAAAAGATAAAGATCCAAACTACAGAGTGTTGAATCTAACAGCTAACGTATTTAATGAGGCAAATACATCTTATTTCCATAAATCGATAGGTGGTTATTTTGCCGCTAAACTTAGACGTTATCAAGATCTTATTGAAAGGGAATTGCCAAAGGAAATGCAAGTATTAGCAGGAGCAATTCAAAAAGGTGATACTCTTACTGTAAAAGCTACTCCAGCACTAAACATGCTAAATATGAAGTATGCCATTTTAGGTAATACGGCTAATGATGTTTACCAAAACCCTAATGCTTTAGGTAACGCATGGTTTGTAGATAGAGTAGAAAAAGTAAATTCTCCTGATGATGAAATCGAGGCAGTGGGTCAGATAGATCCAAGTTTCCAAGCAGTAGTTGATGTGAATAAGTTTCCTAATGCTGATCTTGTTACTTCAAAGTCAGCCGGTGACTTTGTGAAACTAGATAAGTTTAGTCAAAGAAGATTATCATACAAATCACATTCAAAAGATGGAGGATTTGCAGTATTTTCAGAAGTTTATTATCCAGCAGGATGGATTGCAAAAATAGACGGAAAGGAAGTTGATATTGTATGTGCGAATTATGTATTAAGAGGTTTGCAAATTCCCGCAGGTGATCATACAATTACATTTGACTTCGATCCAGATTCTTATGTAATGGGCGGAAACATTTCTAAATTAACAGGCTATATTACTTTACTATTATTAGTATTGGCGATAGGAATGACAATCAAGGAAGAAATGGTAACTACTAAAAAAGAAGATTAGTAGCCATAGAAAATATTTCAAACAAACGAGACTTTTAAGTGATTAGAAGTCTCGTTTTTATTATCGATAAAAATGAAAATTGCAGTTATTGGAGGAGGTGCAGCAGGCTTTTTTGCAAGTATTTCTGCAGCTGAACAAGGAAATGAAGTACATCTTTTTGAGAAGACTTCTAAAGTTTTAGGTAAAGTGAAAATATCTGGAGGAGGACGTTGTAACGTTACAAATGAGACATTTAATCCAGTGCAATTATCTAAGAACTATCCTAGAGGGGAACGTTTCTTGAAAAAAGCATTTGGTAAATTTAATGCTACTCATACATTGGAATGGTTCAAAGAAAGAGGAGTTGAAATAAAAGCAGAGGCTGATGGGAGAATGTTTCCAGTAACTAACGAGTCACAAACAATTATTGATTGCCTGATGGAACAGGCGAACATTAATAAGGTGAAAGTACATTACAACTCAGAGGTGAGTAAAATTATTCCTCAAGAAAACAGTATCGAATTAATTATAAATAACGAAGTAATTGTCTTTGATAAAGTAATTGTGACTATAGGAGGTCAACCTAAAAAAGAGAGTTTTTCGTGGTTAGAAAAGTTAGGGCATAAAATTGAATCACCTGTACCGTCCTTATTTACCTTTAAGATCAACCATAAACCATTATCAAAATTAATGGGTTTATCTGTAGACAATGCTAAAGTAAGGGTAGTAGGAGAAAAGAAACTTCAAGAAGAAGGTCCGTTATTAATTACCCATTGGGGACTTAGTGGTCCTGCAATATTGAGAACCTCTGCTTGGGGGGCAAGATTGTTGTCAGATCGAAATTATCAATTTGATATTTTGGTTTCTTGGTATAACAAAATGTCAGATCAAGAATTAAGAGAATTTGTACAGGAAAAGAAAATAGAGCTCAAAAAGAAACAGATTAAGAATAAAAATCCATTTGAGCTTCCTCAACGACTTTGGGATTATCTTCTAGAACGTATTGAGATACCTGAAACTAAACTTTGGCTTGATCTAAGTAAAAAAGAGCTGAATAAGCTTGTTGAAGTATTATTGTCTGATAACTATTCAGTCCATGGCACAACAAAATTTAAAGAAGAATTTGTTACATGTGGAGGAGTTAGTCTAAGTGATATTGATGTAAAAACAATGGAAAGTAAAAAATGTAGTCACTTGCACTTTGCAGGAGAAGTAATGGATATTGATGGTATTACTGGTGGTTTTAACTTTCAGGCTGCATGGACGACAGGATTTATATCTGGAAATTCAATGAAATCTTAGAATAATACAATTATAACTATATTTTAACGTTATATGTAAATAAAAGAGGAGTGTTCATAATTTAACATCAATATTTAGGTGTTAAATTATGAACACTATTTTTTTAATTAATACTCCTGTATTCCATGTTTTTGTGAATGATATTTAATCTTTGTAACTCTTTTTGAAAAGACTTGGAACCCTAAGAACTATTACTACACCTTTAAACTAACAAACTAAGCTACATATTAATAGTACAATTTTTATTGATGAAACATCTTATAACTTTATTAACCATTTTATTCATTCAATCCTCCTTATATGCTCAGAATATTACTGTAAATGGTAATGTCTCTGACCAATCTGGAGAACCATTGCCAGGTGTTGTGATTTATGAAAAAGGAAATCAAGCACATGGTACGACAACAAATTTCGATGGTAACTTTCAATTTGAAGTAGAAAGTACTTCAACTTTAGTGATTCGATTTGTTGGTTATAAAACACAAGAAATATCTGCTACTACAAGTCTAATTAAGATAAACTTAGAAGAAGATGCTACAGAATTAGAGGCAGTAGAAATTGTTGGTTCAAGGTCACAAAATAGAACTGTTACTGAAACTCCAGTTGCCATTGATGTTATTAACCTTGAAGAGGTAACAGCAGCTACTGGCCAATTAGATATGAATCAACTACTGCAATATGTTGCCCCATCTTTTAATGCAAATAGACAATCAGGTGCAGATGGTGCAGACCATGTCGATCCAGCGACATTAAGAGGTTTAGGTCCAGATCAAACATTGGTTTTGATTAATGGAAAGAGAAGACACCAATCTTCACTCATTAACCTTTATGGTACAAGAGGAAGAGGAAATACAGGAACAGATTTGAACGCAATCCCTATGTCATCTATCGAAAGAATCGAAATTCTTAGAGATGGAGCCTCTGCTCAATATGGTTCAGATGCCATTGCTGGTGTAATTAATATCGTATTGAAGAAAAATACAGATGGTGTAAATGTCAACGTTGGTACGGGTGTAACTTCTGAAGGAGATGGAGCGACCGGAAATGTTGATGTCAATTATGGTACAAAATTAGGAGATAACGGAGGTTTCGTAAATGTGACAGGCCAATATCAATATAGAGGAAGAACGAATAGAGTACCAGAAGGTCAAGAGACTTTTAGAAATTATATTGGTGATGCATTAGCTGAAGGTTATGGAGCATTTGTAAATGCAGCCCTTCCTGTTTCTGAAAACACTGAAGTTTATGCTTTTGGTGGATATAATTACAGACATGGAGAATCATATGCTTGGACTAGAGAATCAGATGACGATAGAAATGTTCCAGAAATTTATCCAAATGGATTTGATCCAAATATCATCTCTGATATCACTGACTTTTCGATTAGTACAGGTGTGAAAACAAAATGGAATGATTGGAAAATTGATCTAAACAATACATTCGGACATAATGAATTTAAGTATAATGTAAATAATACTTTGAATGCTTCGATGGGAATTAATTCACCAACAAGTTTTTACGCAGGTAAGCATTATTTATCTCAAAATGTAACCGGAGTAGATGTATCTAAATTTTACGATGGTTTCTTAAATGGATTAAACGTTGCTTTCGGTTCAGAATTTAGAATCGATACTTATGGAATTGGTGCTGGTGAAGAAGCGTCTTATACTAATTATTCAGAAGATGGTTCAATTCCTGGCGGTTCACAAGGTTTTCCAGGTTTTAGACCTGAAAATGTGGTTAATGCACATAGAACAAATGTGGCTCTGTACTTAGATCTTGAGACTGATATTACTGAAAAGTGGATGGTAGCAGTAGCAGGCCGTTACGAAAACTACTCTGATTTTGGAAGCACTTTTAATGGTAAAATTGCGACAAGATATGAAGTGTCTAAAGCTTTAGCTTTTAGGGGATCGTTTAGTACAGGATTTAGAGCTCCATCATTAGCTCAAAAATATTACAGTTCAACATTTACAGACGTAGAAGGTGGGGTAACTATTGATAAGGTAATTGCTCCCAACGATAGTGAATTGGCACAAGCATTAGGAATTCCTGAATTGAAACAAGAAAAAGCGTTGAATGCAAGTTTTGGTTTTACTGCAAATCCATTAGATGGTTTGTCAATTACGGTGGATGGATACTATGTGAAAATTGATGATAGGATTGTACTTACTGGTGCATTCACTTCTGATGACCCTGATATTGGCGATGAATTGGAAGCAATGAATGTAGGGGCTGCTCAGTTCTTTACAAATGCACTTAACACGCAAACTTATGGTGTAGATGTAGTAGTGGCGTATACTCATAATTGGGATTTACATACTATTACAACATCATTAGCAGGTAACTTTAACCATATGGAGTTAGGGGAAATTAATACCAATGAAAAGTTGGAGGGTAAAGAAGATATCTACTTTGGTGAAAGAGAGCAAATGTTCCTTTTAGCTTCAGCTCCTAAAAGTAAATTCAACTTTTCGGTAAATCATAATTACAAAAAATTCTCATCAATGATCAGACTGAATAGATATTCAGAAGTTGAATTAATGGATTGGGATGGAAATATAGATCATTATGCTCCAAGGGTTACAACAGATGTGGCTGTAACATATGCTTTGTCACAAAAGTTAAACTGGACTTTAGGAGGGAATAACATATTTAATGTTTATCCATCAAAACAAGATCCATTATCTACTGAGTCTGGAGGATATTACGATGCCGTTCAAATGGGATTTAACGGTGCATACTTTTACACTAAGCTAGGATTCAAATTTTAAATTAACCTACATCAAATAGTTGAAAACCCATGGATATTCTATGGGTTTTCTTTTTGAAGCTATTGTTCAATTGAGAAGTAAATAATTTGATCTTGGAAGGTAGTATTCGCCGTCTTTGATTCAGTTATCCACTCTTGGAATTTCTCTGGGGAAATTGTTTTGATTCCATTTTGGGTAGTCAATACTGGTTTTTGTATTGGAGTCTTACTGTAAATGATATATAAACGATTAAATAATCGATCTTTTCCCATGGTGGATAACCTTAGTTCATCAACATCTCTGCTTGTCAAGCCATTAAATTCAGAAGCTTTTTTACTGTCAAAGAAAAGGTACTTCTTGTCCGATTGTATTTTAGTGATCAATTCTTCATTACTTGAAGTATTAGAGTAGGGAAATAATCGATAAACCTGATCTTCTTCTCTCATATATATATTTATATAACCTTCTTTTGCAGAATTTACGGTAGTATATAAGCTTTGGTTTTCTTTAAATTGTTTTGTTTCACAATTACTTGGCTGATTACAAGATAAAAGTTCAACCTCAATTGGTACTTTCTGAGTAGTAATTGCTCTTCCTTTACCTTCTACTTCACAACTTAAATAAGGTGTTTGTTCTTGTAGGAACCAAGTGTAATTTACTTGTACTGTTTTAACCCATTCACCTTTTACAAGGGAAGAGTTTAAAGTAATCATATCTGTTCCGCTATTATCAATTTTTAGATCGGACCCACTTGCTATATTGGTACCGAATTCATCAGCTAAAGCTTGTATTTGAGCCTTCAATAGCAAATTCTGTTTGAATTCCGCCACTGTGATATTATTGGTTAAAGGTTCAGTTATTTTAGCTTTTACTTTTTTAATTTTCTGACCAAAAATGGGGTTGGAGAATAGTATTATCAATAATGATAAACTTAATATAGCTTTGATGTTGAATGGTGATAATTTCACTGTATTGAAATGTTTATTTATTTAATTGTTTTACTAATTTAGTGTATATATCAAGAAAATAACTTTTACATGAACAACAAAACAAGATTATTTTTTTTGTTCTGCTTTTTATTGACTGTTTCACTACAGTTGTCAACTTTGGCCCAAACTAAAAAGGAAAAGAAAGCAACTTTAAAAGAATTAAAAGGAAAGGCAATTAAAGAAGCAAAAAGACAGGCTAAGCTATTAAGAAAAGAGGGGTACTCAGAAATACCTGGAGATTTACCAATGGATTTACAACTAGAGAACTCTTACTTCGCTAAACTAGCTACTGATGATATGGGTAATCCTAAATTTTTTGTTTCTCTTCAAGAATCTAAAGCAGAGTCTTTTGCTGCAGCTAAACAAACAGCTTATCAATTGTGCTTAAATGAAATCGCTACTCAAGTAGGATCAGAGGTGATAGGACGAGTTCAAACAAAATTATCAAATGCTGAAGGTATTGAAGATGCAACCTCAGCAACAGAGGTAATTGGTACTTACCAAAATAACGTATCTTCTAGATTAGGGAGAACAACACCTGTTGTTTTAATCAAAAGAAAAGAAGGAAACCTAACATATATCACAATGTCTTTAAAATACCCTGTATCGGAAGCAGAGCGCATTGTTAAAGATGATTTAAGAAAAGAACTACTAAAATCGGGAAGTGTGGAGGAAGGAGAAATCGATGCATTACTAGATATTAGATAATTGGTTCAAAATTCAATTACAATACATTACTAGTCATATTTTGTAATACCATGTTTCTTTTTGATAACATAAGAATTAATGACCTTTGGATTAAGAAGAATATTTTACATGATTAAAAAGTTATTCTTTGTATTGTGAATTATCACTATAGAAAGAATAGAAGAATTTTTTAACTATTAGGGATAATAGTTGATCGAGATTATAATATACGAGTAGTAATGAAAGAAAATGGCTGTCCTTATAGGGTAGCCATTTTTTTGTGACTAGTATTTCTACTAAAATGACGAAAAAACACAATAATGTAATGATTTGAAACATAGTTGTAAGTAGAAAAGTGCGTTTTCAGCCACCTTTGTAAGGTCGTCGAACAATTCTTACAATTAATACACTCATTCTATTACTATGTTACAATCATTGAAATTAACTGATTCTACTTCTAATATTCTTCAAAAAGACTACTCTTCTAAAGAGAACCTAAGTAGACATAACCATCAAATTTTACAGATGTTGGTAGGGCTAAGTTTCGTATTTTTTTATTTTACTAAGGTCGATTACTTAATGGCTTTGCCTGTTTTTTTAATGCTATCTATGCATGTAAACTTGTACTTTATAAAGAAAAGGAAATTTGAGTACTCTAATTTTTTAAACATATCTGTATTGCTAGTAATCACTTCTGTGATAAGTGTTTTTTTGCCGTCTTCTAACATTGAAAGCTTGTTGATATTGACAACAATTGTTCACCTTATAGTACAAAGGAAAGAAGATATCTCAAAATGGTTTTATCCAGTAATTACTATCGCAAGTATAGGTTTAGTAATCGTTCGTTTATATTATCCATCTCAACAAGTTGTACTTCAATCATGGGAGGTGTTATTTATTCAATTATCGATTTTTATCATTATCGCATTTAGCATTTTCTCTTCAATAAGACAATTTGAAAAAAGAATTAAAGTGAAATCTAACGTATCTTTTAATACACAAGGACACTCGGGAAATGATAGTGACAATTTCTCAAATGATGATTTAGTTGTAGAAAATGAAATGTTGAAGTCTAAACTAAGTCAGCTTCATAAAGATTTTGAACAGGTAAATGCCAATGTTCTACTTCAAATGAAGAACAAGAGAAAAATCTTACAATCTCTTCAGGAAATCAAACAAAATTCTGATCAGAAAAAAGAATTAAACAAAGTCATAATAGATATAAAAGCACAGTTAGATACAGATAATAAACTGACACTTTTACAAGAAAATATCTCAGATGTAAGTGCGTCTTTCTACAGTGGACTTTTAAAGAAGTTTCCAAGTCTTACTAATAATGAAAGAGAACTATGTGCTTACATGAAACTTGGTCTTACTTCTAAAGAAATAGGAGAGATCAGAAATACGACTGAAAATGCTATTAATGTAGCGAAGTCGAGATTAAGAAAGAAAATGAATTTAGAAAATAATAGACAAATCAATAATGTCTTATTTCAGATTGAGCAGGTATAATTAAGTAGAAGTGGGCATCAAGTTGAGGATGTGATGCCTTATATAATTATTGTCAAAAAGTACTCACAGATTGTGCAGTACTTTTTTTTCGTTTTATCTTAATACTATTAATTAATAATCCTGTGATAACAAATAAGCCACCAAATATCTGAGCACCAACTATTTCTTCTCCTAAAATAAATGAAGCACTAGTTCCAAAAACAGGGACTAAATTCATAAATAAAGTACTGGTCTCTGCACCCATTTCTTTGATAGAAATAATCCAAAATGCTCCTGCTATTGCTGTAGATAATACTCCCATAAAAAGAATACTCCACAAATACTCTTGAGAAGTTGGGAATGATATAGTCTCGAAAGAAAGTGTATATATCATGAAGCAAATACAGGCAACAATTGTGACTAAATTCGTTAACCACAATGGAGAGATGTTATTTAAGTATTTCTTGATATAAACATTAGCAAATGAGAAACTTATATTAGCAGCAAGGATGTATAAATCTCCTTTTGAGAATGAGAAAGATCTTATAGTATTGATATCACCTTTTGATATAACCAGAAGGATACCTATAAAACCAAATAGTATACTAATCATTTCCTTCCTCTTTAACCTCGTTCCCAACATTGGTATTGATATCAAAGCGGTGTTTAAAGGAGTGAGTCCTATAATCAACACGCCATTAAATGCAGAAGTAGATTTAATTCCTTCAAGAAAAAGAACATTGTATAGAAATGCCCCAATTACACCCAAAAATATAATCGATTTCCAGTTGCTGATTGCTCTTGAGACATCCTCTTTTGATGGTTTTTTGATAAAAGCGAAACCAATCAAACAGATAGCGCCTAAGAAGTATCTATAAGTACCTGTGACCATAGGAGAGGTGTATTTTAAGGCCACCTGACTAATATGGAAGTTAATTCCCCATACAAACGTAGTGAAGATGAGAAAGAAGTAATATTTGCCTTTATTAGTTGAGTTCATATTATTTGTTAATGGAAGTAACGAAATGGATAATTGTAATTTATTGCACGGTTTTCGCAAACATACTTACTATTTACTATTATTTCATAAAAAGACTATTCCATGAGAACAATTATTATTAATGTTCTTTTGTTTTTGCTAGTATCTAATAATATTCTTGCTCAACAATCACAATACCGAGGTATGGTGATAAATAACAAAACAGAAGGTAGAGAAGCGAAAGTAGAATCAAATACTTATGCTCTCGTTATCGGAACAGATATCTATAATGATTACCCGAATCTATACAACCCAATAAAAGATGCAAAAGGTGTTGGAGAAGTTCTAGATAAAGGATATGGATTTAAAGTGACATACTTAGAAAATCCATCTTCCAATCAGGTTTTAAGTACATTAAGGGCTTATCATAATAAATTAAAGAAAGATGATCGTTTCTTGCTATATGTTGCAGGACATGGCGATTATGATTCTGTGTATTTTAATCAAGCTTATTTGATTTTAAGACATAGCAAAAAAACAGATATGAACAGACTTACGCATTTACCGTTTCATACGGTAAGTAAGATGTCTGAAAAGTTACCCGCTCAGCAAGTACTTATTATTGCAGATGTTTGTTATGGAGGTGCATTTAATAACCAGCTGTTAAGAAAGGTGAGTAGTGGTTATAGCACTCATCATGTTTCAGCATCAAAATTCTTAGAAGACCAACTAAAACATAAAAATAGATGTGTTTTAAGTTCTGGAAGATTAACCCCTGTAGCAGATGGTAGACCAGGAGAACATTCACCATTTGCAAAAATGTTGATTCACACATTAGAGAATCACCAAGAGGACAGTATTGTTACAGCATCAGATATTAAAAATGAACTTGCAACACTATCTTCAAAACCAACTTTAGGTTACTTCGGAGATAATTTATCTGTTTCAGAGTTCGTCTTTAAATCAGAGTCAAAAAAAGCTTCTTCAGAAGAACTATTGGCATTAGCTAAAGATGAATATCAAAGTGTTTTGATGAACCTAACAGAGAACCAGTGGAGTACAGGTATAGCACCACAGAAGAAGCTACAACATATTTTATCTTTACTACAAGAATCCAGTCAGTTAGGACATCCTGAAGCTTCTTTTTGGATTGCGTTGATAGAGAAAAAATATCAAGTGAATCATTTGAGTGATAATCAGATTGAATTATATGCAAAACAAGCTGTAGACCTATTTAAAACTGAAATTCAAAATGGGGATAATATTCATGAAGGAATGTTGGCAATACTTCAATCCGAAAATATCTATAGACATTCCTCAGATGAAGACGTAAAGAAATGGTTCAAGTCATCTATGGCCTCTGAAGATCCTTTGAGTTTTTATTATGCAGGTAAGTATTGTTTAAAACACAGGCAACTAAAAAGAGCATATCAATTCTATAAAGAAGGGGCTGGTAATGATGATGCTCTTTGTCAATTCGAATTAGCAAAATTAAAATATACTAGAAAAAATGACCTTTTTGCTTTAGGCTTGGAAACTGACGATTATATCGATTGGTTGAAAAAAGCATCAAATAATGGGTTGAGAATTGCAAATGAGGTTTTAATATCTATTGGACAAATAGAATAGAGCATATTATTATTTTATAATTCTTGATTAATTTCTAACTTAGAATAGTTAATTACTCTTACTAAAATAGATCGATTTCTTAAGATGACGATACAAGAACTTCAAGAAAAATATCAATTTAACAAAGAAACTCCTATTGTGATTGGTGATCGTTGTAAAGTGTATTTTGGAAAACTGAACAACGAAGATGAAGTAATCATTATTTCTGATCTTTCTCCAAGAATTATAAAAGAAGAACCCGTAGATAGTTATGAGGTGGGGGCTACCTTATCTTTTGATGAAGATAAAGTACCTGATAATCCTGATACTTTCGTTTTCGGTTCTGTTCAATATACAATTCGAATGTTGGAGAATTACACTAGTAATGTCATCGATGTCGTTCATAAAATTATTGAAGAAATTGACGAGAATAATCTAAGAGCTTTAGAAATTCAACTTCTTCATGAACTTAGGTTACCCGAGTTGGATCGTACACAAAAACTCTTAGACATTAAGAACCTTTACAAGCAAGGTTTATATGATGAGACCTTTAAAGCGATCGCTTACGACTATGCTGATGATATTCTGTTAGATGGCGATATGTTGTATTTACTCGGTGATATGTGTGAAAAAGGCATGGGTACATTCCAAAATAAGGAACAGGCCCTACAATTTTTTACTCGAGCAGCTGAAGTTGGAGTCACAAATGCAGGAAAAAGAGCTGAAATGATTCAACAAGAATTGGATGATTTAAAAGTAACTGCAGCAAAAAAAGAATCACAACCTGAAGAATCTGCATCAGAAAAGATCAATCCAACCGATACATCAAGATTAAAGAGAAAATCGGGTGGACCGGTTAATAGAAAGAGAGGATTATCAAAAAAGAACAAAATTAGATATTCCATTATCGGTAGCTTTTCATTTATCCTTGGGGCAATTTTTAGCTCTTTTGTGATACTAGCTATCGGAGGTGATAATTCAAGTCAGGAGCCAATAGCGACTGATGATGTAACCAACGAAAATAAGGATGAGGTCACTGTAAATCCAAGTGATGCTATCTTTGAAAGTATTGAGTCTGATGTGCTTAAGAATATGAGAGATCTTCAGAATTTTGGAGTGGCTCAGAAAAAATTAAATGATGCAATTAAGCTGATCGATCAAGGACAGGAAGTAAATACTTTTACACCTGGGCAAACCAAAAGACTAGATCAGTTGAAAGGGTATATCATGGGACAAATTTCTGATATGAAGGATAATGAAAAAGGAAACTTCACTATTAAATATATTCCTAAATCAACAGAATCAGTTGTAGCTATAGCCAACAGATATAAGATTCCAGAAAAGAATGTAATTGATCAAAAAGGGAAGTCAATTCCAATAGATTATACTTTTAAAGATGGTGAGGAAGTGAAGTTAAGAATACCTTCTTATTTCTTTAATCATAAAATTCTACCGGGAGAAAGTATAGGTACAATTGCTAATAAATACGATATCCAAACAGAAGATATTAAGAAGTTAAGTGAATTGTCTTCTGATGTTTTACAACCAGGACAAACACTGAGAGTTTATATTAGACAATAGAATATGTCTAAAACCAAAAAATCCCATTCACAATAAAGTGGATGGGATTTTTTATATCGTAACTAAATTATTTTCTTATTTAGATAGCATGTCTTGCGTCAAAGTTAGAGACAAACATAGATTTTCTACTTGAAATCTTAATTTGCTCATACATAACAGACATTTTTGATTGAAGAAGTTCTGAACCTTCTACTAATGGAAGACGAACATGTTTTTTACAGATTCCTGCTATTTCAAGACCTGTCTTAACACCTACAGGATTACCTTCTTCGAATAATGCATCTGTATAATCAAGTAATTCAGACATCTGAATTGTTGCTTGTTTTGTATTACCAGATAATGCATTATGAACTGTACTTCCAAATTCTTGGGGAAGAACATTTCCTAATACTGTAATTACACCCGAACCACCTACAGAAATAATAGGAACTGTTAAAGCGTCATCACCAGAGATATATAAGAAATCATCTGGAGTAGCAGAAATTACGCGCATAGCTTGAGTTAGATCTCCGCCAGCATCTTTTACTCCAAAAATATTTTTATGCTTAGACAACTCAACAATTGTATCAACAGTCATGTTTACACCAGTTCTACCAGGAACATTATATAATAAGATAGGTAGAGGAGATGCATCTGCAATTGCAGTATAATGTGCAATGATTCCTTGTTGTGAAGGTTTTACATAATAAGGACAGACAGATAATATTGCAGAAACACCACTTAAATCTAATGTTTCTAATTTCTCGATCACATCTGCTGTATTGTTACTACCAATACCAAACATAATTGGCTTGTTAGTAGGATTATTCGCTTTCACAAAGTCAAGAATCTCTCTTTTTTCATCTTTGGTTAACGTCGCACTTTCAGCAGTTGTACCACTGACCACCCAATAATCCACATCCTTCGTATGTTCCAATAACCTTTTTAAAGCTGGAAAATCAACCTTGCCATTTTCTGTGAATGGTGTTACTAAAGCGATGCCTTGTCCAATAAATGATTCCATGACTAAAAGTGATATATGTTTTCTTTGTGTATGTGTCTTAATTAATTAATACGATAGTAAAAATAACTAGTTGCTGTTAATAGCACAAAAATACAATAAAAAGAAAACCTTTTCGTAACAAGTTGTTATATTTATAACTTGAAACAAAATTAACATCCAATTTTTATGATTACAATCGCTGAAGCAGTAGAGGAAATAGTTCGTAAATCACCTTTTTTAGAAGAGGCAATAGTTGACGGAATCGTTAACTACACTGGTCTTGCACGCCAAATTATGCCTGAAGTGGAAGAAAAGCTTATGAAGGATGTGCAAATTGGCGGAGTTGTGATGGCTATCCAAAGACTCCGTCCAAAACTATCAAAATTAGATATTGAGCATGAAGTGTTGGATTATCTAAAGAAGATGGGGGAGATAATCGTAAGATCTGACCTAATTGATTATACTTTTAAAAATTCTCCTACCTTATTAGGAAAACAACAGGAACTTTTAAAAGTTATACAAGGAGAGAAAGATGTTTTTCAGGCATCATCAAAAGGTGTCTATGAAACCAACCTTGTAACAAGTAAGAAGATGTTAGATCAGCTTAATCAAATTTTTACGGGTGAAGAAATTATCAGTAAAAAAGAAAATTTGGCATCTCTTACAATGAGGTTACCACAAGACAATACTTCAGTTCCTGGTATTTACTATTACTTATTAAAGAAAATTGCTTGGGAAGGAATAAATATTGTTGAGGTAATTTCAACAACCAACGAATTCACGCTAATTTTAGATAAGAATGATGTGAATCGTACATTTGGACTACTCCATAACCTAGTTAACGACTAATAATTTCTACTATGAAAGAATTAACTCCTTTTGAGAGATGGGTGATTGAAAATAAAGGAACAGAACGCCCTTATACCGGTAAGTATTATTACCATACTGAAAAAGGAACATATACTTGCAAAAGATGCAATTCGCCACTATATAAATCAGATGATAAATTTGATGCAAACTGTGGGTGGCCTGCATTTGATGATGAGATTGAAGGAGCTATCAAAAAAGTGGAAGATCAAGATGGCGTAAGAACAGAAATTCTTTGTTCAAATTGTGATGCACATCTAGGTCATATTTTTGAAGGGGAAAACTTTACTCCGAAAAACATCAGACATTGTGTGAATTCTATATCTCTTGATTTTGAATTAGAATCTGTCAAAAATAAAAAGATTGCCATTTTTGCTTCGGGATGTTTTTGGGGAACAGAGTACTATTTTTTAAGAACAAAGGGAGTCATTTCTTGTGAAGTAGGATATATTGGAGGCCATGTAGAAGACCCAACATACGAAGAGGTGTGTACAGGTAAAACAGGTCATGCGGAGGCTGTTAGAATTGAATATGATGCGGATAGAATCAGTTATGATTATCTGGCAAAATTATTTTTCGAAACTCATGATCCTTCACAGTTGAATAAACAAGGTCCTGATATTGGAACTCAATACCGATCAGAGATCTTCTATATTGATGAAGAGCAAAAGAAAGCAGCACAAATCTTAATTGCACAATTGAAAGCAACAGGCCTTAAAGTTGTAACTAAGCTAACAGAGGCGACTATCTTCTACAAAGCAGAAGATTACCACCAAGATTATTATGAAAAGACGGCAGGGAAACCCTACTGTCATATATATACGAAAAGGTTTTAATGAAAAAGGCTACGAAATTTAATTCGTAGTCTTTTTTATGTTTTTAATGATTATTCATCATTGCCTTTTTTGTCTTTGTCGTGTTGTTCAATATGTTTTTTCTCTGCAGCTCTAATTACATCAATTTCTGATAAAGTAGACCCTTTCTCGTTGTCTTGTCCAACATGTTTAGGACTACCAACAATTTGTGAATTGTAAATACTTGTATGACCAGAGAACATATATGCAGTAATACATGCCACTGCAATAAAAACAGCAGATGGTGCACCAAATAATTCAATTCCCATCATGGTGCAAGCCATTGGAGTATTTGTAGCACCACTAAAAACACCTACAAATCCCATACCTGCTAACAAGGCAACTGGTAAAGAAATATGAGTGGATAAGAAACTACCTAATGTTGAACCTATATAAAATAATGGTGTTACTTCACCACCTTTAAAACCAGCTCCTAAAGTAAAAGATGTGGTTAGTGTTTTCATTAAGAAGTCATACCAATCCATTTGTGTTGTAAATGAATCTACGATTACAGGAACACCTAAACCGAAATATTTTAAATCATAATTAGCATAATCAAAACCATGATTAAAGTTAAGAATAACAATGAAAATGGCTAATACCAACCCACCAATGACAGGTCTTAAAGGAGGGTATGAAACCTTAGATTTAAATAGATTACCCCAAAAATGATTGGCTTTTGAAAATAACATACCTGTAAGGCCAAAAGCGACACCAGCAAGTACGCATAATAATAGATTTTCTAAAGTCATTTCAGGGATCACCTCTGTTGGAATCAAGTATTCAGTATGTGAAATGCCAAAATAATGACCTACATGATGTGTTGCATAATTGGCTACAATCGCAGTAAAGAAACTAGGGAAAATAGCTTCGTAACGCATGCGTCCAATAATATATACTTCTAAACCAAAGATTGCTCCTGCTAGAGGTGTTCCAAAAACAGATGAAAAACCTGCTGCAATACCTGTAATAATCAGTATTTTTCTATCGTACTTATCGAGTTTGAAGATTTTTGTAAACTGATCTGCTATAGCTCCACCCATTTGAACTGCCGTACCCTCTCGACCTGCTGACCCACCGAAAAGGTGAGTGGCAATAGTGGCAACAGTTACTAAAGGAGCCATTTTTAAAGGTATAATTCGGTTGGGTTTTGTAATTTCATCTAACAATTGGTTATTACCTTTAACCACCGATTGTCCAAGGTAATGATAACATGCCCCGATAAGAAAACCACCAGCAGGTAGTGCAAAAATAATCCATTGATGACCACCTCTCCATTCAGTAGCCCAATGTAATCCCCATAAAAATAATGCTGATCCAATACCGGTCAATCCACCCACAAGAGTACCAATGAGTACCCATTTCAATATATAGAGAACAACAGGGAATTGTTCTACTTTTTTCACCCATTTAGGTAATTGCTCATGAGTATACCCCAAAAAAGCCATAAATGTTAATTAATTTTAGATCATGTGATAATACAATATTATATTAAGTTACTCTTTTATGCGTAATTTTTTTATAAAATAGACTAGTATATATCTTCAATAAAGAAAAAAATGAGATTAACGTTTGTAATCAATAATTCTCTTAGAGATTTAAGGCAAAGTATACATAAAATAGGTCCTTTTATTTTTTCTATTGTGGCAGGCATTGGAAGTTTAGTCGCCATGATGACTTTTTCTGAGAATGTAAATAAAGACCTAGAAAGTCAGACCAAGGAATTATTAGGAGCAGACCTTGAGCTTAGAGCTAATCATATTTTAGAGGATTCACTATTGTCTCCATTTGCTTCTAAATCCGAGCAAATGGTTAAACAATACAATTTTGCCTCTATTGCTTTCAATCCTGAAACTAAATTAAATAGAATGGTTGATCTAAGGGCTCTTGAATTGGGTTTTCCATTTTATGGTAAGTTGGAAGTCTCACCTAAGAAAGCATGGACTGATTGGGAAAAAAGAGAGAAAATTGTTTTAGTAGATAGTATGGTTTTGCTTCAATTGCAAACAAAGGTTGGAGACTCATTACAATTTGGAAAAACTAAATTTAAAGTAGCAGGAATTATTAAAAAAGGAGTTGGGCAAAGTGCAATAATGGCAGCAACTGTACCTATTGTTTATTTCCCATTTCAATATCTTTCACAAACTGGACTGGTTCAAAAAGGGAGTAGGGTAAATTATAGATATTATTTTAAATATGGCGATGATATAGATTTCAATGCTATTGTAGAAACAGAAGATAAATTAATTGAAGAAAATGCAATTCGAATTGCCACAGCAGAAAATAATACCGCAAGGGTTGGCAGGTTCTTTAATGACATTGATAGTTTTTTGAAACTAGTCACTTTTGTCTCATTATTATTGGGTTGTATTGGAGTCTCTAGTGGTATCTATATTTACATCAAAGGGAAACTTCAGTCTGTTGCTATTTTGAGGTGTTTAGGAGCAACCTCTAGAGAAGCTTTTATGATTTATTCCATCCAAATCAGATTACTAGGTTTAATAGGTGGAATTTTAGGGGCGATCATTGGTTCTCTTGCACAATTATATTTTCCTGTTCTTTTTTCAGACTTATTAATGGTCAATGTATCCAATGATTTTTCTTTAGAAGCCTGTTTTTATGGTATTATACTTAGTGTAATTATTTCAATCCTTTTTGGTTGGTATCCTTTACTTCAAGTATTAAATGTTTCTCCAATATATGTACTCAGAAATGTTGAATTGTCTATTCAAAAGAATTCAAGGTGGAAACAAGTATTGCTTGTAGTATCTATCGGACTTTTTGTTTACGGTTTTGCGTATTGGCAAATGCAGGATTACATAAAGGCTCTAGTCTTTTTAATGTCAATATTGGTAGTCTTATTTATTTTATTCTTGATAAATACTGTTTTGATCAGATTATTAAAATCGTATGATCTTAGTGATTTTTCTTTTAGTTTAAAATATGGGATTTCTCAATTATTTCGTCCTAATAATCAAACATATATTTTAGGCATCACCATAGGTTTAGGTGTTTTCTTGATTATTTGTATGGTATCTGTCAGAGCTATTCTAATTGATAAGGTGGAAAATGTCGGAAAAGAAGGGGATGCCAATTTAGTATTTTATGATGTTCAAAAAACACAGGTAGAGCCATTATATGAACTAATTGAAAAAGAAAATATAAAGGTAGATCAAGATGCTCCAGTAGTCACTATGTCTCTAACGACTTTAAATAATGAGGATAAGAAAACAGCGTTAGCAGATTCCACAAAGAAAATAAAAAGGTGGGTATTCGATAGAGAATACAGAGTTACTTATAGATCAGAATTAAAAGATAATGAACAGACTGTCGAAGGTACTTGGGTTGGTTCCTCATCTTTTAACACTGTAGTACCGATATCAATTTCAGAAAATTTTCTAAAATCTTCAGGTATTAACTTTGGAGATACATTGGTATTTGATGTTCAAGGGTTTCCTATTACTACAACTGTTAGCCATGTTCGAGCAGTAGATTTTGCCAAAATGGAAGCCAACTTTGTGGTCTTATTTCCTTCTGGAGTATTGGAAAATGCACCAGCTTTTCATGTTTTGGCAATAGGAGTCAAGGACAAAAAGAAAATTGCTAAAATTCAATCTGACGTTCTTGAAAAATTCCCTAATGTATCAACAATTGATTTAGGCCTTGTCTTTTCTTCTCTCAATGATATATTGGATAGAGTAGCCTTTGTATTTCAATGGTTAGGAGGTATCTGTATACTTACTGGATTTTTGGTATTATGGAGTAGTATGTCTATTGGAAAATATCAAAGAAAAAATGAGGCTGGAATTTTAAGAACCTTTGGAGCAAAAAGAAAACATCTAGTTAGGATTTCCTTTGTAGAGTATTTTGCTATAGGTACAGTCTCGACGTTTACTGGATTACTTCTAGGCTGGATTGGAAGTTGGTTATTAGCATATTTTGTTTTTGATATGCCATTTTTTATAGCCTTGAGTGACAGTATGATAGTTTCCGTTTTGATTATCTCAATGACAGTTGCAATTGGAGTAATCTATATGCGATCTATTTCTAAAGTATCAGCATTACAAGTATTAAAAAATTAATCAATTGTATTGCTTACTTCAGATAATGACTTCGATGTTAGTTTAGCTTCTTGTACTTTTTTAGTGGAGTGATTGGTGCCTGTAATATAATGATGAGCACCCACTAAGAAGAATAAACCAACAATTAAAAAAAGAAGTTTAGCTTTCATTTTAAACGATAATATTATAAAAAATTGTTATTCACCCGATTCGATTCACAATATATTAAAAATCTTAAAAAAGATGTAAATATTTCGCGATTAGGTGTAAAAAAAACTCTTAAATCTATCCGAATAATAGATCTAAGAGTTTTTATTTATTCCTAAAGTAGAGTTTATACTACTTTTGACTTCTTCTCTTTAACTCGCTTTGAACTAATGTAAGCTCTCTACTTGCTTGTCCTGCTACTGAAGTATTTTCTTCAGCTCTTCTGAAAAGGTAAGGGAGTGCTTCTTTTACAGGTCCATATGGAAGATACTTTGCTACATTGTATCCTGCATGAGATAAATTAAAAGAGATATGATCACTCATACCGAACAATTGAGCGAAAAAGAAATTCGGGTGATCAGTGGTAATACCATATCTATTTAATAACTCTACTAAAAGTAGATTTGATTTCTCATTATGTGATCCAGCGCATAAAGCAAAACCTTTATGGTTCTCCATAATATATTCAAGAGCAGCATCGTAATCTTTATCAGTAGCCTCTTTTGAAGGTTGTACAGGATTACGGTAATTCATTTTTTGTGCTCTAGCTGCTTCTTTCTCCATGTATGCTCCACGTACTAATTTCACACCTAGGATAAAACCTTCTGTTTCTGCTCTTTCAAAATCTTCTTTTAACTGAGCCAACTTGCTATGTAAATACATTTGGTATGTATTATATACAATAGCTTTTTCTTTGTTGAATCTACGCATCATTTCTAATGCTAATTCATCAACAGGGCCTTGCATCCAAGTTTCTTCAGCATCAATAAAGATTCTTACATCTTTTTGATAAGCGGTTTCACAAAGTAGCTCAACTCTTTTGACTACTTTTTCCCATTGTTCTTGTTCATCAGTAGATAGAGCTTCTTTTGCGTGAACTTTCTCTAGTAAGCTGATTTTGGCAATACCTGTTAGTTTAAAAACAGAAAAGGGGATGTTTTTGTCCTTAGAAGATTCTTCGATGGTTTTTAAGATTTCTTCAACGGTTTGATCGAAGCTTTTATCAGTTTCAGCTCCTTCAACGGAATAATCTAGTATAGAACCAATGTTGTACTTACCTAGTACGCCAATAGTATTTGCACTATCTTCAATATTTTCACCTCCACAGAACTGTCTGAACAAAGTTTTCTTTACGATACCTTTGATGGGTAATCTCAAAGCGAATGCAAAGTTTAGTGCAGAGGTACCCAATTTAACCAATGCTGGAGAACCCATCATGGCAAAAAGCGCGTAAGTCTTTCTTAATTCGGCATCATTTCTCCACTCAAACGCTGTTTTAGTGTCCTGAAAATTAACTGTTGATGTGTCAACCATAGTTACGAATATTTATATGTTTTGTATGAGTTAGTTGTGTCTAGATAATAAAATGATGAAAGCGTGTTTTTTCGTATGATAACACAAAAGTAATGTAACATGTTATAATTTCTAGTACTTTTTGAATTGAAATCGCATAAATCTGTGTTAATTTTGACAAATAAACATCAATAATACTATGCAGAACAAAATTTCAGAGCTGATAAGAAATAGGAGATCCTTCTTTCCACATGAATTTATTGAGGGTGAGATACCTAAAGAAGATATATTGGAGATACTTGAGAATGCAAACTGGGCTCCAAACCATGGATTAACAGAACCTTGGAGATTCACAGTTTTTTCAGGAGAAGGTTTAAAGACACTTTCTCAAATTCAAGGTGAGGTGTATAAAGACAATACTCCTGAGGAAGAATTTCAACAGGCGAGGTATGAAAAATTGGTGAAATTACCCCTTCAGTCCTCTCATGTGATTGCCATAAAAATGAAGAGAGGTAATAATGCTAAAATTCCAAAAGTAGAAGAAATCGAAGCAGTAGCATGTGCTGTACAAAATATGGCCTTAACTGTTACGGCTATGGGTTATGGTGGATATTGGAGTACAGGTGGAATGGTCAAGTTTAAAGCATCAAGAGAATTCTTTGGTCTCAACACAGATGATGAGTTTTTAGGACTGTTTTACATTGGTAAAGTGGCAACTACAGAAAAAGAAGGGAAGAGAGGTGATTTATCTGAGAAAGTTACTTGGGTAAATGAATAATCTTTTACTACATTTGTGCAACCAAATAAAATCTGTTACGTTATTATAAACGGTTGAACAGATGATAATTTGTTCATATGTAACTTAATCTTATTTAAAAAAATGGGAAAAGCAGTAGAAATCACAGATGCTAACTTCGACGAAGTAGTATTAAATTCAGATAAACCAGTATTAGTAGACTTTTGGGCAACTTGGTGTGGACCTTGTTTAATGATGTCTCCAATTATCGAAGAATTGGCTACAGAAATGACTGACGCTGTAATCGGTAAGTTAGATGTTGATGCTAACCCTCAAGCTGCAGCTAAGTTTGGTATCCGTTCTATCCCAACAATGTTGGTATTCAAAAACGGTGAAGCTGTAGATAAGCACGTTGGTGCTGCTAGCAAAGCTGAAATCGCTGGTAAAATTTCTGCTCAGTTATAATTCAATTATAACTCAGAAATGAAAAGAGGCTGTCTCAAAACTTATTAGAAAGTTGAGACAGCCTCTTTTATTCATAAGTAAGGGCTATTCTTTTAGAAAGAGTAGCCCTTATTTTATTTAAAGAACAAACTAATTTATGCCATTGTGTGATATACATTTTGTACATCATCATCATCTTCAAGCTTTTCTAAAAGTTTATCTACTTCTGCTTGTTGCTCTTCGTTTAGTTCCTTTGTAACAGTAGGAATTCTCTCAAGACCTGACTTGATGATTTCATAACCACCTTCTTCTAAAGCCTTTTGTAATGAACCGAAGTTTGAGAATTCACCATAGATCACAACTTGCTCTTCTTCTCCTTCTCCTTCAACGAAAACTTCTTCAGCACCGAAGTCGATAAGTTCAAGCTCAAGTTCTTCAACATCAAGATCTTCTGCTTTTTTCACATTGAAGTGACATTTATGATCGAACATAAATTCCACTGAGCCTGAAGTACCTAAACTACCATTAACCTTATTAAAATAGCTGCGTACATTGGCTACAGTTCTGTTATTATTATCTGTTGCCGTCTCAACTAATACTGCAATACCATGTGGAGCGTATCCTTCGAATAAACGCTCATCATAATTTGAAGTATCTTTATCTGTTGCTCTCTTTATTGCACGATCAATGTTGTCTTTAGGCATGTTCTCCGCTTTACAGTTTTGTAAAACTGCACGAAGTCTAGAGTTTGTATCTGGATCTGAAGAACCACCTTCTTTAATTGCAATGACAATATCTTTACCCAAACGAGTAAACGTTTTTGCCATATGTGCCCATCTTTTTAATTTTCTTCCTTTTCTAAATTCAAAAGCTCTTCCCATTTCTCTTTTATATTGAATGTGATTTGACAAAAATAATAGATGAAAACTATTACTCTTAAAATTGATCTTTAATTTTCTTTAACCAAGTAATTGTTCAATAACCCTTGGGAAATAAAAGTGTTCTAACTTAAGAACTTTGGATGCAACTTCTTCTGGTGTGTCGTTTTCATCGATGGCTGTAGTCGCTTGCAAAATATATTGCCCTTCATCATATTTAGCATTACAATAGTGGATGGTAATACCAGATACTTTTTCTTTGTTTGCAACAACAGCTTGGTGAACATTTAAACCATACATTCCTTTTCCACCATAATTTGGTAATAAGGCTGGGTGTATGTTGATCACCTTGTTTTCAAATTGGTTTAAAATATTTTCATGAACTAGGAGTAAGAAACCAGCAAGAATTACATATTCTACTTTTTCATCCTTTAGGAAAGTTAGAACAGTATCATCACTAAAAGCAGATTTAGGGAAATAATGCCCTTCTACATCTAATTGCTTTGCTTTATCTAAGACTCCAGCATTTTTGCGGTTTGAAAGCACTACAAAGTTTACATTTGAATTGCCCTTGAAATGCTCTATAATTTTTAAGGCATTAGACCCCGTACCCGAAGCGAAAATTGCGATTTTTGTCATGATATAATTTAGTTTCATGCAAAGATAATCGCTGTGATTAATCTAGCAAGTGGGATTGAGGCATTAAAAAAGAGAATCACTAATTTTTAATGATTCTCTTCTTTAGAAAGGCTGAATTACTTCAACTCAATACCTGAAATCCCTAAAGATGCAGCTCCAAGAATACCAGCATTGTTACCTAATGTAGCTAATTGAATATTTAAATCTTTGGTATAATATTCAGGTAAAAACTCATTGATAACACTATACATGTTTAATTTTAAATAATCGAAAGTTTCTGATACGCCACCACCAATTAGAATAGTTTTTATGTCTAGAACTCTTACTAATGTAACAATAAGTTCTCCGACGTATTTACCCATATCATGGTAAACCTGTAAAGCTAGTTTGTCACCTTCATGAGCTGCGTTCGCAACTGCTTTAGCATCAAATTCACCAGAAAGAGTAGTTGGAATCTGTCCTTCAGCGATATATTTTTTTGCCATTGCAATAATGCCCGCTTTACCTATGTTCTGTTCGATAGTTTTTCCTGTAGACGACATGACATGGCCAACTTCTAATCCGTTGCCATCTCCGCCTTTAAATATTTTACCATTAATGACACAGCCTCCACCAACTCCAGTTCCTAGAGTGATAAAAATGTATGTCTTTGGTAAGGCTTCCAATCCAAATTCTAATTCCCCTAATGCTGCAGCATTTGCATCATTGTCCATTACGATAGGCAAAGTAGGGAAGTCTTTTTCAAGTACTTTTACTAATGCTTGATTGGCCAAAGCCGGAACATTAGGTAAGTCTAATGTAGATTTTCCATCGGCTGAAATAGTACCTGGAATACCTATACCTACAGAAGCAATGTCAGGAAATTTTTTTAGTCTTTTTGCAAGAAGTTTTGAGAAGTTGCCACAGAAGTCTCCACCTTCTGAAACTTCAATAGTGGGATATTTTTTCTTTTTGACAATGTTTCCATCGGCATCTACTACGCCAAATTTCACATTTGTTCCTCCAATATCTACACCTAAGAATTGCTTCATATTTTATGTTATTTCAGGGTTAAATTACTGTTGAACTATAATTTTAATAAATCATTTTGTTTTTTTCATTATGTACATGAAGTTTATTTCAGTTGATTTTATTAATTTACGATGATTTATCAGCTATGAAATGTTAATCAGAAGAATTGATCTGAAATATTTGTCTATTATTCTTTGTATTTTTTTATTTAGTAAATCTGTGCTTGCTGATTCAGAGCTTGATTCAGCCCAATATAAATATCTTGATACTTCGACAAAGAATACCGTTGACTTTTACCTAGAAGCAGGAGAGTTGGATAGTATGAAAATACTAATGGATTCACTGTACCAAAAAATTGGTGAGGAGAAATTCAATACAGATGCGTATTGGCTATTTTCTCGTTATTGCTTTTACTTTGAATATGCAGGAGAATTAGATTCAGCAGAATACTATTGTAAAAAGTCTCTAGAAATAGCTGAAAAGGAATTCGACCTGAAACAGATTTCAATCTCTAATGTAAATCTTGCTACTTTATACATTAATCAGGGGAGGACGGAAACGGCAATGAACCTCTTAAAGTTAGCCTATGAAATAGATTATCAATTGGATGATAAGGTCGATCTTGCTTTTACAATGAATAACATTGGGTATGTTTATTTACAGCATAAAGAATATGTTCAAGCTTTTGAGGTATTTGAGCAAATTTTAGATATCGAACTAGATTCTACTAATGAAGATCTTGATCATATAAAAAATACAGCCCTACTAAATATTGCAGACGTTCATGTGGCTTTTGAAGAATACACAGATTTAAGAAAGGTACTTCAACAGTTAGATAAGAATGGAAATTTTCGAAAAGAAAATAATTTCGAAGGCTTTATTCTACTTTCTCTATTAAAAGGTAAGTTGGCGATGGGTATGAAGGATTACCCTTTAGCAAAAAAGATCTTCTTAATCTCGGTCAGAGAATCTAATAAAAAGCAATTACCAATTCCAAAGTTAAATTCTTACCTAGAATTAGGTAATTATCATTACGAGCTAAAGGAATATAGTAGAGCATACGATGCTTTTGAAAAAGCATACATCATTACAAAACAAAATAGAATGTTGGATAGAGAGTATGAAGTGTCTCTCAAGTTAGCCCAAACATTGCGTTTTGTGAATAAGGACCAAGCCATTTATTTCTACGAAAAAAGTACCGTATTATCTGATAGCCTATTTAATAAACAAAAATTGGCGGCAGTGGCAGATATGCAAGCTTTTCATGAAGTAGAACAACAGAAAACAGAAAATGATGTTTTAAGAGAGATTGAATATATCAATCAGATAAAACTTCAAGAGAATAAGAACTTTTTAAGGCTTACAGTAATTATTGTAATGCTTCTTCTAGTATTTATTTATTATATCTTCTTAAGTCAAAGAAAAACAAAGAAATTAAATACTAAGCTTTCATCTATTAACAGTGAATTGGGAATAGCCAAACTGGAGATGGAAACAATGAATGAAGAGTTAATCGCTAAGAATGATATTTTAAAAGATACCTTAGAGCACTCTAAAGAGCAGGGGACTCAATTAAATTATCAGAACAACAAGATTAATAGCAGTATTAAGAGTGCTTTACTTATCCAATCGTCAATCTTAATCTCCAAAGATGTGATTGACAATGCATTTGAAAAGAACTTTATATTCAATCAACCAAAAGATATTGTTAGTGGTGATTTCTATTGGTTCTTTGAAAAAGATGGTTGGAAAATTTATGCCTGTGTCGATTGTACTGGTCATGGAGTTCCAGGTGCTTTAATGTCTATGATGGGCTCAAGTTTATTATATGAAATCGTTAGAGGTAATAAAATATATTCTCCATCAGAGATTTTAAAAGAGCTTAATAATTTAGTGGTGAGAAATCTCCAACAAGAATATAACGACAATAATGACGGCATGGATATGAGTATCATTGCTGTCAAAGATGATCATTTATATTTCTCTGGAGCTAAAAACCCTTTATATATTGTAAGAAATGGAGAACTAACAAAACTGCCAGGTACCCGTAAATCTATTGGTGGAGAAATGAATCATGTTTATGATGAACATACATGGGAGATCCAGAAAGATGATATGGTGTATATGGCTACTGATGGTTATCAAGATCAGTTTGGTGGAGTTAGAGCGAGAAAGTTTATGGTCGGTAAACTAAGAAGACTCCTGGAAAAAATTGCAAAAGAATCTCCTTCAAAACAACATGATATTCTTCAGTCTACAATTAATAGCTGGATGGCAGAAGCCAACTGGGAACAGATTGATGATATGATGATACTTGGAGTCAAGTTATAAAAAAACACCCTTCATGAATAATGAAGGGTGTTTTTTTAAAGGTCAAGTACTAATGATGGAGGTCTTCCAATTACGGCTTTATTATCTTTGATAACGATAGGCCTTTCTATTAATTTAGGAAAATCTACCATTGCCTGAATATATTCATCATCTGATAAGTCTTTACCTTTAAAATTCTCTTTGAAGATTGCTTCTCCTTTTCTTATCAATTCTAAAGGCTTAATGCCTAATAGATTAATGATTTCTGTGACTTCTTCCTTAGATGGAGTGTCTTTTAAATATTCTCTAATTTCAATGTCATTGTTCCCTTCTTTAAGAAGGTTGAGCGATTCTCTACTTTTAGAACATCTTGGATTATGCCAAATTTTGATCATGGTTTTTATGTCTTTAATTTAAACACGAAGCTAACCATTCTCAGCTAATTTTCATTGACATTATTTGATAAAAAAGGAGAGGATTGGGTTGACATTATATCACTTCCAATTCTAGATCCTTTTCAAATCGGCTATAATCAATTCGCATTGGTTTATTTTTATCATTCAAAGCAACAAAAATAAATACGCTTTCCATCACCTTTTCTCTACTGTCTGAATACATATCCTCAGCGTACATTTCAATAATAACACGAAGTTTGATGGGGTCAGCCTTTTCAACTTTTCCAATTACCTCAACAATACTGTTGGGAGAAATGGACTTTAAAAACTTGATATCTTCTGTTTTTAAAGTAAACATTTTTTGTCTAGTGAAACGAGTTGCTGTTATATAGGCTACTTCATCCATCCATTTCATTGCTTCTCCACCAAATAAGGTGTTGTTAGCATTTAATGTATTAGGAAAAATAGCTTTACATTGTCTAGTGACTGTTTTTCTGATTCTTTCTTCCATACCACATATCAAAATATTGGCATGTAAGTTAAATACATTTTGTTTGATGTTAAATTTATTAGTGAGTATTTATTCACATAATTACGATTTCAAAAAAGTCACTAAAACTAATTTTTTAGAGTTAGTGGCAGATATATTCTTTTTTGTCAAGTAATTACTTTGAGATAAGCTGGTAAATTTCTTGTTGTGACAAGCTTCTACTGTAGATTCTATATTCATCAATAGCTCCTTCAAAATAGGCTACATTTACTCTATTAGGGTTTTGTGGATAGGCATATGTTTTTCCGATCAGTAGTTCGTAGTGATTTCCTAACATTTTACCTTCCTCAACAAAGTGTTCAGAAACTAAGGTGGTATTGATGTAGTTTTTAAAAACCTTTCCATCAAAAGTGGATGTAATTAGAATCCAATCCCCAGATTCATGTTTATATAGATATCTAGCATCTAACCAGGTATTATCCTGGAAAAATAGTGTCCACCCAAAACCACCATTCCGAGGGTGATATTGCGATCTTGTAGTATACAATACTAGGTAATCATTTACTGTAGGGAAGGTGCCTGGAGATTGTCCAAAAATCCCTGTATACTGAACATCAAAAGTGGATGGTTTAATCCAAGCAGATAATGTAAATTCCTTATAATCTCGTACAAGGGCATCTCCACTTAAAAAGGCATCAGAACCGTTTAAGTAAATGGCAGAGGCTTCTTTTCCCTTACGGTCCTGAACATAGTCAATAGAACCATTTTTAGTCAATTCAATGCCATTTTCAGAATAATCAGAAGTGGATCCATCAAAAGGAAGATACAACTGTAACCCTTTGGATAGATAATCTACAATTTCGAAACTGAAGCTAGAATATCCAAAGTCATTAAGCTCCCCTAAAGTAGCTTCGATTACTTCCAGTGTAATTGTGAGAGAATCATTAGTAGATACATTGAATTTTAAAGGGAGAGGTTTTGAGACTAAATGAGAAAAATCAGAACCTTGTTTTGGAGTTAAATAGATAGCTTCATCATTTTCATTCATGACTACAAAGTCTGTAATCGAATATTCTCCAACTTCTAAGGTTAGTTCTTCTGATAAATATGAACCACCAACATTAATAATATCCAGTGATTCTAGATGATAAACACTTTCTTCACCTTGGGAAATTGAGATGGCAAAAGAGGCTGCTTCTCCTTCAAGAGATCTGGCTGAGGAGGAGTTTTCTGAAAATGAAAATTTCACTTTTTGTACAGGTGAGCTTTTCTCTGATTCTGTTGTACATGAAAAAAAAGATACAATAGATATTATTGCAAAAAATAGCTTGCTTAGTTTTACCATTGGTGATAGAATTGTGTCATTGAATAGTTTACTTGATACTAAAATTACTGATTTAGTTTAGTATTTCAAAAATACCTTTTTATTACACCGTTGATATTAAATCTGCTAAGTTTATTCAATTCTTTCATGAAAACTCGTGGTGATTTGTTATACTTGTTCTCTTTTAAATTATTAAACTCTCATCGATTTTTAAATCTATATTCCATAAACTGAACCGTGAAAAATCAACTAGAACAAACTCAAAGTATTCTCTATTTAGGTTACATCTTCCTTGTTATTTTAGGTATTGTAAATGAAACGCTATTCTATGGCCAGTTTGATATTAATATCTTAGAATATGCTGACATATTAGATGTTCTATTAAGTCCAATATCAAGATTGACATCAAATAAAGTCTTAATGATCATTTCTCTCTTAACTGTTCTAGGTGTAATATTTATCCCTCGACAATTAGGTAAACTGAAGAACAAAGCGTGGTTTACAAAACTATTTAATATTAAAAATCCAGAAGAAAACTTAGAGACTAAACTTCTTTCAGTGTTAACAGTATCTTCTGTTATTTTCTTTTTAGGCTTTTTTGTTGGAACAGGATTAGGGAAAGGTGAGCGTTTGCAAAAAAGAATGAACGAAAAGACAATCGAGTATAATGATAAAGTTTTATTTCTTGATGGACAGACTTTAAATGTTGAGATAGTTGGGAAAAATAGTTCGTACATTTTCTATGTATTAGAAGGAGAGGATAATATACAAATCTCACCTATCAATGGAACGGTAAAAACATTGACGATTCAGCCTTAGTACATAATAAATAGCAAAAAATATATTAGAAAGGACTAGATGTAGTTAAAGTTATTCAAACACTTTTTTACTATTAATGATAATACTATTTTCAATTATTGCTCAGTAAAAAATTGATGATGAATAACCTTACAGACGATAAAAAACGACCATTTTTTTGGCTTTTTCTGCTCAATATTATACTTACATTAGGTATCCTTATTTCATTAGTATTTCTATATTTTAATCAAGAAAAATTATTTGAAAGTCAGGTAAATCGTTACACTTCTTATCGTTTGGGTGATGCTTTAAGACAAAGTGATGATTTTTTGACAGAATATTGTAAAAACTTTATTGTTACAAAAGATACTATTTGGGAGAAGAAGTATTGGGAACTAGTCGCTGTTCGAGAAGGAAGGTTGATTCCAGAAGATAGTGGATGGGAACGTTCTATTTTAGATAGCATGTACCATATGGGTTTTTCACAAGAAGAGTTCGAACTACTTAAGGATGCACTGGGTAAATCAAACCAATTGATAAAAAAGGAAGAGCAGGCCTTTAATGCTGCAAAAGGAATTTATTTAGATAGCCTAAATAACTATTCTATCAGAGGAAAACCAGACTTAGAAGCAGCTTTCAATATCTTATATGGTCAAGATTATCTTATGACAAAAACTGAGGTAATGGAACCCATTATTAAGTTTGAAAGTCTAATTGAATCCAGAACTAAAAACACAGTCGATAAATTTAGAGAGAAAGGCGAGTTTTTGTTGTGGACTATTTTTATTTCGATTGCACTTTTAATCTCAGTATTTATTATTAGCTACTATATGATTATCAATAGACTAATTCAGAAAGAGCAATTATCCAATCAATTACAATCAAGGAGTAAAGAGCAGGCTTGTCTTTATAAGATTTCTCAGCTTACAGAAAGTACACAAAAAGATATAGATCATATTTTAGAAACAACAGCTTCAATTATTCCTTATGGATGGCAGTTTACTGAGCAAACTTGTTGTAGAATAACATTTCAAGGGAAAACATTTACATCAGTGCAGTTTTCTGAATCAAAATGGAAACAAGAAGCAAAAATTATTGAGTCGAATAAAGAAATAGGGAAGATTGAGGTGTATTATAACGACCTTACTGGAAGCTTAACAGCAACCCCTTTATTAGAAGAGGAGCAAGAATTAATAGAAGCTATCGCACTGATCTTAGGAAATTTTAATGAAAGGAAATCGTATCTAGAACATCTAAAAAGATCGAATCAGAATTTAAAAGATGAAATTGACCTAAAGGTTAAAACGGAAGTGGCATTAATTGAGAAAGAACAGCAATTACAATATGCATTAGATGCTTCTAATGAAGGAATTTGGGAGATATATCGAGATGATGATCAAATTAATTTCAGTGAGCGCTGTTACAGTATTTTAGGGTATACTTCCGAAGAAAGCGTATTAGACCAAATTGATTTTTGGAAAGGAATTGTGGTTTCGGATCATCAAGAAAAAGCATTAATTAATAATGTAGATGAAATAAAGAAAAATGGCTCTCATGATAGTTTGTACAGGATGAAGACCAAAGATGGAGCTTACAAGTGGATTCACACAAAAGGTAAAGCTGTTGAGTTTACGGCTAAGAATGCTCCAAAACGAATCGTTGGAACCATGTCTGATATCACTGATAGGATGAAACAAGAAGAAAATATTCTAGATGCTATTTTGGAAACAGAAGATAAAGAAAGAAGTAGGATTGCAAGTGAAATTCATGATGGTTTACAACAAACTATGTCTACCTCTTTGATGAGTTTAGAAAAAGTTAGAATGTCAGTTGATTTTAATGAACCTAAGGTTGAAGAGCGTTTTCAAATGGGATATCAATACCTAAAAAAAGCAATAGAAGAAAGTAGAACACTAGCACATAATCTTATGCCTAAAGTGATTAGCGAAAATGGTATAATAGCAGCTATTGAATCTTTAATTTCTGCTATTCAAAATTCATCTTCTACTTCTTTCAATTTTGATCAAAATATTGATAAAAACAGATTGAAACTATCTGTGGAAATGACACTGTATCGTATCACACAAGAAGCGATTAATAATGTTATTAAGTATGCCAATGCAACAAAATGCAACATTCAAATACTTAAACATTCAGATGTTTTATTACTTACTATAGATGATAATGGAGATGGGTTTATAGTAGAAGAAAACTTAAAAACTTTTGGTATCAATAGTATGAGAACTAGGGCTGAGTCTATAGGGGCTTATTTTGAGATTAATAGTAGACCACAAAAAGGAACACAAATTTTAGTAGAACTTCCATCAGAATAATAATATGAGTGAAATCAAAGTAATGTTAGTAGACGATCATAGTATGATCAGATTTGGTTTAAAGTCTTTTTTGGAAGATGAAAAAATTTTGGTTGTGGCAGAAGCAAAAAATGGAAAAGAGGCACTCGAGCAATTAGAAGGGATTGAAGTCGATGTGGTTGTTTCTGATATTATGATGCCTGAATTGGATGGAATAAAGCTGACACAAGAAATCTCCAATATTCATCCATCGATTAAAGTCTTAGCCTTAACGATGATGAATGAATCTCAAAACATAAAACAAATGTTGGGTGCTGGTGCAAAAGGTTATCTACTAAAAGATTGTACGCAGGAAGAGTTAATACAAGCGATTAAAACAGTTGCAAAAGGTGAGGTGTATTATTCTCAAAATGTTACACAGACTATTATGCAGGGGTTTACTTCAAAGCCAAAGCCTAAAAATAGAACGGTAAAAGACATTGCATTAACTGAAAGAGAAATAGAAATTCTACATCTTATCTGCAAAGAGAAATCGAATCCAGAAATTGCTGAAGAATTATTTATTACTTCTAGAACAGTTGAAGCACACAAACGCAATTTATTAGAAAAAACAGGTTGTAAAAATGTAGCCGGATTAGTTTTATATGCAGTAGAAAGAGACTTATTTGATGACCTCTAAAATAAGACAAATAGGTGTTTCACGTAGTTGTTAAGTAAATCACTAAAATTTTTAACTTTAGCGATACAACTAAATATTTTAATCCCCGTATGATGACCTTTGTAAAACCAGAAAAAGTTATTTTTCAACTAAATTACAAAGGTTATGTACACATTTATTTTTGCTTTTGGAGCAGTAGCATTAGTCTGTTTTTTCTTCTATTTGGGATTTAAGAATTAGTCGAAATTATAATTAATAAGTTAAAAGTATTTTAAGGTATATCGATTATATACCAAGATCTAGAGTGGAAATAAAAACCTCAGTTGGTCAATGGAAAATTGATAAACTGAGGTTTTATAGTTTAATCTTCGAAATAGAAGTTCCTTTTTTTATTAAATAATTCAATCAATTTCCTTGCTCCAGCAATAGCAGGGACTTTATTTTGAATGACTCCATTTTCTAGACTAGGTAATTCTTTTGTGATATCTTCATCAGAATAAAAAGCCCTCTTGAGGTAACTTTCTATTGTTTCATGCATCCAATGTAGATTTTGTTCTTGCCTTTTTGATTGGAAATATCCTTTATCTTTCATTTTCTTTTCAAACTCCAAGATATTTTCTAGGATTTGGTCCAACCCACTATTTTCTAAAGACGAACAGGTCATAACTTTAGGCGACCACCCTGTTTCTGAAGGAGGGAAGAGGTGTAATGCATTCTGATATTCAGCCCTAGCAAGTTGGCCTTTTCGGATATTATCACCATCACATTTGGTGATTGCTATTGCATCAGCCATTTCCATTATTCCTCTTTTAATGCCTTGTAATTCATCGCCTGCACCTGCTAACATGAGTAATAAGAAGAAGTCAACCATTCCTTTTACAGTGGTTTCTGATTGACCCACACCTACAGTTTCGATTAAAATAACATCAAAACCTGCGGCTTCACATAGCAACATGGTTTCTCTAGTTTTATGGTTTACACCACCAAGAGCAGAACCTGCAGCAGATGGACGAACATACGCTAAAGGGTCATTAGAAAGTTCTTCCATTCTCGTTTTGTCTCCTAGAATACTTCCTCCTGAAATTTGTGAACTAGGGTCAATGGTTAGAACTGCTAATTTTAATTCTCTAGATGTAATATATTTTCCGAAAGATTCTATGAAAGTACTTTTACCAACACCAGGTACACCTGTGATACCTACGCGTAAACTATTACCAGTATAAGGGAGTATCTTCTCTAATATCTGTTCAGCTAGTAATATGTCTTCATTTAATTTACTTTCTATGATTGTAATGGCTCTGCTGAGTATTATTCTATCACCTTCAATTATGCCGTTAGCATATTCTTCTGCGGATAGCCTTTTTCTTCTTTTATACCCCATGATTTATATGATTTTTATGAATTGTAGCTTGGTTATTTATCGCGGGCTATCTTCTGTAAAAGTAGACAAATTTCATGATTTCCCATTTAAATCAATTCTTTTTTTCAAATTGAAGTGTAAAAAGGGATTTTTTTTAGATATAAATTTATTTACAAAAAAACGAAAAAAATGACTTTTGTCTTATATTTAAAAGTAAGTATATCAGTTAGTTATAAATTTATGTATTGATAAATAAAAGCAAATAAATAGAAATGAGTGATAATAAATTATCAATTTGATGACAAAAGTTATCTTGCATCAAGCATTCATGTGTCAATTTTACAATACAAGATTAAAGCAGGGTATATCGCGGACTATATTGTTCACTAACTAAAAAAAATAAAGAAATGAATATTACACACATCGAGCATATCGGCGTTGCAGTAGAAAATTTAGAAGAGTCAATTAAATACTACGAAGAGGTATTAGGACTAAAATGTTATGCTATTGAAGAAGTAGCAGAACAAAAAGTAAAAACAGCCTTCTTCCAAGTTGGAGATACAAAAATCGAGTTATTAGAATCAACTGCTGAAGATGGTCCTATTGGGAAATTTGTTGCCAAAAAAGGTCCTGGTATGCACCACTTAGCATTTGCAGTAAAAGACATCGAAGGTAATCTTAAAGATGCTGAAGAAAAAGGTGTTCGTTTATTGGATAAGACACCAAGAAAAGGAGCGGAAGGATTAGACATCGCTTTCTTGCATCCTAAATCGACTCACGGGGTTTTGACAGAGCTATGTGAGAAAAAGTAATCTCAGATTACTAAGCAGCCTTAACCTGACTAATAATTACAACTTCCAGCAGCTATCAAAATTATCTATTGAGGTTGTTGTTACGACAACTACCAGCAACCTCAATTTCTTCAAATAACACACTGTAATTAAATAACGACACACTTACATAGAATAACTAAAAGAATAATATGAACTCATTTCTTGAGTCATGTTTTTGAATATCATATAGGAAATAACCCTATCAATATTTGAAAGTTATTTGAAGAGCCAACTGAATTGAATTTTGACATTTAATAATTAATGTTGAGTGGAGAGCCACTTAGTGTTGACAAATGCCCTCAGGGTAAATATTTATGGGTACTAACAAAGACAAGATCAAAGAACTTGTAGAGAAACGCACACAAGCCAGATTAGGTGGTGGTGAAAAGCGTATTGAGAAACAACATGATCAAGGTAAATTAACCGCAAGAGAAAGGATAGATTTATTACTTGATGAAGGTAGTTTTGAGGAGTATGATATGTTCGTTACACACCGTACAAAAAGCTTCGGTTTGGATAAACAACAATACTTATCAGATGGTGTAGTTACTGGTCATGGTACAATCGATGGCCGTGTTGTTTATGTATTTGCTCAAGACTTTACTGTATTTGGAGGTTCACTTTCTGAAACATTTGCTCAGAAGATCTGTAAAGTTATGGATCAGGCAATGAAAGTAGGTGCTCCTGTAATTGGTTTAAATGACTCGGGTGGTGCTCGTATTCAAGAAGGTGTAAGATCATTGGCAGGTTATGCTGAGATTTTCCAACGTAACATTATGGCTTCGGGTGTTGTTCCTCAAATTTCTGCAATCTTAGGTCCTTGTGCTGGTGGTGCCGTTTATTCTCCTGCTTTAACAGACTTTATTTTAATGACAGATCAAACATCGTATATGTTTGTGACTGGTCCTAAGGTAGTTAAGTCTGTAACTGGTGAGGTGATTACAACAGAAGATCTTGGTGGTGCAAATATGCATGCCTCTAAGTCTGGTGTAGCTCATATGATGACTGAAAACGATGAAGAGACTTTAATGTTAATTCGTAAGTTAATCAGTTACCTACCATCAAATAACCTTGAAGATCCTCCAATTATTCCTTGTAAAGATCCTCATGATAGAATTGAAGACGCTCTAAATGAGATCATTCCTGACGATCCAAATAAACCATATGATATGCATGACGTTATCCACCATATTGCGGATAACAATGAGTTCTTAGAAACTCACAGAGCATATGCTAAAAATATAATCACAGGTTTTGCTCGATTTAATGGTCGCCCAGTAGGTATTGTGGCCAATAACCCAAGTTTCTTGGCAGGTGTACTTGATATTGAGGCTTCTAAAAAATCAGCAAGATTTGTTCGCTTCTGTGATGCATTTAATATTCCTATCGTAACATTAGTAGATGTTCCTGGATTCTTACCTGGTTCAGGTCAAGAGTATGGAGGTATCATCTTGCACGGTGCGAAACTATTATTTGCATATGGTGAAGCTACTGTTCCAAAAATCACTATTACATTAAGAAAGTCATACGGTGGTGCTCATGATGTTATGAGTAGCAAGCAATTAAGAGGTGATCTTAACTATGCTTGGCCAACTGCTGAAATTGCAGTAATGGGAGCAAAAGGTGCTGTAGAGGTACTTGAAGGTCGTAAAATTAGAAAGATCGACGACGAGTCTGAAAGAGAGAAGTTTATCCATGAAAAAGAGGATGAATATATCGAGAAATTCGCAAATCCATATCAAGCAGCTAAATACGGTTTTATTGATGATGTAATTGAACCACGTAATACTCGTTTCAGAATCTGTAGAGGTTTAGAAGTATTAGCGACGAAGAAAGAGGTGAATCCAGCGAAGAAACACTCTAATATTCCACTATAATAAAGATAAAACTATGGAATACACACCATTAGAAATCGAATTGTCAGAAGGGTTAGTTGTTTCTTTAGTCGGAGTCGCATTAGTGTTCTTAACATTAGCCGCCCTTTTTATCGTCTTTAGTTACGTATTACCTTTTATTCTGAGGTTAATTGAAGCGAAGCCTAAAGTAAAAGATCCCGAAGAGAAAAGACTCCAAAAGGAGAGGGAAAAAATTGCTACAGGTGAGGTAAATGCTGCTATTGCAGCGGCACTTTATAAGTACCTAGGAGAAGAAGATCATGATGAAGAAAATACGATACTTACTATCCAAAAAGTAAAGAAAGCGTATTCTCCTTGGAGTTCGAAAATTTATGCCGTTCATGGCAGTCAGCTTAATCGATAATTAGTATTACGAAAATGAAAAAATATAAATTTAAAGTGAACGGTAATAACTATGCCGTTCATATTACTAACGTTGAAGGTCAAGCCATTGAATTAGAAGTAAATGGTACACCGTATACTGTTCAAATGGAGAAAGAAGTAAAGTCATCTAAGACTCCTCAATTGGTGAGATCTTCTGCTCCAAGAACAGCTGCACCAAAAGCAATTACCAGATCAGCAAAGAAGTCGAATATCGTTGCCCCATTACCAGGAACTGTTGTGTCTTTGAATGTCAAAGAGGGAGATACTGTAAAACAAGGAGATTTATTGATGACAATGGAAGCCATGAAGATGGAAAACAATGTATTGTCAGAAACAGATGGAACTATCGGTGTAATCAAAGTACAAGAAGGTCAGTCAGTATTGCAGGGTGAAGTTCTTGTAGAAATGGCCTAACGTTTCTAATGATTTAAAATTTAAAAAAAGACATTATGAAACGAGTATTTATAGTATTTGGATCAATTGCAGCAATTCTAGTAGCTTGGGCTACAGCAACAGCTGGAGTTGTATCTACTGAATCGATAGGAGAAATTACCAAAGAAGTGGTATTAAATTCTTCGAATGGGTTTGGTCATATGGCCTTAGAAGGCTTGTCAAACTTTATGTCTATGACAGGTTTTGCCAATGTAACAATCCCTAACCTAATCATGATTTCTGTCGGGTTATTCTTTATTTTCCTGGCAATTAAATTTGATTATGAACCGTTACTGCTTATTCCAATTGGTGTAGGTGTCATCATTGGTAACATTCCATTTGTTGCAGGAAACCAGATTGGTATTTATGAGGAAGGTTCAGTATTAAACTACCTGTATTTTGGTGTTCAAAAAGGTATTTATCCTCCATTAATTTTCTTAGGAATAGGAGCAATGACCGATTTTACATCACTAATTGCCAATCCTAAATTAATGTTGTTAGGTGCTGCTGCTCAAGTAGGTGTGTTCCTTACTTTCATTGGAGCGATCACTTTAGGTTTTGATTTAAACGAGGCAGCTTCTATCGGTATTATCGGTGGTGCTGATGGTCCAACAGCGATCTTCTTATCTTCTAAAGAAGCTCCACATTTATTAGGAGCAATCGCTATTGCAGCATATTCTTACATGGCTTTGGTTCCAGTTATTCAACCTCCTTTAATGAGATTGATGACAACTTCTGCGGAACGTAAAATCCGTATGAAACCACCAAGAACAGTGACAAAAACGGAGAAGATTTTATTCCCAATTATTGGATTGATCTTGACAACATTTATTTCACCAAGTGCATTACCACTTTTAGGAATGTTATTCTTCGGTAACCTATTAAAGGAATCTGGACATACAGAACGCTTGGCAAATACTGCAAGAACATCTATGGTAGATATTGTAACGATCTTATTAGGTGTAACCGTTGGAGCATCGACACAAGCTAGTGAATTTATCACTGTGAATAGTATGAAAATCTTCGTTTTAGGTGCTGTATCTTTTGCAATTGCTACAGTATCAGGTTTGGCTTTTGCCAAAATCATGAACGTTTTCTTGAAAGGAGATAATAAAATCAACCCACTAATTGGTGCAGCAGGTGTATCTGCAGTGCCAGATTCAGCAAGAGTTGTACAACAAGAAGGTTTAAAAGCAGATCCATCAAATCACTTACTCATGCATGCTATGGCACCAAACGTATCTGGTGTTATTGGTTCAGCAGTTGCAGCAGGTATCTTGATGAGCTTCCTTTCTTACTTCTCCAACATGTAATCTGAATTTGTCAATGGTGGATTGTATAGCAAACACAATTCACCATTTCTAACTGAATTATTACGAAATACATTTTTTAAAATATAGAGATGAATGGTGTTGTTATTATTTAAACTTCATCATTCTACCTTAACCACTTATTTACCATGACAAAACAATTTGTATCAGCAGCGGAAGCAGTAAAACTAATTAAATCAGGTGATAGAGTATGCGTTCAAGGTGGAGCTGGAACTCCTCAAGCATTAGTAATGGCCATGACAGCTAGAGCATCCGAACTTCGTGATGTTGAAGTTTGTCATATCCATACTGAAGGTTACGCTGATTATGCTAAAGAAGAATATGCAGAAAGTTTTAAATCGAATAACTTCTTCATTGGAGGTAATGTTCGTAAAGAAATTTGGTCTGGAAATGCTTCTTACGTACCAGTTTTCCTTTCAGATATCCCTAATTTATTTAGAAGAGACATTTTACCATTAGATGTAGTTCTAGTAAATGTTTCTACACCAGATAAACATGGTTATGTTTCTTTAGGTGTATCTGTAGATATTATGGTAGCAGCTGTTGAAAAGGGCAAAACTATTATTGCTCAAGTCAACAAACAAATGCCTCGTTGTATGGGCGATGGTATTCTACATATCGATAGCTTCGATGCTATTGTAGAAGTAGATGAGCCAATTTATGAAATGAAATTTGGTGAGCCAACTGAAATCGAAAGACAGATTGGTGCACACGTAGCTTCACTTGTTGAAGATGGCGCTACACTACAAATGGGTATAGGTGGTATTCCAAATGCAGTACTAACCTACTTACATAATCACAAAAACCTTGGAGTACATACAGAGATGTTCTCTGAGGGTTTAATTGACTTATGTGAAAAAGGTATTGTAAATGGATCAAACAAAAAGATCTTACCTCACAAAATTGTATCAGGTTTTGCAATGGGTACTAAAAAGTTATATGACTTTATGGATGATAACCCAGAGGTTGAAATGATGGATATTGCATTTGTAAATGATACAGCTGTGATTCGTCAAAACCCTAAAGTAACAGCAATTAACTCTGCAATTGAGGTAGATCTAACAGGACAAATCTGTGCGGATTCAATTGGTACTAGAATGTATTCAGGAGTTGGTGGTCAGATGGACTTTATGAGAGGTGCAGCCTTATCTGAAGGAGGTAAGCCAATTACTGCTTTGCCTTCTGTGACAGCAAAAGGGCATTCTAAAATTTCAGCAATCTTACAGCCAGGTGCTGGTGTAGTGACAACAAGAGCTCATGCTCGCTTTGTAGTTACTGAACATGGTATTGCTGATTTATTTGGTAAAAACTTAGCACAAAGAGCAAAAGCATTAATCGCAATTGCTCATCCAGATCATAGAGAAGACCTTGATCGTCAAGCTAGAGAACGTTTTGGTAGAAGTTACCAATCTTTTTCAGCTGTAGTACCGGAATTGGTTTAGTGGTTTAAACCTAATTAAATATCAATTTGTTATATAACCAAGAGAATATAAGTGTAAAAATTACATGATTTTTCTTTCTCTTGGTTATAATCAACTCAATTTGTTCCGGTTTTTGTTTTATTATTGTATCACACACAAAACCACACAAACAACATAAATTATGGCTGATAAGTTATTTTCAGACTTCGAGCCAATCAGTAAAGAAGCTTGGAAAGAAAAAGTAGTTACTGATTTAAAAGGGGCCGACTTCGATAGAAAACTCGTTTGGAACACAGAAAACGGGATGAAAATACAGCCTTACTTCGATCATGAAGACAGGGCTGAAAAATTAGATGTATTAGATCAATTAAAAGATATATTACCTTCTTCAGAGAAAGAGGGACTTGATTGGAAGAGTTTCCAGAAAGTAGTAGGAGACACCAATGAAGAAATCAATAAAAATGCGTTGTTCTTACTAGAAAGAGGAGTTGAAGGACTAATCTTTAATGTAGATCATGTAAAAGATTTTGATATTGAATTAGCTTTAAAAGGTATCAGTATCGAAATGGTAGGAATTGGTTTCGAAAATGTAGCTCACCCAAGAACACTTGTAAGAGATTATGTTGGGTATTTACATATCCATGGTGTTTCACTTGATAAGGTAAGAGGTTTTGTCAATTTTGACCCGATCTCAACTTATTCTACTACTGGTATTTTGGATGAAGACGGTATCGAAAGAATCTCTCGCTTGATTTCTTATACTAGTGAAATGCCTGGCTTTAGAGTTTTAAGTATTAACTCTACCGCTTTTGTTAATTCTGGCGCAAACCATACGCAAGAACTGGCGTTCACATTGAATACAATGGTAGAGTATATTGATCAACTTCAGAAGTTTGATATCTCACCAGAAGAAGTATTACAGAATATCATCTTCCAAGCTGCAGTGGCTGGAGATTATTTCCATGAGATTGCAAAATTCAGAGCCTTTAGATTATTAGTTGTTGAAGTAGCTAAATTGTATAATCCTGATTTTGATGAAAAGTCAATTGAAATACTAGCGAACTCATCACTTTGGTCTAAATCACTTTATGATCCAAACGTAAACATGCTTCGTAATACAACAGAAGCAATGTCTGCTGTTCTTGGTGGTGTGAATGCAATTAATATTGAAGCACACAATGCTTCATATGAAAAGCCAACAACACAATCTCAAAGAGTTGCACTTAACATCTCTCACATCATGAGAGAAGAAGCTTATTTGGGTAAAGTGGCAGATCCTGCATCGGGGTCTTATTATTTAGATTCTCTTACAGAAAAGTTATTGGATGCAGCATTAATGTTATTCCAAACAATTGAGTCTGAAAATGGATTCTTAGCTTGTTTTGAAAATGGAACAATCCAAGGATTAATAAGAGAGACTCGCGATAAGAAAGAGAAATTAATTGCTCAAAGAAGAAGTGTTTATGTAGGTACTAACCGTTATCCAAATCAAGAGGAAATGGTGAATCCAGAAAATGTAAAACTTCAACACGATCATGAGGCAAAAGTAGAATTACTACATGGTCAGAGAGCAACACTTCAATTTGAAAGTCTGCGTTTGAAAACAGAACGTTACGTCAAAGATGGTGGGGAACGTCCTAAAGTATTCAATGCACTATTTGGTAATCTTGCCATGAGAAAAGCAAGATCAACATTCGCAATGGATTTCTTTGGTACTGCAGGTTTTGTTTCTTCAGAACAATTCTATGCTTCAGCTGAAGAAGCTGTAAAAGGAGCAATTGAGAATGATGCAGACATTATAGTGATGTGTTCTTCAGATCCTGAATATGCAGAGCATGTTGAAGGTTTCGCTAAAGCTTTTAAAGCATCAGAAGCAAAAGGGAAAAAACTAATTCTTGCTGGTCACCCTGGTGACAAAGAAGCAGAATTCCTTGCTGCTGGCGTTGATGGTTTTGTTCATGTAAAAACAAATGCCATTCAAAGCTTAGCACAGTTCCAAGCTGATTTAGAAATTAACTAATCAGCAACCACTACCACTTAAATTGACGAAAAATGAAACCAGATTTTTCAAAACTCGATATTAAAAATATTAAACTCACTTCACCTGAAAACTTGGTGAAAGAGAGTGATGCTTGGAAAACCGCAGAAGGTATTCCGGTAAAAAAAGGATTTGAGGAAGCAGATTATAGTTCGGCAGAACATTTAAATTTCGCAGCAGGTCTTCCTCCATTTTTAAGAGGACCATATTCAGCAATGTATGCTTTGCGTCCTTGGACGATCCGTCAGTACGCAGGTTTCTCAACAGCAGAGGAATCAAACGCATTTTATAAGAGAAATTTAGCGGCGGGTCAAAAAGGTTTATCAGTAGCATTTGACTTAGCGACTCACAGAGGGTATGATTCTGATCACCCTAGAGTAGTTGGTGATGTGGGTAAAGCTGGTGTAGCCATTGATTCAGTAGAGGATATGAAAGTTTTATTTAATGATATTCCATTAGATAAAATGTCAGTATCAATGACAATGAATGGTGCAGTAATTCCAGTATTGGCCTTCTATATTGTTGCTGCTGAAGAGTCAGGAGTATCAAAAGAAAAGCTAAGTGGTACAATCCAGAATGATATCCTGAAGGAATTTATGGTGCGTAATACGTATATCTATCCACCAAAACCTTCAATGAGAATTATCTCAGATATTTTCTCATATACTTCTAAGAATATGCCGAAGTATAACTCCATTTCTATCTCAGGTTACCACATGCAAGAAGCAGGGGCAACAGCTGATATTGAGTTGGCTTATACATTAGCAGATGGTTTAGAATACATCAGAGCGGGTATTGCAGCAGGTTTAGATATTGATGATTTTGCTCCACGTTTATCTTTCTTCTGGGCAATTGGTATGAACCATTTCATGGAGATTGCAAAAATGAGAGCAGGTAGAATGTTATGGGCTAAAATTGTAAAACAATTCAAACCTAAAAACCCTAAATCAATGGCCTTGAGAACGCACTCTCAAACTTCAGGTTGGTCATTGTCGGAACAGGATCCTTTTAACAACGTAGCTAGAACAGCCATTGAAGCAATGGGAGCAGCATTAGGTCATACTCAATCATTGCACACGAACGCATTGGATGAGGCCATTGCATTACCAACGGACTTCTCTGCAAGAATTGCTCGTAACACTCAGTTATACATCCAGGATGAAACAAATGTGTGTAAGGTAATTGACCCTTGGGCTGGATCTCATTATGTGGAATATTTAACGCATGAAATTGCACATAAAGCTTGGAAACTTATCGAAGAAGTAGAAGAGCATGGTGGTATTGCAAAAGCCATTGAAAAAGGTATTCCTAAAATGCGTATTGAGGAGGCATCTGCAAGAAAACAAGCTAGAATTGATTCTGGCCAAGATACAATTGTGGGTGTTAACAAATTTATCGCAGACGAAAAGACAGAAATCGACGTTTTAGAAATAGATAACACTGCAGTTAGAGAAGGACAAATTGCTGGATTAAAGTCTCTTAGAGCAAATAGAGACCAAGCAAAATGTGATGCTGCATTGAAAGCTATTGAAGAAGCGGCAGCAACTGGAAAAGGTAACTTACTAGAGTTAGCTGTAGAAGCTGCTAAATGTAGAGCGTCTTTAGGTGAAATTTCTGATGCTATGGAAAAAGATTTCGGAAGATATAAAGCTACAATTCGTAACATTTCAGGGGTATATTCTCATGAAGTAGCAGGTGATAAAGCATTTGCTGAGGCAAAGGCATTAGCCAATGAATTTGAGAAACTTGAGGGTAAACGTCCTAGAGTAATGGTTGCGAAAATGGGACAAGATGGCCATGATAGAGGAGCTAAAGTAATTGCAACATCATTTGCAGATATTGGCTTTGATGTAGATATGGGTCCACTTTTCCAAACTCCAGAAGAGGTAGCAAGACAAGCGGCTGAAAATGATGTAGACTGTGTAGGTGCATCTTCATTAGCGGCTGGTCATAAAACTTTAATTCCACAATTAATTGAAGAGTTAAAACGTCTAGGGCGTGAGGATATTATGGTATTTGCAGGTGGAGTTATCCCTGAGCAAGATTATCAATTCCTTTATGATTCTGGTGTATCTGCGATATTTGGTCCAGGTACAAGAGTTCCTTACTCTGCGAAAAAAGTACTTCAAATCTTGTTAGAAGATGAGCAAGTGGAAAACTAAGGACATATTTTAAAATTTGAATAGATAATAAGGGTATCACTTTTTAAGTGATACCCTTTTCTGTATCATTATTTATTTCATCTTCATTATTAAAATAAACAGTTTGAGTTGGGAACGCAAACTCAACACCTATTTCTTCCGATAAGCGAATGATTTCTAACATAATTTCTTCTCGAGCTTGAAGCTCAATAATCCTCTCATTGGTACAGATGTACATTTGAAAAAGAAGATCTAACGAACTTGGCCCAAACTCATTTAGATGTACATAATAAGCATCAGGTTTACTTAATGGATGATTTTTGATTACCTCTCTAATCTCATTTGTAAACTTAATAATCTTTGCCCTCGGTGTATTATAAGTAATTGAAATCAAGGTTCTAAACCTTCTTGAGTTACGCATTCCTTTATTATCAACTCTATTATCTGATAATAAACTATTCGGGAATACCATTACTGAATCTTCAAAAGTTCTAACTTTGGTAGAACGGAATCCAATTTCCTCAACCACACCACTCAAATTATCGATTTCAATATAATCTCCAACTCTAAACGGCTGATCGGCAAAAAGCATAATGGAGCCAATAAAGTTTTTTACTGTGTCTTGAGCAGCAAAAGCGATGACAATACCACCAAATGAAAGTCCTGCTATAAAGTTGGTGATATCATACCCAAGCATATTAAAGAAAATTCCTATACCAATTAATACTGCGAAAATCCTCATCGAGGTTTTCACAATAGGAGATAGGTTCTCATTAAAGTTTAATCTATTGTATTTTGTCTTGTGATACATCTGATACACAATAATATCAACAGATCTATAGAGTATTAGTAAAATAGCGATGCCTAATAATACTCGGACAACAGTAGAAAGGTAATAAGATAAATCACTATCAATCAAGAATAATGGTAACAGCCAATTAAACATGTATAATAAAATAGCATAGTTTACGGGCTTGATAAAATGATTTATGATCCGATCAAGTATAAAGCTTTTATAATCTGGGTTAGTGATCTTAAGAGTGGCAAACTTTAATAGATAGTTCAATAAATAACCCACTATTACTAACATCAGGATTAATGAAAATAACGATGTGATTTGCCATGTATCTTTCCCTAATAGTTGATTGTTATTTTGTTTGATTTTTAAGACAAACTCAATGATTTTTCTTGAGATGCCTGGATAGATTTCATTAAATATATAAGGAATCCTTTCGGATGTATATCTTGAGAAGTACCAGTTTCCATCTGAATATTTAATAAGATAGATGTCTGGGTATTTATCTGTTATAGTAAACCTTCTTTTGTTTGTCTTTTTATCCACATAGTTCTTAAGTAATGAAACATTAGTGTTGTGTGGATAAATACCTTTGGCACTTAGAATCAGTTTTAAATCTTCTGCTAACTGTTGTCGTTTTTCTATTGAACCAATATTTTTATTAAATACTCTCGCAGCAATTCCAGGATGAAAATTATCTTCATCCAAAAAGTCATACAATGTGTGAAAAGTATGGTATGGACTACTTAATGAATATTCGAAACTATCAATTTTATGATATGAATAAAACTCATGATCCTCAGGGAAACTGATCAGTGAATCAAGAGATTGTGCATTCAATTGAATGGTGAAAAATGAAAGTAATAATAAAAATAGTTTACTGATTGGTTTTACCATAATAGAAAAAATCTTAGACTAAAAAGAGGCACCAAATCAACGATGCCTCTATATATACTGTAAAAAGTCAATTATGTTTACGGTAAACTTGCTTGATAGTTTCCTGTGGTAGGAGCAGTACCTGTTGGGTAAACCGCATAATTAACTTTTATAATATCACCATCTTCAATAACTATCTCACTTTGAGCATTTAGAATGTTTCCAATTTTTCTATCGATATCTTCTTGTGAGTTATATCTGGTATCAAAATTTGGATAACTTTCCCCTTGTGTTTTATAGTCTGCTTCTGTTAAAGTATACTCTTTGTCATGTGTGTCTCCGCCTATGTTTGTAAAAGTATAAACTGGAGCAATCTCCCAAGCTTGTAAATCTACTTTCCATTTAAAAGCATCGGTAGCAGGGTAGGTGTCAGCTGTATAGCTCCAAGCAGAATTGGTAAAGCTAAAGTAAACAACATACTCTTCGTTTCCGTCTCGGTTATATACTTCATATTGTAATACTTGAACATCACCTTCATTAGCATAAGGGTTGAAGAACAAATTCATCCAAGTAGTCATACGCGCTAGACCATCATCTTTAGACCCGAAATTACTATGTGACTGATCCATTGCAGTATAATCATCAGCAGTAAGTACATATACTTGTTCCCAAGCAGGACTTCCTGTGGCAATATATTGGATTAGAGTGTCACTATGAGTTGTACTTCCATCATAGTAATTTGCTGTTAAAGCGACAACATCTGTTCTTGAAGCTGTTTCTCCATAAGTTGCTGTCCATACAGAATCGACAATGATAATGGATTGACTTAGAGACAAAGAACTAAATGTACCAAAGCGATCGTAATCCGCCTGAGTTGCTTGATATTGTAATGAAGTGCCTTTGAATAAAGGATCATATAAGTTGTAAGTCGCGTTTAAGATATCGCCATCAACACCTACAAATTTTTGATCCAGAATTTGTGCTACACCACAGGTGTCATTATCTGGTGGTACATTTGCTGAAAAACTTTCAAAGTTTTGTACATCTTCTGAACAAGATAATCCATAGTCGTCTGATGTAAGAGTATAGGCAATTTCCGTAGGGGAAACTGCTGAACTATTCTCAAGTTCTTTATTTATATCTTTCAGTGGATCGCAGGAATTCAATCCTAATATGCCTATGAGTACGCCTGCAATTTTATATATATTTTTCATTATCAGAGTATTTCAAATTAGAATTGAACTTTTAAAGAAGTCGACCATGTTGTGCCTGCTCCGTAGAATACCTGAGCAGTTTGGTAATCATGAGTAGAACCATCAAATGCATCTGACACATATTTTACATTACCAACATTGTTGACTTTAGCATTTAAACTTGCATCAAATGGTCCCATAGGGAATTTATAACTAGCGAATAAATCGAATAAGTTATAAGTAGGAACTTGCCATGAATCAACACTTTTCTCAGGGCTATCTAATTGAGTAACATTGAAATTAGCGTATAATCTATCTGCTATATTCCAATCTGCACCAACTTTTAAACCACCAAGAACTAAATAACTAACACCGATGGCACCAGTAGTCTGAGCTGCGTCACCTACATGAACGCCTTTAGCATAGATATCAACTTCGCCAACTACTTGTTGAGTGTTATCTAGGATTGGAACACCTAATACATCACTGTTCCATTTCCAATCACCATAAGAGAACATCGCTGTGATATTCAACTTATCAGTAGGACGAATAACAAGGTCTAATTCAACACCCATGTGTAAGGCATCGATACCAGGAATATTTGCCGAGAAAGTTTCTGATGAATTGTCCGGTCTTACGGATGCTCTATAGTACTTATCTTTCCATGTAGTATGATAAAGGTTCACATTACCAGAAACTAATTTACTTCTGTAGCCATATCCTACTTCAAAGCTTAGTGCTTTTTCATTTACTACACCTGTATTTGTGTCGTTTGTGTAAGTAGGCCAAACACTATTAAAGAAGGGTTGTCTTGAAAAATAACCTGCATTGACAAAAACATTGTGATTTTCATTTAGGTTATAGTTAGCTCCACCTTTGATATTATATCCAAAAAAGCTTTGCCAATCAGTGGCTTGGTTTTCAGGTCGATATTGTAAGTAATCGATTCTTTGGAAAGATTGGTTAGATATTGATGCAGAAACAAAAGCAGAAAGTGCATCTTTAGAATACTCAGCTTGTGCAAATAGAGCTTGCCACCATACTAGGCCATCATTGTTGTATTCTACTTTATCACCCACCTTAGAAGGTCTGGCAAATGATCCAGGAGCTCCAGCTTCAGCACCACTTAAGGCAGGGTCCATATAGAATTGACCTCCTAATAAATCTTTTACTTCTCTGTAGTGATTGCCTTCATAGTATCTGATATCAAGACCACCTGTAAAGGTGATATAATCAGAGAATGTTGCTGTAAGAGTAGATAAACCTCCATACCATTGGTGGTTGTTTACACCATTTACAATTATAGATTCTGAACCTTGTCGACCAAGTGCAACATTTTCATCAACAATTCTATCAATATCAATAACACCGTCTCTTCTGTAAGGGGAGCTCCAATTAGGAGAGAATTTATCTACACCTACACCTCGAGATCCACCACCTCGACCAATAGAAGCATAAACTACAGTAGCAAGGTCTAACTTGTCATTGATGTTATAATACCAGTTTAATGACATTTGAGGTTTGTGGTAATAGTTCTCTCTAATATTAAAAACTTCACCATTTCTATACCCCCAATCACCGTTGAATTTTATTCCTCTACCAGATTCTTGATAATCCAATAAGTTCAATTTATTTGATCTTTGACCATGAACTTGAGGTGCTCCAAATACAGTAAATGATAATTGATGTTGAGCGTTAATTTCTTTTGAAACGTTGGCAAAGTAGGAGTAGCCTTCAAATTGTGTTGCATCTACAAATCCATTACCAGTAGTTTTTGCTCCTGAAACAGTGATTGCCCATCCGTTTTCGGTTTTACCAGTAGAAGCCGTAAATGCTATCTTATTATAATTGTTGTTTCCTATTCCGTAATACACACTACCGCCTTTTTTTGCATCGGTAGTTCTCGTTAAGATATTTATCGTACCACCTACAGACGGTACAGCAACTTTAGAGGCTCCTAAACCTCTTTGAACTTGCATTGTTCTCGTAACATCTGAAAGTCCTGCCCAGTTTGACCAATATACGGCACCATTTTCCATGTCGTTTACAGGAACACCGTTAATCATAACCGCAATATTTTCAGAAGAGAAGCCTCGTAAATTAATTCTTGAGTCTCCAAATCCACCACCAGATTTTGTAGCATAAACCCCTGGAGTAGATTTTAATATTTCAGGAAACTCTTGAGTACCAAGTTTTTCTTCTAGTACTTCTGGTTTTACTGTGGAAACTGCAACAGGTGTCTTACGGTCTACTGCAACAGAGGCTACTACTTCAACCTCAGCAAGGCCAATAGCATCTGATTCCATGTAAATTTCACCCATTTCAACAGTAGCACCATTGAAATCCACTTCCGTTTCTATGGATTGTAAACCAACAAATGAAATTACCACCGTAGCAGTTCCAGTTGTATTGGATTTTAATGCAAAGTTTCCATCAAAGTCTGAAGTTGTCCCTGTGGTGGTACCCTTAATAATAATAGATGCACCAATTACAGGTTGATCTATTTCTTTTTCAATTACAGTACCTTTAATGATTGTAGTCGCTTCCTGGGCATACATTAATTGAGAGAGCAATGTACATAGAAGCAGCAAAATTGCCTTTTTCATAAATTCTTTATCGTATAGAATTGTAATAATGAATAGATTGTTTTTGAATTGTGTTTTTGAGTTATGATTTGATAACTATATACAATATAAGTAATAGAGTTTATGTTAAAAGAAATTTCGTATCGCCTTAAATATATTGCCTCTCAGTTTCTTAGAAAAAGAAAAGGCCAACAAGAAATAATCCTGTTGGCCTCTTTTTTTGATTGGAAATCTACTTAGTTTCTTTCAAAAGTTTCAGTAGCTCCAGAGTAAATATAGTTTCTAGAAACTTCATTAGTACCGTTGTCATAGTACATGTAGTTTACGATAACTTCTTGTCCATCCTTCATTAAATCTGGATAGTTTTCAGTTAAGATATGATTGATTTTTGCATCAATGATATTCTCAACAGGAGTACCCTCAGGGTATTCACCTTCAACGTTGTCATAGTAACCGAAGTTACCATATTTGTCGTCTCCAGTTACTGCATAGTCAGCAGTTGTTAAAGTAATTACTTCAGCTAAAGATACTTTCCAAGCAGTTTCTGCATGTAAGTACTTAAACTTGTCAATAGTTACTGTATTTTCTTCGAAAGGTGCTACTTCGTTCCACATACCTGCAGTGAATGTATATTCTGCTAAGTAGTCGTCTGTAGATCCACTTACATAAGCATCATAACTTACTCTAATATTATCGCCTTCTTGAGCGTAAGGGAATTTTAGAGTTAAGAATTGAGGTAAGTAATTTTGGTAAGCAGTAGCTCCTGAGAAGCTATTGTATTCTAAACCAAATGAAGTATAATCCGCATCTTGTAAAGTATCATATTCATGAACAAGAGCATCTGTTGCAATTACAGCCCATTTAGCTTCTTCACTTTTCTGGAAGAAATTAACTTCATTAGAGATATCACCAATTTCACCAACTTTATAAGCTACTTCAATTTGACTTGCAACAGCTTGGTCTTCATTTAATGTATTTAAAATCTCAGTGATTTTAGATTCAACATTATCGGTTGGTAAGAATTGGTAAGTACAACCAGTTAATGTATCCGCAGCATAAGTAATTGTATCTGTACCTGCCTTGTATACTTCGAAAATTACGTCAACAGTTTTTGTTCTGTCGAATGATCTGTGGTTCTCAAGGATGTCACTAATCATTGCGTCTAATCTGCTGTCATAAGTATAACCTTTGTAGTCTCCTTCGTCATAATCTGACTCACTGAAGTTAGGGTATCTGTTTCCAGCAAAAGTGTAATCATCAGAAGTTAAAGTGATTTCTTCTTCAGCGTCTGCTTCAGTTGGTAACCATCCTTCACTTTCTAAGCAATACTCATTACCAGTAATTTGGTAATGCTCGTTTTGAAGATAAATTTTTGGAGCTAAGCTCTGAGTTAATAATGTATACTCAACTTCAATTACTCTCTGATCAGTATAAGAATTGGCATTATATGTCTCCGATAATTGTACTGGGATGTCAGTGTGAGCTTCATTGATCGTAGCGAAAACTCTGTCATCTTCAGAGATAACTAATGATGAAGGAATTGCATCATTTTCTCTTTGAAGCTTTAAATCTTCTTGTGTCTCATTATGTAACTCCTTGTAAGGATCACATGAAAATAGACCTGCGGCTAATGCTGCAATATATATTAATGACTTTTTCATTTTTCTTAATTAAGCTTTGATTAGAAGTTTAGTTTCATACCCATGTTCCAAGTTCTACCTAAACCGTAGTAAACTCTAGTAGCAGATTGTGCAGTGTGGTCAGCACCATCTTGAGCATCTGTGATGTACTCAACATCGAATAAGTTGTCAACGTTGCCATAAAGAGTAGAGTTTAATTTACCGATTTGGAATTTGTAACGGATATTGATATCAACTACGTTGAAATCTTCCATCTTCCATGCTTCACTTCTGTCTTCTGAATCGTTACGACGAGTAGGGTCGAAGTCAGCATAATTGTTTCCGAAGAAGTTATAATCAACACCTAATTTTAAACCTTTTACTAATTCATAATCGAAACCAAGTGCAGCAGTTGTTTGAGCAGAGTTACCTACATGTAGGTCTTTGATAAATACGTTTACTGAATCAACAACTTGATTATTCTGGTCGTAAATAGGTACATTATTTAAATCATTATCCCATCTCCAGTCGCCAACAGAAAGCATACCGTAGAATGATAATTTGTGATTCACTTTGTACTTCGCATCCACCTCAATACCTTGGTGAGTTGCATTTACACCTAATAAGTTTGCAGTGAAATCTTGGTTAACTGTTCTTGTAAATGAACGGTCTTTCCATTGAGTATGGTAGATGTTTACGTTAGCATTGAACTTAGCTGAACGATAACCATAACCTAATTCAAAAGATAAGATTTTTTCATTTTCCGCATCTTTGTTTCCATCGTTAGTGTAATTAGGGAAAACAGAACGGAAGAAAGGAGCTCTAGAAATATAACCTGTATTGAAGAATACATTGTGGTTATCTGTTAAGTTGTAGTTTACACCACCTTTTGCACTGTAACCTAAGAAGTTGTAGTTATCAGACTTTTGATTCTCAGGAGTGTAGTTAAAGAAGTCGTAACGAACGTAAGTCGTTTGAGATACAGCTGCTGATACAAATGCAGAAAGTCTATCTTTAGAGTACTCTAATTGTCCAAAACCACCTAACCAGTATACTTCACCATCATTGTGGTAAGCTACTTTGTCGCCAACAACAGCTTTTTGATTTGGAATGTTTACGTTAGATGTATTTAAGAAGTATTCGCCTCCTAATAAGTCTTCAACTTGTCTGTAGTGCTCTCCATAGTAGTATCTTACATCTAAACCACCCATGAAAGTTAAGTAATCTGTAAGTTTATTATCATAAACAGATAATGCACCTACCCATGTGTGATTGTTATTTGATGATCTTAAGATAGTTTCTGATCCTAAACCTTGCTCAGCTAAAGCTACGTTTTCATCTCTGATTTTCTCAAAGTCGATTTGACCATCAGCTCTTCTGTAAGCTTCAGTATCTTTAGAAGTACCTAAGAAACCAGTACCACCACCTTGACCGATAGAAACATAAGCAGATGTACTTAAGTTAGACTTTTCATTGATTGTCCAATAGTGGTTCAATGAAATTTGCGGCTTATGGTAGAAGTTAGTGAATAAGTTATATTCTTGACCGTCTAAATATCCCCAGTCTGGGTTATATCTGATACCACCATTCTTTTGGTAATCTTCGATACCTTGGTTGTAACCATTTCTTTGACCGTGAGTTTGTGGAGCACCAAATGCAGTGAATGAAAGCATGTGGTTCTTGTTGATCTCTTTTGAAACGTTCAAGAAGTAAGAGTAACCTTCAAACGATGTAGCATCTACAAAACCTTGACCTGTCGTTCTTGAACCAGAGAAAGTTACAGCAAAACCATTATCCATTTTACCTGTTGATAATGTTAAGCCGATCTTTTCCCTACCGTCATTACCAATACCATAGTAGACGTTACCGCCTTTGTCAGCATCAGTTGTTTTAGTTAAGATGTTGATTGTACCACCAATAGAAGGAACAGCTACTTTAGAAGCACCTAAACCTCTTTGTACTTGCATTGATCTAGTCACGTCAGATAAACCAGCCCAGTTCGACCAGTATACTGAACCGTTTTCCATATCGTTTACTGGCACACCGTTGATCATTACAGCGATGTTAGCAGAAGAGAATCCACGAAGGTTAATTCTTGAGTCACCATAACCACCACCTTGTTTAGTAGCGTATACACCAGGAGTCGATTTTAATATTTCAGGAAATTCTTTTGTACCTAATTTAGTTTCGATAGACTCAGGGTTGATTGTAGAAACTGCAACCGGAGTCTTACGGTCGATTGCTACAGAAGCAATCACTTCCACTTCATTCAGACCAATTGCATCAGAAGCTAATTTTAACTCACCGAATGAAACTTCTTCACCAGTAAGGTTTACTTCTTTTTCAATTGATTTGTAGCCAACAAATGAGATGATGACTTTTTTTGGACCTTGTTGTTGAGTTCTGATAGCGAACTCTCCATTGAAGTTTGTAATAGAACCTGTTGTAGTTCCGTCAATAACAACCGTAGCACCGATAACTGGGTCTTTAGTGTCATTGTCAATTACAATACCTTTAATCAAGGTTGACACTTCTTGGGCAAATGTTGAAAATGAAATCAACGTTGTTAGAAGCAGTAAATAAAACTTTTTCATAAAAAGAAAAAAAGTTAAATGTTAGATGGAATAAATTTGAAATTGTTCGCCACAAAAGTATACATACAATCGATATCTTAAAATAGTTAACATTAATCTTAATATTGTTAAATATTTAAAACCTTCAAATTCAGTGTTTTACGGATTGTTAATAATAATAAATGAATAATAATTCATGATAAGTTAACATATAAAACGAATGTTAACTATCTGATAGTTAGCGTATTGCGTAATTTAATTTATTGCATTTTAACATAGTGAAGATTGTTTGTTTTATAAAAATAGGCTGATGTAGAATAATCTTTTGCTGATTGGGTAGTATTGCAATTATTTTTTCTTTAAACAGAATTTAAGTTTTCTCTTTTCTGTTTGGGTAAAAATTTAAAAAATAAAAAAACACCCTATCAACTCAATGATAGGGTGTACCTGTATGCTATAAATTAAAAGCTTTTGTAATCAGAGATTACTTCTTGTCTTTTAATTGTTGTTTCAAGTTAGCTAAAGCATCTAAATCACCTAAAGAAGTCGTAGCTTCTTCATTTGACGCTGCTTGTGCTTTTCCGCCACCTTTCTTAGGAGCTGCTTTTTTGCTTGGAGCTGGATCCGAGTAAGTGTGAACGTGAGAAAGAAGGATTCTCTTATCCTCTTTTGAGAATTCTAATACTTTGAAGTCTAAAGACTCACCAGTTTCTGGTGTAGAACCGTCTTCTTTCTTCAAGTTTTTAGTCATTGCGAAACCTTCGATACCGTATGGTAACTCGATAACTGCACCTTTGTCTGATTTAGAAAGGATAGTACCTTTGTGCTCAGAATCAATAGTAAATACAGTTTCGAAGTGCTCCCATGGGTTTTCTTCTAATTGCTTATGACCTAAAGCTAAACGACGCTCCTCAGGGTTGATCTCAAGAACGATCACGTCTAATTTCTCACCTTGTTTGATGAACTCAGATGGATGCTTGATCTTCTTAGTCCATGATAAGTCAGAAACGTGAACTAAACCGTCGATACCTTCTTCTAATTCTAAGAATAGACCGAAGTTAGTCAAGTTACGAACAACGCCAGTGTGTTTAGTACCAACAGCGTACTTGTCTAATAAGTCTTGCTTAGTCCAAGGATCTTCAGTTAATTGCTTGATACCAAGAGACATCTTACGCTCGTCACGATCGATAGTTAATACTACTGCTTCGATTTCGTCACCAACTTTGATGAAGTCTTGAGGGTTACGTAAGTGTTGTGACCATGACATTTCAGAAACGTGGATCAGACCTTCAACGCCTGGCATGATTTCTAAGAATGCACCGTAATCAGCAACGTTTACGATTTTACCTTTAACTTTAGCTCCAACTTCAACATCTGCACCAAGAGAATCCCAAGGGTGAGAAGTAAGTTGTTTCATACCTAATGAGATACGTTTCTTGTCATCATCAAAGTCAAGTACAACAACGTTAACTTTTTGGTCAAGCTGCAATACTTCCTCTGGATGAGAAATACGACCCCAAGAGATGTCTGTAATGTGAAGAAGACCATCTACACCACCTAAATCGATGAATACACCGAAGTTTGTCATGTTTTTGATCACACCTTCCAAGATTTGACCTCTTTCTAGGTTGTTCAAGATGCGTTGTTTTTGCTCTTCCAAATCCTTCTCGATAAGGATCTTATGAGAAACTACAACGTTATCATTTGCGTGGTTGATTTTAACCACTTTCAATTCCATCTTCTTACCTACGAATACGTCGAAGTCACGGATAGGCTTCACATCAATTTGAGAACCTGGCAAGAACGCCTCGATTCCAAAGATATCAGTGATAAGACCACCTTTAGTTCTACGCTTAACAACACCTTCGATAACAACGTCGTTATCAAGAGCATTTTGGATATTCTCCCAAGCGCGAACGATTTTAGCTTTTCTTCTAGAAAGAACAAGTTGACCGTGATTGTCTTCTTGTTGCTCAACAAATACCTCAACTTCATCACCTACTTTTAGGTCTGGAGTGTCACGGAATTCGTTTGAAGGAACTAAACCATCAGATTTGAAGCCGATGTTTAAAACTACGTCACGATCAGTAATAGAAACTACAGTAGCTTTAACTACTTCCTGCTCGTTAAGTTGGTTTAATGTACCTTCGTACATTTTTAACATTTCTTCTTTTTCGGCAGCTGAATAACCGTCACCGAATGCTGATTGTGAGCTTTCAAACTCGTCCCAGTTGAAGTCTTGTGATTGTTCTGACATAATTGTAATAGCACTTTTTACGCCCTTACGTTAGTGCTGTCACGTAAGAGATTAATTTTAAATATGTTATAAATTTGTTGATCCCAGAGCTAGTACGTGGAAAATCAAACGGTCGAAATACAGAGCTAGTACGTGCATTTCGGCCTGCAAAGATAGTAAATAATTTTCAATATTAAAAAACTGACTTTAGGTGTAATGTTAAGAAGGGTAAATGTGAATCAGAACAGTTTTATAAATTGAAGAGGGTAAAAAGAAAGCCTATTGTTAAGAAAACAATAGGCTTTTATATTATGCTTCGATTTCGCTGGTTTCTGATTCAAACCAATTGCCATCTCCATCAATAATTTTTATCAGTTCATCTACAGCACTTTCAGAAGGGACGCCTCTTTTTACTACATCTTGGCCTCTATATAAGGTAATCTTTCCTTTACCAGAACCAACATATCCATAATCAGCATCTGCCATCTCTCCAGGGCCATTGACAATGCATCCCATAATACCAATTTTCAAACCTTTTAGATGATCCGTTCTTTTTCTAATCATCGCTGTTGTCTCTTGAAGATCAAATAAAGTACGTCCACAAGAAGGACAAGAGATGTATTCGGTCTTAGTCATTCTTGTTCTTGCTGCTTGAAGGATACCAAACGCAAGGCGATTACTTGTAGTTAATTGATCAAGTAATTCTTCTTTATTGTTTGAAGGAAGCGGTTTTAAGAAAACGCCATCACCTAAACCATCTATTAAGACACCACCAATATCCGTTGAGCAATATAATTGTAGTTCATCTGGAGTGACATTCTTATAATCTCTTTCAATGACAACAGGGCAACCAACATTAGCAGCATATAATTTAAATAAGATAGCTCTTAACTCAGGCATTGTATGAGAGTTCTCAGAGAAAATCCATAAGACTACAGTTGTATCTTTTGATAAATCCTCAATAACTTGCTCATTAATATCATTGATATTTCCTCTGACAAAGTTTAAACTATTATGCTTGTTAGCAGAAGAAAAATAGTTCTCAACAGAGAATAGTGGATAGGTATCCATATTAGATTGCCAAATATCAGCATCTACAATATTTTTCATCCCGCTAGGTGACATAAATGGGAGAGGTGCTTTACCTGTATAAATAAAATCAGCACCATGGTCTGACATTCCCCATTTGTCAGTTGCAGGAAGATAATGATGTCCGATACTTTTAAGATCTGACATTTGTATGTTTTCCACTTCACTAAAGTCAGCAATTACTCTTGGAACGTTATGATCACCAAAAGTATCTACCTCTATAGTTTTACGTCTTTCGTATTGGAAAGGGTTTTTGGGAGAAGCGTCAATTGTTGTATTAATTTGATCAGCAGTAGCTGCTCTATCATCATATCTGTTGATAAGGGCTGCTGCAACTGGAGCTTCCGCTTCTGGAGCTTCTGTTAAAGAAACACGAACCGTGTCGCCAAGACCATCTTCAAGTAAAGTACCAATACCAACAGCAGATTTAACTCTACCGTCTTCACCATCACCTGCCTCAGTTACACCTAAATGAAGAGGATAGGGTTTGAGCCCTTCTTCTTGCATTTTCTGTACAAGTAAACGATAGGCCTGAACCATCACTTGCGTATTACTTGCTTTCATTGAAAGAACAATATTGTGATAGTCTAAGTCATCACAAATCCTTAAGAACTCAAGAGCTGATTCTACCATGCCAAGTGGAGTGTCTCCATATCTACTTAGGATACGATCAGATAAAGAACCATGATTGGTACCGATACGCATAGCAGTACCATGTTCCTTACAGATTTCCACAAGTGGAATAAAACGTTCTCTAATTCTTTCTAACTCTGCTTGATATGTTTCATCATCATATTCAATGAAATCAAATTTCTTTTTATCAGCATAGTTACCCGGGTTGATACGTACTTTTTCAACGATCTTTGCTGCGACTTCTGCAGCATTGGGAGTGAAGTGAATATCAGCAACTAATGGGACATCGTACCCTCTTGCCTTTAATCCTTCTTTTATATTTTTAAGGTTCTCAGCCTCTTTAATGCTAGGAGCAGTAATTCTAACGTATTCACAACCAGAATCTACCATTCTTATTACTTCTTCGATAGATCCTTCTGTGTCCATAGTGTCCACCGTTGTCATAGACTGTACTCTAATCGGGTTTGAACCACCCATTGGAATACCTCCAATTGTTACTTCAACAGTTTCCCTTCTCTGGTAAGAGTTAATATCGTCACAATACCAATTTGTGTGCATAACTACAATTCTTCTTTTAAACGTTATTTGTGGCAAAAATAGGGATAAAAATTAATTAAGAATGATGATTTAAAAATAATAAAGAAGTTTAAACCTACATTTTTAATATTTGATTTAAATCAGGAATACAACCCTGTAACTATCAAATAGTTTTAAGAATGAAATAAAAAAAAGAGACTCACAAAAAATGAGTCTCTCACCTGATATCTTTAAGATGTGGATTCTTTCCTACTAGACATTCATTAATGAATCTCTTCTACGCATTTTACCTGCTGGAATACCAAACATCATTTTAAATCTTCTACAGAAGTAAGCTGTATCTTTGTACCCAACCTCTGAACCAATTGCTCGAATACTCTTTCTAGAAGTACGAAGAAGCTCAACAGCTTTCTCCATTCTTTGGTATTCAATGTAATCTTGTGGGTTGATACCTGTCAACATCTTAAAGTATTGCCCAACATAGTCTTCAGATACATTGGCAACATTTGCTAAAATTTTGTTAGACAAATCGCTAGATAAATTGTCTTTGATAAAATTGAAGATATCGATTAGACGAGGATCTTTAAAGTAGTTGCTATTTGTAGCAATTTGCTCAACAAATAATTTCTGCTCTAATACATGTCTAAACACTTCAATGACAGCATACTCAGTTAAGTTCGTAGCAATACGGTCTTTGCCAGGCTTTTCGCCTAAAGATTCTTGATAAATTTTATCAATAGCCTCATTAACTTCTACTTGCTCCGGAATAATAAAAGGGGGGATGTCAAGAGAATTAAAAAAGTTTACTGAATCAAAAGCCTTGGCGTCAAAAGTTACCGAAGTGAAACTAGTTTGTACGGTATGGATAGATACATCGTCAGTGATTTTTCTTAAGTATGAGTCTCTATCGTTAATAAAACTTTCGTTAGTAACTTCAGTAGTATCAGAATCACCAAAAGTGATTTCGACAGATTTACCACCTGGAATAAAAACTAGGTCACCTTTCTTTGCTATTTCATCTTCGGTGATTTGGATAACGCCTGATTTCACCTGGATGACAGTGTTTTGTACGTCGTAGAAGTTAGAAACTTTTACAGAACGTATTACATTCAGACTGTTGGATCTGATAAACTTGATGTTTAATGATTCAATAATTTTGTTGTACTCTTCAATCATAGTCATTGTAAATTAATGAGGAGAAATACTATTAACTACACAGTTATTGGGTTCGTAATCTTAAATGAATTATATAAATTGTACAATTTCTAAATTCGTTTACCTGATTAATTATTGGACAAAAATAGGATAAAAACTATGTAACAATAGTTAAAATTAGTTCCATATCTTAAATAAAGTAATAATGAATCTTAAAATCAAGCATTTTTTATTTTATTTTTTTTGGTGATGGGTCGTTTTTATCTTGAATTAGTCCAAAAAAAGACCCCGAAGGGCCTATTTTTATGTTTTTTGTAATCATCTTATTTACAAATAAATATCTGTAATTGGGATAATTATATTATTTGATACTAGTGTATTTACCGTTTCCGTACAGTAAAGGTTTATCATTTTCATCAGAAAGAGTAATCTCTGTAATCTCCCCAATTAAAATGTTATGTGTAAAACCATTATGAGCTTCTATCAATTTACAGTGGATAGTTGCTAAAGCACCTTCCATTGATTTATACTGTCCTTGATCAGCCCATTCAACAATGGAAAACTTATCGTCACCTTGTCTATCAGTATAACCGGCAAATGTATTTGAAACAGTTTCTTGGTGCTCATTCAAAAGGTGAATCGAAAAGGTTTTATTTCGTAAAATCACATCATGAGCTTTGCTCTGTTTGTTGACACATACTAGAAGACTAGGAGGAGTGTCTGATAGGGAAGTTACGGCTGTTGCTGTTAGTCCTTCTTTTCCTGAAATTCCTTCGGAAGTAACAATTGTTACAGTTGAAGTGATGCGTCTCATTGCCGCTTTAAATAATGCGGAATCAATCATTTTTTGTTGAGTTGTTGTGTCCAAAGTTATTTCTTGTTTCGTAAATCTTGGTGCAATTTACCAATTTCCAGTTCAAGCTCACTAATTCTTTGATGAGCTTTATTCAACCTATCTTTGGTATTTATGTTCATTAGTAGGCTTTCCTTCATCGTTTTCTCTTGTTCAAGAAGCTGTTCGTTCTTTACTTGAGCTCGATCAAGGAGAACCCTTAGTTCTTTCTCTTTTTTGTCTTGTTCAGAAATATCCTGAATATAGGCAATACGTCTTAGTTGTTCGTCTGTAGTAATCTCAGTAATAAAGATTAGTGCAGTGAATACGTCTCCATTTGCTCTTTTGAGTTTCATCGTTCTACGATTATTCACTGCTCTTTCAAAACTTTTACCTAATACATCTTGGATTTTCTGTCCTTCAGCAACGATACCAATTTGGAAAATGTGAGAAGCTGCAGGGTTTAATCTAAGTATATTTCCTTCCTCGTCAAAAGCAATCATAGCATCCATCGCTCTTTCAAAGAAAAGTAAACTTTCTTCCTCTTGTTCCTCTAATTGCTTTTGCTTAATCTCCATCTGACGTTTAGTATCTTGGAGTAGCAACATATTTTCCTTTAAGGTCTCTTCCTTATTTTTTAGGATGTCGTTGGTCTTTTGAGAATCTTCTAGTAACTCATTTGTTCTATTTTGAGAGTTAATAGTTCTTATCGTTAATGCAATAGAAGGTGCGATTTCCGTAAGTAATGCTCTTTCTTGCTCGGAGAATTCACGCAATGAAGCCACTTCAATGACACCGACCACATCCTTATTTACAGAAAGTGGTACGATAAAGATATTTTTTGGTAGAGATTCACCAAGACCAGAGTTGATCGGTGTATAGTCCTCAGGAATATTTGTAATCAAAGTAGGGGTGTTCTTAAGAAATACTTCGCCAACTTGACCTTCACCTACATTGTATTTATCACCTACCTTTTTTCTACGGTGTTCGCTGTAGCAGGCGCTAATTTCCAATTGTTCAGTTTCGGGATCGTACAAATAGAAAGCTCCTAGTCCCGCATGAAGGTATTCAGTGATCTCTCTTAATGTTTTTGTACTTAACTTTTTGATATCCTTTACAGAAAGTAAAAGCTCACTAATAGAACTTAGACCAGAGGCAATCCAACCTTGTTTTTCAACACTTTCTTTCTGTTCACGGACCTGATCTCTCATACTAATTAATAAGTTACCAAGAATATCGTTTTCATTGATATCGTATTTTTCATATAACTTATCATTAGCAATATCTTGTGCAAGCTTTGTATTTTCTTCAATATGCATTTGATCTTCTAAGAAAATAGCATAACGAGCATTTCTGTAGGATTGATCTTTAAGCCTAGCTGCAATAAACAAGCAAATACCAAAATAGAAGAAGGTGATTAAAGGTACTGAGACCAACCCTTCATAAGATCTATTTTCTATACTCTCCTCTAAAAGTCTCGTTAACCACATGTCTGTCCCTAAAAGGGATAAGGAGACATACATTAAGAAGGTCAACATGAAATATATGGTGAGAACTGTCCAGGACTGATACATGGTCAGTAATGTCAATGCTCCAAAAAATGCGAATTGTGCATAGGGAAAGTTGGGGGCAACGATCAAATACTGAACTTGAAATAAGAAAAATGTAAACGCAAGAATATAACGCGGAGAGGTGCTATTTGTACTATTGTAGAGTAAAATGAAGTAGGCAATAGAACAAGCAGAAGCTAACCCTAATGCGATAATCCATTTTCCTGTTTCAAAAGAAAGACCAATAGCAAGTGCAAACATACCTAATAGGGTATATTGCATACTTCTGTCTATCAGTTTGTAACTTTCAGAATAATACCCTTCTACGCGTTCTCTTGATGGGTTGAATTTTTCGACATCCTGTTGAATCGACATATAAAAAAATCTTCTTCTATGATAAATCTTTCCTTATGAATTAACGATCATCATAAGGAGGCTTACTATTAATACGATAGCCAAGCGAAGTTATTGCGGAACCACAGAAAACTCCAACTACCATACCCTCAGTTGCTTCGTTAGAAGCTTTAATATTTGAAGGTACATTTGCTAAAGGAGTAGCAAAAAGCCCTCCATTTGCCATAGATGACTTTGATCTACTCATAAAATCAAAAGCATCTTCAGTCATAGAATGTATTTCACAATAAACGGTATCACCCACTTCATAAAACTTTTCCCCAGCATCTGCTTCTTCATCAGATAACACTGGATTGATTCCTAATCTTACAGGTGGAATAAAAACGGTGGGTTCCGTAAGAATATTACCGTAATCACTTCGACCTGGAGTAATATCAAAGGCTAGTTGCATCTCCGATGATTTATTTAAGAAAGAACCATTTTTCCAAGTCTTGATCCAATAGCAGTCAGCAGGTCCTGCAAAATCTTTAGCCCATAACTCACCATAAATCTCATCATCTTCTACCTTTTGACCTTTATCGGTCATAAATACTAATGAATCAATAACTGGTACTCTTTCAAGAGATGTAAAAGCTTCGAAAGCTAAATCTTTATTGTCAAAATTTACAGATACTTCTAATTTGTAGTAATTATTGTAATTACCATCACTGTCTCGATCAAAGTCTCCAGGACGTTCTCTTACAATTAATGTATCATCAATAGATGATGGTGTCCATGTATAATATCCGTTTTCATCATAAGTGAAATCCATGACTTTATTATTTACAAGGTCATGTAATTTGACGACTGCATTTTCGACAGCGGGAGGAGTGTTATTATCAAAATAGCCTACTGTTGAAATTAAACGGATACGCTGTTCTTCAAATTTATTATTAACCCAACCATCAACTACAATTTGTGCTCTACCTGTTTCAAGATCTACATCAATAACATCTTCACAGGAGAAAAAGATGAAAATTGAAAATAGGAGATATATGTTTGCTAACTTTTTCATTTTGCTTACCATTTAAAATTGTATGAAACCGATGGGATAATAGTACCAATCACAGAAAGGCGAATGGCTTGATTAGGGGCTGGTTGCCCTTCAGGTGGTCTTTGTGCTGAAGGTTGGAAGTAGACAGAATATGGATTTCGTCTTGCATACGTATTGTAGAAACCAAAAACCCAATAATGTTCCCATCTTTTATCTGGTTTCTTTTTACCATTAAGTGTAGCGGAGATATCCAATCGGTGGTAGTACCCAATACGTTGATTGTTTCTAACACCATCAACATTATGAGGGACACCATAATCTTGTACCAAAATTTGATTGGTAGGGAAGGTCGTTGGAGTTCCTGTTACAAAATTGAAATTGGCAGATAAACTCCAGCGTTCATTGATATCATAAAAACTACTTATTGTTAAGTTATGTGCTTGATCGAAACGAGCAGGGTAGTATTCCCCTAAATTAATACCATCAGTTTTTTGTTCTGATCTGGCAAAAGTATAACTCACCCAACCTGTAAGCTTACCTTTATTCTTTTTCATGTATAATTCTAAACCGTAAGCTCGGCCTTCTGACGGTAATAGATCACCTTCTAGATATTCATTTAAAAGAATGTCAGCACCATCAATATAATCAATTAGGTTTTGAAGAGGTTTGTAATAAACTTCTCCAGAGAACTCAAAAGTATTTTCTTTAAAGTTTCTGAAATATCCTAATGCGTATTGATCTCCAATTTGAGGTCGGATGTTATTCGTACTAGGCGACCATACATCTAAAGGTGATGCCGCACTGGTATTAGAAATTAAGTGAATATATTGAGCCATTCTGTTGTAGCTGGCTTTCAACGAACTTTTCTCGTTGAATTGATATTTAACAGCAAATCTAGGCTCTAAATTATAGTAGGTTTCAATAGGTTCCCATGCTTCATATGTTTTTTCAGACTCAAGAATTGGTTCTTTTCTAGTGTTTGGAGGAGCAGGGGCATATTCATAAGTAGTGGCAGGTCCCATATACGAGAAGGTAGAAAATCTTAATCCATATTGTAAGGATACCTTTTTTGATAATTTTTGATCATTACCGATGTATAAGGCATTTTCCCAACCGTATTGTTTTGCTAATGAGAATGGAGGAAGTTCTTGTCCACCACTTTTAGCAGTTGTTGTACCAGGTGAAAAATCATAGACAATAGATTGTCCACCGAATGTGATTGTATTTTTTGTTCCTAAGTACCAAGTCAATTCAGGTTTTACAGAGTAAGTTTTTACTCTAGAATCCCATTCGAATGAATCTTGAGTATCATTTACACCTAAGTGATAGTCGTAATCAGAAATATATCCAGTAACATTCATGAATAACTTTTCAGTGAATAGGTGATTCCAACGAAGGGTTCCGGTAACATTACCCCAATTGGACTCAAAGATATTTGATGACCCAAAGGTATCTCGTCCCCAATATCCTGAAACGAATATTTTGTTGTTCTCATTAATATCATAGTTGATTTTAGCGGTAAGATCCCAAAAATTAAACTTTGAGCCACTTAAATCATCATTTAAGAAAGGAGCAGCAAGAATGTCAATGTAAGAACGTCTACCTCCAATCAGGAAAGACATTTTGTCCTTAATAATTGGTGCTTCGACAGTTAATCGACTGAAAATTGCTCCAATACCACCTTGAACTTTCAATTGCTTACTATTACCTTCTTTCATTCTTACATCAAGAATAGACGAGAGACGGCCACCGTATTGAGCGGGAATACCTCCTTTAATTAATTTCACATCCTTTACTGCATCTGGATTAAATACAGAGAAGAATCCGAAGAGGTGAGAGGAATTGAAAACAGGGGCTTCATCCAAAAGAACTAAGTTTTGACCAACGCCACCACCACGAACATTAAAGCCAGTAGCACCTTCGCCAACAGTACTTACTCCAGGTAAAAGCTGTATGGACTTGATGACATCTACTTCGCCTAATAATGCTGGTATTTTTAAAATGGTTTCTATTTCCATTTTTTGAGTACTCATTTGTACATCTGCAACGTTAGCATCCTCTCTTTCACCTGTAACTACTACTTCAGCAAGTTCAACGTCAGCACTTACTAAGTTAATATTTAACTTTTGATTGGCAGTGAGGCTGATTTCTTTATTGAAAGTCTGAAAACCGACAAATTTGAAAGAAATATTATGAGTGCCTTCAGGCAGGGTAAGTGAGTAAAAACCGTAAGGATTTGTAATTACTCCAGCCTTAGCTTCAGCAGAATAAACAGACGCCCCAATTAGAGTTTCTCCAGAGGAGTTATCTTTTACATATCCACTAATTGTAAACTGCTTTTCTTGAGCAATAATTACCTGACTTATCAGCAAGAATAGCAAGGCAATGGTTAGCTTGATAGTTCGCATAAAATTTGGATAGATTGAATAGTTCAAGTTAATAATAGATTGAAAGAAAGATGATTTCTATAACACAACTACTAAATAAGTACAATTTTGTTTTCAAATTGCAATATTCACTGAATAAATTTAGCAATAATCGGTTTTTAATTGATCTAATTTTCTAAACTCTGTTTTTTGTAAATATTCCTCTAAAAAAGACTGACCTATAAATCTTTATTCTTAAATTAAGATATATAAACACAAAATAAACAAGACCATGATAAACCGAGAGGAAATTCTCAAAAACATAAATGAGACTGACAACTACGACGTAATTATAATTGGAGGTGGAGCAACAGGTTTAGGTGCTGCCCTCGATAGTACTTTAAGAGGATACAAAACCTTATTATTAGAACAACATGACTTTGCTAAAGGGACATCAAGTAGAAGTACCAAACTTGCACATGGCGGTGTTCGGTATTTGAAGCAAGGAGATGTGGGTATGGTAAGAGAAGCGTTGAGAGAACGAGGCCTAATGAAAGAAAATGCACCACATCTAGTTCATGATCAAAAATTTATTGTTCCAGTTTACGATTGGTGGGATGCACCTTTATATACAACAGGTCTAAAGGTATATGATGTCATGGCAGGCGACTTAGGTATTGGTCCGTCAGAAATGATATCAAAAGAAAAGACCTTATCATTAATCCCTAACTTAAATGAAGAAGGTTTAATTGGTGGTGTACTTTATTATGATGGGCAGTTTGATGATGCTAGACTAGCGATCACTTTAATGAAAACAATCCATGATTATAAAGGAGACGTTTTGAACTATGCCAAAGTAGTATCATTAAAAAAAGATGAGAGTGGTAGAGTTTGTGGTGTAACATTTAATGACCAAGAAACAGAAGATACCTATCAAGTTAAGGCTAGCAATGTGATAAATTGTACAGGTGTCTTTGTTGATGAAATTTTAGCATTAGATGATAAAGAACACAAGCCAGTTGTAAAACCAAGTCAAGGGGTTCATATAATTTTAGATAAAGAGTTTTTACAAGGGCAATCTTCTATTATGGTACCAAGGACAGAAGATGGGAGGGTATTGTTTGCAGTGCCATGGTATAATAAAATTGTTGTGGGAACTACAGATACACCATTAGATGAGGTATCAGAAGAACCTAGAGCGTTAGAAGAGGAAATTGAATTTATACTCAAAACAGCAGCAAAATATTTAAACAAAGAACCAAAAAGGTCTGATGTGAAAAGCGTTTTTGCAGGATTACGACCATTGGTGAAAACTGAAGATGAGGAGACAAAAAAAATCTCTCGTTCACATAAAGTAATTGCCAGTAAGTCCAAGATGATAACAGTCGTTGGAGGTAAATGGACAACTTATCGACAAATGGCAGAAGATACAATCAATTTCATGGAGAGAATGAACAATGATGTGGGGGTGCATTGTATTACCAAAGACGTTTTACTTCATGGATATAAAAAAGGAGTTGATCGGTTAGATTTTAGAAGTGTTTATGGTAATGATATCTCTAAAATAGATAAGTTGATTGATGAAATTCCTGATTTACAACATAAAATCCATAAGAACTTACCTTATAGATTTGCTGATATTGTTTGGGGTGTGACTCATGAAATGGGAAGGACTTTAGAAGATATCTTAGCTAGACGAACAAGGTCGTTACTTTTAGATGCTAAGGCAAGTATTGAAGCAGCACCTGAAGTGGCAAAACTTATGGCTAAATATTTAGAAAAAGATGACGATTGGGTCAACGATCAAGTGAAAGATTATACTGAGTTGGCGAATGGTTACCTTTGTTAAAAAAAGAAGCAGTTAGTTTCAACTAACTGCTTCTTTTTTTATTAATCTTCATCCTCTAAAGGAATAATGATTGGATCACTATAACAACCTGATGGATAGTTCATGTTTAAGAATGAACAGATGGTTGGTGCAATTTCAGTAATTGTATGTGGAGCATGTGTATATCCCGATTCAATTTTCCAACCGTAGAACATAATAGGAACATGAGTATCATATCTATATGGAGAGAAGTGAGTTGTACCACCTTTTCCATAATCAACATTATGAGACTTTAATACGCCATATACATCTGGTGAATACCTTGGGTTAAATCCGTTATATATTAAACCTTTATAGCCAAGTGTATATTCATTTCTTTCTAAGTCCTTACCTAAAATTGCAGCTGCATATTGAGGCATCGTCATAAATGCTTCTGCAGTAGCAGCTTGAACTTCCTCTAGATCAAGTTTCTTTTCAGCAATAAGATTTCTATCTAAGTATAATTGACCAGAGTAATTGGAAGCAACATATTTTCCTTCACCAAACTTCTCACTTAAATAAGCATCAATTACTTTAGTATCTTCTTTGCTTTTGATATTTACGGCTTCGAAATTCATGCGGTCTCTCATGAAACCAGCATTTTGGGCTCCGGCATGGTCAGCAGTTAAGAAAATAACATAATTTCCTTCACCTACTTTTTCATCTAAGCTTTTGATAAGAGTAGCAATTTCTCCATCAAGTTTAATGTACATATCTTCTACTTCCATAGATTGTGGTCCATATGCATGCCCTGCATAGTCTGTAGAAGAATAAGAAACACCTAAAAGGTCAGTGAAATTATCTTGACCTAAGCCTTCATTATCTAAAATGTTGATAGCCATTTCAGTGACAACAGTATTTCCGTAAGGTGTACCTTTAATGATGTCATATTTCCTACCTGATTTTGCTCTTACTCTATCAGCTGCTACACCTTTCTTAATATCATATGGGAAAGTAGGTTCCGATTTACCAGGGAAAAGTGATTCATAGGCAGTGCTGTCTTCTGTAGAGGCAGTATATCTATCCGCAGGTAAAGAAAGCTCCCAAGTAGATTTTAAATACTGATCAATGGGTCTTTTCTTAGCATTGTTCATTTTTTCAATCCATTCCGGTAGGTTTTCCATATAGAAAGATGAACTAATCCAGTTACCAGTTTTATCATCTAACCAATAAGCACCATCAGCTCTATGCCCAGCAGGTAAAACTGCAGATCTATCTTTAATTGAAACCGTATACACTTTAGATCTAAAATTACTTGCCCATTTCAATTCATCAGATAAGTTAGTAACTGCTAATCGGTAAGGTGATTTTTTGCCATTTTTAGTATCAGCACCTACCGTAGTGTATCTGTCGTCGTCTACACAATACACAGATTTTCCTTTCTCTCTGTCATAGAAATGGTTGTTGACAATCGAGTGATAGGCAGGACTTGTTCCTGAGTATACCGAAGCATGACCAGGACCGGTAACCGTTGGAGCGTAATTATATTGACCATTTCTTACGAAATAACCTTCATCGACTAATTTTTTGAAACCATCCTCACCAAAGTTATCCCAATAGCGAGAGATGTAATCGTATTTCATCTGATCAACGATAATACCTACAACTAATTTTGGTTTATCTTCTGTAAATTGAGCAAAAGCTGATACAATAGCACTTGCTACAAGTAAAAATGATAGTGTAAACTTTTTCATTTAGTGTATAATTGTAATGTGTTATGATGCAATATTAAGGTAAACAACTGTTTTAATTGATAAAGCTCTGCTTTAATATTTTTAATTAATGGTAATGATTTTAAATGTATTTATTGCTTGATGATCTGTTCATCAATTATTGATATAATATCCTCTGTTTTAAACTTTTTTATTTGTAAAGCTTTAGTCTTTAACTTTCTTAAAAACTTTTGGTGTGCTTCAGTTTTTGGGTTAAATGGCCTGTGATTTACCCCTTGGATAATCTTTTCCCAATCTCTCATAAGAGGGTAACAGTTTTCCTCAATCAAAGAGTTCTTAAATTGCTCCCAAATATATTTGATAGCTAACTTTGAAGGATGTACCATATCCTCAGCATAATATCGATAATCTCTTAAATCATCCATCATGATTTCATAAGATGGAAAGTAGTGTACATTATTATATTCCTCTTCAAAAAGATGACAAGCATATCTTAATAACGATTTACTTAAACTGTTATCCACCAATCCATTTCTAAAGTGACGAATAGGAGAGACTGTAAATATTATCGTGGTAGACTTTGGTAGTAGAGCATATAATTTTTGAAATGATTGCTGTATTTCATCTATGGTCAACAGTCTTTGTCTAAATTCTTTGGCTGGAACCTTATGACAATTGGCTACAATTTCATTATCGGAGCTTCTTTCAAAAACAAAAGAAGTTCCTAGCGTAATAAATAGAAACTGTGTAGTATCTAATATTTTTTTTACTGTTTTATGAGTCGAATTGATTTTTGATTTCAATTCTTCTAAAGAATGAGCTGAAATATCTGAATGAAAATCAAAATGCCTGAACACATTTTCTACCTCAACGATTTTATGATCATCAATAATTTTCCCTTTTATTGAAGTGGAAAGATTATCAAAAATTGAGATAGGGTTATATAAAGTTCCGTAAGGGTTGGTGGTAATTTGGTAGCGGTAATCACTTAACTTATTTCCTATATTTTCGGAAAAACATGACCCAATTGAGAAGATATTTGAGCTATAATCAATTTTTTTATCAAATTCTTCTACTAAAACAGGGGTCCTGAATGTATCATTTTGCATCATTTCGACAATATACAGTTTTGTTACATAAATAATTTTGTGAACAAGAAGACAAACCTTAGATTTGTACCCGAATTTATTTGAAAGAATCAAAATTACTTCAAATACACTAATGAAGAAGTACACATACACAGAGAAAAAAGATACTCGCTCAGGATTTGGTGCGGGCTTACATGAACTAGGTAAGATGAACGAGGACGTGGTCGCATTATGTGCAGACTTAACAGGTTCTCTTAAAATGGACGCTTTCAAAAAAGATTTCCCTGAGAGATTCTTTCAAATGGGTATCGCAGAAGCGAACATGATCAACGTTGCAGCAGGTATGACTGTTGGTGGTAAAATTCCTTTCACAGGTACTTTTGCTAACTTCTCTACTTCTCGCGTTTATGATCAAATCCGTCAGTCAGTAGCTTACTCTGGTAAAAATGTGAAAATTGCAGCTTCACATTCAGGTTTGACTTTAGGTGAAGACGGAGCAACTCACCAAGTATTAGAGGATATCGGAATGATGAAAATGCTTCCGAATATGACTGTAATCAATACTTGTGATTTCAACCAAACTAAAGCGGCTACAATTGCAGCTGCTAAACATGATGGCCCTGTTTACTTACGTTTTGGTCGTCCTGCAATTCCAGTATTCATGCCAGAAGGTGAATTTGAAATTGGTAAAGCAGTGATGTTAAACGAAGGTACAGACGTTACTATCGTTGCGACAGGCCACTTAGTATGGGAAGCAATCCTTGCAGGTGAGAAATTAGCAGAAGAAGGTATTTCTGCTGAAATCATCAACATTCATACAATTAAGCCGTTGGATGAAGAGGCTATCTTGAAGTCTGTAAAGAAAACAGGTTGTATTGTAACTGCTGAAGAGCACCAAATCGCTGGTGGTTTAGGTGAAAGTGTTGCAGGTGTTTTAACAACAAAATTCTTAGCACCTCAAGAATTTGTTGCAGTTAATGATACATTTGGTGAAAGTGGTACTCCAGCTCAATTAATGGAGAAATACGGTCTTACATCAAATGACGTAGTTGCTGCTGCTAAAAAAGCAATCGAAAGAAAAGGATAATTTTTTCTTTATAATGATATATAAAAGAAGCTAGTTCTTATATTTGAACTAGCTTCTTTTTTTTAGCTCAACTAAACTCTACTCTAGACATATTTAATGAAATTTATTCCTTTACTACTGATCTGTATCTTCTTAACTGTAACATCAAACGCTCATATTCATACTTCACAAACAACAACTCCAAAGTTTGATAGCTTACTGACACTTTTTGAGAAGAAGGAAATTTCCGATTCTTTAAGAATTGAGATTGCCTTGGAATTGTCATGGCTAAACAGAAATGTCTCTCCGGATAATGCATTCCTATATGCAAAAATTGCTGAAGATTTCAGTAAAGAGAATCAATTAAAAAAACTAGAGGTAAAGGGAATTGCATTTCAGGGTATTGCACTTAGAAATAAAGGGGAGTATCAAAGAGCAATGAAGAAGTTTATGTTAGGTTTAGACAAATCTAACTCTATTGATGCTGAAGAAGATCAAGCTTATTCCCATATTAATATTGCAAGTGTCAATATCTATCAAGAAAACTATGATGAAGCCACAGTCCACCTAGAAATGGCAGAGGTGTTGGCGAATAAATTAAAAGACTACAGAATACTTGGATATATTTTTACCAACTATGGAAGAGTTTACGGTGGTACTGGTTTATATAATAAAGCCGTTAAGAATTTCAATAAGGCTCTAGAACTTAGAGAAAAGGAAAATGATATATATGGTCAGGTAGTCACCTATTCTGATATTGGTAATGTATATCTTGAGATTGGTGATGTAGATCAAGCATTAAAGTACTTAACGGCATCGTTGGAACTAAATGAAAAAAATGTTCATGATGCCGATAATATGGTAAGTACCTTAACTGATATTGCCGTAATTTATAGAGAAAAAGAAAAGTTTCGAAAAGCGATACATTACGCAAAAAAAGCAGCAGATATCTCTGTTAATTCTGGTTTAAGGCATATGGCATTAAATGCCTTTATGGAACTAAAAACCATTGAAAGGTTAAGAGGGAAATATGATCAGGCATTACGTTACGATGATTTGATTGAGTTATATAGAGATTCTATTTTCAATGAAGATATCCGACTGAAGCTAGCTGAAATGAATGTTCGTTACTTAGTGGAACAGAGAACAAAAGAAAATGAAATTCTAAAAAAGGATAAAGAGATTAATGAAATCATGCTTGAAAGGCAAACGGTGATTTCTTTTTCTGCATTTATCTTAATTTTAATACTATGCTTGTTCGTCTATTTCTTATTTATTGAGAATAAAAATAAGAAAGTAGTAAATAATAAACTCCAACTACAAAAAAATGAATTGGAGATGCAATCCATTGAGATCAAACGTATCAATACATTATTGAAAGCAAAGTCTCAAGATATGATGGATAGCATCAATTATGCAAAAGGAATTCAAAGTGCTATACTTCCAAATTGGTCATATGTAAAGCAATTTATCCCTAATTCATTTGTATTCTTTGAGCCAAGAGATATTGTATCAGGTGATTTCTATTGGTATAAGCAAATAGATGAGCAGAGAGCAATATTAATTGCCGCCGATTGTACAGGACATGGTGTCCCTGGCGGATTTATGAGTATGGTAGGGGAAACAGCTTTGGAATATATTGTTGATTCTCAAGATATCTATGAACCATCAAAAATTTTAGAAGAATTGCATTCTAGATTATCAAGTATTCTTAGACAAAAGAAATCTGGGAATATGGATGGTATGGAAATCGCCATTTGCTTGATAGATCAAGAGGCAGAAACAGTACAATTTGCAGGAGCTGGGATGTCTATGACAATTGTAAATAATAAAGGACATGAAATTATAAAAGGAGCTAACAGAGGAGTTGGAGGAGTAAATTCGTTCTCAACAGCTCCTACATATGTTTTCGACCTAAAACCATCCAATATGTTTTTCTTATATTCTGATGGATATGCAGATCAATTTGGAGGGCCAAAGGGTAAAAAAATGAAGAGTCCTAACTTTAGAAAAATATTAGAAGCTTGTTACCAAATTCCATTTAAAGATCAAAAGCAATTTATTAAAACACAGTTCGATTCTTGGAAAGGAGATGAGGACCAAGTTGACGATGTTATGGTAATTGGTTTTAGCTGTTAAAAAGATAACGGGACCACTATGTGAGTGGTCCCGTTATCTGCAATGTGTATGTTCTTATTGCTTAATTTATTCACCCTGTTCAACTTCTTCTATTTTCTTAATAGAAGATTCTGATACTTTATTTAAGTTTCTAGTTTTACCAAAAAGCTCGATAGATTTCTTATTATAAGCTAAAGCAGCTTCTTCGGCAGTAGTGTAGCTTCCCAAAAAGATTGGTTTTCTGTCTTTGTAAATTACAGCCTTGTAACGGTTTTTCTCTTTTAAAACACCGATATAACCTGTTTTATTAGTAGAAGTACGAGTATTCCTCTTTATTTCGGAGCGATTCGAATATGCTAAGTTCTTAATACGGCAATCTAGCCTGTTTCCATTAATGATTCGAATTAATGTACCTTCATTGTCTTCTTCTTTTTTAAGGAAGTTTTCAGCAACGAATTTGTGTAAATAAATCGTATCAGTTTTGTATTTACCATTGCTTTGTTTCCAAGACTTTTGAAAAACAGCTCTTCCTGAAGAGTGTTCTCTAAGGTTATAAACAAAATCAATGCTTTTTAAATAAGGATTAGAACATAGATACTCATATACAAAATCATCCACAATGACTTGATTGGGAGAGTTCTTTAGTTGAATTTTTATTAGCATAATGATAAAAATGCAATGAGTAAGTTAAAAAAAATTGAAAGTTATGTTGAAGAAAGATTGAGAACAAATATTAGAGACTTAATGCTGGTGCTACTACACGTGACTTTTTCTTTTGTTTAGCTGTCTCATGTTTTTGTTTTCCTGAATGCCAGCATTTGTTTGAGATTTCAATAACATCATTCTTTCTTTTTTGAGAGATGCTGTATTCTCCGCTGATTCCTTTATTGCCAATTTTAGTTTTTACAGAATCTGATGCTCTGATAAAACCAAGTTCTTTAAGCTTTTCCGATATCTTACTAAAGATTAATGCCATTTTAGCATCTTCACTTTCCCGAAGTAGTTGGTTTCTGTAGTTCATCAGACTGCTTAAGATTAGTCCATAGTCCTTGGTGCCCACAACTCGCTCCTCACCAGGATAATTTTTTCTTTTTCTCATCAGTTGTTTGATTATTATAGCAACGTGTTTCGCTAAAAATATTATAGTTTTGTTAATTAAATCAAATACATTGAATTATACAATATTTTCAAAAATTATTTCAATGAAAAGGGGTAATTCAAATAAATAAACAATTTCAATTTTGAGTTTTATTTTCTTATCACTATAATTGCCTACAGATTTAGTAGGGTAATAAGAAATTGGTTACAAATAAACTTTTATGTTAGCAGATAAATTAATAGAACACAAACTTGAACAGTATAAAGCTGAGGAAGAAACTGCTGAAAAAACAGGTGTTAGGACTAAGCCTAAATGGGTTAGCGTTGCTAAATCTGTATCATGGAGAATGGTTGGAACAATAGATACAATGGTTATTTCTTACTTTATTACAGGTGAATTAACAATGGCTATCTCTATTGGTTCTGTAGAGGTTTTTTCTAAAATGGTCCTCTATTATTTCCATGAAAGAATTTGGGAGAAGTTTACATCAAAATTTTAATGATACATACTTAGTGATTTGTATCTTTACTCTAATAAGGGTAAATCAACTATGAATCCAACAAGAAAAACTATTCAAATAGGGAGACTAATGATTTGCATTGGTCTCTTTTTTTATGCTGCCTTATTAAAAGCACAAGAGAATAATATTGCTATTACTTTTTCACAAGGCCACTTAGGTAAAGTAAATGCCTTGGATATTTCCAATGACGGTAACCTTGTAATTTCTTCAGGGGAGGACCGTACAATAAAAATTTGGGATGCTGGTCAAGAACGCTTATTGAGAACAATAAATGCTCATGATATAGCTATTACCGATATTTCCTTATCTAGGAATAACGAATTTATTGTATCGGCAGGTTTAGATCATTCTGTAAAGGTTTGGTCTGCCAAAAATGGGATGTTGCTCGCTTCTTTAAGAAGTTTACCTGAAGCGGTACAAGAAGTGAGATTTCAGAAGAACCTGATCCTGTATATTAATGCACAAGGGCAAGTGTTTTATTGGGATTGGAGTAAATCAAATAAAAATGAGCTGATAGACTGGTCTGATGAATTGAAGAGTGGTATTTCAACTTTTACGACTTTTGGGAAACAAAATCAGACTATTTTTCTCGGTAAATTTAATGGTGATGTCCAGGAATGGAATGTGATGACAAAAAAAATGAAAAGACATCACATTCTTCATAATGATTGGGTTGCAGACATTGTTTTTCTGAAGAAACGAAAATTAGTAGTTAGTGGATCATGGGATGGATCTTTAGTTTCATGGAACTTATCTACCGATTCTACCCATCATAATGGGCATTTACCGGATGGTACGGGAGTGAGAAGTATGAAGTACTCAGAGTCTATCAATCAATTGATTGTGACGTCTTTAGGAGATCATGCTTATATCTATGATATTGTTGGTGATAAATTAGTTTTAAAAGAGAAGTTCGAAGAGAGGAATATTGTTACAACGTCATTTAATAAAGATGGGAATGTAGCTGTTGTGGCATATAAAAGTGGTGAGATCTCTATGTGGGAAATGGAGGGAATGAAGTTGGTGAGTTCTTGGAAACCCATTAAGACAAAGGCCAAAGAATTTTCTGTTTCATTAGAAGTAGGTGCAATTGCCGTTGCTTCTGAAGACGGAAATGTGAGATTGTGGAATGTTGGGAGTAGAGATGATCTAAAAAAAATAGAAGCACATACGAAGGATATTTCGAAATTAGAATTTTTGAAAAGAGGAGATCTATTAACGACAAGTTTGGATTCAACAATTAAGATTTGGGAAGGTATCAATAATTTTCAAAAGAAAATTGAATTTAAACACTATGCTCCAATTGTACATACTCATGTTTTACATAACGACTCATCAATAATTTTCACAGATGATAGAGGAGATATATTTTTATCAAACCCTTATATCAATCCTGATTCTGCACGAAAAATACATAGCTCGTTTGCTAATATTACTGCCATTACTTCCAACCCTAGAAAAAATAATGTGATTATGGCATTTTCTGATCGAAAGATTGGAGTTTTGGATTTGGATTCAAATAAAATTGTAAATTCTTTTTCAAGTAAAGATTGGTATATCCATTCTATGACTTTCAGTTCGGATGGGAAATATTTAGTGGTTGGAGGTAAAAACAAGTTAAGTATTTGGGACTTGGATAGCCGAACTTTACTAAGAAGTATTCCAGTTAAACATAAAATCCTCAGTGTATCATATACTTATGATAATAAATATTTAATTGTATCGGAGGAGAATGGAACTTTAAAGACATATACACCAGACCTATCGCAAGAAATAAACATCTATAACCAAAGTACTGGCAATGTTATTCAAGTGGCAGATTTTCCAGGTAAAGATGTATTCCTTACCTTATCAAGTGATTATAATGTAGGTATTTGGGATTTAGCATCTCCTTATAAATATGGAGGGGTATATACGAATGGTGACTCAGGTTGGTTGGTAGAACATTATTCTGGATTATTTGATGCTTCTGAGTCAAATATGAAAAACTTATACTATGTAGTAGATTCAGAAATTATTGACCTCCACCAGCTACAAGATATGTATTGGGAACCTGGTTTAGGGACAAAGCTATTTACTGGTAATGATTTAAGACCGGTACCTAATCTTCATGAGATATCGTTATTCCCATCGGCATCTCTTTATAAAAGAGAAAATAAACTAATTATAGACGTTGAAGATAGAGGTGGAGGAATTGGTCGAGTGTCAGTTAATGTGAACGGTAAAGAAGTACTTTCAGATATCTCAAAATATAAGAGTACTAAACCCATTAAAAAACTTAATATCATCTATCAGAATACATCAAAACAACGATATGTAGTACCTATGGATAGTATTAAGTACTTATTCCAAGGCGGAGAACTTAATGATATAACAATTAATGTTGAAAACCTCGATGGTACTTTATCAGGAAGAGGATTAACCATAAAGCACAAAGCCTCTAAGGAAGATAAAACCGTTCCTTCTTTCTACGGTATCGTTATTGGAGTTTCCAATTACAGAGGAAATACACTTGATTTGAAATACGCAGCCAAGGATGCAGAACAAATTGCAGCTTCAATAGAAGGTGCTGCAACAGGTTTGTTTGGTGAACATAGGGTAAATATTGAGTTATTTACGACAGATCAAGAAGAGGAGAATTATCAGCCTACAAAAACAAACATAAAAAATGCTTTTGACTCATTAGCAACACGGATGAACCCATCGGATGTTCTCTTTATTTTTATGGCAGGGCATGGCATGTCACAAATGGAAAAAGATGGAGACGAAGATTTCTACTTTTTAACTAAGGATATGATTACTGCGGATATCAAGGATGAGTCTATAAAAAATAATTATTGTATTGCGGGGAAAGAATGGATTGAGTGGATGAGGAATATTCCTGTGACGCGACAAGTATTTATTATGGATGCATGTAATGCAGGGAAATTTGCAGAAACGGTCATTGCCATGAGGAATGTTGATGAAGAGGCGATTCGTTTAAGAGCTTTAGAAAGAGTACGTACTCGTTCTGGAATGTATTTGTTGGCAGGTGCTGCTGCAGATAAAGTCAGTTATGAATCAACAATGTACGGTCAAGGTCTACTTACTTATTCTATTCTGGACTATCTGAAAAGTGGTGATTTAAGACAAGGTGAATTTTTAGATGTTCAAAGAATGTTTGGTAATTCTGTAGATGAAGTACCAAGGTTAGCCGAACGATTTGGGGCCATGCAACAACCTGAAATGAGAATTCCTACTGGTGGAGATAGTTTTGATATTGGAAGAGTGACGGATAATGTAAGAGATAATATCGTTTTATATTCAACATTGTCTAGAATAACAGGTTCACAGTTTGAAGATGGTCAGTCTTGGTTGGACCCATTAGAACTAACAAAAAAAATTGATAAAGCATTATTAGCTCAATCAGAAGGGAAAAACACTGGATACAATTCTTTCACATTTACGCCAAATGCAAATGGTAGTGATGTGTATCAATTAAGAGGAAAATACGTGTCTTCAGGATCTGGAATTAGATTGATGGTTAAGATAATTTCAGATAATGAAGTGAAACATTCTTTCAATGTTGTGGATGCAGATCAAGAAAAATTAATAGATAAAGTTATCTTTGAGGTCATTTCGTATTTTCAAGATATTTAAACATGATTCAATTAAAAGGTTATGAGGTGGTTTTAGCCTCAAAATCACCTAGGAGAGCTGAATTGTTAAAAGGATTGGACATTGATTTCAAAGTTGAAGTAAGGGAAGTTGATGAATCATATCCATCAGATATAGAAACAGAAAAAGTTGCAGAATATATCGCAGGATTAAAGGCTGCCGCTTTTGAAGACTTGTCTTCAAAACAACTTGTTATTTTCTCTGATACTGTTGTAGTGGTAAACAACAAAGTACTAGGTAAACCTAAGAGTAGAGAAGAGGCATTTGAAATGATTCAATTGCTTTCCAATAATGTACATCATGTGTATTCTGCTGTTTATATAAAAACGGAAGATAAAGAAGTAAGCTTTACAGATGTTGCAGAAGTACATTTCAATTCGATTTCTTTAGAAGAAATGGAATACTATGTAGATCATAAAAAACCATTTGATAAAGCAGGAGCATATGGTATTCAAGAATGGATAGGCATGGCTTTTATTAAAAAGATCAATGGTTCATATTTTACTGTAATGGGCTTACCAACAGAGAAATTATATTCAACTTTAAAAGAAATTATTTAAACTATGAGTACTGTGATGTGGATACTCCCTGTGATCTCAGCAGGTATAGGATGGGTAACAAACTATGTGGCTATCAAAATGTTATTTCATCCAAGGAAACCAATTAACTTAGGTTTATTTACACTTCATGGGGTGTTTCCAAGAAGGAAAGAAACATTAGCAAGAAGATTAGGTGTAATTGTTGAGAAAGACCTTTTTACACCAGAGATGATTGTCGATAAGCTTAATACAGAAGACAATAAGGCTAAACTAAAGACTGCAGTGATGAAACGAATTAATGAATTTGTTGACGAGAAGGCGGTGCAATTTGGCCCAATGTTGCAAATGTTTGGTGGCGATGCAATTATCGATCAAATTAGAACTGGAATGGAAAAATCAGTCGATGATATGATTCCAAAATTAATGGAAGATATTGGTTCTAATATCACCTCTATTAGTATTGAACAGGTAGTGTATGAAAAAGTAATGGATTTTTCTGATGAAAAGTTTGAAGATCTTTTAATGGCTGTAATAAAGTCTGAACTTACATTTATTGAAATAATGGGAGCTGTTTTAGGTTTCTTTATTGGTTTAGTTCAGGTGGCTATTTTAATGATGCAATAAATAATCATATATAATTGAAACGGGCCTATGTCTTAGTATTCTGACATAGGCTCGTTTTGTTATTTTTTCTTTTTTGGAACATAAATGGTCATATCCTCATCGACCTGTATTGCTTTTTCAAATTGCTCTGAATATTGAGGTTGTTGATGTCTTGTTTGTTGAGAATGAAAGTTGTTCACTTGCTCTTGTTGCATTTTCATCAATCGCTTTGATAAAACGTTCATCAAAAATCTGATAATAACTTTAGAATAACGTTTAAATAAGAAAGCAAAAGCAAAAGCAACTATTAATATCTTTAATAACATAATTATTAATTGCTGTAAAAATTCGTAATGTTTATATATAAATAATCATTTTCACAAAGAAATGATTTTATACCTTGTATATTTGTTCAAGTGCAAATATAAACAGTTATATGTACGTATACAGGTACATTAGTGTTTATTTTTCAGCAGTTTTTAAGCAAAATTTAATAAATGTTAGACATCTTATACAGAGATGATCATTATGTGGCCATTAATAAACCGACAGGTTTAATGGTTCATCCTTCAGAATTAACCGGAAAAGAAGGTGAATTTGCCATTCATCTATTGAGAGATCAAATCAATCAATATGTTTATCCTTGCCATCGCCTAGATCGAGCGACCTCTGGAGTACTAATTTTTGGACTGTCTTCTGAAGCTTGTCAGAAATTTCAGGAATTAAATAATGAAAATGGTGATGTTGATAAACGATACCTGTCACTGGTAAGAGGTCATCTTTTAGAAGAAAAGCTTTGTACAAAAGATATTAAAAATCGATACGACAAAGTATATAAGAAAGCTAAAACATTCATTAAACCTATTGCAAAGGTAGAACTGAATATTCCTGTAGGTAAATATCAAACCTCTAGGTATACACTTGTCGAGTCTAAACCTTATACGGGTAAAACACATCAAATTAGACTTCATTTAAGAGGTGAAAACCATCCAATTATTGGAGATAGAAGATATGGAGATCATAGACATAACAATATGATGTTGGAGAATTTTCAATTGGATAGGTTGTGGTTGCATGCCTCAAAGTATTCATTTATTCATCCCTACCTTAATACAATGGTGAGTATTCAAGCTGACTTGCCAGAAGATTTTCAACAATTATTAAACAAATTAGAAATTAAGATATGAATAAAATACTTGTAGGCTCGTACAATGACCTCGAAGTATCTAGAATTACTGACTTTGGTTATTTCTTTTCAACTGAAGAAGGTGATGTTTTTATGCCTATACGTTTAGCCAACGAAGAGTTAAAAGTAGGGGAAACAACTACTGTTTTTATATATACTGATAATGAAAGAAGATGGGTAGCAACTCATGAGAAGCCAAAAGGTATCGTAGGGGAGTTTACTACATTGGAATGTAAAGACACTAATAAAAATGGAGCATTCCTAGATTGGGGTATCTCTAAAGACTTATTTGTGCCATTTTCTGAGCAGTCTGCAACTCACCCAATGAGAAAAAAGAGGACTTACACGGTTTATGTCGACTTAGATCGTAAAACGGGTAGGGTTTTTGCTACATCTAAATTACACAAACACCTGAATACAAATACTTCAGATTTTTCGACTAACCAAGAAGTATTTATGTACATAGCTCAAGAAGTTGAATTGGGTTACGAATGTATCGTAAACAGGAAATGGCTGGGTTTGTTATATAAGAATCAAATTTACTCTCCTCTAAAATTAGGTAAGGTTGTAAAAGGATATATCAGTAATATACGACCTGATGGAAAACTTGACTTGACTACTGCAAGACCTGGTTATCATGAAGAAAGTATTGAGAAAACGGCAAAGACATTATTGTTAAAAATGAAAAAGACTGGTGGTTTTATTCCTTTTAACGATAAGAGTCATCCAGCTGAAATCAAGAAAGAATATAAAATGAGCAAAAAGCAGTTTAAGCAAATATTGGGTTATTTGTATAAGATGGGAGTGGTAAAATTCACTGCTGAAGGGACTGAACTTGTAGATTTTTAATATTTTGCAATAAATTTTTTAGAAAACATTTTGAATACTAGATGAAGTTAAGGTAATTGTATACAATTAATTTTTCTCATCTGATATAAAAAATGAGAGCTTGACAAAATTGGATAACACTATAATAAAAGTGCATTCAGAAGTAAATTCTCTATATGAAAAGCTGAGGGGAGCAAATGGTAAAGAACTATTTGCTTTCAGAGGCATGATGAATGATGACATTTTAGGAGAAATACTGAGTAGAGTTGAAGACGCACTATCTGAACAAGAATCACTGATGAAACTTCAGAGAAGAATCAATGTGATTGCTGTAGAGATATTGCAAAATATTTTCCATCATTTTGAAGGAATTGAAGCCAACTCAACAGTTGATCCTAAAACGAATGTTGTTCTATTTCTACTCTCTAAAGATGTAGATGCCTATTATATTGTCGCAGGCAATTATGTGCCTATCGAGACAGCTAACTTTCTTAAGGAAAGGATTGACTCTATTAATGAACTTTCTGTTGATGAGTTGAAAAAACGTTACAGAAAAGTTTTAAGTAATGGAGATTTTTCGGAGCAAGGCGGAGCCGGCCTTGGTATCATTGATATTGCAAGAAAATCTGGTCAAAAACTAGACTATGATTTTACTAGTACTGATGACACACATTCCTTTTTTACTATCAAAGTTAGCGTACCGATTTAACCTGCACAAAAATGAAAGATTTTTTAAAGAAAGATACACCAAAGACTCCTCTAATTCAGATGGAATATGAGAGTGGTCATTTTCTTATATCAGGAAGATCGATTCCTGAAAATTCTATTGAATTTTATAAACCTTTGTTCGAGTGGATGGATGAATACAACACCAAGCCACAAAGCAAAACTATTTTCGACGTTCGTCTTGAATACTTTAATACATCATCATCAAAATGTTTAGTTGAAGTTTTTAGAAAACTTGAATTACTAAAAGCAAGTGGACATGATGTTGAAGTAAATTGGTATTACGAAGAAGACGACGAAGATATGCAAGAGTCTGGAGAGGACTTTAAAGAAGTTATTAAACTTCCAATTCACATGCATATTCTTGAAGAAGAAGACGAATAAAATAATTTTAAATAGGATATCTTAAATACATTTAAGGTATCCTATTTTTTTATTGGAACAAAAGTGGGGGAAATTATGTTCTCGATGTTAAATTAACCAGTTTACTCATTTACCCATGAAGACTACTTATAACCTAATATTAACGTTATTATTCATTTCCTTTATTTCTTGTAATAGTTCTAGTGATATTCAACCTGTTTCTGAAACAGGAACAATAGAAGTATCCCTGAATTCACAACTAGAATATTCTACATCAAATTTAAAGTCCTCAACAATAAAGGTATTACCAACGATGCCATTATTGATCGATTCAGTTCGTTTTATCATTGATGATGGAAATGAGGAAGTTACTCATGTAGTTCCTCCTGCATCTTTGTTGATAGGTAACGAGGAACCTATATTATCCTTATCAGGATCAATGGTAGGTGATTATGATCTAGAAATGGAAACCATTAGATATGGAGATAATCAGATATGGACAGAAAGATTAGATGTTCGTTCTTCTCAATCTTATAATTTTAGCGTTGGTAGAGATAGTATTACCTCATTAAATATACAAGCGACAACCAACCGAAGTTCAATATTGGTTTTTCCTGAAAGTAATATCACGACAATAGATAGTGTTGTAGCCAATAATGCTTATTCATTTTCACAAGTTCCAGAGAGTTCTACTTCCTTTTATGCTTATACTAATGAGGGAGGGAGTAATAATATCAAAATATATTATTCTGAAAACGGACAGCATGGTATGGTTGAGACAAATGTGACGCATGTGGCAGGTCAGGCTTCATTTATAGAATTAAAACCTCGAACGGGAAATACTAATATAGATATAGATTTTAGTCAGCTTTTTTCTAATCAAAATCATGTAGAGTTAGATTAATAAAAAAGGCTACCAATTAATACTTGGTAGCCTTTTTTGTTATATCTGAGGATCATTATCGATTGCTGTTTGTATCAGATTGTCTACAAATACCTTTGCTTTCTTAGGTAATGAGAGGACAATTTTTCCTGATTGGTAGAGTGGTAATTGATCAAATATTTTTTCAATTTTATCAAGTTCATTACGGTTAAGCTTAAACTTGTGTAATTCACTTTCAAATGATTTTTTATTTTTGAAGACAGCATCTAGAAGGTTAAACTGTTCATCTGTAAATATTAATTCACCAATTGATGAACCGATAGATTCTACCTCATTTCTTTCGATTTGATCCATGAGGAAGAAAACTTCAATATCAATTCTTTCTTCATCGTCATTCTCATTTTCTATGAGGAACTGATTTTCGTAAACCAAGAAAATATGAGTAATTAATTCCTGTTGGGATTCAGAAAAGTATTTTTTTATTTCACTCCATTCAATTTCTTCAGTGAAAGCTCTTTTTAAACTATCTAACTGCTTTTTGTTGTATTTAGAATCACCTATTTTGATGAATCCTTTGTCATTAAAAACAGCATCCAATAATTTGAGTTCAGCCTTTGAAAAGTTGTTATCGGCAAAAATTGATGATTCATTATTATTCGAAGTAGATGAAGATTCTATCTCAAATAATTCTTTAATACTGAAGGTGTGGAATTCATCTTCTTCCTCTTCATTTAAGTGAGAACACTTTTCAAGGATGCCAAGAATAAAGTTCTCCTGGTCTAAATTAAGTGGAGTATTTTCAGGGTATTCTAAAGTAGAAATAATTTCTCTCACATAATCCAATTGAGCAAGATTAAAGGTTAACTTTCCAACAGTTACCTCTTTTTTATTCTTTGTTTCATCCTCATGAATAATAGAAAGAAATCTAAACTCATCATCAGTAAGTGTAGTAGAATTAGATAAATCACTGTCCCCAAATTCTCTTTCAATTTCGTTCATCATGAAAAGAACAGAGATATTCTTTAGCGAATCAATTAATTCCCAACGGTTTTCATCTTCAAATTCCCAATCAGTTTCGACTTCATCCAATTTTGTAATAATTGGAGTTAAGAAATCCGTTTGGATAGAATCTAACTTAATTGTTGCTAACTGAGGTAGAAATGACTTACGGTTTTTCTGACCCAAATCAAATGAATCCAGTAAAGACTTTAATTCAGCAAGAACACCTTCAGAGAATTGAGGAAATAATGAGCTATTGATTTGCTCACCAGTATCATACAATAATTTAAGGAATTCGTACTCATTTTTAGAGAAAATGAAATCATCAGAAACAGGAGTGATGTTATGGGCTTCCAAATCTAAGCGATCACTTTTCTCTAATTCATAAAGTTCATTAAGATGCATTCGATTGATTTTTTAATGATTTTCTTAAATACTTCCTCAAGTATACTTAGTTTGTATCGAATTACATAGTAAAAAAACAAAACAGATGTAAAAAAAGTGATGTAATTTTTACACATACTTTCTATTTAGAGTATGTTTTTGTTGATTTGCAAAGTTAAAGTTTAAGCTAAGGCATAAACTGTCTTAAAGGGCAACATTTTGACGGATTTAATAACCTAGCAGACTTGAGTAAATACAATAACTTGAAACTGATAGCAAAAATATAATATATGGGATTATTTGATTTCTTTTCTAGCGATTTAGCAATTGACCTAGGCACAGCAAATACTCTGATTATCCAAAAAGATAAAGTAGTAGTAGACGAGCCTTCAATTATTGCATTGGATCGTCAGAACGGAAAAGTTATCGCGGTGGGTAACAAAGCCATGCAGATGCATGAGAAAACTCACGAAAATATTAGAACAATTAGACCTTTAAGAGATGGTGTAATTGCCGATTTCCATGCTGCTGAACAAATGATACGTGGTATGATCAGAATGATCAACCAAGGAAAAAGATTCTTCACTCCATCTCATAGAATGGTAATTTGTATTCCTTCTGGTATTACAGAAGTTGAAAAGCGTGCCGTTCGTGACTCTGCTGAACATGCGGGAGCTAAAGAAGTATACATGATTCCTGAGCCAATTGCTGCTGCTATTGGTATCGGTATTAATATTGAACAGCCAGTAGGTAGTATGATTGTTGATATTGGAGGTGGTACAACTGAAATTGCAGTAATTGCTCTTTCTGGTATCGTTGGTGATCAATCAATCAGAACAGCAGGTGATGTATTTACAAGAGATATCCTTGATTACATGCGTCGACAACATAACCTTTTAATTGGTGAACGTTCTGCCGAGAAAATTAAAGTAGAAGTAGGTTCTGCTTTAACAGAATTGGAAGAAGAAATCGAGCCATTTGAAGTACGTGGTCGTGACTTGATGACAGGTATTCCTAAAGTAATTACTGTAACATATTCTGAAGTGGCTTATGCAATTGATAAGTCAATCTCTAAGATAGAAGAAGCTGTTTTAAGAGCTTTGGAAACTGCTCCTCCAGAATTATCCGCTGATATCTACGATAGAGGTATTCACTTAACTGGTGGTGGTGCATTATTAAGAGGTCTTGATAAAAGACTTTCAATTAAAACAAAACTTCCAGTCCATGTTGCTGATGACCCGTTAAGAGCGGTAGTTAGAGGTACAGGTCAAGCATTAAAAGATCTAGATGATTATAAAGCAGTATTAATGACTTAATAGCTTTATAGTTTATTATATAAAAACTCTTTAGTAGAAGGTTATCTTTTACTAAAGAGTTTTTTTTTGTTTATGAATCATAAAAAATGACAAGTTCATTGATATATGGTAATTATTTTTTGATTTCTCTCGTATATAACATTGTTTACTATTAAACAATTAATTAACTATTATAATCTATATTACTACAGTGAGAAGAAATTTCAGGTATTTAGTCCCACAAACTACGATGTCATTGATCGAAATAGAAAAGGAGATTACCTCATGGGAAGTTCCATTTATTTTCGAAGGAAAAGAAGTGAAAGCTTTTAATATTGGAAGAATGATCGAGATATGTATCAATTTCAATACCGTAATGAATGGAGGAAAGTTAGTGCAGAAAAATAAGCTTTCTAAAGTGCGGAAGTTACAAATCCATGAATGTTTCGAAAAGAAAATATTATTAGAGTTAGTTCATGATAATTAAAAAAAACACCCTGTTATCAATATAGTTAGCAGGGTGTTTTACATTATGTTAGGTGTATATATTATCTTACACCATGTGCTTTACTTTCGTATAAGCCTGAAGAAGTCATTTCTACAAACTCTACCTGACCTTTCATTTGGTCGATAGCTGTAGCTCCTTGGTAAGTCATACCAGAAGCAAGACCTCCTAAATATTTTTTGATAATAGGTTCAACTGGTCCTTTGTAAGGCACCAAAGTCTTTTCACCTTCGACAGAAATTACTTCTCTCGATTTTTTATTGTCTTTTTTCAATTTACTGATCGCAGCATCAAAAGAGGCCATACCTCTATAAGTTTTGAATTTGCCTTCTGTAGTAGTGATCAATTCACCTGGAGCTTCATCAGTACCAGATACGATTGAACCTACCATTACATTATCAGCACCAGCTCCAATTGCTTTTACAATATCACCTGGAGTTTTGATACCACCATCAGCACAAATTGGAATACGATCACCAACGGCTTGATAAACATCATCAATAGCAGTTAATTGTGGTACTCCTGAACCTGTCATGATACGAGTAGTACACATAGAGCCAGGGCCAATACCAACTTTTAATGCATCTGCACCCCATTCTAAGAAATCTACAGCTGCATCGCGAGTGGCAATGTTACCAACCATTACATCAATTTGAGGATAATTCTTTTTGATGAATAGAAGAGTCTCTTTTGTCATTTCAGAGTGCCCATGAGCAATATCTAAAACAATAATATCGACCTTAGCTTCTGCAAGTGCTGCTAATCTTTCTTCATAATCTTTAATACCTAAAGCAGCTGCACATAATAGCCCCTCTGCCTTAACTTTTTTTACTTCTTCAGCTTGCTCTTCAATCGTTAAAAAACGGTGAAGAACACCTAAACCACCAAGTCTACCAACTGCAATACACATATTGCTTTCGCAAACTGTGTCCATGTTAGCAATTAAAACTGGGATATCAATTGAATGATTTTTAGTTACTTTAGTAGTAAATTTCACATCCCTACGAGATTTGATGGTGTTGTATTTAGGTACAATTAACACGTCATCAAAACTATATGCCTTTCTGATTTTCATACTGAAAGATTATACTGTAATTTTACATTCACAAAACAAACAAATATAATGTTTTCAATGCAATTGCATTGTTAATGAGTTGTGAATAAATATTATGGAAAATAAAATAGGTGTGACCTTGATCACAGGGTTCCTTGGTGCAGGCAAGACCACTTTTCTTAACAATTTAATCGAAAAATATCCGAATACAAAGTTTGCCGTTATCGAAAATGAATTTGGTGAAGTAGGTATTGATGGAGGATTAGTTGTAGATAAACAAGAAGATATATTTGAGCTGTCTAATGGATGTATTTGTTGCAATCTGAATGGTGAATTAAGAGAAATCTTAAGGAAGTTACTTGACAGTGGAAAAAAAATAGACCACCTATTAATTGAGACTACTGGAATTGCTGAGCCTAGTGCTGTCGCCGCTGCTTTTGTAGGTGATCCAGGTATTGCGAGTATTTTTGAAATTAATGCGACTGTAGGTTTAGTAGATGCTAAGAATTTTGTGCAGTCATTAAGTGATCATGAGGTAGCATTAAAACAAGTCGCATTTTCAGATATATTATTTCTTACCAAATGTGATTTAGCGACTGAAGACGAAATCAAATCTGCTGCATTACAGGCAAAACTTATTAATCCTGCAGCTTTTGTTGAAAGAATTTATAATGGTGAAAAAGTAGAGAAAGATATTCTTTCATTGAATTCTTACAATGCTAATAAAGTGGAAGAAAGAACGAGCTTTATTCAACATCACCATGAGCATCAACACGGAGATGTAGTTTCTTATTCATTCACTTTTGAGGGTGGAGTAGATCCTGTGAAGCTGGAAATGTGGCTCTCCGTATTATTACAATTACAATATGAAGTGATCTATCGCTTTAAAGGGATCTTCAATATTAAAGGAGAAACAAATAAAGTAATAGTACAAGGTGTTAGAAATGAATCAAAAATTGTAATAGGCAACCCTTGGAAACCTTCAGAAGATAAATTGAATAGGATAGTAGTAATTGGAAAAGGTATCAAAAAGGAGGCTATAGAGAGAAAAATTAAGTCCATCCTAAGATAGGTGTTTTCTAAATTCTTGTTAATCCATAATTTCATTTCGGATAATTGTTGGGTTTGAAATGAAAAGTTCTTACTTTTGCAAACCCGAAAAGTATTCGGGTAATGAATTTTTGAATTTTTCAAAAAATTTTATTTAAAATGGCAATTAAGCATTATGAAGTAGTCTTCATCGTGACACCTGTGTTGTCCGATTCCGAAACCACGGAGACTATTGCTAAATTTGAAGGTCTTTTGAAAGGTGCAGATGCAGATGTGTACCATTCTGAAGATATGGGACTTAGAAAGTTAGCGTACCCAATCGACAAAAAGTCTACGGGTCACTACCACCTGTTTGAATTCAAAGCAGATCCGTCAATCATCGCTAAATTCGAAATCGAATTAAAGCGTGACGAAAACATCTTACGTTTCTTAACTGTCTCTTTAGACAAGCACGGTGTTGATTTCAACGCTCGTAGAAGAAATGGTGAGTGGGCAAAAAAATCTGAAACTGAAGAAAAATCGGCATAATGAGTCTCCAAAACGAACCTATCAACAGAAGACAAGAGCGTACTAAAAAGTACTGCCGCTTCACAAAGTACGGTGTGAAATACATCGATTATAAGGATCCTGAATTCTTATTAAAATTCTTAAACGAGCAAGGTAAAATTTTACCTCGTCGTATTACAGGTAACTCGCAAAAATTCCAAAAGAAAATTGCTAGATCTGTAAAACGTGCTCGTCAACTTGCTCTTCTACCTTACGTAGCAGACGGTTTAAAGTAATCTTTATTAGATATTTAAAAATTTATCCTTAATCATGGAAGTAATTTTAAAAACAGATATCAAAGGTTTAGGTTACAAGAACGACATTGTTAACGTTAAACCTGGATACGGTAGAAACTATTTGATCCCTCAAAACTTCGCTACATTAGCTACGCCAGCTAACATTAGCATGAGAAACGAAGAGATCAAGCAAGCTGCTCACAAACTTGAAAAAGTTAAGCAAGATGCTGAAGCATTAGCAGCTAAAATTGGCGAAATGACTTTAACACTTACTGCTAAAGCAGGTGAAAGTGGTAAAATATTTGGTGCGGTTACTCCATTGCAAGTAGCTGACGCTTTGAAAGCTCAAGGTTATGATATTGACCGTAAGCGTATTGGTTTCAATGCTGAAATCCGTATGTTAGGTGAGTATACAGCTGTCCTTGATCTTCACAAAGAAGTTCAGCACGAAATTGCATTAGAAGTAGTTTCTGCATAATTAAAGTTTAAGAATTTACTGCCGTTAGGCAGCAATCTTATCACTTTGAGTTTTTTCCTTAAGAGGCTTTCTGGTTTTTATCAGAAAGCCTCTTTCGGTTTTATACAATTCTATGTCTGAATAACACCGACATTATATCTTTTATCTGTTTTGTTCTGGTTGGCAGCTTCTATCCCAAGCGAAATATACTTTCTGGTTTCTTCTGGCTTAATAACTTCATCAACCCATAATCGAGCAGCAGCATAATATGGAGATAGTTGATCATCATATTTAGCTTTAATCTCATCAAAAAGTTCTTTCTCTTCTTCTTTCGAAAGCTCTTTTCCTTGTGACTTTAGGGTAGAAATTTTTATTTGTAGAAGAGTAGTGGCAGCAGATTTTCCAGACATAACAGCTATTTGTGAAGTAGGCCAAGCTAACATTAATCTTGGATCATAGGCTTTGCCACACATGGCATAATTACCTGCACCGTATGAATTACCAATCACTAATGAAAACTTAGGTACAACAGAGTTACTCATGGCATTAACCATTTTTGCTCCATCTTTTATGATACCATTATGTTCTGAGCGGGATCCGACCATAAAACCTGTTACATCATGAATAAATAATAAAGGAATCTTTTTCTGATTACAATTCATGATAAAACGAGCAGATTTGTCAGCGGAGTCAGAATAGATAACTCCACCCATTTGCATTTCTCCCTGCTTTGATTTGACAATTTTTCTTTGATTAGCAACAATCCCTACAGCCCAACCGTCGATTCTTGCATAACCACATAAGATACTTTGTCCATACCCTTCTTTGTATTGATCAAATTCAGAGTTGTCAACCAATCGATGTATTACCTCAAGCATATCATAAGGCTTTGTTCTGTCTATTGGGAAAACATTTTCGATGGTACTGATACTTTCTTTTGGAGATTGTGAAGGTTTTCTATTGAAACCAGCCGTGTCATTCTCTCCAATTTTGTCCACAAGCCTTTTTATTTGCTCAAGACATGCAGTATCATCTTCACATTTATAATCTGTAACACCAGAAATTTCAGAATGTGTACTTGCTCCGCCCAAGGTTTCATTATCGATGCTTTCTCCAATAGCGGATTTCACTAAGTAAGAGCCTGCTAGGAAAACTGATCCTGTGCCATCAACAATTAATGCCTCGTCAGACATAATGGGTAAGTAGGCACCTCCTGCAACACAACTTCCCATGATTGCTGCAATTTGTGGAATACCTTCAGAAGACATGATCGCATTATTTCTGAAGATTCTTCCAAAGTGTTCTTTGTCTGGAAAAATTTCATCTTGCATTGGAAGGTACACTCCAGCACTATCCACGAGATAAATGATGGGAATTTTGTTTTCAATGGCAATTTCCTGTGCTCTGAGATTCTTTTTCCCAGTTATTGGAAACCATGCACCAGCTTTAACTGTAGCATCATTGGCAACGATGACACAAAGTCGATCGGAGACTTTGCCCATAACGACGACGACACCTCCAGATGGGCATCCGCCATGCTCTTTGTACATTTCATCTCCTGTAAAAGTACCGATTTCAATACTTTCATTGGGGAAGTCAAGTAAAAGATTCACTCTTTCTCTAGCAGTAAGTTTTCCTTTAGACTTGTGTTTTGCAATCTTCTTTTCACCACCGCCAAGATGAGTGGTTTTTCTTTTTGCGTCAAGTTCATTGAGGTAAGTAGCTAGTGTTTCTTCTGAGTGTTGATTTTGTTTAGTAGAATAATTCATATGTGTTATATACTGGGTTTGATGTGTGTTTAAATCATCAATTCAAATTACAAGTACATATTGAAGGAACAAATTTTTTATTGAAAAAACATTCTACAGAATATACATTTCATGAATTAATTCTAGTCTGTAGATCGATGAATTCTAAATAAAAACTAAAATATTGTTTCATGTCATACTGTTTCTTGCATGATATTGTTAATATTTATCATTAATCGAAGCTTGTTTGTGCGTTTTTGTGCGTATATCTGCTTGAGTGTGTAAATTTAACACGAATAAAAAATTACCGTCAATACATACAATCACGATTATGCGTACTAGAAGAGATTTTCTCAAATTTTCAGCATTAACATCAGCAGCTTTAGTTACTCCACAATTATCAACATTTGCTTTTTCAGGTAAAAGTAAAGGCACAAAACCAATTATGATCTCAACATGGAACCATGGTTTTGGTGCAAATGAAGCAGGATGGGAAATACTAAACAAAGAAGGTTCAGCAATGGATGCTGTAGAAGCAGGCGTTAGAGTTCCAGAAGCAGATCCTAACGAAAGAAGTGTTGGATATGGAGGTCTACCTGATCGTGATGGTAAGGTAACATTAGATGCTTGTATTATGAATCATAAATATGAGTGTGGTTCAGTTGCGTTTTTAGAAGATATTATGCATCCTATCTCCGTTGCTAGATTGGTGATGGAAAAAACGCCTCATGCAATGTTAGTAGGAGAAGGTGCCAAACAATTTGCACTAGAAGAAGGGTTTAAAGAAGAGAATCTTTTGACACCAAAATCTGAAGCAGATTGGAAAGAATGGCTAAAAAAATCAGAATATAAGCCTGTTATTAATATAGAGAACCATGATACTATTGGAGCACTAGCATTAGATGCACAGGGTAATTTGGCTGGAGCTTGTACTACTTCAGGTGCAGCGTACAAAATGCATGGTAGAGTTGGGGATTCTCCTTTGATTGGTGCAGGACTTTTTGTAGATGGAGAGATTGGAGCAGCTTGTGCAACAGGACTTGGTGAAGCAGTAATTAGAACGGCTGGTTCAGCAATGGTAGTTGAGCAGATGAGAAATGGGAAATCACCAAAAGAGGCTTGTGAGATTGTTGTTAAAAGAATCATCAAAACTCATCAAGATAAAATGGAGAACCTTCAAGTAGGGTTCTTGGCTTTAAATAAAGACGGTGAATATGGAGGCTACAGTATTAGAAGTGGATTTAACTTCGCTGTAGTTGATAATACTAACGGGAATAGAATGGAGGATGCTTCATTCAAAATGAAATGGTAAAAAACTTAGTTAAAATTCTACTTACTTCAACGATTGATAAATAATGAAATCTAGATTACTACTATCCTTGGTAACTATTTTTATAGTTGCGGCCTGTGGCACAAAGGAAAAACAAACAGAAACGAAAGAAAGATATACATCTTATGTTAACCCATTTGTTGGTACTGACGGACCTGGTAATACATATCCAGGAGCAACTGTACCTCATGGTATGGTTCAATTAAGTCCTGATAACGGCATTTCTGGTTGGGATAGAATTGCAGGATATTTTTGGCCAGATTCAACAATAGCAGGGTTTTCACACACCCATTTATCAGGTACAGGTGCAGGTGATTTATATGATATCCTTGTGATGCCATTAAATAGTAAGAGTACTAGAATGGTAGAAGAAGGTGGAAACCTAAGACCTGTTTCTCTTTTCTCTCATGATCAAGAGCATGCGGAACCCGGCTATTATACTGTTGACCTTTTAGATTATGATATTAAAGCAGAGTTAACAGCTACATCTAGAACGGGTTTTCATAAATACACTTTCCCAAAGGATAAAGAGTCTTTTATTCTTTTCAACTTAGGATATTCTCTAAACTGGGATGGGCCCACTGATACCTATATTAAAGTAGTTGATGAAAAAACAATTGAAGGTTATCGTTTTTCTTCTGGTTGGGCACCTGAACAAAGAGAATACTTTATAGCTGAGTTTAGTCAACCTTTTACCAAGTACCAATTAATTAATTCAGTAGATGGTAAAAATCTAAAAGAGATAGAAGGAGAAGAGGTAAAAGCGAAGAAAACGAGAGGTTATTTCTTCTTTGATACTCCAGAGGCAAAAAATGAAATTTTAGTGAAAGTAGGTTTGTCAAATAGTAGTATCGATGGTGCTAGAAAGAATTTGCAAGCCGAAAATACGGGTTGGGATTTTGCAAAAATCAAACAACAAGCCTCTGATACTTGGGAAGAGGAACTGAAGAAAATTGAAACCGTAACCCCAAATAAAGAATATAAACGAGTATTCTATACTGCAATGTATCAAGCTTTATTAGCTCCAACTTTACTTTCTGATATAGATGGTAATTATAAAGGAGCAGACCAGAAAGTGCATAAAGCTGAAGGGTATGATAAGTATGATACTTTCTCACTTTGGGATACTTACAGAGCAACACATCCATTATATACTTTAATTCATACGGATAGAGTACCTGACATGATCAATTCATTCTTATCTCATTACGATGAAACAGGATTACTTCCTGTGTGGTCAATGAAAGGTAATGAAACAAATATGATGATTGGTTACCATGCTGTTCCTGTAATTACCGATGCATACTTTAAAGGAATTAAAGGATTTGATGTAAAAAAGGCTTACGAAGCTTGTAAGGCTTCTGCAATGAATGAGCAAGGAGATGCAATGGCTGATTACATGAAATTTGGTTATGTTCCATTAAACTTCGATCACGAAAACTGGTCTGTTTCAAAAACATTAGAATATGCTTATGATGATTGGTGTATTGCACAGTTTGCAAAAGATTTAGGGAAGATGCAAGATTATGAATACTTCTCAAAAAGAGCTGAAAACTGGAGGAATGTATATGACAAGGAATCTAGCTTTATGCGTCCAAAAGATGATAAAGGAGAGTTTATTAAAGATTTTATAGCAAAAGATTATACAGACCATTTCTGTGAGAGTAATGCTTGGCAATACTTCTGGTATGTTCCTCAAAATGTTGATGGTTTAATTGAGTCAGTTGGAGGAGCAGAAAGGTTCGAACAGAAACTGGATTCAATGTTTTCTTATTACCCAACAGCAGATGATAAATTACCTATTTTCTCAACAGGTATGATCGGTCAGTATGCTCATGGTAATGAACCTTCTCACCACGTAGCTTATCTATATAACTACATCAATAAGCCAAAGAAAGGACAGAAGGTATTAAGAGAAATCATGGATACACAATATAAGTCAACACCTGATGGGGTATGTGGTAATGAAGATTGTGGACAGATGTCATCATGGTTTATCTTAAGTTCTTTAGGTATTTACCCGGTGAATCCAGGTAATGCAGTGTATGATTTAGGAACACCATTATTTCCTAAAGCTACTGTTCATTTAGGAAATGGTAAAACACTAACAGTTATCGGGCACCAAACAAAAACAAACCCTACAGTATCAAAAGTGATGTTTAATGGTAAAGAGTTGAAAGACCTAACTATTACTCATCAGGAGCTTACACAGGGCGGTACCTTAGAATTTTTACAATAAAAAATATACCCACAGTATTTAATTACTGTGGGTTTCCCATAATTATCAATCAAGAAATGAAATTACTACTACTAACGCCAATCATCTTACTAATCCAAATAACCAGTGTTTTTGGACAACAACCTTCACTAGTACCTCAACCCAAAGAAATTCGTTGGGAAAAAGGGAACTTTATATTGACTGAAAATATAAAAATCACAAAGGGAAACTCAGATTTACCTTTGGATTACTTTATTAGTCAGTTAAAGTTTCAGACTGGTATTCAAATCAAAGAATCTTTAGAAGATTATGCAGATATAACATTGAATATTGTAGATGAAATTCCTTTAGGAGAGGAGGCATATATCTTAACTGTAAAAGAAAAGAATATTGATATAACAGCCCATAACCAACAAGGGTTATTACATGGATTATCCACTTTGCTTCAATTGGCAAACCTCGATACTAATGTACCATGTGTTGATATTCACGATGCACCAAAATACCCTTGGAGAGGATTAATGTTAGATGTAAGTCGACATTTCTTTACAGTTGATGTCATTAAAGAATACTTGGATTTAATGGCTTATTATAAGTTGAATAAATTTCATTGGCATTTAACTGAAGACCAAGGTTGGAGAATAGAGATTAAAAAATACCCAAAACTGACAGAGATAGGTGCCTGGAGAACAGAAAGTGATGGTTCAAAATATGGCGGTTTTTATTCTCAAGAACAGATTAAAGAAATTGTAGCTTATGCTGCTAAAAGAGGAATAGAAGTAATTCCCGAAATTGATATGCCTGGCCATATGTTAGGAACGTTAGCAGCTTATCCAGAATTATCATGTACAGGAGGCCCATTCGAAGTATGGACACGTTGGGGTGTAAGTAAGGATGTGTTATGTGCAGGAAATGAAGAGACATATCAGTTTATAGAGGATATCTTAGAAGAAGTGATTCCATTATTTCCTAGTAAATATTTTCATGTTGGAGGAGATGAATGTCCCAAAGACCGATGGAAAGCATGTGATAAGTGTCAGTTGAAAATTAGAACTGAGGACCTAAAAGATGAACATGAATTACAAAGTTATTTTATTCATAGAATTGAAAAGGTAGTCAACGAAAATGGAAAACAGATAATTGGTTGGGATGAAATTCTAGAAGGTGGCTTATCTCCAACCGCGACTGTACAATTATGGAGAGATTGGCATGATCCAGAAGCAGTTGGCAAAATTGCCAAAATGGGAAATGATGTAATTGCTTCTCCAACAAGTGCTTGTTATTTTGATTATGATATTGTAACAACAGATGTAGCTCAAGTATATGCTTATAATCCAACACCTAAAGGTCTTTCAAAAGAAGATCAGAAACATATATTAGGTGGAGAATGTACTGTTTGGACAGAAAGAATTCCGGATAAAAATAGAATAGATTTTCAAGTATTCCCTAGGGGCTTAGCATTTTCAGAAGCACTGTGGCAAGGAACAAAAGAGGATGGATTCCATGCTTTTGAAGAAAGAATGTTAGGCCAATATCCAATTTTGGATAAAAAAGGTGTTGCATTTGGTCCATCATCTCAAGTAATGGAAGTGACAACCGAAGAAAAAAATGAAAAATTGGAAGTTTCTGCGAATCTATTGATTGATAATGTGGATTTGAAATATAAAAGTCCAGATCAAACTACATTTACAGAATATAAGAATCCTATCCAAGTTACATCATCAGGAGAAATTGTTTTTCAAGCATTTATGGGTGATAAAACATATGGAGACCCTGAGAAAGTAAGTTTCGAAATTCATAAAGGCAATCAAGCTGAATTGAGCTTAATAGATTTACCTTCAACTCCTTATCAAGGTGTTGGTGTAAATAGTTTAATAGATGGAAAATTAGGAAACCCTGAGAAGTTTAAAAATTCAAATTGGATTGGCTTTAATGGATCCTCAATTAATGCAACTTTTCAGTGGAAAGAATCGATTAATATAAAAAGCATTGAATTTAATGCTTACGATGAAGTAGCATCATGGATTATGGCACCAAAAGAAATAGAGATTGCCTATTCATTAGATGGTAGCTCATTTAAGAAGTTAAAGACTAAAATCGAAATCACTAAAATCAATCAAAGTAACCATTATCAAGTCAAATTTAAGAAAGAATTGAAAGGTGTGAGAGCCTTAAAATTACTGATTGAAAATGGAGGATTGTTACCTGAAGAGCATCAAGGAGCAGGTAACCCTTCTTGGTTATTTGTCGATGAAATCATTATTAAATAATACAATCTTTTTAAAAATAAATATGCGTCACTATTTCATTTCATTACTCATCTTGCCATTCTTGTCAAGTTGTGTGAAAAATTCAGTTACTAAAGCCAGCAAAGAAAATATACCGGCTTCTTATACAGATTATGTTGATCCATTTATTGGTACGAGTGCACATGGCCATACATTTCCGGGAGCAACTGTACCTTTTGGTATGGTGCAATTAAGCCCTGATACTGGAATAGAAGGTTGGGACTGGTGTTCAGGATATCATGCCTCGGATAATTCAATTATGGGTTTCTCACACACTCACTTGTCTGGTACTGGTGGAGGTGATTACGGAGATATATTATTAATGCCAACAGTTGGCGAAGTAAAAACAGAGCCAGGATCAAAAGAGAATCCGGATGAAGGTTATAGATCAAGATTTGAACAGGTGAAAGAAGAAGCTTCACCAGGTTTTTACAGTGTATTTTTAGAAGATTATAATGTTACTGCTGAATTAACAGCAACAACAAGAGTAGGTGTTCATAGATATCATTTTCCAGAAACGGAGGATGCTCATATAATTGTCGATTTAAAACACGGTATTTCTGATTCTGCAAGAGAAACTTGGTTTCAAGTAACCGGAGAAAATGAGATTGTTGGTTTAAGAAGATCTTCAGGTTGGGCAAGAGATCAGTATGTATATTTTGTAGCTCAATTCTCGAAGCCTTTCAAATCAATTCAAGGGGTATCTGCAGGACAAACTATAGATAATCCACAAAATGTGAAAGGTGATGATGTGAAAGCAGTAGTTAATTTCTCTACAAAGCAGGATGAAGCTATAGTTGTGAAAGTTGCTATTTCTGGGGTGAGTGTTCAAGGTGCTAGAAAAAACTTGGAAGCTGAAGTGCAAGACTTTGATTTTGATAAAGTGAAAAATCAAGCAAAAGCAACTTGGAATGAAAAGCTATCAAAAATTGAAGTAGAAGGCGGTGATCAAGTGAATAAAACTATTTTCTACACAGCACTATATCACTCTATGATCGCTCCAAATGTGTATATGGATGTTGATCTAAATTATAGAGGTATGGATCATAAAATCCATAAGGCAGAAGGATTTACTAATTATACTTTATTCTCATTATGGGATACATTTAGAGCCACACACCCATTATTTACTTTAATTGCACCAAAGGAAAATAACGATTTTATTAAATCGATGATAGCAAAGTACGAGCAGTCTGGTCAGTTACCTATTTGGGAATTATCAGCGAATGAAACCGGTACAATGATTGGTTTCCATTCAGCTCCAGTAATTGCGGATGCTATTTTAAAAGGACAAGGAAACTTTGATCAGGAATTAGCTTATCAGGCATTGATAGCAGCTGCTGAAGATCCAAGAAGAGGCTTAAATTGGTTTAACTCTGAAGGTTTTATTCCTGTGGAAAAAGAAGCAAATGCGGTCTCGAAAGGGGTTGAGTATGCGTATGATATGTGGGTTGTTGCTCAAGTAGCTAAGAAATTAGGTAAAACTGAAGATTACAAAAAATATAGTAATAGATCATTAAACTATAAAAACCTTTATGATTCTGAAACAGGATTTTTGAGAGGTAAAAATATGTATGGTGTATGGGATGAGCCTTTCGACCCAATGGCAATTTCATTATTAGGAGCAGGAAATTATACAGAAGGTAATGCATGGCATTACAACTTCTTTGCACCTCAAGATATCAATGGATTAATTGAACTTCATGGAGGCGATCAGGCGTTTGTAAAGAAAATTGATGATATGTTCTCACAAGAAGCTGTTAACGATAATCATATGGCTCATGATGTGACGGGACTTATAGGGCAATATGCACAAGGTAATGAGCCATCGCATCATGTTATTTATCTATACAATTATGCTGGAGAACCGTGGAAATCGCAGGCTCGTATTCGTCAAGTGATGGACGAAATGTATACTTCAGAACGTGATGGATTATGTGGTAACGAGGATTGTGGACAGATGTCTGCTTGGTATGTTTTCTCTGCAATGGGATTCTATCCAGTAAACCCTGCTGATGGACAATATGCTATCGGTAGCCCTGTTTTTGGAAAAGTGACAATACATTTAGATAATGGAAACGATTTTGTGATTGAGGCTGAAAACAATAATGTAAACAACACTTATATACAATCAGCTAGCTTTAATGGGTCTGAATACGACAAGACTTTCATTACTCATAATCAAATTGAAACAGGAGGTGTGATAAAGTTAACAATGGGAGATACACCTTCAGAATGGGGTAAAGAAAAATCAGCTAGACCTACTTCTTATGCTGTACCTCCTTCAGAGGCATTGTCTATCATTGATACAAAAGAGGAAGTTTTTAGACCTTATATCACTAATAAATCGGTCATTTTTAATTCAACAATTGATGTATCATTAAAGGACGTAACTCCAGAAGTAGATATTTACTATACTATTGATGGAACCACACCTGATATTAACTCAACGAAGTTTGATAAGCCATTTAAATTAGAAAAATCTACTATTGTTAAGGCTATTGCAGTGAACAGTAAAGGAGTTTCTAGTAAAGTATCTGATTTTGAATTTAAGAAAGCTTACTTTAATACAGGTGAAGAATATCCTAAGTTAAGCATCAATTATGAAAAAAATGCTACATATGATGCGGGTAATAATGGTATCTTGGATGGCGTTTATGCATCAGATAATTTAAGAGATGGTAAGTGGGATGGTGTTTCAAAACAAAACCTTGAGGCAATTGTAGATTTAGGTCAACCTGAAGAATTACATCAAGTGTCTATGGGATTCTTAGAAAATACAAGTTCATGGTTATTCTTACCTAAGAAAATTGAATTCTTAGTATCAAATGATGGAGAAAACTATACTAGTATTGGAATTCAAGAAACTAAAATGCCAAACGATCACCCAATTATTAGTGTCACAAGATTTACTGAAAAAATTGCTGGTGAATATCGATATGTGAAGGTAATTGCAACTCCTTTTGAGGCAATTCCAAATTGGCACCCTGGCGCAGGAAATAACCCTTGGTTATTCTCAGACGAAATTGTTATTGAGTAAAAATAAGATGCCCACTATTTATTAATAATAGTGGGCTAAATAGCTAAAACGATGAAAAAAATACTTCTACAACTACTTTTGTGTATATCCTTTATGGGGTATTCACAAGATTATACTACCTACGTTAATCCCTTTATTGGTACTACAAATTATGGAGCAACAAACCCAGGAGCAATAGCACCAAGGGGTATGGTTTCTGTTGTACCTTTTAATACATCAGGAGAAGGAAATACTCATGAGAAAGATCAGAATTGGGTATCTTTTCCTTATGCTTATGAAAACAAGATTTTTACAGGATACAGCCATGTCAATCTAAGTGGTGTTGGTTGCCCTGACTTAGGTGCCGTTATTCTGATGCCTACCACAGGTGAACTAGAAATCGATCCTAAAAAATATGGATCTTTATATTCTGAAGAAAAAGCACAGGCAGGTTTATATTCTAATCATTTAGATAAATATGATGTCGATACAAAAGTAACGGCAACCCAAAGATCAGGTATCAGCAAGTTCTCTTTTCCAGCCGGACAAGCCAATATATTAATGAACCTTGGTCAAGCTTTAACCAACGAAAGTGGGGGTATGATTAAAGTGGTGAATGATCAAGAAATTGAAGGAATGCGTATGGTGGGTTCTTTCTGTTACAATAATCCAAAAACAATATACCCTGTTTATTTTGTGATGAAAGTCAACCAAAAAGCAGGTAATGTTGGTGTTTGGCAACAACATAGAAAGATCGAAGGGATCGAAGCACAATGGATGTCCGCTTACAATGGACAACAAAGAATTATTGAAGATGCCTATTATCCAATCATTGGAGATTCTTTAGGTGCATACTTCTCTTATGATTTTGAACAGCCAACTGAAGTTGAGGTAAAAATAGGTATATCTTATGTTAGTATTGAAAACGCAAGAGAAAATCTTGAAACTGAAGTGGCTAACGTATCATTTGATGAAATTGCTCAGAGATCAAAAAATAACTGGAACGATGTATTGTCAAAAATTGATGTAAAAGGTGGTTCTGATGATGATAAAACAGTTTTCTATACAGCATTATATCATTCAATGATACATCCTAATGTTCTCAGTGATGTAAACGGAGAATACCCAGCAGCTAAAACCAGAAAAACTAAAATTACTGAAGGAGAAAGATATACTGTCTTTTCATTGTGGGATACCTATAGGAATTTACATCAACTGATGACTTTAGTGTATCCTGAGCAACAGTTAAATATGGTAAATACCATGTTGGATATTTACGATGAAACAGGTTGGTTGCCAAAATGGGAATTAAATTCAACAGAGACTTTTACAATGGTTGGTGATCCAGCTGCTATTGTAATTTCAGATACTTACATGAGAGGTTTAGATCAATTCGATCAAAAGAAAGCATTTGAAGCAATAACCAAAAGTGCTTACCCTGTAGATGGAGGAAATCCTGTAAGACCTTGTATTGATGATTATATTAAGTACGGTTACATTCCTGTTGAAGATGAATTGGATAAGAAATTATGGGCTTCAGTATCTACATCTTTAGAGTATAATATTGCAGATTGGAATATTGCTCAATTTGCTAAAAAGTATGGAGATGAAGAGAAATATAAGGAGTTCTTGGCAAGAGCAAATGGTTATAAAAAACTATTTGATAAAGAAACGGACTTCTTAAGACCAAGACATAAAGATGGAACTTGGTATTCACCTTTTGATCCTAACGATGGAGCAAACTTTGAACATAATGTTGGTTACGTGGAAGGGAATGCTTATCAATACAACATGATGGTGCAGTATGATATTCCTGGATTAATCAAACAATTTGGTGGTAATAAATCATTTACAAAACGTCTGGATGAAATATTCTCAACAGGTCAATATGATATGGCCAATGAGCCAGATATCGCTTATCCTTATGCTTATAACTATATCAAAGGGCAAGAGTATAAAACTCAAGAAAAAGTATTAGAACTAAGAGAAAAGTACTTTACAAATAAACCGGATGGTATTGCAGGTAATGACGATACAGGAACAATGTCATCTTGGGTTGTATTTTCTATGATGGGAATTTATCCGGATGCTCCTGGTACTCCTCAATATGCGATGACAACTCCAGCTTTTGATGAAATAAAAATCACTTTAAATGATCAGTTCTGGAATAACAAGGAAGTGATTATCAAGAAAACAGGAGGAGACTCTAATAGAATAGCTTCTATTAAGATTGATGGAAAAACAATCAAAGGGTATTTTATCCAACATAAAGATTTAGTGAAAGCAAAAGAAATTACTTTTGTGATGAAATAGAACAAAACTAATAGAACTAAAAGGCAGTGCTTAGGCATTGCCTTTTTTTATTGGTATGATATTTTTAGGTAAAGGTGAAAATTGTTTCTATTTTCATTATCTTCAATTGAGACAATTTTTTGATGAGTTTTCTAGATTCTCTCTAACATACTTTCTTAAGAATAAACTATGAAAAAACTATTACTCAATATGGTGGGAGGCCTTCCCTCGGAATGGGCTAGAATTGCAGCCTTGCTTACATTAGGCTTCTTTACTGGTATATTCATGGCGAGTTATAGTGTATCTATAAATACCTTATTTATTTCTCAATTTGGGAATGAAAATGATTTCCCATTAGCTTTGGTTACTCAAGGTATATTAGGGATTATCTTTACCATTTTATTTTCAAGACTTCAGAATATTATTGGCTTTAGAAAGCTCGTCTATTATACTTCAATTATCATTTTGCTAATTGTGGGGTCCATAGCAACCTCTTTATTAATACTAGAGAAGAATGATATTGTAGTTTTCTTAGGGTTTGCGACTCTTGGACCCATTGCATCTATTTCGTTATTGATATTTTGGGGTGCTTTTGGACGACTATTTAACTTTACTCAAAGTAAAAGATTATCTGGTGGTATTGATACGGGGCAAGCTGTAGCAACAATTTTAGCCTTTTTCTCAGTTCCTTTAGTTCAACAATTACTACCTTCTTTAGAATACCTGTCTCTTGTAGGCGTCTTATCCTATGTTGGCTGTTTCTTTTCAATCGTTTATATCCTAAGGAAATTTAAAATGCATTCTGCGGAGGCGTTGACATTAGGAGGGAATTCAAATGAAGACAAAACAAAAAGAGTTAAGCTTCGAGATTATAAAAGTTACTTTTTTGTGATAAGTATCTTTGTTATGTGTTCTAGTTTTTCTGCTGCATTTGTAGACTATTCTTTTGTAACTGTCACTCCTCAATATTTCTTGGAAGAACAGGAATTAGCGAATTTCTTGGCCTTTTTTGAAGCATTTGTAATCATCGTATCTTTCTTAGTACAGACGTTTTTAAATGATAGAATATTGGAGGTTTATGGTTTGCAATATTCATTGATGTTACTTCCTGGTATACTAGTTTTCTTCTGTGTTATTGACTTGGTTATCGGATCATTATTTGGACATGATCAATCATCCAATGCTTTCTTAATGTTCTTCTTGATCATTAGTATGTCAAAGCTAGTAACAGATGCATTAAGAGACTCCTTGGAAAACCCGACAGTAAAAATATTCTTCTTTCCGTTGCCATCTGAAATTAGATATGAAGCACAAACTCTTGTTGAAGGTACAGTTGCTCAATTTTCAACGCTAGGTGCGGGTATACTTATGATAGGTATTTCAAAACTCAATAGCTACAATATCCTTTATAATAACTTTGTGATATTTGCAATTGTAGGCGTTTGGGTTTTTGTGACTTTCAAAATGTATAACCAATATAGAATTTCCCTTCAAAACTTATTATCTGCCAATTCAACAGAATTGGATTATCATGATTCCGTTGGGCATAGATTCAAAAATAATAAGATTCAGAATCTATTACAGATGCGTTGGAATAGTGTTCCTCAGAAAGTAGCTCCCTTATTATTTAAGTTAATTGAGCGTTTAGATATTTTTCTTTATAGAAATATTCTCTCTGATGAAGGTAACTTACTTCGTTTCATCAATAAGAGAGAGGCATTAATGAAAATCAAAGAGTATAGTATCTATGAGAGTATTCCTGCCTTAGACAATTTTTCAAATGGTTCTTTTGATGAAGACGATATCTTGCTTGTAGTTGCTAAAAACTTAAGTGAAGAATTGAATGCTGAAATAACACTCGAGATAAATGATGAGAACATTCTGTATTTATCGAAATCATCCACTCCATCTGATAGAATTAGAGCTGCTCGATTGATGTTTAATGAATACAAAGAATCGTATGATGGAATTATTTCAAGGTTAATTCGTGATTATAACTATCAAGTAAGGGTAGAAGCGATGGGATTGGTTGGTCATCATAAAATTTCAACAATGATTCCAGCATTAGTAGAACGTTTATCAATAAAAGGAGATGAACGTATTGCTCTTTCTGCAATTATTGCGGTTGGTGAATCTGGTGCCAAAATCTTAGAAACAGCTTTCCATAAAAACGGTCAAGTACAACAAACCAAACGTCTGATATTACAAGCTTATGCTAAAATAGGTAGTGAAGAGTCAGTGCAATTATTGGCGGATAAAATTACTTCACCAGAACGTAAAATATCTTATGAAGCATTATCATTACTTAGTGAACTTGGATGGAATGCAGAAGATGAATATAGTCAACTTTTCTTGAAGGAAGCATTAAAAAGGGAGGCAAATAACTGTTATTGGAATATCGCTACAACTTTAGAAATAGGTGATTCTAAGGAAACGGCTTTACTTCATAGAGCTATCCAATCAGAGATATTAGATAACTATAATCAGATGTTCCTTATCATGAATATGCTTTATGACAGAGGTTCACTAAATCTGATCAGAAAAAACCATGAGTTAGGTACAGCTGATAGTATCGGTTATGCAGTTGAGCTTTTAGATGTACTGATAGATGAAGATATAAAAGCATATGTATTACCGTTATTTGAAGATATAGGAGTGGAAGATAGGATTAAAAAACTATCTGAACTATTCTATAGAGAACAATATTCTAGTGAATATGTATTGGTTAGATTAATTACTCGAGATCCAAACTGGTTGTCATCATGGGTTAGAGCTTGTGCTTTGTATGCTATTTCGTATAAACCCGCAATTATTAATTCTGAAATTATAGTAGGACTGTTATTTGACAGTGAGTTGCTAATGTCAGAAATGGCAGCATGGATATTAACCGTAAACTTCCCTGAATTACTTGAAGAAGCATATCCTAGGCTATCACAATCAAAAGAAGCAGATATAAGAGATAAAATGAGGTCTATAGAAAACATGAAATGGACCAACGCACCACACTTAGTGTTCTCAAAAGCTCTCTATTATTCTAATTTATCAGAGTTTCATGGTTTAAGCGGTAACGAACTAGTAGAAATAGCTTCTATAAGTTCCATCCGATTTGTAGAAGCGGGTAAAAAATTAGGTACTGCTGAGGAATTAAAAAGAAGTGGATTATTTGTAGTAAAAGAAGGTGAGCTTGGAATAGGAGAAGGAGATGAGCATACAATTCTATATAAAAAACGTAGTTTATTAGGTACTTATATCTCTCCACAGTCAGATGCATGGATAGGAGATTGCTATGCGATTGAAGATACTAGTTTGTATGAAATTGACGAAGAGTCATTCTTCTTATTGATGACTACAGATATGCACATGGTAGAGCTTATTATGAATAACGTCAGAAGGTCCTTTAGGACATCTATCAATCTTCAAAAAGTTGCTCTATAAAAAATGGCATTCACTGATAAGGTGAATGCCATTTTTTGTAATTCAATATTCTAATTACATGTTTAGTCCAATTTTTTCTTTTTGATCGAATGGAACTTTAAATGTAACTCCAATTACTTTAGTTTTGATATATCCAGTATATCGAACTTCAAAATCTTCACCAGTAGCCATGTCAATCAAACCTCCAAGGAAGTTAGAAAATAATGCTTTTGGAGGAAATTGAACTTCTAATGGAAGACTAAACTCGGATTTCTTTTTTGCCTCAGAAGAGACTTTCTGATCAACGTTTCCAATCATATTACCATTGATTAAAACATCGACATGAATCTCTTCAATAGTGATTGACACACCATTTGGATTATATAATACGGCATCTGCTTTCACAACAAAATTCCCATCTTCTAATGAGAACATTTCCATATTTTCTAATGAAACAAATTCTGGAGATTCTGGTCCACAAGATGTGGTAGAGAGTAATACAATAAGTGAAAATAAGTATTGAAAGAATGTTTGAGTTCTCATTATAAAAAAGTGTATAATCTGTTTATAAAAGTATATTACAATTATAGTTCTATTTTAGAGAAAATACCCAAAATAATAGGATCAATCCAAGGATTTAGCGTATTGAAAAAAGATCGAGTTGATAAAGAGGAATAATTAAATGACCTTTATCAATAGAAATAAAGACTATTTCATAAACAAAGTGGTAATAATTGTTAATTGATATAACAAAGAAGAATTATAGAGGTTTTTCGTGTTATTTTTGTTTAAATCTATGGTTTACATTGACTACTCACAAAATATTCTATCTGTCTCTCGTAAATATAGGTTACCATTTTATGACAATTTGCTGTTGACTTTAATAAACGAAATAACCTAGATTTTAGGAACATTATGACAATATCATCAATGATTCAACCCGAAAAGAAAGTACACTTTTTCCAAATTATAGAATTCTCTGTATATCGTTTCTATGTTCTATTAAAAGAAGGAAGAGGCAATATCGGAGATGGCCGTCAATGCTTTAAGTTGAAAGGTAGAGGTGTAAACCTCTATTCGAAAAGAGATTTTTTAGAATATAACGATATCGAAGAAGGCTTTTTTGATGAGCTATGCCATGAGTTATGGATAGTTTCAAATAAGACTCCAAATTGGGATATCGATAGACTGTTTGCTTATAAAAATGAAATAACTGAAAATGTTCATAACATCATGGAGGCAAAGACCATAAATGATTTAGAACTTTATATCAGTGATTCAAAAACGGCAAATTTTATTTTTACTTTTTTGATGCATTTTTCAAATACATCTCTCAATGTTAATCATGGAGAAACTCCTGAACCAACAGAAAAAGAGATAGAAAAAATTGAGCATGAAGCGATTGAACCAGATTCATCCTTTCATGTAGAAATATTAAACCGTTTTCAAGTTCTTGAAAATAGAGTGAAAAGCCTTGAAACGGAAAACAAACGCTTAGAAACTCAAGAAAAAGACTATATCGATAAAATTCATCAGTTAGAGTCTGAATTGAAACGTATTGATAAAATTGATGAGACTCTAGAAATGATTCATATCGCTAGAAAAAAGTCTCTTCAAGAAATATCAGATAATACAGACCAGAAGTTCAGTGATCTTATTGAAAAGATTAATGGATTGAAGGAAAATAGCTTTAATAAAGAGTCTATCCGTGAGTTCTTGGTAAAACTTGAAAACATGGAAACTCAGATTTCTGATATTAAATCAGAATTTGTAAAAGAAGATGCTCTTCAAACGTTTACAATGCAATTAGAGAAATTGAATAAAGAAGTGAATCATATCTCTGATGAACATGGAAACGAGTTAAAGAAAATTGAACTTCGATTTACTAAGATTAAAGGAGAACGTTTGGAGCTTCGTGATAAGATGGAACTTATTGAGGAAGTGACAAAGGAGAACTTTGAAAAGATTGAAAATAAGTTAAGCGATGAGGTAGAACAAATAGGCAAGATTGCTGATGAAATGACTCATCGTCAACAAGAGCTTCAGACTTTATTACAATCACAAATTGTTGAAAATAAAGGGCATGTGGATCAAACATTTGAAAACCTGGCAACAATTATCGATGAAGTAAAAGAAAAACAACATGATGCTTGGATCAAAATCAATGAGCTAATTGGGAAATCTAAGGATTCACAGGGTAGTGGTTCTTCAGATTCTAATACTAAGAGGGCTATTGAACCAACTAAAGTTGAGTCTGATTCAAGTATAAAATATATAGATGTTTTTTATGCTGAACCTGATGGAAATGGCTTCTTAACTAACTTATCAAGTAAGAAACTTTCTTACAAACATGTATACAAAATCAATGTAATTGATGATGCTACAGCAGATTTTGAGTTTGTCAATGATGATGAATCTACAAGGACATTAAATATGAATCTAGCTGTAATGTTTGATGAGTATATGGTGGATAATGGAACAAAAGGACCAAGTATGTCACTTTCGTTATATGGCGAAGCCAAAAAGGTGAGAGGCTTAAATGCTTGGAGAGTCAGCAAAAAAGCAATGATCACTAGACGTTAACTAACGTTGTGTATGATTTTCTAAATGGTTAGGGTTGCCAGATATGGTTACTTTACTCAATGTAGATTGAAAGATTGTGGCATTATTAGAGGCGTGTATGTTAATTTCAGACACGCCTTTTGCTTTTGCCTTAATATCTTTTGTTTTAAAATCTTGACCATTGAATATACTTCCACCATTTGTCATTAACAGAACATCGTCACAATTTCCATTAACATCTAATTCGGCAGCTCCTGAAAGATCGAAAGCTGTAAATTTTGCTGATAAATCATAAATATCAGCCTTTACATTTCCAGCTAATTTAATAGCTAATGAATCGATTTGTACAGGTTCATCAATTCTAAGATCACCAGTTCCTTCAAATTTTAATAACTCTATATTGTTTGTCATGATCACAATATCAGTGAAGTTATTCTTGTTCTCAGAAGGGTAGACTCTTAAACTATTACCGATCTTTTTAATATTTAATGGGTTGTTATTGTCTTTCTTATACTTTACAATTGAACCTTTTACTCGATGATCAACTTTCAAATGCAGGTTGATATTTCCATAGACAATAACGGAGTCGAGTGTATTTTTGAATTTCTTGTATTCAATATATGATTTAGGCCTTGAAGGTGTTGGTGTTGGTCTTGGAGTTTGGAAAGAAAATAAGTTTCCTGTAAAAACATCAATATCATGATGATTAAAAACTAACAATTCATCGGCATTTACAATATGAATACTTTCATGTGATAAATATTGAGATAAGTCTTTGTTTACCTTAAATGGAACACCTTCTGGAATAAAGACCTTTAGTTTTAATTTTTGTTTTCTATATTTTGCCCCTCTTGGAAAACTAAAGTGAGATGAAAGAATCACTTTATTCTCTTTAATCATAGATAAGTAATCGATGGCCTTCGCATTTTTAATAGCATTCTCTCTTGTTTTACCTAAACCTTCTTGTAAGAAAACAAGTTTTAAGTCCTTACCATCGTAAGAATCCAAATCAATGTCCACTTCGTTTAAACCTATTTTCCCAACCTTATCGTATTGTAAGTCGATAAAACCGTTTTTTATTGGAATAAAAACTTCTTCTTTATGTGTTGCTTGATTATCAAAATTATGTACAGACATATTTAATGCTGTAAATAAAAGGATACTTGAAATAACACTAAGGACTAATAAGAAGATGATTGGTGTGGTCTTAACTACTTTCTTAAAAGTCATTAGCCCGACGGACAAAATCAGTGTTAATGACACTACAGAAAGTAACTGGATAAGACTGATAATGGCTGTTGTATTTGGAATACTATACTGTATTGTCATCAAAAGATTTCTATCAATATCAGTAAGAATTTCATTATTTATATCAGATGAGACGTATGTCATTACATCATGTAATGGAATTAATTTCAAGGCTATGCCTAGGGCAGGGAAGCCAATGAAGATCATTGAGATAGAAATAATAAATAAGATAGCTCCAAAAACAAAGCTAACGATCTTCAACAATTCAAATAGAAATGGGCTGACATTAATGTTTCCAATATATTGACCAACTTTATTAAATGCATTCTGGATCGTTTCCTGGTTTATATTATTGTCCTGTAAGGTCTTAGTGAGATAATTCTCAATCTCCTCTAAGTTAAATGCCTTGCCTTTACTTTGAAATTTATCTTTTAGGGTTCTAGAATAAGGGGTAACCACCCAAATCACAATATACAACAGAATAAAGGGTTTGTAGAAATAAGCTAATAGGAGAAAAGTAATGCGAATAGCATGTATGTTTATACCTAAATAATTACTTAACCCAGAACTTATTCCAGCGATCACTTGATTCTCCTTATCTCTAAAGAATAAGCGAGTATTTTGATTTCTTTTAATATTACGTTGTTCTGGTAGCAACATCCAAAGTGTAAGATAACCAAGAAAACAAATGACAAGAGGTACTTTTGAAGTACCTAAAACCATCAATGGGAACAAACATAAAAGTCTAATCCATAATGGATCTGTATTAAGTATATGAGCTATACCTGCTGCGACACCACCTATTTGTTGCCTATCTGTATCTCTATATAGTTTATGGAAGAACTCCTTTATAGTATCAAGAGTGACATTATTTACTAAGGAAAAAGATTTCTTCTGATCGAAATCGGTAGAAAAATTTGTATTCTTTTTGAACTTTGGGAGCTCAAATCCTTCCGGAGTACCTAATATCTCAATACATTCTATAACTTCTAATTCTGATAAGAAATCAAATTCGTCTTTTACGTACGGAATTAATAACTCAGAGAGTTTGTACTCTAATTCTGTGATAATAAGGGAAGCATCTTTAAAATTCTTCAGATGTTGTTGAAGGGCATACTTGTAGTTCACCAAAATGTCCTTTGCATCTTCAGTTATTTTAAAATTCGTGTTTCCAATATGTATACTACTTAGTATCACTCAATAGAAGTTTATTAATAATTAGGTACTATTTACATCTTAATATTAATAGAATGGAATCTAAAATCTTACCAATACATTGTTTTTGTTAATTAATTAAATATAAAACATTGATATACAGTATGTTGACTCTTGTTTTACTATTGGAGATGCTTTTATTAAACTTTTTTAAGAGTGTTCATTTTTGTACAATTTGAACACAAATAATTATTATATATGGACTACTTTCTTATCTTTATAGTATCTAATTTTACAAAACATCATATTATTAAACATGAAATTTTTTATTGGTTTTATCTTTCTTCTGTATGGTTTTACAGCAAACGCACAATGCGAAAAGTGTCCTCCTACAGACGAAAAAGCTAATTATTGTTATACTGATACTAGATTTGAGGGTCTGTGTGCTAAGTTTGTTTCAGATAAGCAATACTTTTATTTTGCTAAAAAGAAAAAAGCTAAACGAATTGATATCAACTTTGATAAAGTAGACGATTTATTGACATATAAGGGTTTAACTCTTGATAAAAAATTAAAGCTAACTGCTAATGATTTATTATTTATTCAATTAGCCATTGAAACTTGGAACGTTGAAAAGAAGAAAATTGGTTATGATTTTCTAAGTTCTGGTTTAGGAATAAAAGTATTGAAAGAAGGTACAGGTGAGACACCTCAAAAAGGCCAAGAAGTGGTAGTACACTATTCAGGTTTTTTAGAGAACGGTGAAAAGTTTGATAGTTCAAGAGATCGAAATAGCCCTTTTACGTTTAGAGTAGGTGTAGGCCAAGTGATTAAAGGTTGGGATGAAGGTGTTTTAAATCTTCCAGTGGGATCCAGAGCCATGTTGATGATCCCTTCAGAGTTAGGTTATGGGTCTAGAAATGTTGGTCCAATTCCAGCAAATTCGACCTTATATTTTGACATAGAAGTCCTTGACGCTAAATAAATTGTTAATGAATTTAATTTTTTAAACTTTTTTGGGTTGTTATAGAATCTTTTTTAGTCTTAAACGCGTTTATAAGTGTAAGACATCCATTTAAAATTCTGCTATTATGAGTATTAAAAACATTCTATTTTCAGCCTTTATTTTTTTCGGTTTTACGTCAAATATTTTTGCCCAAGGTCTTAATAGTTACGATTTCTTAACTGATGAGACTCAGGAAATTATCAACGACATCGAAAAGAAGAATGATATTTTAGAGAATACTCAATCTATTGTAGTAAAAGAAAATAATGGAGAGAAATATGATTTAGAATATTCAAAGTTTTTTGAAAATAAATTCAATAAAGAAGGAGATGATAAATTAAATGTTTTATCAAATTCTGATTCAGCGTTAACTCCAGTCGTTACTATTAACAATGGAGGAAAACCTATTTATAAACCTGTTGCTGAAGCAGTATCAGTTGTACAATCTGATGGAACAAATGTTTACTATGCAAACAGTGATAAAATCATGGGAGCTAGTAATGTTTTACCTGGTGCTAGAATTTTAGTTATCTCTTTAAAGAAAGAATAACGCTTAATATATAAAATGAAGAAAGGCTTTTTGATTTAAATCAAAAAGCCTTTTTTTATTTCTTGCTAAGTGTCACAACTAAAATAAATTTCTTAGCTAGCAATTGAATGTGGTTTATCAGATAATATAGTAGAGATATGTACACTAGCATCTTCTGCTAAGTCATCAATATCTTCGATCAGATCGTCATCACTTTCTGATACATACCATACAATAGATATTGTTTTACCTTTTGATTGCCAATCTTTTAGACACTTAAGAATGTTGTAAATTCCCTTATTTGATGCAGTATCAAAATAGCTAACACAAAAGCTTAAAGAAAAATGTTGGTTTGTCTTAAAATAGTCATCAATCCACATGACAATGTCATTATAAAGTTGATGTGCATTAGGGTGGTAAGATTCGCCGATAATGCTTCCTTTTCTTTGAGCTGATTGAAGGCAAATTTGTGGGATTTGCGCATTTTTGTTCTCCTTGTTAATTATTAAATCATTCATTGGATCAGTTAGTTCGAATTATACAATCGGAATACACAAATGTGTTAATACACAGAGTTTATACTGTAATTATAACGTAATGAGTACACTTATACAATTTGTTCTTTAAAAAATTATACGAATTAACTGATTTTCATGAAATAATCCATTAAAGCAGGGAGTCCAATTGTACCGTTTTCTTTTATACAATGGACCTCTGACTTATTAATATTTTCAGGAATATTTGGATCAACCAAGAATAACTTACAATTTTTTGAAGTGTAATGTAACAAGCTTGCAGCAGGATAAACTTGTAATGATGTTCCTACAATTACGAAGTAATCAGCTTCAGAAGTAAGTTGCATAGCTTTTTCCATCATTGGTACATCTTCTCCAAACCAAACAATATTTGGACGTAATTGACTTCCTTTTTCACAGAGATCACCCATGTCGAGTGAAGTTCCTTCTATTGAGTAAATTAATGATTCATCCGCAGTACTTCTCGATTCAAATAATTTACCATGGAGGTGTAAAACATAAGAAGAACCAGCTTTTTCATGTAGGTGGTCTACATTCTGAGTAATGATCTTTACATCAAAATATTTTTCTAATTCAACTAATGTAAGGTGACCTTTGTTAGGTACTGCATCTATTCCTTGTTCCCGTCTTTTATTATAAAACTCTAGGACTAACTCAGGGTTTTTCTCCCAGCCAATAGGAGAGGCAACATCCATAATATCATGACCTTCCCATAATCCATCACTTCCTCTAAATGTAGCTATACCACTTTCGGCGCTAATACCTGCACCAGTTAATACAACGATTTTCTTTTTTTTCATGAAAAATTCCTTTTAAACGTTGTATAATATATGTGTAAATGTCATTTAAAGAAAGTATTATTGTCAGAAATTAAAACACTTAGAATTTTAAGAATTTATGAAAGCTTGGATTCAGGCATTTAGATTAAGAACTCTACCGCTAGCTTTATCTAGCATTATATTAGGTAACTTTTTAGCTTTTAGATCATTAGAGGATTTTTTTAGTAATAAGATATTAGGCTTTACTATACTAACAACTGTATTATTACAAATACTATCCAACTTAGCAAACGATTATGGTGATTCAATACATGGTGCAGATCATGAAGAAAGAGAAGGACCACAAAGAGCTGTACAAAGTGGACAAATTACTTTAGGTGCAATGAAAGCAGCTGTAATTCTCTTTAGTGCTCTTTCACTATTGAGTGGTCTTTATCTATTATATATAAGTCTTACTAGCTGGGAAGAATTTTTATCATTCCTAGGATTAGGTATTTTATCTATCATAGCAGCGATAACTTATACTGCTGGAAAAAAACCTTACGGTTATGCTGGACTTGGTGATTTAAGCGTAATGATATTTTTTGGTTGGGTAGGTGTTATTGGTAGTTATTATTTACAGGTGAAAACATTTGACCTGTCATTAATATTTCCGGCTACTTCTTGTGGAATGTTGGCAGTTGCAGTATTGAATGTAAATAATATCAGGGATATAGAATCTGATATAAAAGCAGGAAAGAAATCAGTTCCTGTAAGGATAGGACGAAAAGCAGCAGTAATGTATCATTGGGTACTATTATTTGGGGCTATGATTTGTGGTTTAGTTTATGTTTATCTCAATTATTTTTCTCCGTTCCAATGGTTATTTGTACTTACTTTTCCATTGTTGAGAAAAAATGGTTGGGCAGTTACTAAACTGACACAACCTGCAGAGCTTGATCCATATTTAAAACAAATGGCAATGACTTCTCTTTTGTTTTCTTTGACTTTTGGAATTGGACAGGTTTTACCAAACTACATTAGCTTACCATTTTAATTTAGATCAAAAATGAATCAGCAAAGATTAGAACAATTGTTTGACTTCTATAAAGAGGACCCTAACGATCCTTTTATAATATATGGTATTGCCACTGAATATACCTCTGATGAAGATTGGGATAAGGCTTTAGAATATTATAAGATTTTGCTAAAAGATCATGAAGATTATGCTGGTACGTATTACCATGCAGCTAGAGCTTTTGCTGAAAATGGTCAATCAGAAGAGGCAGAAGCTGTATACGTAAAAGGCTTAGAAATCTGTAAGAAAGTAAACGATCAGCATGCCTTGAAAGAACTTCAAACTGCTTATACAAACTTTCAATTAGAAGACGACGATGAGTGGTAAAAAAGTATTTTCTCTGACGAAATTAAATACTAGTATTGGAAAGCACCTTAACAAAGTTTCAGGTGCTTTTTGGATTAAGGCAGAAATTGCACAATTAAATTTCCGTTCGGGGCATGTGTATCTCGAGTTTGTTGAAAAGGAAGGTGATATGATTGTTGCAAAATCTAGAGCAACAATTTGGAAAGGAGAATATCAAGTATTTGAACATCGTTTAGGGGAGTTACTTTTTCAGGTTTTAAAACAAGGAGCTGAAATTATAGCTGAAGTAGAAATATCTTTTCATAACGTATATGGGCTTTCCTTAAATATTTTAGATCTCGATGATAGTTATACTATTGGAGAATTAGAGAGAAAGAGAAAGCTGGCCATTGAAAAACTATACAAGGAGGGTAATGTTGAGCTTCAAGGAAAGTTGAAATTACCTGTTGTGCCTCAAAGATTAGCAATAATTTCTTCTGCTACTGCTGCAGGATATGAAGACTTCATTCATCAATTAAAGAACAACCAGCAAGGATACAAATTTAAGATTGACCTATTTGAAACTGCAGTTCAAGGTGATAAAGCAACTTCTATGCTTATTGAGCAATTGAAGAAAATTCAACTTTTAAAAAGAGATTATGATGCAATAATCATTATAAGAGGCGGTGGTGCAAAGATGGATTTATATGCTTTTGATCAATATGAAATAGGGAAAGAAATATCAGAGGCATCGATTCCAGTGATAACAGGGATAGGGCATGAAAAAGATGAAACAATTGCTGATATAGTTGCATTCCTCAATTTGAAGACGCCAACTGCCGTAGCAGAATTTTTGATTAATAGAGTGTATACCTATGATCAAAATATAGAGATTCTCTTAAAAAATATTAGTGATGATATTAAGGACTTAGTAGAGGATAATAGATACTCTTTCGAATTACGGGTGGCAAAGCTTTTTCCTAAATTTTCTAGTAGGATTATAAATGAATCAAATCATTTAAAGCTCTCTTATTCCAAAATCAAAGAAAAATCATTTTCTCAATTAAATAGGAATCAATACCAATTAAGCCGAAGTAGTGATTATTTAAGAAGTCTTCCTAGTCAGCTAAAATATAGTAGGAAGGAATTGGATAACTATCTATATCGTATTGAGAGGGAAATAAAATCTACAATTTCATCTGAAAAGAAAAATATTGAACTGATTGACCTTAAAATTGAAAGTAAGGATCCTCAACGAATTTTAGAAAAAGGTTATTCAATGACTGTAAAAAATGGTCGATTGATAGATCCAAATTCTATAAAGGAAGGAGATGTACTAGAAACAAGGACAAAAGATCATAGAATTGAGAGTATCGTTAAGAAAATTGATAAATTAATGTAATAATTGTATTCAGAGACTGTAAATTGCATCTCGAATTGATTTTACTTATGTCAGAGCAAAAAGAAAATATAACCTACGAAGCCGCTTTACAGGAACTTCAAGAAATTCAGAATAAATTGGATGGAGATGAAGTACCTATAGATGACCTTTCTAAATTGGCTAAACGAGCAAAAGAGTTGGTAAAAATGTGTAAAGAGAAACTCGGAACCATTGAATCTGAACTGACAGATATTTTTTCAGAAGATAAAGAATAATGTATTCATTATATAAATGAAAGGAACATCAAATCTACCTTATTTTATTTCTAAACGGCTAAGTGCTCACCGAAATAATTCTTTTACAAAATTAATTTCTAAGATTGCTATAGGCAGTGTTGCTTTGGGAGTTGGAGCATTAATTCTTGCTTTTTCTATTTTTTATGGTTTCAAAGAAGGAATTGAAGATAAGTTATTTCTTCATGTTGGTCATATGAATGTAGAAAAATTCACGATGAATAGGAGTAAAGAAGAACCTCCTGTGAACGTAAATAATTCCGATCTATATTTAAAGAAGGACAGCTTACCTAAGGTTAAGAACGTATATAATTACGCACATAAATGGGGGCTTTTAAAATCTAATGACGAGGTCTCAGGTATTCTAATTAAAGGATTATCTAAAGATTATGATATAAGTCGTTGGGAAAATGATATGGTCTCAGGAAAATTTCCTGATTTGGAGAGCCTAAAAAATGGTTCAAAAGATATTGTTATCAGTCAAGTGATGGCAAAGAAAATGAACTTAAATGTAGGAGATGATATTATAGTCTATTTCATACAACAACCTCCAAAAGCAAGGAAAATGAAAGTCTCAGGAATCTATAATACAGGTTTGGAAGATTTTGATGAATTAGTTGCCTATGGTGATATCAATTTAGTTAGAAGACTAAATTCTTGGGGAGATTCATTAGTTGGAGGAATGGAAATTCTTATTGATAACTTCGATGAATTAGATGCAGTTGGAGAGGAGATTGATGAAAACTTTGTGGATGTACATCTGATCATGCGAAGTGTGAAAGATAAATATGCTCACTTTTTTGATTGGTTTCAGATGTTGTATAACAATGTTTGGATTTTCTTAATTGTTATTATCAGCGTTGCCATATTTAATGTGATTTCCATTATGTTGATACTCATCATGGAAAGAACAGCGATGATTGGTACTTTTAAAGCCCTTGGAGCGACTAATGATTTACTCCAAAAGATTTTTATTTATGATGGAATAAGAATGGCTGTGAAGGGGATGGTTATCGGAAACCTAATCAGTTTAGGTTTCGGTGTTTTACAATTGAATTTCAAATTAATTCCACTGGAAGCATCTACTTATTATTTGGATTATGTTCCATTTAGTTTCCATTGGGATACGATTCTATTTGTGAATTTAACTGTGATATTATTAACGTCGGTAGGGCTACTAATACCTACTTCTATCGTTTTAGGTATCTCACCAATAAAATCTATAAAATTTAATTAGGTGAATTTATCTTAAAGATGTAGAATTCAAACAATTTGATCTTTCTATCACTTGTAGAAAAAGATAAAAATTATAAAATTTGCACTGAGATTAACTTGTGAGGAACTCCCTCGAAATGCAGCAAGTTATTTTCTAAGAAACCATCTCAATTGAGGTGGTTTTTTTATAAAAAAAGAGAGTGATTCATAGTGAATCACTCTCTTTTTTAGTTATTGAATATCTATTAATAAATCTCAGGGAATATAACTGGATCTACTTCATTCATAATATTATATGCAGCTTCAAATATATCTTCTGCGTTTGGTTTAGAGAAATAATCTCCGTCTGTTGAGTAAGCAGGTCGATGAGGACGAGCAGCAATACAAACTGGACTAGAATCTAATAAATCAAATGACTGTTGTTCATCAATCACTTTTTGCATCAGATACCCTGTAGTACCACCTGGCATATCTTCATCAGCAAAAATTACACGGTTAGTCTTTCTAATAGACTCTTTAATCATATGATTTACATCAAATGGTAGTAAAGTTTGAACGTCAATTACTTCAACATTAATACCAATTTTTGCCAATTGATCTGCTGCTTCCATCACGATTCTACACATAGAACCGTAAGTAACAATAGTAATATCAGACCCTTCTCTAATGACCTCTGGAACACCTAATGGCGTACAAACATCGTCTAAATTATTTGGCATTTTTTCCTTTAAACGGTAGCCATTTAGACATTCAATGATTAAAGCTGGTTCATCTGATTTCAACATTGTGTTATAGAAACCAGCAGCTCTAGTCATGTTACGAGGTACTAGGAAATTAATACCACGAAGTGAATTTAATAATGCGGCAATAGGAGAACCAGAGTGCCAAACACCTTCTAGTCTATGACCCCTTGTACGAATAATAACAGGAGCCTTCTGTCCACCTTTAGTACGGTATTGTAAACAAGCTAAGTCGTCTGATAAAGTTGACATAGCATAGTAAATATAGTCCAGATACTGAATTTCAATAATTGGTTTTAAACCTCTTAATGCAGCTCCAATACCTTGACCTAAAATTGTAGTTTCTCTAATACCCGTATCAGTTACTCTGATTTCAGAATACTTATCCTGAAGGCCGGCGAAACCTTGGTTTACGTCACCAATTTTACCTACATCTTCACCAATTGCGAAAACTCTAGGGTCTTTTTCAAAAATCTTATCGAAGGCAGCCTGCATAATTTCTCTACCATCCACCATTGGTGAATCTGGAGAATATTCAGGAGCAACAGGAGGTATCTTTAAAGCAGCCTCATCAGATTCACTATATAAATAACTGCTGTATCTATCGTAGTTTTCTTCTTTTACTTTTTTCAACCATGCTTGCATTTCTGCTTTAACAGGAATGTTTTCAAATCGCATTTCTCTAAGTGCTTTTTTTACAATAGAAATAGCATCTTTTCGAATAGGATTGATGGTCTTTTGTAATTCTTTTGAAAGACGAAGAATATCATTGTTTTGAGGAAGAGAACTTGTAGCTCTTTTTAATAGATCTACAGCCACCTCATAATCTACTTTCATTGATGCTTTAAAAGCATCCCATGCAGCTTTTCTTTCTTCTTTTACTTTATTAAGTGCTGATTTTTCAATCGCATCAATTTCATCTTGAGTAGCAAACCCTTCATCAATTGCCCACTCTTTCATTTTTTTGATACAATCAAACTCATCTTCCCACTTTAATCGATCCTCAGACTTATATCTTTCATGAGAACCAGAAGTAGAATGTCCTTGTGGTTGAGTTACCTCAATAACGTGGATAATTGCGGGAGTATGATTCTTTCTAGCTAAATCAACCGCTTTTTTATATGTATCTACTAAAGCAGGGTAGTCCCAAGCCTTAACAGTAAAGATTTCTAATCCGTTTGTGTCTTTTTCTTTTTGGAATCCAGATAGAGCAGCAGAGACATTGTTTTTTGTCATTTGATACTCATTTGGAACGGAAATACCGTAGCCATCATCCCAAATAGATGTGATCATTGGAATATTTAAGACACCTGCTGCATTAATAGCCTCAAAGAACATACCTTCAGCAGAAGAGGCATTACCGATAGTACCAAAAGCCACTTCATTACCATTTACCGAGAAGTTTTTGGCAATTTCAGCACCATTTAAGTCTTTATTTTCTCTGTATAACTTTGATGCATAAGCTAGACCAACTAATCTTGGCATTTGTCCTGCTGTACAAGATATATCAGAGCTTGAGTTTTTTTGTTTAGTAAGATCTTTCCAAGATCCATCAGGGTTTAAGCTTCTTGTTGAAAAGTGAGCATTCATACAACGACCCGCACTAGAGGGATCTGCTTCAACATCTGTATGGGCATATAGTTGAGCATAGAATTCTTGGATAGATAATTCACCAATGGCAAACATAAATGTTTGGTCACGATAATAACCTGACCTGAAATCTCCATTTTGGAAAAATTTTGCCATGGCCAATTGAGGTACTTCTTTGCCATCACCGAAAATACCAAATTTGGCTTTTCCCATGAATACCTCTTTTCTACCAATTAAACTAGCGTGTCTACTTTCGATTGCAATTCTCAGGTCTTCGAGGACTTCCTCTTTTGAGAATTTATAATCTAAATTTTGCTTTGTTGTCATCTTAAATGTTGGACAATTTCAGACTTTGATGTCGAATGTATATGTGTTACTTGTAAGGTCCTTGTGGTTAGTATTTACAAGTACAGATTTAATATTTAACGCAAAATTAAGAATAAATAATCGTCTTTTAAACCTAAAATAACTAAAGTGTAATATATACGCTAAAAAACCTATTCTAGAATTCTTCTAGTAAGATTGTAACCTTCTTAATGCTAATGAGTTAGAGATTACAGTCTTAAAATTGATGATTTTAATTAATCATTCTCCTAACATTGAAAAAGCCTATCAAATTGTATCTGACAGGCTTTTTTCTATTGATTTGCATCGAGAAGTTCTTTATACCTTTCGTATCGATCTAAGATACTTTGTACATAATTGACAGGTTCTTTCCCTCTGGCATATCCAAATTTCACAACCTCATCTCTATAGTATTTTTTATGACTCTTCAGGAGCATATATTTTTCAACATTACCATTCCAAACATTGGGGTCATGGTTAAATTTCTTAGCTAATCTTTGAGCATCAAGAACATGTCCTTGGCCAGCATTGTAAGAAGCTAATACAAATTTAATTCTTTCGTTAGGATCTTCGATGCCATCCCAGAAGCCTTCAAGCCACTTTAAATATTTAGTGCCGGCTCTTACATTTTGTCTTGGATCTCTTGAGTTGTTGGCTCCATATTGTTTTGCAGTTGCAGGCATTAATTGCATTAAACCTACAGCACCAACCCATGATTTTGCTTTAGGATTGAATTTAGATTCTTGATAGACCAAAGATGCTAAAAGCCTCCAATCCCAACCTAAAGGTTTTGCTTGTTCTTTTATAAGGTCATCATACTTAGAAAGTAAACCTCTATGTTCAATAGTACTAAAATACTTACTGTCAAACCTTTTGTGTTGAGCCCTGGTATTTTTAAAGTATTTATTATAGATTACATAAAAATCAGTGGTGTTTTTCATTGAATCCAGCCAGTGACTTACTTTATCTCTTAAGAGAGGGGATTGCTTTCTTGTTGCCCAAGCAATACGTTGAGGAAAACTGATTTCTGTCTCAATATCCAGCTGTGGGTAATAAGTATTATTTACTTTAGCTATATTCTCATCAGCTACAGTATAATTGATTTTACCTTCAGCTACTCTGTGAATTAATTCCTCAGTAGAGATGTTTTTGTTTTCTAATACAATATTGATGTCTTCACCAGTTTCATCTTCTAAGTTTTCTAATCTTAATTGATAGGGAGTTCCTTCTCGAACATGAACTTCTTTATCTCTTAGTTCAATTACATTTCGGATTACTGCTTTATCAATTTTATGTTTTGGAAGATGTCTCCAGTTTTCAGGTTTTCTTTGTACCAGTACCTGTTTGATATTCATTAATGAGCTTGTGAAATCAACAAGTTTTTGTCTTTCTTTTGTGATAGCTAAACCATATGCAATAATATCACCTTCACCTTTTTGTAAAGCAATTCTAAGGCTATCACTATTGGTTTTTACTTTTACATGAAGTTCTAAGTCTAGATCATCAGCAAGTCTTTTTAAAAGCTCATACTCATAACCCATAGTTTCACCTTTATATACAAAGTATGAGGTAGAGCTGTAAGCAGTAAGAGCAATTAACTTTCCTCGTTCTTTTATATCCGATAAATCATGGTTGCTATAAATAATTTCCTCTTTTTCGGGTGTGTCTACAACAACTTCGGTAGCTTCTGATACATCACTTTTTTTTGATGTATTACATGCAGACAGTATGCTAAAAATAAAGAAATAAGAGATAATAGTGTAAAACCGAACTATCATGAATTAGTTGTTAGTAAAAAATTAGTCCTTAGCAAAGATACTATTATAACCGACAATAAATGCCAAAAGTTAATTTTTTTTAATCTATAGAAAACCCAATAACAAGTACGTCGTCTGTTTGTTGTTCGTCTTTTTTCCAATAGTTAAATGTACTATCCAATAGACTGTTTTGAACTTTCATACTCATTGTATGGTGCTTAAATAAAGTTTCTTTAAGTCTTTTGGGCATAAATTTTTTTAATTTTTCACCACCAAATTGGTCTTGGAAACCATCACTATACATGTAAAAGCACATCTTCGAATCGTATGGAAACTCGTGTTTTGTAAAATCCTTGGGAGCTTGGTCTGGATGGAACATACCGATAGGTTGTCGATCTCCCTTTATTACTATGAGCTCATTATCCTTTGTATAGCATAATGGATTTTTTGCACCAGAAAACGAAACTATCTTCGTTTGTGTATTGAAAACGGTTAGAGCTAAATCCATCCCGTCTTTATTGTTTGTAGTTTCTTGCTTAAGCTTTTTTCTGATTAAATAGTCTAATTGGTTAAGAATTTCAGCAGAATCAAAAATCTGACGATTAACAATAATACTGTTTAAAGACTCTGCTCCTAAGAGAGACATAAATGCACCCGGAACACCATGACCTGTACAATCAACTGCTGCAATCACAATAAAATGATCTTGTTTATAAAACCAGTAAAAGTCACCAGAAACAACATCTCTAGGTTTAAAGAGAATAAATCCGTCTTTTACGATTTCATTAAATCGATTGGTTTGGGGTAAAAAGCAACTCTGAATCTGTTTGGCATAATCTATACTTTCAAAGATAGAGTGGCTCATAGCTTCTATTTCTGTGTCTTTAGTTTTTTCAAGTTCAATATAAGCGCCCTCTAGTTTTTTATTCGATTCTTTCAGCATATCATTCATCACAAAGATCTCCTCGGAGTTTTGTCTGACTTCTTCTTCTGCAGCAATTAATTGGGCATTTGTTTCGACCAATTCATCCATTGTCTTTAATTGCTGATCAACAAAAAACTTTGACAAGAAGAATAGCATTGAAGATATCATTGAGAAATTAATCAGTAATAGAATATTAAAGATCTGATAATTTCTTAATTGTTTGGGGGTAATGTATTCAATCTCATGGTCTACTAAGATGACAATGCCGAGTAATATCACAAAGATTCCAAGCCAATACATTAAGGCTTTGCCTTTGTAAAATGCAAGTGTTGCAGTAAGTGCAAATAAGGACCAGATCATTACAACACCAGTCGATTTTGCTCCTCCTAATATTAATTGAAAGATGAAAGGCAAGAGGATGGAAAAGAAAGTTTGTAGTGCCTTATGAATTGCTTTGTCTTCTTTCTTTACCCAAAAATAGATATTGAAAATACTAAAAATAACATAACCTATAGGGATAACGCTAGCTATATCAAGTTCGAAATATAAAGACAATAGCCCCCAAGTGAAACCACCTATGGACATAAAACATGAGAATAGGAAAAAGTTTCTATCAGCTTCTCTCTGAGTGCTTTTTAATATTGATTTTCTTATATTTTGTTTTAGGGCCTTTAACACTGAAAGTTTAGAGTAGAGGTATTCAATTTTAATGACAAACCAAATACTAAAGTTCTGTAATCGATGTATTACATTTGTTATATTATAATATCGTATTCTTTTTTGAAGAACGTCATTGAATATTAGTATGTCACAAGAAAAATCTTTAAATAATACTCCATTAATTGTTATTACAGGGCCAACAGCGAGTGGTAAAACATCTTTAGCAACTCATTTATCCAGTCAAATTGGTGGAGAAGTAATTAGTGCTGATTCGAGACAGGTATTCAAAGGGATGGATATTGGTACTGGTAAAGACTTGTCAGAATACAAAATCAAAGGAAAAGATATTCCGTATCACCTCATTGATATTTGTGAGCCAGGTGAAGATTTTAATCTTTATTTATTTCAAAAACTTTACGCAGAATCTGTTGATACAATATTAAACAATAATCATATTCCTATTCTATGTGGAGGAACAGGTTTATATATTGAAGCTGTTACTTTAGATGGTTATGACGAAGTTTGGGTTCCAAGGAATGAAGCATTGAGGACTGAATGGGAAAACCAATCTCTAGAAGAGATGCAAAAGTTTTATCTTGAATTGGTACCTAATAAAAAAGAACAATTAGAAGGGATTGGACATAGAGCCAGATCATTAATGCGAGCTATAGAAATAGAGTATTTTCTGAAATATAAACCTGAAACACATTATAAGCCCGTAGAATTTAAGAACCTTCCAACATTTAATTTTGCAATTAATATTGATCGAGACACAAGGTGGTCAAAAATAGAGAGAAGGTTAGATGAGAGGTTAGAAGAAGGGATGATTGATGAGGTGAAATCATTACTTGAGAGAATAGAGTCAGGAAAATTAAAGTCTTATGGTTTAGAGTATCGTCATATTACTGAGTATCTTGAAGGAGAGATCACATATGATGAGATGAGAGAGGTTTTATTGAAATCAATACAACAATTTTCAAAACGTCAAATGACGTGGTTTAGGAGAATGGAGAAAAAAACGAAGATAAATTGGATGCCCGTAGAATGGGAATTAGAAAGGAAAATCGAATTTGTCAAAGCAACTATTAATTCCTCCTCTAAATAATTAAATTATACTATCATTATTAATCACTCATTGTTAACATGCCCATTACTTTTGCACACACGGCATATATATTTCCTTTTAAAAAAATAAAGCAACTCTCTTTTATGGGGTTGCTGCTAGGTAGTATTATTCCAGACTTTGAGCATTTATTTATTTTAGATTTTAGCCCAAAATTTGGCCATACTTTATTAGGGGTTTTCTTATTTGATATACCTGTAGCATTAGCTTTCTATTTTATTTGGGAAAAAATATGTTTCCCGGTACTAAAAGAAGTTTTACCATTTGAAATAAATGATACACCAAAAGCTTTATCAATAAAGTGGGTATTAGTCTCAATTATTATTGGAATTGGATCACATCTTATTCTAGATGGAGTAAGTGGAACCAATGGTTTCTTTGTGAAAAGACTTCCTGTACTTTCCACCGATTTATCAAAGTTCGGTTATAATCATATTAAACTTTTTATTTTTAATTGGTATACATTCTCAATTCTAGGTACATTCATTGTTTTTATTCAGATTGTAAAATATATATCTAATTGTACCTTAAAAAAGGTATATGACCATTTGTATTATTTCTTTTTTATCGAAATGCTTACGATAGCTGAAATGATTGTATTTATAAGAATGTACAATATGACTTTGCCAGATAATTATTTAAAAACAGGAGTGATTGTTTGCGGGTCGTTGATGTATAGTTTAATATTTACATCATTTCATTGGAAATATTTGATCAAAAAATTGAAACAAAAAAAGGAGACTAAACTAAAAGAACGGAAAATCATGTTGTAATGAATTATAACCTTAATTAACTATATGCCCATTCCTATTGCTCACCCAATGGCAGTCTTGCCATTATTTAGGTATTCTCATTTTCTATCTGTTTCTGCTTTAATTATAGGAAGTATGATACCAGACTTTGAACATTTCTTGGAATTACAAGTAAGTGATAAAGTAGGGCATACAGTATTTGGAATTTTCTTATTTGATATTCCGGCGGGTTTAATGATTTATTATTTGAATTATTGGATCATTCGTCCGGTGTTGACCAATGTAAGCCCAATACGGTTCCATGTGTATTATGAACAAACTCGACATTATTCATTTTTCCAGATATTATTTTCTTTATCTGTAGGTATTGCTACACATTTTTTATTGGATGCAATAACAGGAGAGGAAGGGTATTTTGTGAAAGATTTACCTTACTTATTTACTGAAGTGCAAGTAACCGATACCGTAACGATGAATATTCATTTGATAATATGGATAGCTGTTTCAATTTTTGGAGCATTAAATTGTTTATGGTTAATTATTATATCATTTGATTGGAAGAAGACTTATGTTAGAGTGAAAACGAGTTTCTGGTCAATTCAATTCTTTATCGAGGTGACTTTTGGTATTTTCTTGATAAGTACATTCAGGTATTATGTTTTAGGAGACCCAATGATATTATGGAATTGGGGAATTGTGATTGGAGGGGCTAGTTTCTTTTCTTTAAATATCGTTTGCTTTAGATGGTGGCTTGCATTACATGGAAAAATAAAAAAGCCGCACTTTTTAAAGAAGTACGGCTTGTGATTTTGTCTTAGTTAGAAGTTAATTTTGATTTAATTACCAGATCAACTTCAGACCATAATTTACTTTTACCATCTGCACCTTTGTGTAAGTCATAACAGATCTTATTTAATGCGTCGATAGCTCCAATACCATCCCAATTAGCTACATCAATTGCACCTTTTACAAGAACAACATTGTCGCTTGCTTTTGCTGTTAATTCAACATCTTTTGTAATGTTATTCATAGTGATACTTACTAATGCTTTTCCATTAGACACGCTTTTTATAACACCAGAGATATTTTCAGTAGAAGCTAAAGTACCAAAGAAATACTTCACAATTTTACCGTTTCTACCTTTATCATTTGTTTCGATTGAGCTTACTGGAATTGAAAACTTTAAGTTATTCAAGATGTCGATAGGGTTGCTTACTGAAGCCTCAGCAGGAGTAGCTTCAAATTGCATAAACTTACCACCAACAGGAACTTTATCAGTAGTTTTAAAAGCTGTAAATGCAACTTGAGTGGCAGCTGCATCATAAGAGTAAGAAGCACTTTCTGTAGCTACTTCCTTTTTATTTGAAGTTTCTTCTTTTGATGAGTTTGAAGGTGATGAACAAGCTACCGCTGAAAGTAATAAGATACCGATAAGGCCTTTTGCTAGATTTTTCATTTAAATGAACTTTTATGTTTAGTTATTAAAAGGATTGTCTAATCCTATTGTTTTTTAATTTTCCTACTATAACGCTGCAATTCAATATCACATTCTAATACACCGCCTTTCTCATATATTTTAGAGACTTTTGCTTCAACAGGAGATCTATTAATTAACCTAGATTTTATTTCTAATGAAGCATCCATATCTAAAAATCCAATTTGCTTGCCATTTAATCGCATGATTTTAATAGCGGCATTGTCATATCGATTCAATTCATCGGGAATAAGCATAAGAAGTTCACCTTCTTTTGTTGCTTTTAGAATTGTCTGACGATTTTCTCCTGTATCATCATTAGCATATCTTGTACCAGCAACTTTTGAAGATGTAGGTTCAAGTTTAGTAAGGCAAGAAGGGTCATCAAACCTTCTCATATACCTGTCATATCTGTCCATCTCTAGCTTTTTTTGTGCTTGGATGGCTTTTTTCTTTTTCTTACTTTTTTGATTAAGAATTAAAAAAAATATTAATAATCCGCCAATAACAATTAATGCTAATACAAGAGTCATATTCAGAGTTTAGTTATAGTATTTTTCTCGAAATTAATAGAAACCTTCAGTTCTTAAAAAAATACATGAAACAATTTTGTAAGAATGATTATATTTATGCTTACAATCATGTAATTAATATTAACTCAGATTTTTTAAAATAAAACCAATATGGATAGTATTCAAGAGATCATTTTTTCAATAATTGGAGTTGGAGTTTATTGGTTTCTCTCAAATTTGGGTAAGAAATCAGAGAAAAAGAAACCTCATCAAAATATTACATCACAGAATATTGTTCCTCCAAAGGAAGAAGAATTTGTAGAAAAGGAAGACTATCCCGAAGAGTTTCAGAAACAACCGTCATCAACTCAGGCTCCTGCATCTTTTAAAGATTTATTAAACATACTAATTGATCCAGGTAAAATCCAGGAGCAACAACGTCAATTAAATCCACTAGATCCAGAAAGAGCGGAAGAGGAATTAAGGGAAGATTTAAGAGATTATAACCCCACAAATGTATCTCCACTAAGAAGAAATAATTCTCCTGTAGATGATGATGATTATAATTGGAAGGATGATTATGTAGTTGATGATATTGAGGAAGAGAGGAAAGAACGAAGAAAGAAGAGAAACGCTAAACCAAAAAAGAAAAAAGCTAAGAAAGATATTTCAGGACTATTTAAAAGTCCTAATAGAATAAGAGATGCTTTTATTATGAATGAAATTCTTCATAAAAAGTATGATTAATAAAAAAGCCTGTCGATTAGTGATTTCGACAGGCTTTTTTTGTTATAGCTCTCCAAGTTCTTGATTGAATCCTCCTGATAAAATTGGGAATCTACACCAAGTTTTAGGATCGAGGTTTTTATCATCTAAATGGAATGAAGGAGCATAGCGTTCTCTTTTCCATTGATTTCGACTCCAAAGCCTAAAGAATTTTGTGATCCATGCATTTATAGTTTCTTGAGAAGCCTCTGGGTGATTTGCAGAGAGGAAAAGCTGACATTCTTTTGGAGATTTTTTATCTCTGATTGCTAGCTTTTCAATTTCTTCTAAAATATCATAAGGCATTAAATCTGCTTCGTCGGTTTGTTTAGAATCTTTTGGACGTAATTCTGCAGTAGGTTGCTGTTCATTCACAAACTTAAGAGCAGGAATATTCCATTTGTTGTCAAGTCCATTTGTTTCCATCCAACGTAACCAACTTCTAAGGTAATTTTTGTCGATACCAGCAATAGGACTTAAACCTCCAGAAGTATCACCATCCATTGTTGCATAACCAACGGCAGCTTCTGATCTATTTGAAGTAGATAATAATAAAGCACCATTAATATTAGCTAACATCCATACGGAAGGGGCGCGTACTCTCGCTTGTATATTTTGTAATGTGATATCATCTGTATCCCAACCTAATGATCTGCCAAGCGCATTTTCTATAGCATTCACATACCCTTTAAACATTGGGTTTACATTGACATTATAGAAAGTGGCCCCAACAGCTTTTGCTAATGATTCAGCAGCATTTAAAGTGACATTACCTGAATTTTCAGTCGGCTGATAAGCAGTTGTTAGAATTAGCTCGCAAAGTGCTTCATCTGTATCAAATTCCTTTAAAGTAGAGAAGTAACTTAGTTTCTTTTTAAATCCATCAATACCAAGGTCTTCAATACCCATTTTAATCATTAAATGAATTAATGTGACAATGGCAGAAGAGTCAGCACCTCCAGAAAGGGATACCACAAATCCTTTAGAGAAACTTTTCCTCATGTAATCAAAAAGTCCTAGAGCAACGGCTCTACCAAATTCTTCCTCTTTGATATTTACAGAGTGCTCCCAACTTTCTTCAACTGGAATATGTTTCTCAGGGACAGTTCTTGGGATTTCGAAAGATGAATTAACGACTGTATGACTTGCCGTACCTGTATTGGAAGTATGACTTTGAATTTGTGCTAAACGAGCTACATCTAAATCAAAAGTGGCAGTTGTTACTTTGTAATTATAAAAGGCAAACCTTTTACTAATAGACAAAAGCTTTCCAGATAGTGCAATCATAACACCTCCATCATAGATTGCCCTGCCAGATTCATTACCTAACAGATTGGCATAAATGTAACCAACGCCATAAGCTCTTGATCCTTCAAGTACAAAACGTTTTCTAACATCTAATTTATCAAAAGCAAAATGACTAGCAGAAGGATTTAGAATGATATCAACACCGTTGGCGTACAAAGATCGACCTGGTCTATTGGCTACCCATGCATCTTCACAAATTTCAAAACCAATTCTTACGCCTTTTACATCAAATAAGAGATCTCCAAAAGGGAATGAATTTGTTCCTAGTACTGAAGTGAAATGATCATCAAAGGTTATAGTACCACTTTCACCGTCTTTCCAAGGGGTGAACCATCTTGGTTCATAATGTATACCGTTCCCCGCAAGATGCTTTTTGGCAACAAACCCAAGGATTTCTTGATCAGCAATTAAAGCAACAGTATTGTATAGTTTATTTTGATGTCTTAAAGGCAACCCCACAGAAACTACTAAATCTTTTGTGTGTGGTAATAATTGACCCAATAGTTTTAATGCTTGTTGCTCTGTATTTGGAGCATAAAAAGCATCTTCACAACCGTAGCCAGTAAGACATAATTCTGGTAAACAAAGGATTGAGACGTTATTCTCCTTAGCGGTATTTATTGCCTCTAATATATTTTGAAAGTTGTTGGTCCAATCCAATGGAGTTTGGTTAAGCTCTGCACCACCAACTTTAATTAAATTCGTCATATTTATCGTTTTGAATGATCTTACAAAAATAATGAATTACACATGATTTTAATGTGATGCATTACTTTTTAAGATGATTTCTAAAATTTCTTAGATCAAAAAAAGGTTCAAGCATCTGATATACTTGAACCTTATCATAAATGAAGTGTTTTTCTAACTTAATAAGTAATAACATTGAGTGACGATGAAGCAAACTAAAAAGCCCATAATTACAGGTAGGATAGATGCTACAGTAGTCCACTTGATACTATTTGTTTCTTTGTAAATAGTGTATATGGTTGTACTACAAGGGTTATGGATTAGACTGAATAGCATGACATTGATGGCTGTCAATAAGGTCCATCCGCCTGCAACCAATACATCATGAGTATTTGACATACTGTCTAATTCAAACATAACGCCATTGCCTTCTCCATATCCTGTAATTGTTGTTGTCATAACAGTCAACATTAAAATGGTAGGCATCACAATTTCATTGGCAGGGATTGCAAGTATATATGCTAGTAGAATCACCCCGTTTAATCCAATTAACCAACCAAAATAATCGAAAGAATGTATTAGCCATTCAGCGATGGAAACTTCACCAACATTAATATTACATACTAACCAAATCACAGCACCTGCTGGAGCGGCAAATAAACATGCCCTCCAAAGAACGATAAGTGTTCGATCAATAAGTGAGGTATAAATTGTCTGAAGGATTCTTGGCTTACGGTAAGGAGGAAGTTCTAATGTAAATGATGAGACTTCTCCCTTTAACATGGTTTTGGATAAAAACATTGACACCAAGAATGTAAGTGTAATTCCTAGTAGTGCTACACCAATTACTGCAGAAGTAGCAATCAACGTTTTATACTGATCAGGTACCATAGCTCCAATAAATATGGTAGCTAATAGTATTTGAGTAGGCCAGCGTCCATTACAAAGTGAAAAGTTATTGGTGATAATGGCAATTAATCGTTCTCTAGGACTATCAATTATTCTTGTAGCAACAACACCTGCTGCATTACACCCAAAACCCATACTCATAGTTAATGCTTGTTTTCCATGAGCCCCAGATTTCCTAAACAACTTATCTAAATTAAAAGCAATTCTAGGTAAGTAACCAAGGTCTTCTAAAATTGTAAACATTGGGAAGAAAATGGCCATTGGAGGAAGCATCACTGATATTACCCAAGCGAGACTTAAGAATACACCATCCACCAAGAAACCAGATAACCACCATGGTAATGTAGAAGAGGTAAATTCTCTAATCCAAACATAGACGTTATCTAATAATATAAATGCTAAAAATTGAGAAGGGTAGTTTGAGCCTACAATTGTTAACCATAATACGATTGAAAGTACTAGAAACATGATAGGGAAACCCCATATTGGACTTGTAACAATTCTATCTACGGCTCTATCGAAATTGAATTTCTCCTTTTCGTTTGTTCTGATTACTGTTTTGTCTGCAATGTTTGCTGCATTTGCATATATACTTTCTGACAGTTGATCATGAAAATCTTGCCCAACTTCCCATCTTGTTTCGGCAGCTTCATTTAAAAGATCATCAATACTTTGAGGTTTGTCCATTATTTTATCTGTCATTTATAAATTCACCATTTTTAATGGCTTTTATAATATCTTGATCTCCATCCAATAATCGAAACGCTATCCATCGGCTATTTGGTAAACCGGGGTAGAGTTGTTCGATTGATTTTTGAATTTTATTGATCTCCTTGTCTATTCTTTTAGGAACATTTTTTATTCTATGTGGTTTACAAATAATTTTACCTTTAGCCACATCGTCTACTGTTCTTAAAAGTTCAGATATACCTACACCTCTAATAGCGGAAGTTTCTACGACTGGAATTCCGAGTTCTTTAGAAAGTGTTCGGGTATCTACTTCAATATTATGTCTTTTTGCTTCATCGATAAGGTTCACACACAATACAGCCTTATCTGTGATTTCTAATATTTGTAAGGTAAGATTTAAATTTCTTTCGAGTCTACCTGCATCAACTACTATGATGGTAACATCTGGTTTTCCGAAAAGGATAAAGTTCCTTGCAATCTCTTCATCTTCTGAAGTAGACATTAAGGAATAAGTACCTGGTAAATCTATAAGTTTATAACTACTGTCATCGTAAACAAATCCACCTTCAGCTCTTCCAACTGTTTTCCCAGGCCAATTACCTGTGTGTTGCTTTAAGCCTGTTAAACTATTAAATACAGTACTTTTTCCTGTATTAGGGTTTCCTGCTAAGGCAATGACATAATCACTATTTTCAATTTCAACACCCAATCTTTTTAATCTTCCATTGGGATTCTGTTTGCATGTATCACAAACAGGACTTGTATTATTTTGTGTCATGATCTAATTTTTTAATTAAAATCATATCTGTTTGTTCTTTTCTTAGTGCAATTAAAGTCTCTCTTATCAAGAAAGCTTTAGGGTCTTGCATTGGGCTAACCATTCCAATGCTAATTTTTGTTCCCTTTACAAAACCTAAATCCAATAATCTTCTCCTATTAATACCTCTACATTCAGAAGATAAGCCAGTGATAATGGCTTTTTCATTAGATTTTAATGCAGTGAGTCTTATAACACCCATAGGAATGTCATCAAGTTGTTCAATAATTACTACCTGAAGATTTTTTGCTTCTTTTTTTGATAGTTTGAGATGTTTCCCTTCGGTATAATAATCGATAGTGCCATTGGATTGTTTTTGAACTTTCATGATTGATCCCATGTGTATCTCCTTTCTTATCAGAGACTTATAGATTTCATGTGGCTCATCTTCCATATGGATAATTTTAACGACGGTGCTTGATGTAACTAAATTTAAAGTTTTACCTTTTAGTTTAGGTAAGACACCATCTTTTGTTGGAATAGGATCTCCATGAGGATCAAACTTAGGGAAGCCTAATTCCTTTTCCATATTATCTACCTGTTCATCCGTTAAAAGATGCTCTTTTTTTTCAGCCTTATGATGCCAATTAGATTTAGAAAAGCCCGTTTTTTCGGCTAGATATTTCTCGTAAATCCTATGTTTTCTTATCAGTTTTATCGCTCTCTTTTTTCCTTTTTCTTCAATCTCAAAGTATTCTTTATCCTCTGATATTTCATTGTAGAATAGGAGAGTTGCTATCGCTTTCTCAATCGAATCTTGGGGATAGTCTAGTTTTTCTAAAATATCCTTTTTACAAATAGTTAACTTGTCCTCATTTATTTTGAAGATGATTTTTAAAATATCTTCTTCAATAAACATTTGAGGAGTAGAGTTCCATTTACCTGTTATCCAATTGATAATACTTCTCATTTAGAACTTTCTTAGAAAATTTACGACAGTGTATTCATGCTTTATTACAAAAATAAATATAATTTTTAGGCTTACCTAAAAATATTTAATGATATACGTCAAATAATACAAAAAAGGCAAGTGATATTATCACTTGCCTTCATATTTACAGGAATTGCAGTTGTTTTTATAAATCAAAAGCTAATCCAATATTAAATCCCCAATAAGATTGAGCATCAAAACCACCAGCTGCTGCTGCGTAATTGTATTTAATATTCGTATGGAAATACGTTGTATTACCAATCGGTACTAATACACCTACTTCAGGAGCAACATTGAAATGCCATTGTTTGCCTATTGAAGCAATTGAACCAATTTGGCTAGTGTATTCATAATGAGCTGCACCAACACCAATGCCTGCATAAGGTCTTACACCACCTTCAAGACCGAAATAATAGTGATAAGTCGCCATTAACGGAAATTGGTCAATATATGAATATTCTTGACCAGAAAGATGACCATCACCATCTGGTAATGGTACCGTCGTATACCCTTTGCTTTGGTAGAATCTTTGATACCCTACAGAGAAGCCTAAACTCATTTGAGGGTTTATAAATTGACGGTATTCAAAAGTACCACCTCGGAAACTGGCATCATTAATAAATGCGTTTGTATTCCCTGAAGGAACTGCCATACTATATGACAGTGAAATGATCTTATCCTGAGCAAATGTAGCACTAGTAGACAATAGTACTATAGATGCTACTAAAGTAAATAATTTTCTCATTGTCTGTTATTAGTTAGATGCTTGAATGTATTCTGATTGTGTAAACATTTGGATGATATTCTTTTCTACTCTTCGAATTTCATCTGCTGTATTTGTTGTGTATCCATTCGTTACACCTTCCCATAGAATAGGGAATTCTACTTCTTCTTCAGCCGGAAGGTTTACAGGTTCATTATCAGCAATCTCAATTAGCACAGTTCCTTTTTGGTATGCGGCAACACCTCTAATTGGATATCCATAACCTGGGTAACCCCAACCTGGGAATCCCCATCCTGGATAACCCCAACCTGGGTAGCCACCCCACCAATCCCACCAAGTGTAGACTGTTGTGGTTGTTACTGAATAACACAACGCAATAATGTCGGGTTTATCATTGCTAGTTTCAGGAATAAAAGTATAGCCTCTGTCTTCTAACTGTTGTCTAGTGGTTTCAAGTACCTTAATGTCAAATTCTGTTGGTTCGTATTCTGTAGTGTCACCTACATGAACTACTTTCCAAGGCATGCCAAAAGTCTTAGCTTCGGCAAATTCATCCACTTTCTCTTTGTCGTAATTAGTGATAACAACGTCATAGTCCGAAACATATTCAGGACCCTGAGGATTACACCCTATCAACAATGCCGTCAGTATAGCCAGCATTGAGATACTTTTTAATCGATAAGTTTTCATTTTGATAGATGGTTTGGTAATCGTTTAATAAAATTAAGTTTCTGATAATGTTTTATACCTTTCAGACATAGAAGGGTTCCAAGGGGACAGTGTTTTTAGTTATAATTAATAGAGATTAAGCTTTTTTGTTTTTTCGGTAAATTGATGTTGTTAAAATTAAATTATTTAAACAGGTTGATAGTATCGTACACAATAAAAAAATCCACTCTACATAACATGGTGTAGAGTGGATTTTTTGAAATATTTTCTTGTATACTTATTAAAAAGCGACTTCACTTTCTGTAATTGCTTCTTTAAAAATCTTTTGTATTTGTATCAATGCTTTTTCTTTATGTTCTGGTTTGATATGCATTGCGACTGTAACAAATGCAGAAGTTAATGCTGCAAGATCATCAGTGAAACCAATCCCTGGAGCTATATCTGGAATTAAATCAACGGGTAGAATAAAATAACCTAAAGCTCCCATGATGACTAACTTTGAAGCATAAGGTGTATCTTCATCTAGCATCGTATAATAAAGTGTGACGGCATAATAGGTGATTTTTAATCCTGCTTTTCTCGCAAATTTCATCACTTTAGACCAAAAACCTTTATCTGTAAATTTTGATGAAAATTTTATCAGTTGTTCTCCAGCGAGTTTAGCAATTTCTGTTTTATTCATTATTCATACATTCTTATGTGTATAATAAAAATAACAAAAAAGCCATCATTCTTCAATGATGGCTTAAAAGATTAATGCTTTTTTGATTTATATAATTTAAACCTATTTACATCTTCATGTCGAGGGTAGTAATTATTGGAGTAATCAATGTCTGCAGTTTCTTTATTAGGATCTAGTGTAAAAGAACTTACTTCTTGATCTAAAATAAATACTTTAGATACTACTTGATCACCGTTCTTCCAAATCTCGGCAGGGATATACCTTTTTTCTTTGCTTCCATCTTGATATGTAAACTCAATAATGATAGGCATAACTAAACCTCCAACATTCTCAAAATCTACTTGATAAATGTGCTTATTTTCTTTAATCCAAGCTTTATCATTTTCGTTTAATGAGGCATCGTATTTTTTATATCTTTCTACATCTTCTGTGGTATAGTCATATTCATCATAACTGTTGTAGAAGTCTTTTAACTCTGGTTTTTTCTCCAAACGAGTAGTTAGTCCTTCTTCTTGATTATGAATAGTAGTGATATCTGGAGTTTTCTGATCTCTTTCAGCTTTCAATCTAGCAGATTCAATCTCTGGGTTTTTTGTATTCAGTTGATCATAAACAACATTTTTAATACTTATATCACAAGGTTCAATAGTATAGAACCATCCTCTCCAGAACCAATCTAGATCAACCCCCGAAGCATCTTCCATTGTTCTAAAGAAATCAGCAGGAGTAGGGTGTTTAAACATCCATCTATTAGCATAAGTCTTAAATGCGTAATCAAATAATTCTCTACCCATAACAGTTTCTCTAAGAATATTTAAAGCCACTGAAGGTTTAGAATACGCATTCCATCCAAACTGATGAATTGACTCAGAGTTAGTCATAATAGGAGATATGTTGTCGGGGTTACCTTTCATATAATCGACAACAGTTCTTGGAAAGCCTTCCATAGAGGGATAATTTTCTTCCCATTCTTGTTCTGCAACGAATTGTAGGAAAGAGTTTAAACCTTCGTCCATCCAAGTCCATTGTCTTTCATCAGAGTTGACAATCATAGGGAAGTAGTTGTGACCTACTTCATGGATAATCACTGAAAGCATTCCGTACTTAGTACGTTTCGTATAATGCCCTTCTTTATCAACTCTACCATAATTAAAACAGATCATTGGGTACTCCATACCGTTGTTTGCTTCAACAGAAATTGCCACTGGATATGGATAATCAAATGTCATTCTGCTGTAAACATCTAAGGTATGTGCGACTGCTTCAGTAGAATACCTGCTATATAATTCATAAGCTTCTTTAGGGTAATAGGACATTGCCATAACAATTTTATCGCCCATTTCTACTCCCATAGCATCCCAAATAAATTTTCTTGAGGAGCCTAATGCAAAGTCTCGAACGTTTTCAGCTTTATAATGCCATGTTGTTGTTCCTTTTACTTTCCCTTTCTTTTTCTCTTTTTTGATGACTTCTTTCTTAGTGACAATTTCGATAGGTTTTTCACTATATTTTGCTTGTTCTAATCTTTCTCTGATTTCTTCAGATAGGATAGAAGAATCTTGTAAAACACCTGTTGCACCAACAATGTGATCAGCAGGAGCTGTGAATTTTACATCGTAATCACCAAAAGTTAAAGCGAACTCACCATTACCCAAAAATTGTTTGTTTTGCCATCCATTTACATCATCATAAACAGCCATTCTTGGAAACCACTGAGTGATGGTATAAAGAGTGTTGCCATCAGCAAAAGTTTCGTAACCTCCACGGCCACCCATCAGTTTTCTATCATTAATATTGTAGTACCATTTGATATTGAAAACGATATTTTCATTTGACTTCAATACTTGAGGTAAATCAATACGCATCATTGTCTGATTGATAGTGTAGGGAAGTGGTTGCCCATTTTGGTCTGTTACTTCTTGTATTTTATGGCCACCATCATAGTCAGGATACCCATCTATTCTTGCAAAATCTTTCGGGCTTGCAGTTTCTTTAATTTTATTTTGAGAGATCTTATAAGTATTAGAATTAGTAGCTCTCATATTCTGATCCAGTTGTACCCAAAGGTACTTTATTGGACTCGGTGAATTATTAAAATAAGTAATGGTCTCTTCACCATGTAACTGATTCTTAGTTTCATCAAGTGATGCTTCAATTACATAATCGGCTTTCTGTTGCCAATATTTATGCCCCGGAGCACCTGATCCTGTTCTGTATGAATTAGGGTTGGGAAGTTCTTCGTCTAATTGTTTAAACTTATTGTTATTATAGCTCTCTTTTTGCCCATAAACTAAAAGAGAACTTAGCGATAAGATTAATATAAGAGGGAGTTGAAATCTCATTGGTTATAAAATAAAAATCGACCTACAAAGTGAAATGTAGGTCGATAGTTTAATATTGAAAAAGAATTACTTTTTGTTCTTCTTTGCTTTTTGCATTGGATTAAGACGTCCGCTGTCATAAGTTCTTGGTTGGTTAGCACCAGACTTATACAATTGGAATCTACTTACTTCAGGCTTACGCGGGAAGTAGTTGTTGTCTGTATCGATATCAGCAGTTTCTCTATTTGGATCTAGTACAAACTGAGTAACCTCTTTTTCACATACAAATACTTTAGAAACCACTTTGTCATCTTTTCTCCAGATTTCAGCAGGAATGTACTTTTTATCTGAAGAACCATCTGCATATTGTAGTTCAATGATAATTGGCATTGGTAAACCACCAACGTTTTCAAAGTCTACTTGATAAACAAAATGTTTCTTCGCTAACCATGCTTTATCCGCTTCGTTAAGACCAGCTTTGTATTTCTTGTAGTTTTCATAATCTTCCAGATCAGCATCTAGAGGATCATAGCTATTGTAGAAATCCTTTAATTCAGGTCTTTCGTCCACACGAGTCACCAATTTAGCTTCTTCGTTGTGGATCGTTGTGATATCCTTCGGTTGAGTATCTCTTTCTGCTTTTCTTTTCGCTACTTCAACTTTAGGGTTTTGAGTATCTAATTCCTCAACAGTAACCTCTTTAATAGAGATATCTACAGGCTCAGTAGTAAAGAACCAACCTCTCCAGAACCAATCTAAGTCTACTGCAGAAGCATCTTCCATTGTTCTGTAGAAATCTGCTGGTTTAGGGTGCTTGAAAGCCCATCTTTGAGCATACTCTTTAAAAGCATAATCAAAAAGTTCTCTACCCATAATTGTTTCTCTTAAGATATTAAGAGCTGTAGCAGGTTTTCCGTAAGCATTATTACCAAATTGTTTTAATGACTCAGAGTTAGTCATAATAGGAACAATATTGTTTTGCTCACCTTTCATGTAGTTAACAATATTTTCAGCTGGTCCTCTTCTAGAAGGGTAACCATCTTCCCATTCTTGTTCAGCTAAATATTGGCAGAAAGTATTTAAACCTTCATCCATCCAAGTCCACTGACGTTCGTCAGAGTTGACAATCATAGGGAAGAAGTTGTGACCTACCTCATGAATAATTACTGAAATCATTCCGTACTTAATACGAGGAGAGTATGTTCCATCTTTTTCTGGACGACCATAGTTGAAACAGATCATAGGATATTCCATACCGTTTGATGCTTCTACAGAAATAGCAACAGGGTAAGGGTAATCGATTGTATACTTAGAATACACTTCTAAAGTATGAGCAACTGCTTCAGTAGAATATTGTCCATACAAAGGATTCGCTTCTTTCGGGTAGTATGACATTGCCATTACTGTTTTGCCATTGATGTCAACACCCATAGCATCCCAAATGAATTTACGTGATGAACCAAAAGCAAAATCTCTTACATTATCAGCTTTATAATGCCAAGTTTTAGTATCCGTTGCTTTAGATTTTTCCTTTTTTGTCGCTTCCTTTTGAGAAACGATAACTACTGGTGTTTCAGAAGTTTTTGCTTTCTCAAATAAATCTATCTGCTCTGAAGTTAAAACATCTTTAGGGTTTTGTAATTCACCAGTTGATGCAACAATATGGTCAGATGGTACTGTGATTTTTACATCATAGTCGCCAAAAGTTAAAGCAAACTCACCATTACCTAAGAATTGTTTGTTTTGCCAACCGTTAAAGTCATCATAAACAGCCATTCTTGGGAACCACTGTGTGATAGTGAAAATTGTATTACCATCTTCCGCAAATGTTTCATAGCCACCACGGCCACCCATTAATAGACGGTCATTGATGTTGTAATACCAATCAATATTAAATGTAAACGTTTCACCCTTCTTTAATTCTTTAGGAAGGTCAATACGCATCATCGTTTTATTGATTGTGTACTTTAGAGCGTTACCGCTAGCATCAGTTACTTTTTGAATCTTATGGCCACCATCATATTCTGGAAAGCCATCGATTGCTGCTAACTGATTGATATTTGTTTTTTCACCAATGTGATTCTGACGAATTTTGTAAGTGTCTGAATCAGTAGCTCTCATATTTTGATCTAATTGGATCCATAAATATGTAAGAACTTCAGGCGAATTGTTGTAATAAGTGACAGTTTCAGAACCAGTTAATCTTTTTTTGTCCTCGTCAATTGTCGCTTCGATAACATAATCTGCTTGCTGCTGCCAGTATTCTGGGCCTGGGGCACCGGCTCCCGTTCTGTAAACATTAGGCGTAGGAAGTTCTTCGTCTAACTGTTTGAATTTGTTGTTGTTATAGAATTCTTTCTGTCCAAAGCTGTAAGATGTACATGCTAATGTTATGAACAGAGAAGCTACCAATTTGATAGTCTTTGTCATAGAGGTGGAAGTTGCTAATTAAATGAACTTTATGTTTAAAAAATCGGATAATGGAGATTGTATTCAACAATACCGATTAATGGTAGTATTAGAAATTTTTCTCTAAATAAGATGAGATGGTTTCCAACGTCTCGCAATTTGATAAAAAATATCCTATTTTTTTAATCTTTTAATAAGAAAAATTAATTATCTGAGTTATTTATCCAATGATAAGATTTTAGTAAACTGTTGTATACATTCACTTAAATTCTTCTCCGTATTTTTTATCGCAGTATCAATAGAAGTAAACTCATTATTTATTGAAAAAATACAATAAAATGGATTCTTCGGGTCGTTGGAATTAATATCACTACTCCCAACAAATGCGATGACAGGTTTATTATATTTTTTTCCTAGCTGAGCGATTTGATATGGTAATTTTCCTTCCAAAGATTGTTGATCAAACTTTCCCTCTGTTGTAATAATTAAATCATTCTTTTCAATAGAGTCATGAATATCTAGAAGTTCCATCACAAACTCACTACCGTTCATAATATGAGCGTTTAGAAAAGAATAAAAACCTGCGGCTGTTCCTCCAGCAGCACCACTGCCTTCTAATTGAATAACCTCTTTATTTAAAATTTTCTCTGTGAGAAGCCCGATATGATGAATATTACTTTCTAAAAGTTCTACTTCAGATTCGGTGGCTCCTTTCTGTGGGGCAAATACATGAGAACAACCATTTTTACCAACTAATGTGTTTTTTACATCCACAGCAAGATAAAAATCTATACCTCCAATTAATTTTTTTAGATCAGTATCATCAAACTTTTCAATAAGATGTAAATTTCCTCCTTTAGGAATAATCTTTTGGTTATCGAATGTATAACACTTCAAACCTAACTGATATAATGCACCTAGACCGAAATCAGTGGATGCACTACCACCTAAACCAATAATTATCTCTTTGCAACCAGATGAAATAGCATGTTTAATCGCCATACCAAGACCTTCGGTATTTGCTTCTAATGCATTAATAGGGCTAGGAGTAATTGTTGCAATACCACATAATGATGCTAAACTCATCACAGCAGTTGCGTTATTTATCCTATAATAGCCAGATTGAAATGGCTTGCCAATCGGATCTACTGATAGAACATTGATCCAATCTGCATTTTTTTCTTTTGCAATGACGTGTTCAAATCCATCACCACCATCTGCTAATGGTTTCATCATTATCTCATCATCAGGTCGATGAATTGACCAATTCTTCTTGATTACTTGGGCAACGTCAAATGCTGAGAGGCTACCTTTGAATGCATTTGGGGCTACTAATATTTTCATTTTATTGTCTTAGAGAATACATATTGCCAGGTTTCATTTTTACCATACCCTTTAATTCAAGCTGTAAAAGAGTACCGGCAATTTTAGGAAGCGGAGTTTCTGATTGAATAGCAATTTCCTCAATATGAAATTCGCTTTTTTGAAGTAATGATACAACAGTTTTTTCTTCATCACTAAGATTTTGAGTGTCGAAGAGTTTAGTTTGGCGAGTAGGAGTACTCGAAGTTAGATCCCAATTCATTTTAGTAATCACATCCTTTATTTCGGAATATAAATGAGCCTTCTGGTATTTGATCAAGTTATTACAGCCTTCTGCTAAAGGATCATTAATTAACCCCGGAACTGCAAAAACATCTTTATGATAGCTATTACCGATATCTGCCGTAATTAAAGCACCTCCTTTCTTTTTTGCTTGTACAACAATGATAACATCAGCAAGACCTGCAATGATTCTATTTCTAGCAGGGAATTTTGGGCCATCAGGATCTGCATCCATCAAGTTTTCTGTAATTAACCCACTTTTTGGATCTTCAATCATTTCTTGAGCAGTTTTTTTATGAATTGCAGGATAGACTTTGCTTAGGCCATTAGCCATAATTCCTACTGTGCCCAATTGATTTTGTAATGCAGCTCTATGTGCATAAATATCTATGCCATACGCTAATCCACTAACAATGCATAAGTCCTTAAATTGAGATAAGTCGGAAATAATTTTCTCCGTTACTAGTTTACCATACTGATTGGCTCCTCTAGAACCTACAATTGCAACGGTTTTCTTAGAGTGTAAACTTTTAGCTTGACCTTTTAAATACAACAAATAAGGTGCATCTTTTTGGAGTTTTAATCTAACAGGAAATTCCTTATCAGTGTATGTAAGTATTTTTACATTGGAAGCCTCAATCTTTTTTACTTCATTTTCAATTTTTACCAACTGAGACCTGTATTTATCAATAACTTGAAGTGTATGAACTCCAATACCATTGATTTTATGGAGTGTATTTTTCTTTGCTTTAAAAACTTCTTCTGCGGAGCCTAAATGACTTATTAATAGTTTGCAAGTTGCTCCTCCAATACCTGGAATATTATTTAGCCAAAGTTCATAGAACTTATCTTGAGTAATTGTCATGTTTTGAGCTTGTGATTCGTTAAGTATATTTATTTTGCTCAATTTAATAAAAATGACTAAAAATCAAGAGCGTATTGATAATAAAATAAACATATAGGTTTATGACAATAAAAAACGCCTAAATACTAATGATAAATATTTAGGCGTTTTTTGAATATAAACAACAAGTTAATCTTGTTGTTTTTTTCTATCTTCTTCTACATTACAAGTTAATTCAATAAAATCTTCTACGGTTAATGCTTCGGCTCTTTTATTGAAAATCTCATTTTTAAGAAGTTCAGGAGATAACCCCATAGGTTTCATTGCGTTTCTTAAAGTCTTTCTACGAGTAGAAAAAGCTTGTTTAACTACTTTGAAAAAGAGTTCTTCTGAACATGGAAGTTGCTTTCTATCGTTTCTTCTTAAAGAAATGACAGCAGAATCTACTTTTGGAGGAGGATTAAAAACGGTCGGAGGTACAGTAAATAAATAATCTACATCATAGAAAGCTTGTACCAGAATTGTTAATATTCCTGCAGTTCTACCACCTGTTTTACATGCAATCCTATCAGCTACTTCTTTTTGGATCATTCCAACACATTCAGTTATTTGATCCTTATGAGCAAGGATCTTAAAATAAATTTGTGTTGAGATATTATAAGGGAAGTTACCAATTAAACCAACGGGATGTGGTGCAATTTTGTCGAAGTCAAGTTTTAAGAAGTCACCTTCAATAACTTGTTCTTGAGGCATTCCCACAACATCTTTAAGGTAATGTACAGATTCAGTATCAATTTCAATGACTGTTGTTTTGTACTCCTCTTTTTTCAATAATCTAGTTGTGAGTACACCAGTACCTGGACCGATCTCATAGATTTCATTATACCCACCATAAGAAGACATTGCGTCTACAATGTCTTGTGCAATTTGCATGTCTTCTAAGAAATGCTGTCCTAAATGTTTTTTAGGTTTGACGTAAGCCATATATTCAAGAACCCTTTTTTATTAGTGAAGGATGATTTTTTTACAAAGGAGTGGGATTTATATCTAGAAAACAAATACTATAACATTCGTTTATATAGGAAAATGAGGATGATTACCTTCTTGCAATTGGTTCTTCTAATTTGTAAACAAATCGATGCGTAGAAATTTTATTGTCAATTTCAAGGTTCAAAATATAAATACCAGGATTGAGTTGAGGTAAGACTAAAGGAAATTTATTCCAACCTTTTCTTAATTGGATATTATCCCTTTCGAGGATAGTATTACCAATAAGGTTAATCACTTTTAGTTTCATCGGTTTCGGATTATTGGCCAAAACTTCAATGTATAATTTATTATTAGTGATTTCTGTAGGATAGATGTGAGATTGCACTTGGAAAATATCTTTGAAATCGACATCAGGAAGATCTCTCTTGTCATCGACTTGTATTTCCAAAGAAGTTACCGCCCATCCCCAGTTTGGTTTTTTATTATCTGAATTGAACTTGAAACGAATAATAATTTCATCATCAGGTTTAAAGAAATTCAATAAATTGATTTCATGTTTTACAGATAGGGTTTGAGCTCCTTTTGCTTCTTTTTGCTCAATAAAATATCTCCAATCTGGATTAAATGTTCCATTATAAGGTTTATTTAATTCTACCCAATGGACTCCATCATTACTACCTTCAAGAACAACATAGTCATCATCTTTAGATAGTAGTGCTACATCTTTATAAGAGATTTTTGAATTCTCTTTAACGACTTTAATGGGGTATTTAAAGTAAGTAAATAATGTAGTATTGTTTCTGTAATAATGATCAGAGTGTAAGTTCGTACCATAAAAACCTACCACATTATCTTTAAGAACTAAAGCATCGCCAGAAAACAACTCTTCTGCTTTATTAAAATCGACCTTTAAGGAAGTTATAGTGCTATCATAGTGAATCGTTTGAATCGGTTTCAGATTTGATCGGTAGGATAATCCATCCTTATAAACTACTAGTTGAGTTTGATCTGATTTTATTTGATTTTTATATTCTGTTTGATGCTGATAATTTCCTTTTGGTAATGCTATGATACTATCACTTAAAATGGTTCCTTCCTGATCGATTAATGCAATTGAGTCAATCGATTGGGTAATACTAAATTCAATAAATTGCCCATCCGGTAAAGTATGTTGAGTGATGATTTTTGGTTGAGGCCCTTCATTCAATGATAAAGACCATATACCTCTTCCTTGTGTAGAAACTAAAACTTCACCTTTTTGATATTTCAATTTCCAAATGCCAATGGTTGGTATGTTACTATTTAGTTTATGCCAAGATTTTCCAGCGTTTGTACTTTCGAAAATGCCAATTTCAGTAGCAGCCCAAATTAAGTGGTTATTAAAAGGGAATACCAATAAATCATTAACACCTACATCAGGGAAGCCATTGGTAGAACTATCTGAATTCACAAAGCCTGTAAGGTCTTCCCAATTTTTTCCAAGGTCTTGTGACTTTAATATTTTAGCAGTTTTCCCAAATGAAAATAAGGCATATGCTGTTTCTTTTTCTATTGGATCCGTAACAATCCCTGAAATTTGACCTAAGTTAAGATTAGTAGGAAGTGAAGTGGGTGTAAATGTTTTTCCTTTATCTGTTGAAACTTGAATTTTGTTCTTTTCAGTATGACCACTTCCAGCCCAAATGATGTTTGGGTCAACAATTGAAACATCGAGGTCCATATAATCTGAGAATTCCCAAGCATTTTTTATTTCAGAGAGCTTCCAAGTACTTCCAAAATTCTTTGAAATCCATATTCCATTTTCTCCTAAAGCATAAACCATATCTGGATTTGCTTTATCATTAATCATCTTTGTGATGAACGGAGAACGACCATCTTCTTTAAAGATATCTAAAGAAGATTTCTTGAAGTTATAACCCCCATCAACAGATCTGTAGATATTGTTATTGTATATACTTACTAGGATTTTTTGTCGGTTGGTTGTATGCCATAAAACATCAAAACCATCACCTCCTAGAACATTTCTGAATGATTCTAGGCTATCACTTTGGCTTACACTAATCCAAGATCCATTTTCAATAGAACCACCTATAATATGTTTTTTATCAGGTGAAATATCAATCCCAAAAAAGTGTGTTGAATTGATTGTTCCACTTCTATAATGCCATTTATTTAGATTGTTTATGTCATCACTAATGTAAATACCGCCATCATTAGCAGATATCATTCTATATATATCACCTTTCTTAATCATCTTTAGTTGATGATGATCAGGGTGTAAACCATTTTTCACAATCTTTCCATTTTCTGAAATATATTGGTTAGGACCATGATGCTCACCATAAGCATCACTTACAATATCAATATCAGCTGTTGCATTCTTAAAGTCTTTGATATTTACTTCCCAAATGTTGATACCTGCAACATAGAATGTAGTTTCTTTTTCTGGATGGAACAGCAATGTATTGTTGTACCAACCTTGTCCACCAAGCAGTCCTGTTTCAATATTTGTTTGAAGTTTCTTCCAATGATAACCACCATCATTCGAAAGGTATAGAACACCATCTTTTTCTTTCTTTCCGCTAAATGAAGTGATAACTACATTGGAATCAAAAGGAGAGACTATTAAAACACTACGTCCAGTTTTAGGTAAGTTAGGGCCAATTTTACCCCAGGTCTCACCAGAGTTTATTGATTTAATGATACCCGAATTCTTTATTGTAGCATAAATGATATTACTATTTTTATGGTCAAGAGTTAACTGTTGAATCAGTTGATTCGAATGGTAAACTTCTTCCCAATTCAAACCTCCGTCAGTAGTTTTTAGAATTAATGAATGGAATTTCTTATTTGTATCTTGATATGCAGTTCCAATTAATATTTTATTCCCATCCTTTGCATCAATCACCATACTATTAATACATTGGAATCGAATATCGTTAATAGTAGAGGGTAAAATATTCCAAGTTTCACCAAAATCAGTTGATTTGAGTAAACCAATACCATTTTTGATATTTAACTTTCCAAAAGTTTCTCCTGTAATTGCAAAGAAGGATGAGTCCTTAGTATTATATTGGATATCTCCAATAATCGCATTAGGTAGATTCTCTGTGACACTTTTCCAGTTTTTACCATTATTGGTAGTTCTCCAAATATCACCACCATATGCTCCAGCTACCCATACTTTATTAATTGAGTCTAGTGGGCAAAAAGCTATAGATCTTATACTTCCTGAAACATTAGATGGTCCTCTTTCAGTAAATTGGTAAAAACGTTGACTACTATCTACTGTACTATTATTGATGGCTTCTGTTATATAGCCTATAGAATATTCGGGAGAAGAATCGCCCGTTTTTGTCTTTAGTTTTTGTAAGATTTTTTGAATCTTATTGGGTCTATCAGCTTTAATCTGAGTATGATAATGATTTTCTAATGCCAACGAATTCTGATCATTAGTAGAAAAATCAGTGTATATAAATTCAGTATCCTCTGAAGAGGGGATATAAAATAGGTTATAAGCTATAGCACTAATAAAAATGCTAATAAAGATAATATATAATAGGTAGTAAAGTCTATTCATAAAACTGCACAAATGCAGATAGATCTAATCAGTTGCTGGTTTGTTTTCTTGTATTCTGCTTATCTGCTTAAAGGCAAAATATTATTTCCCGATTAGAAGTTGTTTCAAATTACTATATACACATTCCGAAGTAAAATTAATTAAAAAAATACAATTTATGATCTCATATTATCATAGTATAAGATCTATTGAGGTACATTAAGATTCAAAGGGTTTTATATAAAATAAAAATGTTTAAACCTTAGATGTATCGATCTAACTTTTGAATAGATTCATTGAAAGGAATTTCAGGCTTAAGAAAATTTTATCACTTTCTTACTAGAATAATACTATTTCATTACAATTATAGTGGCAAAATTGTTACTTTTGATAGATAATACAATCATAAATTAACAAGCAGAATTTGAGCTTGAATTCCTTATGAAAGATAAAACTCAGAAAAATAGAAAATCAAATAAACCGCGTATAGGTATTACTATTGGGGATTATAACGGTATTGGACCGGAGGTTATCGTCAAAGTTTTACAAGATAAGCGAATCACAAATATATGTACACCAATTGTTTATGGTTCTGGTAAGATACTTACTAAGTATAAAAGAATCTTAAGCATTGAGGACTTTACTTATCATCAGTACAACAACAATAGTTATATTCATGATCAGAAGATCAATGTCGTAAACTGTTGGACTGAGGTACAGGAATTAGATCCTGGTAAAGTAACTCAAGAAGCTGGTAAATGTGCTTATTTGTCAATATCAAGAGCCTCTGAAGATTTGAAATCTGAATTGATTGATGCAGTTGTTACAGCACCAATTAATAAGGCAAACATTCAGAGTGAGGACTTTAAACATGCAGGTCATACGGAGTATTACCAAGAAAACTTTGCAAGTGGAAGAGATACTTTAATGACTCTTTGTTCTGGCGATTTAAGAGTTGGTGTAGTTACTGGTCATATTCCAATTAAAGATGTAGCCGCATCTATCACAAAGGAAGCTGTATCTTCTAAATTGAATGTGATGATTGAGTCTCTGAAAAAGGATTTTGGTATCATAAAACCAAAAGTAGCTGTTATGGGATTAAATCCTCATGCTGGTGAAGATGGTTTATTAGGTGATGAAGAAATCAATGTGATTTCACCTGTTATTAAGGAATTCAAGAAAAGAGGAAACTTAGTATTTGGACCTTTCCCTGCTGACGGCTTCTTTGGAACAATGTCATTCAAGAATTATGATGGCGTACTTTGTATGTATCACGATCAAGGACTTATTCCATTTAAATTACATTCTTTTGAAAGTGGTGTAAACTATACTGCAGGTTTAGATATCGTAAGAACTTCTCCTGATCATGGAACGGCATATAATATTGCTGGTAGAGGTATTGCGGATGAAACATCTTTTAGGGAAGCATTAATGCAAGCAGTTGATATTGTTAAGGTACGTTCTGGAGAAATTGAGAATCAAATCAGACCTAACGCAAGACAGTTACTGCAAGACAGAAAAGACCAAATCAAGAATCAGAAAATGGTACTTGATGGTAATGCTGGAGGAGAAGAAGAATTTGACTTAAGTGAGTTAGAAGCTGGCGAAAGAAAAGAAGCTCAAGTAACTCAACAACAGAAAATGTTGGAAAATAAAGCCAAAAATCAAGGTGGAGGTAAGTTCCAACATAAACAGAAAAGAGAGCATTGGAAGCCAAGAAAAAATGGAAATTTTAATAAAGGTGAACATAGGCCTCAAAATGAGCGAGATAAACCTCAGCAAAATAAAAATGATTAGTTAATTTCATATTTTTGTGATATGAAAAGAGTATTGATATTATTTGTCTTATTCTTAACGTTTTCCTCATTTAGTTCTGAAGAGGATGGAATATGGAAAACACTACTAAATGTAGGTTGGGAATATAAGTACAGTGAAGAATTTGAAATGGATATTCCTTTCCCAATTTTCACTGACGAGATAAAGGCAATAGAAAATAAAGAAGTCAAGATTACAGGATTTGTCTTACCTGTTGAAACAGAAGATAATTCTATAATGTTATCTGTATACCCTTTTTCTAGTTGTTTTTTCTGTGGAGGTGCTGGACCAGAATCTGTCATAGCAGTCTTTCTAAAAAACCAAAGAGAAATTGGTGAAGAAGAAATAACCTTGAAAGGTGTTTTGAAGTTAAATGATGATGAAACAGGCTTAATCTATGAATTAAGAGATGCTGTTGAAGTCAACTCAAATTATTAAGTAATTATATGGAAGAGATTAAAGAAATATTCATTAAGTACTTAGAAGATAAAAAGCTTCGTAAAACTCCAGAGCGTTTTGCTATTATGGAGGAGATATATAGCAGAGGAGGTCACTTTGATGTGGAATCTTTATATATTAATATGAAGAATAAAAACTATCGAGTGAGTAGAGCTACAGTGTACAATACCTTAGATTTATTACTTGATTGTGATTTAATTACAAAACATCAGTTTGGAAAAAACTTGGCATTATACGAAAAGGCTCATGGCTTTAAACAACATGATCACCTAATTTGTAAAGAATGTCATTCTATTTTTGAATTCTGTGATCCAAGAATACAAAAAATCCAACAGATGGTAGAAGAGATCTATGGTTGTGAAATTGATAGCCATTCTCTAAACTTTTATGGTATTTGTAAAAGTTGTTTGGATAAGAAAAAAGAAGAAAAGACAGAAGAACCAGTTGAAAAGGGTGAATCTCTTTAATAAATTGAAAACAAAGAGTGCTATGTTGAGAACAACGTAGCACTTTTTTTGTGCATTATTTACAGAACGTATTTATATTACGTTCTTCATCTTTATTATTGTACTATCAAACTATTGTTACATGTAATTTACTTGAAGCCATGGAAAACACTTATCCATTTAAGGTTGATTTTGAAAACCTTACTTTTGTCGCTGAAATTGAAAGTTCAAACTTATTTTCAAATTACTTCCCACTTTTTGCTAAATATCAATATGAAGGAAATGGTTATGCTTGGGAAGGGCTAATTGTTCAGATCATAGAGAAGAAAAATCAGGAATTACTGAATTACATTTCTTTTGATCCTGAAGCAGGTTGTTTCTACGCAAAGTGTAGTAACGCAGAGATACTTAATGAAGTACTACAAATTATTGTCCCAACATTTTCTAATCTAGAAGTTTTGGAAGACTATATTCAAAATGCAGATAGGGAAAGAATCGATGACTAGGTTTTATTCATAATAAAAAAACGCCTCACTATAATGCATTAGTGAGGCGTTTTTATGTATTGAAAGATTTAATTTAATCTTCTTCAATAGCTGTTTTTTTGAATACAACAAAGTATGCACCCATCCAAACAAGGGCTATTACCCATAGAATCATTGGTGAATATTCAACTTTTATTGCATAAGGGTCATGTCCTTGCTCTGCATAAATTACTCCTAATACTGTTAAAAGTAAGAAGTTAAATATAGTGGCCATGCCTTTTGTCCAGCCTTTCATTTTTTCCAAGAAAACTTCTCTGTGTTCCGAATCATTAAGCCAAAAACTTGAGTTAGGTGCTAAAATCATTGGTTTTGGAAAATAAAGAATACCATTACCAATTGTCACAAAGAAAATGTTGACTAGCATTAAACTTCCCATCGATGCATAGAAGAAAGCATTCTTTGTTAGGATTAATGCTTCTGAAGATGCTGTTTGATGTAAAACAGTTACCCCTTCATCAGGTAAGTATATATAAGCGAGTAATGCCAAACCTAAATAAATAAGTAAAGAAAGACCCCACAAATATTTAATATATTTCATTGATTTGAAGTTTGATTGACTACGTTTAATTTATTCGCAAATATAATGTTCAATACCTTAATTTTTCGTTAATAACCAATGTTTTTAAACGAATAATCATGAATCATTTTAGGTAATTAAAGATTGTTGGAATAAAAAAAGCCAACACCTTAAGTTAAAGTGTTGGCTTAGATATATTTATATCACAAACTTATGAAATAGCAGTTTCTAATGCGATTTCCATCATGTCTGTGAAAGTATTTTGACGATCTTCAGAACTTAACTCTTCACCTGTTACTAAGCTATCAGAAACAGTAAGAATCGTTAATGCTTGAGCATTGAACTGAGCAGCAATCGTATACAAAGCAGTTGTTTCCATTTCAACAGCTAATACGCCATATTTTGCCCATTTTTTCCATTCGTCTTGGTCATCACCATAGAACGCATCTGATGATAAGATATTACCATTGAATGGAGTAATACCTTTTTTCTCTGCTTCTTCATTTGCTTTCTTTATTAAAGAAAAACTAGCAGCAGGAGAGTAGTCTTTTCCGCCAAATCTATTTTGGTTGAAAGAAGAATCTGTAGATGCAGACATTGCAAAAACTAAGTCTCTTGGTTTGATATGCGGTTGCATAGAACCACAGCTACCTACACGGATTAATTTGCGAACATTAAATTCAGTGATTAACTCATGAGCATAGATACCAATAGAAGGAATACCCATACCTGAACCTTGAACAGAAATTTTATGTCCTTTGTAAGTTCCTGTATAACCTAACATCCCTCTAACATTATTGTATTGAACTACATCTTCTAAGTAGTTGTCAGCAATAAATTTAGCTCTTAATGGATCACCTGGCATTAAAACAACCTCAGCAATATCTCCTGGTTTTGCACCTATATGTATACTCATTTTTTCTTTTATCTATTTGTGTTAAACAATCATTGAAGCAAAGCTACCTGTAGATGGAGCTTCACCTAATAATAATTCTTCGATGGTAGTTCCGATATCTGCAAAAGTAGACCTAAAACCAATATTTACAGGTTTTACTTTTTTACCGTATACTAAAATCGGAATATGTTCTCTTGTATGGTCAGTACCTTTAAAAATAGGGTCATTACCATGATCTGCAGTAATAATAAGTACGTCATCATCACCCATAGCAGATGTTATTTCTGGTAGACGTTGATCGAAATATTCTAAAGCATCACGGTATCCAATTAGATCTCTTCTGTGACCAAATAGCATATCAAAGTCTACTAGGTTAGTAAAGATCAAACCATTGTTATCTTGTTGTAGATACTCAATTGTTTTATCGATACCTTCTGTATTACTTTTTGTATAAACATGGTCAGTAAAACCTTTTCCAGCATATATGTCGAAAATTTTACCAACGCCAATAGAATCTTTACCCGCTGACTTGATACGAGTCAACATGTTATCTGAAGGCTCAAGAGAGTAATCATGACGATTAGCTGTTCTTGTATAATTACCATCAGCTCCTACAAAAGGCCTTGCGATAACTCTACCTACTTTTAACTGTTTTCTAGCAATTTCACAGTATTTGTAAAGATCTTCTAAAGGAACAATATCTTCATGTGCAGCAATTTGGAATACTGAATCTGCCGAAGTATAAATGATCAATTTGCCTGTAGCGACATGTTCATCACCTAATTCATTAATGATTGCAGTACCCGAAGCTACTTTATTGCCGATAGTACCTTTTCCAGTTGCTTCTTCGAAGGCTTTCATGATATCCTCAGAGAAACCGTTTGGATAGGTAGGAAAGGGCTCTTCAAGGATCTGACCAGCAATTTCCCAATGTCCAGTGGTTGTATCTTTACCTTTAGAAACTTCCTTAGCCATACCATAAGCAGCAGAAGTAGTTCCCAAAGGAGGAATACCATATAATGGAGCAATATTTCCAATGCCCATTCTGTGCATATTAGGGATATCTAAACCTGCACTATCAGCAATATGCCCTAAGGTATTGGCACCTCTGTCACCATATTCATCAGCATCAGCACTAAAGCCAATACCTACACTGTCTAAGACAACTAAAACAACTCTTTTTGCCATAATTAAGTAATGATTAGTAGCTTCCTTCGTCAGCTGTACCTCCTTGAATGATTTTGATTCCGCTTGAAGTACCCAAACGAGTAACACCCATATCAATATATTTTTGAGCTGTTTCGAAATCTCTCACACCACCACTAGCTTTTAAAGCAGCTTTTCCTTCGACAGCATCTTTCATTAATTGAATATCCTCGTAAGTAGCTCCACCAGTACCAAAACCTGTAGAAGTCTTTACGAAATCAGCGTTAGCATTTACTGAAAGTTTAGAAGCAGTAATTTTTTCATCGTCAGTTAAGTAGCAAGTTTCGATAATTACTTTCAATACTTTATCACCAATAGCTTCTTTGATTTGACGAATCTCATTTTCAACATAAGCATTATCACCATCTTTAAGTCTTCCGATGTTGATTACCATGTCAATCTCATCAGCACCGTTTTCAATTGCATTTTTTGCCTCAAATACTTTTGAAGCCGTATCCATCATACCTAATGGGAAACCTACAACTGAGCAAACTGCAACTTCGCTTCCGTTTGTATGTTCTTTTGCTAAAGGAACATAAGCAGAATTTACACAAACAGAGAAGAAATTATATTGTTTTGCCTCTTCACATAGTTGAATGATTTGAGCTGAAGTAGCATTGGCAGCAAGGATAGTATGGTCAATATATTTCGCAATACTCATGATGATTTATTTAATGTTATATATGTATTTAAATGAGTTTATGTTGATGAAATCATCAAACATTTCAGAAAGTTAAATTAAATGTCTGTTTCTACTGTGGAAACTTTACATTTATTAGAGCTTTTTACTTACCAGAATGATGATTATCTATTATAAAATTATTGAATATCTAGGATGATATTTGGTGTTTCAATGGCTGTATCAGAAAATGTATAGGCACTTTCAAGGAGAGCGATAGCATCTTTCAACTTTTGATTTTCTTTATTGTAATGAAGTGTAGCTAATGTATCACCTTTTTGAACTTTATCACCCACTTTTTTATGAAGCATAATACCAACTGCTGGGTCAATAATATCTTCTTTTGTTTCTCTTCCAGCACCCAACATCATTGCAGATGTACCCACTTTTTCGGCTTTTAATGACGATACATAGCCATTTTGTGGAGCCTTAAGATCATAAGTGAATTTTGCAGTGATAAATTTATTAGGGTCAGTAATATAAGAAGCATCACCACCACAATCTTCAACAAAATCATGAAGAGCTTTTACTGCTTCACCTGATTTTAATTTTTCTGTAGCTTTTTCTATTCCTTCTTCAAGTGTTGTTACATCGCCCTTTTGTAATAAAGCAATACCAGTGATGGTTGTAATCAGTTCTTCAAAATCTTTAGGCCCTTGTCCATGTAATGATTGTACAGCTTCAAATACTTCTAATCCATTACCAATAGCATTACCTAATGGGTGTTCCATTCCACTTAATACAATGTGAACTTTTCTACCGAACATTTCACCAATACCTCTCATGATGTTGGCGAGTTGCTGAGCATCTTCCAAGTTTTTCATAAATGCACCATCCCCAACTTTCACATCAAGAATAATCCCATCACTACGGACTGCAAGTTTTTTACTCATAATACTAGATGCAATCAAAGGATAACTATTTACAGTTCCTGTTACATCCCTTAAAGCATATAGTTTCTTATCCAATGGAACGATATTATCCGTTTGTCCCATAATACCAATGCCTGTATGTTCGATGGATTTTACCATTTCTTCTTCTGATGAAGGAAATTTAAAACCTGGGATGGCATCAAACTTATCTAATGTGCCCCCTGTATGACCAAGGCCTTTTCCAGACATTTTTGCGGTACCAATTCCAAAAGTAGAGAGTAGTGGGGCTAAAGCTATACTTGTTTTGTCTCCAACACCACCGGTACTATGTTTATCAATTAAAAATCTACTAACACCTTCTAACCTAATTTGATGGCCAGAATCTCTCATTGTTTCAGTTAATGTTTTTAATTCATGGTCTGTCAATCCATTTAAGAAAACAGCCATCAGAAAAGCAGACATTTGATAATCTGTTACTTCTCCTGAAAGATAACTTTGTAGAAATGCTTTTAACTCTGTGTCGTTTAATTCTTGGTGATCCCTTTTCTTTATGATTATATCTACTGCGCGCATATTTTTTTTGAATTGGGGTTTATATTTGGTTATTTTTAGTTGTTTAAAAACTAATCTTATTAATAATGAGTCAATTCAATACTTCCGTATTCTTTTTCATTTCAATTTTTTGTTTTGCCCTCCAATCTTGTTCAGATGGAACAGATGACCAAACTGAGAAAATTAGCTTTGAGAACAAATTTAATGATTCAAAGATAAGAGCAATATATAACAGTAGGGATAAACGCAATACGAAAGAATTATTAACTTATTTAGACCAAGATTCCATTTATCAAATTGAAGCTTTAATAGCTTTGGGTTCTGTTCAGGATACTTCTGCTTTGCCAGCTTTAAAACAAAAACTAGAAACATCCAATTCATTAGATATAAAGATAGCAACAGCTTTTGCTATAGGTCAAATTGCAGACCCATCAATTAACCCTTTTCTTATAAAATTCATTATTGATCATGAAAAAGAAACAGAATTGCTGGAATATGTTTTCGAGGCATTGGGACATTGTGCTAACGATGGAGCTATTTATCTAATGACACATTTCGTTTTAAGTGACGAGCATGTGATGAAAGGAATTGTAAAAGGTTTATACAGAGCAAAAACATGGCAAGGGTTTGAGTCTTACGATGCTGCAGAACAAGTCATGAGAATCTTTACAAAGTCAAAAGATACAGAAACAAAAGAATGGTGTAGTGCATATTTTGCAAGATTGAGTTCTTCAAATATGGTAGCTACATTTAATTCAAACATTTTCGCGAATGCAAGAAGGAATAATAATGAATTAATCCGATCTAATTTTGCTTTATCGATCGCAGCCTTTTCAAAAGGTGGTGGCAGTTCAACGGCATTAAAGAAAATTCTTCATGAAGAGAAAAGTCCTATGGTCTTAGAAAGTGCATTAATAGCAACTGAGAAAATCAAATATGATGGAATGGTTGAAGAAACAATGGCTTTCCTAAATCATGAAGATCCAATCGTAGCTTCTGTTGCTGCATCGAAACTTTATAAAAAGTTAGGATGGAAAGAGTCTAAGCAAGTCTATCAGATAGCTAAAGAAATGAAACATCCTCATGCTCAAGCTTTAGCTTTAAAAGCGGTGATGTATGAAAGGAATAAGCAGAAAGATATTTATAATTTCACTAAAGGTTTGTACGATCAGGCATCAAGTGTTTATGAAAAATGTTATTATTTAGACGCTTTAAGTAATTCTAAGCTTGGAAAAGATCTAGTGTTTGAAACATGGAAAACAACAACTGAGATTCCACTAAAAACTAAAGCTATCGAATTATTAATGCGAGAATATGCCTCTGAAAAATCTTTGAATAGTAAAGAAGGTGCAGAACTTGGAAGAATCATATCAGATGCTTTAAAAACAAAAGACGTTGCTCAGATCTATACAACATGTTCTTTTATGCAGAATAATAGTGAAAAATTTAAAAAATATTACCCTGCAGTACAGTTAATGGAGGAAGTGAAAACTTCTTTAGAACTCCCTCTTCAAGTAGAAGCTTTCATTGAATTAGAAAAAACAATTGCTCATTTAGAAAGTAAAGAATATAATTATGATGCTCCTAAAGAAAACAAAGGAGTTCAATGGGATTACATTAAAAAGATTAAACAAGATCAGAAAGCAATAATAAGTACGGAAAAAGGAGATATTACAATTGTTCTAAAAGTAAATGAAGCACCAGCAACTGTGAGTATGTTTGTTAGTTTAGCTGATAGTGGATTTTATGATCAACTACATTTTCACCGTTTAGTGCCTAACTTTGTTGCTCAAGGGGGCGACCCAAGAGGTGATGGATTTGGTGGATTAAATTACTCTATTCCATCAGAATTTACGCAATTGGAATTTACAGAAGGTTCATTAGGAATTGCATCAGCAGGAAAGGATACGGAATCTTGTCAGTTCTTTTTTACGCTAGTGCCTACACACCATTTAGATGGTAGATATACAGTCTTTGCTCAAGTAGTTGAAGGTTTAGATATTATGAGAAAGATACAGTATGGTGATAAGATCAATAGTATTAAGATTGTGAGGGAATTAGAGGTGTCAGATCAAAAAGCAATATAAAATATTCGGAATACTAATATTTCATGCTTTTATTGTATTTTTACAGCTATTCAATAATGTTACATTGCATTATTTCACTAACAGTTATCGTAAAATGAAACAAATAAAACTACTAACATATATTTTCTTATTCATTTCACTAGGCTTTACTTCTTGTGCTGTAGAGCAGTTTAGTGAAGAGAAACCATTTTCTATAAAAGTGGCTTCTTTTCGTGAATTTGATGAATTAGAAAATACGATAGATAGACTAGAGGATCTGGGTTTAGAACCTTACGCGATCACTCAAGTTCATGAAGATTATGGCAAATGGCACCATATTCTATTAGCTTCTGAGCTATCATTAGAAGATGTGCTAGCCAAGAAGATGAATATTGAGGATACTTATGGTCTGAATAACCTGGAAGTTCAAAATTATAATAAAGTAGCTTCTGAAATGATTCCTCTTGAGGAAGATCAGGTAGATAACTTTCCGGTAACTTGGACAGCGTTAGATCTATTATCACAATTGCCATATAGTAAGAATTTTGTTCTTAAAAGTGCTAAATCATTACATTACTATGAGGATATAAATGTTAGATCAAATACTATCAGTAGAAATGTGTCATTTGACTTTCCTAGAGGTATTTCTATCAAAGATTTACAAAAGAATGCTGAAGAAATTGTAGAAGGTAAATTCAAAGATCCATTATCAAGAAAAGAGTTGACAGTACATATTGTCAAGCTTAAAGAAAAAAACAAACTTGATAAAGAGCCTGCAAAACAATTCGCAGAAAAGATTTTAGACTCAAGAAGATATAATGTGAAGAAAATGTCTGAGTTTAAAAGTGAGAATAATTGGGGCATGACAGGATATGAAGTAACAGTTAACCCTAAAGGCCTAAAATCATATGTTGTTCAACAATCTGCTTCAGGGTTAATTTTAGCTTTTGTGCAGTGTAATGAAAATGATTTGAATCTAATGAAGCACTTTGTCAACTTAATTGGAGATGAAAAATCAATAGATTCTTACAATAGTATGAAGAGATTATTGGGAGCATTTCCAGATATCATGATGACAACTGAAAGATTGGTTGCTTTTGATTTCTTTACAAAAGAAAGCTTAAGAGGAAGGAACGCAATGATGGAACTAGGAGAGACCGGTCTTCAATGCTATTTTGAAAACTCTGAGAAAGGAACTCTAGTTTATCAGTTGGAAAACTTTAATGACCAGTCAACAATCGATAAATTATTCAAATCTAGATATGAGAGTTATTTAAAAGATAAGACTGTTGACAAGGTATTATTAGGTAATCGAGATGCTTTTATATATAAGGTAAGAAGAAGGGATCCATCCACTCGTAAAATGGGAATGATGGCTGAATCTTTGATTTTCCAAAACGATAAAGAAATTGGTAAGATATCTAATTTTAAAAAGGGAACTTACCAAGAAGAAGAATTAATTCAGATTCTTTCCAACTTTCGCTTAGGTGACGAATACCAATTAAATAGACTATAATGCTGCGTTTCGATTATATCAAAAGGACTTTACAATTTAATTTTCCTGCAAAAACTTCAAGAGGTGCAATAAGTATAAAAGATTGCTTTTTGGTTAAAGTTTGGGATGAGGATACTCCTGAAATTATTGGTTGGGGAGAGTGTAATACTTTAAAAGGGTTAAGCATTGATCATTTTGAAGATTATGAAGTGAGGTTACAAAATTGGCTAGATGAATTGAATAGGATAAATGTTCAATTTGAAGATCTACCTAATTTAATTGATAAAGAGAAGTTACCAAGCTTTTACTTTGCTATTGAAACAGCACTTTTAGATCTAAAAAACGGCGGTAAGAAAATCATATATGATAATTCTTTTTATAAAGGAACACCTATTCCTATTAACGGTTTAGTTTGGATGGGTGATCACAGTTTCATGAAAGAACAAATTGATCAGAAACTAGAGAAAGGGTTTGATTGTATAAAGATTAAGGTAGGAGCTTTAGACTTTGAACAAGAACTATCTCTTCTTAAGTACATTCGAAGTGAATATTCATCGGATAAAATTACTTTGAGGGTGGATGCGAATGGTGCTTTTAAAATTGAAGAAGCATTAGAAAAGTTAAAACGACTATCTGATTTTGAGTTACATTCTATTGAACAGCCGATATGGGCAGGGCAATGGGAGGAAATGGCCAAATTATGTGAAGTCACTCCAATCCCTATTGCTTTAGATGAAGAGTTAATAGGAGTTTCAAGCAATAAAAAAGAAGATTTACTAGACACAATAAAGCCACAGTATATTATTTTAAAACCAGCATTAGTTGGAGGCTTAGAGGCCTCTGCAGAATGGATCAGCTATGCTGAGAAAAGAAATATTCCCTGGTGGATGACTTCTGCGTTAGAATCAAATGTTGGCTTAAATGCAATCGCTCAATTTACTGCCAACTACCTAATTGATAAACCTCATGGATTAGGAACAGGGCAATTATATCACAACAATTTTGAGTCTCCTTTGACTGTTGCTAAGGGTGAGTTATATTACAATTGTGACAAGTCTTTTGTAATTAATTAATCAATAGGTTACAAAAGATTACATTGTACAAAAGCCGGATAATTTGGATTTTTAGTCCAAAAAAAGATAATTACTTTTAACCCGAAAGAATTATCTAAATATAGACATGAAACTTAAATACTACTATTCGTTATTCGGCTATTTATTTCTCGTATTAACTAACATGGTTGAGGCTCAACAGATGACTTCTGTAAACGAGCTGGAGAAATTCTACAAAAAGCATAAACACACTTTACCTAACCCTTCTGAAGGCTGGCAAGAAGTCTGGATAATTATGCCAAAAGAAAAAGACTTTATCAATGAACATCAAACAGAACTTGTCAATGCAAGAGTTTATGTAGAAGATGGAGTAATCTCAAAGGTTTATTATGATAATGATAAATATGTTGAGAATGTATATGGCATTGATAAAGTGAAAAATGGATCAGCATCCTTTCAAAAGGTTTATTTAGACTTGAATTACAATGTAACAGAAGTATTTACTGCTTTTACTCACAAAGTAATTTTCAAAGATCATCAAGCGGATGTTCAATCACCTATTGAGAGGGATTCTTATCATGGGAATGTGGTTTTCTTCTCTAATGAAAAGAAAGTAGACAAACATGGGTTTTATGTATTTGTCAAGGATCTAGATAATGATGACTATGATTTCCTAGGTTACCTTAATAAAAAATGTAAAGATGAAGCAGACTGTGAATCTTTAGAAAGTTTGAGAATACCTTTAAGAAGAGGGAATTATGAAGTATTCACTGTCCAAAATAAAATTCAATTTGACCGAAGGATGCCAATGAAGAAACATGATTTAATCGTTGCAGAAAATCAATGTCAAATGATAAAGTTAGAAGCAAATAACTAAAAGAAAAGGGATATGAAAATTAATTCATATCCCTTTTTTTATATCGGAAAAGATATCCTAGTGAATACCTTTCATTAATCTATTTAAGATTGGTGATACAGCAAAGGCTACTAATGCTGCAATAAATGCATATGCAGTAATAAAGTAGAAGGTATCAAACCCAAAGTCTTCAGAGATTTTAGTCATTGATGCTGCTAAGTAATTACCTAAGGCAATTGAACCCATCCATAGACCCATCATTACTGAAACAATTTTTGGAGGAGATAACTTAGTGATCATTGAAAGACCAATTGGTGACATAAATAATTCACCTACAGTATGGAATAAATAAACCATTACCAACCACATAGGAGAAATTAGTGCTTGAGATTCTTTGTATGAATCATTAGCGATTGCCATGATACCAAAACCTACTCCTAAGAATACTAACGATAAAGCGAACTTTACAGGAGTTCTTGGGTTTAAGTTAGCATCACTTAATCTAGTCCACATAATTGTGAAAACAGGAGCAAGGATAATAATGAATACGGCATTGATAGATTGGAACCATGAAGCTGGAACTTCAAAACCAAAAACATCTCTGTTTGTGTATTCATTGGCAAATGTGTTGAAAGATGTACCTGCTTGTTCGAAACCTGACCAGAATACAATATTGAATACCGCTAAGGCTAAGATTACACCAACGCGACTCCATTCCGTAGAACCAGAAGTGTTTTGGAAAATAGTAAAACCTAAGTAGCTAAAGCCACCAACAGCAATTACTTTAACAATCATATCGATGATGTCACCATCAATGTTTACGATACCCCAGATTACACCATATGTAATTGCAGCTAATCCAATTACGTAAACTAAAATGTTGATCCAATCACCTTTTCCTAATTTAAATTTAGAAGTAGGGTCATCTTTTGGAGGTAAACCTACTGCATGTCCTGTTTCTCCACTCAATACAGATGTTTCTCTAATAAAGAACCAGATTGTAGAAGCAACCATACCGATACCAGCAGCCATAAATCCATATTCCCAACCTACTTTCTCAGCTAATGAACCACCAACAAAGTTAGTGACGAATGCACCCAAGTTGATACCCATATAGAAGATTGTAAAACCACCATCTTTATTTGGGTCATCTGAGCTATATAGACCACCAACCATTGTAGAAATGTTTGGCTTAAAGAAACCGTTACCTATTATCAAAAGACCTAAACCTAGGTACAATGACATTTCTCTTGCAGACACTAATTCTGTTAAACCATATCTAACAGAAGCTGCCATAGTAAACTGACCCAAGGCCATTAGTAAAGCACCAATGTAGATTGATTTTCTTTGACCAATAAGTTTATCAGCCAAGATACCGCCAATGATAGGAGTTACATAAACTAGAGCAGTAAAGATACCATAGATGCTGTATGCTTCAGTTTTCTCTAAACCGAAACCACCATCCATTAAAGTGGCAGTTAAATACAGAACGAAGAAACCACGCATTCCATAGTAGCTAAAACGCTCCCAGAATTCAGTGGCAAAAAGTGTGTAAAGGCCTTTAGGATGACCCGAATGTGTTTTGCTCACAATATTTTTGTTTTGGTTAGTAATAAAAAATAAAATCTTTATTCAATGGAAGTTCGAAAGTGTTCAGTTATTCATTCCACTCTGATAATTGAATTGTGAACTGCAAATATCTAAAATTTTAGCAAAAGAAAAAGTTGATATTAAACATCGTTACAATCATTTTAATATGTTATATTACACTTTTAATAAAAACTAGTATAAAATTAAACTAAAATTAAGAAATGACTTTATCTCTTATCGCTGTAATTTTAGTTCTAGGTATCGCAGGTTTCTTTACATTAATGTATTTCGTTCCTGTTAACCTATGGATTACAGCAATTTTTTCAGGAGTACGTATTAGCTTAATTAGCCTTGTAACTATGCGTATTCGTAAAGTCCCACCTAAAATTATTGTTAACTCATTAATTACCGCAACTAAAGCTGGATTAGAACTAAGTACTACAGACTTAGAAACACACTACCTTGCAGGAGGTCATGTTCCTTCAGTCATTAAAGCTTTAATCTCGGCAGATAAAGCAAACATTCCATTGTCATTTAAGTTGGCAGCAGCGGTTGATTTAGCGGGTAGAGACGTATTTGAAGCTGTTCAAATCTCCGTTAATCCTCAAGTGATCAACACACCATCAGTATCTGCAGTAGCACAAGATGGTATTCAACTTGTAGCAAAAGCAAGAGTAACGGTTAGAGCCAACATCGCTCAGTTAGTAGGTGGTGCTGGTGAGGAAACAATCTTAGCGCGTGTTGGTGAAGGTATTGTAACATCTATCGGTTCTTCTTTATCTCATAAGGAAGTATTAGAAAATCCAGATAAGATTTCTAGACTTGTTTTGGAAAAAGGTTTAGACTCGGGTACGGCATTTGAAATTTTATCTATTGATATCGCTGATATTGATGTGGGAGATAATATTGGAGCCAAACTTCTAACGGACCAAGCAGATGCAGATTTAAAAGTTGCAGAAGCAAAAGCCGAGGAAAGAAGAGCTATGGCGGTTGCAGTTGAGCAAGAAATGAAAGCCAAAGCTCAAGCATCAAGAGCAAAAGTAATTGAAGCTGAAGCAGAGGTCCCATTAGCAATTGCTGAGGCATTTAGAAGTGGTAATCTAGGTATTATGGATTACTATAAACTTAAAAACCTTCAGGCAGATACAACCATGAGAGACTCTATTGCTGAATCAAGCAAGGATGATAATGGTTTCTCTAGATCTGAAGACGAAGATGAAGAATAAATCTAATTAGATTCATCATAAAAAAAGCCATACATTGTATAATAACAATGTATGGCTTTTTACTTATATAATATAAGCTAATTCTAGCTATTTACTTCTTCTTCTTCCGGTGCATCATCAATCATCATGACACAATCTTTACAATTGAATTTAAGTTTATATCGATCTTTTTTCGACTGTAAGAATAAAGGATACTTTACATTTTCCGGTGGTGTCACAAATGTTTCATATTCATCACATAACCCAATTTGGTATCGTAAACAGTGCTTTGTTGTCATCAAGCGAAGCTTACTTTTATCTTCTCTTCCTTCGAACCCTTCTTCAATTTCAGTAACACCATGTTTAGTATAAAATTGGCGAGCAAGCTTATTTAATACATTACCATGGTGATCCCACTTTTGAATTTTAGCAGGGAATGGGTAGCTGTCATCAATTTCCGTGTTTAACCTTGGAGCTTGTTTGTATTCAGCATTTCTTTTAGCCTCAAAAGCATCGATAAGGTCTCTTCGCATTTGATTCAACTTACCACTTGGAATAAAAGGTAATTCACCTTTTGGAAGGGTAACCTCATTGATTAAGAAAATAGTATTACCCGTCTTCTTTAAAGACTTTTGTAAATTTTGTTCAGCTTTCTCTTTATTGGATGCTACTTCAAATGGCTCTTTATAGCTTTGTGACAAAGAATTCCCATATATATCTTTAATCGACAAAGTAATAGTATGGTTTTTCCAAGTCATCGAGATATCACTCTCAATTTTACGAACGGTTTTTTGAGATTTAAGCTCTTTATTGAATGCTTGATCATAATTTCTATAGATTTCTGCACCAACTCGAACTCCCATAACTAACGAAGTTTTAATCCAGCCTTCATTATCAACATGCTCAACCTTCATTCCTTGAAGTTTTTCATATTTATCATAGAAACAAAGACCATCTCCAGGAATAAGTTTTTTGCCATCTTGCATTTCTACAAGATACTGATTGGCTTTGATTTGTTTTACAACACCCACTTTATCGCCTATGGCTTTAGGTGAGTCGAAGTGAACAATCTCAGGGTTTCTTTTTTCGTAAAAATAGGTAGTAAAGCCTCTATTATAGGTCTTTTCCATGGCAGGGTCAAAGTCCAACGTTGTTTTCCCTTGGGAATCAGCAGTGAACTCGTTACCATATTTATCTAATACAAAATCAATACGCTTTCTAAAACTACCAACTTGATTAATGACATAGGACTCATCCTTTAATCTACCTTCAATTTTAAATGATTTGATACCAGCTCTAGCAAGAGGTAAAACATAGTCACTCAAATTAAGGTCTTTAAGTGATAGTAAATGTTTCTGGTTGGCTAGCTTTGTACCATTACTATCAACTAAATCAAACGGTAAACGACAAGGTTGACCACATGCACCTCTGTTAGCTGATCTGTCACCTACGTTATTAGACATATAACATTGGCCACTAAGACTAACACAAAGAGCTCCAGCAACAAAGGCCTCTAATTCTACATTCGTCGCTTTACCAATTTCTTCAATGTCTTTTATTGAGCATTCTCTTGCTAAAACTACTCTATCAAATCCTACTTTTTCTAGGAACTGAACTTTCTCTAAATGTAGGTTGTGAGTTTGAGTACTTGCATGTAAAGGAATAGGAGGTAAGTCCATTTCTAACATTCCCATATCTTGAATGATAAGAGCATCAACACCTGCATCATATAACTGCCATGCTAGTTTATGTGCTTGTTCCAACTCATTATCAAAAAGAAGCGTATTCATTGTAGCAAAAATCTTTGAGTGGAAACGATGTGCATGTTTCGTTAATTTTGCTATATCTGAAACGCTATTGCCTACAGCATCACGAGCGCCAAAATTAGATGGACCAATATATACTGCATCAGCACCATGGTTAATGGCAGCCATACCTATTTCTATATTCTTAGCAGGAGCTAATAATTCAAGAGACCTCATGTAAAGTGTTAAAGTGATGAGAATTGTCTGCAAAGATAAGAAAAAAGGGAATCAAATAGTTTTATGATTCACCTTTTAAATGTAAATGATAGAAACAAAAGAGTTCTGCCATTTACTTTCATAAATATCTCAGATAAAAAAACAGCCAACTTCTTAAATTGAAATTGGCTGTTTCTTCTAAAGACTAAAGAAAAGTTTATTCAGCAGTTTCTTCAATCTTTGGTTTATTGCCTACAGAGCGATCGACTAAAATTGCTACTGAAGCGTCTCCAGTTACATTCACTACTGTTCTAAACATATCAAGAATTCTATCTGGTGCAAGAATTAGTGCAATACCCTCAGAAGGTAATCCAACTTGTTCAAGAACAATAATTAGCATGATAATACCAGCACCAGGAACTGCAGCAGCACCGATTGATGCTAATGTAGCTGTAATTACTATCGAAAGTTGTTCGCCTAAGGTTAAATCAATACCAAATACTTGAGCAATAAAAACTGCAGCAACACCTTGGTATAGACATGTGCCATCCATATTAATAGTTGCACCTAATGGTAAAACAAAACTTGTTGTTTCTTCGGATACACCTAATTCTTCTTCAACTTGCTTCATTGTTACCGGTAATGCTGCGGCAGATGAGCTTGTTGAAAACGCCATCATCTGTGCAGGGAAAATCCCACGGATGAAAGTCGAGAAATTTACCTTTGCAAATACTTTTAGAATAGTAGGATACACTACAGTAATCATTATAGTTAATCCCATTACAACTACTAAAGAGTAGAAACCTAATGCAATTAATAATTGGGACGCCTTAGAAGGATCGTCTCCTGTGAAATCTGTAATTAGGGATGTGATTAATGCGAATACCCCATAAGGAGCAAATAGCATTATAAGATCAACCATTTTTAAAATGACCTTATCAAGACTATTGAACAAGTTTTTAACAGCCTTACCATGTTCAGAAGGAATTGCAACTAAAGCAATACTAAATAATATAGCAAAGAAGATTACTTGTAACATATTACTGTTACTGCTCATCGCATTGAAGATATTACCGGGTACCATATCTAATAATGGCTGTAATGGGCTTCTTTGTTGAACAGCTAAAGCCATCTGCGTTTTGGAAGAGGCAGTATCGGCAAACTTGGTTAAAAAGGTTTCTCTTAACTCGTTGGAAAAGCCTGCACCGGGTTGGAAAAGGTTAACCAGAACTAATCCGATAGATACAGCTATAATCGTTGTTGTTAGATAAATTCCAACAGCTCTACCGCCCATCTTTGATAATTTAGAAAGGTCTGTCATGGATGAAACTCCATTAACCAATGAAATTAATACTAGAGGTACGGCAATTAATTTTAGTAGACGGATGAAGATTGTTCCGAAAGGTTTAATCCAATCACTAGAAAACTGGGCAAGTCCGGCATAACTTAAAGATAGACCTAGAAAAAGGCCTAGGACCATACCAATGATGATTTTCCAGTGTAATGCAAGTTTTTTCATTTCTATAATTTATCTCTTTAAAAAGATGTAAATCTGATTTTAATAGTTGATCTATGTAACACGTTGAGTTTGTGTATTTATTACAAGTAGCATAGAGTTGAACATGATCTAATTTCAACTTATTGATAAAATAAATACACAATAGATTTTCAATTTAGTCTCGAAAATAGAAATAGTTACGGTCTTTTGTAATTATTAAGTAAATAAAAGCATAAAAAATAAAAAGAGCTCCTTGTTGAAGAAGCTCTTTTTATGAATTAATTCATCAACTCTGCGTCAATGTACATTAATACCTTATTCATTAAATGAACTCTATCTTTGCCCCTTACATTGTGAGGGTGTCCAGGGTAGGTAAAGAAGTCGACTTGTACTTCATTACTAACACATTCTTGTAAGAACCTAAATGAATGTTGAGGAACTACAACATCATCAATCAAACCATGGATAATTAAAAGTTTATCTTTCAGAAGGTCTGTTTTATTCAGAAGACTTGCTTTTTCGTATCCTTTAGGATTCTTCTGAGGTGTTGACATGTATCTCTCACCATACATCACTTCATACATTTTCCAATCCATAACAGGACCACCTGCAACACCAACTTTGAAAGTTCCTGCCGTTTTTGTCATAAGTGATGTTGTCATAAAACCACCATAAGACCATCCATGAATCGCCATCTTGTCTTGGTCAACATAAGGTAAAGATTTTAAATATTCTACACCTTTGATTTGGTCTGCAATTTCTTCTTCACCTAAATGTAAATGTGTTACTTGTTCAAACTCTTTACCTCTGTTTTCAGAGCCTCTACTTTCTACAGTGTAAATGATATATCCATTTTGAGCTGCTGTTTGCATCCAGTAAGATGCTCCTGCATTCCAACGATTAGTGATAAGCTGTACTCCAGGACCGCCATATACATAAACTATAACAGGGTACTTCTTATTCTTATCGAAGTTAGATGGTTTTATCATTCTTGTATTCAAAATTGTTTTTCCATCAGCAGATGTGATTGTACCTAATTCAATAGGAGAAACATTGAAATCAGCTAATGGGTTTTCAGCGTCAACAATAGTTTTTATTACTTTACCATTGCCATCAAATACAAATTGTTTGTTTGGTGTTGTTGTATTTGAAAAACTTGCCAAGAATAAATTGGTGGTAACATCGTACTGAACTACACTGTATACACCAGATAAAGATGTGATTTTCTTAACAGTTTTCGATTTAATATTCGCCTTATAAACTTGACGATCTAACCCATTGTTATCCGTTCCTAAAACATAAAGATTTTGGTTCTTTCTGTCAAATCCAATTACATCCATAACAACCCAATCACCTTTTGTGATTTGAGCTAATTCTTTACCATCAGTATTGTATAGATAGACATGTTCGAAACCATCTTTTTCTGTTCTCCAGATAAATTCTGTAGTACTGTTTGGTAAAAATTCCATTGGATGAGTTAACGATAAGTATTTATCATCTTTTTCCTCGAATAGTGTTTTTACAAACGCTCCAGTAGAAGCATCGTACTGGTTTAGTACTAGGTGATTTTGGTCTCTATTTAAAATGCCAATAAAGACAAACTTTTCATCAGGACTCCAAGCAATATTTGTAAGATATTGTTCTTTTGGTCCTTCTGTATTTACTTGGATACTTTTCTGAGCAGCTATATTGTAAATGTGAAGAGTTACTTCTTCAGATTTTTGCCCTGCCATTGGGTATTTAACTGGAGCTTCTTTAGCAGGTACTGATGAAATATCAACTAATGGATAGTCTGTAACCATGGTTTGGTCATTTCTGTAATAAGCTAGAGCTGTTCCTTTCGGTGACCAATAAGTACCTTTATGGATTCCAAATTCATTTCTATGAACTGTTTTACCATATTCTATTGCTTTATTAGTCTCATTTGAGATTTGAATTTCTTTACCATCAACAGAGATGAATAAATTATTCTCTTTTGTGTAAGCAGAATTTTTGAAATCTTTTGTGAAATCAACATTTGCTCCATCAAAAGTGGTAGTCACTTGAGATGTTTTACGGTTAAGATCTGTATGATAAACTTTGTTATTGAATTGGAAGACAAAAGAAGAACCATCAATAAATTCTACTCTAGGCAGTTTTGATAGTTTTTCTAATTCTGAGTTTGATTTTTTCAGTTCTTCTAAGGAGATAAGTGAAGTAGAAGTACCTTTTTTTGCATTTACTTTAAGAAAAGCATCTTTTGTTGATTCAACATAGTAGCCTTTGCTATTAGGTAACCATTGTACTGATTTGTATTCTGGGTAGAGTGACCAATAGCCAACAATACCGTCTTTAATACTTAATTCTTTTTTTTGTGCATTTGCTGAAAATACCATCAACAATAACATCACAAAAAATGAAGTTGAGTATGCAATTCGTTTCATTAAAAAGAAAGGTTTTAAATGTATATGTGTTTAATCAGCAACAAAAGTATAGAATAGATTTTTTAATTAATAAACTTTAAATTTAGATAATGTTAAAGTTGAAGAAAAGTGAATTAAAATCATTTATCTTCATCATTTAAAACGCACAACAATGAGAGCCTTAATTATCCTTTTTATTCTAATTTTTAGTAATACTGCTTTTACTCAATCCAAAGTAGAATGGTTAACATTTGAAGAGGCATTACTTAGGAATAAATTAGAGCAAAAACAGTTTATGATTGATATATATACTGATTGGTGCACTTGGTGTAAAAAAATGGATAAAACTACTTTTTCAGATCCCAAAGTTGCCGAATATATCAATGAAAATTATTATGCCGTTAAGCTGAATGGAGAAAGTCATCATGAGTTCCAATTTCAAGGCTCCTCATTTACTGAAGAAGAGCTTGCTGCATTATTATTAAATGGAAATATGAGTTTTCCATCAACTGTTTTTATATGGGTTAAAGGAGATGAGAATTTACAAGCCAATCCTTTACCTGTGCCGGGTTATCAATCTAAAGATAAAATGCATTTAATATTATCTTTTATGCATGAAGCAGCATACGAGGGTGTATCTTTTGAAGATTATAAGATTGAATATAAGTCACCTTATTTTTAAGAATTCCAATCAAATATTTTCAAGAGAATACTTCCCAACTCTAAATATTTTTCCTACATTATATTTTGCTATTACATTCAACTAACACTACTCCTTTGAAGCTATTATACTTTCTATCTTTTCTTCTACTATCATACCATTTGTTTGCGGTTGATCCTTTAGCATCAAAACGTCAAAAAATAGATAGTCTTAAGCAGGTGAATTTCCAACATGAAATGGATGATCATAACATTGATGCATTGTTTCAGTTGTCGGGATTATACTATCAGTATGCTCCAGATTCTTCGATCTATTATCTCAATCAAGCACTTAAAATCGCTCTTCAAACATCTAATCAAGAACATTTACAAAAAGTGTATCATAGGAGAGGCGTTGCAAATTTTTATAAAGCCGAATATGGTGAAGCCTTAAAAGACTACTTTGAAGCAGCAAAGATTTCAGAAAGTTTAAAGGATACTTCTCATTGGAATAACTCAATTCAAAATATCGGTAAAGTGTATGAAGTTCAAGCTGAGCTTGATAAAGCATTAGAATACTATCAAAAAGGATTCTCATTACTAAATGATAACTCTTCCGATGAATTAAAAGCACTTGCTTTTAGTAATATGGCGAATATTAATACCTACATGGAAAATTATGATGAGTCCATATCATATCATAAACAGGCTTTGGCTATTCGACAAAAGTTATACGAAGAAAAGAAGAAAGGAAGTAGAAACGCATTAGCATATTCTTATAACGATATTGCTATAGTTTATCTTCGACTAAATAAGACAAAACAGGCATTAAAAGCTTATCAGGCATCTTATAAAATACTTAATGAAATCAATGATATTAGAGGTCTAATTCATGTTTGTTCAGGACTTTCAGATACCTATAGGACATTAGGAGATAATCGTAAAGCTTTAGAGTATGCGAAAAAAGGGTATAATCTTGTTCAACAGACCGGAGCAAAATTAGAATTGGTTTCAGTCGCTTATCAGCTAGCTGTATTATATGAAGAGCAAAAAGATTATTACCAAGCGTTAAAGTTCCAGAAACTTTCTCATGATATGTATGATAGTGTCTACAATCAAGAAAAGATGAGAGAGATTGCGGATCTTGAAAATCAAGTTCGATTTAGTCAGCAGGAAGCTGAAAATAGATTATTAACTGAACAACAGAAACTACAAGAATTAAAGATGAAGAAACAATGGTTTTTTCTTTTTTCAATCATTGTAATCTGTTTAATACTTGCGGTTTTCCTAGCCTATATTATCAAACAAAAGAACAAGAAAAAAACACTGGCAGAAAGATTAAGTTTAGCCAATGAACAATTACTAACCCAACAGGAAAAATTAAAAGTCTCCTATCAAGAGATTGAGTGTCAGAATGAACGCTTAAATACATTAAATGAAGAGAAGAATCATTTAATAGGTGTAGTTGCTCATGATTTGAGAAACCCTTTGACATCAGCATTAAGTTTATCACAAATTTTAGAATCAGAGCTTAAAGATGAAGAACAAGAATGTATTTCTGGCGTAACAAGAGCCTTATGGAGAATGCAAGAAATGATAACTAGAATTCTAGATGTTAAAGCGATTGAGGCAGGGCATTTAAATCTTGAAATTGTAGAATTTGAATTAGATGAAGTGGTTGAAACGGTAGTTGAGCAACTGACAAAAAAAGCAGAAAGAAAAGGAATAGAGGTGTATCAACGATTAAAGCCTTGTGTAGTATTAGCTGACCCTAACGGAGTTCGTCAGATTCTCGAAAATCTATTGTCAAATGCAATCAAGTTCTCTCCAAAGAATGAGAGAATCGATGTTGAAATAGAGTTTTGTGATCAAGAAAAGGTAAGGTTATCAGTACGAGATCATGGACCTGGTCTTTCTGTAGAAGATAAGGAAAAGCTATTTGGTAAGTTTCAACGTTTAAGTGCAAAGCCTACTGATGGAGAATCATCTACAGGGCTAGGATTAAGTATCGCAAAGAAATTTACTGAGGCCATGAAAGGAGAGATTCATGTTGAAAGTGAAGAAGGTAAAGGAGCCAAGTTTATAGTTACTTTAGTTCGGAAGGTAAAAATGGAAATGAGATAAATTCTATTATAAAAAAAGCTCATGATTTGTAACCATGAGCTTTTATTATTTATATCAATTATTTCTTGGCTACTCTTTCTAGAGTCATCACTAAGAAATCCCAGAATCTATCAACGGTACCAATCTCACACATCTCATCAGGAGAGTGAGGATTTTTAATTGTAGGTCCAAATGAAATCATGTCGAGATTAGGGTAGTGGCTTCCAATAATTCCACACTCAAGACCTGCATGTACTGCATTGACTATAGCAGGTTTATTGAAATATTCTTGATGAATCAATTTCATTTCTTCAAGAATTTCAGAATTAGCATTTGGAGTCCATCCTGGGTAAGCTCCACCATGTTCAACATCGCCTTTTGTAATTGCAAATGCAGCATCTAATTGTTGAGCTACATCGTATTTTGCTGAATCAACAGAACTACGAGTTAATGATTGAACTAATACTTTTCCGTCTTTAACAAGCACTCTTGCCATAGAAGTCGATGTTTCCACTAGGCCTTCTAACTCATCAGACATACGGATCACACCATTTGGAGCAGCATAAATCGCAGAAACTAATGCGTCTTGAGCAACAACATCCATCACTTTAGCTGGAGTATCAATAGATTCAATATTGATCACTAAGTTGGGTTCTGTTACATGTAATTCCTTTTGAATAGTTTTTTCATACTCTTTTACGTAAGCAACAAACTCATCAGCACTTTCTGGAGCAACAACTACATTGGCAAAAGATTCTCTAGGAATGGCGTTTCTTAATGAGCCACCATCAATTTCTGCAATCTCTAATCCGAATTTCTGACGTGTACCCCAAAGTAAACGGTTCATTAATTTATTCGCGTTGCCTCTTCCTAAATGAATTTCACAACCAGAGTGTCCACCTTTTAATCCTTTTAGTTGGATATGGTAAGCAGAACCTTCAGCTGCAACTTCGTCATAAGAATAATTTACATTAGTATCGATACCACCTGCGCATCCAATACATAGCTCATGCTCGTCCTCAGTATCTAGGTTTAAAAGAATATCACCAGTAAGAATACCTGGCTCTAAGCCAAAAGCACCAGTCATACCTGTTTCTTCATCTATTGTAAAAAGACCTTCAATAGGACCATGTTTTAGATCTTTAGAAGCAAGAACACCCATAATTGTCGCTGCACCAATACCATTGTCTGCACCAAGAGTTGTTCCTTTTGCTTTTACCCAATCTCCATCTATATATGATTGAATACCATCAGTGTCAAAATCAAAATCAGTATCGGCATTTTTTTGATGTACCATATCAATATGTGCCTGAAGTACGATACCTTTTCTGTCTTCCATTCCTGGAGTAGCAGGCTTCTTTATGATAATATTACCTGTTTTGTCGACGATGGTTTCTAACCCTAAGTTTTCTCCAAATTGTTTAGTGAATGCAATAATTCTTTCCTCTTTTTTAGAACCACGAGGAATTTCATTCATTTTTTCAAAGTTCTCCCAAATTTGTACGGGCTTTAAACTTGCTACTTCTTTGTTCATGTTTATATATGATTATTCAAATGTTAGTTGAAATCTGTATTGTTTTTTATCAATTAATAGAAGTCGGTTCGGAATTTTTCATTCCAATCTTCCTTCACAAATTCTCTTTGTTGATTTCTATCGACCGTCAATAAAAATGCTTCCCTAGGAATTTCTTCAGCACCTAAACTTTCTAAGTGATCTGTATGCATCTGACAGTCTATGATATCAAAGTTATGTTCTATTAAATTCTTACACAAAGTAATGAAGCCATATTTAGAGGCATTACTTTTATATGAAAACATAGATTCTCCGAAGAAGGCATTTTTCATGGCACCGCCATATAATCCACCAACTAATTCATCATTGTCCCAGACCTCAACTGAATGCATAAAACCAATGTCATGTAATTCAATATAAGCTTCCTTCATTTCATCAGTTATCCATGTTCCACCTTGATCAGGACGATAGATGTTTTGACAAGCCGTAATGACCTCTCTAAAAGCTTGATCAAAAGTTACACGATATTCATTTCGTCGAAATAACTGACGCATACTTTTAGAGACTTTAATATTCTCAGGGTAAAGTACACATCGAGGGTCGGGAGACCACCACAATAACGGATCTTCTGGATTAAACCATGGGAAGACACCTGAGGCGTATGCTTCAATAATTCGTTTTGGAGATAAATCGCCACCAACAGCTAAAATTCCACTTTCATCGGTAAGTCTAGCTGGAGGAAACATCACATTGTCATCTTCTAACTGAAATATTGGCATATAAACGTTTTATTAATTGATTTATCAAACGGCACTCAATTTACAATTTTACTTATGAAAAATAAATCACTAAATGTTTATTCATTTATTTTTAGAATATATTATTAACTATCGCCTTAAAAATAGCCTAATTTACCTTTGAAGTAGAAATGATGTAGTGCAAATAAATTATTGTAGTGGTTGTTTTTGATAATAACAGGATATACGAGCATAAATTGAAATTGACTTTTTAATCTCTATCAAAAACAAACGCTGACATGAGAACTACTTTATTTCTTTTATTAAAATTAATTCTCATTCTGCTTGTTAATCCAGCAGAAGCCAATATCCATTTTTCTTTTGATCAAACAATTAATACTGAAAGTACTTTTACAGATGCGGCAGGGATATATGTCGACCCAGGAGTAACTTTAACTATAACAGAAAATGTAACTTTCAATGGAAACTTAACGTTGCAAAATGGTGCATCATTAATTGTATCCAATGGTGCATTTGTTAGCATATCTGTTAATTTGAATCTAAATAATTCAACACTTACTATTTCTCAGAATAGTATTGTAGATGTGATTAATGGTCAATTGAACTTGCAAGGTTACGGTGGAAATACTGATAAAGTAGTGATCGATAATGCAGCATTATTTGTAGATGAAATCCATTCACAAAATATCGGTGGACATGAAATTGAATTGAATAATAACAGTTTGTTACTTGTCAACGATTTCATTCAATACAATCAAACACTTACTACTAATACTAAAAATGGAGCAGTCGTAGTAGGAAACAATGTTCAAGGAGCTAATGTCAATTTAGATTTTGGTGATAGTTGTGGGGATTTAGACGGTAGCTTCTCATGTGATACTTTTGAACGAAGTAGTGCAGATATAGCTGACATTTCTAGAATTATTCAATATGGGCGTCAAGAAATTGTTGCGGGTACAGACTTTAACACTGTAGTAGATTACATACAAGGCGGAGGAGATTTTGAAGATGGATATGATTTGCCTGTTGAGCTAGTTCGTTTTGAGGGTTGTATAAAAGACAATACTACGCATATAATTTGGGAAACAGCTACGGAAGAAAATAGTGATTATTTTATACTTTATTACTCAAATGATAAAAAGAATTGGAAAGAGGTAGATAGAGTAAATGCGGCAGGGAATTCGAATGGTTTACTTCAATATCAAATAATTCATGAGATAGAGTCAGAAGTATCAGTACATTACTATAAGTTACATCAAATTGATTTCGATGGTAGAGAAGAAATGTTTGAGGAAATTATGATACGTTCTCAGTACGAGTTTGCCGAACCTTCATTTACTATTAAAAATGCGTCAGTTCATTTAGACTTTCTTGATAATACATCACAGAAACATATTGAGATATATGATGTAATCGGAAATCTTGTTGTTAGTCGTGATGAAACCGAGTCACAAATTTCTATTCAATCGATAAATAAGGGCAAAATATATATTTTAAAGGCCATGTATGGTCGACAGTATTACATCAAAAAGTTTGTGATATTAAATTAAAATGAACAATCATAAAAAAATATTTGTGAATCGTAATGAAAAACTGATCCAAGTCACTATTTTTGTGGGTCTATAAATTTTAAGTGCGAAATCAAATAACATGCAACTAATTGACGGAAAAGCAACTTCAAATGCAATCAAAAAAGAAATTGCTGAGGAAGTAAGAAAACTGACTGCCGAAGGAGGCAAGAAACCACATTTAGCCGCTATTTTAGTTGGTGAGGACGGTGCGAGTAGAACGTATGTTAACCATAAAGTAAAATCTTGTGAGCAAGTAGGGTTTACTTCATCGTTATACAAGTTTGATGCAGACATCACAGAAGAAGATCTTCTAAAAACAATCGATGAGTTAAACAATAATGATGATATCGACGGATTTATTGTTCAACTTCCACTACCTAAACACATCAACGAAACAAAAGTAACGGAAGCAATCGACCCTAATAAAGATGTTGATGGTTTCCACCCAACAAACTTGGGTAAGATGATGTTAGGTCTTCCAACTTTCCTTCCTGCCACTCCATATGGTATTGTTCAATTATTGGATCGTTATGGTATCGAGACTTCAGGAAAGAAATGTGTAATTATTGGTAGATCTCATATTGTAGGTACGCCAATGAGTCTTTTGATGTCTAGAAATGCAAAAGTAGGTAACTGTACAGTAACTCTAACACATAGTAGAACACAAAACTTAAAAGAGGAATGTCAGCAAGCTGATATCCTTATTGTAGCTTTAGGTAGAGCTGAGTTTGTAACTGCTGATATGGTAAAAGAAGGAGCTGTAGTTGTAGACGTTGGAATTACAAGAATTGATGATCCTTCAAAAAAATCAGGTTTCAGCCTTAAAGGTGATGTGAAGTTTGACGAGGTAGCTGAAAAAGCTTCTTGGATTACTCCAGTACCAGGTGGTGTGGGTCCAATGACAGTTGTTTCATTATTAATGAACACTTTGGAAGCTGCAAGAAGAAAATCTGTTAAGGAATCAGTATAGATTAGCATAATCGCAAAATATTTTTATAATTTTGCAAATCGAGTCCTTTAAGGGTTCCCTCACCCCTTAAAGGACTTTTTTATCTCAGAAAAAAGGAAACATGGTTAAGCATTTAGAATATACTACCAAAGAAAAGGTACAGAAAGGACTTTCACTTCCAGTAATGGAGGCGTTTTATACAATTCAGGGAGAAGGAGCATTTTCAGGTCATGCAGCTTATTTTATAAGATTAGCGGGTTGTGATGTTGGATGTGTTTGGTGTGATGTAAAAGAATCATGGGAGCAAGACAAGCATCCTGTTCTTGATATTGAAGAAATTGTTGAAGATGCAAAGAAACATCCTGGTCGCTTAGCTATTATTACAGGAGGAGAGCCATTAATGCATCAATTAGGGCCATTAACTGAGATGTTGAAAAATGAAGGTTTCTCGATCAATATTGAAACTTCAGGAACTCATCAATTTACTGGTCACTTAGATTATGTTTGCCTGTCTCCTAAAAAATTTAAAGCTCCAGTTGATGAAGCTTATGATTTAGCAGATGAATTTAAAGTGGTTGTATACCATAAATCAGATATTAAATGGGCTCTTGGTTTGGCAGAAAAACTTCGATCAGAATGTAAATTATATATTCAACCAGAATGGTCAAAAAGAAGTGAGGTGACTCCAATGTTAGTCGATTTTGTTAAAGAGAACCCAGAATGGCTATTGTCATTACAAACTCATAAATATATTGACATACCTTAATTTTATTTTTAGGGTCCACCGATTATAAGAAGGATTATGTATATAGAAGTACATAATCCTTTTTTTGTGCTTATACTTTCCTTTTCATCACTTAAAATCATAAAACTTAAGTCAGAACTATTAACTCTTAAACCATAAATCCTTAACTTAGTATTTAGTTTTTAATTTAGATTTTTTAGTACACCTTACTTTTCGAATGCGCACAGGTACCAAAGACTTCATCAACCAATGGCTGTTCAAGTATCAAACTACTGTATTTAGATATGAAAGGTTATCTTCAATAGTTACTTCGTTTGTTGCTATCGTATTAGTGATTTTTGAATATGGATTTTATTTAGAGAAAACAGATATGCTGTTTATCAGAAGTATAATCCCATTCTTATTCTTTGTTTATATCACTAATTATTTTCTTAGAATTATTTTCACCAATTACCGTTGGAATTATATAAAATCCACTTGGGTAGAAGGCTCCTTTTTGGCTCTAATTACTTTTATTGGACTATTTCATTTTTTTGTGGGATTTCACTTTGATCCTGAATCTAATGCGAATTATCGCCATTTTCTTTTTGGTGCATTAGTATTTCTAGTACTTGTAGAGTCTACAAAAGCTTCAGTGATACTTTCACAATTTAAAATAAAGCCATCTACAACTTTCATTTTTAGTTTTATCTTTTTGATACTTTTTGGAACCTTTTGTTTGATGCTTCCAAAATCCACCATTGGAGAAACAAGTATGAATTTCTTGGATGCTTTATTTACTTCAGTAAGTGCATCATGTGTAACAGGCTTAGCGGTAGTAGATACTGGCCAATATTTTACTGAAAAAGGACAGCTAGTAATTCTTCTATTAGCTCAATTAGGCGGTATTGGAATCGTGTCATTTGCAACCTTCTTTGCGACTTTTATGTCAAAAGGTGTTTCGTTAAAGCATAAAACGATCATTCAAGATGTATTGAGCTCAGAAGACCTTTCTTCGGCAACTGGTTTATTAAGAAAAGTAATTTTCCTGACACTATTGATTGAGATTTTAGGGGCTATTGCCATTTTCTTTGCATGGGATAGTTCTTTGGAGTTTAACAGTATGACTCAGAAAGTATGTTACTCAATCTTTCATTCAGTCTCCGCTTTTTGTAATGCTGGTTTTAGCTTATTTCCTGATAGTTTAAATACAAGTATTACAGGGGATGATACGACTCGATTTTTCCATCATGGAATCATAGATCTTAGGCATATGTATGGCCTACACATGGTTATCGGCATCATAATTATTTTTGGTAGTTTTGGTTTTACAACGATTGAAGAAATCTTTTCACCCAAAAAGATAAAAGATAGATTAAAGAACCCTTGGAAAAAATACTCTATAGGAACTTCTATCAGTTTATACTCAACTATTATTTTGATAATTGTAGGAATGCTGACGGTATTCTTCTTAGAAATTGATTCTTTAAGGGAAGATAGATCACTTGTAGAATCGCTTATAGCTGCTTTTTTCCAATCAGTAACTACCAGAACTGCAGGTTTTAACTCAATGGATTTTGGAAGTATGCGACCAGCTACAATTCTTGTGATGATTTTCTTAATGTTTATTGGTGCAGCGCCTGGTTCAACAGGTGGAGGTATTAAGAGTAGTACCTTTTACCTGTTATTGCTTAGTTCTATTGGTATAATAAGAGGACAAGAAAGAATAGTGGTGCGAAAAAGAACAATATCAGATGATAACATTAAGCGATCATATTCAATTTTTATGTTCGCCTTAATATATAATATGGTAGCTCTATTTATTCTTAGTATCACTGAGTTAGATAATCCAAATATTGATATTCTACCTTTAATATTTGAACAAATATCAGCTTTTGGAACTGCAGGTTTAAGTATGGGTATTACTGGCGAGTTGTCATCAATTGGTAAGGTAGTGATCATTCTATCCATGTATATTGGTCGAGTAGGGACACTTACTTTAGCCTTAGCATTAAGTTCTACTGTAAATACGAACTCCTTTAAATATCCTGAAGCTCATGTTATGGTGGGATAATTTTTAACGATAAAACCTTTTTAGTTTTAAAAAAAAGAGCTCAAAATATTTATAGCTAAACCAAGAAATAATAAATGTGAGAAATATTATTGTAATGTCAACTGATAACGATTTAGTAAAACTTTGTTTATATAAGGTATTTCGTAGACAAACATCGATAAAGTTCATTATAATTGGGTGAAGTAGATAAATACTATAAGTTATTTTACCCATTTTAATGAGAATACTTGATTCATTTAAACTTAAAAATGATATCTTTTTTGTTAACGCTAGTGAAGCAATTAAAAACGTAAAAAGAATAGATTTTATTAATCTTCCAAAGATAGGATTATATTCTCCGAAAATAAATTCTGTTCCATAGAATAAGACAAACAGTATAAAAGATAGGGTTGTTAAGTGTGACGCAGTATTAGTCTTTTGAAATAAACGATAGACTATATCAAATTCTTTAATTATTAATGCAGCTAACCCTCCAATTATTAAATCAATAAGAACTGAAAAAGTATGAAAATATAATATTGTAGGATTTCCGGAGTTATTGTGTCTAAAATTCAAAGAAAACATTCCTATCAAAAGAATGATGTAAATCCAAGACTTTCTTGGTAAGAAGAAAATTAATGGCCATAATAAATAAAATTGTTCTTCAACCGATACAGACCAAGTAACATTTTGAGACATTGCACTATGTCCAAAAAAATTATCAAAAATATTAATAATATCAAAATTGCTTAAAAAGGAGAAATAATATAAGCTATTTGATTTGAGAGTATTATCTATACCTAAAAAACCTTTTATCGTTGGTTGTAAAATAAATGTAATAATTAGCACAGCATAATATAGTGGCCATATTCTTAATATTCTTCTAATATAAAAATGAATTAAATTTAATTTCCCCTTATAATCAATTTCAGTTATGATAAGAAAAGTAATGAGAAAACCACTTAAGTTAAAAAAAATAGAAACACCAGTACCACCATTGAATAATGTTTTAAGTATAATAAGTAGAGTTGTTTTTTCTTGGTAAAACCTTTCTAAGGTTTGAATTATTGTATGGTTAAATAAAACCATTATCGCTGCAATAAACCTTACAAGGTCAAGATTTTTAAAATAGATGCTTTTATTATTCATATTAATTTTTCATTGCTAAGATATGTTAGTAATACCTTAGCAATGAAATGACTTTTATTGATAGTATTGTTAATTATGGCCCACCAATTGCTTAAGTCCAGACATTACTAATTTCCCTGAAGCTGGATTTGTAGCTAAAGGAATATCATAAAGGTCGCAAACTCTCATCAGCATTTGTACATCTGGTTCGTGTGGATGCTTTCCAAGTGGATCTCTAAAGAAAAATACTGCATCTACATCTCCTTCGGCTACCATCGCAGCAATTTGAGCATCACCACCTTTTGGACCTGAAAGTTTACAATCTACTTCCAATCCTGCCTTCACTAAGTGGCTACCTGTTGTACCTGTAGCAACAATTTGTACACCAGAAAGTAGGTCCATATAATCTTTAAAGAAACCAACCATTTCAGCCTTTTTGCCATCATGGGCAATCATAGCCACCCTTTTTAATTCTTTGTTCATAGTTTATTGTTTTTCGATTTCGTTTCAATTTATGTCTTATTTCTTCATAGAAACATGACTTTTATTAGTTGAATAGATTTTACTCCAATAAGTAAGTGAAATTAAAGTATTTATTATTCAACCTCGTTCGATTCTTCTTTCTTTTCTTTTTCTTGATCTTTTTCTTCAATCCATTCTTTATAGAATAAAAGTCCTTGTTCCACAGCATACATATAAAATGATAAGACAAGTACTGTGATATGGATATTAAACAATGTATAAGAGACTACAGACATTAAACCAAAGAAAACAAGGTAAAATAAAGAGTCTTGTAGTAATTCAACCAAGAAATGATCTGAATCAAAGAATTTACCCATAAAAACAGTGACAGGGTCTTGGAATGTTAATGCTTTATGAGAGATATAAGTAAAACATAAAAAGACAAAGAGGAAGAAGCCAATAGTGATTTTATTATAACCTCTTTCTAATGTTAAAAATGCATTGACAAGAATAAGAGGTCCAGGCATAAAACCATAAATCGTTTTATGAATATCTCGATCCTCGAAATCACCTAACACGATGATTCTATCTTTGGTGTATTCTTCTGTGAGAAATGGAGGTAATGATAAGAACTCTTTCAGTTGAAGATACATATAATCATTCTTTACAAAAATGTCATAAGGTCGAATAGGGTAGTCTAAGATATATCCATTAAGAATGTAGTTCCCTCTAAATTTATTGAATAAAAATCCTTCTTCTATTTTCTCATTATGGATATTCTCAGCCATAATTAGAGGTGTAGACTTTAAAGAGTCACCTTGTATTAAATGGTACTTTAATAAAATAGTCTCCTCATGATTTAATTCCTGAACTTGAAGGTCACTTAAGCCTAATGGGACTTTAACCACAGGGAATTTAGGAACACCTCCGGGACCTTTATGATAGGAAACAATCGTATTCTTCACTTTGGCAAACTCAGCCTCCATTAAACTATCATCTTCAGATTCATCATAAAAGCGAATATCAATCAGAGCATATTCATGATTATCTGGATTTTGATTGAGTGTTTGTAGGAATTTAGTGACTGACTTCCTGTTTGTAATATCAACATTACCAATAACAAAGTCATTAGTATCTTTTTTTGCTGTTAAATCTTTCTCCCAAGAACAATTAATAAATAAAAAACGGTCTTTAGAAGGTTTGTCTTCTGCTTTAAATAAAGTGTTCTTGACCATTGACATGGTCTCAATTAATAGAATTTCATCGGGCATTACATATACTATAGACATGTAGAACATTAACCCAATGATCATTATAATGGCATGAATTGAAGAAATACCCCACATTAATGGTTTATTTCTCTGCATTCTAAAAATTATACGATCTGAAGTTTTTTTCTTCGTATCAGACATGAAAGAGGTTAGGTTTATGAATTAATTCAAAAAATGATAACTGTTTATCAGTAAAAATATTAATTCAATTCTTATGCTAGAAGGTTCTAAGGGATTATTTTTTATAAAATTATAATAGATCAGTTACAAAAAAGGTATTTACTGTTTGAGCAAATACCTTTTTCGTTATATAATTTCCATTTCTTTTGTCCATTGATTGAATATTTCAATATCAACTTTTCCATAGATATCTAGGACATATTGATAAAGTTCTTCTCGAACTGCTTGGTCTTTTTCGTCCTGATACTTTACAAGGAACTTCTTTAACGAAAGTAATTCTTGTTTCAACTTTGTTTCATCAACAAAGACAGGGTGGAAACTTCCAACATGTTTCGGACTAGGTTTTCCATTTTGCATATTGATATAATAAACATCGACCATATCAATACTATCTAAGCTTACTCCATCAAAAAGCTTTGTTGGTTCAATAATAATTTGATTTTCTGTTCCATAATTAGGGACCCAACGGTTGTAAGGTTCATTGTTAGAGGTAAATCTTACCGCCATTTTACGCTCCTCATCTAGTGGATAACGTAATTTGTCTACTTCCAAAATCACAGAGTCACCCATAAAGACATAAGAACCTCCATTAAAGTATTTTGAAATATCATTGGCATTTCCAAAAGTTACTCGACGAGTACTCATTTGTTTATTTACTTGAACAGGAAAAAGTACTTGAGAAACCATACTCATAAATTCCCCATCCGCATTTTTTTGGCTCTTACTGCCATCCAATAACATCTTACCCTTACTTTTCTGAATAACGATTGCTTTTGAACTCGCATCAGCAAAAACTAAAGAAGTACTTTCGTTAATCATATCACCAGTCTGTAATACAGAATTAGTAGCTGGATTAGTAATATTACCTGATACATGAAGAACATACCAATCTTGAGCAAAACTAGATGTAAAGCTTAGCGTAAATAAAACAGAAAAGGCGAGATATATTTTTTTGAAGTTCATTCTATTATTTCAACTACTTGATAAAGATGTCTTTGTTAAGACAATTATGTTATGTGTTTCGACATTAAAGATAAGAACACTGAATAAGTTTTGAAATAAAAAAGTCGATGGTGAAATATTCAGGTCTTACGATGAGGTTAATATTTAACTTTCTGAATTGTAAAAGTTTTTTTGCCGGCAGGAGTAATCACATCTACAGAATCACCAATTGTTTTGTTCAACAGTGCTTTCCCGATTGGTGATGCGATAGAAATTGATTGTTTCTTGATGTCAGCTTCATCAGGTCCAACTAATCTTAAAGTCATCACATTATTTGTTTGATCTTTAAAAGTGACAAATGCACTAAACATTGCTTTATTCTCATCAATTTCTTGATCAAAAACTTTTACATTTCCGATTCGTCTTCTTAGGTAAGTTAATCGACCATCAATTTCTCTCAATTTTTTCTTACCATATATATATTCAGCATTCTCAGAACGATCACCCATAGCTGCCGCTTCAGAAACTGCTTCAGTAACAATTTTTCTCTCTTCCCAAAGAACCTGCACTTCTTGTTGCAAGCCTTCCATTCCTTCTTTTGTTATATATGCTGATTTGCTCATATTTGTTCAATTTTAATAGCAAATATACTTTTTTGAGGATCAATCAGCCAAAAAAACAGTAATTTTGTTTGTCATTCAAAAGAAACAAAGTGGATAATCAGTTAATAAAAAATTTATCTTGGGAAGCCTCATCTAAAATTATCGTTCAATTGATGAGTTTAGGTAGTGCACTTGTGATGACAAAATTATTAACACCAGAAGATTATGGAATATTTGGAGTATTGCTCACAGTATTTATGGTTTTCTCTATTCTTCAAGATTTAAGTTTAAACGAAGCTTACATTCAATTTGGAAAGCCCTCTGAAAAACTATTAAATACTGTGTTTTGGAGTTTAGGGTTTTTAGGAATCGTTTTCTTTGTTCTTTTTAATCTCTTAAGTTTTATTTTCGGGATATTTAATCTTATTGAATATCATGTTCATTATTATATTCTTCTTAGCTTCCTATTAATTTTAGCTGGGTTTGGAAGAGGAGTAAGGATGTATGCCATCGTACAAGGAAATTTTAAAGCTATTGCTATATCAGATGTTTTATCAATTGTAATTTCATTACCTATTGGTATTCTGATGGCCTATAATGGATTAGGTGTATATTCATTGACCATTCAATTTACCTTAAAGTATTCATTACAACATTTTATTCTTTGGTTGAAATTAAAATGGTTACCAAGGTTTATTTTCGATTTTCAAGAAATTCAGAATTTAAGAAAATTTTCTACACAAAGAACCTTACAAAAGGTGTCTGACCATGTATTTGATAATTTTGATGTGATTGTTCTTCAATATATTTATCCGGTTAATACCGTTGGGAGTTACGTTAAAGCTAAATCATTTACTAATCAAGGTTCTAGCACTTTTTCTCAGTTATTTCAACAAGTAATTTTTAGATATTCTTCATCTAAAGGAGTATTTGTAAAAAGAAATATTTACTATTTACTTCTTTTGATATGTATAATGACTCTACCATTAGCTATTTTCTTCAATATCTATGGAGCCCAATTGTTTACATATCTATTTAGTAGTCATTGGAGTTTTTCTGGTGAGTTGTTTTCTTTATTATCCATTCTCATTTTTCTTCAACCTTTGATCTTTAATCTAGAAACCACATTAAATGGATTAAACAGAGTAAAAGAAGTCCTATTGACTAATTTTTTTACAAAGGTTTTGCTTGTACTGGGTATGATAAGTTTATTTTTCATCTCAATAAATAAATTTATACTTATTTATCTAACAAGTAAGTTTATGCAGTTATTGATATTATGTGTGCTATTTTATAATATAGACTTGAATAATGAAAAATAAATTGAAATATGATTTTGTAGTATTAACTCCAGGAAGGGCAGGGTCCAATCATTTAATGTATACTTTAAAAAAGTCTACAGATGCTTTGATTGACTTTGAAATTTTCAATCAAGTTTCATGGGAAGAGGAATCATTTAATGTGTTTATTAATCAAAGCATACAAAACAAAACTTTTGGTTTTCTTTTCAATAGAAATATTATTAGCCGTGTAAAATTTAATATTCCCTTAGAGTATTTAATAAGGAAATTTCTATTTAATCATTCAAATAAGAATCAGATAAGAGGATTTAGGCTGACGTTCGAACAAGCTTACAGGTATCCATATGTATTAAAATACCTAGTGAAAAATAACATCAAGATCATTTTCCTTGATAGGGAGGATTCATTATCAATGATATTTTCATTATTAAAAGCTAGAAAGACATTAAATTATCTAACGGACAAAGTAGACGAAGAACCCCAAAAGACATTTAAATTTTCTCCTTTAACGGTTTTACAACACTTGGTGAATTATAAAAAAGAAAAGAAATATTTAGAGAACCAACTTATTCAATATTCTAGTATATATAAACTAACTTATGAATCTTTATTTTCTGATTATGAAAAGGAATATTCAAATATCTTATCTTTTTTGTCACTTGTTAATAAAGATAACAAAATCCATTATACTGCATTAAAAAAGATAAACGACCAACCACTCAAAAAATGGGTAGAAAATTATGATGAAATCATAACTTATATTAAACATAACCCACATTAACCTTAAAAATTTACCATCTGTAGGGAAATGTATAATTATTTCTATTTTCTCTTTTACACTAGTGATTACTTAAATTTTTCTACCTTTGCTTCATTATCGACGTACAAAGAATTTTTTAAATGAAAATCATTTTTCAAACCCTACAGTTTATTCGATCAATTCTTCCAAAAGATCAAAAATTAAAAGCGGTGGGTGTAAGTATACTTCTTTTTATTAATTCCGGTCTAGAACTTATTGGTCTTAGTGCTATGCTCCCTGTATTTGCTGTATTATTAGAAGATAACATGGTTGAGAAATATGCTTGGGCAAATTGGATTTATACTACTTTTGGTTTGACCGATGATAAGCAACTTATTGTTTTACTAACTACTATTTTATTTATAGTAGTAGCAATAAAGAATGTTGGAGGTATGTTCATTGTAAAGGAACAAAGTAAATTTGCAATGGGTTTATATACTGATTTCACAAAAAGACTACATAAGATTTATTATAGAAAAGGTTTTTTATTTTTTAAAGATAAGAATTCAAATATTTTATTTAGAAATATACATCTAGCGACTCAAAACTTTGCAAATCAACAATTTTTAGGTGTCCTAAATATTATTAATGAATTAGCTATATTATTATTAATCGTTTCTAGTATTGCAATTTATGATATCCAAATCATAGGTTTGTTGGTTATTATAGTTATACCAGTATTTTTTATATTTTTTAAATATGTTCAGAAAAGATCTTTGAAAATTAGTGATGTTAGGAGGGATGTAAACCCAAGACTAAGTCAGAATATCTTTCAAAGTATTTTTGGGTATGTAGATGTGTTGATTTCAGGTACAGAAGATAAATTTCGAGATAGAATTACAAAAGATGTTGACGCACTTGCTAATACAAATATTAAAAGTAATATATATAATCTTGCACCTACAAGAGTTATTGAGACCTCTTTAATGTTAGCAATTTTAGTTATGAATGTTTATGGTGTTTACTATCTTAATTCAAGGTTAGAATTGTTACAATTATTAGGTGTATTCGCTATTGCAGGATTTAGAATTATGCCATCAATTAATAGAATGATGACATATATTAATGGGCTAAATCAAAATAAATGGACATTTGAGGTTCTAGAACCATTAAAGACAGAAACACATTACCAAAAAGAAATTCAGAAGGGAATATCTTTTGAGGTTGAACTAATATTGGATAAAATAGACTTTCATTATCCTGATAACAAAGTTAATATTATTGATAATTTTTCTTTAGTTATTAAAAAAGGAGAAACAATAGGATTGATAGGATCATCTGGTTCTGGTAAAACAACTATTATGAATATTCTTCTAGGATTTTTGAAAGTGACAAAAGGTGAATATAGAATTGACAGTCAAATTTATGGCCCAGAATACGAAGATGCTTTTTTAAAAAAGGTTGGTTATGTTCAACAATCAGTATATATCATTGATGCATCTCTTGCGGAGAATATAGCTTTTGGCACCTCGAAAAAGAATATAGATTATAAAAAAATTGACCAAGTGTTAAAGAAATCAAGCCTTTGGAAAATAGCAAATAATCTCCCAGAAGGAGTGCATACAAGGATTGGAGAGAATGGAACAAAGCTTTCTGGAGGCCAAAGACAAAGAGTAGGAATCGCAAGGGCATTATATTTTGATGCAGAGATATTATTCTTTGATGAAGCAACCTCTGCATTAGATACTGAAACGGAAAAGGAAATTACAGAATCGATTAATAAATTATCACATACCGATGATCTTACAATAATTATTATTGCACATAGACTGTCAACATTAGAGGGATGTGATAGAATTATTGATTTAACACCTGTAAAGGCATAATTTATTTAAGTCAAAAAAACTTCTTGAATAAATTTTGACTTTCTATTTATGGTGTAATTAAACTACTCTTTAATAACTTTTTTTCTTATTGTGCCTTTATTTGTAATAATAGTTGCCATATATAACCCGCTCGTTAAATTTTTAATGTAAAGTTCTCTAACTGTTGTAGATATAGAATTGTAGGGTGTTTCTTGTTTTACACCACTAGTATTATGTAGAATTACATCAACAATCCTAACATCATCTCGAGATTGTACTTTTAGATAATTTGATGTTGGATTTGGGTATATTAAAATTCTGTTATCTAAGTAGGGGACTGTACTCGTTACTTCACCATCAACTGCTATATAATATGAGGTAAGAAGAGTATTGATATATCTTGAATTGGTTATTGTATAATTATAATCACCAGTATTGTTTACTCTAAGGCTATCTCCAATTTCACCATTAATAGCATCGCCATTTCTATACCATTGGTAAAAATCATTCTCAGTGATTATGTCATTTGGTATATATATATAATTGAATCCATTTTCAAGAATAACTGAAGTGTTTTCATCTCCAATATACTTTTGATTGGAATAAACAAAATTACCTCTACCGTTACTAATATTGATAGAAACTTTATCTAATTCAGAAAAGGGAAGGTGATTACTTGAGAAATTTGCATATTCTAAGTTTTGTAAATCACCCATATTATCCGGTAATGTGTATATATTATTATTTGCAATATTTAGTGATTTCAGTTCATCAAGCATAGTGAGTTCGTCAGGGAAATTATCTAAATTTTTGCTCCATACATCTAAAGATATAACTTGACTTGTTTCTCCATCAACAATGACTCCTTCCCATGTACCAACAGGATCTGCAGTATTCCAATTAATTGTATTTTGGCTATTTTGATCAATTAAAGTTATAAGTGCAAGCGAGTCATTTGGATTTACTTCATCAGGTGAAACAAATATATTTGAAGTGATGAGAGTTAAATCTGGTAATTCATTGTTATTAATGAGGACATGAAAAGTACCAAATTGATTATTTACTAAATACTCTTTGTCCGTTGCTCCTATAATTAAATCGTTTTCAAAATACCATTGGTATAAGTTATTAGTTATTGTTGGATCGATAGAGTCATCTACAGAAATTGAAATGATACCAGCCGTTGCAATATACTGCTCCTCGCCTGCAGCTCCTTGTGGTGCATACTCAAATGATGGAGGATTTATTCCATTTTTAATTAACAATAAATCATCAAAAGTTAGAAAGTTATTTGAGGCATTGATGTGGCCTGCCATGGTTAGATTATCTATTTGATCACTTATTGTTGTGATATTATTGTTATTAAATATAAAATCAGTTAAAGCAGTTAATTCATAGATCTCAACGGGTAATTCGGATATATTATTATTTGAAAAATCAAGGTACTTAAGAGTAGTACTTAATTGATTAATACTTATTGGTATTGATGTGATATTATTGTTATTTACCTCTAAACTTTCCATCAATGATAAGTCTCCAATATTTGATGGGAGAATTTCTAGATTTTTACTGTTTAGTTGTAGAGAATGTAATCTCCCACCTCTAAAAGTAACTCCTGTCCATGTAGATAGAGGTTGGTCTAAATCCCATCCCAAAGTGTTATTGGAATTTAATTCAGCAATGCTTCTAACAATAATAGAGTCTTGGTCAAAAAGATTCTGATCAAAGATAAAAATATTGTTTTGATATAATGTGAGTTCACTAAAGTCATTATTTCTTATTTCGCAGTGATATATACCTACGTCTTTTACTTTTATAGTTCTTAAAGTGTCTTCAAAAAGAAGAACTCCATCTTTATACCAATCATATATATTATTTCCTGAATTATTTGTTATTGCTGGATCAACACTTAGCTGGATTGAATCATTAGTAAAACCAATTGATAATTCTTCTCCTAAATTCGCTTGTGGAGAATAAGTAAACAACATAGAAGGAGTTAACCCTTGTGTTGAATATAAATCATCGAAAACAAAATAATTATTTTCTAATATAAGTGAATCTAAGCCTGTTAGATTTTGGATGTCACTAGGTATTGTATGTAAACCTTGATTATTAATATCTACTGCAGTAACTTGGTCACCAAGATAACCTGAGTGGGTTATTCCATTCCAATCTTTTACTCTTAGTGTTGAACTCCAGTTTAAATTATTGGTTGGGTTATTATTTGATAAACTTTCTAGTGCTAATGAATCTGTCCAAAAGGGTCCGGCATTTATTGTTGAATATTTTCCAGAAGTCACATTGTTGAGTTGGCTGAAATCATTATTACTAATTACAACATAAAATTCAGCATTTTCATTAATAATTATTGATCTACTGTTTGAATTAATTATTAATTGTCCATTTTTAAACCATTGATAACTATTATTGACAGCAGAATCAGGTGCAAATAGTTCTGTAGTATTATTATAAAAGAATGTGGTGTCACTTGATATAGTATTTTGTGTTGAATATGTAATTACATTATTGGAGAAAAAATAATTAGGGAGTGTTTCTAGACCACTATAGCCTAAGTTATTATTGTCAATCAAAAAGCTTTGTATATTTTCAAAGTTTGAAAAACTTGATGGTATTGATTTAATGTCATTTGCTGTTAAAGAAATTCTTGTCAAATTAGGGCATTCAACTAATGTACGCGGTATAGTAGTAATTTTATTGTTGTATAGTGTTAATCGTTCTAAATGATGAAGCATGTTAATTTTTGACGGAATGTTTTCTATTTTTGTATTGTTGAATTTAATGTATATTAAACTGTCTATATTACAAATTGATTCACTGAAAATAGGAGTATTTTTATTCACTACACTGATTTCTATTATTCTGTTATTTTTTATAGTTATTCCCTCCCAATTTTTCAGTTCATTAGAGGTATCCCAGTTTAAAGTGTTATTCGGATTTTCAATATAAAACTCTAATAAAGCAATAGAATCGTTTGCTATATTTTGTGAATAACAAAATGTGTTTATTGTTGCTAAAAAAAGGATTATGTATGTGAATTTTATATTCATGATATCAATTATTAAAAAAATAAATATACCAAATTTTAATGATAATAGGTAATGGAATGTTAGCGAGAGCTTTCATTGAATACAATGAAATAGAAGATGTAGTAATCTTTGCTTCTGGTGTATCAAATTCACGAGAAACTAGAGATGAGGAATTTTTACGTGAAAAAAGATTGCTCGAGGATGTAATATCAAAATACCATAATTCCGTAATAGTATATTTTAGTACTTGTAGTATTTACAATAAAGCATTATCAAATAGTAAATATGTACAACATAAAATTTTATTAGAAAATTTAATTACAAGCAGATGTAGTAGTTATAGAATATTTAGACTTCCCAATGTCGTAGGAAAAACAACAAATAAACAAACAATAGTGAATTATTTTGTTGAAAAAATTGAATTAAATAACGAAATATTTGTTTATTCAAACTCCGTGAGATATTTAATTGATGTAGAAGATGTTTTAAGAATTTGTAAACCTCTAATTTTGGCTAGTGAAAGCATAATTAAAAATATACTGTTGAATAATAAAATTAATGTAGTCGAGATCGTTGAATTACTGAGCGGGATATTAGATATAAAGCCTAAGGTGAAAATTATACAAAAATATGACGATTTAACTATCGAAAAAGAAGAGTTATTGAATTGCGATATAAATTATAATTATAATTTATTAAATAAATATTACAATAAGAAAAGTAATGAACTTAAAAACAAAACTTAAATCTTTATATCTAGGTACTAAATTTCCTGATTTTGTTATTATAGGTGCACAAAAGTCAGGGACTACCTCATTGTATCATTATTTAAATTCAATACAAAATTTAAGAGGTTCCTTAAGAAAGGAAAGTCAGTTTCTTATAACAAATGAACCCATTGTAAACTATGTGAATGAATTTAAATTTTCTTTCAATAGAGAAATAAAATATTTTGAAGCATCACCTGAATATTTAGTAAATCAAAACTTTCCTAAAAGAGCCTTTGAAGTAAATGAAAAAATGAAGCTTATTTTATTACTAAGAGATCCTGTTGATAGAGCATATTCTGCTTGGAATATGTTTAAAAATATTTTTGATAATAATGAGCAAAATTTAAAATTTCCCTTCTTTTACAATAGGTTAACTGAAGAATATAAAGAAAAGTGGTTGAGATTTAGCTCAATTTCAGATTTTCATAAGACAATTGAAGCTGAAATTCAACAACTTAACTCCATTGATCTTGAAAATTATATTTATGATATGCCTGGTGTAGTATATCATGGAATTTATCATATACATTTAAAAAGAATATTAAACTACTTTGACCTGTCTCAGGTTCATGTTATAAATTATTCAGATTTTATCAATAACACTAAAGAAGAAATAGAAAAACTTCTTGATTTCATTCAAATTCCTTTTTCTCAATTAGATGAGAACGTGATTAATAATAATTATTTAAAAGGAAATTATACAGCTGAAATTGATGGAAAATCTAAGTTATTATTAGAAGATTATTTTGAAAATCATAATATTAAACTTAATGAATTATTAAATAAGAAGGTTTTTTAATGAATATCTTATTATCAATAACAAATTTACATTTGGGTGGTGCACAAATGTATGCTTTAAGACTTGCGGAATCTTTATCAAAGGAATTGGGTACAAAAGTATATGTTTATGATCATAATCCTGAAGCTGTAAATAAGGGTCTACTTGATACTTATAAGGATAGAGTATCTATTAATACTTTTTCATATAATCCAGTTGTTTTATTTTTTATATGGAAAATTAATGCAATTATTCTGAAATTCGGTTTTAAATTTAGATTCAGGGATTTTATAAATGAGTTTTATTTTAAAAGATTTATAAAGATTAATAATATTAATATTATTAATAGTCACATGTATGCATCTGATAAAATTGTGTCATTTTGTAAGCTTAAAACTGATTTGAATTTTAAGTTTATTATTACCATGCATGGTGAATATGAGTTAAATAAAAATGAGAAAAAAGAAAAGATAAATTTAGAAAAAGAATATAGAACTATCATTAATTCTTCAGATGGGATTATATATACTGCAGACAAAAATTATAATGCTATTAAAAATTATCTCTTAGAGGAGCAATTAATCGAAAAACATTATATAGCAATTCCAGACTTGTTAGATTATAAATTAACTAAAAGGGATGTTCTTTTTCAAGAATTAGGAATAAGTCAAGATACTTTCATCCTTGGGATGGTTTCAAGAGGAATTCCAGAAAAAGGATGGGAATTATTGTTACAGTCATACGAGTTATTGAAAAAAGAAATTGATCGCGAAATTTGTTTGATATTAATCGGTGATGGAGAATACTTATCGAAATTAGTTAAAGAATATTCTCATTTAGAAGGAATTCATTTAATACAATTTGAATCAAATCCTTTGGATTATCTTTATTATGTTCAAGTTTTCGATTTAGCTTTTCTTTTAAGTTATTTTGAAGGAGAAAGTGTACCTAATGTAATCATTGAATATTTATATTTTAATAAACCTATTATTGCTTCAGATATTGGTGAAATTCCAAAAATGATATGTGATGAAGCGAATAATCAGGCTGGAGATATAATTAAAAATTCTACTGATGGAAAAGTTAATATCAAAGAGGTAGCCAATGTAGTAAATAAATATATGAATGATCTTAACTATTATAATGATAAAAAGAGAATTACAGGTGAGGCATTTAAAAAATTTAAAATAAAAGAATGTACTGATAAGTATATTTCATTTTATAAAAAAGCTTAATAATAATGTATAAAAATATTTCATTAATTATTTGTTGTTTTAATAGTGAAAAAACTATTGAAGTTTGTTTAGAAGCAATAAAGAGACAAAAAAATCTTCAAAACATTAAGTTCGAAGTCCTATTGATAGATAATAATAGTACTGACAAAACAGTTGAAAAAGCACTGAAGTTATGGGGGGATTTTAGTATGCCATTAAAAATAATTAAAGAAAATAAACAAGGACTTTTATATGCTAAACTTAAAGGGTGCAAAGAAGCTTCTTATGATTTATTAGGTTATATAGATGATGATAATATTTTGCATGATGACTGGGTTCAAAAATCCATTGATTTTATGAATTTAAACCCAGATTGTGGTGTGTCTGGAGGTGAAAACTTTCCATTCTACAAGATAACACCTCCAAATTGGTTTAGTAAATATGAAAAACATTATGCTGTAGGTAAACAAGGTTCTCATCTAAGTGAAGATGTAACTGAAACAAGAGGTTTTGTATGGGGGGCCGGTATGGTTATTAAGAAAGATATCATAAAAAAAGGATTAGAAAGAGGGTTTTCTTTTGTAAATGTAGGTAGAACATCAACTTCATTAAGTTCAGGTGAGGATGTTGAATTTTGTTGGCTAGTTAGAAAACTTGGAAAAAAAGTTTTTTATAATGGTGATCAAAAGTTAAAACATATGATATCACCAAATAGGATGACTTGGGATTATCTATCTAATCTTCAACTTAAATTTGGGAGAGCGTCGGTATGGTTTGATGTTTATGAGTTCTCATATTCAAAATATAGAATATTTGGTAGTAATATATTAATTATAATTAAATTATTATTCGGTAGTTTTCTTAAATATTTAGGGAATTTAACTAAATACTTAATGTCATCTAAAAATAAAGTAGATAATATATATTTTCTAAAAACACAATTTTTTAAAGGTCGGATTTTAGAGTTGTCAATAAAAAATTATTTAATAAATTCTGAAAAAATTGATAAGATAAATAAATCATTATCATAATGTGTTTAATAAGTTTATTTTTATTCATGTAGATAAAACAAATGTAAGTTCAATTAGAAATGCAATATCAAAATATTGTTATAGTCCTTATAAGAGAAATATTCAGTCTTTATAGAAAAAGTTGACATAAAATTTCACTCTGAAGAATTTCATGAAAATATGAGATTATCAGAATTATCAAACTCTTTGGATGAAAAAGAGTTTGATAATTTCTTTAAATTTGCCTTTGTTAGGAATCCATGAGATTGGATGAAGTTGAATTCTCATTATTATCAATTGGAATAATTCTAAATATAACAGGGGAATAGTGGATTGATTTAATTGGAAAGTTCGAGAATTTAGATACAGACTTTGAGGAAGTGTGTGAATATTTGTCAATAATCTGTTCGTTACTAAAAATTAATAAGATTAGTAATAAAAATTATTATAATATTAAAACAAAAGATTTAATATATAAACATTATAAAACAGATATTTTAAACTTTGGTTATGAATATTAAAAACTTTTTAAGAAAAATCACTATATTTTTTAGGTCCGTTATTCGGTTTGTTTTTTATAATCTAAAAATAAAAAATGAAATTATTTTAGTTTATACAATGGGTAAAGTGGGTTCTTCATCAGTCTTTGACTCAATAGAGAAAAATAACCCATATTCATATGTTTTTCATGTTCATTTTTTATCTAATAACTATTTATATAAGATTTTACCCAAACTAGATAAAGTCTTTTTGATTAATATAATAAAAGGTGAAAAGGTATTAAAAGTAATTAATAATTTTACAGGGTGTAGGTTAAAGATTGTCACTTTAACAAGAGAACCTGTAAGTAGAGCTATATCTGATATGTTCCAAAATTGGAATTATAAATATGATGATATTGAAAATATTTCAATAGACATTATATATAACGATATATTAAATTCAAACTTTGAATATACATCAAATTGGTTTGAATATGAATTTAAAAATTATTTAAACTATGATATCTATAAATACAAATTTGACAAAATGAAAGGATATCAAATTTACAAAAGTGAGAAGTTTGATATTCTATGTATAAAATTAGAATTGTTAGATTCAGTTTATAAAAATGCCTTCAAAGATTTTTTTGGGGAGGATATAATTTTGATGAACACTAATAATTCAAAATCAAAAAAAGGGAATGAAAGTTTTACTTTAATTTATGATAAATTAAAAATCGATACTCATAAATTGAATAAAATATATAATACCAAGTATATGAAGTACTTTTATACTTCAAAGGAAATTAATTCTTTTAAAGAGAAATGGTCATAAATTATATGTAAATGAATACTAAGAAAATTTCTATAATTACACCAAGTTTTAATCAAGGAGAGTTCATTGAAGAAACAATTTTGTCAATAATTAATCAAGGTTATAGTAATTTAGAATTTATAGTAATTGACGGAGGAAGTACTGATAATTCTGTTGATATTATAAAAAAATATGAAAACCATATAGACTATTGGATCAGTGAAAAAGATAATGGGCAGTCAGATGCTATAAATAAAGGTTTTCAAAAAGCAACTGGTGAAATAATTACTTGGATTAATAGTGATGATTTATTAGTAGAAGGAACACTTAATAAGATAAATGATTTTTTTCTTAATAATAAAGATAATGTAGGTGTTATCTATGGGGTAGTTGAAGAAATTGATGATAAGGGAAAACATATTAAATATCAAGAAGGTTATTCAAATCCATCTATAGAAAGATTTTTATCAGGAATGGCATTTTCACAACCATCATCTTTTTTTAAGCGAAAATACTTATTAGATGTAGGATATTTGAATACGAATTATTCATATGGAATGGATTATGACCTTTTTTCTAGATTGTCATTAAATTGTTCCTTTATAAAAGTAGAAGATGTTTTTGCAAAATATAGATTTCATAAATCAAGTAAATCAATTAGCCAAGGTGATTTATTTATTGAAGATTGGAGGGAAATATTTATTCAAAGATGTATTGATATCGGAAGTCAATACATCTTAGATGTTTTACTGAATTTAAATCTTTGTGATTCTAATATAAACTTCTCAAAGTTCAGAGTGAACAAAAACTTATTGAATATTGATGAAAAGAAAACACTCTTTTATTTTTTGTCTTATTATTTAAAATCCAAATACAATGAAGGTGATTTTACTGAAAGTAAACGAATTGCTACTTATATAATTAAAAATTTTAATCATAAATGGATTGAATCTGAAAAAGGGTTAAAGACTATTTTTCAAAGATTAAAATACCCTTCTATTTTTATTAAAATTTTAAGAACTTTAATTAGAAAATCTAAATGAAATTAGCATTTTTTACTTCCCATATAGATAAGTCATTGCAATGGTTATGGTATGCTGAATCTTTGAAAAATAATTCAATAGAACAATATCACATTGTAATAGGACTTAATAAAGAAGAACCTTTTTTTGTTAAAGACTTGAAAGGAATTGGTGTAAATGTGCTTTATTTACATCATAAGGGATCCTACGATTTCTTTAAAAATATTATAAAATCATATAACTTTTTACAAAGTCATAAAGTTGATCTAATACACACTAGTCTGCCTTATGGAAATATTATAGGTCAAATAGTTGCTAAATTATTAAATGTTAAAACTGTAACTACTTGCGAAAATGTTAGTTGGGCGAAAGACTTTAAAAGTAAAAAACAGGAAATTATTGATTTATTCACATTTAAGCTCTCAAAAAATATTATAGCAACTACTGATACTGCTGCTGAATACCTTAAGAATAATTGGCCTATAAAACCTGAAAAAATTCAAAAAATATATCATGGTTTAAAACAGGAAGAATATCAAAATATTTCTGATGATAGAGTTTTTAATCTGAAAAGAAAATATGCAATTAATGACAATGATTTTATAATTGGAATGATTGCAAGAATGGAATTTTGGAAAGGCCATAAATATGCAATAAAAGCTATATCTAGACTCAAGGATAAATATCCAAATATAAAATTGTTAATATTTGGTGCTGGTGGCGAATTTCTACCAAAATTTAATGAATTAATATTAAAGTATGACTTGAAAAATCATGTATTTTACCATGGCTTTTCAGATGATCCAATAGGTCTTTTTAAACTTTTTAATGTGCATTTACATGTTCCTATATCAAAATATGTTGAGACAGGAGGAATTAATATAATTGAAGGAATGATTTCAGCTTGCCCACAAATTTTAACCCTTTCAGGCTATGCTGCACAATCAGCTGAACATTTGAAAAACGCTTATGTAGTAGATTATAAATCAAGTGATTCTATTGAAAAAGCATTAGTATATTCAATAGAAAATTATCAAAAAATGAAAGATTTTTCAATTCAAGCCCGTAAAGACGCATTAAATATTTATAGCAATAAAGTGAAAGTTCAAAAACATTTAGATTTATATAAAATAATAATAAATGAATAATTCCCCTTTTTTTTCAATCATAATTCCTTGCTATAATAGAGCAAATTTTATAAAAAAAACTCTAGAATCGGTATTAATACAGGATTTTAATAATTTTGAAATAATCATTGTAGATGATGGTAGTTTTGATAATACGAAAGAGATTATAGATTCATTTGGTGATAGCAAATTACGATATTACTGGAAGGAAAATGAAGAAAGGGGAGAAGCTAGAAATTTTGGAATAAGAAAAGCAAAAGGGAAGTATATTGTTTTTTTAGATTCTGATGATATAATGCTAAGTAATCATTTAAAAATACTTTACAATAATATTATCAATAATCAAAAATACATTTTTTTTGCAACAAAATATAATATTGTGAACGAAAAAAATATCATTATCGACTCTCCTTTAAAAAAATATGAGTCAGGTGGTTATGATTATAGAGTAGTTCTCAAGGGAAATCCTTTTGCATGTAATTTTTGCGTTAAGAATAGCAAAGAGAAATTTCAACTATTTGAGTCAGATAGAAGGTACTCAATAATGGAAGATTGGATGTTTTTAGTCGAAAACTTGATCAATAATAAAATATTTATTATTGATCAAGTGACTATTCATATGATAAACCATGATAATAGGTCAATGACTGAAAATAACCAAAAAGTAATAATAGCTAGAGAAAATGCTTTATCTAAGCTTTTGAAAAATGATAATTTATCAATTGATAATAAGAAAATATTAATTGGTTATAGTGCGTATTTTTGTGCAATTCATTCATATTTGGATAATAATAGAACTCAGTCAATTAGATATATTTTAAAACAATTAAAATCTAATGGATTAAATATCAATTCTCTAATTTTATTAATTAAATCTCTAATTGGATATGAAGTTATTAAAAAATTAAAGTGATATACAAAATTTGATGTAAATTAATTTACTTGCTCCTTTTTTATATAAAAAGTTAGCTTTCATTTTGCTTTGTAATAATTTATGAATATTCTAGTAACGACATATTGGAGTTATAATGATGCTTTAATACAAACTTACACTCTTCCATATTTAAAAATAATCAACAGAAATTTACCAGAAAGGTCTAAGATTTATCTGTTAACCTTGGAACAAGAACATCAAAAAATTGACTTAAAAGAAAGAAGTGAAATTGATTCTTATTTAAGTCAGTTTAATATTGAGTTATTACCTTTTACTTACTCAAGGTTTGGAATGCATTCGATGATCAAAATGGGTATTACTTTATTAAAGCTCATAGTTTTCTGTTTTAAAAAAAATATTAAAATCATTCATTCATGGTGTACACCAGGAGGTGCAATTGGTTATATTTTATCAAAATTGACAAGGAAAATATTAATATTAGATAGTTATGAACCACATGCAGAACCTATGATAGAAGCAGGAGAATGGAAAAAAAATAGTATAGCTTTCAAGATTTTATGGACTCTTGAAAAACTTCAATCTAAACGTTCTAATATAGCTATTGCTTGTGTTAGCGAGATGAGAAGGTATGCACAAGAAAAATTTAATGCAGATTTTGAATATTTCTATGTAAAGCCTGCCTGTATTGATTTTAATCAGTTCTCTTATGCAAACAGAAAAAGAAAAGAGTTATTAAATAAATATAATCTTGAAGATAAAATTATTGGGGTTTATGCAGGAAAGTTTGGCGGTTCTTACTTGAGTCAAGAAGTCTTTGACTTCTTTTCGGTAGCTGAAGAATATTGGGGAGATCGATTCCGATTGGTGATGTTGAATAATCATTCTGAAGAAGAAATTTTAAGATGGTGTGAAAAGGCAGGCCTAAGTAGAGGTAAAGTACTTAAGTTTTTTGTACCTCATTCAGAGGTCGCTGATTATATAGGTCTAGCTGACTTTGCAATCACACCCTTTATTCCAGTTCCTTCTAAGAGGTATGGGACACCAATTAAAACAGGAGAATACCTAGCTTTGGGTTTACCTGTAGTGATTACGGAAAATATTTCAGATGACTCCGAAGTGATAGAAAAAAATGGAATAGGTTCAATTATGAGAAAATTTGATAAACATTCTTATTTGCAGAATTTATTAGAAATTGAAAATATAATTAACTCAATGAGCAGGGAAGATCTGTATCTAAAAATTAGGGCAATAGCAGAAGAATATAGATCTTTTTCAAAAGCTGATAGAGCTTATAATGAAATTTACGGAAAATTACTTGCAAAGTGAAAAAACTACTAATATTAGCTCCTTATCCTACATCAATAGCTCCATCTCAGCGTTTTCGATTTGAACAGTATTTAGATTTGATTAAAAAAAATGATATAAAATATGAATATCATTCTTTTTTAACCTTAGATGCATGGAAAATTCTTCACCAATCAGGACATTTCTTTCAGAAGGGATTTGCTATATTAAGTGCTTTTTTGAAACGATTTCTATTAATGTTTCAATTAAGTGAATTTGATATGATATTTATCCATCGAGAAGCATCTCATATTGGTCCTCCTATTTTTGAGTTTATCATAACTAAAGTATTAAAGAAGAAAGTTATTTATGATTTTGATGACGCAATTTGGTTACCTAACTATTCTGAACATAACGCAAAGTTTAATAAATTGAAGATGTACGGTAAGGTGAATTGGATTATCAAATGGGCTTCTGTTGTTAGTGTAGGAAACCGATATCTTAAAGAGTATGCAATGGATTATAATCATAATGTGATCATCAATCCTACAACAATTGATACTGAAAATTATCATAATCCATCGTTATTTAAGAAGAAGAAGAATGAAAAACCAATTATTGGTTGGACGGGGACATTAACCACTGCACAATATATTGAATATTTAATCCCTGTATTTCAAAAATTGGAGAAAACTTATGATTTTGAGTTTAGAATAATTTCGAATGAAGATCCTAAATTCCCCATTCAATCACTTGTTTATAAACCTTGGTCAAAAGAGACTGAAATTCAAGATTTAATACAATTTGATATAGGTATTATGCCTCTGAAAAATGATATCTGGGCAAAAGGGAAGTGTGGTTTTAAAGCTCTTCAGTATATGGCATTAGGAATTCCTGCTATAGTATCACCAGTGGGAGTGAATACAGAAATTGTAGATGACGGTATTAATGGTTTTATCTGTTCTTCACAAGAGGAATGGTATCATGCATTGTCAACATTTTTAGAAAATGCATTTGAAAAAAGTATGTCTATTGAAGCTAGAAAAAAAATTGAAGAAAATTATTCTGTTCAATCGAATCAAAATAATTTTCTATCTTTTTTTGAATAATTTTTTTCTTTTTGTTTTAACAATATACTGATAATGTATAACAAGAAATAATGTATAAAAAGGCATCATTGGAGTTTTAAAACGCTGTAATACTCCATAATTAAATGAAATATATCCTGCAATAAACCCAAAAAATAGAGCATAACTCAAAACAAAGCCAAGGTGTGGGTCTGTGAAAGTTTGTTTTACTGTTTTTATTAAACCAACTTTTAAGAGAACATATATTGTTAAAATTAAAAACAAAAGACTTTCTCCTGCTCCCATTAATTGTACAGCCTTTCTTGCTTCCCAAGGGAATGGTCTAAAAAGTGTAAAACTAATGGCCTCTGGCATAGATTTTAACATACCTAAAAGGCTTAAATCTCCAGCTGTACTTAAATGATAGGCAGAAGTATCACCTCCTCCATGACCTCTACCTTTACGCCATGCCCCTCCATGATCACTTTGAAAACCATTGATGGTTTTTTGAGCTTCAACAAATTCATCATTATTCTCAATATATTCTTGAATTTTAGGAATCATAAGAAACAGAACTAATGGTATTGTTGAGATTAGTATAAATGAAAAAATATATTTTACAAGTAAAGGTATCTTGTTAAAATAAAATAAAAATAACCATAAAGCTAAACAAGGTAAAAGAACATAGATTGTAGCTCCTTTTACCACTTTTATTAATGTGAAGAGTAGAATTAGAAATATAAGTGATAAAAAAAAATCTTTTCTTTTAAAAGCAACATTACAGAAATTAAAAACAAAAAAACCAATGGCACCTGTTGTGACCGTTTCTTTCATAATTCCACTACTCCAGAATAAACAAGAGGGAATGAAAAGAATTGAAAAGCATATTAACTTATAATTTTCTTTATAAATGCTACAAAAAAGTTGTGCTAATTTCCAAGAACCAAGGAATGACCATAAACCAAATAAAAGAGAAGTAGCATAAAACGTTTTTAATGAAAAGAATTGTACAATGCTTGAAATTTGTACCATGAGCCAAGTACTATTGTTTTTTTTCATGTACAGCATACCTAAGTATCGAGCATTTTCTCCTTTGATATTGGAACCATTGTACATAAGTGTTTCATATCCAATATTTGGAGAATCTAAAAATGCATCTACTATAATACCACCTTGTTTAAAATACTCAATCGTATCACCTCCACCATAATAAAACTGATATATTACACAAAAGGCTATTGAACCTATCATTTTAGCATGTAACCCCCACCAAAAATACTTACGAGTGTATTTATTAGTCCACTTTTTTGCAAAGTATGGTGCTATTATAAAATAAATCACACATAAATAAATAGGTGTGATTAATAAGTTATATAATGGATCCATTTATTTGAGGATTTTTACTTCAAAACCACAAAACTAACTACAACTCCATCATCAATCTTAACACTGCAAATACTTACTCCGTTTCTAAAGCCAGTATTTGGGTTATACACTTCTATATGTTTTGATAATTGAGGTTGTCCAGTTTGTTTCGTTAAAATCATTGGATGTTGTTCTGAAGGAATTTCAGCATCAGTTCCTTCGATATAAATTTTACGAACATCGAGGAGGTCTTCTTCGGTTTCTGGCTTTATACCTTTACCTAAAATCTCCTTTGCTTTATTATTGACAAATATAGGAATACTATCTTGATCTGTAACCATAATTCCAATAGTTGAATTTTCAAAAGCTTCAGTAATGATATGACTTTGGGTAGGGGAAGCATGTTCAATATCTTTTGATTGATATTTTTCTAGTTGCTGTTTTGCCCACCTTAACTCTTCTAATTGAGCATGATACCTTTGAGTTACTTCCTCTTCAGTCTCTGGTGCTAGAAGAGTATTGTTGTTATTTCTGGAAAGCTCGAGCTCCATAAATATATTTTGCCAATCTTCAGGAACTTCTCTAGAAAGTTCACTACTTATACCTTGAGCTTCAAACTCTAGGTGTTTCATAAGTTTTCCAACGGGTTTATACACCCAATTTTTGTTGGATGAATTTATACTGAAGTAAAAAATACTAAATAAGATAATACTCAGAAGTGCTAATGGAAAAGTGTTGATGCTTTGTTGTAGCCAAAGTTCATATTGGTTAATTACTAATGCAATGGAGCGATCATTACTTTCACTAACATTGACTCTGGAAATGAAATACCCTTTATAGATCTCTTTTTCCTTAAACCTATTCTTTTTAAATCTACCTAATAGGATAGAAGAGACTTTATTTTTTGAATGCTTCTCAAGAATATTACTTTCATCTGCATTTTCTATCCAATAAAGGGGTGTGCCTTTATCATTTAAAAAATATACTGATGAATGAGTGAATTTATATAACTCAAGGCCACTATTTCTTACTTCATCAATTGTCTTTTTTATTTCTTTAGAAGCAATTTTATACTGAAGTAATGCTTGGGAGTTTTTAATTGCTTGATGTAAGAAATCTTTTTCTTGTTGAACATCAATAAAAACTTTGACCATACTACCTGAAAGTATAATAATCAACATCACAATATATAGTACTGTTGACTTAACTTGAAGTTTAGAAAATATAGTATTCAGTTGAGTATTCATACTTTAGTATTCATTTGTATTCTTTGCTGTTTCGATAATCTATTTAATCTTACATCTCTAGGTAATTCTGTTCCCTTCTCAATGTGTTCAATTAATAAATTAGCGAAATATGGGCCTAAAGATACACCTTTTGCACCTAACCCATTAAAAATGTGAATATTTTTATTTTCCTCAGAAGTTCCTATAAAAGGTCGTCTGTCAAAAGTAGCCGGTCTAATACCTGACCAATGATCTAGTATTTCATATTCATCATTTACCAAATTATCTACTTTTTCTAAAAGTTGTCTTTTACCTTTTTCCGATGGGGAGTCCATATCTTCAACTCTTTCGTAGGTTGCACCTAACTTGCAAGTACCATTTTCATCTATAGGTAGTATAAAACCATTCTTATTTAGAATATGGTGGAAACGGGCATTTTTGAATTTTATAAGTAGTAATTCACCTTTTACCGGTCTAAAATCTAACGTTGGAAAGAAAGGATTATTTTCTACTTTATTGCCTTCTGAAAAGATAATATGTTTGGCTTTAATATTTTTATAGACAATTTTATTGTCATTATGGCTTAAGGCTGAGTGATCAAACTCTTCATTTATTAACCTTCCGTCTACTTTTGCTTTTTCTAGAAAAGCATCTAAAAAAATAGGAATGTCAACATAACCTGATCTTGTAATTTCCATTCCACCAAACTTTGGCTCTACGAAATCTTGATATAAACCGTCCTCATGAAATTTAGCGATATAACCATCATATTTTTCATCAGCACTAGCACTAATCCAATCGGTTTGTTTTTCTTGAGAATCGAATGGGAAATATAAATTGATAGGTTTAAATGATGTTGTATTATATTTTTGATCAAATTTTGGATAAAAATCATCAAGTGTTTTCCAAAGGTCATCACAAAGCCATGTTTTCACCATCTTGCGCCCTGTGATAGGATTGTATAAACCCCCAGCTACTCTTGATGAGTTTTTTTTGACTCCATTATCAATTATTCTATACGAAAAACCTTTATTTTCTAAAGTTTCTGCTAAAATTGTCCCTGCAAGTCCTTGCCCTACGATTAAATAATCGATGTGATCTGTCATACTAAATTTCTAATTGTAAATTTGTAGACAAATATAATCATTCATAGGTTCTTATGGACTTAGAGTTAATTATTACTTTTTTATTCTGAGAAAAATATATTCATATGATACAAATACAGACTTTCACATTTAATCCATTTCAAGAGAATACTTATTTAATTTGGGATGATACTAAAGAAGCAGTTATTGTCGATCCCGGTTGTTATGATGCTTCCGAGCAATCTCAATTAAAAGCGTTTATTGAAAACAATGATTTGAAAGTGGTGAAAATTGTAAATACTCATTGCCATTTAGATCATGTATTTGGAAATAAGTATTGTCAAGATACTTTTGGTGTAGAATTATATATTCCAAAAGGGGAAGTAAGTACTTTGGCGTCAGGAAAAGAGTCTTGTATGCGTTATGGTATTCCTGGTTTTGTAGAGTCTACTGCAGATCAATTATTAGAGAATGAAGGTCAAATTACATTTGGTGATTCAGTTTTAGAGATCTTGTATGTTCCTGGACATTCACCTGGTCATTTGGTATTTTACTCTAAGGAAGATGATTTAGCCTTAGGTGGGGATGTTTTATTCAAAGGTTCTATTGGTAGAACGGATCTACCTGGTGGAGATCATCAGACTTTATTGGATAATATAGCAAATGTGATGTATAAACTTCCTGACCAAACAAGAGTATACCCAGGTCATGGTCCTTTCACAACAATTGGTGATGAGAAAAGAAGTAATCCTTTTGTAAGAGGGTAGAACAATTAAAGCTATTAATTTAATATGATAAAAAAACATATACCTAATGCAATTACATGTTGCAACTTATTGAGTGGTTGTCTTGGTATATCCTTCTGCTTTGATGGTAACCTAATTTTAGGAGCATCTATGATTTTAGTAGGAGCAGGCTTTGACTTTTTTGACGGGTTTGCCGCAAGAATGTTGAAAGTGTCTTCTCCTGTTGGTAAAGAATTGGATTCTCTCGCAGATATGGTCACATTTGGTGTATTGCCAGCAGTGATCATGGTTCATTTACTACTGCAAACAGATGTGTTTCATGAATATGTTCCTTACTTAGGGTATATTATAGCAGCATTTTCTGCTGTTAGGTTAGCAAACTTTAATGTAGATGAGAGACAATCGGATGGATTTATTGGTGTTCCTACACCCGCAAATGCCATTTTAATAGGGTCATTGCCTTTAATTATGGATATGTATCCACAGTATTCAGAAGTAATTTTGAATCAATGGTTATTATTAGGGATAACAATTGTGATGTCTTATTTATTGAATGCTGAAATTCCTCTAGTGTCGCTAAAGTTTAAGAATTTTGGTTGGAAGGGGAATGAACCAAGGTATATTATGATCATCACAAGCATTGTCTTGCTAGCAATATTCCAAGTAGCTGCACTTCCTATGGTAGTAGCCACACAAATTATTGTCTCTATCATTTTTAGATGATATTTAGGAGACATCAAAAAAAAGCGTTTTTTCATAAATTGATTTTAATGAATAAACGCTTTTTTATTTTCTAACTATCTTTCTTCAGTAGTTTCAACTTTTTCTTTGTAGAGAATATCTGATATTTCTTATAACCATAAAGGAACTCTTCTAATCCTACTTTTAAAATAGTAAGGGTAGGAATAGCGAAGACCATTCCTAGAACACCCCCTAATGCTGATCCAATGAAGACGGCTAGGAAAATGGCTAGTGGATGAACTTTTACACTACGAGAGAAGATAATAGGCTGTACAGCAACATTATCTACAACTTGTACAACGGCGAATACAGATAATATTTTAGCTCCAAGAAATAAATAATCAGCCATTTCAACTAATGAATCATCTGTCAAAATTCCGACAAACATACCGAAAGTAAAACCTAAAAATGGCCCAAGATAAGGGATTAGGTTGGCTACAGCTGCAAAAACTGCAATAGTAATGGCATACTCCACATTGGCGATTTTTAATCCAATTGTTGCAATAGAGAAGATACTTAACATCTGTAGAAATAAACCGAGTAAATAACTAGAAAGCAATTTCTCAGTTTTTATAATTGCAGATATAGATACTTCAAAATATTTATTTGGAATTAGAGTGATTATCTGTCTTCTGAATAGCCCTGGATCATTTAGAAAGAAGAACGTAATAAATAATACGGCCATTGTACCAACAGCAAAATTACCTGTTAATGATATCAACCCGTTAATGACGTTCTTAATTGAATCACTTTTAATTAATGAATTGATATTTTCTAGTACTTGATTCAATAAGAAACCTTGTTTCGCTTCTGGCATGATATAGTTTCTGATCAAATCCTCCATGATATAAATGGGGCCTTCGACTACATTGACAAGTTCGGATGGATTCTTTTCAGATAATACTCCAATCTGACTTTTGATTAATGGATAGAAGAGGAATACAAATAAGCCGATGATGGCAAATAGTAGTAGAAATGAAAATACTACAGCTAGAGGTCTTGGAAATCGATAACCAAATACATGAAGGTTCGCAAGGTAGTTTGTTGGTGTTTGTAGTATTGATGATATAATTAAAGAAATAATTAGATAGGCTAATACATCTTGAAGTTGTACAGCTAACCAAGAAAAAACCAAAACACCACCAATTGCTAGAATTAAATTGGTAAACGATCTGAAGAACTTGGCTACAGAAGCAATTTCTTTGAATGAAGTATTGTTCTTGTCGGACATTTTTGATGATGGAGTAATAAACAGGGAGTAGGATTTAAGTATTGATTTAAAACTCCCTTATTTAAATATAATAAGGCCCTCGCTTAATTAAAAACGAGAGCCTTGTTAGATTACATCTAGTTGCTCATTAATAAGACAAATCGTTGTCTAGTGGCTCACTTTGGTAATCATTGTCAGTGCTTTCATTGTAGTCGTCGTAGTCAGATAGAAGATCATTCTTCACTTTATCTACGCATTCTCCAAGAGCATCAACAAATTTGTCAAAGTCTTCTTTGTATAAGAAAATTTTATGTTTTTCAAATACAGGCTGATCATCTTTAAAGCGTTTTTTACTTTCCGTGATTGTTAAGTAATAGTCGTTAGAACGAGTGGCCTTAACATCAAAGAAGTAGGTGCGTTTACCGGCACGTACTTTTCTCGAAAAGATTTCTTCTCTTCTCTCTTCCACAATCCTTATCTTTTAGTTCAATTACGTCTTAAATTTTTATATAACATTTAAAAAATGCAAGCTAATTCGGAAAAAAATGCACTTTATTTATACTTTATTTTAAAAATTCAAGATCTGTGAATTTTTTTCGTATCTTAAAAGTTCGTTTAAATTTCGATGAACAAACAAGCCTATCAAAAATTGAAAATATTTGTCCTATTATTATCCCTTTTTTGTATTTCTGAATTCACGAACGCCCAAACTATAAGTACCATAGGTCATACTGAAATAGGTGAAGCATCCTATTATCCAGATGATCGAAATGGTAGAATCACAGAAGGTGGTTATAAATATGATAAGAACGCAATGACAGGAGCACATGCTCACTATCCTTTTGGGAGTATTGTAAGCGTAAGAAATGTAGATAATGGGAAAATAGTTCAATTAAAAATCATAGACAGACCATACACTCAACAACGTATACTTGATGTGACCTATGCTGCAGGACAAAAGCTAGATATGATAGGGAAACAAACGGTTACCGTTGAGGTGATTCTCGTTGATACCCCAGCAACGTTACGCAAAAAGAAAGAAAAAGAAAAGAAAAAACAGTTAGCTGAACAAGAAAGACTAAAAAACTCAGGTTTTAATGTAGATGTATCTCTTTTCAAATCAGATGGTTCTCATCATTTAGATGGATCTATTGCAGATATTACGGGTTATGGTATAGTATATGCTCAATCAGACGATATTGAATTTATAATAGACCAAGCTCACACTTTAAGAGAAGACTATTTATTTTCAAAACTATATATCCAAACAGGTTGGTCAGAAGGTAATCGTGTATATCGATTATTAATTGGTAACTTTGAGGATAAGGAAGATGCTTCACCACTTTTAGAGTTACTTAAAAGTATTGGAACTTCAACAAAAGAATTGCGAAAGCATTTTATTAAATAAACGAATTCATTAATGATGCATTTGAGAAAGAATTTACTGCTTATAACTTTCTTATTGATCTCTATTGTCACATTTGGACAAAAAAAAGTAGGAGATACTAAAACAGGACAATCGTCTTACTACGCAAATAAATTTCATGGAAGGAAAACTGCAAATGGTGAACGATTCAACATGTATGCCTTTACATGTGCACATAGGGAGCTTCCGTTTGATACTTATCTGAAAGTAACCAATCTTAAAAATAAACAATGGGTTGTTGTAAGGGTAAATGATAGAGGACCATTTAAATCACATAGGATTTTAGATTTATCAAAAGCTGCTGCTGTTAAGATAGATATGGTTCAAGATGGGATTGCAAATGTCGAAATTGAAATCCTTTATATCAATGGTGAAGGAACAAAAGTAAAAGAAGGTACAAGTGGTGGGTCATCCGATGCCATTACTTCTAAAGATATTAAGAAAGATAAAAAGCCTAAACCAACTACAGTTACAACAACAAGCACATCAAAAAACTCTAATTATGGAGCTCCTGGTACATATAGTATATGGGGTACATCAAAAAAGATCAAAAATGGTTATGGTATACAAATGGCATCATATAGCGATTTGAAGAAAGCCATTAATGCTGGAAAAACTGCAAATAAAAAGGGATTAACTGAAGTATATATTCAATCGGGCTGGTCCAATAATAAACAAATTTATCGTTTGTTATATGGAGATTTCTCACAAAAAGAAGCAAAGAAAAATGTTTCTAAGGTGAAATCTAAAGGATATAAAGGTGCATTTGTCAAAAAGCATTTGTAACTTCTTTAACCATTATAATATTTAATGGTTCGAGTTGTTCGACATAACTATATCTACCAATCAAAATATGATACAAGAAATTTCTTTTGATACCATCCGCCAATACGGCAATATAGAACTCTTAGCGAAACAAATGGTAGAGGGGTTTATTACAGGATTACATAAATCTCCTTATCATGGTTTTTCAGTTGAATTTGCGGAACATAATTTATATAATCCAGGAGAAAGTACTCGTCATATAGATTGGAAAGTATACGCAAGGACAGATAAGCTTTTTACAAAAAGATATGAAGAGGAGACAAATTTAAGAGCTATGATTATCTTGGATCGTTCTCCTTCGATGTATTATCCAGATAAAACTTACGATAAGATGGCTTTTAGTACTTTAGCAGCGGCTTCTTTAGGCTATATGCTACAAAAGCAAAGAGATGCTGTTGGTTTATGTACATTCTCGGATGATATAGAAGAAATTACACCTGTAAAATCTACCAAAACTCATATACATCAAATTTTTGTAAAGCTTCAGCAGATGTTGGAGAAACCTCCCACTCAAAAAGAGACTCATATTGCTAAGGTGCTTCATCAAGTAGCTGAAACGATTCATAAAAGATCATTAGTGATTATTTTTTCAGATATGATGGGACAGATGGGTAATCGTGATGAAATGTTCGCTGCATTACAACACCTTAAACATAATAATCACGAGGTGTTACTGTTTCATGTTGCTGATCATACTACGGAATTGCAACTAGAATTTCCCGAAAGACCAATGGTTTTTGTAGATGTAGAAACAGGACAGAAAGAAAAATTAAGACCATCTCAAATCCGAGAAAAATATAAAAATACTATCCAAGAACTCTATCACGATCTGAATGTGAAATGTGGTCAATACAAAATTGATTATGTAGAAGTAGATAGTAAAAAAGATATTGATCAGGTTATTTTACCTTATCTCATTAAAAGAACTAGGATGAGGTAGTTTAAGTTAAGAGTTAATACATTGGTGTTAACTCTTAATTTTTTTATTTCCCATTGAAGTCTCATTTTCTTAAAAATAATAGTCTATAACCCAATACTTAACTTGTAACAAATAAATCTTAAGTCATAAGACTTAACTCTTAATAAAAACTTCCTTATTTTTGCACCATCAAAAATTAAAATACACAAAGCATGGGTAAGCAGAAGCCTACTATTCCTAAAGGTACAAGAGATTTTGGACCAGAACAGATGGCCAAAAGAACATATATTTTAGAAACTATTAAGACTGTTTATAAAAAGTATGGATTTCAGAATTTAGAGACTCCAACTATGGAGAATTTATCTGTTTTAACAGGTAAATATGGTGATGAAGGAGACCAACTTTTATTTAAAATTGTCAACTCAGGAGATTACCTTAAAAAGGTAAAAGCTGAGGACTTAGAAAAGGGAGCAAAGTTCATGCTACCTAAGATTTCTGAGAAAGGTCTAAGGTATGATCTTACTGTACCTTTTGCTAGATACGTTGTAATGAATCATGGAAACCTTAGTTTCCCGTTCAAACGATATCAAGTGCAACCTGTGTGGAGAGCGGACAGACCACAAAGAGGTCGTTATAGAGAGTTTTATCAATGTGATGCGGATGTAGTAGGTACTGACTCATTATTATGTGAGGCAGAGATCTTAGCTATGATGGGTGAGGCTTTAACTAACTTAAAGGTTACGGATCACACTATCAAGTTAAATAACCGTAAGGTACTTACAGGTATTGCAGAAGCGATCGGTGAAAACGGTAAGGAATCTGAATTATGTGTAGCCATCGATAAGCTAGACAAAATTGGTGTTGATAAAGTAAACCAAGAACTTGTTGAGCAAAGAGGATTCACAGAAGATGCAGTGAGTAAGCTTTCACCAATTTATGAAATGTCAGGTTCTACAGAAGAGCGTATAGAGAAAATGAAAACTTTCTTAGCATCTTCTGAAATTGGCCTAAAAGGAATTTCAGAATTAGAAGAAGTATTTAATTTTACAAAAGTAATGGGAGTTCCTACTGAAAAGGTAGAATTCGATGTTACATTAGCTAGAGGTTTGTCTTATTATACTGGTGCAATCTTCGAGGTGAAAGTTAATAATGCCAATATGGGCTCTATTTCCGGTGGAGGTAGATATGATAACCTTACTGGAGTATTTGGAGTTGAAGGCCTTTCTGGTGTTGGCTTTTCTTTTGGTGTAGATAGAATCTATGATGTTCTTGAAGAATTAGATTTATATCCTCAGTCAGCAATTGAAACAACCAAAGTGATGATTACTAACTTTGATAATGCTGGTAGAGATTATTGTTTGCCACTACTTCAGAAGTTAAGAACGGCAGGGATCAGTGCGGAGTTGTATCCAGATAACGCCAAAATGAAAAAGCAGATGAATTTTGCGAATAAAAAGGGAATTGGATTTGTTGTTTTGGCTTGGGAAGATGAAATGGCCCAAGGCAAGTTCTCTCTAAAGAATATGGAAACCGGAGAGCAACAATTACTCACAGATGAACAGATTATAGAAGTTTTAAAATAAATAAAGAAAAACACGTCACCCAAAATGACGTGTTTTTTTATATGCTTATTCTACTGATAAGTGTATGATTTATTTTTTGACTTCCATGAAAAGGAAACCTATTTTTTTATTTACATTATTTTTATTCCTGTCCATTGTAAAAATAAATGGACAAACGAATTTGGATACGCTGACATTCAATAATGGAGACGTAATGATCGGTGAAATAAAATCTTTTAATAAAGGTGTTTTTACGATCAAAACAGAATACAGTGACAGTGATTTTCAAGTCAAATGGAAAGGCTTAAAAAGAATTCAATCTAAGACTGATTTTATTATCACACTTGAAAATGGCAATCATTTCATAGGTAACTTAAGAGATGTGGTTGATGACTCTGTGACAATCCAAAGTCAATATATCTCACATAAAGTAGATTTAGAGGATCTTGTTCATTTACAGCAAGTACATTCTAAAATGTATAAGAAATTACAAGGTGGAGTAGACCTTGGTTTCAGTTTTACAAAAGCGAACCATTTATCTCAAATAACAGCTTCAACCAATTTAAATTTCACAAATAATTTTTATCAGATTGGAATTACAATGGACAATCTATCATCAACACAAGATGATGTCGATCCCATTCAACGTAATAACGCAAATGTTGCCTTTGCATATTTTTTGCAACAGGATTACTTTCTAATATTAAACAATGGGATTTTAACGAATACTGAGCAATCAATTGATCTTCGTTATACATTACAAGTGGGTTCAGGAAAGTATTTAGTTCATACAAATAAAGCGAATTGGGGTATGACATTAGGTGTCAACTACCTTACTGAAAGCTTTACCAATGATTCTCCTCCAAATCAATCAATAGAGACATTTTTAGGTACTCAAATTAATATTTTTGATGTTGGTGATATAGATATTTATGTTCAAGCAGTTGGCTATAAAAGTATAACCGAAACGGATCGTTGGCGTTGTGATGGAAATACAAACTTTAAATATAATCTACCATTTGATCTTTATTTGAAATTTAGTTATTCAATGAACTATGATACAAACCCAGCAGAAGTAGGAAAGGAACTAGACTTTGTTTTTACAACTAGTTTTGGATGGAATAATAAATAAAGCAGTAAGTTAATGGCTATAAAAAAGCAAGGTAATATCAAAATATCACCTTGCTTTTAATGTATCGATTTGGATTGAATTTCTAATCATTAATGACGATCCTGTCAATTTCTGTGACAGCCTTAACGCATAAGTCTATCATTGCAACTACATCAGTAGGGTGTGCCATTTCTGTAGTTTGATGTAGATATCTCATAGGAATTGACAAGGCTCCTGCGATAGATCCATTTTTCGGCATTCTTTGGATATTCGCTGTGTCTGTTCCTCCAAAAGGTAAAACCTCAGGCTGATTAGTAATTTCATTTTTTTCAGCTACAGTTTCCAAATATTCTACCATTCGTCTATCACAAATTGTCCCTCCATCAAAATGTTTAATAGAAGTACCTTTACCCATTTGTGTAACGTAATCTTGTGGTGATAAACCAGGGATGTCATTGGCAACAGTAACGTCAAGTGCAATACCGAAATCAGGTGACACACCGTGTCCAGCAACTTGAGCACCTCTTAAACCTACTTCTTCTTGTACTGTGAAAACACCATAAACGTCTACAGGTACGTCTTGATTTTTTAGTGCTTTCATCACTTCGACAAGTGCATAGACACAAACTCTGTCATCTAAAGATTTACCATTAATAAGGTCTCCAATCATTTCAACTTCTTGCCATCTTGTAATAGAGTCTCCAATTTTTACGTGTTTCTCTATTTCTTCTTTAGAAAGGCCACAATCGATAAAATATTCTTCATTTGTAACCACTTTCTGACGTTCAGCAGCTGACATTGAATGGATTGGTTTGCAACCCATGACACCTAAAAGATCTTTTTTTCCATGAACTTTTACTCTTAAAGATGTAAGAGTTTTTGGATCAAAACCTCCTAAAGTTTGAAAACGGATATACCCATTGTCATCAATGTATTTTACCATAAATCCAATCTCATCCATATGAGCAGCAAACATAAACTTCTTTGCATTTGCAGTGTTGGATTTTTTGATAGTGATAAGATTACCCATGTTATCGACATAGTAATCATCAACGATATCTTTTAATTCTTCGATTAATAGTTTTCTGACATTTTTTTCAAAGCCAGGAGCCCCAGAAGTTTCACTGATCTTCTTTAATAAGGGCATATCAATTCTATCTAAACTCATTGGGTTTAAGATTAAGGTGAGGAGAGAGAAATATGAATCAATTAAATCTCTACTCTTGGACTAATATATTTTCTGAAACTAGGGCAGAAATGATTTTTTTATCTCTACCATCAATTTTAATTTCTAATGATTCGTCAAAATCAATTTTATCAGTGACCTGAATTTTAGAGCCGATACCAATACCAACTTTATCTAAATACTGCAGGAGACTGCTATTTTCATCTTTCACTGCAACAACAGATGCTTCATCATTTATTGCGAGTGTAGATAATTTAATAGCTTCAAGATCTCTTAATTCCCCATTTTTATCAGGAATTGGATCACCATGTGGATCGTGTTTGGGAAAACCAAGAAATTGATCCAAACGTTCTATCATACGCTTAGATTTGATATGTTCAAGCTGTTCCGCAACTTCATGAACTTCATCCCAATTAAAATTTAGCTTTTCTAATAGGAACACTTCCCAAAGGCGATGCTTTCTGATTATTAATAAGGCTTCTTTTTCGCCCTCTGGAGTTAATGTAGTGCCTTTGTATTTTTGATAATGGATAACACTCTTGCTATTTAACTTCTTAATCATGTCTGTCACAGAAGCAGGCTTTGTACTTAAAGCTTCAGCAATAGCATTTGTACTTACAGGTTTTTGTTTGGCCGATAAGTGGTAAATCGTTTTTAAATAGTTTTCTTCGGAGTGACTAAACATGTTATATGTGTAAAATTTTAGAAGAGATGCAATTTATAAGGTTTGTATCACATTTAACAACTTTTCTTCTTCAGATTTCCATAAAGCGTTTTTGTCAGGTCCTTTTCTATAGGGTTTGTGTGTTTGGATTTTATCAAAAATTGAAAGAATGTCTGATTTTTTATTAAAATCGATGAAAATACTAGAATTGGTGGGTGTGGTGATCTCTTCCCAAAGACTATTATTTTGTATGATCATAGGGATGCCCAATGCCAAACCTTCATACATTTTTGTAGGGATACAGTTTTTGGTACAAGGGTTTTTGGGATAAGAGAGAAGAAGGTAACTCGCAGTGAGCATTTCCTTAATAATTTTACTGTGTGGAATAAAATTAGTGATGCCAATACATTCTACATTATGAAACTGATTTATCTTCTTAAGTTTTTCGATAATATCACTTTCGTATGCTTTACCGATTACTGTAAATTTTATAGTAGTTGGTTGATTCTTGCAACTATTTAACAGCTCAATAAAATTTATTGCTTCGTTTATTCCAAAAACTCTTGTTAAAGAACCACATATCACAAAGTGTAAATAGTCTGTTGAGGGAATAGTATTGAATAGTTTGCCTGCATACTTATTTTCAAGTACAGTGGTTTTATACAATGGGAGTTGTTTTTCCTTTAGGTATGTAGTTTCTGCACTGAAAATATGATCAAGATATTGGAATGAGAAGACCTCTATTTGATGACTTAAAAATGATAAAACCTTAGATTTCCATGCACTACGATAAATTTGTGATTTGAAATTCAAAGGATAATTCTCTAGCATATCATATATGATCTTCACCTTCGGATTTAGTTTTTTATAGAAAACTAAAGCTGGTAGAAGCTCAATCGTATGGATAATAATAAGATCAATGTTCTTCTGACTCTTTAAAAAAGAAAAGAAGCGTTTATTCCCTTTTATACGGAAAAACGCTTCTTTTTTATGATTTGAGAACAAAGGGACAAATGTAATGTTTGGTAAACACGATGGAGTACCATCATTTTCTGTTCCTAAGATCTGAATATTTGTATTTGGAATTTTAGCAATACTTTGTCCTATTTTCTGATAAACACGACTATCATCAACCGGTTTTAATACAGAAGCGAGGACTACATTCATATTATGCCAAAATTGGTGATAAAAACTCTAAAGTATCTACATTATCTGCATATGTATCTACATTAGGGAACTGAGCTTGTCCAAAATCTTCTGAACCAGCCAACCATTGCCCGTCAGTGACAATACATTGGATCTTTTCTTGATTTTCAGATAATTTTAATTTTAGTTCCTGTCCATTTTCATATTCTTCATAATAAAGTACAGAAATAGGAGAGACCATATCTTCACTTTTTGTAAGAATCAAACCACCATTATCTAAATGCTCTACCTTATTTACTAAGTAGATCGATTTATTATAATCATAGTTGTTTGCATATTTATGGTTGATGATTGTCTCTTTTGCTCTATCTTCCAACGCTTCCATCAATAGTTTATGATCATAACCTGCTGGAGTATAGATTTTAGAGATATTTCTACATCCTAAACCATAATATAAGAAGATATCATCACCCAACTTTGCAAGTGTCTCTTTAGACTCATCTCCACGGATAACCGCAACTGACGATCTATTAGCTCTAATAATATTAGGGAATTTACTAAAGTATTTTACAAAGTATCTAGTACTATTATCAGAACCAGTTGCAATCACTTTGTCAATATTTTTCGCAGGTTCTTCTAAGAAAATAACGCGGTCTTTGAACCTAGGTTCCAATTGAATTAACCAATCAAGAAGTATTTTCATCAAGAAAGTATCTTGAGAACTCAACTTAGCCATCAAAGTATTACCTGAAATAAGCACAGATAAAGCATCATGAAAACCAACAGCAGGAATATTACCAGCCATTACAACCAAAACATTTTTTGGGTTTTCTTCAGTAGATGTATAAGATGATACCCAATTGGAAAGTGTATCTTTTTCCAACATTTTTGTTATCCCCTTAATAGCATTTCCAACAGTTGTCTCATTAAACCAACCATTGTCATCATTTGCTCTTCTGGATAACATTTCAGAAGTTTCTGTGTCTAGTGTTCTCAGTTTATCACCTAATGCTACAAAAGCATCAATTCTTTGTTGCAACTTCATAATTCCTCATTATTTCTAAAAACAGTGCAAATCAAACTGAAAAGAAATGATCAAACAAGAAAATGTACTAAAAATCGGTTAATGCAAAGGAAATAATGTTAGCACCCATTTTTAAAGCCTTTAATCTCACTTCATCTGGATCATTATGTATTGATTGGTCTTCCCAACCATTACCCAAATCTGATTCATAACTGTAATAACAAACTAGACGTCCTTCATAGATTAGTCCAAACCCTTGAGCAGGTTTGCCGTCATGTTCATGTATTTTAGGAATCCCATTAGGGAATTTATAGGCCTGATGATAAATAGGGTGATCAAAGGGTAATTCAACAAAGTCTAATTCTGGAAATACCTTTTTCATTTCAAGTCGAATAAACTTGTCTAATCCATAATTGTCATCTACATGTAAAAAACCTCCATTTGTTAAGTATTGCCTTAAATTATCAGCATCTGAATCTGAGAAAACAATATTTCCATGACCTGTGAGGTAAACATATGAATAGTTAAATAATTCAGGGCTTCCTACTTCTACTATATCATCATCAACATCTATATTAGTACCTAGTTGATCATTACAAAAATCAGCAAGATTAGGTAGAGCAGTCTTATTTGCGTACCAGTCACCACCACCTTCATATTTTATTTTTGCAATTTTCAATGAAAAGGAGTTTCTAGAAACTTGTCCTAAAACTGAGGTTTGAATGATTAATAATGTAAAAGCTAACCCAAAAAATAATTTCATATTCTATTCTTTAATTCAGATTCATTGTTTAAAAGTAAGAGAACAAGCCTCAATATTAATTTAGTGAAATATTACTCTAAATAATATAAAAAAGGATAATATTCATTTTACAAATCAATCATATTCATAATTTGAACTGCAACTATACCCGCTGTTTCAGTTCTTAGTCTTTCTTTACCTAAACTCACCCATTCAAATCCATTTTCTTTGGCCAATTGAGCTTCATCCTCTGAAAAACCACCTTCAGGTCCAACTAAAACTATAGTATCTTCATCATTATTAAGCTTCTTAAAGAGATGTTCTGTTGATACTGTAGGTACGTATGCGATAAATTTTCCTTTATGGTTACATGTAAGTACATCTGAGACAGATTTTACTTCATTCATTTCAGGTAACCAGAATTTTCTAGACTGTTTCATTGCGGATACAGCAATTCGTTCTAATCGCTCTAGCTTTATATTCTTTCTTTCTGAGTGTTTAGAATAGAAAAAAGTAATACTACTTATGCCGATCTCAATAGCCTTTTCAAGAAAGAATTCTATACGGTCCATGTTTTTAGTAGGAGCAATCGCAATATGTACATTAGCACCAGCTTTATGCATTACCTCAACATCTAACACTTTTACTTTACATTTTTTTTGATGAGGGTCTGTAATTTGACAATGATATCTATGTCCTTTACCATCCATTAAATGTAAATCGTCGCCAATATTCATTCTGAGCACTTTAACAATATGTTTTGAGTCTTCAGAAAGTAATGTAACTTCTTGATCATCGGGACGTATATCTTTATGGAAAAATAATCTCATGTTGGTCTTTTATCTTTGAAAATCGTATTTGAACATAAAAATAAATGACTTTTACATTTATTTCTCAAAAATTGCAATGAAAAGATAAGAATTCCTTTTGTTACATGATTTCATTTTGTATTTTTGCAAGCCAAATCAAATAAGAGGTGAATAAGAAAAAACCATATAGTATAGGAATTGCTGGGCTGAAAAATGGTAAGCACCAGTTTGAATTGGAGTTATCGCAACAACTTTTAGATTTATTTGAATCTGAATTGATGGAAAATATTTCTGGAAATGCGATATTGCACCTTGCAAAAAGCGAAACTGCTGTTGAAGTAGAAGTGGAGCTTGATGCAAACGTTACTTTGTTAAGTGATAGAAGCCTTAGAGAATATGAGCAAAAGTTAGATGCTCATCAAAAAGTATTCTTTAAGTTTTCTGATCATTATGAGATGCTTGAGGATGATTTAATTAAAATCCCATTTAATGAGGATTCAATTGATTTTTCTCAAATCATTTATGATTTAATAGCATTATCACTTCCAACAAAAAGACTTCATCCAGACGAAGAGGAGGAAGAAGACTTATTTTACACTACTTTAGAAGAGGGTGAAGAATTGGAAGACGAAGTAGAAGACGAGGAAGAAGAGAAATCTAATGATCCTCGTTGGGATATTTTGAAAAAACTCAAATGATATATATTAAGAATTAAAAATGGCACATCCTAAATCGAGAATTTCGAAAGCTTCGAGAGGTAAGCGTAGAACGCACCTTAAGATGGATAAACCTACAATCTCTTTTTGCCAAACAACTGGTGAAGCACACGTAAGACACCGTGCTTTCTGGGCAGATGGTAAAATGTACTATCGTGGCCAAGTGGTTATCGATAACTCAACAGATGTAGAAGAAGCAGCTGAGTAGTTTTATTCTACTTAGAATCAAGCCAATCCTTAAAAAAGGATTGGCTTTTTTTTATACTTTATATGGATTTTAAAAGAGTTGTTTATCTTTGCCTTTTGAAATTTGATTTTAATTGATGTTGAAATCAAAAAAAGAAAAGAAATACCAATATTACTATGGCATTAAAAGCAGCAATTAAAGGCGTAGGAGGATACGTTCCTGATTATGTTCTTACCAATCAAGAACTAGAGACAATGGTTGATACAAATGATCAATGGATTCTAGAGAGGACAGGTATATCAGAAAGACGTATTCTTAAAGGAGAGAATATGGGTACTTCCTACTTAGGTATTCAAGCTGTAAAACAATTATTAGAAAAAACGAATACAGATCCTTTGGATGTGGATTTGATTTTATGTGCTACAGTTACACCTGATATGTTTTTCCCTGCAACAGCAAACATTATTGCTAAAGGAGTTGGTGCTGATAATTCTTTTAGCTTCGATTTAGGTGCTGCCTGTTCAGGTTTCTTATATGCATTAAGTACTGGATCTCAATTTATAGAAACAGGAAAGTATAAGAAAGTTGTTGTTGTTGGAGCTGATAAAATGTCAAGTATTGTTGACTATACTGACCGTACTACTTGTGTTCTTTTTGGTGACGGTGCTGGAGCAGTGTTATTAGAGCCAACTGAAGAAGAAGAAGGAGTTATGGACTTTATTCTTAAAAGTGACGGTGTTGGTGAAGAATACTTGAATATGAAAGCAGGTGGATCTAGAATGCCAGCTTCTCATGAAACGATTGACAATAAATTACACTATATTTTCCAAGCTGGAATGCATGTATTTAAATATGCAGTAACATCTATGGCAGACGTTGCAGCTGAAATTATGGATAAAAATAAGTTAGAAGGTGATGATGTGGCTTACTTAGTACCTCATCAGGCTAATAAAAGAATTATTGATGCCACTGCCCAAAGAATGAATGTGGGTGACGAAAAGGTAATGATGAACATCAATAAGTACGGAAACACGACTGCTGCAACTATTCCTTTATGTCTTATGGACTATGAAAATAAGTTAAAAAAGGGAGATAATCTTATCTTAGCAGCCTTTGGAGGTGGATTTACTTGGGGTTCTGCTTATATCAAGTGGGCATACTAATATAAAATTTATATTTTTGCTTTTGGTTGAGTTTTTGATTCTAATCAAAAGCAGCATTTTAAAACAGATTAGATTTAATATAGATGGCATCTACAGCTGATTTTAAAAACGGACTTTGTATCGAATTTAACCACGATGTTTTCGCTATCGTGGAATTCCAACACGTAAAACCTGGTAAAGGTCCTGCGTTTGTTAGAACTAAATTAAAAAGTATCCGAACTGGAAAGGTTATTGACAACACTTTCACAGCAGGTCACAAAGTGACTACAGCTCGTATTGAAAGAAGAGAACATCAATATTCTTATCAAGACGATATGGGTTTCCATTTTATGGACACAAACACTTGGGAGGAGGTAACTTTACCAGAAGACCAAGTTCCAAATAATGATTTACTTAAAGATGGTATGAGTGTTGATATCTTATTCCACGTTGAAGCAAATGATGAAGTAGTAGGTTGTGAACTTGCTCAATTTGTTGAAATGGAAGTGACATACACTGAACCAGGTATTAAAGGTGACACAGCAACAAACACATTAAAGCCAGCTACAGTAGAAACTGACGCTCAAATTATGGTACCATTGTTTGTGAACACTGGAGATATTATCAAAGTGAACACACAAGAGCGTTCTTATGTTGAACGCGTGAAAAAATAATAGTATTTAATCTTATACAATAAAAGATATTGGGAACTGTAACAATATGTTTACAGGTTCCAATTCTCACACACTATCACATTATGAAAGCACCAGAGGTAAAAGATCTGATCAGCTTTATTGCAAACTCAGGTTTGCAAGAAGTAAATGTAGAAACTGCAGAAATCAAACTTCACGTTAAGCGCAACCCTGAAGCAGCTGCTGTAGCTGCACCTGTTGCTGCTCCAGTATTAGCATCTGCTCCAGCTGCACCTATCGCAGCACCTGCACCAGTTGAAATTCCTGCTGCTGCACCAGCACCAGCTGTTGAAGCTCCTGCTGCAGCTCCTGAAGCACCAGCTGCTGATACATCAAACTATATCGAAATTAAGTCACCAATGATTGGTACTTTCTATACAGCTCCAAACCCTGATTCTGATATGTTCGTTAATGTTGGCGATACAGTGAAGAAAGGTGATGTTGTTTGTATTATCGAAGCAATGAAATTATTTAACGAGATCGAATCTGAAGTATCAGGTAAAATCGTTAAAATTCTTGTTGACAATATGTCACCAGTTGAATACGATCAACCATTATTCTTGGTAGATCCGGCTTAATCTTTACACCAAAGATTTAAGTCCACAATTATTTTATTTTTTTACTAAATAAATTTGGGGCGTCGTGTTCAAAAAAATATTAATTGCAAATAGAGGTGAAATTGCATTACGTGTGATCCGTACTTGTTCTGAGATGGGGATTAAAACGGTTGCAGTTTACTCAACAGCAGATAAAGAAAGCTTGCATGTCAAATTTGCAGACGAAGCCGTTTGTATTGGACCTGCACCAAGTACAGAGTCGTACTTAAACATTCCAAATATTTTAGCAGCAGCTGAGATTACTAACTGTGATGCTGTGCATCCTGGTTATGGTTTCTTATCTGAAAATGCTAACTTCTCACGTATTTGTGAGGAAAACAACATTAAGTTCATCGGTGCTTCAGCTGATATGATCGAGAAAATGGGTGATAAGGCAACTGCCAAAGCTACTATGAAAGAAGCTGGCGTACCTACAATCCCAGGTTCAGAAGGTCTATTAGATTCTGTTGAACAAGGTTTGAAAATCGCTGAGCAAATTAAGTACCCAGTGATTTTGAAAGCAACTGCCGGTGGTGGTGGACGTGGTATGCGTATCGTTAATGGACCAGATGAATTCCAAAAAGCTTGGGATTCTGCTCGTCAAGAGTCAGCAGCAGCATTTGGTAATGACGGTATGTATTTAGAGAAGTTCGTTGAAGAACCTCGTCACGTTGAAATCCAAATTGTTGGCGATAGTTCAGGAAAAGCATGTCACTTATCAGAAAGAGACTGTTCAATCCAACGTCGTCACCAAAAGTTGACAGAAGAAGTACCTTCTCCAGCTTTATCTCCAGAACTTCGTGAGAGAATGGGTCAAGCAGCTATTAAAGGTGCTGAGAAAATTAACTATGAAGGTGCTGGTACTGTAGAATTCTTAGTAGATAAGCATGGTGATTTCTATTTCATGGAAATGAATACTCGTATCCAAGTAGAGCACCCTGTAACTGAGCAAGTAACTGGTTTTGATCTTATTAAAGAACAAATTAAAGTTGCTGCAGGTGAGAAAATTACTGGCAAGAACTATACGCCAATGGCACATTCTATCGAATGTCGTATCAATGCGGAAGATCCTGCTAATGATTTCAGACCAAGCCCAGGTAAAATTACTACTTTGCATATTCCAGGTGGTCCTGGTGTTCGTGTTGATACTCACGTATACTCAGGTTATTCAATTCCACCTAATTATGACTCAATGATTGCTAAATTAATTGTTACTGCGGAAACAAGAATTGAAGCGATCAAAAGAATGAAACGTGCTTTAAATGAGTTTGTAATCGAAGGTATTAATACAACAATTCCTTTCCATATCAGACTTATGGATAATGAGCAGTTCCAATCTGGTCACTTTACAACTAAATTTATGGAAGAGTATACTTACGATACACTGTAAACTTTTTCCTTAAAATAGATTTAATAGGGGAGTTCTTTTAAAGAGCTCCCTTTTTTTATCTATCAAAGATTGTTTAATGTTAATCTAAAAGCATTGATTTTAGAATTAATATTTCAAATAGAATTTAAGATAAATCTATTCAAGTACAAATACATTGAAATTTAAATAACATAAAATATAGAAGTAAACATATATTTAGATGATATATATTCTTTATAAAATCGTTATTTAGTTTATATTTTCAGTATATTTGATTAACAGGTTTTTAATTAATTGAATATTTAATCAAATGATTAAACTAAAAGCACTTAAAACAACAAATCATATCATTGCTAATCAGGAAAGCTATCTTTTTAAAAAAGATATCATTGATCAATATAAAAGGTATCTGCTAGAAGATGACTGGAATAAAAATGAGCAGCAATTAGTTATGAAATCATTGACATCATTACGTTATTTTTTAGTGTTTTTGATAGAATTTAAACAAGGAAGGTATTACAGAAATGCTTTTAAAGATTATACAGAGTATTTACAAAGTCTAGTAGAAACCAATGAAATAAATACAATTAAGAAAGCACAAAGAAGACAATATGCTCGAAGAATAAACCTGGAGAATAAATTGGGCTATCTCAAATGGTTAGAGGTAACCAAGATTGATGGGGTACAAGAGGATAAAAAACTTTTAAGCAATACTTGGGACGAAAAGTTTCTACTTTGGCTAAAATCGAAATCAAGATTAAGAAGGGATACAAAATATCCAAAGGCAATAGGAAATGTAGTAAAACTCTATATTCAATACTCTTTTGATGAGTATCAAAAATTTGTACTAAATGATCTTACGGTTAATGCCTTTTTAAGAAATAATGCTTCTTTAAAAATCACCACACTAAATTTTTACTTAACTGCCCTTAAACGATTTGTAGATTTTTTGATTGAAGAAAATGTGAGCAATATTTCACAAGATGAAATACTAAAAGTGAAAAACCTTAAAGCACTAGAAACTTCTGATGAGGTAAATAGAATAAGAATTAGTGAGAATGATTTAAAAGAAATATATTCTAAAGGAAATCAATATCAAAAGATCATTATTGTATTAGGATCTGGAATTGGTTTAAGGGGAAGTAGCATGGTTCATCTTAGAAAAAAAGACATCAATTTTAAAACTAAGAAAATCAAAATTTGGGCAAAGGGAAAAAATAACAAAGTCGAGTTACCTATAAATAAAGATGTCTATGATCATTTAATAAATTCTTGTGAAGGACTTGATGATAACGATAAGTTATTACCTCAGAATTCAACCTCTTCTCTTTCGAAATATTTTTCTGATTATCTACATAAAATAGGGAAGAAGGAAATAGAAAAAAATGGAGAAGTTTATAGTTTAAGCCTACATAATTTGAGACATACTTTTGCTTATAACTCCTTAGATAAGCATGGGCTTTTATTGACATCTCGATTACTGTGTCATGCTACTACTGAAGTAACTGAAAAACATTATTTAAAAGATAAAATAAAAGACGAATTAGAACATTTATACGATAATGAATACAAATAAAAAAAGAGTAGATATTATTCTACTCTTTCCCAAGTTTGTGTCTTGTACATAAAACCAAGGTAACCTCGTACTTGAAGTTTTCCATTCTCTACCCAAATTTTACCATTGTAGATCTTGCCGTTTTCAGGTTTTAGAATTTTCCCATCAATCCATTGATCTCCATTCTGTTCCATATCCCAGATGATCTTCATGCCAACGATTTTCTGGTCCTTAAATTCATCTGAACATTTTTCACAGATACTATCTTCGGGATCTGATAATAATTTGATGATTTTCCCAAACATCTTGTCTCCATCTTTGTAAATTTCGACATAAGCTTTTGCTTGGTCTGTCTCATCATCAATTGTTTTCCAAACACCAAATACCGAAGATTCTTGAGCATTAACATGGTTAATGAAGAATGCAAAAATTAGAGAGAATAAAAATAAAGTTCTATTCATTTTAATAAATTATATACACTACTATTCAATTACAATTTCTTTTCCTGAATAAAAATCCAGAATTTTCTTAGAGAAAATAAATTGATATTTTGAACGATTTAATTCTGCTTTAGCTATGTTTAAATTATTTTCAGCAACGACATAATCTGTTGTTGAAGCGGCTCCGGAAGTAAACCTTTTATTTACAGAACGGAACTGTTCTTCTAACGATTCAACTGACTTTTTATTTGATATATATGTTTTTTGTGCAGATAAAGCATTAATATATGCTTGTTCAATATTCTTTCTTAGATCATTAAGTTCTTGTTGTAATTGAACTTCATTTTTCTTGATCGTAATTTTAGATTTATTGACTGCTGTTTTTACATTTCTACGACTATAAATCGGAATATTTAATTGCAATGTTGCCACTTGACTAAAGAAATTCTCGAACTGTGTCCCTAATGAATTATCATTTGGATCAATAGGGTTCGTATAGTTTGATGAATAACTTGTATTAAGGTTCCCATTGAAGTTCAGACTAGGATAATAGTCTGCTTTAGCAATTTTCTTTTGGAATTCAGCAACCTCGATATTTTTCTCAGCTCTTTTAATCTGAGGCATAATCTCCATAGATTCTTGAAATACAACATTTGAAGGCACAAACTTCATTGTTGTATCAGGTTCACTAAGTTCCGGAATTTCAATAGAGAACAGCGTATTAAAATCTAACTGCATTGACTGCTTTAAAGTTAATAAAGCAATATTGTAGGAGTTCTCTGCTTCAGTTAATTGCCTTTCTGTATCAGCAAACTGAGACATAAGATCCAATAATTCTGATAAAGGAGCAGAACCAGCTTCAACAAGCCTTTTTGTTCGGTCAACTTGTTCCTCTAAAGTTCTTACCCTCTTTTTCGAAATCGAAACATTTTCCCATTTAAAAATCACATCTAAGTAATTTTCCGTTACTTGAATGATGATATCATTTTCAATTTTCTCAACACCATATTCAGAGCTTTCAATATTAGCTTTTGTCTGCTTAATAGTGTTTGAAATCTTTCTACCATTAAAAATTGGTACACCTACAGTAGCACCAAAACTACCCGTATTAATACTTTGTTGGGTAAAGACGTTGGTAGTAGGATCGGGGTTTAAACCTCTATTGAAGCTATGTTGATAAAAACCAGATACATTAGGGTATCTTTGGGATCTTGCTTGCTTGTATTCCTCAGTTCTTTCGTCTACATCATAATCCTGTAATTTAACGTATAAGTTATTTTCAATGGCATATTCTACACACTGTTTATAATTCCATAAACTATCAGGAGTTTGTGCTGATAATGACGATGACGATGAAAGTAAAAATATGAAGAGTTTGTGTCTGAATTTCATAATAAATGCATGAGCACTTAATCAAAAAAATATTTATTGCTATAAGTTAAGAAAGAATTATCTCCTTTCTTAACTTAGTCGTCCACATTTGGTAAAAAAGTTACATTCAATACCCATTTAATACTTTTTAGATATTCCATAGTTATATCTCTTGGTGCTGAATCCATTTCTATAAATTGACATGCCGTTTGGTGTTTACCTTTTCTAGAAACAGTCATTTCTGCGATATTGACATCTTCTTGTGCCAATAGATTTGAGATAAATGAAATAGCTCCTTTGCGATCTTCTGCTGTAACCATAAGAGTGGGAGAGTTAGCACTAAAATTTGAAGAATATCCATCTACTTGTCTGATAGAAATAATTCCTCCGCCTTTACTTACACCTACAATTTCTGTTTTAGTTTCTCCCTTGGTTAGGATAAGTTTTATTGTGTTAGGATGGTGTGCCGAAGCATTCCCCACAGGTCTGAATTCATAGTCAAAGTTATTGGATTCAGCAATATCAAAGGCTTGTTTGATATTAGGGTCATCGGTACTCATTCCCATTAATCCAGCAATAATTGCCTTATCGGATCCGTGACCTTCGTAGGTTCTTGCAAAAGAATTATAGAAAACGATTTCTGCTTTCTCTGGGGTTCCTCCTAACATTTTATGTCCAACTCTTCCGATACGAACAACCCCTGCGGTATGTGAACTCGATGGACCAATCATGATGGGTCCAATCATGTCAAAAATACTTGATTTTTCGGCCATTTATTTTGTGTATATGTTTATAGTATGTGTAACTGCAAAATAAGGTATTTAATTCTTTAAATAGAATTATTTGAATACAAAAAAATAGTCACTCTAATGAATAAAGTGACTATTTTTTACAGAAGATCAGTATTAAATTTTAAGTAAAATACTGAATGGGATTTGTATTTATCTCTGTCTTATAAATCTTATGATTCCCTATTTGATCTTTTAGATAATCAATAAGAAGGTCAGAAGTGAACTGTTCACTTTCAAAGTGTCCAATATCAGCAATCATAATTCGATCTTCAGCATCAAAGAATTCGTGGTATTTAAAATCACCTGTGATAAAAATATCTGCATTGACACCAATTGCATTTCTTAAAAGGAAACTGCCTGCACCCCCGCAGACTGCAACCTTTGAAATTGTATCTTTAATTACCTTTGTATGTCTAATTGCACCACACTTAAAAGTCTCTTTTACCTTTGATAAAAAATCATTTACAGTTATTGGTTGAGGTAACGTTCCATACATGCCGGAGCCAATAGAAGTATTTGTTATATCTAAAGGGGCAATATGGTAGGCCACTTCTTCGTAAGGATGACTTTGATGCATTGCACTTAACACTTTTCCTTTTAGGTGTGCATTAAATTGAACTTCAATTTTTACCTCTTCGATCTTTTCTAATGTATTTTTATTACCTAATGTAGGATTCGAACTATCATTACCTTTAAAGGTTCCTGTTCCCAGTGTTCTAAAACTACATGAAGTATAATCACCAATAATCCCCGCTCCAGCATCAGCCAAGGCATTTGCTACTTTATCAACATTTTCAGAAGGAACAAATACTGATAATTTCTGAATATTATTCTTCGTAGGAGATAAGATATTTAAGTTTTCTAATCCTAATAGTGAGGAGATCTTATAATTCACACCATGACTCATATTGTCTAGGTTAGTGTGGATAGCATATATGCTTATATCATTTTTAATGGCTTTAATAATTGTTCTTTCAACATAATTTTTGCCATTAAATCTTTTTAATCCTTTAAAAACGATAGGGTGGTGAGCAACAATTAGATTACAGTCCTTTTTTATAGCTTCATCAACAATTTCTTCAGTGCAATCTAAAGAAACTAAAATACCAGTTACCTCATCATGACCACTACCCGTTATTAGTCCGGCGTTATCATAATTTTCTTGGTATTGAGATGGAGCTAACTGCTCTAGTAAATTGACTATATTTTTAACTTTCATATTCGTAAAATAAATAAAGCTCGAATCTAATGAAACGAGCTTATATTTATATAAATAATTGATATTTTATTAATCGTGGTCTTCCATTTTTTTGTTGAAAGTTAATACCGGACGAATAGCATGATTTGCAACTTCCTCTGCAATACTTCCCAATAAAATATGTTGAATACCTGTTCTGCCATGTGTAGACATAGAAATCATATCAGCATCGATAAATTGAGCAAAACCTCTAATTCCTTCTTCTTCAGAAAAGTCATTAAATGTATGAACTTCATAATTCTCAAACTTATTATCCTCCGCAAATTCCTCTAACTGTTGGATTGAGAATGGGGTTGCTTCGAAATTACCAGGTGTTATTACTTTAACAAAATGAATTGTAGCATCATATAATGATTGGAAAAGTTTCAGTGTAGCGATAGCACCATCACTTACCTTATGAAAGTCAGCTGCATAAACTATCTTCTTAGGAGCAAAGTGACTTGCTTGTTTCTTGATAGTTAATACAGGTACTTTAGATAAGCGTATGATTTTTTCTGTATTGGAACCTATTAGATATTCATCTAGCCCACTAATTCCTTGAGAACCAATAATAATAAGGTCCGTTTTATCTTTAACAACAAAATCGGCTAAGTGTCGTTGAAGCGAATCAAACTCTATATGTTTTTCAATTTTAATATTAGGGTTTTCTTCAATAATTTTATTGATTTTATTATTGACTACTTCTTGTAATTTGGTGGTGTAGTGGCTGTAAATTTCAGGATCATCCATGCCTATATCTCCAGCACCAAATACAGACAAGCTATCATAATGGTTTATTGTTGGGATATCAATTACATGTAATAATGAAATTGAGGCGTTATTTAATTTTGCAATCTGAACAGCTACCTCTAATGCATTTGTAGCTTCTGGTGAGAAGTCTGTTGGGACAAGGATATTATGAATTTTCATTTTCTTAGGTCTTTAAATTATTTATATCAATATACATCTTCTGAAATTAAAATTCACTGATCATTGTCAATAAAAGTGTAAAATTTACAAATCTGATTGAAGTGATTTTATTTCAAGAAATGCATTAATTAAAGCTGGGATTGAAGCATCTGCATGGCTATCTCCTTCGATACTTTCAAATGTGACATTTAAATTTTGAGATTCTAATTCATTAAATAATTTTTGTGATGAAGAGTAGGGTAGAATCTCATCGTTAGGGGAATGGTACAAAAATATTGGGATATTAGTATTTATAGTTCCAATTGAATTGTTTCTCAGATGTTGATACATACTATTATCAGAATTACCATTTTTCATCTCACTTATAAAATTGCTATTAAACAAAAGATGGAGAGAATCTGGCAATATGTCATTTACCTCAGAAGTAGATAAATTACCATTTAATATTGAGGGAATCTGTTCAGCAATATCTTCATGAAAATAACTTTCTAATCCAGAAGTTTCATTGTAGTAAGAATAATAGGAATAGATCACTAATGCCAGGAATGCAGGAGATGCGTGGGTTTCTTCTTTTAGTATCTCTTGCATCACATAGATCAGATCATACCCACCAGCTGCGGCTAAACATGCCTTCACCTCAAAATTATCGGGCAAAGCTGCGATATTCTCTAATTGTGTTAAACTAGAATATCCGCCTTGTGAGTATCCAGAAATAAATACATCATTAGAAGAATCTTTATTAATTTCCTCTAGTAATGTACTAGTTGCTTTTACTAAATCATAAGATGAATTCGCAGTTTTATCATTAATATAATAATATTGAGGAATTGTAGAGGAGCTTCCAAAACCTATGAGATCAGGTGTCATTACGATAAAATCCAAAGCAGCACCAAATTCATAAGTGGGTATTGGACTTACACTAGGAGCAGCTGTATGTTCAATGATTGTCCCCCGGTTAAGTAATATCAAGTCATTCTGAGAGTCCGTACTTGGGACACTAACCACTCCAGAAGCCTCTATAAGATCATTATTTTTATCTTCTGTAAGATATTTTACTGAATAGGTTGTGATACCATTTTGAATATAAGGCTTAGCCAATGATAATCCTCCAAAATCAGCAAGAGTAAGTAATTCATTTTGTGAAAATTCTGATTTTATTTCATAGGATACTAGTTGACCGGCTTCAGGTAGTGTTTCGTTTTCAGGTGAGTTATCATCATTATTACATGAGAAAACTATAGATAATAGGATAACAAGAAAAAGTTTATTCTTAAAAGAGAAAGAGCACATACGTTTTTATTTTTAAGTTATAACGCAATGTGCTCTTTCACAAATTATTTATCCTTTAATCGCTTCATTGTGTAATGCTTTACGATTCGAGGAGCGTCTATTATAGTTTTTCTTTAGAACCGGATAGGACAATACCGAAAGTAGAATAATTCCTGCTCCAACATAAAAACCAGGTGACATCGTCTCTTTTTCTCCAAATAGAATAAGTGCTAAAAGAATACCATAGATAGGTTCTAAGTTTACAGTTAGGTTGACCTGAAAAGCACTTAAACTCTTTTGTATCTCTACACATACAGCATAAGCAATTGTAGTACAAACGATTGACAATACTAACAAGTAAAAGGTGTCCATCATTGAAGGAACCTCCAACCAAGTTTCTCCTTCTGAAAGAAACGGTAATGTAATTAATGCCGTTAATGCTCCTCCTATCATTTCATAGAGAGTGATTTTAGGAGAGGAAATACTCTTAACAAACTTTCCATTAAGCACACTAAATAGTGAACCTACAAATGCAGCCCCAAGTGATAAGATCAGACCTAAGGCATGATCAAATTCAAATTGGAAAATGATATATAAACCAACAATAACGAATAAACCGAGAATTACTTCGTAAGGTTTAATACTCGTTTTATTAAATAGGGGTTCTATTATTGATGTGAAAAGGGCGGTGGTCGCAATTCCTGCTAGACAAACACTGACCTTTGATATTTTTGCAGACGTAAAAAATAAAATCCAATGCAATGCTACTAAACTACCCGTAAGAATAAGTTTAATGGCATCTTTGGAAGATACTTTCATTTCCCAACCTCTTAATTTCATAAATACACCCATTGATAAAGCAGATATCAATGTTCTGTAAAATACTAGTTGGAAAGAATCCATCTCGATGAGAACACCGAGAATAGCCGTGAAGCCCCATATAAAAACTATTATATGAAGTTTAATTTGTTCGTTGATCATTCGGCGGAAGTATAAATATTTACGTTTAAAATTGGATGTGCAAATGTAAAAAAAAGAGTCTAACTTTCATTAAGTCAGACTCTTCTTTTTAATATCTATTGTGATAATTATTTCTGCACTCTCAAGTAGAGGTATATGGTCACAAAGAAGAATATTATATTTGGTAGCCAAGCTGCTAAGAATGGACTTAATGTATCTGCTTCTGCAATTGCTCTACTCATTAACACCATTAATAAGTATACAAAGGCGAGGATAAAACCAACAGCGATAAGGAATCCTGAACCGTGTCTAGATTTAACTGAAGACACACAAACTCCCATAAGAGTAAGTATTATAATCGCAAAAGGATAGGCATACCTTTCATATAATGCGTTTTCATAAACACCAAGATTACCAACTCCTCTAGATTTTTCTTTTTCAATATATTCAGAAAGCTCTGGGTTAGTCAAAGTTTCATGAAGTGCATATTTACTTTCAAAGTACTTTGGTTCCAGATTCAATTTCATTTTCAGTGAATTTCCTTTAGAGTATTTTTGAGAACCATCAGCATTAAAGATGTATTTCTCGTATTTATCAAAAGTCCATTCTTGATTTGTAGAATCCCATTGGATTCTGTTTGCTGAAATCTTTTCTAATAATTTATTTCCATCAAAAGTTTCTAATGTAGGTCTATAACCTCTTTTGATTCTGTTATTATAAGATTCAACATATAAGTATGTAGAGTCACTTACTCTGTAATGAATATCTCTTTCATTGAAATAGTAGGGGCTTTTTAGGTATTTAATTTCAAAAGCCACTCTAGTTTTTGATGAGTTTGGAACAACCCAACCTAATAAACCGAAGATCACTAAACCAACAATCGTTGCACCTACAAAGTAAGGAGCAAGGAAACGTTGATATGAAACCCCATTACTCAGAATTGCTACAATTTCTGTATGAGAAGCTAAGCGAGCTGTCAAGAATACAACAGCGATAAATATAGATAATGGACTAAGTGTATTCACCCAGTGTATAAATAGGTTAACGTAATATTCTGAGAATACGTAACCGAAATCTAATCCATGCTTTAAAAAGTCATCTTGTTTCTCTGTATAATCTACAATACAAACAATGATGTTTAATAAAAGGACTACAAAAATAAATGTCTTAAAAAACTTTTTGAGAATATACTTATCCAGAAGTTTCATATGTCTGTCGTATGAATTTTTATATGACAATTTGCCCGAAGGCTTATCAAATACAAAAAACGAATTCCTTTGGTAATTTTCCAACGTTAAACTCAAATTGATTGTACAAATCAACTTCTTTTAACGTTGTTTCACATCAAAAAAGGAAAACATAATTTGTGTTTTTTACTGTTCAGTATTTATCAGCGTACAGCCTAAAATACATCTTTTCAATTTGGGGCAAATTTGTATAAAAAACAAAGCCTTCCAAGAAAGAAAATCTTGAAAGGCTTCGAATTTATATGAAATAGTTGAATTACTCAACGATATCAATTTTCAAGCTATTTGTTTTACCTTTCTTAGTAAGAGGTAAAGCAGCGATATTTACATATCTGTCACCTTTAGCAAGGAAACCTTTTTGTACTAAGATTGCTTCAACTTCTTTGAAAGTTTCAGTAGAAGATTCTTTTGGTACAAAGTGGAATGCTTTAACACCCCAAACTAGGTTTAATGTAGCAGCTAACTTTTGGTCAGAAGTGAAGATAAAGATTCTTGTATCAGGACGGTGTCTTGAGATACGAGAAGCAGTAAATCCAGTTGAAGTTAAACCAATAATAGCTTTTGCTTCTAAGTCTTTTGAAATTGCAGCAGCAGATTGAGCAATTAAGTTACCTGCATAGCTATCTAATGACTTATCGAAATCATAAGTCTTGTTGTAGATTTGAGAAGCTTGACGCTCAACAGCAGATAAGATTCTTACCATTGCTTGAACAGTTTCTACTGGGTAATCACCAGCAGCTGATTCAGCTGATAACATTACTGCGTCAGCACCGTCATAAACAGCGTTAGCAACGTCATTTACCTCCGCACGAGTAGGACGAGGGTTAGTGATCATTGATTCCATCATTTGTGTTGCAACGATCACTGGCTTACCAGCTTTGTTACACTTAGCGATGATTTCTTTTTGGATGTTTGGAACATCTTCGAATAAGATTTCAACACCAAGGTCACCACGAGCAACCATGATAGCATCAGTTACTTCTAAGATAGCATCAAAGTTTTCGATTGCTTCAGGACGCTCGATTTTAGCGATCACTTTAGCATCTGAACCTTTAGATTTGATGATTTCTTTTACTGATGTAATATCTTCTGGAGTTCTTACGAAAGAAAGTGCTACCCAGTTCACACCTGCTTCTAAACCGAACTCTAAATCTCTTCTATCTTTTGCAGTTAAAGAAGCTTCAGAAATGTTTGTATCAGGTAAGTTCATACCCTTACGAGACTTTAATTTACCACCGTGAACAACTTCAGCGATGATTTCATTTCCTTTTACTTCAACAACTCTTACACACAAGTTACCATCATCAATCATGATATTGTCACCTGCTTTAACATCTTTTACGATATTAGTGTAAGTAGTAGATACTTTTTCTTTTGTACCAACTACAGGAGTGTTAGTGATGATGATTTGCTCACCTTCAACAATTTCTACAGCACCGCCTTCCATCTCGCCGATACGGATTTTAGGACCTTGCAAATCTTGTAAAATCGCCGTATTGTGACCGAACTTAGAGTTGTATTCTGCTACCCAGTTAATAACTTTTTGGTGCTCTTCATGAACATCATGAGAGAAGTTTAAACGGAATACATCAGCTCCTGCGTGGATTAACTCAAGGATCTTTTGTTTATCTCTTGTAGCTGGTCCAATCGTAGCGACGATCTTAGTTTTGTTGATTGCGATACTCATAGTTTTTAATTAACGAATATATATAAAATTGAAATGATCGAGTTAAATTACAGTTTTATAAAAACTGTTCAGTAATTTTGACTCTCTTGTTTGAAACACATGCGAATTTATTAGATTCCAAATAAGGGTGCAAATTATATTTAATCATCTTATATTAACAAATGCAATTATCCATCGAAAAATGGCTTTTAGATAGAAAATTGAGGTCAAAAAAGACGATCGCCATCCTCATCGATCCCGATAAGTGGTCAAAAGAAGTACTTTTTTTTCTAAAAAATGGCAATAAAAATCACCTACCTGATTTTTTTTTAGTCGGAGGCAGTCTACTATCATCGAATGCACTAGAAAGTACAGTTCTTGATTTACAAACATTAGGAAAACCAGTGGTGCTTTTTCCTGGTAATTCTATGCAGGTAACTTCCCATGCAGATGCGATATTATTTATGTCTTTACTTTCTGGGAGAAACCCCGATTTTTTAATTGGACAACAAGTACAAGCAGCATATCAGGTGAGGGAAAGTAATTTGGAAGCAATACCCCTTGGCTATATTTTAATTGAAAGTGGTGTCACTACTTCTGTACAATATATAAGTAATACTGTACCTATTCCATCCAATAAAAATGATATTGCTATCAGTACATCAATAGCTGGAGAGCTTTTAGGAATGAGAGCTTTTTATTTAGAAGCGGGTAGTGGGGCAAAAAATTCTGTTCCCAATACAATGATAAAAGGTGTTAGAGAAAATGTAGATGGGCTATTATTTGTTGGTGGTGGTATAAGGGATATATCAACTGTTGATGATAAATTTAGAGCAGGAGCTGATATAGTTGTCATAGGAACTGCATTTGAAAACAACCCAAACTTTTTAGAAGAGTTGTATCAATACAAAGAGCAATATAATGCAACAAAAAAATCTTCACATTTATAATTATGTGAAGATTTTTGGTATAAGTGTCTTAACCCTTATTGATTATTGTTTTTTGGTTTGTAATACCTTTTTCTTTGCTGTGAGGAATTAGGTGAACCATCATTTGATCTTCGCTGATCATTATTTCCTTGATATCCACCACTTCCTTTCTTTTTGTTATACTGTTTGTTATAACCACCTTTATTCTTATTGAAATTTCTGTTTTTTGAGAAAGGCTTCCTATGTTGCTTTTTTCGTATTACAGGAGAATATAATGGTCCTTGACCAAGAAAAGGAGGGTTTTCACCTTTCTGAACATCAATTCCTATTAATTGTTCAATTTTAGCAAACGATGTTTGTTCTTTGGGGCTTTCATTGATAAATGTTACAGCTAAACCTTCTCTAGATGCTCTAGCTGTTCTACCTATTCTATGAACATAATCTTCTGGATCTTTAGGTACATCGAAATTAATAACCAATTCTACTGTTTCAATATCAATACCTCTAGAAATGATATCTGTACCTACTAAGATCTTTGTTTGCTGTGCTTTAAACCTTAATAAAACTTCTTCTCGTTCTTTTTGATCCAGATCCGAACTTATTCCTTCAGCACTTAATCCTCTCTTTTTCAAGAGGTTTGTCACTTCAGTAACTTTGGATTTTGTACTTGTGAAAATAATAACACTTTCATATTCATCCTGTCCAACAAGAAAGTCAACCATAGGACCTTTTTGATTGTCATACAATAAGAATGCTTTTTGTGTTACATTTTTTGAAGTTTTAGAGATAGCGATATTTATCTCTAATGGATTATGAAGTAATTCTTTTGCTAAAGTCCTGATTTTAGGAGGCATTGTAGCAGAGAAGAATATGTTTTGTCTCTTTTTGGGTAGGTGAGAAGCAATTTGTAAGATGTCATCATGGAATCCCATATCTAACATTCTATCGGCCTCATCTAGTATCAGGTTTTTTACTTTATCTACATTTGCTCCAATATTCAAATGTGATAATAATTTACCTGGAGTAGCAACGATAATATCAACACCTCTTTTTAATGCGTTTCTTTGGTTAGAAAAGCTACTAGAGTCTCCTCCATAAACAGGAATTGAAGTTACAGGAGTGAAATAAGATAACCCTTGAATTTGATGATCAATCTGTAAAGCTAATTCTCTTGTAGGTACAATTATGATTGTATGTGTATCAGTACCATCATAATCAGACATATGAATCTGGTGCATAATTGGAAGTAAAAACGCTGCAGTTTTACCTGTACCAGTCTGAGCACATGCAATAAGATCATTCCCGTCTAAAATAGCAGGTATCGCTTGTTCTTGGATAGGAGTAGGTTCTCTAAAATTCATAGAGTAAATTCCATCCAAAAGATCATCGTTTAAATCAAAATCGTCAAAAGTCACCTTATTTGAGTTATGTGTTATGTTAATTGTTTAATTTATTAAAAGCTTCAATAGCTTTTCTTACTGAAGAGTGTTTTTCTAAGAGATCTTGAGCAAGGTCTTCATTTGCACCGGTTTCATCGATGACCATTTTAAGTGCTCTTTTTTCAAGCTTATGATTGGTTAATTGCATATCAACCATCTTATTGCCTTTCACTTTACCTAACTGAATCATAACGGAAGTAGAAATCATGTTTAATGAAAGCTTTTGTGCGGTGCCCGCCTTCATCCTTGTACTACCTGTTACAAATTCAGGTCCGACAATAACTTCTACAGGATAATTCGCTACTTCAGCCATTTTACTATTGGGATTGCAAACAATACATCCTGTAAGAATGTTGTTTTTATTTGCTTCTTCAAGACCTCCAATTACATAAGGAGTTCTACCGGAAGCAGCAATACCTATTAGTGTATCGTTTTCACCAATATTATACTCTTGGAGGTCTATCCAAGCCTGTTTTGGATCATCTTCAGCATGTTCCACTGCCTTTCTAATCGCTCCATCTCCACCAGCAATAATTCCAATGACAAGATCAAATGGAACCCCAAAGGTAGGAGGGCACTCAGAAGCATCAACTATTCCAAGTCTTCCACTTGTACCTGCCCCGATATAAAACAATCGTCCACCATTTTTCATTCTGGGAACGATCTGCTTTACTAATTCTTCAATTTGTGGAATTGATCTCTCAATTGCTTGAGGAACGGATTTATCTTCTTTGTTCATGGAATGTAAAAGTTCTTTTACATCCATGTTCTCAAGATTATTATAATTAGATGATGATTCTGTGATCATATATTAGTTCATTTTTCTACGAATTTACAAAATAAAGACGTAGAAAAAAGAAATGCGTCTAAATCTGTGACATTATGTATTCAATTTGTTCTTCAGCTGGAGAGATATCTTCCCATATAGTATTCAGAAAACTTTTTGTTCCTTCTGTGCTTAAGTCAACAACACCGAAAATATAATTTGAACAATCAGATTTATTTTCAAGTGAAATACTATGAATTAACTTTTCACCTACCTTCTTAATATTCACCTGATTGTTATTAAAATCTACTTTTGCTTCTAATCGGTAGATTTTCTTTTCTCCACCGATCAATATATTATTCATAAGCTCAAGAGAATAATCAATACTTGTTTCTGCTTTAAGTGGTAAGACAAAACAACTTAATTGTTCATTGATCTTTTCAACATAAACTTTACTGTTATTCGCTTTCTTAATAAGCTTATTGATATTTTTTGATAAAGAAAGTGCGTTAGGGTTTACTTTCTTTGCGAAGTAATAATTACTAGGAAATTCATCATTTAGAATTAATCGATCTGCGAAAGCAATATCATGCCATGATATCTTCTCATTTAAGTGGGCAAGATCTATTAATTCTTTTTGAGTATATGCCACTGTATCTTTCCATATAAACTGACTCATGATTTCATCATCTGTCATGACAAGGTGAGCTGCATACTCTAATGATATTTCACCATCTGTATATAAACAAACATCAGTATTTGAGGAATTTAAAACTCTTTCAACCCAATTAAATTCTTTGTCCATTTTAATCCATTTTGCCAAAGAATTATTCCCTGTAGGAGCGAATAAGATTGTACCACCTTTCGCCGTCGGAAGAAAATTAGTAATTGTGATAAAGTTCTTTAATTTCATAATGTTTGGATAGCAATGTTTCTTGATTCTCATAAACATAAACAAAGATTTCAACACAAAAGATTCATTTTGATTATGAATAAATGTTTATGAACTAAAGAAGCATTTAGTTTGTTTTAGTTGTTATTTATAAAAAATAAGCCTTCGTTAGTATTACCTTAATTTATTAGAGAAAGCTGTAAAAAAATAAACTTCTCTTAGTGAAGAAGTTTATTCTCTTATATAAAGTTACACTCTTTTGATATTATCACAAATAATTGCAGTAGCAATTGCCACATTTAACGATTCTGCTCCTCCATATTTAGGAATCGTGATCTTAGTGGAAAGGATTTTATGGATTTCATCACTAATGCCATGAGATTCACTACCCATTACCATTATACTTTTTCCTTTTGGCTTGAAATCATGAATATTCTCTCCATTCATATCCGCACCAATTATTTGAATTCCTTTTTCTTTATATTCAGATAATTGTTCTACTAGATCGACAGTATGGAATTTAATCCTTGTGAAAGCACCCATACTTGACGCAATCACTTTAGGAGCAAAGGCATCAGTACATTGTTTCGATAAGAATAGATTTTTAATTCCATACCAATCTGCAATACGTAAAATGGTTCCTAAATTCCCTGGATCTCTTACATCGTCTAAAGCAATACTAAACGAGTCAAGATCATCAACTGAAGGAATTGAGAAAGAAGGCATTTTTACAACAGCTAACCCTGTATCATTAGTTTGCAAATGACCATTTTGCTTTAGAAGGGTAGGTGTTGTAGTGTCATCAATAACCTTTGAATTAAATTTATATTGATCTAATAATGGTAGAAGTTTTTCTGTATGAAATAAAGCTTCTATTTCTAAATCAGATCTAAATAATTCTTCAAGGTTTTTATACCCCTCAACAATAAATTGTTGTGTTTCTTTTCTTTTTTTCTTTTGAAGTAATGCTCTTACTTCTTTACTCCAACGTTTATTCACTATTTTCTTCTTTTGAATTCTGGAATTTCTAAAGCATCATATACTGCATCTAAATTTACAAAAGAATGATTGACTCGATTACTTAGTATAATTAAGAATGCTTCTGTTCTAGGAAAATGAACGAACATAGTAGAAAAACCTCTCCACCATCCTCCGTGATATACAACGATGTCTTTGTCTGAAGTTTTAAATAACCTCCAGCCATAACCATAATTGTAGTTTCCTTTTCTTAGAGGGCTTTGAAATGTATAGGCTTCTTCTAAAGTCTCTTGTTTTAATAAAGAGTCTTGTAACAAAGCGACATGCCATTTAAACATATCTTCTACATTAGAATAAACGCTTTTATCACCTAAAACTCCATTTAAAAAGAAATCTTCGTACTGTCTACCTCGACCAGTATGTCCAATAGGGACATTCTCATGGTGAACTTTCTTATCGGTAAAAGTGAAAGTACTATCCATATGTAATGGAGTGAAAATTCGATCATCAAGAAAAGTCTCAAAAGATTGTCCTGATACTTTCTCTACTATACCTGCCAATAACATATAGTTAGAGTTTGAGTATCTAAATCTCTTATCAGGAGAACCATATTTTCCAGGAGCAAATTCAGTAAGATATTCGATACACAATTTATTATAAATAGGAGATTGCTTATCCTTAATCTTTTTGTCCATTAAATAGATATAGTTAGGCAGACCTGATCTATGATCTAACAACATTTTAATGGTAATACCTGGATAAGGTAAATCAGGGAAGAATTTATTTACACTATCACTGTAAGATAACAATGAGTCTTGTGCTAATAACATTATTGCAGCAGCAGTAAACTGCTTAGATACAGAAGCCAATTGAAAAGGATCATCATCTTGTAATTTAATCCTTCTTCTAATATTTCTATATCCGAATGCTTTTTTATAAACAATCTGTTTATTCTTTCCTCCTAAAACTACACCATTGAACCTTCTTTTTTTATGTAACTTATTAAAGGTTGAATCAAAAATATGATAGTAAAAATCTTTTTCTGATTGTGTTAGTGTATCTAGGGTAAAAGTACTTTGAGTAAGAACCTCTTCTTTATTGCTCTTCTGCTCTTCATGTTGTTTGCATGAAGTTATAATGAGACAACTGAAAAGAAATATGAGAATATTTTTAATCACTATTTATTACTATTTCACTTCAAAATCTAAAAGCTTTTTTCCTTCGATAAAACCTTCAATTTTATCTCCAATGGTTACAGGACTAACGCCTTTAGGTGTTCCTGTAAAAATAAGATCACCCTTTCTAAGGGTAATATATTTAGAAACAAAAGCTATAATTTCATTGACATTCCAAAGCATCATAGATGAGTTGCCATTCTGCTTTTCTTCTCCATTAAGTTTTACACTAAAATTGATGTTCTGAATATCTTCAAATTCAGAAATAGGGGTGAACTCAGAAATTGGGGCACTTCCGTTAAAACCTTTTGCAAGGTCCCAAGGTAATCCTTTCTCTTTTAATTTAGTTTGTACATCTCTTGCAGTAAAATCAATACCTAAAGCCACTTCATCATAATATCTTGAAGCAAACTTTTCTTGAATGTATTTACCTTCCTTACAGATTTTCACAACTAATTCTACTTCGTGGTGAATGTCATTTGAAAATGCTGGGTAATAAAAAGGGGCATTGTTACGTAAAACAGCGGTGTCTGGCTTTGAAAATATTACGGGTTGATCTGGTCGTTCGTTATTTAGTTCTTCAATATGATCAACATAATTTCTGCCAATACAAATAATTTTCATGTCAAGAATAATTAATGTGGTAAAAAAAAGCCCGATAAATAAACTCTATCGGGCAATTTTTATGAGATATTCAGTACTATTTATTTTTTAGTAGCTGCTTTTCTACCTCTTGTAGATCTACGTTTTGGAGCTGGTTCCGGCTCTTCGATGATTTCCACATCTGTTAGAACTCTACCACAGTGCTCACAAACGATTAGTTTCTTTTTCTCGCGAATATCTGCTTGTCTTTGTGGTGGAACAGTATTGAAACAACCTCCACAAGCACCTCTTTTTACAGATACTACAGCAAGACCATTTGATGAATTTTCTCTAATCTTATTATAAGATCTTAATAATCTCTCATCAAGATGTTTAGTCGCTTTTTCTCTTTGCTTAAGAAGCTTTTGCTCATCAACTTCAGATTCAGCCATGATTTCATCAAGCTCACTCTTTTTAGTTGAAAGATCTTTTTTACGCTCCTCAAGTCTATCTTTAGTGCTCAATACACGCTCACGCTTAATTTTTTCTTCAGCTTCGTTATCACGAATCTTCTTTTGAGCTACTTGAATATCAAGATCAAGCATTTCCATCTCTTTAGTAATGGCATCAAATTCACGGTTATTTCTAACGTTCATTTGTTGTTCTTCTAAATAGACGATACGCTTTTTGAAGTCTTGAATTTTACCTCTGTATTGATCAATATTTGCCTCAACCTCCGCAAGATCTCTTTTTAAGTTTTCTATGCGTGTTTCGAAACCTACGATCTCATCCTCTAGGTCTTGAACTTCTTCTGGCAAGTCGCCGCGTAATTTGCGGATTGCATCTAGTTCGCTATCGATTTGTTGTACTTTCGAAAGCGCCTCGATTCTTTGGGCGACAGTATTCTCCATAGGGATTGGTAAAACTAATTGTTGACATTAAATTTCTTTTGTGCACTCAAATTAACTAAAAATGCACGAAATGCAATTTTACTAAATAAAATCGTAATAATCTGCATTAATTAGAATTAATAACGATTCAATTTAATATTTGAATACAAAAAAAGGCTAGTAGTAGTTACTAGCCTTTCAGTGCTCCCAACTGGGCTCGAACCAGTGACCCTCTGATTATGAGTCAGATGCTCTAACCAACTGAGCTATGGGAGCTGCTTTTCTTATTGAAAGCGATGCAAATATAGAGGATTATTATTTTACAATGCAAAAGAAAAAATAAAGTTTTTTGTAACTCTTTTTTAATTGATTGTATTACAATAGCTTATTTTTGAAAATCTTTTGAAGAAAATTCTTCTGATATTACAATTTTCATTTAATAAACATTCATTTACTCTTTTTTGCTTAATCTGTCAAAGAGACAAACTCAAATTTTTGGCCATCAAATAGCCCTTTATCACTTAATTTTAATGCAGGAATCACTAAAAGAGCCATAAATGACAGTGTCATATATGGATCATGAAGAGTAGAACCTAAAGATTTAGCAATTTCTAACAATTCATTATATTTTTCTGCAGCTACTTCTCCAGATAAATTAGACATAAGCCCTGCAATTGGTAATGGAAAACTTGTGACTTCATCAATATTTGATACCGCAATGCCTCCTTTCGTTCGGATTACCTCATTTACCGCCTTGATTATTTCCTCATCATTTACACCTACTGCAATGATATTATGACAATCATGGGCTACGGTAGAAGCTATTGCACCTTCTTTTAAACCGAATCCTTTGATATATCCAATTGATGGTGGTGCATCATTATATCGATTAATGACAACCATTTTTAAAGCATCTTGTTGTCTTAGCTGAGAAGTATCTATTATTTCAGAAGAAGTGATCAATTGTCCATCATGAGCTACAATTGTTCTGACTTTTTTATACTTTACACTGACCTGTATTTCTTCAACCATTTTATGAGAACAATTGAAATTATTAATCAATGTAGGAGCTGGGGTAGTAAATAATTCTCGTCCATTTTCAGCAACTTTTTCACCATTAATATAAGTAGCAACAGGCTTAAATCGGGTCATGCTTTCTATTACAACAAAGTCAGCAAAATCACCTTTTCTTAATTGCCCAACATCTAAGTTATAGTGGTTGATAGGATAGATGGATGCAATTTTGATAACTTCAAATAAATCAGCTCCAATATCAAAAGATCTTTTAATAAATCGATCTATATGCCCATTTATTAGTTCATGAGGATGGGAATCATCTGTACAAAACATTAATTGCTCTGTATGAGATTTTAGTAAAGGAGATAATGCTTCATAATTTTTAGCTGCACTACCTTCTCTAATAAGAATTTTCATACCTGCATTTATCTTGTCCAATGCTTCATCAAGCTCAACACATTCATGATCCGTTGATATACCTGCCGAAGCGTATTTTTCAGCATCTTTTCCTTTAAGACCAGGTGCATGACCATCTATTGGTTTATTACTTTCTTTAGCCGCTTGTATTTTTTTATAGACCTCTTCATCATTATTCAAAACACCTGGCCAATTCATCATTTCTGCAAGATATTTGATCTCATTTTTAATCATAAGATTCTTAATATCTTTAGAAGTGATTCTTGCTCCTGAAGTTTCAAAATCGGTAGCAGGAACACATGACGGAGCTCCGTAATTAAATTTGAAAGGCGTTTTTTTTCCTTCCTCTATCATATAATTAACGCCCTCAACACCCAGTACATTAGCAATTTCATGTGGGTCTGATACTGTAGCTACAGTTCCATGTCTCACTGCAATTTTTGCAAATTCAGTAGGAGAGAGCATACTACTTTCTATATGTATATGGGCATCTACAAAACCCGGCATTATGTATTTATCGGAACCTTTAGCTTCCTCATCATATCTAATATCTTTGATGTGCTTTCCAGCTATTGTTAATTTTCCAGGGTAGATGATTCTTCTATGAACATCTACAATATTCCCAAAGATAATCTTCTCCATTTAAGCTATGTATGAGTTAATAAAATCAATATCAAAAAAGCCAAAACACCTCTTCATAAATAGAAAATTGTTTTGGCCAGTATAGTTATATATACAATTTACGGTTTTTCTTAGAAAACCAATGCATAAGATAGTGTTATATCAAAACGACTAACAGACATATCATTTCCTTCTACTCTTGAAATGTCTGAAATACCAGTAATATATCTAAAATCTACCATGATATTATCTACCATGGCTCCACATCCAAAAACAAGTGATACATTACTATCATTCATGTATCGATGAACATTTCTATCATAAGTAGATCCACTTTCTGTATATGAACCATCCATTACATTGGTAGGACCATTTTCTTTAGCTTTTGCTAAGATGCTCACCATTGGACCAACATTAAAGAAAAACCTTGTTGTCTTACCAAAACTGAACTTCGCTAGAATAGGAATATCTACATAATTTAAATCAACAGTGGTCCCGCTACTTTTTGTACTCATCATGGTGTATAAGCACTCTGTTTGAAGGGAAAATAAATCACTTGTGGCTGCTTCTATTACACCACCAAAAGTTAAGTTGGGTTTATATGAGAAATCTTCAGTTCTATTCGAACGGATTTTACTAATGTTCGTACCTACTTTACCTGCAATCATAATTCCTTGGGCTGAAGTGAATCCTACTATACCAAGAAAAAAAATGAAAGAAAGAAATAATTTTTTCATGAAACAAAAAAGTGAATTTGCAGTGCTTATTGTCATTTGACAACAAAAAATCTATATAAAGTTAGAGAATATAAAACTATTTTCCATCACATAAGATTGAAGAAAAGAAAGAAATAACCCTGATTTACAGAAAACATTTTTATTCTCAATAAGATATAAAACAAAGAAATAGAAAAAGGACGCCTTTTATTTTGAAGTGAGTAAAAATTCATTCATTTTAGAAAAACTAACATCCGCACACAAAAAACAACACAATTAGCACTATGATTTACGATTATGTCATTATTGGTTCTGGTTTTGGAGGAAGTGTCTCAGCAATGCGTTTAGCAGAAAAAGGATACAAGGTTCTCGTTATTGAAAAAGGGAAGAGGATTGATGAAAAAAAACTACCAAAATCAGATTGGAACATTCGGAAATTTTTGTGGGCACCAATATTAAAATGTTTTGGTCCCCAAAGTCTAACCTTCTTTAAAGAAGTATTTATACTTGGGGGTGTTGGTGTTGGTGGAGGGAGTAATGTTTATGGCAATACTCATATGTATCCACAAGATCATTTTTTTGAAAATACAGCATGGTCACATCTTGATGAAGATTGGAAAAAAACGCTTTTACCTTTCTACAACAAAGCTAAGTTTATGCTCGGCACTATCCCTTTTATAGACTTACATGAAGAAGACTATATCTTAAGGGATGTTGCAAAAGAAATGGGAAAAGAAGAGTCATTTGGTGGAGTTAATGTTGGAGTTAATTATAATAGTAATGGAGCTAATGAATCAGATCCATATTTCAAAGGTTTAGGGCCTCAAAGGGGAGAATGCCAAAAATGTGCTGGATGTATGCTTGGATGTCGTTATAATGCCAAGAATACATTAGAGAAAAACTACTTGTTTTTTGCTGAAAAGTTTGGCGCTGAGATTTTGCCAGAAACAAAAGCTACAAACATTGAATACAATGAGGATACTTACTCAATCATTGTTGAAAGTAGTACTTCGTTATTATTTAAAAATAAAAGAACAATTAAAGCAAAAGGTCTTATTGTTAGTGCAGGAGTAATAGGGACCATGAAATTACTTCTAAAAGAAAAGTATGAATCAGGTAATCTGAATAAATTATCTAAGCAACTAGGGAAATTTATTAGAACCAATTCTGAAATGCTTTGTGGTGTTACTAATGCAGATAGGAAGCTTAACAACTCTGTAGCAATTAGCTCATACTTCAATCCGGATGAAAATACTCATATTGAAGTTGTAAAATATAATACTGAATCTGGTGCCATGGGTAGGATGGCATCTTTGGCGACTGGTCCTGCCCAAACGGGTATTAGAGGAGTGAAACTTCTTGGAAATATAATTACTCAACCATTTAATTTTCTAAAAAGTACTTTTAAGCTTCATAAATGGGGGGATACATCTATTATCTTATTAGTGATGCAATCTTTAGAAGAGAGTTTAACCCTACAGTGGAAGAAAACTAACTTTGGAGGAAAACTACGATTTGATCCAAAAAATAGTTATGCAGTACCGGCATATATAGATGTTGGTCAAAAAGTATTGAAGAGATATGCTAAAAAGGTAAATGGTGTACCATTAAATGCTCTATCTGAAATTATTATGAATACACCAATGACTGCACACATATTGGGAGGGTGTTCAATGGGTAAAGACGAAAATGAAGGTGTGGTAAATAACAAGTTTGAGGTACATAACTACCCCAATATGTATGTCCTTGACGGTTCAATTATTCCATGTAACTTGGGTGTCAACCCTAGCTTAACCATTACTGCTTTAAGCGAATATGCTATGTCAAATATTCCAGAAAAAGAAGGAAATAGCAATATAAGCTTGGATGAACAACTAGCTAATATCAATTCACAAGAATCATCAATGATAGACTAATTCTATTTTAGAAACTTTGTTGTGAGTCGTTGAATATGACTTAATTGGTGTGTCTGCTTTCCTTCTTGGTTACTGAAAATACCATCCTTTGTAAGAATATCTTCTCGCACATAATGTGAAGCATGAATAATTTTACCCTTGTCAGATATAATTCCAACATGGGTTATTCTTCCTTTATCATTATTGAAAAAGGCTAAATCTCCAGGTTTGGACATTGAGAAAGTTATTTTCTTTCCAATCTCAGCCTGCTGATAAGCATCTCTTGGTAATTGAATACCATGTGCTGCCATTACCGTTTGAGCTAAACCGGAACAATCGATTCCAAAGATAGAACGACCTCCCCATAAATACGGAACTCCTAAGTACTTATTGGCTGTGTCGATAGGATTATCTTCATTATTTGAAGGTAAGACACTATGTAATTGAGCATATTTCAACTGCATGTTATCACACTTCTCATAGTGAAAAGGTAATGTTGAGCCTACAGAAAGATGAATGGTCTTTTGATTGTCAAAAATAGGATATATAGGTCTTGTCACTAAAGGGTGCTCAGTTTTAATGTATCTATCAGCATACTCTGGAGCTATATCACTATGTTGTCCAGTCGTAATATACCCTTCATAACCATCTTTCAACATCTTAATTTTCATCCATTCTTTTGATCTGTTAACAGATAAAACCTGATAAGCTTCACCGTATAACAATTGGGAAATCATCTCTGATGCATGAGCTGCCTTTCCTCGAACAGCGAGAGTACTATATATGCAAAGTCCAAATGTTGGCTTCATGAAAACGTATTATTTTTTAGCTTTACCGTATCTTGTTGCAAAGCTAATATTCGCAGTAATGTTAAAGTTGCTAGAAGTATTAGGTTCTTCATAAATAGCATAATGACTCTTTATGTAGAAATAGTTCAGAGAAATCTCTAAAGAAATTTTCTTTGTCCAAAAATTTCCGATACCAATACCAATACCATAGATATCTCCGTATCCATCGAATTTGGCAATATTTTCTTCTACTGTATAAGTAAGTTGGTTTTTACTTCTTGCATAAGATAATTCAGTAAACAGACCATGAAAGAAATACTTTCTTATTCTTGGTCCGCCACCTAAAAATAGTTCTACGTTTTTGTTACTATAATCAAAAGATACAGTTCTAAGACCTCCATATAAGAAGCCTCCAACCCAAAACGTATTGCAAATATAATAGCCTGCATAGAAGCTACCAAAAACATCAATAAGAACACTACTATTTGTAAAGGCAAGGTCTTGGTTTTGATAAGCAACACCTAATCCATAGCCAAAACCCAATTGTACTTGACCTTTTTGAGTTTGGAATAAGAAATTCTCTACTTCATCATTTAAAATATCAAGTGAGTCCAAGTTTTCTACTTCTTGAGCAATACTTTTTGTAGTACTCAAAAGAAGAATTAGTAGTAGTATTTTATAAAAATGTAAAATTGAATTCATTAAACTATTGATAAGCGCTCATCAATATACGCTTTTTCTTCTTCATTTGTCATGACTAGAAGAACAGAAATAGGAGAAAAAGTCTGTTCCAGAGCAGGTTTGAAATACCATTCATGTCCTTCTCTTATGGCAAGAACTAGAGTAGAGGGCATTTCGTGTATTTTTAATGACTCCAATGTTTTACCGGAATAATTAGATGGAATTTTAATTTCTTCCAATCTAAACATATCCGTTTTATCTCTTCTAACAATATCTAGAAATGTAGTAATGTTAGGACGTATCATTTCCATCGCCATACGACGACCACCAATAGAGTGTGGAGAAACAACCTCATTAGCTCCAACAGACAATAATTTACTTTTGAAAGATGGACTTTTATTTGCTGAGACAATTCTTAATTCCTCATTCAATTGCCTTGCAGATAATGTCGTCACAAGATTTAGATTATCATCGTTAGTACAAATAAAAATACCCGATGCATCTTTAATTCCAGCAGAATTTAAAGTATCATCTAAAGTGCAATCTCCAACTATGCCATATGCATGTTTGTATGATCGTCTATATTTATGATAAATTTCTTCATCACTTTCTATAAAAACAAACTGATGTCCGGCTCGATCCAATTCATCAGCAATTCTGATTCCGACTCTTCCGAGACCACAAATAATGTAGTGTTCTGATAAATTATTAATCATTCTAAGTGTTCTTCTTCTAATGAATTCTTCTTGGATATGTCCTTCTAAAAAGAAAGCTGAAAGTGATGTGGCAATGTAGGTAAATGTACCAATTCCTGAAAAAGCAATAAAAATTGCGAAAACTCTACCAAAAGGATTATTTTCTAGTGGAATAACTTCTCCATAACCAATTGTTGTAATTGTAATTGCGGTCATGAAAAATGCATCCATTGGATCTACAGGTTCATGTGCTGCATACATAAAACCTACAGTTCCGAGAATTAAAATAAAGATAATAACTCCAAAGGCAGGTAGTATTTTTGACAGGAGTGCCCTCATCTAGATAATATTTACTTCAGGTTCTATTGTTACTCCAAATTTAGTAAAGACATCCTGCTTAATAGTTAAAGCAAGATCCCATGCTTCTTCGCCAGTGGCTCCACCATTATTTACAAGTACTAAAGCTTGTTTTGGGTAGGTACCAACATGTCCTTTTGATTTTCCTTTCCAACCCGTTTTTTCTATTAACCAACCGGCAGGAATTTTTGTGTAGTCATCCCCAACTTTATAATGAGGGGCTTCAGGATATTGATCTAGAATCTTTTGTGCCTCCTGATTAGGTAAAACAGGGTTCTTAAAGAAGCTTCCGCAATTACCTATTTCTTTTGGATCAGGTAATTTTGAATTTCTAATATCAATAATTACTTGAGCGAGTGTTTTTGGAGTAATTTCCTGTATATTTTTTTCTGCAATCGTATTTTCAATGATTCCATATGATGTATTGAAAGACCATTGCTCTTTTTTATTCAGAGTGATAGTAATTGAAAGAACTGTAATTTTACCTTTTAACTCATTTTTGAATATACTGTTTCTATAACCAAATAGACATTCTTCATTGGAATATACCATCACTTCTTTTTTCTCATGATGATAAAATTCTACTTCATCAATTACATCTTTTACTTCGGTACCATAAGCACCAATATTCTGGATAGGGGAAGCACCAACCGTACCAGGTATTAAAGCCAAGTTTTCAATCCCTTGCCAATCAAGGTCTGCAGTTCTCAAGACAGTTTCATGCCAATTCTCACCTGCACCAATCTTTATTTGAACAGCAGAATTGTTTTCATGAACGACTTCAAATCCTTTAATTTCATTTTTGATAATTAAACCATCATAATCTTTTGTAAATAACAGGTTACTTCCTCCACCCAGTATCATAAATTTAGATGGGGTAGTATCAAGGATTTCTTTTAAGTCGTCTAATGATTTAATAATAGAAAATTGGGCTGTCTTTACTTTTGCTCCAAAAGTATGGAATGGTAATAAAGACTTGTTAGTTTCAATCATGATAGTTTATATTAAAAACCTCCCACTTTTTAGAGAGGGAGGTTATAAGTTGTTATCCAATTTTTTCAACTAGTTCATCTAGTGGAAGCTGATTAAATCTTCCTGATGACATCAATAACAGATTTCGTTTTGACCAATCTATACTTAGTAGTCGCTCTTCTAATTCTTTTTCATTAGTGAAAACTTCTACATTTTTCTGGTCAAATGCTTTATAAACATCTTCTTTAGTTATGGTTTTCAAGCCTTTGTTTTCAACAACTTTAGGATTGAAATAAACCAATGGAATATCCGCTTCTTTTAGTGTCTTACTGTATTCTGATAAGAATGAATCTGTAAGACTACTAAATGTATGTAACTCTAAGCATGCAACAACCTTTTCTTTGTATTGCTTCGCTAAAGCATGTACAGTTGCTTTTACTTTTGAAGGAGCATGTGCAAAATCTCTGAAGATTTTAGTAGTTCCTGAATCCTTTAAAAGTTGCATTCTTAAAGCGGCACCTTCAAAAGTGGCAATAGCTTCAATAAATTCATCTCTGCTTACATTTAGACGTTTACAAACTTCCATGGCAGCAGACATGTTTTGTAAGTTGTGATCACCAAAAACTATTGTCTCTGTATTTACAGAACCTGCAGTAATGATTGTTTTGCCATCTTTTACTTTAGATTTGATCTTATCGTAAGGGATAACATCAACATCTCCAGAAACAGGTGTTCTTTTAACAAGTTTCTTTAATGGTTTATCATCTGATGAATAGATTAAAGCACCACCTTTTGGAGAGTTTTTAATAAACTCTTCGAATTGCTGCTCATAACCTTCATAAGTAGGATAAACATTTATATGATCCCAAGCGATACCAGTAATAATACCAATATGTTGGTGATAATGTAAAAACTTAGGCTGAGGGTCTAAAGGAGATGATAGGTACTCATCGCCTTCCAAGATGATTACTGGAGCCTTTTCTGTAATTTTCACAGGTCTATCTACACCTTTTAATGATGCACCTACTAAATAATCACAGTCGATATTCCAGTATTTCAAAACATGAATTATCATAGAAGAGACAGTAGTCTTACCGTGGCTACCAGCTACAACAATTCTTTGTTTATTTTTAGTCTGAGAGTATACATATTCAGGGAATGAATAGATATTCAGTCCTAGTTGTTTAGCTTTAACTAATTCAGGGTTATCCTTTTTAGCATGCATACCCAAAATAACAGCATTGATATCTTTTGTAATGATATCAGGATTCCAACCCATTTCCTCAGGTAAAAGGTCAAATTCCTTTAAATTGGATAGTGCAGGTTCATAAATCCCATCGTCTGAACCACTAACATTATAGCCCTTTTGCTTTAGTGAGATAGCAAGATTATGCATGATACTACCTCCAATTGCAATAAAATGAACTCTCATATATGTATTTAGATATCTTTTCTATTCATTAAGTAAGGCAAAAATAAAAGAATAGATGTATTTAACTGAATTATTACTCAATTATTATCAGAAAACGAAAACAATAATCTAAAACTTAAGGACAAAAAAATCCTGTAGTAGAAAAAATTACTCCTTTCAATTTCAAGAATAAACATTTTTTCTCTAATAAATTTGATAACGTTTCTAACCTAGAAAGCAATATTTATTGGAAATCTGCTTAATTTTGTAAAATGGATAATAAACCAAACAGTTCAAGAAGTAGTTTAATTCAATCGGCCTTCGGTAATAACACTCCCGATCCCGTTGGATTAGACCTTATGAATGCCAAGAAAAGACCTTGTGATCATGATTTAGAGCGTGCCACATTAGGTGCTTTAATCTTGGAAAAAGAGGCCTTGAACGAAGTTATTGAAGTTTTAAAGGCGGATTCTTTTGATAGAGAAGCCCATCAATTTATATATAATGCAATTGTAGGTATTTTCAACCGATCAGAACCGGTGGATGCGATGACAATTGTGACAGAATTACGTAAGTCTGGTGAATTAGAAAAAGTAGGAGGAGTATCATATATTGCTCGTCTTACTCAGAATGTAACATCATCAGCCAACGTACTTCATTATGCTAGAATTTTACAGGAATATTCCATTAAAAGGAAATTGATAAATGTTTCTAATGAAATTCAATTAAAAGCATATGATGATACTACAGATGTTTTCGAACTTTTAGATAAAATGGAAAACTCATTATTTGAGGTTTCTGAAGAAAATGTCCGAAAAAATTATGTAGGCATGAACGAGGTTGTTAAAGAAGTTTTCCTAGAACTAGAAGAACTTCGTGACAATACAGATGGTATGACTGGTGTTCCTTCTGGTTTCACTGGATTAGATAGAGTGACATCTGGATGGCAACCTTCCGATTTAATTATTATTGCTGCCCGTCCTGCCATGGGTAAAACGGCATTTATTTTATCTGCTTGTCGTAATGCTTCCATAGGTTTTGGAAAAGGTACTGCAATATTTTCTCTTGAGATGTCAGCGGCACAGTTAGTAAAACGTTTAGTATCTGCTGAAGCTGAATTGGAAAGTGAGAAACTTAAAAAAGGACAATTAACAGATGAAGAATGGAGACGCTTAGTTGACAAAACGGCTAGTCTTTCTTCAGCTCCAATTTATATTGATGACACTCCTGCACTTACCGTACTTGAATTACGAGCAAAGTGTCGTCGTCTGAAAGCACAACATGATATCTCATTAATTGTAATTGATTACCTTCAATTAATGAGTGCTGGAGATAGTAAATCTAAAGGTAACCGTGAACAGGAAATTGCCTTTATTTCACGATCTCTTAAGCAAGTTGCAAAAGAATTAAATGTACCTGTTATCGCACTTTCTCAATTATCTCGTGCCGTTGAAACTAGAGGAGGAGATAAGCGACCACAATTATCCGATCTTCGTGAATCTGGATCGATTGAACAAGATGCTGACATGGTAATGTTCTTATACAGACCAGAATACTATGGTCTTGATGAGGACGAAGAAGGAAACTCTACAAAAGGTATGGGTGAAGTTATTATCTCTAAAAACCGTAGTGGCGGTTTGGAGAATGTTCGCCTTAAATTTATTGGTCAATATACTAAGTTTACCGATTGGGAAGATGGCTCATTTATGGGCGATGACATCATGCCTATGGATATGGGTGGCTTTGCAGGTGCACCTCCAATGCAATCTAATATGCAAAGTGGAGAGGTAACTTTTGATCAGATGAATGCATTACCTCCAGACCTAGATATGGGAGATTCATTCAGAGGCAATAATCAAGATGAAGGTCAACAATTCCAAACGTTACCTTCAAAGATTAATAGGGATGAAAATAATCCTCCGCCACCACCATCAAATGAACCTCCGTTTTAATAAAAAAAGCCTCAGTAAGTGCATTACTGAGGCTTTTTTTATTCTTCTTTATCTTTAAGATTTTGATAAAGGTTTTTGATGTAATCAGAGGCTTGCTTTGCTGTTTCTACAAAAGGTTGAGACATCTGGTTAAAATCATCATAATAGCTTTCTTTCGCTTCTTTTGAATCATAACTAATATCCGTTTCTAGGTTATAATTACCATTCAGTATTAAATCATATTCTCCACTTTGTACCCATTTCATCAATTCATTTATCCTTGAAACAGGGAATGGGTGAGTTTCGAAAATAGTATTGAAGAATTTATGAGTATTATCAAGCATTGTATTACTCTCTTCATACTCTTTTGCCTGTTGGAGAAATTCACCTAAATTCATTTGATCAATGAGGTTGCCACCAGCAGTCTTCATTAATAAATTAATAGATGTCTCAGGGTTTTGCGTAACTAATAAACTTGCTCTATCAGCAGATAATTCACTTTTCCTTTGCCATTCTTTTAATCCCGCTATTATCCCCAATAGGGCTGTATTTCCTAATGGAATACCTAAATCAACGACAGAGACTTTTAAAAGAATACTAAGTAAAGTATGATACAAAACATGACCACTAAGTATATGTCCTAATTCATGTGCTATAACAGCCTGTATCTCATCATCATTAAATGTTTCTAAAATCGATGAGTTAAGAATGATAAATGGATTTTCTACCCCTAAGGCTCCAGCATTTAAAATTGGACTTTGAGATACATAAATCTCAGGAATAACTTCAACGTCTAGTATTTGACAACATTCAACTAATAACTGATATATTTTGGGAAATTGTCTTTCGTTACATCTTACGGATGAAGCTAGTGTCATCATTCGAAGAGATTTTTCAGTTGATTTACTTATCACAAATTTTACAACTGTATCTAACCCTTTAATTTTTTTGAGTGATTTTAAAGCTACTTTATCTACTGGATGTTCCCAAGCAGCGGCCTTTATATTTTTGAAATGTATTTTTCTGATTTTTAAACTTTGATTTGCCATAAGTTAATCGTTGATAGATGAAGTTATAAACAAGATACAACGAAAGAAATTAACTAAGAAATCTATAAGTATCTGAGAAAGACAATCATGTTTAAAAATCATATATCTAATCAGAATAATTGTCTTTGTTATACTTTAGAATAGAGTATATTTGTTTTGATAGATCACTTTTTATTAGTAATAATTTTTCAATAGAGTTGTTTAACTACCGTCAAACGATATTACTTTTCTCACTATTTTTCCTGTCAGCTTGTGTTTCTTACAAAGAGTTGGAACAGGATAAAAGTCTTTTGGTAAAGCAGAGATTAGAAGGGGTTAAATACACTGACAAATCTTCTTTGGAATCGATAATAAGGAAAAAACCTAACCGTACTTTTTTAGGTACTGAAATGAGGATCCCTTTGTATGCTTATCAAAGAGGTTACAAGTATTATGTAAAAAATTATTCTAAAGATAGTATCAAATTAGTAGACGCTACTGAATATTGGGAAACGCTTATTTCTGCAAGGGAAAAAGAGTTGACCAAACAAATAAAGATAAACAGAGATAGCCTAAATTACTTATACACACAAGATCTCTATGATTCCTATGAGGATATTCATGAACTTGAAAAACAAAGTATCAAAGACTCAGTTAAAGGAATTCGTAAACTAAGAAAACTGAAGTCTAAATCTATTTCTAAAACTGATAAACTCACGGAAAGAGTTGAAAAAGGGAACTGGTTGATGAAATCTGCAGGAGAGCCTCCTAGTTATTTTGATCAGGACGAATCAGAAAATAATGCAAGAAGTATTGAGCGAGCACTTGTTCAAAGAGGGTTCTTAAATGCCTCTGTAACCTTGGAATTCGATACCTTAAAAAATAGTACTTATCCCTTTATTAGAGAGACATATACTGTTGATGAAAAAAGGCAATGGGTGATTAATAAAATTGCTTATGATGTAAAAGACAAAGCAGTGTATAATCAGATCCTTACTTTTAATAAAAAAAGTTACTTGAAAGTAAAAGGGAAGTACTCCGAAATAAAACTACAGCAAGAAAGAGCGAGAATAAATAAGCTATTAAGGGATAACGGATATTTCGATTTTAATAGCTCTTATATTAAATATGAGGTCGATACCAATCATCAACATGGTAAACTTGATATTAAAATCATTATTGATTCACCAGCTGATAAAGAAGCACATACAAAGTATTATGTAAAAGACATTTACGTTGAGACTGACCCTAATGATAAATCAGAAGCTGATACTACAAATTATGAGTCTATCACATATGTTGAGCATAAAAAGAAATACAAAGAAAAGATCCTAAACGGGAAATTGGCATTAAAAGAAACCACACCTTTCAATGAATCGCTAACTAATGACACTCGTTTTTTCTTGAGTCAGATGGATGCTTTTAAATTCGTCAATATCGAATATGTAAAACAAGGCAGTGACTCTTTAAATGCATTGATTTATACCAGTTCATTTAATAAGTATCAGTATGCGTTCGAAACAGGACTAAATGTTAGTAGATCTTTACCAGGTCCATTTGCTAGTGTTTCATTAAAAACAAGAAATATTTTTAAGGGTGCGGAGTCTTTAGAATTCAGAGGTCGTTTTTCTTTAGAAGCTCAGGCTAGTGTTGCTGAAACAACAAATGACATTTATAATGGTACTGAATATGGTTTAAGTGCTATTCTTAAGATACCTAGACCACTAATACCTTTTTCATCTAAACTGAATGATTTATACTACTATCGTACTGCAAAAACCAATATAATTGGTGATGTTGCTTATGTAAGTAGACCTGAATATACTAGATTAAATTTGAAAGGTGAGTTTGGTTATGAATGGAGAAATAGAAAAGATGATCTATTTGAATTATCACTAGCAGACTTGAATGTAATCAATACACCATTTTTAAGTAATCCATTCAGAATTAGGTTACAACAACTTGCCGAACAAGGAAACACATTACACTATTCTTTTGACAATTCTTTTGTATCAAGTATGCACTTGGGAGTTTCGAGAATGAGAGGAGAGTACATCACCAGTTCTTCAAAATCATCTTACATAAAAGTTTATGGAGAGATTGGTGGTAATGCACTAGACCTTGTTAATCAATGGACGGGAAGTGAACCAGGATCCATCTATGGTCTACGTTATTATAAGTTTTACAAATTGTATTATGACTTAAGAAGGGTTGTTCCTATTGGTGAGAAAAAGAAACATTTCTTTGCCTCAAGAATACATATGGGTATTGCTAAATCATATGGCGAGGTGGATGCCTTACCTTATGAAAAGTATTTTTTCTCAGGTGGTGGTAATAGTAATAGAGCATGGAGACCAAGACGATTAGGTCCGGGTTCATATACACCTCCACAAAATGAAAATGGAACATTCGATTATAGTTATGAACAACCAGGTGATATTATTATTGAATTAAATGCTGAATGGCGTTACAAAATCACTAGGCTTTTCCAATGGGCATTCTTTATTGATGCAACAAATGTATGGTTGATTGAAGAAGATAAAACTAGACCAGGAGGCAACTTTGAATTTAGTCGATTCTGGAAGGAATTTGGAATTGGTGCAGGCTTCGGTGCCAGAATGGACTTCTCCTTCTTATTAGTAAGATTGGATATCGGTACAAAAATCTATGATCCAGCAAGAAAAGAGGGGGATAGATTTGTTGCAGGATATAATTTTTTCGGAAAAGGCACAACAGAATTTAATATAGGTATAGGGTATCCATTCTAATTCACTATTTTTGCAACCTAATTATAGAAATATGACAAATAGCGTTGTAATATTATTAGGTGCAAACCTTGGAGATAAATTTTCTACTATGGCAAATGCTGTAGAAGAATTGAAAAATAGTGTAGGTGAAATCTCAAAAATCTCTAGTATTTATGAAACAGATGCTTGGGGAAAGGAAGATCAACCATCATATCTAAATCAAGTTGTAGAAGTACAAACAGGTATTTCTGCTGATGATCTAATACATATCACACAAGATATTGAAAATAAATTAGGACGTGTCCGAAAAGAAAAATGGGGTGCTCGTATCATCGATATCGATATACTTTTTTACAATCATGATATCATTGAACTAGAGAACCTAAAAGTTCCACACCCTTGGCTTCAAGAGAGACGTTTTACATTAGAACCATTAACAGAAATTTTACCAAACTATTTACATCCAGTTTTAAATCTGTCAATTAGAGATTTACTTTTGCAGTGCGATGATCCTTTAGAGGTCAAAAAATTGGTAAAGGAAACAAATCATCCTACTTATTAATCTTATTTCAAGATGGGAAGAAGAAAGAAAAAAAACATAGTTTTAGAAAATATAGAAATTATCGATGTTGGAGCTGAAGGAAAAGCTATAGCAAAAACAGAAGATAATATGACTGTCTTTGTAACAGGAGCAGTAACAGGCGACGTATGTGACCTTCAAGTAACAAAGAAGAGAAAGTCATATATGGAGGCTAAACCTATTAAATTCCATAGTCAATCGGATAAGAGAATTGAGCCTTTCTGTGAGCATTTTGGGCTTTGTGGTGGTTGTAAATGGCAAATGTTAGATTACAAATGGCAATTGCATTACAAGCATAAACAAGTGGAAGATCAATTGTCTAGAATCGGTAAAATAGAATTACCAAAGTTCAACCCAATCCTTGGTTCTGAGAAGACAAAGAACTACAGAAATAAGATGGATTTCACATTTACTTCTAGTCGTTGGCTGACAAAAGAAGAAATGGAAACTGGTGGAGAAAATATCGAAAGAAGAGGTGTTGGTCTTCACCTTCCAGGTATGTGGAATAGAGTCCTTCATCTAAACGACTGTTTCTTACAAAATGAACCAGCAGATGAAATCAGAAAAGAAGCTTATAAATATATCTTAGAAAATGATCTTACTACGTTTGATCATTATGAACATACAGGTCTATTAAGAAACTTAATCATCAGAACTGCTTCTACAAAAGATTTGATGGTTATGGTACAGTTCTATGATGACAATCAAGAACAAATAGATGGGTTTATGGAGCATCTTAAAAACACGTTTCCACAAATCACATCCCTGTTATATGTTATCAATCAAAAGAAAAATGACAGCTATCAGGATCTAGATTTCAAAGTATACAATGGCAAAGAGTATATTGAAGAAGAGATGGAAGGTCTTAGATTTAGAGTAGGCCCTAAATCATTTTATCAAACAAACTCTGAACAGGCGTATACTTTATATAAAGTAGCTAGGGACTTTGCCAATTTAACGGGTGAAGAAAGAGTTTACGATTTATATACAGGTACTGGTACTATTGCTCAATTTGTTTCTCGTAAAGCAAAAGAAGTAATTGGTATTGAGTATGTTGAAGATGCTATTAAGGATGCAAAGAAAAACTCTGAGCTAAATAGTATCGACAATTGTAAGTTCTTTGCAGGAGATATGAAAGATATCCTTACAAGAAACTTTATTAAAAAACATGGAGAACCTGATGTAATTATAACAGACCCTCCAAGAGCTGGAATGCATGAAGATGTGATTAAACAAATTCTTGAGGTAACACCAAAAAGAATAGTTTATGTCAGTTGTAATCCTGCTACTCAAGCAAGAGATCTTGCACTTTTAGATGAAAAATATAAAGTCACACAAGTAACGCCGGTTGATATGTTCCCACAAACATATCATGTGGAAAATGTAGTAGCTTTAGAATTAAGATAAAAAAGAAAGGTGATCATTTATTTGATCACCTTTTTTCTTAAATAAAATCAGACTTTAGAATAACGAATTTTTCACCCACCGTTAAAGTTTCATATCCTTTTTGTTCTTCATAAATCGTTTTAAGAAGAAGTACATGATTCCAAGTTACTGAAGTGGGGTCTAAGCCAATTGCAGTAAATAACCTTCTAGTGAGTGTAAAGAAACCATCTCCATATTGAATGGTCATGATAATCTGCTCGACTTTCACAGTATTAGTTTTTATGATTCTCTTTTCGTTGTTAGCATTTGTACTGTGTGAGATCGACAGGAACAAGAGGGTAGAAGTTAGAAATACAAAAAATAGCTTTTTCATTTGAGAGTAATATTTATTAGATAATTAATTGACTAACACAATTATAATGTAACGTTGTTACTTTGTCAAGTAAAATATGCAATTTTTTTAATAAAATTATTAACAGAAATCAACTAGGAGAGAAGCCACTTTTTTGCTTCTTCAATGGATATAAAGTACTGATAATCATAGCCTAAGTAATCACCTGAGTTTTCAATGATATTTTCCACACTTACTTGAGAAAGGAAATCTTGACTTACGATCAATGCATATTTCGTGATGTTACTTTTGACTAATTCCTTTCTTGCGAAATTAGAGGACCATTCTTGGGTAGCGACACTAATCTGGAAGTTGAAGTTTTGAAGATCCGTTATACAATAAGAGGGTTTATATTTTTTGAAGAGATCAATCCATATCATCACTTCATTTTTATATTCTCCATCAGTTAACATAGAAGTATCTATATCAAACCAAGAATTTATTATGATTTGATTTTCTTCGTCCAATTGAATAAGATGAGCTGCTGTTTGATGAATAGTCTGCATTTAGCTATTTTGATTATTAAAAAGAGATAATGTAGTAGAGTATGAAGATATATATATATGTAATAAAATAAAACTCAATTTAACATAACATAATTTATATTATTACCACCCAAGGAGCCTTTCCATACATTTTTGCATAATAATGTATTCATTCTGAATTGTTAAAGGTGTCTTTTTAGCTAATTCAACTATTTTCCATTCATGCTTAGTATCTTCATCAATTTGATCTGAAACACAGATAATACCGATATTTTCATACTTACTAATAAAATTTTGTGCAGCATCAATGTATTCAGTATTTAAAGGAATACCAATATAGAAATAATCACAATAGGCACTTTTCTTGATTATTTTCTGTCTATTTTTCTGAAAATCAGATAACTCCGTAATCACCTCAACACCAACTACTTGTGGTCTTTCTGCTGATTCTTTTTTAGGCCGAACCAATGATAAAATATTAATCTCGGTAAAAGCCGCTAATTGAAACGCAATCAGGTGCTCAAACTTGGAAGTAAAATCAACATTAAATGTTCTTGCTAACCATTGTTCTGATCTTAAAGCATTGATAATATTAGCTCTTGCAACGTTTTCGCTAGATAACTTATACTTTTCCATCTTCTTGAGATCTTCCCAATACTTATCCATTGTATTGGTCTTGACATGTTCATTCTTTTTCGATGATGGCATATCATATGGAACAACAAATTGCTTTTTGTTGGCCTTGTCATCTATAGCTATAGGTTCATCTTTTTTTCGACCTCTTTCGGTCTTCCCCCCTTTTAATGGTCTATAAATATTCCATAACTCCCTTAATTCATGACGCATATTAGCTCCCTCAATCATCTTATTTTTCACCTCTTCGACAATTCTAGACGGTGCGATAGTTCTGACCTTACTAAAAGTTTCAAGTTGCTCAGGAGTAGTTTTAACAATAGACTCATCCATTTCCGTAATATCAGAATAACCTAGAATTTCCATATACAGTTTTGCACCAGATCTTGCTCTCCAGAGGGTGGATATATTAATACCATTTTTCTGTGCCAAGCTTTTAACGTATTCAGTAAATGATCTTGCTCTTAACTTATAAAGTTCAGCAGATTCAATTCTATCTAATAACTTTGCTACTCTTAGCCAGTTTCTCCTATCCTTTTGAATTAATATCTCAAATTCAAGTTCTATTTGTTCTAATTCATTTAATTGCATAGTTGCAAGTTGCAACTTATAATCAATAAATACAATTATATTGTATCAATGTTTAAATAGAATATTTATATTGTATTGAATATTCTAAAATCATTATTTTGAAAAGATATATACTTTCAATATTTCTATTTTTTAATTTATATCACTCATCCTATTCTCAAGACATTTTATCTTTATTCTCAACAGAGGGACAAAATGCTCAAAATACAAGTTTAGAACTTTTCAGAAGGTATACACAACCCCTATCTGAAAGTTATGCTTGGGCAATTAGTTTAGGATGGAACCACACTGCTCGACCGCATAGACCTATTGGTTTCGATCTTAGTATTGGAACGTCTGCTATATTATTAGCACCCGAACAATTATACTATACAGTAGATGATTTAGAAGGAGTTAGAGTGATTTCCGGTACAAATCGTTTACCTACCTTCTTCGGGTCAAATACTAATACTTCTGTAATCGGTGTAAAAAACGATGATGGCACTGAAGCTATTATTCCAGCAACTCAAGGTGTAAATATTGACTTCGCAGTACTACCCACAATTAAGTTTGGTCTTGGTGTATTTAAGAATACTGAATTATTAGGACGATTATTTCCTAAAGTTGAATACAATGGAATTGTTATGAGAATGTGGGGAGCTGGAATCAAACATAATATCATCCAATGGTTCTTTAAAGAGAAATCACCCTTTGATTTAAGTATATTCGGAGGTTATACAGAAGCTTTAGGGAAATATCCGGTAGATCAATCAGGTGTTACACCTGTTGTTAATCCGGGGAATTTAGAATTTGAAACTAGAGGTGGAGATTTTGAGGCGATAATTTCTAAGACTTTTCCCCTACTCACAATTTATGCAAGCACAGGATTCGTATATAGTAAGAACACAACTACTCTTGTAGGTGATTATAGATTAGAGAACAATACAGATCAAACATTAAATATACCCGATGAAGGTGTCATCGATGTTTATGAACTTAAAGCATGGAAATTTACAGGTGGTGTAATGCTGAAATTTGGTCTAGTTTTCATAAATGGAGATTACACTTATGCCGAATCGCATCAGTTTAATGCGGGTTTAGGGTTAACATTAAAATAAAAGCAGGCAAATTTTGTTAAGAATTCTTAAATGCAACGTATAAATGCTTTTTTTAAAGCCTAAATAAACGATTTTTGTAGCTGCGTTTAGAATTATGGCGTTTCTTGCCCCTTTATGTGGTGTGTAAAGACTACCATACTCTAAACATTTTGATTGTAAATAGAATAATGTTTCAAACATTAAAATAGACTATATCGTGGATTTATTTGAAAAACTTCTTCAAGATAGAGGACCGCTAGGGTCTCACTCTAAAATGGCTCATGGTTATTATGCTTTCCCTAAACTTGAAGGAGAAATTGCTCCTCGCATGACCTTCAGAGGTAAAGAAGTATTGACTTGGAGTTTAAACAACTACTTAGGACTAGCAAACCACCCAGAAATTAGAAAAGCTGATGCTGAAGCTTCAGCAGAGTTTGGTTTAGCTTACCCAATGGGTGCACGTATGATGTCAGGTAACTCTAACTTAATCGAAGAATTTGAGTCAGAGTTAAGTTCTTTTGTAGGTAAAGAAGATACAATGGTTTTAAACTTCGGTTACCAAGGTATCATGTCTGTAATCGACGCATTACTTGATAGAAAAGACGTAGTAGTTTATGATTCAGAATGTCACGCATGTATTATTGATGGTTTAAGAATGCATGTAGGTAAACGTTTTGTTTTCCCTCACAATGACATTGAGAACTGTGAAAAGCAATTACAAAGAGCGACAAAATTAGTTGAAGAAACTGGTGGTGCTATCCTATTAATTACTGAAGGTGTATTCGGTATGTTAGGTGACCAAGGTAAACTAAAAGAAATTGCTGCATTAAAAGATAAATACCAATTCCGTATGTTAGTTGATGACGCTCACGGATTCGGTACATTAGGTAAAACTGGTGCTGGTGCTGGTGAAGAACAAGGATGTCAAGACGCTATTGATATCTACTTCTCTACTTTCGCTAAGTCAATGGCTTCAGTTGGTGCATTTATTTCTTCTGACGAGCAAGTGATTGAATATTTAAGATACAATACTCGTTCTCAGATCTTCGCTAAGACTCTTCCAATGCCATTAGTAAAAGGTAACTTGAAGCGTTTAGAGATGCTTCGTACAATGCCTGAACTAAAAGATAAGCTTTGGGAAGTAGCAACTGCATTACAAAATAGCTTGAAAGAAAATGGTTTTGATATCGGTTTAACTGATACTCCTGTAACTCCAGTATTCTTACAAGGTGGTCAGAACGAAGCAGTAAACATGGTAATGGACTTAAGAGAGAACTTTAACATCTTCTGTTCAGTAGTTGTTTACCCAGTAGTACCAAAAGGTGTTATCATGTTGAGATTAATCCCAACTGCAACACATACTATTGCTGACGTAGAGGAAACAATCAGCGCTTTCAATGCTGTGAAACATAAATTAGAATCAGGTGAGTATGCAAATGCTGAACCTCAAATATTCTCGTAAGGAATTAAGATTCAATTTAACTCAGAAAAGGATAAAATTTCGTTTAAAAAAACGGATTTTTATCCTTTTTTTATGTCTAAAAGTTGTTCTATTTGAAAGAAATTTTATAAATTGTGGTACACTTAATTTAATTCATCGATAGAAATTAAATACTAAAATGGACAAATTCACAGAACTTAAAGAGCTTATCCAGCAAACTGAAGAAGACGCTCAAAAATTTTATAACAACAAAGTAGCGGCTGCTGGTACTCGTGTTAGAAAGAACATGCAAGACATCAAAAAACTTGCTCAAGATATCCGTCTTGAAATCCAAGAGATCAAAAACAACGGTTAATTCCAAATTGATCTTTTCACAAAAAAAGGGGTTGAATCTAAATTCAACCCCTTTTTTATTTATTTATGCATCTTTTTCAAAATATCGATACTCTCTCTTATCCTTTCAGTAAATGATAATTGATCGTAACTTAATTTCATTTCATATGCTGAAACATCTTGATGTTCACCTAATGCAATCCGACAAGTTGAGTGAGATTGGTAGGCTAGCTGATCTAAGATCTTGGAAATACCATATGTGAATGTAAAAAGATAATCAAACTTCTTTTTGACAAATAATTGAAGATGACTTTCAACATTTTTCTTATTCCAATTTATCTTTGAAAGTGGAATAATTTTATATTCAAAAGGAACATCAAAATCTATCCTTTTCTCCTCTGTAATGAAGATGATCTCAAGATTCTTTACCGTTTTTGGTAAAATTTTCTCAATAATTCTACTCTCATTTAGAGTTGATTTTAATTGTTCTAGATCTTTAATGTAAAATAAAACTCCTACCGAAGTAGATTCTTCAAATGGTAAATCATTATTATGCTCTATTCCACTCTCCTTTTTGGTGGATGAGATCTTATGTCCGAGTAGTTTGTTTCTAAAAATATCTAACATTTTACTCAGTGATTAATTGTTTGAAATCTTCTTCTGTTAATACTTGAAGTCCTAAATCTTCAGCTTTTTTAAGTTTAGAGCCAGCTTTTTCTCCAGCTACTAAATAATCTACATTTTTTGAGATACTTGTTTTAACCGTTCCTCCATGAAGCTTAATTAGATCATGGATCTCATTCCTTGAAAATTCATAGAACTTACCAGTACAAACAAAAGACTTACCTTCTAAAGTATCTAGTGTATTTTTCTTTTCAAGTTTAAACTGCAAACCAGCTTCTTGTAGTCTAGTGACTAAGGCTTTATTTTCTTCAACAGCAAAGAATGAAACAATCTCTTCGCCTACCGTATTACCAACATCATATAATTCAGAGATTTGCTCAATAGTTGCTTTCTCCAATTCTTCTATTGTTGGGAATGCTTCGCAAAGCTTTTCAGAAATAGTACTACCAACATTCCTAATTCCGAGAGCAAATAATACTCTTTCATATGGAATGCTTTTCGATGCTTCTATTCCATTCAATAAATTATCAATAGACTTCTGTTTAAAACGTTCCATTACTGATAATTTATCACTATCTAATAGGTACAAATCTGCGACATCTTTTATCAACCCTTTCCCAATCAATTGATCAATAGTCTCTCCACCAATTGAATCAATGTTCATAGCCTTCCTACTCACAAAATGTTGGATTCTCCCCTTAACCTGTGGTGGACAAGTTTCCTTATTAGGGCAATAGTGTTGAGCTTCACCTTCTTTCCTTATCAGCTCAGTATCACAAGCAGGGCAATGAGTTATAAATTCAACAGGCTTATTTTTTTCATTTCTTTCTGTTTTATCAACTCCTGTAATTTTAGGAATGATCTCACCACCTTTTTCTACATATACCATATCATGATAATGCAGATCCAGTCTTGCAATCTCATTAGCATTATGAAGCGAAGCTCTTCTTACAGTAGTACCCGCTAGCTGTACTGCAGCCAAGTTAGCTACAGGAGTAATTGCTCCTGTTCTACCTACTTGGTAAGTAACAGACTCTAATTCTGTTTTTGCAGCTTCAGCTTTATATTTATATGCAATAGCCCAACGTGGGCTTTTAGCCGTATTACCTAATTTTTTATGGAACTCTTCTTTATTCACTTTGATAACTACACCATCAGTTTCTAATGGCAAGTCGTGGCGTTTTTTATCCCATCGAGTAATATAATCCCAAACACCTTCAATTGAACTTTCTTTTTCGAAAGTTGGTGATAAGTTAAAGCCCCATTCCTTAAGTTTCACTAAACCATCATAATGTGTATCTATCCCCTCAATTTCTGTCACTATTCCATAGACATACATATCCAGTTTACGTTCTGCCACTTTTTTAGGATCTTGTTGTTTCAAAGCTCCTGCTGCTGCATTTCTTGGATTGGCTAAAAGGGGTTGAGGTTTATTACCTTTACTGATTCTTTCCTCATTTTCAATAGCAATTTTTTCATTATTGATATCAAATGATTTCTTACTCATAAAGACCTCCCCTCTCACTTCAAATTGTGATGGGTAATCTCCGTTGAGTTGTATTGGAATAGATCGAATAGTTTTAGCATTTGCTGTAACATCATCTCCTTTAACGCCATCTCCTCTCGTTACAGCTCTTACGAGTATTCCATCTTCATAAGTCAAACTTAGAGCAACACCATCATATTTCAACTCACAAACATATTCTACATCTTCATTTAGATCTTTTATCGTTCTTTCATTAAAATCTAAAAGATCTTCTTTATCATAAGTATTTGATAAAGACAACATAGGTACATTGTGAGCAACGTTTTCAAAATTCTTAGTTGGCTCACCTCCAACTCTTAATGTTGGAGAGTTTGGTTTGACTAATGAAGGAAATTCTTCTTCGATTCTTTGTAGTTCCTTTAAGAGTTGATCATAATCTTGGTCAGAAACATCTGATACTCCTTCTTGATAATATTTTCTATTTAGCTCATGTAGAGTTATCGATAGCTCCTCTACACGTTTTTCTGCATCGTTAATTTGCATATAACCTAATAAAGTGAATTTAGTTAGTACTATTCAATGTTTGATTTGATATCGTTAGCGATTCCAGCTAACTCTTCCGGTGTTAATTTTAATTTATGTTCAAAATTCATGTCTGACATACCATTAATTGGAATGAGATGCATATGTGCATGGGGAACCTCTAATCCTATCACTGCATGTCCTACACGATTACAAGGGAATACTTTTTTAATGGCTTTAGAAATTTTCTTTGCCACAACATATAGACCCGCCAAAGTTTCATCATCCAGATCAAACATATCATCTACTTCCTTTTTTGGAACTACTAGTGTATGTCCCTTTTGTACTGGGAATATATCTAAGAATGCATAATAATTATCATCTTCATACACTTTGTGTGATGGTATTTCTCCTGCAATGATTTTTGAAAATATGGAAGCCATTTTTATAATTTATTTCTTTTTTGGTTTAAAAAATAGATAGATCATCATGAACAATGACATAGTGTAACCTAAAGTACTTAATAAAGGCATACCTAAAAAGTTTCTTTGCGAATAAGGTATTGGAGCCGTCATTACAATACTGGAACTCACTAAAAATGCAGCAATGATGATGACTATATTAAGATTGGATGCAGATTCACTTTTCTGTTGAATATAACTCTCCAACCCTTTATGCTCAAAGTTGATTGTTAATTTACCCGTTCTTGTCTTCTTTAAAATATACCTCACTTCCATTGGGAGGTTATAAATTAATGATGAAATCTGATAGAACGAGTAATAAAAGTCTGAGCTTAAATTTTTAAATGAAAATTGTTCTTTTGCTAGCCTTTCAGCATAAGGTTCGATTTCTGGAAGTACTTCTAAATCTGGACATAATACATTAACTATACCTTCAAGTATTGCTAGTGCTCTTAATATCAAAAATATACTTCCAGGCACAGCTAAATGATGCTTGTAGATAATCGTTTGCAAGGCAGTAGTTATTTCGGCCATGGTTGCATCTTCATTACCATGGGTATAATATCTATCCACCATTTCACCTAAGTCTTGTTCAAGCATCTTTGAGTCTTCAATATTCGAATCTCTTGCTATTCTTCTTAAGTGAAGTGCCATACCTCTAGCATCTCCTCTTGACATCGATGCTAAAAAGTTTGCTAAACCAAATCGTTGCTCTTTTGACAACCTCCCTATCATCCCAAAATCAATGAGAATAATAGTTCCATCCGGCCTCACTAACACATTACCAGGATGAGGGTCTGCGTGAAAAAAGCCTTGTTCAAAAATTTGATTTAAATATATATCTACACCTTTCTGTGCGATTGTTTTAGGAGTTAAACCCCAAGAAGTAATCGTTCTTATATCTGTGACCTTACAGCCACTCACATATTCCATGACTAAGAGCTTTCTAGTTGTAAACTCTAAATATGCATATGGAATATGAAGGTTTTTATTTTCTTTATTTGCTCTTCTAAATTGAACTAAGTGCTTGGCTTCAATGGTATAGTCTAACTCATTTCTGATACTTTCTTCAAAAGTTTCAATAATTTCATCTGGGTTGAGAATACCATGTCGATTAAAAAATTGATGCGTATGTCTAACAAATTCCCTTAAAAGCCTAAGATCGGTATGAATTTGTTCTCTTGCTCCTGGCCTTTGGATTTTAAGTACGACATCTTTCCCATTTTTTAATCTAGCCCTATGTACCTGGCCAATACTTGCTGCTCCTAATGGTTTGTTATCAAAAAATGAGACAAAATCATTTAGGTTCATCCCTGTTTCTTTTTCTACAATCGCCATCGCTTCATCTTCAGAAAATGGGGCAACATTATCTTGCAGCTTTTGAAATTCCTCTATTAAGTCTTGAGGAAGGATATCTGGTCGGTTACTTAGTGTTTGAGCAAATTTGATAAAAGTAGGTCCTAATTCTTCTATCACCATTCTAATCCTTTCCGATCGACTATACTTAAGTACCGGTTTGTTATTTCTTTTCCAATCATCAATAGGTACAAACCTATTCAATGATGTAGTTGAAACAACATCTTCAAAACCGTATTTCAACAAAATTTTAATGATCTGCTGAAGTCTTTGGAAATTTTTTACTTTGGTTGAAAAAAGCATTTATACGTTTTAAGAACTACTTTATAGTAATTTCTACTCGAAAAAAAATACGAGGATAATTAAAAATTAATAGTGATGAAACACCTTTTATTAAGAATGAATTCTCACTCCATACAATTTACTGTATACTCTTTTAAAATTACTTTATTCTGTCTGAATTTTTAATATAATACTCTGTTAAAATAACAAATAAGGCTATAATTAGAAAAAGGAGCCTTCATTAAAGCTCCTTTTTTGTATTAGAATGGATATCCTATTGCTAAATTAAACACAAGTTGATTCCAACTTGGCTTCTTTATCACCCACTGATCACCATCATCTGGTACATAAGGAACCCTTAATGGCATGGCAAAATCAAATCTTAAAACGAAGAACTGCAGGTCAATTCTAAGTCCGACACCAGCCCCTAAGGCAAGTTCATTTAAAACATTGCCTAATTTGAATTCACCTCCTGGTCTTGTTGGATCTTCAGTAGCTAACCATACGTTACCATAATCAAAGAATGCTGCCAGTTTTAGGTATTGATGCAAATCATACCGGTACTCTAAACTACCTTCAATTTTAATATCACCACCTTGTTGACCAAATGATGATCCATTTTCATCCAAATCGTCTGATGGCTCAAAACTACCAGGTCCTAACGTTCTAGATTTAAAAGCTCTGATCGAGTTAGGTCCACCTACAAAGTACTGTTTCACAAAAGGCAGTGCTGTCGAGTTTCCCCATGGTTTGGAATAACCCACGACAAACCGGGTAGCCATCTCACCTTTTTTAGAGGTTTTAAAATAAAATCTAAAATCGTTGGTTAGCCTAACATATTGTGAGAAAGGATTGCCAAAAATCTCATACTGTCCTGTTTCTGGATTTTTTTCAGCTCCTGTTGCTTGCATCGCCGCATACCAAAGGTTACCTGAAATATCTATATCTCCTTTATAGTAAAAGCTTGAATTCTTTTTTGTTTTATCCCAATGAGGAGCATATTCAAAACTATAATTAGACCCAAGAATAAACTGATTTCTGAATGTTTCTTCTAATGACGGAAAAGCATCACCAAGATCAGTACTATCATTCGATGAGATCGCTTGGAAACTTATAGAAATAGGATTTAAATTATGACGCACAGATTCATTCGTTCTCCAATCAAAACCATATGATGTATTAAAATAGTTCATAGAGTATGAAGGGAAGAAATGATAACGCTTGAACCCTAAACCAAAGTTGGTATATGGAATATAAAAATCTCCACCAGGTCTTACTTTAAATGGAGCAATTACTCTAGGAATCGATAATTTTGTGTCGACACCATACCAGAAGATAACATCAACCCCATTAGATTTTCCACCAAATTGTTTTTGAACACCTGTGAAAAAAGTGACAGAGAATTTTTCAGCTCCACCAAATGTATTTCTATTCTTCCATGTTAAATCTAATTCAGGACCTGTGTAACCCGTCGACCAAGTTGACATTGAAAGTTCTGTAGATAATGAATGCAATGTCACTTGAGACATTTTAGCGTTGACATTCATCTTACCAAAATCAGGATCAGTAGTCGGCTTAGGTTCAAACTCCATGTTTACATAACGGAAAACTCCTAAACCTGAGAACTGCTTTAATGTTGCTTGATGTTTATGTCTTGAATAAATATCACCACTTCTTAGCTGAAGTGTTTCATCTAGAATTTTTGGCTTTAGATTGACAGGGTCACCTTTATAAATCACACCAGTATCCATAAGCACACTCTGATGATTTCTCTTTGAAACATTTAACCCATCTAAATCAAAGTCAGGTTGGATCAAAACTGTATCAATAGAGTAAAGTCTTTTTACCTTATCAGGCATTTCTTTAAAATAGGCCTTAACATTTACTGTCCTGTCTTCATTTGCAGAATCGAGATCAAACATCAAATAATTTGAACTAAAGAAATAATAGCCACTATCTTTTAAAGCATTGTTTATACGAATTCTTTCGTCTCTAAATTTCTGTAATTGATATCTATCCCCTTTTTCCAAAACGGATTCACTTTCAAGAGCTTTAATCTTTTCATTAAAAATATTCTCTTGTTTCAATACCCATTCAATACTATCCAAACGATAAGGGGTATCCTTAACATGAACGATATATTTTACAGTAGTAGATTTCGTATCCTTATGATATTCTTCTTCGAAAGATACTCTATTACCAAAATATCCATTATTATCTAAAGTACTTTCAAGCAATTCTGCTGTTTTCTCTGAAAGAATTTTATCATAATATACCGGCTTTTCACCAAAGGTATTGGCCATTTTCTTCTTTAAACCTTTTGGTCTTTTGGCATTTTCTCCTCTGAAGTAAAACCATGCTCCATTTTTTTTATTTGGAGAGACTGAAAGTTTTTCTGTTAGAGTATATTTGAGATCATCATCCACTTTTACAGTATCCTCTTTATCGTACTCGATTCTGGCACCATTGTAAAAAGTCTGATTTTCTTCTAAGTACTTCGTTATACTACAGCTAAAACAGAGTACAGAAGTAAGGCTTATATATAGAAGTTGTTTAATCTTCATTTTCGGATAAAAGTCTCTTTAGTTCTTTTTCTTTTTGATAAAATAATTGGGAGTTGATATACCCTATCTCTTCACCTTCTTCAATAGGTATACGGCTTTCTGAGTCATCCATTTTTAAAGAATCACTAGGAGTTGTTTTTATGGATGTTGAATCCATTTCCACTTTAATAGAGTCCGCTTTTTGTTGTGTGGAATCACTTTTTGCAGGAGCCATGCCTTGAGATTTTGCAGGTTGCATTCCACCAGAATTTGAAGATGAATCTGAACTTGCTTCCATCATTCCTCCACCAGTATTAGACCTTTTGATCATACCCATCCTCTTACGGATATCCTTTTTCTTATCTAGGTTTCTGATGAACAATTCTCGGCCATGATTATAATCCTTTGTGAAAACAATCGAAACTCCAGTTTTAAATACATCAGGAGTAAAATATTGAGCATCAATGGATCTAAATAATCTATTTTTTAAAGTCCCATCTGTTAAAAGGTTGTATTCTAATAAGAAGTCTGTGTTGAAAGTACTGCTGTTATTATTCGCTTCATTACCATTTACGGCAACTTTTCCACCTACAGATACACTTAATCGATCTTTGAATAGTGATTTTTTTAAGGTAACACCTACATCAGTTCTGTTTGATGAACCACCAGAAGTCTGCTGTTGAGAATAAGAGTCAACATCAAAATCGACATCAACAAAACCATTCGTAAGGTTATTGGTCACATTATTTAATTGCTGACTGATAATTGAACTTACAGAACCCGTTACCATATCTTGAGTATTTGCTCCATCTCCTCCAGCATCATTTAGGAATGTCCCTAAGATTAGAAGTGAGAAAACTTGTTTATTAAGTTGTGATTCATCCTGATTTAAATATTCAATGGCAGATTCAATTTTATCACCACCCTGACTTCCTTCAGGATATTCTAATTCAAATGAAAGTTCAGGTTTGATCACATCACCTCTCATATTCATATAAACAATAAAATTTCTTTTTGCCTTGTATTTATTGGACTCACTTGGCGAAATCTGATTGGCTACTAAAGGATAAGGTGAAGTACTCGTTTGATAGATCGCTGTCATATTCGCTTGAGGATTATACGGATCTCCAGTCCACAATACAGTACTTCCCTTTTTCAAAGAAAGCTTTTTATTCATTAATTGATAGAACGTCATACTGTAATCACCCTCTGTCACCTCATATTGACCTGACATTACTAGATCACCACCAGCATCCATTCTTAGGTGTAAAACTCCACCTCCTACTAATGTTAATGCATCTCCGGCTCTAGGGTCAATCACTACTTTAAAAGATGATTTATCATCAATGTTTATGGTAGTTTTCAACTCATAGTTATGTGTACTTTTAGCAATAGTGATCGTATCGTCTTCTTGAACAAATTCAATGATATCATCACCAGTATCGATCTCTGCAATACCACCGTCCATATATACATAAGTCAAATCAGTACCCCTAGCTATACGAATCTCAGAGTCTATCATCAAGTGATCGATTGGGCCGTTTATTTTAGTAATATTTCCAACAATCAGCTTTCCAAAATATTCTGGATTGTCTTTCGATGTTGAATTAATTACTGTGATATCATCAGCACTGAACTTCAGGTTAAAGTCCATGTCTGTGTAATCTGTTGTATAAATATTACCTGCTAGTAAAGCATATCTTCCATTTTCATCTTTAAAACCAAAATTCTCAAAATGCATTCCCTTATCATCAAAAATCATTTGACCGTCGGTACCTGCCAATTTCAGATTAAACATTTTGACCTTAAAAGTGGGTTCTTGCATTTTAATAGCTCCTTTGATATCCAAAGGTCCTACACCACCACCTTTTACTTTAAGACCTCCAGCAAATCCTCCGTATAGATCCGATAAATATTCACTACTTAAAGCTTCAAAAGGTTGAATTAATAAACTATCGATGGTTAGGGACAAATCCAATGGTGCAATCGTATCAGCAACATTAAATGAAGACTCTGAATGGATATTACCGATTGGTCCAACTATTCTGGCATTGCTTTCATAGATATTAATGTCATCCGTATTCTTTGCATTGGAAGTTAAAGTAGCTAGTATATGGTTTAAGATACCAAAGTCTTCAATTTTGAAATCAGCTGATAACTTTCCTCCTTGTGATATATCTCCAATCTCTATATCTGCATTAACTAATCCATTAACTAATGAGGTATCTGTCGTGACATTATAAGTGATATCATCTAATGAATAATCTATGACTTCAAACTTGTAAACAGTATCTTGTTCGTCAAATTGAGACGAGAAGAAATTAAACTTCTGTCCCTTTTGTTCTAATGTCAATTCATGGATATAGGGTAATCCACCATCTGATAGGATATAGTTATTAGTATTAACGTTCCACTTTTCATCATTGACAATCAATGGATCATCCAATTTAAACCTGTAGGTAGTAGAATCTAATGTTAAGTTTGCACTGGCTAATAACCATTTTTTAGTAAAATCTTCATTCTGACCAACAGTTTTAAAAGTAAGCACATTATCATGCGCCTCGCCTCCAAATTCCCAATTATGGACAGCATAGTCTTCATAACCTAACATTCTCAGTCTTTCGAAACCAAGCTTATAAGCCATTTTTTTACCATCTGCATGAATCGATACAAAAGTGGAATCCACATCAATATCAGAATACGTCACCCTTGGTACTAGAATATCAAAATCAAAAATATTAGTGGCAGCATCAAAGTTGAAGTCAAATTTTGAGATTTGTAATGAGTCCAAACTTTCAATCGCTCCATTGGTCAACAACTCACTATTCGTCAATTTTAATGATCCATACATTTTACCTTTTGATGGCGGTAATTGACCTATCATTTCTCTTGAAGAAATATACTGGGAGAAATATCTTTCCAAGACGACCGCTAATGAATCTAATGGTATATCCGCTTGCATGTCTCCCTCTAAATGTGGAGCAGAAAGTGCACCTGCAATATGTGTACTGTCTAGTTCTGCATGCAGTTTTACGTAATCATATTTATATTTCTTTGTACCATCGAAATAGTACAAATCTTTAATATCGAGAGTTGTATTTAAATTAGTGATATCGAAACCTTTTGTTTCAGAGTCAATACTCATTCCTATTGTTGCAGTATCTTCTAGGAAGTTTAATTGATTAAAATCGATGTGCTCTATATCACCAATCACAGATGCATAAGGAATATCGGAGTTCATATCAACATTTCCATTCAGGCTAAACTTTGCACCTTTGGAGTTTGTTTTAGCATCCCATTTAACAGCCATCCTATCTACATCAAGATTTACTTTCAACCCACCGTAATCATAATTATTGTATTCAGCTTTTTTTAGGTCGAAAGTGGCTAAAGTCTTTAAATCTTTTTCAACATCAAAACCTTTACCAACAGCAGTAAGATAAGTACTTACTTTTCCTATTGTAGTGTCCTTTAATATTTTTCCTACATTAAGATTATAGGTATTTGTTTTCAATTGATATTCATCTTCATTGAAAAGACTAAAATCTAAATCAAAAGCACCAAAGTTTTCTAAACTTAAAGACATCTCACTACTTACATCCTTTAAGCCGCCTTTTACATGTAACTGACCTAAAATATGCTGAGGTAAATTGAAGGCATTTAAAGTTTCTTGATCTACATTTAAATCCAACAGTGTTTTTGTAAAGAAATTCAGGGAATCAATACTCACTTCGTACCTCAGAGAATCTTCACTTAATAAATCTTGAAGATGTAATACTAAATCTGTTTCAATTCCTAAGTCAGAGTTAATTTTTGCATCGGATACTCTCATATCTTCAACAGTCCCTTTTACTTTTAACTTACCGTCAATATTATAATCCAAATATGGAGCTACTGTTGAATCTTGTTTTAGGGAAGGATCAAAAATCAATGCATCCTTAAATGAAATATGTGATCTCTTTAAATTATTATCGATCTGAAGATCCTCAATATAATCTCCTATTAAGTATAAATTACTAAATCTTAAATGAAGATCCGTCAATAAAAAACTGTTATTTATTTCTAAAAGTAATTCTGTTAAGTCTATTTTCTGAGGGCCAACAAATACATAAGATGAAAAGCTTCTAACAAATACACCACTTTTTTCTTTTCCTTCGAAGTGTTCAAGATCTATTGTAATTCCAGTGTCTTGTACTTTTATATCTTTTGATTTTAGCTGAAGCTTACTTAATAAAATATGATTCGGATCAACTCCTTGTTCTAACCTTTCATACAAATCATCATTAAACTCCAATGAGAGTTGATCTACTTGAACATCGTCTATATTAACATCCCAACCTAAATCCAAAGATGAAATTGGTTTTAATAAAGGAGTAATATTCGTTATATCTTCATGCTTTATAGTGGTATCCGAAACTAGATCATATCGAATAGACGTCTCGTCAAGTTTAAATAGGCCAACTGCTACTTTTTGATCAATCAAATTAAAATGGTGATCTTCTACTAGAAAGTGACCAATAGAAAGATGAGCAGATTCTTTGAGTGGCTTATCGTGATAAACTAATTTGGTATTTTCAATACTTAATGATTTAAGTACTAAATCGAATGGCACTTCCTCAGCAATTTCTGTTGTATCAGTTTCTTCAACAATATTACTTGTTGTTTGCCCAAAAACTTCGTAGGAAATATCTGATTTTTTTAAAGCAACTTCTCCAATTTTATATTCAGAAGTATTAAGGTTAATATTAGGGATCGAGGCTGTTAGTTCTCCAAGATTCAGTTTAGCTGTCATCATCTGTACACTATCAGAGTACAATAACTGAATATTTTTTAGGCTTATTTGATTTAAAATAATAGGTGGGATAACAGATGAAGTTGTATCCTCTTCAACCACTACAGTAGAATCATCACTAGAAAAAGAATCTAGGATGTAGTCAAAGTTAAATTTACCGTTTTTATAAACGTATATATTTGTTTCAAGACCATTGACCTCAAAATCGTCGATAACGACCCTATCCATAGATGCAGTTTCTAAATCTACATCTAGTAAAATTTCGTCTAATTTCACAAAGTCATTACCATTGGGATGTTTTAATAAAATTCCATCAATGACTAATGACTTTGGGAAATTTAAAGCGATATAATCAATAGATACCTTGCTATTTGTCTTTGTAGATAAAAATTCTGTGGCTTTGGTAACCACAATATTCTGAACATAAGGAACTCTAAGAATTCCATACACAAAACAGATAAGTAAGACGAATAGAATAAGGATACCTAAAAAAAGTCTTTTGACAGATCCTTTCATTCTCGAAATTAGAGTTAAATATTCGTATGACAGTTTAGGTTATACTAAGAAGTAAATTTAACTATTTTTTATGGTATTACGAGAAGAGAAGAACTTAATTTTTCAGCATTTGTAATTAATACCTTGAGAAACGGGCGTCTAAGATTTTTGACATTTTATCAAAGTCTTCCCAGTTTTCTGAAACATGGAAAATTGTATCTTTATCATTCGCTAGGTTTTCTTTATAATCCTTGATGTAATCTCCTGAACTATAGTAATCTGTTAAGAATCGATGAAGCTTAATATCAAAAAGCTCTTTTTCTATAATGCCATCTAAAGTTTCAGCTAAAATTGTAGGTGTAATCTCTTTTCTTTTAAAGTAAATGATTTGAGCACCAAACTCATCTTCAAATTCTTCAGAGTAAAGATCATTTAAAATCACCCAACCAAAGAAATAACCGATATGAATGTAAGCGTGGTCTAATGAAATATCTTCTGGAAATTCAGGTCCGAAGTAATTTCTAACATTATCAATGATATTATTATCCTGTTCTTGATGTGTAGTCATAACTAGTTTTATCGATGTAAAGTGATTAGATTTGTAATACTTTTTTTCTGATTCAAATGCCTAATAAGTGAATAAGAATGTATACATTTCACTAAATTACACAGATTAGTCATTGTATGGTAATAAATCATACTCATTTTTTAATTCTCTAAGTAATTATGCTTAAAAGTTTCCAAACTCTTTCAATATTACTTCTATATATATCTGTTTTTTTCTCCTTAACCGAAACTAAAGCTCAAGAAGCAGTTTTACGGGGTGTTGTAATGGATTCTATCGGAAACCCTGTGGAATCTGCTATGGTACAAGCAGGAGTTAATCAGAATAATTTTTATCTAACAAATGCGGAAGGTGCCTATATTATCACTATCCCGACAGATACATTGGTCACTGTATTTTTCAATCATCCGTCCTTCTCTCCTAGAGCTTTTGAGGTACAATTATACAAAGACGAGATAAAAAATCTTGACGTCAAATTATTTAAACAGATTTACCAACTTAAAGAAGTTAAAGTTGTCGATAATAAAGAAACCGAAGTGAGACAACAAGCGGGTTCTGTGTTCGTCAAAGGTGAAGATTTAAAAGAAATACCTGTTGGTTATGGCGAATTCACCCAACAACTAGTAGCTAGTGGTGCTTTAGGGATAGCTTCCAACAATGAATTATCTTCTGACTATTCTGTTCGTGGAGGCAGCTTTGATGAAAACCTTATCTACGTAAATAATATTGAAATTTACCGTCCTTTTATTGCTAGATCTGGACAACAAGAAGGTCTAAGCTTTGTGAATAGTAACATGGTAGATAATATTGATTTTTCTTCAGGTGGTTGGGAAGCACAATATGGTGATAAATTATCATCATCATTAAATATTGAATACAAAAAACCACTTAGCTTTGAAGGTACTTTAGAAGCATCTTTACTCAATGGTTCTCTTACCTTAGGAGGTGCATCAAAAAACAAAAAACACACGGCTATTATAGGTGCTCGATATAAATCAACTGAATATTTACTGAACACTTTACAAACTGACGGTGAGTACAGACCAAAGTTTGGTGACGTCCAATCTTACTTAAGTTTTGACTTATCCGGAAAAGGGAAAAAAGGAAAAACGTATTTGGATGCAATAATGTCCTATGCCGCGAATAGGTATAGTGTTTTCCCTTCTACCCGTAGTACAAATTTTCAGACAGGTGAAGGTATCAGTAATTTAACTATCGCCTTTGAAGGAAAAGAACAATTAGATTACGACACTTTTCAGGGAGGATTAAAATTAATCCATAATTTCAATGATAAATTCACTTCCAATCTAATCACATCGGCAATGGTTACTCAGGAACGAGAAAGAAGTAATTTAGAAAGTGCATATAGAATATGTGATGTGGATGATATTGGAAATGGAGTGAATGACTGTGCTACCGAGCAAGGTATTGGTGGTGAATATCAATACTCAAGAAATACGCTGAAAGCCAATGTCTACACAGTAGAAAACAGAAATTCATGGCTTCTTAATGACCTTTTTGATGTTGAATTCGGAGTACAAGTAAAGTTTGAAGAAATAAACGATAACCTTTCAGAGTATCAGTTCCAAGATTCTGCCGATTATGTTATCAGTATTGATGATCAATTAAAGACTGAAAACAACTTGGAATCGCAACGCTATTCTGCTTATGCCCAAAGTAGTTATTACTCTAATAACAATCAACATAAGATGACTTTAGGAGTAAGAGGGACATATTGGAGTGTAAATAATGAAGTTAACGTTTCCCCAAGATTTCAATATTCTTTTAAGCCAGAATGGGAAAAAGATGTTGTATTCAATTTCGCTTCTGGAGTGTATTATCAACCTCCTTTCTACCGAGAAATGAGAAGACCTGATGGCACTCTAAATGAAGACTTAAAGGCTCAAGGTTCACTACATATCATAGGTGGTATCAATTACAACTTTGAACAATGGGGTCGTCCATTCAAATTGATCTCAGAAGTTTATTATAAGCATTTATGGAATGTTGTCCCTTACAATATTGACAACATTAGAATTAGATATTCAGGAGAAAATGAAGGCGTTGCTTATGCTACAGGTATTGACACTCGATTAAGTGGTGAATTTATTCCCGGCACTCAATCATGGATTTCATTGAGCGTTATGAGTACTAAAGAAAAGATTGACAATGATCCAAGAGGCTATATTAGAAGACCTACAGATCAACGAGTTACTTTAGCAATGTTCTTCCAAGATCATTTACCAAATAATCCTACCATGAGAATGAATTTAAGATTTATGTATGGTTCTGGATTACCTTTTGGACCTCCAGACAACCCTGAATTAAGAAATGCATTCAGTGGAGGAAATGATTATATGCGATTAGACCTTGGATTAAATAAATTAATCGCACTTAATAAAAAATCAGACAACCCTAATGAGGAATTCATGAAAAATCTTTCAATTGGTGTCGAAATATTAAATGTTTTGGGTAACAATAACGTTATTTCTTATACATGGGTAAAAACATATGATGGTACACAGTATGCAGTACCAAATACTCTATCCCAGCGTTTTTTCAATGTAAAAATGATTTTGCACCTTTAAAAAAACGTGTATCTTTAAGTTGTCAAAAAAATAGAGAGCTATGCAGGAGAGTGATTTAGTAAGACCTAAAGTAGGACGTTTTTGTAGAACAGAAATCGCCTTTTTAGGAACTTCACCAGGGAAAGTAAAAGAATTAGTATTCAGATTAATTGAAAACTTATCAACTAACTGGAATATAGGATATATTGATTGTGACCACCAAAGTTCGGAAATGGAAAAAGAGTTAGGATTTGATTCTTCAAAGGCCCTATCTCACAAAGCTCGAGTGGAAATAATTGATAAAATCACTTTTTCTAGAGTTGACTTTAGAAAAGCACTTAGTGTTTCTGATAGACATGTTGTATTGAATGATGTTGACGCTGCTTTTATTAATGGAAACCATTTCAAAGCATCTCGACAAGTTCTTATCATTGATAAGGAAAAAACACCTACCCTTCACAGAAAGATTAAAAGGCTTAGTAACATACTTTGCATTATTCTTACAGAAGGAACAACAAAAGAAGACATTCCTAGCATTTTATACGACCGTATAAATAATTTAGAACACAAGCCTATTTTTAGTATTGATAAACTTCATTCAATATCTCAATTTATTGAACTTAGTTTTAAAGAAGACACTGGAAATATTAATGGGCTTATTCTTGCGGGTGGTAAATCCAAAAGAATGGGTGGTAAAGACAAAGCAAAAATTAATTACCACGGTACAGAGCAACGTTTCCACATGAAGGAAATACTCTCTAAGTACACTGTGAAAGCATTTATGTCTTGTAGACCTCAACAGTTAGATGATTTTCAAGATCAACTAAACCTTTTACCTGATACATTTACTGATTTAGGTCCTTTTGGTGCGTTGTTAACTGCATTTAGACATAATCCTAATTCAGCTTGGATGACTGTAGCAATTGATCTTCCTTTTGTAGACGATCAAACGATCATGCATTTGATTTCTAAAAGGGATCCATCAAAGTTAGCTACACTTTATAAAGCTAAAGATACTGGCGCTCCCCAACCATTATTAGGAATTTGGGAACCAAGAGCATATTTAAAACTTCTTCAAGCATTAGCTTTTGGAAAAAATTCACTTCGTGATATTCTAGAAGATGCTAATATTAAGCTTATTGAACCACTATCAGATCATATGCTTAGTGAAGTTGATACCATGGATGAACTAGATATTGCAATAAAACAACTAAGTCAGCAAAATTCCATTTAGATATTTGCTCAGAATGTTTAGTTTTGTAATTGAAAAATTAACAGAAAAGTCTTGAACAAAGTAAGATTAGAAATATTAGGGCTTTCAGCAAGCCATACATCGCATGGTTCTTTTGCTTTAGTACTTGGAGAAAAGCATGGAAACAGACGTTTGCCTATTATTATTGGTATGTTTGAAGCACAAGCTATTGCATTAGAAATTGAGAAGATTTCTTCAAACAGACCCATGACCCACGACTTATTTAAAAGCTTTGCATTAAAATTGGGAGCTTCGATTAATCACATTCAAATTTCCAACTTAAAGGAAGGAGTCTTTTATGCTGATATACATATCATTACAGCAGAAGGTGAAGAAGTGATATTAGATGCTAGACCTTCTGATGCTGTAGCTATTGGTATTCGATTTAATGCTCCTATTTATGCATATGAGAATATTATGGGTGAGGCAGGTATTCAGGTAGAAGAACTTGAACAGGATGAAGTAGAACATGCTGATGACCTGGAAGAAGATGATGAACTTGAGATTGAAGACTTTGAGGGGTTAGATGAAGACGAGGAAGAAGAAGTCGTTGCTCAAGACCAAGAAGATGAAACAGAATATCAAAATCTAAGTATTGATCAGCTCAACGCATTGTTGCAAAAAGCTATTGATAACGAAGATTATATGAAAGCAGCCTCAATTAGGGATGAAATTACTAAAAGAGGATAAATAAAAAGGCTTATAGTTTTAATCCAACTATAAGCCTTTTTTTTATTGAGTAACTTCACTTTCTGTTACTTGTTCTGTTGAAGTATTTTGATCATCAGTTAATGATGGATCTAAGTCTTCTTCTTTAAATTCTTTTGGTGATGGTAAATCTTTCAGAGTATTAATCCCAAAATATTCAAGAAACCTATCTGTAGTTCCGTAAAGCATTGGTCGACCGATGGCGTCTGACTTCCCTTTCATCTTTATTAATTCTCTGGATAAAAGTTTCTTCATTGCATAATCACAACCTACTCCTCTAATCTTTTCAATCTCCCCTTTTGTGATTGGCTGACGGTAAGCAATAATAGACAAAGTTTCCAAAGCAGATTTTGATAGTCTTTTCTTTGACCTATTTTTTAACAAGGCATTGACTATCTTACTGTATTTCTGTTTAGTCATAAAACAATAACCATCTCCACTTTGAACTAATTCATACGAGTGGTTTTTATGACTGTACTTTCTTTTTAATGTATCAATTGCTTTTAATACATCTTCTTTGGATACAATCTCTTCTTCAACTCCTTCTTCTTTTATATCATCAAAAACCTGTATCATTTCATTAATACTAATTGGTTCGTCGGAGATGAAGATCATTGCTTCTATTGCACTTTGAATATTTGTTTGGTCCATCATAAAAAAATTTGACACTCGATATTACCTACCAAGTGTCATAAAAATACTTTTAAAAGAAGTAAAATTAATTTCTTTTCAATTTCGCTTCAATAGAATGTTGTGTATGTGGTACGGCTCTTAATCTATCTTTAGAAATAAGTTTTCCAGTATCTACACAAACCCCGTAAGTGCCATTTTTAATTCTGACTAACGCTTTTTCTAACTGCTGCTTGTATTTCATAGCTCGGGCAGCATAGTGGTTTAACTGTTCTTTCTCAAAAGCATCAGCACCATCTTCTAACGTTTTCCCTCCAGTGTGATTAGAGTCCTGACCACTTGATTCTTTTTTTATTGATTGCTTCAAGTGCTCGAGTTCTCTGTCTGTTTTATCTAGCTTTTGGCGTAATAGGTCTTCAAACTCTACTAACTCCTCAGCTGAATATCGTACTTGTTCAACTGCCATAATTCTAATGCGGTTAAGGTTAGTGATGATACAAAGTTAATAAAATTGAAATAGAAAAAATCATACCAAGCAAAGAAAGAACTAAAAATAAACTCAACAAACTGTTTTTAAGGGATAAAATTGTATAAATTGAATATTATTATTCCTTAATATTTCTATCTAAATGGCAGACGATATAAAAAAAATCATACAAGATAATTTATGGCCAGATATAAAAAAAACGGCTTCGAATGATAAATTTAAATATTACACTCAACATTTAACCCAAAATCAAATACATCAATTTGACTTTGAAGTTAAAAAATTCATAAGTACATACGATATAACAAGGAAGGGAATAATTGCATTTAATATATTTCATTTGTATATGGATTGGCCTTTCTCTACTCTGCTTATTGGAGGATCTATATATATGTTATATCATCAATCTCAAAGACTTAAGAATCTGCCTGATCTAATTTTCTCCAAAATTGGAGGAGTATTGCCTTATAAAAAGAACAATACTTACGAAAAGAATGATGATAACTATACCTATGACCCATCAAGAATTAATATTAATGATATTCAGATTGGTTTTCTTGTTGATTACAACCTCAACACCTACCACGCAGTAGATCACATACAGTACGTTCTTAATAAATCGCATAACGAAGAAAGAATACAATTAAATTCCGGTATTGATGAATTATATCTATTCAAGATTAAGAATACATCCAATCACTCTGTAAAAATTGGACAAAAGATAAATATCTATGCAATTTCTGACAGTCTAGATACTGACATCTTCTTAAACCAAAAACCTAAATCTATTCTGAGGTATAAAGAAAAATCCTATTTCAGAGATAAAGAAACCAGAGGAAGCATCTACTCTTTTAGAACAAATAAAACAGTATCGAAATTTGTGAAATGGGATTATTGGGATGAAGAAAGAACACACTTCTTAAGCATTATACAAAAGGATGTAAAAAACTTCAGTGCTTTTTATGGAAAGATAGTTTCAGATTCCGCTTTCTCTGAAATCTTGCCCAAGAAATAATTTTGGTATTTATATTTAAAATCAAAACAAAGGTCAATACTACTTTGTAGGGCTGATATTTGGGCTCAGAAATATAGTGTAGAACTAATTATTTTAATATCTTAAAATGATGGAGTATTTGATAAACAATCATACGCTATCAATCCAGCATTTATTGAGATTAAAAAGAAGGTGAGATTCTTTGTTTTACTAAAAATGAATGTTAAAAAAAGTTAGCTATCATTAAGTAGCTTCTACCCCCAAAAAAATATATTATTTTTGGGTTACTGTTGTTGAAATTAAACTATTTCATCAACTTTAGGAAAGAAAAAAATTATATAAAAAATATATGGTACTAAAGGCAGATAATTTAATCAAGCAGTACGGTAAACGTACAGTTGTAAATGATGTTTCTATTCAAGTTGAGCAAGGAGAAATTGTTGGTTTATTAGGACCGAACGGAGCAGGTAAAACTACTTGTTTCTATATGATCGTTGGTCTGATTAAGCCTAATAATGGAGAAATTCATCTTGATAGTGAAAATATCACAAGCCTTCCTATGTTTAAAAGAGCAAAAAAAGGTGTTGGATATTTAGCTCAGGAGCCTTCAGTATTTAGAGGATTAACAGTTGAAGAAAATATCATGCTTCCTTTAGAAATGGAAAAAATTTCTAAAGATGAGAAAAAGAAGCGTGTGGATGGATTATTAGAAGAATTCTCATTAACTCATGTTCGTGATAACCTTGGTATGTCATTATCAGGTGGTGAAAGAAGAAGAACTGAGATTGCTAGAACACTTGCTACTAACCCTAGTTTTGTACTATTAGATGAACCTTTCGCAGGTGTTGACCCTATTGCCGTTGAAGAAATCCAACGAATAGTATATAATTTAAAAAAGAAAAATATTGGTATTCTAATCACTGACCACAACGTAACAGAAACACTATCAATTACTGATAGAGTTTATATCTTACAAAGTGGAGTTGTATTCAGAGACGGTACACCAGAGCAATTGATCAATGATCCCGAAGTACGTAAAGCCTACTTTGGTGAATACGCTGAGTATAAAAAGAAAGATTTCTCTGAGTAAGAAATATAGATTAGAAAGGATGCTCAGAGATGAGTATCCTTTTTTTTATCTAGAAATTTTACTTTTCATGACCCAAACTGAATTCCAATTTTTTTAATAATCCTTTTATTGGTTTAGTGGTATGGAATTACTATCATCTGCCTTTAGTTGGTTTTCTAAGAGACGAATGCATCAAATTGAGTATTTCATGTCTCATCCAATTGAAGTGCAAGAAAATTTATTTAAAGATTTAGTATCCAGTGCAAAGAACACTGAGTATGGAAAAAGATATAATTTCTCATCCGTAAATAATATTTCTACTTTCAACAATTACGTTCCAGTTTCTACCTATGAAGATCTTTCCGATGATATCGAAAGAATGATGAAAGGTGAACAGAACATCCTTTGGCCAACGAAAATAAATCAATTTTCTAAATCCTCAGGTACTACAAATGCTAGAAGTAAGTTTATTCCAGTTTCGAAAGAAGCATTAGAAGATTGCCATTACAAAGCTGGTAAGGATCTTATGACACTTTATATCAACAATTACCCAAACACTAAAATGATGTTCGGTAAGAGTTTAGGTATTGGTGGATCCTATCAGAAAAGTAATTACAATGAAAATACAATCAGTGGTGATGTATCGGCAATTATCATGAAGAACCTTCCCTTTTGGGCGGAGTTTATGAGAGCACCGGAAATTGAAGTTGCTTTGATGGATGAGTGGGAAAGTAAGATTGAAAAAATTGCAGAAACTACTATTGATAAGAACATCACAAGTATAGCCGGTGTGCCCACTTGGACCTTAGTTCTTATTGAAAGAATTTTAGAGAAAACAGGCAAGAAAACTCTTCATGAGGTATGGCCTAATCTTGAAGTTTTCTTTCATGGTGCTGTTGCATTTGGCCCATATCGTAAGACATTTAAAAATCTCATTGGCAATCCAGAAATGAATTTTATGGATGTCTACAACGCTTCTGAAGGTTTCTTTGGAATTCAAGACACTACCAATGATGACGAAATGCTTTTACTATTGGATTATGGTGTTTTTTATGAGTTTATCCCAATGGATGAGTTCGGCAAAGAACAACCCAAAGTAGTTCAATTAGCAGATGTAGAAATTGGTAAAAACTATGCGATCGTCATCTCTACCAATGCAGGACTTTGGAGATATTTAATTGGAGATACAGTACGTTTTACTTCTAAGTTCCCTTACAGAATCAAAATCTCAGGTAGGACAAAACACTTTATCAATGCATTTGGAGAAGAAGTAGTTATTGAAAATGCAGAGGAAGCAATAAAGGCTGCTTGTCTTCAGACAGGTGCTGAAGTTCGGAATTTCACTGCAGCTCCCGTTTATTTGGAAAGTGGAAAAAAAGGCGGTCATGAATGGGCAATAGAATTTAAAATTCAACCAAATGATTCATCCGTTTTTATTCAAGTTCTTGATGATACTTTACGAAGTGTCAACTCAGATTATGATGCCAAACGTTATAAAGATATTGCACTAGTGGCTCCAAAAGTCCACTTTTTAGAGCAAAAATCTTTTTATAACTGGATGAAAGGAAGAGGAAAGTTGGGCGGTCAGAATAAAGTTCCTAGATTGGCAAATCATCGGGAGTATATTGATTCATTATTATCTTCCTTGAAATAATATAACAAACTAAACATGGCAAATACTGCAATTTTATTAATGCACTGCCCTGACCAAAAGGGTATCATTTCATATACAACACAATTTATCCATGAAAATCAGGGTAATATTGTTTATTTAGATCAGTACGTAGATAGAGAAGAAAATAGGTTTTATATGAGAATTGAATTCGACTTGGATTCGTTTCTAATTCCTAAAGAAAAAATTAAAGACTACTTTTCAACTCTATTGGCTCAAAAATATAATATGACTTTCAAGTTGTATTTTAGTGATCAAAAACCTAGAATGGCTCTTTTTGTGACTAAAATGTCTCACTGTTTATATGATATTTTATCAAGAGCTGACTCTGGAGAATTACAAGTTGATATCCCATTAATTGTCAGTAATCATGAAACTTTAAAAAAGGTAGCTGATAAATTTAATATCCCGTTTTACCACTTTGAAATGAACAAAGCAAACAAAGCGGAACAAGAGGAAAAGCAAATACAATTAATGGAAGAATTAAATATAGATTTCATAGTATTAGCAAGATACATGCAAATTTTATCTTCAGACTTTATTGAGCATTTCCCTGATAGAATTATCAATATACACCATTCTTTCTTACCTGCCTTTGTTGGAGCTAAACCATACCATGCCGCGCATGAAAGAGGTGTTAAGATCATTGGAGCTACTTCACATTATGTAACGTCAGACCTAGATGCAGGTCCAATTATTGAGCAAGACGTTGCTAAAGTTAGTCATAAAGACACTGTCAAAGAATTGATCAGGAAAGGTAAAGACTTAGAAAAGATTGTGTTATCCAGAGCGTTATACAAACATGTCAATCGTAAACTACTGACATATAAAAATAAGACAATCATTTTTGATTAATAAAAAAGGGAGTAGAACTTATAAATTCTACTCCCTTTTTATGTTATATCTATTATAAAATTATAGTGAGATGTCCATAATTTCAAATTTCATGATTCCTCTTGGTGTTTGAACTTCTGCGATATCCCCTAATTTTTTACCCATTAAACCTTGAGCGATAGGTGAATCTACAGAGATTTTGTTTTGTCTTACATTTGCCTCTTTTGCAGAAACCAAAGTATAAGTCATAGTTGTTCCGTTTGGAGCCTTGATAGTAACCTTTGATAAAATACCTACTTTTGAAGTATCAAGCTTTGACTCATCAATAACTCTAGCGTTTGCTACTAAATTAGTTAACTCAGCAATTTTGGCTTCTAAGTGACCTTGGGCATCTTTAGCTGCATCATATTCTGCGTTCTCACTTAAATCACCTTTATCTGTAGCTTCAGCAATTTGTCTTGCAATATCTGATCTTCCTTTAGTCTTTAATTCATTTAGTTCATCAGTCAATTTTTTTAGGCCTTCACTAGTATAAAATGTTGTCTTAGACATATTTATTAATTCTTTTATAAAATGAAAAACGATCCAATGCTTAAATTAGACCGTTGTCGTTGTCGATTCGAACTACAAATATAATTCGATCTTCTTAATATATGAAATATTTTAATTTTCTTCTAAGTTTTTAGGAGTTTTACCAGCCACAAAAACAGCACCTATCAATACCACCAACAACAAGATAGCTGTTAATTCAAATCCGAAAATATACTTGGTCATAAACTCAACACCTAGAGCTTCTACTACTGACCTATCAGGGATAGTGTAATCTTGATCAATGTTCTCTTGAAGAATTGCAAAGGTTAAAGTGCCAAAAGAGATTAACCCTAAAAACAATCCAGGTATGATCCTTTTCGAACCAATTGAAACACTATTGTCTTTTGTATTTTTTGTATACATCACTCCAAAAAGTAAGAGCACCAATACACCACCTATGTAGATCATTACTTGCGTAATAGCAAGGAAATCTGAAGCTGATAGGACAAATAATCCGGCTACACTTAACAATGACAACAATAGAAATGCTGCATTATGAATCACATTTTTTGAGATAAAAAGTGCTACACTTGTGATAAAAATGACAGCTATAAATAAGTAGAATAAAATTAACTCCATTATTTTTTAATTACTCTTGGTTTAAATTTCGGCTTAGCTGCTTTTTTTGCAGTTGTAGGTTCAGCCTTAGGCTCTTCAACAACTTTTTTAGCTGCTTCCATTTTAGCAGCTTTCTTTCTTTCTTGTTCTTTATTGAAAAGCTCTTTTTTCTCTGTCACTTCTTCCTCAGACATATTTGCGAAACCATAAGTAAGGCTTCTCATGTCTAATTCACTAAAATCATAAGATTTAGTCATAGTTAGACATTCTGTAGGACAAACGTAAGTACATAAACCGCAAAACATACATTTTGCCATATCTATATCAAACTTAGCAGCATAGATACGTCTTGGAGTACCATCAGATGTTTCTCCTATAACATCAGTACTTAGTATTGGATCGATTTCGATACAATCAACAGGGCAAATTTTTGCACATTTATCACATACAATACAATCATCAATTTCAAGATCCAGTTTATATCTTCCATTGTCTGGTACAGGAAGAACTTCTTCAGGATATTTTAAAGTAACGATTGAGTTTTCGTGATTAAAATATTTATCATCAGAAGCAGTAGTATCATCTCTTCTCTGATTTTTTAATGAATCTTTTAAGTGATCCATTGATAGCTTTAATCCATGAAGTGATGTTTTGACTGCTTCAGATATATTTCCAAAGTATGTACTATTTGCTCCTTTTTTTTGGTCCATTCGCAAATCTTAATCTAGTTTGTTACAAAGTTATTAATTCTATAGTTATATATTAGCTATTTTTGATAAAATTGTCTTGAATCTTCAATTTCCTAATAAAACTAATCATTCTTGTTTTTGTTATATAAAGCAGTAATTAATTAATAAGAGAATATATTTTTGATTTGTATATTCATAATCACACTTTTAAGAAATTATATGAGCATCATACTCGAAGAATTTACAAAATCTTGGGTCTCTCCATCACAATATGATTATTTATTAGAAAATGGATGGAGACATTTTGGTGAGAATTTTTTTAGATATAACATAAACATATATAACAATGAAATTTGTAATGTTCTTCCTCTTAGAGTTAGAATTGAAAATTTTCATTTAACGAAATCGCAACGTAAAATATTAAGACGTAATAAAAATTTCAATTACAAAATTCAGAAGGTAACCATAGATGAAGAAGCAGAACAATTGTTTTCTATTCATAAAGAAAAATTCGTAGACAATGTCCCGAATTCAATTTTTGATTTCTTGTCAGAAAAGAACCCTACTAATGTACCTACATCTGTTTATGAGATAAGAATTACTGATCAAGAAAAAACGATTGCAATAAGTTACTTTGCTATTGGTGCTGAGGCAATTTCTTCCATTTATGGAATGTTTCATCCAGATTATGCAAAATATAGCCTAGGTATTCTCACTATGTTATTAGAAATAAAATTCACTAAAAGTAACAACCTATTATTTTATTATCATGGCTATTGTTATGACGTCCCTTCCTTTTATGACTACAAAAAGAAATTTTCTAATCTAGAATATTATCAATGGGATAATAATAAATGGGAACCCTATTTAGTTGAGCAAGGAGTTAATACAATGAAATAATTCATCTTCTTGATCGAATAAAACCTTTGGTAAGATAGGCATCACAATAAATTTCAATTCTGATTTTGTTGTGATGTCTTTTAATTTTACTGCATCTTTTTCTGTGATCACAACTGTTGAACCTTTAGGTAACTCATTCTCGATTCTCTCTATTGTTTTCTCAGTAAATGAATAATGGTCTCTGAATTTATGATGCTTACTAATACTTGAATATTTTTCAACTTCTCTAATAAGTGGGTTTGGATTTGCAATACTCGTCAATAAAATCACTTCATCCGGCAAATTTACTTTCTTCTGATTATGTAGACTGTATGGTTCACCATAATAGATTGAAGTAAAGAAAACATTCCCTTTGGAGTATTTCTTTGATTGAGAAATAAACTCTTCTCTATTAGATTGATCAAAACTCTCCTCATCTACCTTAGTGAAAATGATGATCTGAGCTCTTTCTGCACCTTCTCTTCTTTCCCTTAATCTTCCATAAGGAAGAACATGATCTTGAAAAAATGGCTTACTAGAATCAGAGAGCATAATATTCACATTTCTTCCTATTGCCCTATGTTGGTAGGCATCATCAAGAATAATTAATTCTGTGTTTTCAAAAAAGGGAACACCCATTACTCTTTGTTCAGAAACTACAACTTCAACATCATCGTATTTGGAATGATATTGCATCGGCTCATCTCCAATTTCTTTTGCAGTAGAGCTCTCATGGGCTCTTATGGGTCCTTTCGTTTTACGGCCATAACCACGACTCAGGACTCCTACTTTTTTATTTTCTGAATAATACTGAATTAGAAACTCTACAAAAGGTGTTTTACCAGTACCTCCTACAGATAAATTTCCAACAGAAATAATTGGCAAATCAAAATTGAATGTTTTTGATGCATTATTATCATAAGACTTATTTCTTTGATAAGTTATGGCATCATATATCACAGATAAGGGTTTCAATAAAAAATTCATACTCAAAAATAAAAAAAGCAGCTGAGTAATTATTACTACTCAACTGCTTTAATAAAAATTCACAAGAAGTGAACCTAGTATATTTTAAATTAAGCTAATGCAGTCTTTACTTTTTCAGCAGCCTCAGACAATGTAATTGCAGATACTACTTTAAGACCAGACTCATCGATAATTTTTGCTCCTTCTTCAGCATTAGTACCTTGAAGACGTACAATAATTGGCACATTGATATCACCAATGTTTTTGTAAGCTTCAACAACACCGTTTGCAACTCTATCACAACGTACGATACCACCAAATACATTGATAAGGATAGCTTTTACGTTAGGATCTTTAAGGATGATACGGAAGCCAGCTTCAACTGTAGTAGCGTTTGCTCCACCTCCAACGTCAAGGAAGTTAGCAGGATCACCACCTGAAAGCTTAATCATATCCATAGTTGCCATTGCTAGACCAGCTCCGTTTACCATACAGCCTACGTTACCGTCTAATTTTACATAGTTCAAACCAGATTCACCAGCTTCAACTTCTGTAGGATCTTCCTCAGTTACGTCACGCATTTCTGCAATGTTCTTATGACGGTATAAAGCGTTATCATCGATACCTACTTTAGCGTCAACAGCCATAACTTGATCATCTGAAGTTTTGAAAACAGGGTTGATTTCAAACATTTCAGAATCAGTATCAACGTAAGCATTGTAAAGAGCAGTAACGAATTTCACCATCTCTTTGAATGACTTACCTGAAGTTCCTAAGTTGAAAGCAATTCTTCTTGCTTGGAAACCTTGAATACCTACTGCTGGATCGATTTCTTCTTTGAAGATAAGTTCTGGAGTTTTCTCAGCAACTTCCTCAATGTCCATACCACCCTCAGTAGAGTACATGATCATATTTTTACCTGTAGCTCTGTTTAATAATACAGAGATATAGTATTCTTTAATTTCTGATTCACCTGGGTAGTAAACATCTTGTTGAATCATGATCTTGTTTACTTTCTTACCCTCAGGACCTGTTTGAGGAGTAACTAATTGCATTCCGATGATTTGCTCTGAAAGAGTTTTCACTTCGTCCATGCTCTTAGCAACTTTTACTCCACCGCCTTTACCACGGCCGCCTGCATGAATTTGAGCTTTTACAACCCAAAAGTTTGTTCCTGTTTCTTCAGTAAGTTTTTTTGCAGCTTCAACTGCTTGTTCTGGAGTGTCTGCTACATAACCTGCAGGAACTTTTACTCCGTACTCCTTAAGGATGCTTTTCGCTTGGTATTCGTGAATATTCATGATATTAGACCCGTTGGGCGCACAAGTTTGTTTTGTGTATTGCTACTTGATTATACTTTATGATTTACATCATTAAAGTTTGGTGTTACAATTCTAAATAAAATAAAACAAAAGTCAAATTTGCATACACGAATAAGCGATATTGAAATTTATACTTCAAAAAAAATCTCACGCTTAAAACATTGTAATAATACTGATAATCAACCAGTAAGCACATTTTAATACTAACAAATGTTCGAAATGCAGTTTTTTATGACTTTATTATTTTAACGAAGTTTTTTTTACAAAAAAGGTGATTTGAATACACAAATCACCTTTTTTAATTTTATCATTTGACTACTTTTTAGTTGTAGTCTTCTTCTTTGCTGTTGTTTTCTTAGCAGCAGTCTTTTTAGCTGGAGCTTTTTTAGCAGGTTCTTTCTTAGCTGCTGCTTTACCCTTAGCTTTAGGTGCTGGAGCTTCCTCTATGATTTTCTTAACTTCCTCATAAGTTAACTCTTCCGCTTTTTCTTTTAACTCTTTTGGAATTTTTACGTTTTGCTTACCGTATTTTATGTAAGCACCCCATCTACCATTTAGTAATTGTAGATCTTCCTCTTCCTCAAAAGTTTTAATTAATTTTTTGGCATCCGCTTCTCGTTTTGCCTTAATTAATTCGATAGCTGTTTCTAATTCAACTGTTTCTGGAGCGTATTCTTTCCCTAAAGAAACAAATTTACCATCATGTCTTATATATGGTCCAAAACGACCAATGGCAGCAACAACTACTTTATCTTCGAATTTACCAAGAGTTCTTGGCAGTTTGAATAATTCTAGAGCATCTTCAAGAGTAATCGATTCTAAATATTGCCCTTTTCTTAAAGAAGCAAATTTCTTCTCTTCATCTTCTTGATCTCCTATTTGAACAATAGGACCAAAACGACCTAATCTGGTAATGACTGGCTTACCTGTTTGAGGATCCGTTCCTAATACTCTCTCAGCGTGAGCTTCTGCTCTGTCTGCATTTTCTTCAGTTTCAATTACATTTTCATGGAATGGCTTGTAGAAAGTATTCAACATATTTTGCCACTCTAAATTACCATGTGCAATTTCATCGAATTGTTCTTCAACATTAGCTGTGAAAGAATAATCAACGACTTTAGGGAAATGCTTTACAAGAAAATCATTTACTACCATACCCATGTTTGTTGGGAATAGCTTACCTTTTTCAGAACCATAAGTTTCTGTCAATGATTTTTCTTGAATTTTATTATCAGCTAAAACAAGCTTTGTATAATTTCTTTCTTTACCATCTCTAGCTTCTTTTATCACATACTCTCTTCTCTGAATAGTAGAAATAGTAGGTGCATAAGTAGATGGTCTACCAATACCTTTTTCTTCCAAAGTTTTCACTAAACTAGCTTCGGTATACCTTGCAGGTGGTCTAGAGAATCTTTGTGTAGCATTGATTTCATTTAATGGCATTGCTTGATTCACATTCAAAGGAGGTAACATTCCTTTAGTTTCCTCATCTTCATCATGATCATCATCATTAGACTCAATATATGCTTTCAAGAAACCTTCAAACTTCACTACTTCTCCTCTAGCGACAAACTTTTCAGTGCGTTTAGCTGTAGTGATTTCAGCGGTAGTTCTTTCAAGTTTTGCATCAGCCATTTGAGAAGCAACAGCCCTTTTCCAAATAAGGTCATATAACCTAGCCTCACGGTTATCATCAAGCTTTAGTTTATGATTCTTAAAGTTTGTAGGTCTAATTGCCTCATGGGCTTCCTGAGCCCCTTTATTTGACGTTTTAAAATGACGCTCTTGAACAAAATCATTTCCATACACTCTAGCAATCTCCTCAGTTGCCGAAGCAATAGCCTCATTTGATAAGTTCAATGAGTCAGTACGCATATATGTTATATGACCAGCTTCGTACAATCGCTGAGCTAATGACATTGTTGAAGCAACCGAATACCCTAATTTTCTACTTGCTTCCTGTTGTAAGGTAGAAGTAGTAAATGGAGGCGCAGGAGTTTTCTTTCCTGGCTTTGTTTTTATAACTGAAATTGAAAAATCAGCTCCTACACAATCATTTAAAAATGATTCAGCATCTTCTTTAGAATTGAACTTTGTCGACAATTCTGCTTCAAGTGATTTTCCATTGCCTAAATCAAAACTTGCAACAACTTTAAAAAAGTCTTTTGCTTTAAAGGATTCGATTTCTCTTTCCCTTTCAACGACTAATCTTGCCGCTACACTTTGTACACGACCTGCAGAAAGTCCTCTTTGTATTTTTTTCCATAATACAGGAGATAATTCAAATCCTACCAATCGATCTAAGATACGTCTAGCCTGTTGGGCATTGACTAAATCATAATCAATAGTTCTTGGAGATTTGATTGCAGTTTGTATTGCTGTTTTAGTAATCTCTCTAAAAACAATACGCTTAGTCTCTTTATTTTCCAGCTTTAAGGTTTCTTGTAAGTGCCAAGAAATAGCTTCACCTTCACGGTCATCATCGGTAGCTAACCAAACTGTTTCAGCTTCCTTAGTTAATTTCTTTAGTTCTCTAATGACATCTTTCTTGTCGGGAGACACTTCATACTGTGGTGAGAAGTTATGTTCTACATCAATGGCATCATTACCTTTCTTAAGGTCTCTAACATGTCCGTAACTTGACCTTACTGTATATCCTTCTCCTAAATATTTTTCAATTGTCTTGGCTTTCGCAGGTGACTCGACAATTAATAAATTCTTTGTCATATATATTTAATCTCTATTCTATCGATCCAGAAACGTTTTTACGGGTATTTAAAATTATGGCATTATCTCCCGCGCGAAACAACTTATTACAAACTTCATGAAAGTTCAAAGAAAAAAACAACAAAAAAATAAAATCAGTGCATTTTCTTTCATTTTTATAATCTGCATCATTTTAATGAGTGACTTATATCATTTAAATGTAATTATTTGTTTTTCGTTGATAATTAAAGAATTTGTACCGTTAACACACTGAATTAAGGCCTTTTTTTTGTAAAAAAATTATTATTAAAATATATTTAGGCACTCAAACGAATATAAGGGACAATTTGAGACAATAATTTTACACGTGCGAACAAAATAATTAACATCAAATTATGCAAGAAGTAGAACTTGACCACAACAAACCTCAAACAAATTCAGAGAAAGACATGAGTGAAAAGACAGCGCAATTGACGTATGGCGGTAAATCATATGATTTACCAGTTTTGAAGGGTTCGGAAGATGAACTAGGTATAGATATCAGTAAGCTTAGAGCTCAAAGTGGTTTGATCACTTTAGACGTTGGTTTTAAGAACACAGGTTCTACTACTAGTGACGTTACATTCCTTGACGGAGAGAAGGGTATTTTAAGATATAGAGGCTATTCGATCGAAGATCTTTGTGAGCATTCTACATTCTCAGAAGTTGCATATTTACTTATCAATGGAGAACTACCTACAGCCCAAGAATTTGAAAAATTCAAAACAGACATTTCTCGCCACACATTAGTACACGAAAATGTAAGAAAGATTTTTGATGGTTTCCCTGCAGACGCACATCCTATGGGAGTTCTTTCTTCATTAGTTACATCATTGACAGCTTTCCATCCAGAATCTCTTGATCCAAACAGAGATCCTAAGATGGTTGACTTAACTATCCACAGATTAATCGCTAAATTACCAACATTAGCATCTTGGGTATATAAGAAAAGCATTGGTCATCCATTGATGTACCCAGAGAATAAATTAAGTTATTTAGAGAACTTCATGAAAATGATGTTCGGTTTACCAGTTGAGGACTATGAATTAGATCCAATCTTAGTAGACGCTCTAGATAAATTATTAATCTTACACGCTGACCACGAGCAAAACTGTTCAGCAGCTACGGTAAGAGTTGTAGGTTCTTCTCAAGCTTCATTATATGTTGCAGTTGCTGCAGGTATCAATGCACTTTGGGGACCTTTACATGGCGGTGCCAACCAAGCGGTTATCGAAATGTTAGAAGATATCCATGCTAACGGTGGTGACGTAGATAAGTTCATCGCGAAAGCAAAAGATCCTAACGATCCATTCCGTTTAATGGGCTTTGGTCACAGAGTATACAAAAACTTCGACCCTCGTGCTAAAATCATCAAGAAGCATGCAGATGCAGTACTTGAGAAATTAGGTATTAACGATCCACTATTAGAGATCGCTAAAGGTTTAGAAGAAAAAGCATTAAACGACGAGTACTTCCAAGCTAGAAAATTATACCCTAACGTAGACTTCTACTCAGGTATTATTTACAAAGCAATGGGCTTCCCTACTGAAATGTTTACAGTATTGTTTGCACTTGGTCGTCTTCCAGGTTGGATCGCACAATGGAAAGAATCTAGAGAGTTATCTCAACCAATTTCTCGTCCTCGTCAGATCTATACTGGTGAAACAGCAAGACCTTATCCTAAGAAATAATTTATTTTTTAGAGAAAATATAAAGAGAGCCATCAGAAATGATGGCTTTTTTTATGTATTTTTATTTCATCTATTATCAAGTTCTAGAATTCTATTCATCTTTATTACAATCCTATGAGAGGAATATATTTAGTTATATTCATTTTTCACACATTCCTACTTTATGGACAAGGAAACTATTATTGGCAACAACAACAAGGTGCAAATGGTAATTTACTTGGAGGTTCACTAGCCTCAGGAGCTACCGATAACAGTGCCATCTATTATAACCCTGGTGCATTAGCTTTTACTGAAACTCCAAACGTATCTTTTACTTCAGACTTAATTGGTTACACCATACTTAACATAAAAAATGGTGCAGGTGAAGGTGTTGACATTAAAGGCAATAGTTTGGAAACGAAGCCACAAATGGTAGCTGGTACGGCTTTTAAATACAATAAGCAAAAATTTAAAGTCACTTATGCCTTTATTAATCTTTTGAACTCAAAACATGAATTTGCAGTACAAAATTCTGGGAGTGTCAATGGATCCAATGTATTTTTTGAAGGATACTTTAATTACAAATCATTACTTAGGAATGATCGTTTTGCAATAGGAACAACTTACCGGTTAAGTGAAAAAATTGGTGTCGGGATTACTCATTTTCTTGATATTAAATCAGCACAGATTACTTCCAATGTAGATCAAACTTGGGCCAATGGAAATGGAGTTCAAGATACATTTTCTGATTTCACAAATTTACGTTTTAATCATGCTTCTCTTTTATGGAAAATAGGTATAGCATGGCATGTTAATCAAAACCTCAATCTTGGCTTTAACTTTGACACACCCGATATCCGAATCAAATTCCTTTCAAAATCTACGGCTAGAAAAATAAGAGAGAAAACATTAGATGATGGAAGTATTTCAAAAGAAATAAGCACACAAGACAAAGTATATTCCAACTACAAATTACCTTTTACAGCTGAGTTCAATATTGGATATACGATAAACAAAGTTGATTTATCTGGAAGAGTTGGAATTTTCAGTAAAGTGGACCGTTATGGAATGCTAGAGTTACAACCTGAAAGTTCTACTTTCTCTCCATTAGATCAATCTTTTAGTCAGTATTATAGTGCTAATAAAGTCATTTACAATGCTGCGGTCGGTGTAAAAAGTAGATTGATAAAAAGCATGAATTTCTTATCTGGTTTCAGGACAGATTTCAATATTGTAGATCAAAATCAAGTCAATCCACATGCTGAGAATGTGTTATCTTATGATTACTGGGACTTATACCATATTTCTGCAGGTATAGAATGGTTTGGCCCTCGGTTCAATATAATAGCTGGCTTAGTTACCGATTTAGGTTTTTCAAATGGAGATCCTCAATATGTAAATCTTACTCCTAGAGATTATAGTCAATTGAATGAGTTTCAAAGTAACACTGAATCTTCATTTGTTCAATTTAATTTAGTCTTCGGTATTACTTATCACTTTGTAGATAAAACTCAATTATAATTATGATGATAAACAAAAAGGGAGAGTAAGCTAATTACTCTCCCTTTTTGTTTATTTACTCTTATCGTAATCAATACCTCCAAAAAGATGTAGATAGATTGACCTTGAAAGCCTAAATACAAATGTCATTAAGACTACCATTGGGATTACTGCAGCTGCTATATATACCAAAGGATCACTTGAGTCTAAGAAAAAATATACAGCAAAAATTGTTATAAACATGATTGCCGTATTAATTCCATAGCTAACATACATAGCACCATAATAAAATCCTGTTTCAGGATTTAACGTAGTTCCACAATGTGGACATCTATCATTTATTTGGTGAAATTTAGGTGAGAGTGCCGAGTGTGTAAACATATCTCCTTGTCTACAACTTGGACATTTTTTTTCGATGATTGCAGAAAGTTTAGATTTACTCATATTTTATTTACCGAGTTCCAAACGTTGTTGTACCTGTTGCTTAGAAATATCTTTGATAATTCCTTTTTCACAGATCAGGGCGCGTTCAGGGTTTAACTTTAAAAATGAATGTTGATGTGTTGCCATAATCACACAAGTACCTTCTTCATTTATTTCTTTAAATAACTGAAGTATAGATCTAGATACTTTGGGATCTAAGTTACCTGTTGGTTCATCTGCAAGAATAAGCTTAGGACTATTTACTAATGCCCTAGCGATCGCTACTCTTTGCTGTTCACCTCCTGATAACTGATGAGGCATTTTTTCTTTAGTTAGTTTTGGTAGATGCACCTTTTCAAGTAATTCATCTACTTTATTTCTCATTTTCACTTCATTTTTCCAGCCTGTTGCTTTCATAACAAAGTGTAGGTTTTCTTCGACAGTTCTATCAGTTAGCAATTCAAAATCTTGAAATATAACACCAAGTGATCTTCTCAGAAATGGAACATCTTTATCACTTATTTCATTGACTTGAAATCCATTCACTTTTACTTTTCCAGAAGTAGGTAAAAGGTCAGCGTATAATAACTTCAATAATGATGATTTACCACTTCCTGTTGGGCCTAATAAGTACACAAATTCAGAAGATGCAACATCTATATTTACATCATTAAATATGATTGCTCCTTCAAAAGATATTTTGATATTTCTTAGGCTAACAACTTGATTCATTGAATATTAAATTTCTAATTTTTGAATTTTACCAAATTCTAAACTATCTATAACTTTTTTGAGGTCTTCTTCTTTTCCTTCAAGACCATATTTTTCAAGTTTAGTTAATGGTCGGTCTGCTCTAAAGTAAGCAATGAGAACAAAGTTATCATCGCGAAGTTGGATGTAATTAGGGATTTTTGCTTTCCCTTTTACTTTAATAATATACATAGAAAATTTTAAAATGTAATTCTCTTTATTATACTAAAAAATTGAGACAAGATAACTCACTACCTTGTCTCAACTTTCTAATACAGAATAATATTTTATTCTTCCATTTTCTTAGCATCAGCGATAAACTGTGCTAAACCTTTATCTGTTAAAGGATGGTTCATAAGCATCTTAATCGCTTTCAATGGACAAGTTGCCACATCAGCTCCAAGTTCTGCACATTGCATAATGTGAATAGGATGACGAACAGAAGCAGCTAATACTTGAGTACCAAACCCGTAGTTTTCAAAAATGTTTACGATATCTTCAACTAATTGCATACCATCAGTTGAGACATCATCTAATCTACCAATAAATGGAGAAACATAAGTAGCTCCAGCTTTTGCAGCTAAAAGTGCTTGACCAGCAGAGAAGATTAAAGTACAGTTTGTATCAATACCTTTGCTAGAAAAATATTTGATCGCTTTGATACCGTCTTCAATCATTGGAATCTTAACTACGATTTTAGAATCAATAGCAGCCAATTCCTCACCTTCTTTGATCATTTCTTCATAAGTAGTAGAAAGAACCTCAGCACTTACATCACTATCAACAATGTCACAGATTGCTTTATAATGAGCATGTACAGCTTCTTTTCCTTTTACACCTACTTTGGCCATTAAAGATGGGTTTGTTGTAACGCCATCTAATACACCTAGTGCATGAGCTTCCTTAATCTCATCTAAGTTGGCTGTATCAATAAAAAATTTCATGTCTATATAAGAGTTTAAGATTTGGACAAAAATATAGTTTTAAAAATAGAAATAGTACAATAATTCTATTTTTTTAATTCCTCAAATGATTTTGTAAGCTCTATTGCTTGGTCGATGCAATTCGGCACAGATATACCTCCTTTCCAATTGGCAGAGATAAACAACCCTTCAATTGGGTTATTTTCTAGAGAATCCCACAATTCCAATACTTCTTCAGTGTACTGAGGAATAGCCCTATTCCATTTATAATATTTTTGAAATACAGGCTCTCCGGAAACCTCTATAGTATTAGATAATTCATCATGTACGCTTGCCAAAACTTCTTTTTCAGAAAGTTCTGTTTTCTCTATATTCTGCATACCACCCACAAAAGTAGTAATCAGAATTTCATCACTATTGGTTCTGTTTGGGAAGATACTACTGGTCCATATACTACCAGAAGTAAATACATTTTCAACTTTTGGGTTTAAACCACCAAAACCTTGTGGAGCGTTTTGTGCATCACTCTTTTTATAAATTGAATGAACCACACACATTGGAGGTGCAGGAATATTTTCTAATTTCTGAGCTACATCTGGTAACATTTCTTTTAGGAAATTCGCTGTTCCTATTGCATTGGAAGCAATGACCACTTTATCAAATTGGAAAGTTTCTGTAGAAGTAACCACCTCAAAACCACTTTCAATTTTTGAGATGCTTTTCACTTCTTGAGAAGTTTTCACATCAACTTGTTCTGCAATTTTATTGGTAAAAACAGATAGACCATTTTTGAAACTATATGCTTTCCTACGCTCTGTAGAAGCTCCTTCAGCTTTAGAATTTTTTCGCTGATTTATCATTCCTTTAATGATAGAACCATAATCTTTTTCCGCTTCATAAAGGGCAGGAAACGCTGCTTTAATGACCAATTTTTTTGGATCACCTGCATATATTCCTGAAACAAATGGATCTAATGCGTAATCACAGATTTCTTTATTGAAACGTCTTAAAAAGAAGTCGTATAACGATTCAATTTTTTCGGTAGGTTTATTCCTTCTAAAAAACTCTGTGATAATTTTTAATTTAGCTGAAAAACTAAAGAAATGATTAGTAAAGAAATTATGTGGTCCAGAAGGAAGTATTTGGTATTTCCCTCCTTTTAAAACGAATCTATCCTTATTAGTATCTAATGCTTGGAGTAACTCTTCTCCTAACCCTAGTTCATTAATAAAATTAATATGCTGTGATGTTAGCAATAATGAATTGGGGCCATTCTCAAAAATCCTCCCATCAATTTTTTCAGTAGATATACATCCACCTACTTTTGATTGTTTCTCAAGAACAGTACAATTGTACCCTTTCTTATTCAGAAAATAAGCCGTTGTCAGACCTGATATCCCTCCTCCTATTATTCCTATATTCATCTATTAAAACGATAGATATTCGATGTAAAAAATTTAGATATCAAAGGTAGTTAAAAACTCTTTTTTTGATATACTTTTTACGCTAATCTTTTTAAATAAAAAAAGCCATTTCGTTTCCGAAATGGCTTTTTTATATGTTTTACAAAAGCTTTGTAAGCTATAGATTAAGCTTCAACGTTTAAAAGACCGTTAGTTTTCTTAACGCCTTCTGCTGAAGTATTTAATTTAGCTTGCTCATCTTCTGATAATTCAATCTCAACGATTTTCTCGATACCGTTTTTACCTAAGATTACAGGTACACCGATACAAAGATCATTTAAGCCATACTCTCCTTCTAATAGAGCAGAACATGGGAACATTTTCTTAGAATCTAAAGCGATTGCTTTAACTAATTCAGATACAGCTGCACCTGGAGCATACCAAGCTGAAGTACCTAATAGTTTAGTTAATGTAGCACCACCAACTTTAGTAGCTTCTACGATACCTGATTTTTGCTCTTCGCTTAAGAATTCTGATACAGGAACTGAGTTACGAGTAGCTTTTTCAATCAATGGCACCATACCTACGTCTGAGTGACCACCGATTACCATACCTGAAACATCTGATTGAGGACAACCGATAGCTTCAGCTAAACGATATTTGAAACGAGCACTATCTAAAGCACCACCCATACCGATGATACGGTTTTTAGGAAGACCAGTAGCTTTTGCTGCTAAGTAAGTCATTGTATCCATTGGGTTAGAAACAACAATGATGATTACTTCTGGAGAATGCTTAATTAAGTTTTCAGCTACAGTTTTAACGATATTCGCGTTTGTAGTGATTAGCTCCTCACGAGTCATACCTGGCTTACGTGGGATACCTGAAGTGATTACAGCAACATCTGAACCTGCAGTAGCTGCATAATCATTTGTCACACCTGTGATAGTTGAATCGAATCCATTTAAAGAAGCAGTTTGCATCAAGTCCATTGCTTTACCTTCTGCGAATCCTTCCTTGATGTCAACCAATACGATTTCGTCTGCGAAATCTTTAATAGCGATGTATTCTGCACAGCTCGCGCCTACTGCGCCTGCTCCTACGACTGTTACTTTCATTTGTGTTGTGCTAGTTTGTAAAAAAAGTAATTTATAAAAATTATTACCCTACAAATTTGCATTAATTATTTAACATAATTGAATGATTAGAGGATAACATAAAAATGATTTTTGTCAGTTTTTAATTTCTTGTTTATTGCATTAACAAAATTATCTTATCAGATTGCATTAAAAATTAGACTTTTTATAATGAAAATTGAAGAAATATATAAGATCTTTCTGAGTACCAGTGAAGTATCAACTGACTCAAGAAATATTAATAAAAACTGTCTTTTTTTTGCTTTGAAAGGCGGAAATTTTGATGGTAATAAATATGCTAAAGGTGCAATTGAGAAAGGAGCTGCTTTTGCGATTGTTGATGACAGATCTGTTGCTGAAAATGAGCGATTTATCTTAGTCGATGATGTTTTATCAACATTACAAGAACTAGCAGCATACCATAGAGATCAATTTGACATACCTGTTATTGCGGTGACTGGTTCTAACGGTAAGACGACTACGAAAGAAATCCTGCTTCGCATATGTGAAATGACTTTCAAAACTCATGCAACAAAAGGCAATTTCAATAACCACATTGGCGTCCCTCTAACATTACTGGATATGCCCAAAAATACTGAAGTGGCTTTAATTGAAATGGGTGACAATCATGTTGGCGAAGTTGCTGAACTTTGTAAAATAGCAAAACCAACTCAAGGGTTCGTTACCAATATCGGTAAAGACCATATTGAGGGCTTTGGTAGCTTTGAACAAAATATAAGAGCAAAGAGTGAAATCTTTGACTACCTGATAAAAAACAATGGAATTATATACATCAATTCTAAAGATGAAATTCTAAAAAACATGTCAAAACGTATGAAGAACCCAATACTTTATGGTGATGAATACGATTTTGCATTTTTAGAATTTATTGAAGTTAATCCATTTATTGTATATAAAGACAGGCAAGAAAATATTATCGAAACCAATCTATTTGGTGCTTATAATTTTGAAAATATTCTCACTGCTTTTACTGTTGGAAAAAAATTAGGGATTGAACCAAATGTTATGAATAAAGCAATAGCTTCTTATTCTCCATCCAACAACAGATCTGAGATCGTTAAAACAGAAAACAATACATTAATTCTTGATGCTTACAATGCAAACCCATCATCTATGGAAGTCGCCTTGAAGAATCTATCTTTAATTGATAGTGATAAGCAGAAGTATGTTATGTTGGGTGATATGTTCGAATTAGGAGAAATATCCTCTGAAGAACATTCCAACATCATTAATCTTGCACAAACATCAGGTTTTAAAGAAACTTTCTTTATTGGTGAACGTTTCTCTGAGTTCAATCAGAACAATAACCAATTTTTTCAATCGAAAGAGGAATTTATTGATTATTTAAAATCTCAAAATATAAAAGATTCCATCATTCTAATAAAAGGTTCAAGGTCTATGGGATTAGAAGCTTTAAAGGAAGTGTTGTAAAAAAGAAATGGCGATCTATTCTAGGTGATCGCCATTTCTTTATTTAAACTCTAATACACCACCACTCATTATCTGAGGATAAGTAATTATTCTGTCCTTTATTTCTTTTCCATTATAAGTAATTTTTGTTACGCTCTCTCCTTTTGGTACTGATGATCTTACCTCAAAAACAAGATCATCCCCCAATAAGATTTTTGCATTGGAAACTTGTGGTTTCATAATGACAAATTCAGAGTTCACTGGGTTGACAGGATAAAAACCCAGAGTTGAAAAAATATACCATGCACTCATTTGTCCACAATCATCATTACCAGTGATACCTCTTGGTGTATTATCATAGAATTCATCATAGATTCTCGATACTAATTCTTCTCCTTTTTCAGGTTTATCAGAGTAAGCATATAAATATGCAATATGATGAGATGGTTCATTTCCATGAGCATATTGTCCTATCATTGCTTCTTGTCCTAGATGTTTATTATCGTCATTAGATTCGGTACTAAAAAAGTCATCCAATAACTTTGTGAAGTTGTCTTTTCCTCCTAATAACTCTGTATATCCTACAACATCATACTGCATTGGAGTCCAAGTATATTGCCATGCGTTTGCTTCGGTGTAGTCTCCTGGATTATTCATTGGAGATGTTGGCGTAAGTGGATCAAAGGGTGTTCTGAACTTACCACTTGAATCTTTTCCTCTCATCAAACCAGTACTTTCATCAAATAAGTTTTTATAGAACATCGATCTACGAGTAAAAGACTCATGCAACTTTTCTTTCCCCATCATTTCCGCCATTAAAGAGATACTGTAATCATCGAGTCCACTTTCTAACGTTCTTGAAACAGATTCATTATCAATTAGATCAAAAGGATAGTAACCGTATTTGTTATACATTTCCCAATCTGAGTTCAAATGACGCACAATTGATGATTCTACCATTGCATCTAATGCCTTATTCGCATCAAAATCACTAAATCCTTTTACATAAGCATCTACAATTACAGGAATAGAGTGATTACCAATCATGCAATAGTTTTCTTGTCCCCAAGCAGTCCAAATAGGTAAAAAACCTTGTTGCTGACTATGATCTATCATCGTATTGACAAAAGCATCTACTTTTAATGGTGTAATTAAGGTATATAATGGATGAGCAGCCCTGTAGGTATCCCATAATGATAGTGTAGAATAATATTCTTTATTATACCCTTTATGTATTTCATCATCCGGACCTCTGTATTTACCATCGACATCCGCAATGTTGGAAGGTTGTAAGAACAGATGATATAGACTTGTATAAAAAATCTCTTTATGCCTTTTGGAAGTTTCTTCAATATCAATTTTTGATAAATAGTTATTCCAAATTTCTTGAGAACTTTGTACTACTTTACTAAAATTCCAATGTGGTAGTTCAGTATCCATATTCTTAATAGCTCCTTCTACACTCACTGAAGATAAGGCAACCTTAACCAATAAAGAGTCAGTCTTAAAATTGATAATATACTTATCTGCTTTTTCTTTATTATGTTTTGAGAATTTTTCTATTTCTTGTATTGGGTGATCAAACTTAATATGAAAGAAATATTTTCTTTCTACCCAATTCTTGGTATGTGCATATCCTGAAATTGAATTTTCTTTTGTATTAATTTCAGAGTTTGCTTCAAGAACTAAATTAAGGCTATCAACTGTAAATCTTAATCCATGTTGAAGGTTAATATATATGTTGGCCTTATCGTTTGGAAAAGTATATCTGTGTAATGCTACTCTTTCTGTAGATGTTAATTCTGCCTTAGTTTTATTTTCAAGTTCAACAGAATAATATCCTATTTCAGCTTTTTCATTTAGCTTACGGGTTTTACTGTTGCTTGTTGTAAAAGGTAAAATCAGAATATCTCCAAATTCACTAATCCCTGTACCACTGGCTCTTGTTTGAGAAAATCCTAAAATTGTTGAATCTTTTAGTTGGTAACCTGAGGTATAATCCCAACCTTGACTTGTGTTATCTGGTCCTGGCTGTACCATTGCAAAGGGCCTGCTTGGTCCTGGAAAAGTATGTCCGGTTCCATCAGTACCAATGAAAGGGTTAACATATTGAGTATAATCAGTGGTATTATTTAACTGTGTTCTTTTATTTGTAGGTTGACATCCAATAAATGTTACAGTTAAAAAAAATAGAAGGTATTTATTCATTTCTGGGTTATTTTCATTCAATATAAAAAAAGGTATCAAGTTTATAAAACCTGATACCTTTTATATTTTTTAGAGATCTACTATCTTTTCTTTTTTCCTCCTAAACGATTACGAAGAGAACCTTTTTTCTGTCCTTTACCTTTTTTACCCATACCAGGGATACCAGACATTTTGTTCACTTTCTTCATCATTTTACGCATCTCTTCAAACTGCTTGATCAAGTTATTCACTTGTTGTACTGAAGTACCAGAACCAGCAGCAAGACGTTTCTTACGAGATTGATCCAAAGAATCAGGATTTTGTCTCTCATAAGGAGTCATTGAATTGATGATCGCTTCAACAGGTTTAAACGCGTTAGAATCAATTTCTTGATCTTTAACCATCTTATTTAAACCAGGAACCATTCCAATCAAATCTTTCAAATCACCCATCTTCTTAATGTGCTGAATTTGAGAAAGAAGGTCATTGAAATCAAATTGGTTTTTACGAAGTTTCTTGTTTAGACGTTTTGCCTCTTCTTCGTCAAAAGCTTGTTGTGCTCTTTCAACTAATGAGATAACGTCACCCATACCAAGAATACGTTGAGCCATACGGTCAGGGTGGAACTCATCTAAAGTGTTATCTAACTTCTCACCAGTTGAGATGAATTTAATAGGTTTGTCAACTACTCTTCTAATTGAAAGTGCTGCACCACCACGAGTATCACCATCTAACTTTGTAAGAACTACACCATCGAAGTTCAATCTATCGTTGAAGGCCTTAGCTGTATTTACAGCATCTTGACCTGTCATTGAGTCTACTACGAATAACGTTTCTGAAGGATTAACAGCATTTTTCACTGCTTCGATTTCCTTCATCATTTCTTCATCTACAGCTAAACGACCCGCTGTATCGACTACTACTATTGATTTTCCATTTGTTTTTGCAAATTTAATAGCATTTTCCGCGATAGAAACAGGGTTCTTGTTTTCACGCTCAGTGTAAACATCTACACCTATTTGCTCACCAAGAGTTTCAAGCTGATCGATAGCGGCTGGACGGTAAACGTCTGCAGCTACTAATAATACTTGTTGTCCTTGCTTTTTAAGTCTTGCACCTAGCTTACCAGTAAAAGTTGTTTTACCTGAACCTTGCAGACCAGAAATAAGAACAGTTGCAGGCGATCCTTGTGGAGAGAAAGGTGTCATTGTGCCACCCATTAGCTCCGTTAACTTATCGCTTACAATTTTAGTAAACAATTGACCTGGTTTAACGTCAATAAGGATATTCTGACCTAACGCCTGCTCACGAATTTCATTCGTAATTTCTTTTGCTACTTTAAAGTTTACGTCGGCCTCTAAAAGAGCTCTACGAATTTCTTTAACAGTTGACGCTACGTTGATTTCACTAATTGACCCCTCACCTTTCAGATTCTTGATCGCACGGTCAATTCTATTACTAAGATTATCAAACATATATTTTTATATATCTTTTCTTGTATTATTACTATTTCAGTTTAGCTCGCAAAAATAAAATTTCTGCTTGTCTTTTACAATTAAATATAAGACATCTTCATCAACTAAAACTTATTTTTTCCAATCATTAAAGATAATGTTTGCAATTATCTTGGGTTCGAAATAAGAAAACTGTCCAAATTCACTATCACTTAATTCCTTTAGTAAGTTAGTTATTAATGGATTAGCACCATCAACTTTAAGCTCAAGCAATGCTGTAGGATAATGTATAAAGCCCATTGCCTCTAAAAAATCAATAATTTCAAATTCATCAAAAAAATAGTGATTGGGAATTTTATGGTACTCTTCATTTTCATCATCTACTTTAGCAATAGCAAAAAAATCAGTGTATTTATTCTTAAACAGTAAATACAATTCATTATTAAATTCTATGATTTGATAAGTATAAGAGTATCTGTCTGAAAATTGGATGTTAGCTTTGATTGAGAAAAACGACTTTACCGTTTCTTCCCAAAGAGATAAATCTATTGTTTTATTTTCTGATTCAACAAACCCTGTAATTCCTTTTGGAAGTCTGTAATTGATCAGTTTTTCTTCGTTAAATGGCTCCATTTTAAAATTGTTAAGCTTGAATTTATTGAAATTTTAACGGATTTATTAAAAAGTCTCCTCATTCATTTTACCTTTGCACTCGATAAATCAATAAAACGGTGATATGTTAAAAAGATTTATGGGATTAGGGGCCTTAATTGGTATAGGTTTAGGTGACCTGATTTACAAGTATTATCCGAGTATTCCAAGAGATACTCTTAATCATAAGACAACGATATTTATTAGTTGTGCTATCTGTATTTTTCTTGGTACTCGATTATATGAATTTAGCAAGGATAGAGATGATAAGTGGCTCCAATCTAGTGCATTAATTATTTACATGATGGGTGGACTTATTTTAATTGGCAGTCTTGTATTAACTACATTTATTAAATAGTGAATATTCATTCTTTTATGTATATCGCACTTTTTCTCGTAACTTTGTTATAACACATATAAAATTTATTGGATTAAACATCCTTACTCACATATAAGAAATGGCAGAAAAATTTAAATTAGACTCAATCGAAGATGCTATTGAAGCAATCAAAAATGGAGAGATTGTTATTGTAGTCGACGATGAGGATAGAGAAAATGAAGGTGATTTTATCTGTGCAGCAGAAAAAGTTACGCCTGAAATCATCAACTTTATGTCAAAAGAAGGTCGTGGCTTAATTTGTTGTTCTCTTTTAGAAGACAGATGTGAAGAGCTTGGTCTTGAATTAATGGTGGGTAAAAATACCGCTGCTTTCGAAACGCCTTTTACAGTTTCAGTTGACTTGATTGGTCATGGGTGTACAACTGGTATTTCTGCTAGTGATAGAGCTAAAACTGTATTAGCATTGGCTGACCCTAATGTTGATCCAGCTATCCTAGGTAAGCCAGGACACATTTTCCCACTAAAAGCCAAAAGAGGTGGTGTGTTAAGAAGAACTGGACACACTGAGGCTACAATTGATTTAGCTCGCTTGGCTGGTTTAGAACCTGCAGGTGTACTTGTTGAAATCATGAATGATGATGGCAGCATGGCTCGTCTTCCAGACTTGGTAAAAGTAGCAAAGAAACACAACCTGAAATTAATCTCAATTGAGGATTTAATTCAGTATCGTTTAAAATTAGAAGATTCTCTAGTAGAAGAAGTAATTGGTGTTGATATGCCAACTGAGTTAGGACACTTCGACTTAAGAGCTTTTAAACATACAACTACAGGAGAATTACACTTAGCTTTGATAAAAGGTGATATTTCTGGTGATGAACCTGTAATGGTTAGAGTTCACTCTTCTTGCGTTACTGGTGATATTTTTGGATCGTGTCGTTGTGATTGTGGACCACAACTTCATGGAGCTATGGACATGATCGAAAAAGAAGGTAGAGGTATTATTTTATATATGAACCAAGAAGGTAGAGGAATTGGTTTAGTTAACAAACTAAAAGCTTATAAGCTTCAAGAAGAAGGTATGGATACCGTTGAAGCAAACAAAGCGCTTGGTTTCAAATCTGACCAAAGAGACTACGGTGTTGGTGCTCAAATTCTTAGAAAATTAGGCGTTTCTAAAATGAAATTAATTTCTAATAACCCTAAGAAAAGAGCTGGTTTAATCGGTTATGGCCTTGAAATAGTTGACAATGTAGCTATTGAAATCACTCCGAATAAATTCAACCAAAAGTACTTAGAGACAAAAAGAGACAAAATGGGTCACAATATCCTTAAGTAGTCTTTTTATTAGATATACATAGAAAAGGCTGTTCTTTTATGAACGGCCTTTTTTAATTGGTTTAATCTTAATGAATAATCCACTTTCAAATATAGAATTAAGAGATAAAGACGGTATTCTTTATAAGCTATCTTTACTTAAAGAAGAGTCTTTCTCTTTGATATTACTTAATTCCGTAAGTTCTTTACGCGACATTTCTCATTTAGATCTGCTAGCTAAACATTTTGAAGAGCTCAAATCAAATAAAACCTCTCCTATTGTTATTGTCTCACAACCTGAATCTCATTTAAGTAAGTTTATCAAAAAAAATAAATATTCTTTTCCAATACTTTCTGACCCGTCCAGTAGAATCTCAAAGATTTTAGATTGCCACATCAAAAAATTAAAAACTTCTCAAAGAGCTACGATTATATTTGAAGAAAAATATAAAGAAAGGGATAGATTCATTTTCATGTCTACCCCTCAAAAACATTTGGATTTCTTACTGAATCACTAGTTCATCGTTATTTACTTTCTCTAAAAGTTCATCAAGTTCTGATAGTGAGTTATGTAAATCTTTGTACGATTGTATTACCCAATACTTCTCTTGAAACTTGTCCTTAATATATGGTGTCTTTAATATTTCCAAGACATTAAAGTCTACCCTTTTCGGAATATCACTATGTAAACTATAATCCGATTCTCCTTTGGAGGATAAAATTCCAGCTCCATAAATTCTTAAGCCTTCCTTTGTATTAATCAAACCAAATTCTACAGTATACCAGTAAAGTCTAGAAATCAATTCAATAATATGTTCATTGTCAATATATTTCAGAGCAATGATACTCATATCTTCCAAGAACTTACAAAAATCTTGATTGGCTAATAATGGAACATGACCATATATATCATGAAACATATCTGGTTCCTCCAAATAATCTAATTCACTTAGTTTTCGAAACCATGAAGATGATGGGAATTTTTTTGCTTTTAGAAGCTCAAAAAATTCTTTATTTGGGATTAGTCCTGTTACTGGAGAGATACTCCATCCGGTAACTTTTAGCAAACTTTTATCAAGATCATCAAAGTTTGGAATTTGGTTTTCTGTAAAACCAATTACTTCAATTCCTTTGAAAAATTCCTTTTCTGCTAAGTTGGGCAGCATTTTCATCTGCCTTTTAAAGAGCGTACTCCATACGGTCAGGTCTTCAGAAGTATACTTCTCATACCCTTGGTCTTTTACAAAATACATGTGTTTATCGTTTGAATTGGTGTATGTGATAGTTAGTAAAAAAGGACTGCAGTTTTACTACAGTCCTTACAATATGAAAAAAAATCTTGACAAAAGGGAATTATAAACCTTGAATTTTCACATTCAACAAGTTCAGTCTCTCCCTTGATTTCTCCTTTAAGTACTCTAATTGAGAGTCATCTATCTGATAATCATCGATTAAATTTTCAATGAAAATATCAAATGAAATTAACTCATTATTTATACTACCAGACTTGATAAGTTCCTTAACAGCTTTAGCTTCTCTACGGATAAACTCATCAATTTTACTTTCCTTTCTAATCATTGATTAAACATTTCTTGGTCCAAGAATATCAACAACATCTTTTTCATCTAAGATCTCTTTTTCTAATAGGATCTGTGCTAGTTTCTCAAGATCATCAATTCTTTCTCTTAAGAAATCTTTTGTCTCTTCATAGCATTTCGCAATGATCTCAAGAGATTCCTTATCGATTTGTTTTTCAAGATCTTCTGATCTTCTCATTGATTGACCACCATTACCTAAGAAATTATTCTGACCTTCTTTCTGAAGAGATAAATTCGGGAAGTTATCACTCATACCATATACTGTAAGCATTGAGTTGACAATTCCTGCAACTTTTTCTAGATCATTTGATGCTCCTGTTGAAATAGCTCCAAATTTAATTTCTTCTGCAGCTCTTCCACCTAAAAGGCCTTTAATTTTTCCTAATAGCTCACCTTTACTCATCAAAAACCTATCTTCAGTTGGAGCTTGAAGCACATATCCTAATGCACCCGAACCTCTTGGAACTATTGATACCTTTCTTACAGGATCAGCTCCTTTAGTAAAGTGACCAACTATTGCATGACCGGCCTCATGATAAGCTACAGTTCTTTTCTCATTATCATTGATTACCGCATTTTTCTTTTCTAAACCGGCAACAACTCTTTCGAATGCATCAAAGAAGTTTTGATGATGTACTTCAGATTTACCTTCTCTTGCTGCTAGCAGTGCTGCTTCGTTACATAAGTTTGCTAGATCGGCCCCAACAAAACCTGCTGTTTGAGCGGCTATCTCTTCTAAGTTGACATCACTACCCAATTTAATTTTTCCAGAATGTACTTTAAGGATCATTAATCGACCATTTAAATCCGGTCTATCCACTTGTACCTGTCTATCAAAACGACCTGGACGCAATAACGCTTTATCTAATATTTCAGGTCTGTTAGTTGCTCCCAATACGATTACAGTTTGGTCAGCAGCAAAACCATCCATTTCTACCAATAATTGGTTTAAAGTATTTTCTCTTTCGTCATTGCCTGACATTCCATTAGATGATCGGCTTTTACCAATGGCATCTAATTCATCGATAAATATGATACAAGGAGACTTTTGTTTTGCTTGAGTAAATAGGTCTCTAACCCTTGCTGCACCGACACCAACAAACATTTCTACAAAATCGGAACCTGATAAAGCATAAAATTGCACACCTGCTTCACCAGCAACTGCTTTGGCTAGTAATGTTTTACCTGTACCTGGAGGGCCTACTAATAAAATTCCTTTTGGAATTTTAGCTCCCAAGTCTGTATATTTTTCAGAATTCTTTAAGAAATCTACTACTTCTGTAAGCTCTTGTTTGGCTTCATCACAACCTGCAACATCATTGAAATTGTGCAAGTGTTCTGCATCAGATGCATAAATCTTAGCCTTACTTTTACCAACATTGAGGTAGTTGTTTCCACCTCCTCCCATTCCGCCGCCTTTCGACATTCTACGGAATACGAAACCCCAGATTAAAAACAAAAGGCCGAAAGGAAGTAACCAATTAGAAAAGAAGTTACCTAACCAATCATTTTCTATTACTCCTTTATAATCAATGCCATGTTTTTGTAGATCGTTCACTAGATCTTTATCCTCTAGTTTGATCACATAGAACTGTCTCGCTAGGTCTTCTTTACGTTTTTCGTAATCAATTCTCCATGGAGCTGCTTTCCCTTCAGGGTTTAGGTTCCATAGTTCATTTTTCTTTGTCGCTGTCTTGGATGTATCAGCAACCACTTCCTCTTTTGCAGCTGCTTTTTCTATTGCTAAACTATCTGATGACTTTTTAACCTTACCATATATTTTGTCATCTGATATAACTATATGTTCAATTCTTCCAGCTTCAAGACTATCTCTAAATGAATTATAAGACATTTCTTTTACACTAGGTCCGGAAAAAAAGAGGGTTTCTAAAAATAGCATTCCACCAAGAATACTTAAAAAGTACCAAATAGAAAATTTTGTAGTGCTTTTCATTAAATCAAAATGTTTGAAAAAAGAACAATCAACACGTTTTAGGTCAATCTGTTTGTTTACGTATGTTAAGAATCAAGTTAAGTATAAATCTTTATAAATAAAAAAGCCTGACGCTACAAGCGACAGGTTTTCTACTAGTGTCAAATTAATTATCTTAAAAACGTACGTGTACGTTATATATTTCAATATTAAATTTTTTATCTTTCGTAATGCAAAAATATTAAAACTTTGGCTGAAACCAATACTTTTTGGAACAGTTATATTGTTTTATTTAAAGATATAAATTTTTTCTATGTTTGAAATTACTCCTTTTGTTTTCTCTTTCAAAACATATAATGAAAAGAAAAAAAGTAATTTTTTAATTCCAAAACTTGGAAATGTCAACGAACAGGGAATAACCTTAAGCAATGAGTTAATTTCCTTTCATGATATTCTACGTACAACTTACTATAGAGGTTATCTTGTTATCACTTTTGATAATTATCCATTACTAGGTAAACAAACTTCAGAATGGTACATTCAGAAGAATAACTGTATTATCATTAAATCATCAATGATTAAAGATATTAAGCTAGCGTTTAATGTTTTTAAATCTAGATTTGCTCAAAAAACTAGAACTTGTGGTCATTGTGAGAACGAGATTAATTGGGACAAACATCTTGAAAGTCAATATCATTACTGCGATGAGTGTCATTCAATCAGTGATAAACACGGCCTTCTCATGAGTAATGGTGAAGAGTTTGACATTTGTCCTGAGACTGGTTATTGGGACCGTTTAGGAATTCGTAGACAATATCAATATTTTTATTTTGACAAGAAGTTATACTGGAACTATAATAAATATTATGGTGGCGATAATCTAGGTATTGAATTCTTCCATAATAATATCTTGAAAAATCTTATGTTTTTAATTGGAGTACCCGGTACTCTAATAGAATTCTATAAAGCAAATCAAGGCCACCACCCTGATTTTACAGAATTAGCTGAAGCAAATTTTGCTAGCCGATGTGGAGAAATAAAAGAAGCTGCAGATTTATATACAAAGATGCAAATGAGATTTCCCTATTTTCCGGCTTTACATTATAATCTTGCTATTGCATATTTGCAAGTGAATAATATTGAATTAGCAAAACGATATTTCCAAAAGTCATTAGAAGGATGTTCTAACTATACTCCGACTTTAAAGGTATTAAAGTATTTATCTGAGAAAGAAAAAAAAGGAAGCGTTTAGGCTTCCTATTTCTTTATTCAATATATTTTTTTTGGTTGATTTTCTGATTTAATTGATCTGAAACTTCTCCACCTAATTTCTTAGCCTTTTCCCATTGTTCTAATGCCTCCTCGGTTTTACCAAGCTTAATCAGTACATCTCCATAATGTTCAATTACAGTTGATGCTTGTGATATATCAGCAGCCTTTTTGAGATACTCTTCAGCCTTTTTGTAATCACCTTTTACAAATAAAACCCATCCATAAGTGTCTAGATAAGTATCATTTTCGGGTTCTGCAACAATCGTCTGATAAGACATTTCCTCCGCCTTCTCTAAATTCTCTTTCCTCAAGGATAAGTAATAAGCATAATTATTTAAGACATAAATATTTAAAGGGTCAACTTTTAATACTTCATCATATTTAGTGAAAGCTTTAGCATAATCATCCATTTGATAGTAAGTATCACCTAACTGAGAATTAAAATCAATTTTCATTGAAGGGTCAACTACTAACTGTAAGCCTTGAGTAAATATCACTTCTGCCTCATCATAATCTTTCTTCTGCAATTTTGCAGATCCTGAATAAAGATATAATAATGCTTGGTTTGGAAAATATTCTATAGCCATATCTGCATGTTTATCAACAGAATCCACTTGTTGTAACTCCCAATCTATAGATATTACTTGCTTCCACAGCTTGAAATTATTAGCATTTTTCTCTAAAGATTTTAAGTAATAAGTTCTTGCTAAATCATATTTCTTCTGACTAATTAAAAAATCAGCATTTAAAGCCATTAATCTGTCATCATTAGGGTGAGCCCCCATGGCAATATTGATTAATTCTTCTGCCTCAAACCTTTTCTTTTCATTGTATGAGAACTGTAAATACCCTGCTAGGATATTAAAACTTTCGTCGGTAAGTTGATCACTACAACCAAATGCTTTTTTCAACTCTTCGTAATAGTTTTCTGACTCGCCTTGGTTTCTATATATATTAGCCATTAAAAAATGACCTTCTCCTTCATTGGGATTATTCTTTAGAATAGGCTCTAACATTTCTAATGCTTCGTCTGTACGATTATTTCCTAAAAGTAGTCGCACCTGAGAATATTTAAATGTCAATTCATCTGGATAAGCATTGATTAATTTTTGTCCTTCCTTTAAAGCAGCTTCCAAGTCTCCTAATCGAATATAAATTCTTTGTTTTTGACGAACAATAACATCATTAATACCATACTTTTCTTCACCTATATCAAAATATTCGATAGCGTTGCGTGGTGCCCCCATTTGTAGGTAAAGCATGGCAATTTGGAAATAAGCCTCTTCATCGTCCCCAGTCACCTCAATCTGTTTCTCTAAAACCATTAAAGCATCTTTTAACAGGTTTAGAACTTCATAGTTCTGAGCTACTAATTTGTAATAGTATTTGTTTTCAGGATCTAGTTCTAAAGCTCTTTTAGAAAATTGTAATGAACGTTGGTAATTTTCAATTTTAGAATAAGCTAAAGCTGTTTGGTATTTAATACCATCATCTTTGGGATTTAAATCATTACATTTCAAGAGTAATTCTAATGCTTGATCATATTCTTCTAAAAGATATTCATTAACAGCATATATAAACAACTCTTCTGCTTTTCTTAGATCTTTTTTAGAGGGTTCTTCAATAGATACTACTGGGGTTTCTTTCTTTTTCTTAGACTTTTTCTTCTTTTTACGTTGTGCAAAAGCAGTGTCCGTAGCCGCAAAACCTATAAAAAGGGCTAATAATATGGTATATATTCTAAAAGAGTTTTTGTTCATAAGTATGTTTTACCCTCACAAAGTCAATCTATGTATTTTACTATATATAAATCTACAAAAAACATAAATGAAAAAAACAGCGAAATATAAATATTTCGCTGTTTTCATCTATAAATAAAGATTTTTTTAGTTATTCCCTAACTGAAGTAAAGTCACCAATACTTAAATCTTTCGATCTACCTGTATATACAACATGGTTACCTACTACTGAGTTTTCAATATTTACTTTTCTGATGTCGGTATCTTCTTGAACAATTGAATTTTGAACAACAGAATTTTCAATATTAGTATTTTTACCTACAGACACATATGGTCCAACTACAGCATTTTTAATCACTGTATTTTCACCAACGTATACTGGGCTAATCAAAACAACATTATCTAAAACAGCAGACTCATGTACTAATTCTTGATCTTGAATGTACGTTAAATATCTTTGGTTAGTATTAACGATGGCATCTTTATTACCACAGTCTAACCATTCATCTACAGTACCGGGCTTCAATCTTGCTCCTTTTGCTTTAAGATTTTCTAAAGCTCCAGTTAATTGATATTCACCATCATTCATAATATTATTATCTACTAAGTATTGAAGCTCGTCTCTTAACTTCTCACCTTCTTTGAAGTAATAAATACCAATGATTGCTTGATCAGATACAAATTCTGAAGGCTTCTCAACAAAATCAGTAATGATTCCGTCATTATCAAGTTTCACTACACCAAATGCTGAAGGATCTTCAACTTTCTGTGTATAGATAATACCATCTTCAAATTTATCAATCGCAAAATCTGCTTTAAATAAAGTATCAGCAAAAGCTACAATAATATTACCATCCATACTATCACCCGCACATAAGATGGCGTGAGCAGTTCCTAATGGCTCATCTTGGTAATAAATTGTCCCTTTAGCACCTAATGACTCAGCAATTTCAACTAACTCTTTTTCAACAACTTCACCGAAATCACCAATAACAAAAGCAATTTCTTCTAACTTTTCATCAGACATTGCAGCTAAATCCTCAACTAAACGATGAACGATTGGCTTACCTGCAATTTTTACTAATGGTTTTGGGGTAGTTAAAGTATGTGGTCTTAAACGGGAACCACGACCAGCCATTGGGACAATAATTTTCATATTATATTTTATTTAAAAAGTTATTTTTTTCCAGTACTTCCATATCCTCCTGCACCACGCTCAGTATCAGAAAGTGTTTCTACAGGTTCCCACTCAACAGTTTCATGTTTTGCGATAACAAGTTGAGCAACTCTTTCACCGTCTTTCACCTCAAATGGCTCATTTGAAAGATTAACCAATAAAACACCAATTTCTCCTCTGTAATCTGCATCTATAGTACCAGGAGCATTTAGCACACTTAAACCATGTTTAAAAGCCAGACCACTTCTTGGACGGACTTGTGCTTCATACCCTTGAGGAAGTTCAATATAAAGACCCGTTGGTACTAAGACTCTTTCTAATGGAGCTAATACCTTAGATTCTGATAATACTGCTCTTAAATCAAGACCTGCTGACAGCTCAGTTTGATACTCAGGTAAAGCATGATGGCCTTTATTAATTACTTTTATCTTCATTTTATTTTTTTAGTATTTTCTTCTGCACAATTTGTAAGGTAGACACTATGAACTGTCTTTCCATAAAAAATACAATCAGCAAGAATAATGCAAAGATAGCATTATGAATAAATATAGACTCCCAAAATCCATTTATAGAAAGTTGGGAAAGCAAAACTAAAAAGCATCCTCCCATAATCAAATAAAATGATATCATTTTTACATTATATGGAATAGGATAATATTTTTGACCAAGCACGTATGCTAATATCATCATACTCAAATAGCAGACAAAGGTTGCAATAGCACTACCATAAAAACCGAAATATGGAACTAAAAGAACATTTAATGAAATTGTGAAAAGTGCTCCAATAGCGCTTATCAATGCACCATATTTTGTGTTATCAGTTACTTTAAACCAAACTGACAAGTTATAATACATACCAAGGAATAAGTTTGCCATTAGTAAAATGGGAACAACAGGTAATCCTACTAAATATTCCTCGCGACGAATTAGAATGGGGGCAATAACTTCCAAATTTGCAGAAACTGCAACTACCATTACCATAAGTACTATAACGAAATAATACATGATTCTTGCAAAAACTTTTGGAGAGTCTTTCGAACCCGCTTGATTAAAGAAAAAAGGTTCTGCAGAATATTTATACGCCGTAACTGTAAACGTTACAAAAATTGATAGTTTATAACAAGCAGCATATACACCGACAGCATAATCCGCATCACCGAAACTATAAAACCCTTCAGGTAATAGTAATGGAATTAATAGTCTATCAGAAACTTCATTAATGGCAAAAGCAACTCCTGCAAAAACTAAAGGAAAACCATAAGAATAAAATGGTTTCATTGATTTCCAAGACCATGAAAACTTGAGTTTAATAAACTTATCCATGAATAAGATCATGATAATTGCTTTAGAGATCAAATTTGCAAGGAATGCATAACCCAATCCTAATGAAGGATCATAAATTTTTGACACAAACTCAGTAATAAAACTATCTGAATTAGTTTCAACGATACTTACACAGGTAACTAAGAAGAAATAATTTAAACCAACGGTTAATACTACTTCTATAATTTTTAATACAGCAAATCTTTTCGCTTGACCATCGATTCTAAGACTTGCAAAAGGAACTACTAATAGAGTATCAATCGCATATAGTAAGGCAAAAAACTTCACATATATATCACTGTTTTCAAAGCCTAAAAGTGTTGAAATTTGACCTGAAAACAACCAAAGAATACTGGAGAACACTACTGATGTAATGATCAATGAAGAAAGTATTTTAGAAAAAACTTCTTCTTTATCACTACCTTCTTTTGATGCAAACCAGAAGTACGTTGTCTCCATACCATATGTGTATATCACATTGAAGAAAACCGCAAAAGAATAAAAAATAGAAACGATTCCAAACGCATCAGGATCAAAAACCTTAGTATGAAGAGGTACTAATAAATAATTTATTAACCTCATTAACACTGTAGTTAATCCGTAGATAACAGTATCTGATAATAATTTTTTTAACATGAGTAGTTTTAAAAATAAAAACCTCTTTGTTCAATTTCATACTGAACAAAGAGGTTTTATATATAATTATATTTCAATTACTTACCTGTAAAATTAGGCTTTCTTTTTTCTAAAAATGCAGATGTACCTTCAGTGAAATCATCTGTTTTTATTGCACTTGAAAAAGCATTCGCTTCAGTTTGGTATCCAGATGCATTTGTATGAGCTGCATTGATACAATCAATGGCATGTGACACTGCAATCGGAGCTTTCGCTAAGATCTTTGCTGCGATCTCCTTTGTTTTATTCATTAACTCATCTTGTGAGACTACATGATTTACCAAACCGATTTCATGACCTCTTTTAGCAGAAATCATATCTCCAGTAAGAATCATTTCGTTAGCAATTCCTTTACCTACTAGGATTGGCAATCTTTGTGTCCCACCATATCCAGGTATTATACCTAATGATACTTCAGGTAAACCAAACTTTGCATTATCAGATGCAACACGAATGTGACATGCCATAGCCAATTCACAACCTCCACCTAAAGCAAAACCATTAACAGCTGCAATGACAGGTTTAGGACAATTCTCAATACCATTAAAAATCTCCTGGCCTTCTTCCGAGAATTTTCTAGCATTTAGTTCATTCAGGTCTTTAAATTCTGAGATATCAGCTCCTGCAACAAAAGCTTTCTCTCCTTTTCCTGTAATGATCACAGCTCGAATTTCTTCTTCATCATAAGCCATGTCGAATGCACTCTTCAGTTCTTGTAATGTTTTTCCGTTAAGTGCGTTTAGTTTACTCTCTCTATTAATAGTGATTGTAAGTAAACCATCGTTCTTTTCTAAAAGAAGATTTTGATAATCCATGTGGTATTAATTTCCTTTTTTTGTTAGCGTTTGACTGTGATTAAAGTAATTTATTAGCTGATCAAACTCTATTCTACACTAATGTATAAAACCTTATTTACATTTCAGATAAATTTCTTTATCTATTTCCATGTTTTTTGATTTTAGATAGCTGATATATTCACAAATAGAAGATTTTTCTTCTAAACTGATCATTTGAGTAATTATTTCCTCCAATTTTTGAGCCTGTCTTCCTTCAGGAATATTCTCAGTTAATAGCTTAGTTGCTTCTTGGTATTTTTTATTAAGAATCAATGAAGAATAAACAGAAGTCTCCTTTGATGCTAACTCTTCATTATAATAAACAGCCATATTAAATGCATCTACCGATTCTTTGAAGTTTTTATCATTTAAATAACTTCGACCTAAATTTATACGATAAACCGAATTTGTGGGAATGATTTCGATAGCTTTCTCAAAAAACTTAGATGCTTCACCATAATTCTTTTTTTGCATTTCTACCATCCCTAAATTATTGAAAGCTTCATGTCTCTTATGATTAATTTCAATTGCCATTAGTGAATAATGAAATGCAGAGTCTAAAATCCCGATATGATAAAATACAAAACCTAAATTGGTGTATAGAACATCACTAATTCCTGATATTTGCTTCAACTGTTTAAGGTCAGCAAGTGCCGCTTGAAAATCCCCTTTCTCTTCTAATAAGGTTGCTCTATTAAGTAATAATGATGTGTTTTCTGGATTACATGTAAGCCCTTTACTTACTGTATTTATCGCTTTATCTAAATCTTTTAATTTATAATATACGTTGGCTTTATTCTGGTACGCATCTTCTAAACAATTATCCTGTTTTAAGGCTATGTTATATGCATTTAAAGCCTCATAAGTTTTACCTTGTCCATCATAGGCAATTCCTAGATTATTCCATGCTTCTGTAAAAAGAGAATCCTCTTCTAAAGCTAATTTTAATTGGATTTCAGCTTTTTCAAATTCTTTCATTTGTAAAGCATCTCTACCTTTTATAAAAGATTGATTTCTTTTGGCATTTTCAACACAACTAAAAAATGCAAGCGTTAGTAATATTAAGGTGAAGTATTGTTTCATATAAATAAAAAAAACCGATCCATTATTGAATCGGTTACAAATATATCTAGTTGATTGCTTTTATCGAAACTCTACGGTTTTTCATTCTACCTTTTTCATCATCATTTGATGAAATCGGCCTTTCAGAACCCCATCCAACAGTTTCCAATCGATTTGGATCAATCCCTTTCCTAACTAATTGCTTTTTTACTGCAATTGCTCTATTAAGTGATAGTTTCTTATTGGCTGATACACTACCTACATTATCGGTATGCCCTTCTATACTTAGTTTAAGTTTTGGAGCATAGCGTTTTAACAACATTGAAAGTTCATCTACCGTCTGTTGAGAGGCTTTTGATAATGTTGCACTACCTGTTGCAAATTGGAAATATAAATCTACTGAACCTTGTGATTTCAACAATTCCAACATTTCTTGTGCAGTCTCGGCCTCTTGAATTCTATCTTGACCAATAATGGTTACCGTATATGAATCTCCATTTTCATGAGTTTCAATCACGCACCAAAATTTCTTATTGTTCGATTTTACTTGAAAAGATCCATAATTATCTCCTTTGAAAAGGGGCTTACCTCTTAAAGATCTCACCTTATCAAAATAAGTTTGCAAAATCTGTTGTCCATCTGGGTGACGCTCTCCTGTAGCCTTAAAAGTTGCAAAAGTTTTATTACCACTTAATGGAATAATATCCACATCACTCATTGGGAACTCTATTTCATCAAATTTCACTTCGCTATAAAGTAAATCATACCCTCCTAGCTTTAAAACCAAAGGGTTAGATGTTACATCTTCTTCTTGAGCATTAGCATTAAAAGAAAAGAAAATGAGTAAAATATATAATGAAAAAAATCTTTGCATTATGATTTATATATAATTTGATAATTGGAATAATAGTTTTGTAAGCAAATTACGTGCAAAGTATTACACATTAAAAAGAAAAGCCACCCTAAATGGATGGCTTCTATAATTATACTTTTGTAAATTTCTTAATTTAACGAGAAGGTTGGCACTGCTGGTGAGGCCATTTCAGATATACTCAACTCCATGATATTCATCTCCACAAAGTCATAAAGTTTAAATGCAGTGAGTATATTGTCTACTTCGTCAACTGAAGTCGCATCTAAAGTCAACCAAGCCTTTTGTGCGTCGTCAGATAACATAAAAGATGATATAATTCCCTGATTCATCATTTCTCCGATCTCAGTATATTGAGATGGAAGTAAGTCAATAAGATTTTGATCTAGAACTTCAGGTAAAATTATTTCAACAATAAATTTCATATGATTTTTCAGAATTATTAGACGACAAGATTATCTAAAATATTTAACGATTCCAATTTTTTATCGTTGCTTTCACTTAATGTTATTAAAATTTGATGGCCTTTTAACATCAAATTGATAGATTTGAATTTTACTTAATGAGTTCATGAGAGATTTTTTCATCAAAATACTTTTCATATTAGCAATATTTGTGATAACACCTGAAGTGTATAGTTCTACACATCAAAGTGTTACTTACGATGAAAACTATCTTTACCCATATCTTAAGGTGTTATTATCACCTAATGAAAATTATCCACTCCCTAAAGTAATTTCTGAATCGGAATATTCTGAAAATGAGCTCATCATAAGAGGCTTATGTGAGATGAAAAATGCCCAATATTGGAGTGCATTTTGGGATTTAAAAAAGGCCTATCACAATTCACTGAAATCTTTAGAAGAGAATGAATTGGACACCTTAAAAAGATTAAATGTTGGAATGATATCTGTTGCTTTAGAAGTTGTTCCAAATGAATATCACTGGCTTAGAAATTTTCTTGGCTTCTCTCCTATAGACCCCAAATTATCAAGGGATCTTATTTCTGATGCAAAAAAATCAAAGGATAGAATCACAAAATTTCAGGCTTATACCTCAGAGTTACTAATCAATACTTACTTTTTAAAAAACTATGAATTAGCTAACTCATTGCTAATTGATTATGAAAATAACTTTAAAGATTCAGCTATCGCCCAATGTGCCATTGCTTGGGTGAATTATAAACTAAGGAAACCAAAAAAAACCATTTCTTATCTCAATAAAATAGACATCAAAAAAAACCAATGGTTTGGATACTATAATTACCTAAAAGGTAGCAGTTACTATTACCTTACTAACTTTGATTCAGCTAATGTCTACTTCAATAAATATTTATCTAAAACAGAAAAAGATTATACTAAAGATATTTATTATAAAAAACTGATCTCCTATTGGTTAGAAAATAATACTACAGATAGTATTCAATATTTCAAAGAGATGGTGATCAATAAAGGTACAGCCCTTATCAGTGTTGACAAATATGCAATTTCATTCGTCAAAAAAGATGAATTACCTAACGCTGATATTATGTTCTCTAGAATACTATTTGATGGAGGTAATTACAATGAATCTATTAAGAAGTTAAAAGGAATAAATATCGATAGTTTAAATCATTTAAATCAATTGGAATTTTATTATAGATTTGGGCGAGCAAAACAAGAGTTAAATGATACTACTTTTGCAATAAATGCTTATCTTAAAGTTTTGGAATTGGGAGGATCTAAACCAAAAGAATATTATCCTGCGAATGCTTCTCTAAACTTAGGGCACCTCTATGAAGGCCTTAACGAAGATGAACAAGCTCGATTTTTTTATAAAAAGGCTATATCATATCCCAAACATCCTTATAAAAATAGTATTGATTCAGAATCCAAAAGAAGATTAAAAGCCTTGACTGCAAGTAACTAAGTTTTTAGACCCTATTAGGGGTTGTAATTAATGACAAAAAAGGGTAGCTTCGCAGATATTTTTTAGTAAAGATATGGAAGAAAAAAAAGACAATTATTCAGCCGGTAATATCCAGATCCTTGAAGGATTGGAAGCTGTTCGTAAAAGACCAGCCATGTATATTGGGGACATTGGTATTAAAGGTCTTCATCATTTAATTTGGGAGGTTGTAGACAACTCAATTGATGAAGCAATGGCTGGCTATTGTACAGATATATATGTAACTGTAAACGAAGATAATTCAATTACAGTTTCTGATAATGGCCGTGGTATTCCTACAGACATGCACCCGAAAGAGAAAAAATCAGCTCTTGAGGTAGTAATGACTGTACTACATGCCGGTGGTAAATTTGATAAAGACACTTACAAAGTATCAGGTGGTCTTCACGGTGTTGGTGTCTCTTGTGTGAACGCATTATCTACAGACTTAAAGGTAACAGTTCATAGAGGCGGTAAAATATTCCAACAAGAATATAAGACTGGTATTCCTCAGTACGATGTTAAACAGATTGGAGAAACTGACATCACAGGAACAACAGTTCAATTCTGGCCTGACTTAAGTATTTTCACTCATGGCGTTTATAACTATGATACTATTGCATCTCGATTAAGAGAGCTTTCATACTTAAATGCTGGTATTACAATTCACTTAAAAGACCTTCGTCAAAAAGATGAGGATGGTGAGTTTGTAGGTGAAGTATTCCATTCTGAAGGTGGTCTTAGCGAATATGTTGCATATTTAGATAATACAAGACAATCACTTCTAGCTACTCCTATTTTTATGGAGGGTGAAAAAGCGAATATTCAAGTTCAAGTGGCAATGACTTATAATACGTCATTCTCGGAGCATGTATTCTCTTATGTAAACAACATTAATACTTACGAAGGTGGTACTCACGTAGCAGGTTTTAGACGTTCATTAACAAGAACTTTAAAATCTTATGCAGATTCTACAGGTTTATTAGATAAAGTAAAAGTAGATATCTCTGGTGATGACTTTAGAGAAGGTTTAACTGCAATTATTTCAGTTAAAGTTCCTGAACCACAATTCGAAGGTCAAACTAAAACAAAATTAGGTAACTCTGAGGTTTCTGGAGCGGTAGATTCAGCTGTAACTGAGACATTAAAAACGTTCTTAGAAGAAAATCCAAAAGAGGCTAAAAATATTGTACAAAAAGTAATTACTGCTGCTCAAGCTAGACATGCTGCTCGTAAAGCAAGAGAGATGGTACAACGTAAGAACGTTCTTACTGGTACTGGTCTTCCTGGTAAATTATCTGATTGTACTGAAAAAGATCCTGCAGTTTCAGAATTATACCTAGTGGAGGGTGACTCGGCAGGTGGTTCTGCTAAGCAAGGTCGTGATCGTATGTTCCAAGCTATTCTTCCATTAAAAGGTAAAATCCTTAATGTTGAGAAAGCTCAAGAACACAAAATCTACGATAACGAAGAGATTAAAAATATCATTACTGCATTAGGTGTTCGTTTTGGTACTGAAAACGATGAAAAAGAACTTAACTTAGAAAAGTTACGTTACCATAAAATCATTATTATGACCGATGCCGATGTCGATGGTTCACACATTAGAACATTGATTTTAACTTTGTTCTTCCGTTATATGAAACCATTGATCGAACAAGGATACTTATATATTGCTCAACCTCCTCTTTACTTAGTGAAGAAAGGCAAGCAAGAAAAGTATTGCTGGTCTGAGGATGATCGTATGAGAGCTATCCAAGAATTTGGCGGCGATGAAGGAAAAGTGAACATCCAACGTTATAAGGGTCTTGGTGAAATGAACCCAGAACAACTTTGGCACACAACTATGGATCCTGAATTCCGTAGTATGAGTAGAGTGGATATCGAATCTGCCGCCGAAGCTGATCATTTATTCTCTATGTTGATGGGTGACGAAGTTGCTCCTCGTAGAGATTTCATTGAAAGAAATGCTCGTTATGCAAAAGTTGATGTATAACCAATAGCTATCAATAAATATTCAGGCAACGGACGGAGGTTCGTTGCCTTTTTACATTTAAGATATATATTAATGAGTCAACATAAGGGTTGGAAAAAAGTTAAATACGAACTTTTATATCAATTAATCAAAGGGTTAATTAAACTCGCTAATTGGGCACCAAGAAATATGTTAATGTGGTCTTTTGGAAAACTTGGAGGTTTAGTGTACTACATTATGCCTAAAACAAGAGACCTAACCTTAAAGCATCTCAAATATGCTTATGAAAATGAGCTTAGTGATGCTGAAATACAAAAAATAGCAAAGAAGGTTTTTTCAAATTTAGGTAAAAACTTTACTGATATTGTACGTTACCCTTCTATTAGAACAAGAGAAGAATTGACGGCTGTAATGGAAGTTGAGGGTGAACAACATCTAATTGATGCTTACAATAAAGGCAAAGGAGTAATTTTATTGACCTGTCATAGAGGTGCCTTCGATATGGTAGGTTTTTATCTTAGTATGAGTGATTATCCTTGTATCGCAATTGGAGCTAAGTTACATGATGAAAAATTAAATGATCTTGTAGTAAAGACGAGAAGGCATAATAAAAATGACCAAGCTGACTTTGTTGAAAGATCTGATCCTAGAGGAAGTATTAAAATGTTCAAAAAGTTGAAAGATGGCGGTCTAGCTTTCTTGCTTATTGATCAAGATACTGATAAAGTTCAAAATACTTTTGTGGACTTCTTTGGAAAACCTGCTGCTACTCCTATTGGCGCTGCTACATTAGCGTTAAAAGCGGATTCAGCAATTATTCCTGCTTCGATAAAATTACAAAGTAATGGTAAGCATTTACTAGAGTTTAGACCTGAAGTTCCTCTTGAGAAAACTGGAAACTTAAAAGAAGATATTAAGACCAATACTCAAAATATGTCATTGGCACTTGAAAAATTTATACGCGAAGCTCCTGACCAATGGGTTTGGTTTCATGAAAGATGGAAGACCAAACAAGAAGAAGAAGTAAGCAATTCCTAAAAAATGAATTTTATTCTAGATTTGAAGAACTGATTTCAAGAAATTGAGATCAGTTTTTTTTTACACAAATGTTTGATATCAATACAAAAAGGAAATTATCACTTTCAAAAAGTACTATTTCTACAATTAACAATATTACATATCAAAATATCACTAGTAAGAAGAGACTCAAAATAATACAAAAATAATGAAACTTTTTTTTACAACTGAATTTCGAAAAAAACTCTGCAGACGTAAGTTGTAATACAATTTAGAAGAAACGATTTTTTTTCAGAATACGTTTTGTAAGTAAATCACCTAATTACTTATGAGACCTAATTTTAAAAACTATTTCTGCTTTATCTTTCTCACAACCAGCATACTCACAAGCAGTTATTTATTCGGACAAGACACTCAGTTTTCACAATACTATGCTACACCATTATACCTTAATCCTGCCCTAACAGGATCAAGTCAGGAAACACGAGCCATCATCAATTATAGAAACCAATGGGTAGGACTACCTGCCGGAATACAGTCTTTTATGGCTTCTTTTGATCACAATTTTAAGTATAAAAGATTTTCACTCGGAGGATATATAAAAAATGATAGCTATGGTGTAAATGAAGGAACTCCATTACAGCATTCTACTTTTACTGTGTCTGGCTCTTATACTATTCCTATTTCAAAATATGTTGGCCTTAATGTTGGCTTACAGGTTGGTTACGGACAAAATAAACTTGATTTATCATCATTAGTTTTCAACGATCAGCTAGATTCCTTTGGTTTTACGGGCGGAGGAACAAACGAACCATTTGTTCATACCCAAGTAGGTTATGCAGATGTAAATACTGGAGCCATGTTGTATGGAGAAAAATATTGGGTTGGTTTGGGACTATATCATGTAAATACTCCTAATATTTCATTCATTGGAGAGCAAGCCTACTTACCTGTAAGAGTATCAATAGAAGCTGGGTATATGATACCATTAGAATTTAAAGGGCATCATACACATATTCCAGATTACCATCGAAAATCATTTACATTCGCAATGCATTATCAATCTCAAGGTAAAAATGATCAACTGAGTTTAGGTATGTATTTCCATTACCAACCCCTATTAGTTGGTGTATGGTACAGAGGTTTACCATTAATAAAAGGAGCTGAAAAAGACAATGCAGTAAACCATGATGCTGTTGTTATTTTGACAGGTATAAAAGTCGGAAACCTTAACTTTGGTTATAGTTATGATGTAACACTATCTGACTTACCTCAACAACATGCTAATTCTCACGAAATTAGTCTTCAATATACTTTTAATCTATACAAGGACTATAAAAAGAAACCAAAAAGAAAACCGATGGATTTACCTTGTCCATCTCCTTTATTATAAGAATAGTACAATTTTTTTATTCTCTTTCAAGATATTACTTACATCACTACAATGATCCTATTTGATTTTCATTAAATTAAATATGGATCATTATTGTATGAATACGTATAATTAAAATACACCCAAAGCGAATTATCTATAACCCAAGTTGCTTATAAGGAAAGACCTAACTTTCTTTTGATTACTGCTACTAGAACTACTTAACCCATATGACGAAAGCGTTATTACGATCATTACTGCTGATTCTAACTTTGACACTAACTCTTTTAGCCAATGCTCTTTTAGGGCAAACAATACATAGAGTCTATCAAGGTTCTACTGAGACAGATCCTAATACTGTTATCAGTGGATGTGGAGGTGTTGCTTTGCAATTTATTATTTCTCCTCAGCTCAATCATACATATTCGAATTATAATTGGGAGATTTATGATGGTGTTACTTACACTCCATTTTCAAATCTTGCTGAACCCTATCATCAATTCAATAGTACAGGTATTTATGGGGTTCGAGTCACATATGATGATACTTTTGGAGGGGCTACGAGTTCTGTAACAGCCACAATTCCTAATAATGCTATTGAGGTTTACAGTAGGCCGGACGGACAATTTTATGCAGATAAACGAAATATTTGTGTAGGCGAAGAAATCACTTTAGTCAATATTACTCCAGGAACCTTTTCATCATTAAATTTTTTAGTAGATAATCAATTATACCCTGTTGTAAATGATTCCGCAAAAGTTACAATCAATAATTCCGGTTCTTTTGATGTTGCACTAAGTGGTACAACTACTGATGGTTGTCAATTTATCGCAAATGAAGCAGGTTATATAACCGTTCAAGCTCCTTTTACATCTACTTTTACAACTTCTCAAACAATTAGCTGTGCTTCTACACAAACTATTACATTTACTGCTTCATCAATAGACACTGATGGTTTAACTGTGACTCCTACCTATTTTTGGGATTGGGGTGATGGGACGTTTGATACTACGAATGTTGCTGCCATTCAACATACATTTGATAGCTCTGATGGGACTGATTTTACAGTTTCATTGAGTAGTGAAGCCAATAATTGTCCAGGTACTTCCACACAAACCGAAAATATCTACTTTAGAGATATCTCATCATTATATGGTACAGCATCTATTTCAGGTACCTGTAATACTCATGTAGTTAGTTACACTCCTGGAACAATAGATCCATTATTTTCTGGTCTTCAAGTATTATGGGACTGGGGAGATGGGAACACAGAGACCATTGTTATTGGAGATGTAGCAACGCATACTTACAGTAACCCAAACCCTAACCCAATTAATGTCAATATTTCGGCAACTATTCAGGGATTAACCGACAATAGTTGTCAATTTACAGATGTTCAAACCGTACCTATTTTACCACAAGCAGGGATCAGTATTGCTGCCAATAACACTGATTACTGTAGTGAAAATTTCAATGTAATCGTTAATGCCATCAATCTACAGAATGTAGCAAATTACTATTGGGTTATTGATGGCACCACAATTACAGGGTTTAATCAATCTACTGATACACTTGCTGTTGCGGGTTATGGATCTCACACCATTGAACTGTATTTTGACGCACAAACAGGAGACATCAATGATAATTGTGCTTTGAACAGTATTGATGTTTATTCTGCTCCATTAGATGTAAGAGTATCAGGAGCAAATTTTGCCTGCGAACCTTCAAGTGACTCGTTTGCCTCTTCGGTTACATGGGAAGATCGAAATACAAATACAGTAACGAACCCATTTAGTGTTGATACTGAAGAATGGATGGTGATTAATAAAACCTATGATGATACTACATATTACACTGTGAATCCACTCACTTTTACCAATTTATCTCATGGTGATTATGACATTTACCATAACATTACATTAGATCCAATTGGGGATAATAGTGCCTGTACTTTTTCTTCACCGGCTTTTAATTACTTAGTGGGTGAAGTTTTTGATAATCCTACATTAAATTTTAGCCCATCTACAATTTGTATTGGTACAACTGTCAATTTTTCAACAACAACCCATGCAGATACTCTAGGATTGGGGCTGTCTGGAGAATTCCCTATTGTCTACCAATATCGTTATGCTAGTAATTTAAATTGGGTAACTGTTGGTAACACTGGTCTAGGCCAATTCTATTATGGAGATATTGTGGATAGTGCAAGAACAGCACTACCGGGCACTTTTACAGTAGAAATTAGAGCAGTGATCAATGGCTGTGCAGGTGATCCTACTGTAGAAACTATTACGATAAACCCTTCTGAAGCTGAACATGAAATCACTTTGGATGATTGTGCACCTACAACTTTGTCGTTCATCAATAACTCATTAGGAACAACAGATACAGACTATCAATGGACATTAACGATTGATCCACCAGGTAACGGAAATAGTGATGAAGTTACATGGACCTCTCAATCTACGAAAGATGAGAATTATAACTTCTTATCAGAAGCCACCTTCCCTACTTTTACTGGTTACCCTCAGGGTGAAATACCTGAAAGCTCTGTTGTAGATATTAGAATTACAGCAACAGAACCTGGTGTAGGTTGTTCAGATTTTGAAGACACTACCATTGTTATGCCGGGTCCATTACCCGTTTTATCACCTTCCCCATCTACCTCTTCAGGCACCTGTGTAAATAGCATTTTACAATTTGATGCCGGAGACGGGAATCTTGGCCAAGTGTACAATTGGACTTTCACAAATACAGCTGACAATAGTATTCAATTTAGCTTTAGCTCAAATAATAGTATCGTAAATACTACCTTCCCAACACCTGGTTCTTATAGCGGTGTTGTTACTGTAACTACAGCAGGAGGTTGTACATTTAGTGAGAACTTAGGGCCAATACAAATTACCGGTGGTTCGGTAAATGTAACAGGACTTGCCGCTGCCTGTGTTGGGGACAACCTCACTTTTCAAGGGCAAAATTTAATGTACAGTCCCACTCAACCAGATTATGAATGGTTCGTAGATGGTGTCTCTCAAACATCAGGTACTGTACCTATTTCTGGAAACGTTCCTGATTTAACTGGTATCGTATTTTCGACTCCAAATAGTCCTCAAAATTTAGCACACACCATAACATTAGAATTATCAATTAATGGATGTTCTGCTTCATATACTCATGATATCACAGTAACTAAACCAGATTTCACATTCCCTCTTCCTCATGACAACTTTGTTGCTTTCGATTATGTTTGTGATGAAGTAATTACTGAGTTAACACTTGATCTTGATGATAATGAAGTCTATAATTTGAGCACAAGTACCATCAACTTATTTACAGGTGGTGTTGGTGTCGGTGCCGTAACTCCCAATTCAATTAATAATGACACTGTTAGGGTTTCTTTGCCTGCAGGTCCTTATAATTTAACCATTCAAGTGGTGGATGAAAATGGTTGTTCCGATGACCAAGTTCTGTCATTTACGGTTCCTACTATGAGGGATTTAGCGGCAGACTTCACTCCTAACACATATAATTTGGTATGTCCTGGTTTTGTGAGTTTTACAGATTTAGCGGACGAAACTGCAGGAAATACTTCTAGAAGAGATGATTTAGATTTATCAGATAATCTCTATGATGTTGATATAGCTTTATGGGAATGGGACTTCGATAATGATGGTACCATAGATGCAACTACCAACTCTGGTAGTGTAACTCATTATTATAGTTCTCCGGGTTCTTATGATGCTGTACTAACTGTTACTGATAATCATGGTTGTCAAGATGTTTCAAACACTGTAACTATTGTTGTGGGTGGTACTTCTGGTACATATGAAATATTAAAGAAAATTGGTTTTGAACCTGCTTCAACAACAATGGTAGCCTTTCCTGTGGATGATCCTAACACAGATATCACCAATACCATATATAACTGGGCTTCTGGTGATGGACAACTAGGAACAGACAGTTCTCAAGTGTTTGTATATCCTTCAACAATTAGTAATGCTAATATGAGTACAATTACTCCTAGTCTTACTTTTGTAGATGAAAATGGGTGTTCCTATCCAGCTGATTATTCCGGTGATATGACCATTTTAAATTGTCCTGATATTTCTTCACCTGATGTAACTTTATGTACAGATGCTGGGGCATATACTTTAAATGTTGAAGACCTTTCTTGGAACGGATCTTTTAATGCTTCTGATACTATTGAAACATCAGAGTATATGTATTATTGGGAACTTCAGTATCGATGGTTTGTGGATGGTAATCCTATTACCCAAGCTAATGGAGGTCATGATTCTGAAGTCATTTTTAATCATGGTCCTATAGATACTGCTCCATTTACTATTGATCCTGATGATAGTGATGGAAAACTATATACCATTCAAGCTACTATAATTGCTAATTACATTGATAAAAATGATGCTTCTAACAATCAGCTGAATGTTAGTGAATGTGTGATGACCGATGACATCAGAGTCATTTATAATGCCACTCCTGTTGCAGCTTTTGTTAATGATGAAGTTTGTAATGGGTCAGCAACTACTTTGGATGCTAGAAATACTGATTTTGGCATATACAATGATGAGCAAATTGCCCAGTTTGAATGGGATATTGATAATGATGGAACATACGATATCACTACAACTGATAGTGTGACTACTTATACTTTTCCAAATCAAGGAGTTTATCCTGTTGCATTGAGAGTGACTTCAAATGATGGTTGCTTTAGTACAACATCTAAAGACTCAGTGATAGTTAATGCAAACCCAACAGCCAACTTTACATACCAAAATAACTGTTTAAGTTATGGTGTATCTTTTGATGATTTATCCACTATCACCCCTGTTACTGATGATGAAATAGTACGCTGGGATTGGGATTTTAATTCTAATGGTACCATTGACTTTGGCGGTACTGATACTTTGTTACATAGATTCCCAACAATTGATTTTACAACACAGTTGGATGGAAATGGCTCGCTGATTGGTTTTGATCAAGTCTTGACCACCACACTAACGGTTACTACAAACAAAGGGTGTACTCACACCTTCACTCCTACCGCAGATAGTACATTAGTGTATATATTCCAGGAACCTGATGCAGGCTTGTCTGCCCAACGATTAAATAACCCTGTCGCTAACGAGGTTTGTCTTGGTCAGACTATGCAGTTTACAGATCAGTCCACGATTGATAATTCCAACTTAAATCCATTTATCACTGCAGGAGATTTACCTGCCAACGTCAATGATATTACGACTTGGCTTTGGGAGTTTGGTGATGGAAATATTTCAACGGTAGCAGATCCTCAACATGATTATGCTTCAACGGGAACATATACTGTCAAGTTAAGGGTAACTTCTGCAAGAGGTTGTACAGACATAGACAGCATCACAGTTTATGTTAGAGAAAATCCTGACCCTGAAATTGGACAAGATAGTATTATCGTAAATGATACAACTACAGTTCAACTGAGACCATTGGCAAATGATAGTACTAATTTTGCATATCTATGGACCAAATTATCTGGGCCTACTAATGGTAATATCACAGAATCAGCATTAAACATTCATAATGCAACGGTAGATGTTGATGAACCTGATTTTAATACTGGAGAATCAATTATTGATGTACGTTATCAACTGCAAGTTACAGATAACAACCACCCTACTGCATGTTCAACATTAGATACTGTAGATGTTCAAATACATAGAATGCCAGTGATTAACTTGGATACAACATTAGTAGATTGTGGGGTTACTGCAAGCTATCTTGCTAAACCTTTTGGTTCAGAAACTATTGCTGGGTTCACTTATACATGGAGCAATGCTTTTACAAATGGTGGTACCATAAATATTACAAACACATCATTACAAGACTTTACTGTTACACCAAATACCTTTGATAACGGAAGTTCAAGAATCCATACAAAGTTTTATATTGATGTTGTAAATACTATTGGTGGCGCTGATAGAGACAGTATTGAATTTTATTTCTACAGATCTCCAGATTTTTCTAGTTTAAGTTATAATTATCAAGAATGTAATACTCCTGCAAGAAATCTTTACGAGGTTAACTTCTCACCTTTTGGAAGCGAAGTTCTCCCACATAATGAAGATTATGATTACACTTGGAGTATGTCTAACAATGCCATTGACCACAATATTGATCCAGCATTTTTAACGGCTCTAGTGAACCAAGTGAATGCAAGTGATACTTCCCAAAACTTATCATTAGATATATTTGAAGATTACTTTGTTGATGATTCAGTCAATTTATGGTTTGATATTAATTTACATGTAGAGAACACACACAGTAATACATGTTTAAACGATACTACTTTTAGAGTTGAGATTGAAAGAAGACCAAGAGATTTTACATTAGTAGACACTAGGTTAGATTCATGTGATTTATCGGTAACATTAAATCACCATACAGAGACACTTAACTTTAATTACAGATGGCAGTTAAGAAACCCTAGCCCGGGTTTTGGAGGTACGTTACCAGCAGATACTAATGCTCAAATCAGAACAATCACTTTTACTGATGCTGACTTCGCTACGGGTGCACATGTATTTGAGGTAACCGCCAATAATCGAGTAAGAAAAATGGCTCCTGGTGGCGCTGATGCTATTCCTCATTGTGGGATCAATAGAAATTTACTTTTACGTTTTTATAGAACTCCAGATATTGTATTTACCGAAACAAAAGCTGGTGGTAATCCTTGTGCAAAAGATGCCGAGATTTCTTCAGGAAGTGAAATTATTCCTGGTTTTGATTACTCATGGACCCAAACTTCAATAACTGGTGGAGTTTTAAATGAAGATGCATTAACTAATAAAGATATTAATGTTTCCGTTTCTTCATGGGATTTAAATTCTACTGTAATCACAGCAACTTATGAATTAAGGGTTGAAAATTCTGCGTCACCTACATGTTTTGACGTTGAATCTTATACCATTAATTTCTTTAGAACACCTGAAATCACATATAACCCAACGCCTCTAGCTTGTGCATTAAATGATACGATTACTGCTAACAGTGAAGCATTAAATGGAGCTACTTTTTATTGGAACGTCAACTCACTTACAGGAGGTAGTATAGATACTGTCAATAATGGAAATCAATACTTAATTGAAGTAGATACCTTCGCAACAGGATCACATCGATTAGACGCTCAATATCAACTTATCATAGACAATACCACATTAAGTTCATGTGATGATGATACTACATTTAATATCGCTTTCTTCCGTACGCCAGAGATTACCTTCTCACAAACTCGTACTGACTCATGTGCAAGTACCAATACACTAAAACCATTTGGTAATGAAACTATATCCGGTTACAATTATCAATGGAGAGAACTATATGTTAATGGAGGTACTATCAATGCCAGTTCACTTACTGGCCAAGATTTAACAGTAGATGTCACATCATTTAATCAAGATACAGCTTATGTTGTAGTAGCTTATGAACTTACTGTTCAAAATACTGATGCTACAGGTTGTTCGGACATTGATACAGTAGAATTCCAATTCTACAGAACTCCAAGCTTGAGTAATTATAGTCAATTGATGCCATTAAATTCTTGTGGATTAATGGGTGAAGTGTATCCGTTAGGAACTACAGAAGTGATAAATCATGGAGATGGTTTTGATTATTCTTGGACCTTTGATAGTGTTACTGGTGCAGGTGCAGATGGAGCTACTCTATCTAATGCTACATTAGATTCTATCTTAAGTAAGGCCAATGAGCAGAATTTCATACTAAATATGCCGATTACAGAGTTTGCTTCTGGAAGTAACGAAATACAACTATCACTTGATTTACATATCGAACACTCTGATGCCGATGTTACTTGTCAAACAGATACGACAATTGTAATTTCTTACAAACGTCCTCCTGTAATTGCAATGCAGACCATTAAGTCTGATAGCTGTGCATATACCACAACATTACAGCCATTTGGTTTAGAGACGATAAATGGTTTTGATTACCAATGGTCAATTGCTAGTATTAGTGGGTATGATGGTAACGATGGCGATGTTTCAAACGATTTATCTGTTGGAAATTTATCTACAAACCAAGACCTAACCATTACAATAACAGATGATGACTTTATTGATAATGAGTCTAAAATTGTAATTGCTCTCGAACTCGATGTAGCTAATAACTTAGACCCTTCTAATACATCTTGCCAAGATATGGCGGTGGATACTTTGGTATTTTATAGAACTCCGATTATTGATGCTGGGTTTAGTTTTATTAAAGCTGCAAATTGTGATCATATTGGTACGTCTGAACCATTTGCTACAAATATTAATGGCTTCTCTTATGTTTGGATGCCTGTAACTGTAACAGGAGGTAACGTTAACCATACATCATTATCAGATCGTCAGATTACAATTGATGTCGACTCTTTCAGTACTAATAGTTTACAGATCGATGGCCTTTACAGACTAAGAGTCTTTAATACTGAAGTGCCAAGCTGCTATGATGAAGAAGATATCAATTTTGAATTTTATCGAACACCAGAAATCACTTTCTCACAGCAAGTAGTGAATTGTGCCAGTATAGATTCTTCAATCACATTCTCTACCATGAATGAAGCATTTATAAATGCTGGTGAGTCATTCTCATGGCACCTTGATAACATAACAGGTGGTACCATTGACTCCACCAATAACAATAGTTCATTTATCGTTGATGTGAAAACATTCGATACAGATGCTGCTCAAATAGGCCTTCAATATTCTGTATCAATTAGTAATTCTTCATCGCATACATGTGATGATGATACCACTTTCAATGTCACTTTCTATAGAGCTCCAGAAATTGAATTTTTATCTGCTAGAACAGATTCATGTTCACATACAGAAATTATGGAAGCTTTCAATGGTGAAGCCATTCCATTATTTGATAGAACATGGAGACAAATTTCAGTATCAGGTGGTACTGTTATACAAAACAGTGCAAATAATGACGATATATTAAATGTCTCAGTTGATGCATTTGATCTTAATGCTGCAACGATAACTGTTCAGTACGAATTAACAGCTACGAATAGCTTGTCTCCAACATGTTCTGATATAGATACTGTAGAATTTAACTTGTATCGTTCACCTAATTTCACAGCATATACCCAAACAGATCCATTAGGTCTATGCGGTGGAACATTCCATTCCTTCCCTTTGGGTAATACTGAAATTATTAATCATGGTGATGGTTTTGATTACACTTGGACACTTGATGCTTCATCTGTTTCCGGTGCCATAGGAGGAACACTCATCTCATCTGTTTTGGACAGTATTATAGCACAAGAAAATATTCAAAACTTCGAGTTGACAATTCCTGATTCTGCTTATGCATTAGGTTCTAATATGATCTCATTTAATATGGATCTCAATGTACAGCATAGTAATTCAAACCTTATTTGTTCTTCAACAGATACAACTATATTATTCCAATTTTATAGATACCCAGATATTAGTATTGTAGAAGACAAATTAGATTCATGTGCTCTAACTTCAACACTCCAACCCTTTGGCAGTGAGAGTATTGCTGGATTTAATTATGCTTGGAACATCACCTCTATTAATGGATATGACGGCAGCGATTATAGTGTAGGTGATACCTATAATACACAGAACACTACTTTTACGGTTACAGATGATGATTTTGTGGATAATGAATCACACATAGAAATCACATTGCAGTTAACCGCTGTAAATACTTTGGCTACAGCAGATCCTACCTGTTCGAATACAGTAAATTATAGCTTGAATTTCTATAGAACGCCAGATATTGACACACCATTCTTAAGTTCAAAATTAAATAATTGTGATTATAACGGAACAGCTTCTCCATTCCCGAATGATGTAAATGGCTATGTATATATTTGGACTTTAGATTCTATTAGAAATGGTGCTTTAAATGATAATGCATCTAGTATGCAAAGAGAACTGACCGTTTCTGTGGATAGTTTCAATACCTTAGAATCCATCATTCATGCATATTATAAACTAAGAGTGGTAAATACTTTATCGAATCAGTGTTTTGATGAAGATACTATCAGTTTTAAATTCTATAGAACACCTGAAATGATGCTTACTAATATGACTGGAGCTTGTCAAAGTTCGATATTAGTAGAATCGCATAATGCAATGTTGAATGATGTTGACTTTGATTGGACTCAACTCTCACTAACAGGTGGTACAATTACTTCCACTCCAGCGGTCTTGGATGGAAATAGGTCCGTTACATTTAATGTCAATAGTTTTAACTCCGGCCAATCTCAAATTGATGCTTCTTACAACATTACAATGCTCAATTCTGGTGAGTCGATGTGTGATGATGATACAACATTTATGTTCTCATTATTTAGAGAACCAGAAATCAACATCACCTACTCTAGAGCGAGTTCAGATAGTTGTGATGCTGCATTAACGTTATATCCATTTGCTAATGAAAATATTACTGGTTTCGCTAATACTTGGTCGCAAGTATCAATTAATGGTGGTAATGTAAACCATTCTTCATTAACAGATGAAAACCTAACAGTGACCGTTGATACTTTTGCACTACATTCGACACGCATAGATACAAGGTATTTAATTGAAACATTTAACGTTAACTCCCCAGCATGTGAAGACTCTATGAGTTTAGCCACTACACTTTACCGTCAGGCTAATTTCACTGCTTTTGTTGAAGAAAGAACTGAAGATTGTGGATTAACTGTTGACTTCTATCCTTTAGGAAAACAAGAAAATATCCAACACAATAATGGTTTTGATTATACTTGGACATTAAATACCAGTGGCATTTCAGGTGCTGGTTCAGATGGCAATACTTTACCTCAGGCAGTATTAGATAGTATTACAGCTCAAATAAATAGTCAAAATCTATCTATTACATTACCTATGGATGCATTTGCTCCAGGTAGTAATACCATTGAAATTCCATTTAATATTGAGATAAGCAATACGTACCAAAATTCATGTGTCAGTGATTTGGATACTACGATGATTTTCTATCGTCCTGCAACTATAAATATCGCTCAAAGCTTAGCGGGTTGTGGAATCGAAAATATAATTACTTCATATGGAAATGAAAATGTTGCTTCTTCATTTGATTTCACATGGACTATTTACCCCGTTGGTGGTACTATTTCCAATTCCTCATTAAACGGACAAGACTTAACATTAAATAATCCGGTATTTAACTCTGGAAGTGATACAATATTAGTTGATGTTACATTACAGGTAGAAAACAATGCACTGTCGTTTACTCCTGGGGTGACATCTTGTGAAGCAGATACTGCATTCCGATTCTATTTCTATAGACAACCTGTATTAAATCTAGCTCAAACAATTACGTCATGTGATACCCTTAATCTTCTTACTACATTTGGTAGTGAAGTAATCGCAGGTTACAACTACAATTGGGATAGTGTAAACGTTTTAGGCGGACAACTAAATATTGGTAGTGGATATTCTAAAACAACGCAGAACATCGAATTACTAAAATCATTATATGATTCGGGTAGTCACAGAATTGATGTTAGCTACACTGTTTCTGCATCAAATAGTGATACATTGGGTAATACGTTATGTACTGATACTGAAAATGTCTCTTTCTCTATTTTTAGAGTTCCTGATATTAATGTTGTTCAATCTCTTACTGCAGGCGACTGTGGTAATCAAAATGACATATCACTATTCGGAAATGAATTAATTTCAGGATATAATGTTACTTGGAGTGAAGTTTCTGTAAATGGAGGTAGTATTAATTTATCTTCAAATAGTAATCAGAATGTAACATTTGATACTCCACAATTTGACCCTACCTCAAACCAAATTGATGTTACTTATACTGTTTCAGTAACAAACTCTGATTCCCCTACTTGTACAGATTCTGAGACCGTATCCTTTACGTTCTACAGAACCCCTGATCCTACAATCAGTACTATATCATCTGTATGTTCATCAAATAGTATTACTTTACAGACGGTAGAGAACTATGTTCCTCAATTTAATTATACATGGAACTTATTAAATATCACACCAGATCATAATCCAAATGCTGAGGGATTATCTGCTCCTATGGTAAGTCAAGTAAATAATACTTATGTATTAAATACCCCTATTGATCAGGAAGGATTTTTCCCAACTGGGGCTGCTATGATGACTTATCAATATGAAGTAATGGTAGAAAACTCGATTTCAACTTTATGCCAAGAAAGAGATACTATTGATGCCGTATTCTATAGAAACCCAATTATCAGTGCTACTCAATCATTAGATAGTACTTTATGTCAACAAGTAAACGTTATCCGACCATTCAACACTGAAATAATTCCAAATTTTGATTACACTTGGAACCAAGTAAGTGTAAGTGGTGGTACAATTGATACTACTCATATCAACAATGGACAAGACGTTTCTTTCTCTGTTGTATCATTTGATTCATTAAGTCATAGAATCGATGTTTCATATAGTGTTGATGTAAGTAATACGCTTAGTGGATGTTCGGATTCTGAAATATTTACGTTCACATTCTTTAGAACTCCATTAACTGATTTATCAATGCTTAACCTCTCTCCTGTTTGTAGAGGAACTTCCGTTTCTTTATTCCCTATGGAAGCAGAGAATACAGGTTACAATTATACTTGGAATAGAATTAGCATTTTATCAGATGATGGAACAGATTTATTATCTGCAGGTATTTATCCTTTAGAAAGTGGCTTAAATACCCATACTATCACTTTAGACCATAACCCATCTTTCCCGAACTCTACAGTGAGGGTTACAGCAATATATGAGCTTCAAGTGATGAATATGGATAATGGCTGTACAACAACAGACCAAGTAACGGTTGTATTTGATAGAGAAGCAATGTTATCATTAACAGCTAATAAATTCAATGTCTGTGATGACATCAATTTGACACTACAAACAGTTGAGCCAAGAACAGATAATTATGATTACAATTGGTCTATTGATACCATATTCACAGATAATAATGCTTCAATCACAACATTAAATAATATAGATACCTCAACTGCGGGTGCACTAACAATAGATGCTGATCCTTCAGATTTCCCTGATGGTGCTTCTTTAATTACTGCTACATTTAATGTTCAAACAGATAATCATTTAAATACAAATTGTACAGCTGACACTGCATACACATTAGAGTTTGCTCGTAAACCAATGATATCTTTTACAGATAATCATGCGGAATGTGCATTAGATACTGTGACTGTAAAACCTTTTGGTAATGAAGTCATCAATGGCTACGATTATACTTGGAGTATTAGTTCTATAGATGGATTCAATGGCTCAAATGCTGATATTATCAATGGTCAAACCAGTAATCAGAATTTCTCTTTACATTTTGAAGATGATGATTTTACAGTTGGGCGTTCTCAAATTGAAATCACACTTGATCTAAATGTCAATAATCCAAATGGTTCATCATGTGGAGATAATGCACAACATACATTGGTTTTCTTTAGAGTTCCACATATCAACTTTACTGCAACAAAAGCTAGTAATGATAGTTGTGCTAATCAGATTACGATCTCCCCATTCTCAGAAACGATTTCAGATTATACATATCAATGGACGAAGATTTCTGAAACGAATGGTACTGTTGCTGAGGTTAACAGTACTGTAAGAGATCTTGTAGTCAATACACCAAACTTTAATCAAGGTGAAACTCAAATTGATGTATTGTATGAACTACAAGTCATTAATACCAACCCGAATGCAAGTTCACCTTGTATTACCACTGAACAAGTGGATATTAGTTTCTTTAAAACACCTGTGGTTCCTACTCATTTATTAACATCTGCAATCGGTTGTGGAAAAAACGGAAGTCTGAAAGCTCTCACTTTCCCTATTACAGATAGTCAAGTCAATAATTATGTATTTGATTGGACGATAAATAGTACTTCGGGTGGTACCATAGATACATTATCAACGTATGATAGCTTACATATTGATCGTTTAACTTTCGATAATGGATCTGGTACTGTTTCAGTTGATGTAGATGTTATGGCAAGAAATGCCTATCAACCTTCAAGCTGTTTTACTACGAGAAATGAAACTTTAGAATTCTATAGAACTCCTGAAATCACTCTCAACCCTGATCAAGCTGATCAATGTGAAACAGGTAATATTGTCATCACAACCGGAGAAGAATTAGTAGGCGATTTTGATTACAATTGGAGTTATTCGATTTCTGATGATTTAAGTTTAAACACTGGAACTGTTGATACAACTTCTAGTGGAAGTGGTGGGCATGTGTTGACATTTAGTAATCCTACCTTCCCTACAGGGGCTTCATACATTGAAATTAGTGCAACTCTAAATACCTCACATAGAGTTGGTAGTTGTTCAGATACAGAAACTGTAACTATTCGTTTCCATAAACAGCCTACAGTTTCACTTATATCATCTCCAATTGTTTCTTGTGAGACCGGTTTTATTACTATTAACCCAACTCAAGCAGAAGTGAATAACTTTACTTATACATGGGAAAGAACACTTATTACAAGTGATGTAAGTGATAATACTGGGGCAAGTATTGTAGAAACTCCAAGTGGTTCAGGCTATCAAATGAGATTAACTGACCCTGAGTTCCCTAATGGTGCAGCACAAGTTACAGCGAGATATAAATTAACTATATCTAACCCAAGTAATCCATATTGTTTAACAGTTAGAGATTCAATTGATGTTACTTTCTTCAGAAGTCCTGATACTTCTTTAGGAGATGATGTTCAAGCTTCTTGTAATGCATCTCAAATTACAGTTAGTCCTACAAATGAAGAAAGTATAGACAACTTTAATTACACATGGAGAATTGACCAAGTAGATACAGATATTCAGACCTATGACTCTAGAGCAAATGTTAGTCTATCATCTATGTCTATCTATAATCCACAATTAATAGTTAATACTATACCTGCTGATGCATCATATGTTAGAGCATTTATAACGCTGGAAACAGAAAATTCATTTAATAACTGTGGTACTTCAACAGATCAAATGGGTGTTACTTTCCTAAGAACACCTACGGTAACTTTACCTCAAACAGGGCTACAAGGATGTGATACTCATGTGTACTCATTAGCTCCAAGTGAAGTACAATGGAGTGGTATGGATTATTCATGGTCGCTGATAAATATTTCAGGAGGTAGTATTGCTACACAAAGTAATTTGGATACATACAATGCCACTTTTGCCAATCCTACTTTTAATTCTGGTAGTTATATGGTCACTGCTGATGTAGTTTTAACGGTCAATAATAAATTAGATGCTAGTTGTCTAAGTAGTGATACAACTACCATTCAGTTCTATAGAACACCTGTGGCCAATATTAATGTTCAAAACGGTTTTGGTTGTGAAGGTGAAACAGTTTATTTCTTAACAGATAATTCTATTGCACTTGAACCCGGAAGTATTTTTGAATGGGACTTTGACAATAATGGTAGTTATGAAATCCAGTCTTACGGAGACACAACACATATCTTTGGAAGTATAGGAACCCATACTGTTAATTTAAGAATTACTTCTCCTAGTGGTTGTGTTTCAAATATCGACTCACAAAATGTTGAGGTCTACGAAGTACCTACACCTTCATTTACAACAAGTGACATCTGTATTGGAGATATAGCAGCATTTAATAATACAACTCCTCAATTATCATCATCAGGAGATAACCGTATTACTTCAATCAAATGGGATTTTGATTATGATGAAAATAGTGTACCTAATTTCACCAATTCATCAACACATCCAACCTACCAATACCCGACCTCAGGAACATTTGCGGTATTAGTAGAAGTAACAAATGCAGGTGGTTGTTCTGCAACATTTATGGATAGTATCACAGTACATGCACTTCCTGTTATTACCATGGATGACGACATCTGGATTTGTCAAGATGCAGCTGCGACAATTACTCCACAAGTAGATGTACCTGTTACGTACAATTGGAGTACGGGACAAACAACTCAATCGATTGACATTGCTCCTTCTGAAGAAACAACATATACCTTAACTGTCACAAATGAATATGGTTGTGTTAATTCAAAAGCTGTGACTGTCCACATCGTACCTGATGTTGTTCAAGATTTTGTTCAAGAATCTTGTGAGACTGATCCTATTACATTTGATGGTCGAATTCCTGCATACCCAGGTGTAGTACAAACCTTCGAATGGAGTACGGGAGAAACTAGTGCAACAATTGATGTACTTGAAACAGGAACGTATTCTCTAAGAACAATTGTAGAACATGAATCTGGTACAATCTGTGAATTTAATCATGAATATCAGGCAACATTCCACCCTAACCCAGGAAAAGTATTGGAAGATACTACCTTCTGTTTTGAGTTTGGTGATGTTCTCGATGTTGCTGCAATTGAAGGTGATAACTTCTCATATGAATGGAATACAGGTGAAACTTCAAGGGTTATCACAAAAGATAGATCTGGAGTCTTTACTGTACTAGTTATTGATGAAACACATGCTACAAGATGTTCTACAATGGATACGATTCATGTCAACCAAATTTGTCCAGCTCGTATGAATGCACCTAACGCATTTACACCAAATGGAGATGGAAACAATGATGAATTTTTATTGGAGCCTGCTTATGCTGTAGATATTGATCTTCATATCTATAATAACTGGGGTGAATCTATTTTCCATAAAGAATATACGAATTCATTCGAAGCTGGTACTAGAGGTAATGGATGGAATGGTACGTATAAAGGCGCTCAAATGATGTCTGGTTCGTATACTTATACTATTCGATATGTATCACAAAAAGATGGATCCGTCAACGAGAAGACAGGTCAAATCCTATTGATACGATAATTAAAAATACTTATGAAATAAGAGAAAGAGTCCCTTAAAACGGACTCTTTTTCTTTTCAAGTCATTTCCTACTTTATAAAAAATAAACCTATGTAGTTATTCAATTATTTTATGGGTTTACCTCAAACTAATAATTAGTTAATATCCATCTATAAATGGTTAAACAAGTATTACAATACAGATAATGAATTAATCATATTTGATTATCACATTTTTTTTATTTGGCCATTTACAATTATGACAACACTTACTCAAACAGAAACGAAAAGTTCAATTCGAGCAATTCTATCTGTATTTTCTGCAGGAGCTTTCTTTTTCTACAGCTTCATTCAAATGACATTATTCAGTACAGAAGCAATGAAAGCCTATTTTATAGATAAGCTTTCTTTGGCATCAATTGCTGAATTCGGAAGTTTTGCAGGTGTATTTTTATATGGAACAGTACTCATGCTTATACCCATTGGGATCTTATTAGATAAAGTCTCCGTAAAGAAAGTAATTATGAGTATGGCATTATTAGCAGTGGCTTGTGTTATTGGTACTAGCTTATCTAATAATCAGACCTTATCCATGATTTTTCGTTTTCTATTAGGTGTTGCACATTGTGCCGCATTTATGGCCCCATTCCGATTAGCCCCAAGATGGTTTCCATCATCTAAACTGGCCCTAGTTTCTGGATTACTAGTTACGTTTGCTGTTTTTGGTGGTTGGGTATCTGGCTCACCTGTTTTAATGATGTTAGAATATTACGGTGGAGACACTACTATGTATATTAATAGTGCCTTAGGCGTATTAGTATTACTATGTATTATATTTTTTGTACAAGACAGCCCTTCTGAGGAATCAAAAGATGTAAATACAGAAGACAGCTTATCTCTAATGAAAAGCCTTAAACTTGCTGCATCTAATTCTCAAAACTGGTTAGCTGGATTATATATTGGATTACTAAACTTATCAGTTTTACTCCTTGGTGCTGTTTGGGGAACTACCTATCTTAAATTTGTTAACCCTGAATTTTCAGAAGAAACTTACACAGGTATCATCGGGATGATATTTATAGGTACGATGGTAGGATCTCCATTGTGTGGTTGGATTTCTGATCAATTAAAATCAAGAAAAATTGCTATGATTGGAGGAGCTTTTCTATCTCTATTGATCATGCTTTTAATAATGTTCCCTTTATCAAATGCTGCTGGATATTTCTATTTTACCTTCTTAGCTTTAGGAATCATAACTTCAGCACAGACCATTGGATACCCTGTTATAGGTGAATCTAATGATGATGAAGTATTAGGAACTGCGAATGGTTTATCTGCAGTCGTATTAATGGGTATTGGAGCAATTGGACAACCATTATTTGGCAGTTTAGTTGGGTATTTTGGAGGAAATGAAAATGCAAGTATGGATCAACTACAGACAGCATTCCAATCTGCAATTTGGGTGATGCCAATTGCATTCATTGGTGCAATTATATGTGGGGCCCTAATAAAAGAGACTTTCAGAAAAGTATAAGTTATAGATTTTTATTCATCTAAAAGCATAAGCCTTTGTTGGTTTATGCTTTTTTTTTATGGTTTCTATTTCTGCAGTTCTACTACACTTTATCGATTTTATCTTAAAGTCGATATATATAACCAGATAACCGGATTATAAAAAGATGACGATCATCACCAGAGTATACTATAGTGTAGTTCGATAAATAGTGATTAAAAATAACCCAAAAACGATTTTTTAATGTCGATAATTTTTTGCCCATATCGATAATGCTTTGTTGAGATGATGATAGTTTAAAGATGTAAAGATTTAGAAACAGCCCCAGCACATGCTAGGGCTGTTTTTTTGGTTTTCATGTTTCAATAGTCATCTTCATAAAAATCATTATTTTTGTTTCATGAACTTTGATGTAACATTCAACGACATACTTCTTTATTTATCAATACCATTTATCAGTGGATTTGTGGGGTGGTTTACTAATGCAGCAGCCATCAAAATGATGTTTTATCCTATTGCATTTTGGGGGTTAAAACCTTTTGGTTGGCAGGGAATAATTCCTGCAAAATCAGAGTCCATTGCAAGTAGAGCTGTCGACCTGATCACTGAAAAATTATTAAAGATTGAAGAACAATTTGCTTTGTTAGACCCAGATGTAGTCAATGAAGAAATGAAGGAGTCTATTACCAATGTATCAAGAAATACAGTTGATTTGGTTATGAGATCAGAAATCCCTTCAATATGGGAAAATGTTCCTCAAACATTAAAAGTAACTATCTACGAAAGTATTGAAGAAAGAATCCCTGTAGTTACCGATAGAGTATTACATGATATAGGCCAGAATATCAGAGAAATGTTAGATTTAAAGAAACTAACAATTGATACTGTAAAACAACACCCCGATCTTTTAAATATCATCTTTATGAAATGTGGTAAAGATGAATTCAAGTTTATTGAAAGGTCCGGTTTATATTTCGGTTTTCTATTTGGTATGGTTCAAATGGTCATCGCTTACTTTTTTAACCCATGGTGGCTATTGCCTCTTTTTGGTATTCTTACAGGTTATTTAACAAATTGGTTAGCTTTAAAATTAATATTCGAACCCAAAGAACCTATATATTTTCTTGGTATGAAGTTTCAAGGCTTATTCCTTCAAAGACAAAAGACAGTTGCTGAAGAATATGCCTCCCTGATTACTAGTAGAATACTTACCATAGAACGAATTTTTAGATATACCCTCCAAAATACTGGTAAAGCAAAGCTTTCAGAAATTTTCAAATATAGAATCTCTGAATTAGTAGATGAGACCTATTCTGAAATCAACGATATCATTGGAAAAATAGTCGATGATAAAATCACTCAAAAGCACCTTAACATTATAAAGAATATTGCTCATTTTACATTTATGGCTGAATTTCATATTTGCATTAGAGATGCCTTCCCTTATGCTGAAAAAGTATTTAACCTAAAAAATAATATTCAGCAAAAAATTGAGGAATTGCCTTATGAAGATTTCGAAGGTTTACTTCGTCCTGCATTTCAAGAAGATGAATGGATACTAATTGTAGTTGGTGCAATACTAGGTGGCTGTGCTGGAATGTTTCAATTTATCATACTATTCCAATAACACCATTAAACTCTGATAATGAATTAGTTGCAATTACAGAATAAATTCATATTATTTATTAAATAAATGCTAACAGAGTTAACTATTTCTGTCTTCTTATTGTATTTATGTTGAAGACAATCCAACAATATGAAATTAATATACACAACTTTCTTATTTCTAATCGTTTCACTTTCATTTAGCCAGGTACAATGTGTTTCTGGAGATTGTGAAAACGGGAAAGGCAAAATGGTTTATAAAAACAAAGATTTTTATGATGGAGAATGGGCCAATGGTTACCCAAATGGCCAAGGGATTTTTGTCTATGGAGAAAACGGTTCAAATAGCTATGAAGGCAATTTTTTAAACGGAAATTTCAACGGAAAAGGAAAACTCATCTGGGCCGATGGCTCTACATATTTAGGTCAGTTCAAGAACAATACTTTTAATGGTGAAGGCATTCTGTTATGGAAGAATGGTAACCGATATGAAGGTAATTTTGTAGATGACCAGATATACGGTAATGGTACACTCACTTATGCAAATGGTGATGAATATAGAGGTGAGTTTAAAGATGGCAAGCCCAACGGAAAAGGTACTTATTATTATAAAGACGGAAGAAAATATTCTGGAGAATTCAAAAAAGGAAAACAGAAAGGAATTGGTTCAATCAGTTACCCCAATGGTGATACCTTTAAAGGAGAATTTAAAAAAGGACTTAAAAATGGTAAAGGTGAGCTCATCACTCATAATAAAACCATTTATGGTTATTGGCTGAATGATGAGCTAAATAAAATATTTATTGAAAAGGCAGAAGGACACTCAAATGAGAATAAGGAAGTAATTATGCGTTAATCTTCAAAATTACTTTACCAACCACTTTCTTTTCTAATATCGCATTGAGCGTTTTCACCGCACCTTCAAAATTGACAATTTGAAGGTGCGGTGTTTTTATTTGTCCATTTAGAATGGCTTTTGTTAGACCATTTGCTGCATCTATTATTGATTGCTCACCAATTTTTCCAAATTCATGACCAGCACCTAAGGCTAATTGATGGAAAGTAAGGTTTTTCATAAATACATTATCATAGTTGATAGGTTTCACTGTATCCACAAGTTCTAACATCTGACCATTAAATCTTAAAGAATTGGCGGCTAAAATATCATTCCCAGCTCCAATGGTATCAAAAGCTTTTGATGCACCAATATCATTAGTGAGTTCTTGGACTCTACGTAAAACATCTTCTGTTTTATAATCAATCACTTCGTCTGCTCCTAGACTTAATACATAATCATGATTTGCTTTAGATGCCACAGCAATCACTTTCTTTACATTAAATACATTTTTTGCAATCTGAATCGCATAAGATCCTACTCCTCCAGAACCGCCAATGATCAGTAATTCATCACGCTCGTTAACTTGTAATTTTTCTACCAATGCCCTCCAAGCAGTCCAACCTGCGCATGGGGACGCTGCAGCATCTTCAATCGATAAACTCGTTGGCCTTTTGAATAAAGTAGAAGGCGTATGAACAGCATATTCAGCTAAACCACCATGTGGTTTTATCATATTTCCATGATAAAATACTTCATCTCCAATATCAAAACCCATTACTTCACTCCCAACTTCATGTACTTTTCCTACCACATCAAGTCCAACGACCCATTCATCGTTCATTTGTTTACCTACCATACCTTTCCAAAATTGGACCTTAGCATCAACAGGATTGATTCCACAAGCTTCCACTTTAATTAAAATTTCATGTGACTGAATGGTTGGAATATTAATCTCATTTATGGAGAATTGATTATTATCTGGATTGAACGTAACAGCTTTCATTAATAAAATAGGTTATGAATTAATTAACTAAAGACAATTTATATAAAGGTTTTAGAGAATAAAATGATACAGATTATTTTATAACACTATAAGTTTAATGAAAAAAACAGCCTTAATCTACTGACTAAGGCTGTTTCAATACTGTTTACATCTTTTAAACTATCATCATCTTAACAAAGCATTTTCGATACGGGCAAAAAATTATCGAAATAAAAAAAGTGTTTTTGGGTTATGTATAATCACTATTAAATTGAACTACACTATAGTATACTCAAGTGATCACCGTCATCTTTTTATGATCCGACTGTCTCATTTCATCAATCGATTTTACTATAAAAATGCGATCGTTTTTTTATCAAAAAAGAGTATTCTTAATCAAAGTACTGAATAAAGTATGTATAAAAAAACAGCCTTAATCTACTGACTAAGGCTGTTTCAATACTGTTTACATCTTTAAACTATCATCATCTTAACAAAGCATTTTCGATACGGGCAAAAAATTATCGAAATAAAAAAAGTGTTTTTGGGTTATGTATAATCACTATTAAATTGAACTACACTATAGTATACTCAAGTGATCACCGTCATCTTTTTATGATCCGACTGTCTCATTTCATCAATCGATTTTACTATAAAAATGCGATCGTTTTTTTATCAAAAAAGAGTATTCTTAATCAAAGTACTGAATAAAGTATGTATAAAAAAACAGCCTTAATCTACTGACTAAGGCTGTTTCAATACTGTTTACATCTTTAAACTATCATCATCTTAACAAAGCATTTTCGATACGGGCAAAAAATTATCGAAATAAAAAAAGTGTTTTTGGGTTATGTATAATCACTATTAATTGAACTACACTATTATATACTCTGATGACGGTCGTCATCTTTTTATGATTCGATCACAAACTTTCATATTTCGTTTATTGAATGAATATTCATCTTTTTGTTATTATTTGATAATTATTTGAACCCTCTATTCTATTTTTTTTGAATCATATAGTAAAGTCAAGAAATTGCTTAATAACACATTCAATCATATAACTTCCAACAAATGATAAATAAACGGACCCTATTAACTGGAGTGTTTTTCCTATCGTCATTTTTAATTTCTTTCGGTCAAGAGGAAAAAGAAAATGATCAATGGGATGTAAACAAACCACCAAGAACAACATCGAAAGTTAATTTCAAGACAGATGAAGGCACATGGATGAACTTAGATGTTAGCCCTGATGGCCAAACTATTGTATTTGATTTACTAGGCGATATCTACACTATGCCTATTTCAGGTGGAAAAGCTCAAATTATAAGAAAAGGTTTAGCTTGGGAAGTGCAACCAAAATTTAGTCCTGATGGAAAGAAAATCGCCTTCACTTCAGATGCTGGTGGTGGTGACAATATTTGGGTGATGAATGTAGATGGATCAGAAGCAAAGCAAATTACAAAAGAGTCTTTCCGATTATTAAATAACCCTACTTGGACAGAAGACAGCCAATATTTAGTTGCAAGAAAGCACTATACATTTACGCGTTCATTAGGTGCTGGTGCTTTGTATATGTATCATATTTCTGGCGGTGCAGGTATTGAATTAGTTGCAAGAAAAAACGAACAACAAGATATTAACTCCCCTGAAATCTCTCCTGATGGTAAGAAACTTTACTATGTAGAGGATGTTTATCCTGGTGGTTTCTTCCAATACAATAAGGATCCAAACAATCAGATTTATATCATTAAATCATATGATAGAGTAACCGGAGAAACAGAAACTGTTGTAAGTGGTCCAGGTGGCTCGATTGGCCCTAAGGTATCTCACGACGGAAAGAAGATGTCGTTTATTCGTAGAGTTAGAACTAAATCAGTTCTTTATATCCATGATTTTGAAACTAAAGCTCAAAAGCCCCTATTCGATCAATTAGAGAAAGATCAGCAAGAAGCATGGGCAATCTTTGGCCCTTCTACAAAATATACATGGACTCCAGATGATAAATATATTGTTATATGGGGTAAAGGCGGTAAAATCTGGAAAGTGGATACTACGACTGGAGAAGGAGAAGTAATTCCTTTTGAAGTAGATGTAGAACAAGAAATAACTCCTTCACTAAGATTTAAGCATGAAGTAGCTCCCGAAGAATTTACAGCAAAAGCATTACGTAATGTAACCACTTCTACTGATGGTAAGACCATTTATTTCCATGCTGCCGGATATCTTTACTCTAAGAAGATGCCTAATGGTAAGCCAAAGCGTTTTACATCACAAGAAACTGCTTTTGAGTACGAGCCTAATATTTCTAAGGACGGATCTAAAATGGTATACGTTACTTGGAATGATGAGGAAAAAGGCAAAATCCATGTTTACGATTTCAAATCAAAAGCAACAAATACTTTAGCCCTGCCAAAAGGTATTTATAGAAGACCTCAATTCTCTCCTGATGGTTCTATGATCACTTTTGTAAAAGAGAGTGGTAACAACCAGCAAGGATATGTTTATACCAATGAAGCGGGTGTGTATGTAGTTGCAATCAACGACCTTACTACGGTTAAAAGAGTAGCTGAAAGTGGCGATTTCCCTCAGTTCAATGCTAAAGGTGATCGTATATTCTACCAAACAGGTGGCTTCTTCTTCGGTGCTTTGAAAAAGGCATTCAAGAGTGTTGATCTAAACGGTCAAGATACGCGTACGCATTTCACTACAAAATATACGAACCAATTTGTGCCGTCTCCTGATAACAAATGGATTGCGTTTACGGAATTGTTTAAAGTATATATCGCTCCTATGCCACTAGCAGGTAAGCCTATTGATTTGTCTTCATCGACTAAGGCTGTTCCTGTTGCACAGGTAGCCAAAGATGCAGGTTATAATATTCATTGGTCAGGTGATTCTAAAACTTTACACTGGTCATTAGGTAATGAGTACTTCTCTACTTCCCTACAAGAGTCTTTTACTTTTGTGGATGGTGCTAAGAAAGAGTTGTCTGAACCAAAAAGTGAAGGTATTAAAGTGGATTTGAAATTAGAATCTGATAAGCCTAATACTACTATTGCTTTAACGAATGCAAGAATCATTACTGTTGATGCCGATAATAAGGTCATCGAAAAAGGTACTGTTGTGATTAAAGAGAACAGAATCGTTGCAATTGGAGAAAACGTTACTGTTCCAAAAGAAGCAAAAGTGATTGATTGTAATGGTAAAACGATTATGCCTGGTATTGTTGATGCACATGCCCATCTTGGTGCGTTCCGTTTAGGAATGTCTGCACAACAAAACTGGCCTTACTATGCAAACCTTGCTTATGGTGTTACTACCACTCATGACCCTTCTGCAAACTCTGAGATGGTGTTTAACCAATCGGAAATGGTTAGAACAGGAACCATGGTTGGTCCTCGTATTTATTCTACAGGTGTAATCCTTTATGGTGCCGATGGTGATTTCAAAGCCAATATCAATTCATTGGATGATGCACGCTCTGCAATTAGAAGAACGAAAGCATGGGGTGCTATCTCTGTGAAATCATATAACCAACCAAGAAGAGAGCAACGTCAGCAAGTGATTAAAGCTGCTGAAGAAGAAGAAATCATGGTGGTTCCAGAAGGAGGCTCAACTTTCTATCATAACATGTCTATGATTTTAGATGGTCATACAGGTATCGAACATAACATTCCTGTCACTCCTGTATTTAATGATGTTCAGCAGTTATGGGCAGGAACGGAAGTTGGCTATACTCCTACGTTAATTGTAAACTATGGTGGTGTAAATGGTGAGTTCTACTGGTATCAGAATACAAAAGTTTGGGAGAAAGAACCTTTATTGACTTTCACTCCAAGAAGTATTATCGATAGCCGTTCTCGTCATAGAACAATGATTCCACAAGAAGAATATGAAATTGGATATATCGCAACTTCTAAGTCTGCTAAGTCTTTATCTGATAAAGGTGTAAAAGTAAACTTAGGTGCACATGGTCAAATTCAAGGTATCGGAGCTCATTGGGAATTATGGATGTTAGAGCAAGGTGGTATGTCTCCTATTGAAGCCATTAGATCTGCAACTTATAACGGTGCACATTATTTAGGACTAGATGGTGATGTAGGTTCATTAGAAGAAGGCAAGTTAGCCGACCTCATCATTCTTGATAAAAACCCATTGGAAAATATTAGAAACACAGAATCTATTGAGCATGTAATGATCAATGGTGTGTTATATGATTCTAAAACAATGAACGAAGTAATTGAAGGAAAGGAACGTAAAAAATTCTATTGGGAAATGGAAGGTTACAATCCTCAATTCGAGTGGCATGAACAAACACAGAACTTTACAGTTCCAAAATGTGGTTGTAGCTTGCATTAAAATACATTGTAAAAGAAAAAGCCTACTGTGTTTTGCAGTAGGCTTTTTTTTCTATTTCTCTTCTAAAGTACCATTGGCATGTAAAGCAAATCGTCCTTTATCTTTATCATGAACCATTTCTTGCTTATCCCAAGGCCATCCTCCAAACTGAGTCTGCTGGTAATCATCAAATGCCTGTTGTAATTCTTCTCTTGTATTCATTACAAAAGGCCCATGTTGAGCAACAGGTTCTCCAATTGGTTTTCCTTGGAGTAACAATACATAGGTTTCTGAATTCCCTGCCTTAATAGTTATACTTTCTGTCTCATCTACTTGAAAACAGGTATTTTCATGAACTAATTTATCCTCTATTTGAACGCTATCACCATTATAGAAATATAATACCCTATTTGTTCCTTTCTCCGTTGGAGCTAAATTATATAGAGCATTAGGGGAAAGCTTTATTCTCCAAACTGCAACATTATTATTTAAATCTGCTGCCCAAGAATCAGGAGTTGGTGATAAAGGAGCGACAGATTTATATTGACCTGCTACAACTTTTATTTCTACAGCATTACCATCATTATCTTTTTCATTGATGATAGGTATCTCCTCATTCCAAAGCATTTTATAATGGGGATCCACCATTTTACTCTTTTTAGGGAGATTCAACCATATTTGAAATAACTCAAGCGGGTTGTCTTTATTAGTATTCAATAAAGGGAACATTTCAGAATGTTGAACTCCTTTACCTGCTGTCATCCATTGAACATCTCCATCACCAAATCTACCTGCTGAACCTAATGAATCTGAATGATCAGCCATTCCTTCATCAACAATGGTTATTGTTTCAAACCCTCTATGTGGATGATAAGGAAACCCAGGTATCTTCCTACCATGGTACATACTCCATCCATCTTTTCCAGAAAAGTCAGATCCAATATTTCTTCCATTTAATGGTACAGAAATACTCATATCATCATTCCCACTAGGAAAGTAGTCTTTATGGTGTGCCGTAAATAAGAAAGGGTCTAAAGTTGGCCATTGTGGTCCTAAAGGTGCTGTTGATAATATTTTCATGATTTTTTTTCTCCTTTTTTATTTGTTTAAACAAATGTAGTGAAAATATTTGTTTAAACAAACATTGTAGTAAAAAAAGAGACAGCAAAAGTACTGTCTCAGTTATATTATTTTATTTATGGAGAGCTCTCGACACTGTAAATAGTCATATAGATTGCTTTTCCTTTTTCTTCACGAAGTAATTTGTGATCTAAAGTCTCTACTTTAGGACTTTCAATCTTTTCTATAGTTCCGCTTTTCTTTGCTCTTTTTGTATTGGATCTTTTTTGATCTTTAAATAGAATAAATGGTAATAGAACAAATAAAATTGTACCTCCCATATATAAAAATGAGATAAATAAGTCTCTAAGAAGTTCTCCTAAGATAATATAACTCCCTACCCCAATAAAGACAATGATGTATAAAAATCTTCTTGTTTTCATGATGTGCTAAGTAAAAATTGTTGTTTGATTTTCTGTTCTTTCACATGGTTTAGAAATAAACTCCAAGTGTGCTTAAAGCCGATTTTCATGGCTTGTTTTTCTACATTAATCATAAGATTAAAATTTATAGTGAAACATTAATTGAATAAAAAAAGTCCAACACTGATATATAGTATTGGACTTTCGAAAGTTGTATATAATGAAATTGTCATCCCCTACATATATCAGAAACCTGTCTCCTTGTCGGAAGAGACATGCATCTTGTTGTTGCGATATATTTAACTTGGAATAACATCTTGAATACTTTTATAATTTTGATTTATGCAAATCTATTTAACATATTTTTAAGAATGAATCTAAATTACTTTAAATGTGGAACTTATTTTATTTTTTGTATTTATCATTAAGCCCAATACCATTCTTTATCATAGGAATTATCTTTTCTATTCTTGATAGTTTTGTTGCCTCGCGTTTAGCAGTACTAATATATTCCCCATATTCTCTCTTTTTGGATAAGGTTAGAGATTTAAATGCTGTTTCCAACTCCTTATCATTTACAAAAGCATCCACAAGTTCATTGGGTAGAATTAGAGGTTTAGGTGTCCTATCGATCTTAACTTCTAAACCGTTTTGTTGATTACTAATTGCTTCATCAACATATTCTTTAATTAAGTTTAATTGGGTTATAAGCTCCTGCTTACTTTCAAAACGCCATTGTCTTAAGGCTTTTGTTTTATCTTCTTGAGCATTAATGAGAACTTTCTCTTTATTCGCTAATAATGCCCCTTGGTGAAACCACAAACCTACATAATTCTTAAAAGATGCTATACCGACCACATTCTTTTTATTAATCATATAAATAGGTGCTCCCCACTTTACACCTTCTTCTAATACTGTATTTAAAAGTAATTCTCTTAAAATGTTAAGTTCTTCCTTCCATTTATCAGTATGTTGAATATAGTCATCAACCGTTTCAAATTTTTTCATAATACTAATTGTTTGCGTTTGCTTATTGAATTGTATTCATAATCAATCTTAATATAAACGATCAATCATAAAATATAATGTTTATAATTAAACTAAAAGAGTGTAGATCCGTTTATTGATTAAAAGAAATAAGTAAATGGGAGAAATTGTAATTCTATTCCTCATGTGGTATTTTCTAGTCTTCAAGCACGAGGAAAAAGAAAAAAAGCGAAATAAAAAAGGTTAGCAGATTATATTAATCCAATAACCTTTTTTATTATAAATATATTTTATCAGAATCTAAACCTGGCCATAAAAGCATAATCGCCACTGCTAAAGTTAGATCCATGTGTTAACCACCATGTTGGTCTCCAATCAAACCCTATAGATAAAGGAATATCGAATGCGTACTGTATACCTAGATTTGCACCGATACCAAAATCGGTTGGATCACCAAATGATATCTTACCACCCGCACCTACGTATAATGCCAAACCATTAGTGTTTTCGATATTAAAGATCCAATCATAATAAACAGATAGATTAAATCTGTTCCCAAAGGTACCTGTAAAATGAACTCTGTTCTTAGCAAGATTAAGACAGAAGTCAATCCCTATATCATCCCAGAAACGAATACCAATCTCGAATTTTTGTCCACGCCCTTTGCTTGCTGATACTGTTTTACCATTTTGTAAAATTGAAGAGTTTTCACTGAAAAGATAAGATTTATCTTTTGGATCTTCGAGTTTATCCCAAGAATATGAATATCCATCTAAGATAAAAAAGAAAGAGAATAGTAGTGTAGCTAAGAATTTTCTCATAAATGAAATAGTTATAATTCAAATTTTTAATTGGGTTATATTTCTTTTTTCAAGAAACTACATTATTAAATTAATGATATAAAAAAAATCTCCCTGATTTCTCAAGGAGATTTTATATAGATAATTAGAAAATTATTATTTCTTATTTTCTGCTACCCAATTTTTAGCATTAACAAACGCCTCTATCCAAGGTGAAACTTCGTCGTTTCTTTCTGGGTAGTGAGCCCAATTCCAAGGGAAGATTGCTCTTTCTAAGTGAGGCATCATTACTAAATGACGTCCATCTTCTGAAGCCAATGCTGCAGTATTGAATGACGATCCATTCGGATTAGCAGGATACGTCTCATAACCATACTTACCTACAATGTTGTATTGGTCCTCTGCATAAGGTAAGTCGAATTTACCTTCACCGTGAGCAATCCATACACCTAAACGAGTATTGGCTAAAGACTGTAACATTACAGAGTTATTCTCAGGAATAGTCATGTTCACAAAACCTGACTCAAACTTATGAGATTCATTATGTAACATCTTCGGAGTCTTATCATGACCTTTGGTTACTAGACCTAATTCGATCATCAACTGACATCCATTACATACACCTAATGATAATGTATCTTCTCTTGCGTAGAAGTTATCAAGTGCTTGCTTTGCTTTCTCATTGTACAAGAATGCACCAGCCCACCCCTTAGCAGAACCTAATACATCAGAGTTTGAGAATCCACCAACAAATACGATGAAGTTCACATCAGATAAATCTTCTCTTCCTGAGATTAAATCTGTCATATGTACATCTTTTACATCGAAACCTGCTAAGTGCATTGAGTAAGCCATTTCTCTATCGCCATTTACACCTTTCTCTCTGATGATAGCAGCCTTGATTCCTGTTCTCTCTTTTCTATCAGCATCAATACCGTAATCAGAAAGCTTACCAGTGAAGTTCTCTGGGTAAGTGTAATGTAAAGGAGAAATTTTATATGAAGCAAAACGCTCATCAGCACATGTCTTACCAGATTGTTGTCTATCCAATAAGTGTGATGTTTTCATCCAAACATCTCTTAACTCTGCAGTATTGAAAGACAATTCAGCATCTTGATATTTAACAGTAGTGCTTTCACCTTCTACAGCTTCACCGATAACTGTGAAATTAACTCCGCTACCTTCTAATTCAGATAATGCAGCTTCGTCTTCAACTTGGAAGATCACAGAAGGAGTTTCTGAGAATAGAATGTTAGTTAAGCTCTCTTCAGAGACTGAAGAAATATCAACATTATAAGCAACATTCTGAGAAGGGAATGTCATCTCTAATAAAGCAGTGATTAGACCACCAGCTGAAACATCATGTCCTGAAACAATCTTACCTTCTTTAATTAAAGATTGGATTGCACCGAAACCTTTTGCAAAGTATTCAGGGTTTTGAACTGAAGATACTCTCTTACCTACTTTATTTAAAACTTGAGCAAGTGACGATCCACCTAATGCATAACCATCTTTTGCTAAATCTACGTAGACTAATTTCTTACCTACTTTAGCAACTGGCTCAACAACTTGTTTTAAATCTGAAACCTCACCAACCGTTGAGATAATTACTGTACCTGGAGAATATACTTTTTCATCACCATACTTTTGAGTCATTGATAATGAATCTTTACCCGTAGGGATATTTACTCCTAAAGCAACAGCAAAATCAGAACAAGCTTCTACCGCTTTGTATAAACGAGCATCTTCACCTTCATTTTTACAAGGCCACATCCAGTTAGCAGAAAGCGATACTGATGTTAAACCTCCTTCTAATGGAGCCCAAACCATGTTAGTTAATGACTCAGCAATTGCGTTCACTGAACCTGCAGCAGGATCAATCATTGCAGTCACAGGAGCATGTCCAATAGAAGTTGCAATACCTGATTTACCTCTGTAATCACAAGCCATCACTGAAACGTTGTTCAATGGTAACTGTAATTCACCAGCTGTTTGTTGTTTTGCTACTCTACCAGTTACAGAACGGTCTACTTTGTTTGTTAACCAATCCTTTGATGCAACTGCTTCAAGTTGTAAAACATCATTCAAATATTCATGAACTTTTGTTGCCTCAACTTGTACTTCAGAGAAGTTAGGAGCAACAGTTGTATCACGCATAATTGTTTTAGGTGCTTTTCCAAACATATAATCCAAAGGCATATCGATTGGAGCCTCACCTGTTTTTGTATCTTTAAAAGTAAACTGCATGTCACCTGTTGTTTCTCCTACAACGTATAATGGAGAACGCTCACGTTCAGCAATTTTCTTTAAAGTATCAATATGTTTTTCGTTGATTACTAAGCCCATTCTTTCTTGAGACTCGTTACCAACGATTTCTTTCGCAGATAATGTAGGATCACCTACAGGTAATTTTTCTAAATCAATTTGTGCACCTGTTTCTTCCACTAATTCTGATAAACAGTTTAAGTGTCCACCTGCACCATGATCGTGAATTAAGACGATTGGATTCTCTTCACCTTCTGACATCGCTCGAACCGCGTTGTAAACACGCTTTTGCATTTCAGGGTTAGAACGTTGAATAGCGTTCAACTCAATTGAGTTAGAAAATTCACCAGTTGCTACAGATGATACGGCTCCACCGCCCATACCGATACGGTAGTTATCACCACCCATAACAACAACTTTATCACCTTTCTCTGGAGTATCTTTTAAGGCGTCACGCTTTTTCGCATAACCAATACCCCCTGCCATCATTATTACTTTATCAAAACCATGCTTCTTATTGTCTTCTTCATGTTCGAAAGTCAATACTGAACCACAGATTAATGGCATACCGAATTTGTTACCAAAGTCTGAAGCACCATTTGATGCTTTGATAAGAATTTCCATAGGTGTTTGGTACAACCATGGTCTTTCTTCCATCCCTTTCTCCCAGTTTCTGTTATCTTCAAGGCGAGAATAAGATGTCATATATACAGCAGTACCTGCTAAAGGCATTGAACCTTTACCACCTGCAACACGGTCACGAATCTCTCCACCTGATCCAGTTGCAGCACCATTAAATGGCTCTACAGTAGTTGGGAAGTTATGTGTTTCCGCTTTTAATGAAATTACTGATTCAAAATCTTTTGTTTCAAAGAAATCTGGTTTATCCTGAGTAACAGGAGCAAATTGTTCAGATACAGGTCCTTTAATAAAAGCAACATTATCTGAATATGCTGATACCAAATTATTTGGAGCTTCTTTAGAAGTCCTTTTGATCAATTTGAATAATGAAGTAGGTTTTTCTTCTCCATCGATTTCAAATATTCCATTAAAGATTTTGTGACGACAGTGCTCTGAGTTGACTTGAGCAAAACCATAAACCTCAGAATCAGTTAACTTACGATTTAGTTTCTCACTTACCTCGTTTAAGTAACTTACTTCATCATCACTAAGTGCCAATCCTTCTGCTTGGTTGTAAGCAGAGATATCTTCGATATGTTGGATTGGTTCTGGTTCTACATCGATAGTGTAGATAGAACTATCAAGACCTTCGTACAAAGCTTGTAACATTGGGTCGAAATCAGCAGATTTCTCAGATTCAACTTGAAGGAATTCTTCAATACGAATTAAACCTTCAATGCCCATGTTCTGAGTAATTTCCACGGCGTTTGTACTCCAAGGAGTCAACATTTCCTTACGTGGACCAATAAACCATCCTTCAATAGAAGTTTGATCTATTTGTTGTGCATTGCCGAATAACCAAGAAAGTTTATTAACATTTTCTTGTGAAAGCGCCTGACTGGCGTGAACTGCAAATACGTTGTCTGTATTGCCTCGAAAAAAGAGTACCATTTTGCGTAATTGATTTCAACAGCTTGATTATGCCCCCAAAAGTAAGGTTAATTTTACTATTTCTACATATTATTGTAAAAAACTACGTTAAAAATTAAGTTAATGTCACTAACTAAGATATTATGCACAAAAAAATGCATCCATTTTTCACTTAAATGAATGCATTTTTAATTCTTTAATCTGATTAACGCCAAAATCATACTCTAGTCCAAAACTATGTCCACTTTAGCTATAGCAATAGCTTTTTCAGACTCAAGAAATCTTATCAATTTAAAATGATCACTTTGAGGATCTTTTATATCTTCTAGGTACTGTAAAGTAAAATGCTCTGCATGAATAATATTACCTTCTACGTCTTTCCACTTTACAAATACTCCGTTATTATCTGGTACTTCTTCCTTTATCTGTCCTTGTAAAACCAATGCTGATTTCTGTTCAAAGATCTTGATTACATTATCTGTTAACTGAAAAAAGCTCTCATCATGATTACGATCAGAATAATAGCGAACATCTGGTTTAATTTCATTTTGAGTATTCTTCACCACCTCCGTAGAATATGGTATTGTTGTCACAACCATATCTGATAAAGAAAGATAAGCTAATGCAGAAAAAATTATGGCTCCAAATGAACATGCAACAATAAGCGTCTTTAACGATTCCCTCTCTATGATCTTTCTTTGTCTTGCTTCCTTCTTTAAAGAACTTAATAACTGAAGAGCCTTATCGTCCAATGGGTTTACCTCTAAACACTTGTTCGCATATAATATAGCTGTATCTCTATCTGATTTCTTTTCATCCTCATAATACTTATTGGCATAACTTGATGATAAAAGAAAAAGTGCCTTCGCATCAAACGGATTGATTGTTAACGCCTGATCTATTTCGAATATAGCATCATCCCAATTTTTATATTTATGATAACCTATTGCTCGAGCAAGGTGTGCTGAAAATAAGTCTTGCATTCTCACCCACTCTAAATCAGACAGGCCCATTTCCAAGGCTGTCTTTTTTAGGTCAGCTTGAGTAACAACATTATTGTGACTTTCTTTTATTTCGTATATTTTCTCGATGAATCTAGATAGATGATCTGTATGTGGCGTAGGTTTCATAGGAAGGTAGTAATTGGATCATAAAGTTCTTATTCCAATATAAGTATTGTAGTACTCTATTTAAACATATAACAAGAAACTTGCCTTTTCGTTTAAGGATATTCTTAGAAAAGTGAAATTTTTAAAAAGAATTCTCTTCTGTAACATTTTATCACCAATAATTAATTCATTTAGATTTACTTTTGTCAACATAAAATCAAAAAAATACAATAATGGATATCAGTCCTCTACAGGAGCTCCCCAAAAAAGCAGAAAAAATATTTAAGATTTGGAAAGAGAATGCAGCCTTCTATTTCCCTAAGCATGAGGTATTTCAAAACGATTTAAAAGACGAGATATTAACCGCCTTACAAAACAGTCTAAATGACTTAAATAGAAAAGGTTACAAGAAACATAGAGAGAATAAGACTTGGATAGTGGGTGTGTTTATGGAGATCTTCGCTACTCAGCTGAACAAGTATTGGTATAATATATATATCGTTTCTGATAATAAAGATTTCACCTCAATGCTATGGCTAAAAGCAATGATGCTTCATTTAAGTAAGCATCAAGATTCCATTATTGAGGTAAATAGAATTTATAAGCAACTATTAGACAATCATTATCCTTTTGATTCTGATGAAGCATTCTTGCTTTCTGAAAATAGTGAAAATGATTTCATCTCAGATTTAAATTATTCTTCCAATTGGGAAAAAGCCGAAAGTTATTTAGATCAACTTACACAACAAAAACTTTCAGACTCTATTCACAATCGAGGACCAAGAATGATTACAACAGAGAAATTATATAAAATCTTTACGATTGAAGAAATTCATCAATTTATTGAACTCAACTTATATATTTTATAACAAAAAAACGCCCACAACTTCAATGTTATGAGCGTTTTTTTTATTGAAATAAATTTATGATTAAGGCATTTCAAAACCTTCAATTACTTCGTAATATGGTTGTCTCGCTTGAACTCCTTTTAAAGATTCCAACCATGACATTGTCCCATCAACATATGAAGAATATTCTCCTAAAACCATTTCTTTAATCTTAGCTTCAGAACCAGTTTCAAGACTGCTTAGTAACTCTTGTAACATATCTTTCTCACCTGGTAAGTATTTGATTTTATAATTATCTTCTTCTAAACCTGCCAATTCAGCTGCTACTTCAATCGCTTTTTGATAGCCACCAAGTTCATCAACAAGTTTTACTTCATAGGCTTGAGAACCTGTCCATACTCTACCTTGAGCAACCTTTAATAAGGCATCAAGACTCATATTACGACCTTCAGCGGCTTTTGAAGTAAATACTTCATATCCTTCATTCACATTTTGTTGAATAATAGCTCTATCTTCTTTAGAGAAATCATCCAATAAAGATTGATAATTAGAGAATTTACCTGTGCTTACTGTATATGTCTTCAGTCCCAATTTCTTCGTCATTAGGTCAGATGGGTTAAATGCTAAACCGAAGATACCGATAGAACCTGTGATAGTATTTGGATACGCGACAATTTTATCACAACCCATAGAAATATAATACCCACCAGAAGCAGCATATGTTGACATAGATGCAACAACAGGTTTTTTCTTTTTTAGATTCTGAACAGCTCTCCAAATCAAGTCTGAAGATAATGCACTACCACCTGGAGAGTTTACTCGTAATACCACAGCCGAAACATCTTCATCCTCAGCTAACTTATTTAATTCAGGAACTAAATCTTTGTTAGTAATTACATTCTCACTACCATCAGCCTTTCCATATTTGATTTCTCCCTCTGCAGAAAGTACCACAACTTTACCTTCACCTTTTCTTCTAGATCTAGGGTCTAATGCGTCCTTATATTTTGAATAATTAATGAATGAAAGGTCAGAAGATTCTTCGATTTCTAACATCTTGGCAAGATCTTCCTTCACTTCATCAACATAAGCTAATTGATCTACTAGCTTAAACTTGACAGCATCTTCTGCATTTCTAACTTTCATTTCTGCAGAAATACTTCTTAATGTTTCAAGGTCGATGCCTCTTGAAGCTGATACTCCTACTAAGTAATAATCATACAAACCATTTAAATAAGATGAAATTTGCTCTCTGTTAGCATCACTCATTTTGTCTGTAATAAATGGCTCTACAGCACTTTTATATTTACCTACTCTAAATACTTCAGGCTTGATACCTATCTTTTCAAAGAAGTCTTTAAAATACATGATCTCAGATGAGAATCCATTAAGTTCTAGATTACCAATTGGGTTTAAGTATACTCTACTAGCCTCAGAAATTACATAATAACCTGTTTCTGAAATACCATCTGCATACGAATAAACAAATTTATCTGATGCCTTAAACTTTGATAAGGCTTCTCTGATTTCTACTGCCATTGGTAGAGATCCACCAAATGATCCACCTTTTAAGTAAATACCTGCAATGTTTTCATCATTAGTTGCTTTATCGATTATATCTAGAACATCATGCAAACCTCTAGCACCATTTGACGGGAAAAAGCTAGAGTTTAATGATTCAAATGGGTCTGTTTCCCCTATTTCTCTAATTGGTTTTGTGATATCCAATACTAAAATGGATTGAGCATCAATTTGGGCTGGCTCACTGCTATTTGAAGAAGAGACTATCGCACCTACAATAAAAGCTCCAAGCATTGATAATAGAAACGATGATAAAAAAATACCGACGATAACAGCAAAGGTCGTCTTAATAAATCCTTTCATATTTTATTTAGAAGTTATAATATTTAGTTAAGAATAAAGATACATGATTATAAGTTGTATCACGAAAAAAACTGACAAAATATACACTTATTTTTTAAACATTTATTGTTTACTATTTTGTCATTATTAAAATAATTGACTACTATTGCGTACATATTTATCATTTAAATCATTTTATAGAAGATGACATATAATAACAATAACCTTAAGTTACTGAGAGAGCATTTTAATCTAACACAGAATGAACTTGCAGAAGAGTTTAATAAAAAAGGGATGAAATGTAATCGCAGTAAAATCTTAAACTGGGAAGGCAAATCCTCTCCAAACTTTTCAGATTTAAAAATTATTGTCGACTTCTTTAAAATTTCTTTAGATGATTTCTTATATATCAATTTAGAAGAGAAAAACTTAGAAAACAGATTGAGAAAAGAAGCTCCTAAACCTCAGTTTGATGTCCATATGGCAACTGTTGATCAAGAAGGGAATGATATAGTTACATTAGTTCCTCAAAAAGCTTCTGCTGGATATGCAACCAACTTCACAGATCCAGAGTTCTATAAATCACTACGAAAAATAGACATACCAGGATTTTCAGATTCCAAAAGCCATAGAGCTTTTGAAATTAAAGGAGACTCAATGCCTCCGATGAAAAGCAAAGACATTGTGATAGGTGAAAAATGCTTTGACAAAGAATCTATAAAATTAGGAGAGAAATACATTGTAACTACTAAGGCTGATGGATATGTTTTTAAAAATGTATACCGAGATGGTGATTATTTTATCTTAGAATCTGAAAACTCATCTTATGAACCCTATGAAGTGCATAAAGATGAAGTATTAGAATTTTGGAAATATAAAACATGTATTTTTTCTGATTTCCCCGAAATGGAAATTGGTAACACCCTCTTTTCAAGAAATCTTAAGTATTTGAGAGGCATCAAATACAAACTATCTTTAAAAGAGTTTTCAGAAAGATTAAATCAAGATGGAAAAGGCATAATAAGCGTTGAAGACCTTCGATCTTTTGAAATGGGTGTAGAACCGAAACAAAGTATCCTAATCAAGATCAGCGACTTCTTTAAAGTTAGTATTGATCAATTATTAACACAAAATGTAAGATAGAAACACTTATTTTTTGCTAAAAAGCTTGACAATTATTGAAATACGAAAGAAAAATAATGATTTAAGACAAAATATTTGGCAATAAATGTTTAATATCATAAATTGACAAAAAAATTAGTATTCCTCGTATAAAATAATACCAAATGTCGAAAAACACCTCATTATTTGGCACCAACCTTAGATATTTAAGACAGAAGAAAAATGGAAAGTTAAGCCAAACAGAGCTTGGTGACAAGCTAAGTACGGAAGACGATTCAGTATCAAGAAGTGCAATTTCTTCCTATGAAGATGGTAGAGCTGAACCCAATTACAAACGTCTTGAGAAAATTTGTGAATTCTTTGAAGTAAGTATCGATAAGATATTAAAAGAAGATCTTACTAAAATCGATCCTCAAGAAATTGATGCTCACCAAAATATTAAAGAGCATGTCTCAGGCGATAACTTAAGAATTCTAACTATTACTACTGATGCCGAGGGTGAGGAAAATATTGAAATGGTTCCAGAAAGAGCAAGAGCAGGTTATGCAACTGGCTATTCTGACCTAAACTTCATTAAAAAATTAGATAAATATACATTACCGTTCTTACCAAAAGGAAAGACCTATAGAGCCTTTGAAATTAGTGGAGATTCTATGCCTCCTTTAGATGAAGGCACTATTATCATTGGTGAATTTATCGATGATTGGAATGCTATTAGAGATGGACAGGTATGCATTGTTACTACTCGTTCAGAAGGCTTTGTTTTAAAGAAGGTTTACAACAATGTAAGCTCAAACAATAGCTTTATTCTTAAATCTACTAACTTAAAATATTCTCCATACGAGGTAGAGATTCAAGATGTTAGAGAGATTTGGCGCTTAGTAGCACATATTTCTAAAGAATTCCCTGAGCAAGAGGCAGGGAATAGTTTCCAAGAAATGCAAGATGCTATTTGGAGATTGGATCAAGAAGTACTGAATTTAAAGCGTAAAAAATAAACGTTACTAAAAGATAATAAATGAGGGAATTGTTGTGTAATACAACTATTCCCTTTTATTTTGCTTAATAAATACGATATAATCATATCCTGTAAAATCAAACAAACCGTTATGCTAATAGCAGATCAAAAGAAAAAGCAAAATATATGTGAGTATATCATCTATATATATCAATCAGAAGAATTATTAAGAGCTTTCGATTTCAATTTTGAGGATATTAAAGAATATGTTATCAAGCATATCACTAAACTAGATGAACAACAACAGGAAGAAGTGATCAAATGGCATAAAGACTTATTAGATGTAATGACTAAAGAGGAAGTGCTTAAGGAAGGACATTGTTCTTGGGCACAAGATGAAGTTGATAATATCACTACACTTCATGAACAACTTTTAGCCAATGATAAGGAATATGCTAAAACTTATAAAAATGCTGAACCACATATAAACGAGAACCTTAAAATAGCTGATGGATTGATTACTAATCCTATACAAATTTGTATTAATGGAATATTTGGTTTATTATTACTAAGAACTAGAGGAAGAAAAGTTGATGATGCCACAAAACAGATTCTAGATACCTTTGGTGATGTATTATCATATTTAGCATACAAATACAAAGCTGTTTCAGAAGTCTAACAATCCTAATTATAATTCTACTCTAGTAGACTATATCTAATTTAATTACTACAGAAGAACACTAACCACTTTTAGAAATATCAATTATGAAAGAAACTTCGCCCGAAACAACGACAATCGAAGAAACATGGTTGGAACTGCCCTACACAGACAAAAAATACGAAATTAGTAATACTGGAAAAGTAAAATCATACGCTCGATCTCAAAAAGGTGAACTAATTAAGGGCAGAGACATTGGTGGAGGATATTTATCAATCGATTGCAAAGTTGATGGAAAGAAAAAATCTTTTTATGTACACAGATTGGTTGCTGAATTATTTTTAGAACAACCTAAAGAAGAAGGTCAAATTGTTATCCATAAGGATGGAAATAAATCAAATAACAATGTTGATAACTTAGAATGGTGTACGCTAAAAACTAGATTTGCCACTAAAAGAAAATACATTCCTGATTATTCAGAGAAATTTGTAAAAAGCTGTAAAGCTTCCAAAAAAACCAAAGAGAAGCCACAAGATGGTCACGACTATTTCCAGTACAAAGGTAAATACCATAGAATCTCAGATAATGGATCTTGCTTATTCATTAGAGTAAATGAAGATGGTAAATGGAAATCACTTGCTATAGCTGAAATCATTTTAAGAGACTTAGGAAAATTAAAACCTTCCAATGCTCATAAGTTAGCTTACCGAGATTGGGACTATAAGAACTTGAATGATATTAACCTGTTCTGGGAAACTCAGGCAGACAAATCAACAAGACTTTTAGAACAAAGACCTTTACAATTAGATCGTATTCGAAAAATGGGTAAATCTCACAGAAAAGAGATTGCTCAGCGTAAAAAAGATCTAATCAAAAAATATCTTGAAGAAGGAAAAAGTATTGCCAAAATCAGTCGCTTGTTAGATATCGGATATACTCGATTGTATAACTATATTAATGAGAATGATTTATCAGCAATCACTCAATATTCTAAAAAAGAAGAAGTTTAAAACAAAAGGAGATGCTCAACTTAATGAACATCTCCTTTTTTTATTATGACTGCCATGAATATGGATATTCTTTATCGATATATGGTAGACAGTTCTCAGTCAAAAATAATGGAGCAAAAGTATCTATCATTACCGCATATTCTTTTGTCTCCTTCTTCCCTATACTTTTTTCTATAGTACCAGGGTGTGGTCCATGAGGTATACCCCCGGGATGTAGTGTGAAAGCCCCTTGTGCAATCCCTTTTCTACTCATAAATTCTCCTTCGGTATAGAATAATACTTCATCGGAATCGATATTCGAATGGTTATAAGGTGCAGGTATACTCAACGGATGATAATCAAATAATCTAGGCACAAAAGAACATATTACAAATGCTCCTCTTGCCTGGAAAGTTTGATGTACCGGTGGTGGCTGATGAATTCGTCCTGTTATTGGCTCAAAATCATAAATAGAAAAAGTATAAGGATATAAAAAGCCATCCCAACCAATTACATCTAATGGATGATTTCCATAAACGTAGTGATGCAACTGATTTCCTTTCTTAATCATCATTGAATAATCCCCATTCGATTTTTCTTTTAAATCTAATAAGTGGGTTGGCGGATGTAAATCTCTTTCACAGTAGGGAGAATGTTCTAATAATTGCCCTACTTCATTCCTATACCTCCCAACAGTTTCTATAGGTGCTTTTGACTCAACAATAAGAAATTTTTGTTCTTTGGAAGTATCGAAATCAAATTGATAAATAGTTGTTCTAGGAATTACGATATAGTCTCCTTTCTTGTAAGGCAAAACGCCAAACTGTGAATGCAACTCACCTTCCCCTTCATAAACATAGATAGCCTCATCACCATCTGCATTTTTGAAGAAATAATCCATCGTTAATTCTGTTGGATTACATAATGAAATGACACACTGACTATTGACCATTAAAGGTAATCTTGCATCGAGATAATCAGAACCTGTCTTGCCAATTTCTGCAGTTTTCAAATGAGTCATTTTCAACCCATAATCCTCTAAAACTTTATATCCATATGGCTTAGATTCTTTTACTTCTTTGACATTAGTTGGAGATTCTTTATGATAGATATTTGAGTAAATACCAGAAAATCCTAAAGAACTAACCAACTCTTCATGGTATAGTTCACCGTTGTCGTTTCGGAATTGGGTGTGACGTTTAGGAGGTATTTTACCTAGTTTGTAATAGTAAGTCATGATAGTGTTTATAAGTATGTGTGTTTATTAAAATTCACCCAACAAGCACATGGCCTATTGGGTGAGAACAATTTAAGAAATATCTTTTCTTTTTGCAGTATGTATGAATAAAACATCACCAATATCGTCGTATCCGTAGAATACTTGCTCATTGATTTTCTTCGCAGCCTCTAATCTTAATCCAATAATTGTAAGGTCTGCATCTTGTGATGTTTGATTAATGACAGTTTTAATATCAACGTTATCTGCCCTAGTTAAGAGCTTCACATTGTTCTTTGAAATTGGTAAACGTCCTGTTTTAATTAAATCAAGAATCTGTTCTCTTCTATCTTCAATTTCAGGTTCTGGGAAACATGCTAATAAAGTGATTTTTGCATTTGACCATTCTGGGTGCCCAATAATGATAAATGCTAATAAAATCATCAGATTGGCATTTTCTAAATCTTTAGGTGTCAACCAAATATGAATCTCAGTCTTATACCCAAAATTTCTATCATCTGAACCGAGAACACAAATATCATTACCGGTTACTGACATTAACTTAAAGTTATCTATCAATTGTTGAAGTCCATCAGGATCCTTTTTAGAGAATTCAAACATCAACATGTTATTATCTTTACCTGCTACTGATGGCAATTGGATTACTTGTGCAATTACTGAAGTCATCGATGGACTAATCATCGTATCCAAGTAAACTTTAGAATTACTTGCGTCTGAAATCTTAATCAGCCTATGCAAATCTTTTTCAGCTAGGCTATTTGTTTCTTTGGACAAATAACCATCTATAAGGTGAATATAAGTAGCAAAGCCATATTTATGTGCAATCCATTTGACTAGATTAAAAGCGGCGAAACGCTTAAAAGTGTTTCTACTAACACAAACCACTGCAGGTCTCCAGTGATCCTCGACATCATCCTTCTCTGTCTTTTGAAGGAAAACTTGGAACTGTCTACTTAATTGGAATATTACACCTTGGAAAATAGCTTTTAACCCTTCTTTATTTGGAGTAAACCTTCTAACCATTTGATATAGAAGTGCCATAAAAATCAAAGCCATAAAAGTATATGAAGCCGATATCTTAAACATCAAATACAAGCACATTAATGCTCCTACTAATGAGATAATAGGTTTTGATTTAAATACTGGTCTATATGCTGGATCTGAAGCGAAGTGTTCTAAGAAACTAATCAAACAAATAGCACCATAAGTCACCATAAAGAACATAGTGATAATCTGTGCCACTACATCAATATCACCTATTAATACAAATATCAATGTAATAACAGAGGTAATCATAGATGAGTTTATTGGCTCGTTTGATTCTTTATTAACCTGACCCAACCATTTATTTACGCCGTGATTAGGCAACACTTTATCTTCAGCAATTGCTTGCAAAGTTCTAGGTGCAACTAATATAGAGCCTATCGCAGAGGAAAGTGCTGCTGCTGCTAAACCTATTGGTATCATTGGCCCCCATAAAGAGATATCTGTCATTATTAATGGATCCGCATCTAAGTCTTCTAAAGAAGCCGAAACGGATAGTTTATAAGCCACTAATAAATATACAATCATTCCGAAAATACCAGCGAACATTGTTCCGATAGGAATTGACTTCTCCGGCGATTTCAAATCTCCCGATAACCCTACCCCTGCAGCAATACCCGTAAAGGCAGGGAAACATATGGCTAATACTTTAAAAAAGCTATCACTCTCTTCTATATGCCCGTACCAATTTATCTTTTCTAAATTTTCCGCAAATTCTGTCGTTCCAATAAAGAAAGATAATAAGGATAGAAAAAGAATAGCAACAACTATATATAAGGTCTTCATGCCTAAATCAGCCCCTTTGTACATCACTAAGGCAATCAAAGCAAAAGTACTTGGTATAGTAATCCATCTTAAATTTGGGTCTACAATACCATATTGTTCCAACAATGGGAATAATGGACGGAACGCCTCAGCAAATGCAATGATATAAAAGGCAGTACTAATTGCTTGAGATAAATACAGAGAAATACCAATAGACCCTCCAATGGTAATACCAAACGATCGAGAAATAATATAGTAGACTCCTCCTCCTTGTACTTTTTGATTGGTTGCAATCTCGGAAATTGCCATAGCTGTTGGTATAGTTACCAAGTGACCAACCAAGACCATTGAGAAAGTGGATAGTAAACCTAAGTTTGCGACAGCATACCCAAATCTTAGGAATAAAATTGCTCCTAGAATTGTACTTATTGATGTAAAAAATACTGGAGCTGTTCCAAATCCTTGTTGTTGTCTTTTATCTAAAGATGAAGCCATATAATGCTTTTTAGTTCAATTTGTTATCTCAAATTAATAAAGTGATCCATAATTAATACAATTAATAGATACTTTTTTTAATCAACATCATCTAACACAATGATATAATAGATACAACTATTAGAAAATGAAATGGTTAATAAAGATCCTATTTCCCTTTTCTTTTTTATTGATAAAGTTCAATTGCAAGAATAAAACCATTAATTAAATTGCAACTTGAAAAGAGTTATACTCATCACATACTAAATCACAACTATCTTATTTAATGGAAAATTCAGAACAAACACAGAATTCCAACTGGGTAAATAAATTCTTGAGTTATGTGGAAAGAATTGGTAATGCTTTACCTCACCCTGCCACATTATTTGCAGGTTTTGCCTTTGGTGTAGTTATCCTATCTTGGATATTTGGTCAGACAGGACTAAGTGTACAACATCCAGGTACAGGTGAAACAATCACTGTAGTTAACCTTATTTCCCAGGAAGGAATCTATTTAATGTTGACTAAGCTTGTAAAAAACTTTACCAACTTCGCACCTCTTGGCGTTGTACTTGTTGCAATGTTAGGTATTGGCATTGCTGAGGGAAGTGGCTTAATTGGCACTTTAATTAGAATATTAGTTTTAAAATCACCCAAAAAGATTATCACATTTGTTGTTGTCTTTGCTGGTGTTTTATCAAATACTGCAAGTGAAGTTGGGTATGTTTTATTGGTACCACTTTCCGCAGTAATATTTTTAGCTTTTGGTAAACATCCTATTGCAGGACTTGCCGCCGCATTTGCTGGAGTGTCTGGTGGATATTCTGCCAACTTATTATTAGGTACGATTGACCCTCTACTACAGGGTATTTCACAGGAAGCAGCACAAATTATCGATACGTCTTATTCTATTAATGCTGCATGTAATTATTATTTCATGTTTGTATCTACCTTCTTTATTGGTATTGCTGGTACAATAGTTACTGAAAAAATTGTAATTCCAAGGTTAGGCGAGTACAAAGGAGATGAAGTTGCTGAGGAAATGCATGACCTCACCAAAGAAGAAAGAAAAGGACTTATCTATGCAGGTATTGCTGCTTTTATATTATTTGCAGTCATTTTAATTGGCATTATTCCTACTGAAGGATTTTTAAGAAGCATTGATGAACCTGAGAACATATTCAAGTCTGCGTTAATGAAAGGGATTGTTTCATGGATCTTTATTATTGCTGCTATTTGTGGTATTGCCTATGGTAAAGGTGCGGGGACTTTTAAAAATGATGCCGATGTAATGAAAGGCATGGGCGAGTCGATGAAAACGATGTCTTCTTATGTTGTATTAGTATTCTTTGCTGCTCAGTTTGTAGCCTATTTCAAATGGACAAACTTAGGTTTGATTTGCGCTGTTAAAGGTGCTGAATTTTTAGAGACAATTGGCTTAGATAAAATACCATTATTAATCTGTTTTATCTTTTTAGCAGCAATGATTAACCTAGTAATGGGTAGTGCTTCTGCAAAATGGACATTAATGGCTCCTGTGTTTATACCTATGTTTATGTTAGTGGGTATTTCTCCAGAATTAACACAAGTAGCTTACAGAATTGGTGATAGTGTCACTAACATTATCTCTCCAATGATGTCTTACTTTGCCTTAATTGTTGCATTTATTCAAAGATATGATAAGAATGCAGGAATCGGTACAGTGATCGCAACTATGCTTCCCTACTCCATTGCATTCTTAATTGTATGGGTGATTTTAATGGCTATTTGGTTGATCGTTGGTTTACCAATTGGGCCAGATTCACCACTTCATTACCTTCCGAATTAATTAATTTTTGTTAATATCACCCTAAAATGCTATTATTTATAAATATATTATTATGTTTGTAAAGCAATCACACGATTGCAATGAGAAATAGTTAGTTTTTGGGTTAGCAAAAAGGCTCCGATTTTCGGGGCCTTTTTGTATTTATAAGGTTTTTATCATTTCCCATAGCCATATCTGAAAAAACATTAATTGTTTAAACAATATTATATTAAAACTTGCCTTTATTGATTCATTTTTGTTAGATTCAAGCACTTTTTTGAGCATTCACTCAAATTTCAATTTAAATACTAATCATTATGTTGAAAAGATCAACACTATCCATTTTAACAGTGTTATTCTTCGCTGTTCAAAGCGTATTCGCACAACAACTTCCAGCTCCTTCCCCAGCAGCTTCAGTAAAACAAACAGTAGGTGTTACTGAAATTTCAATCGATTACTCTTCACCAGCAGTTAAAGGCCGTAAAGTATTTGGTGAGTTAGAACCATTTGGTAAAACTTGGAGAGCAGGTGCTAACGGACCAACTGCAATTACTTTCAGCTCTGACGTTAAGGTTAACGGAAAAGACGTTAAAGCAGGAACTTACAACATCTTCTTAACATTAGAAGAAAATGCAGAATGGACTTTCCACTTCAATGGTAAAGGGAAAAGCATTTTTGCATACAACAAAGATGGTAAGCAAGATCAAGCTGCAATTGATGCAGATGACGTAGCAACTTTTAAAAGTAAGCCACAAGCTGCTCCTATGAAAGAGCGTTTAGCTTATTTAATTGAGTCTGTAACTGATACAGAAGGTAAAGTTACTTTATGGTGGGACAAAACAATGGTAAGCTTTACTGTTGAAGTACCAACTCAATCATTATCTGAAGCAAACATTGAAAAAGCTGTGAAGGAAGCACAAGGTGCATGGAGAACTTACCAAAACGCATCAAACTTCTATGCTTCTTCCAATCCAGAAAAAGCTTTAGAGTTAATTGATGAGTCGATTAAGGTTCGTCCAGATTACTTCTGGAACCTTTGGACAAAGTCTCAACTTCTTGCTAAACAAGAGAAGTATGATGAAGCATTAACTGTTATCATCAGTGCAAGAGCAGCAGGTGAAGCGAAACCTGATGGAGCTTACAACTACTTCAAAGGAAGTATTCAAAAAAATATCGACGCATGGTTACCAAATGCATCTAAAAAATGGAAAAAAGCAAACAAGGATATTTAATCTTTATTGCTAAAAACCAACTTTTATTACCCTTATATCCTAACTTTTTGGATATAAGGGTAATCTATTAATTAACGTATTCGGAACACAAATCTTGAACTTTCAACAACTTTAATAAATGAAATCCCTTCTCCTATCCTTTTTTATTTTCCTGCAATTACTCTCCTTGGGTCAAACACCAAAAGATCATCAAGAAAATGTATCATCTATTATACAAGACATCAATCATTTAGATCAATTAGGTAGTGTAATGTACTTTGCTGCTCATCCAGACGATGAGAATCAAAGGGTCATTGCTTACTTTGCAAGATCTAGAGGTTATGAAACAGCGTATACTGCTTTAACTAGAGGAGATGGTGGACAAAATCTTATTGGTACAGAAATAAGAGAAGAATTAGGTATGCTTCGTTCACAAGAATTGATAGAAGCCAGAAAAGTAGATGGAGGAAATCAACTATTCAGTAGAGCAAACGACTTTGGATATTCTAAAAATCCTGAAGAAACTTTATCTGTTTGGGACAAAGACCAAGTTCTTGCTGATGCCGTTTGGAATATTAGAAAATTCCGACCAGATATTATCATCACTAGGTTCTCCCCAAACAGAGGAGGAAGAACTCATGGTCACCATACCACATCAGCTATCATTGCTGCAGAGGCATTTAAAATAGCAGGAGACTCCACAGTTTATCCAGAACAATTAAAATATGTTGACCCTTGGCAACCTAAAAGAATTATGTGGAATACAAATTCATGGTTTTTTAGAGGAAAAGGAGAATCATTTGATGCATCAAAATTTGTCAGCTTGGAAACAGGAACATATATCCCAGTTCTTGGAAAGTCTGTAGGAGAAATAGCTATGGCTGCCCGTTCAAAACATAGATGCCAAGGATTTGGTGCTGCACTTCAAAGAGGTGAAAATCTTGAATATTTCGAATTATTAGATGGAACTTCGATGTCTGAAGACCCAATGGAAGATATTGACACTTCATGGGCAAGAGTTGAGAATAGTTCTAAGGTCGCTGAATTAATCAAAAAGCTACAATCAACTTTTAATGCTTCGAAAGCTGCAGATGCAATTCCTCAATTAATTGCTATCAAAAAAGAATTATCAAAACTAAATCAGAAAGATTATTGGGTCATCAAAAAATCTAATATTATTGATGATTTAATATTAAGATGTTCAGGACTTTTCCTTGAAGTACTTTCAGATGATGCCTTAATTGCACAAGGTGATTCATTAAAAGTCACTTTGAATTCTATATACAGAGCTGGACAAAATATTTCTTTAGCAAACATCCAAGTAGGTAACCTTGTTGAAAAGGAAATGTCTACAAAACTGGAAATTAACAAAATAAACAAACAATCCCTTACCGTTAAGGTCCCTAATGATTTTCCGATCTCACAACCTTATTGGTTAGTAGAAAAACCAACAAAAGGGATGTATATCGTCAATGATCAAAAGTTAAGAGGAACTCCAGAAAATTCTCCATCATTACCTGTAATCGTTTCCTTAAACATTAATGGTGTTAATATTTCGAAGACACTTAATATCTGGCAAAAAAAGGTTAACCCAGCAAGAGGTGAAGTATATATTCCTTTAGCAATTGTCCCACCTGTTTCTATCGAAATAGATCAAAGTGTTATGATTTTCAGTGATAATACATCTAAAAAAGTAAATGCTGTAATTACTTCGAACACAAAAAACATAAAAGGAACATTAAGTTTCACTACTCCTAAAGGCTGGAATGTACAGCCAGCATCAAGTGATTTCAATTTACAAAATAAAGGAGACAAGTTAGAGGTTTTAGTTTCTATTACACCTAGTAAAAAAGATAGTGAAGGCACTTTCAAAGCTATTGCTAATATTGATAACAACACTTACGATCTAGGTTTAAACACTATAGATTATGAGCATATTTTCAGACAATACATTTTTAAGCCTGCAGAAGCAAAGGTAATTAAACTTGATATTCAAAGAGGTGATGTAGATGTAGTGGGTTATCTAATGGGGGCTGGTGATGTTGTCCCTCAGTCTTTGGAGGCAGCAGGATACACTGTTGAAATAATTAATCCAGAGAATGTAAAATTAGAGGAAATCAAAAAATTTGATGCGATTGTAATTGGCATCAGAGCCTATAATGTTTTAGAGAACATGCGATACATTCAACCTGTATTGATGGACTATGTTCAGCAAGGTGGAAATGTTATCGTACAATACAATACATCATTTAGACTAAAAGTTGATCAAGTGGGTCCTTACGAAGGTTTTAAACTTTCGAGAGATCGAATTACAGTAGAAGAAAGTCCTGTAGAAATCCTTGCAAAGGGTAACCCAATTATGAGCTATCCTAATAAAATAACTAAAAAGGACTTTGATGGATGGGTACAAGAAAGAGGTTTGTATTATCCTAATGAATGGGGCACACAATATACACCAATTTTAAGAATGAAGGACCCCAATCAAGATCCAGTAGACGGAGCTCTTTTGGTAGCAGATTACGGGCAAGGAGCATTCATTTACTCTGGTATTTCTTGGTTTAGAGAACTACCTGCAGGTGTTTCTGGTGCCTTTAGAATTTTTGCAAACATGTTAAACTACAAACCTGAAAATAAACAATAATTATGGATCAATCTGATAAAAAACCACCTATTGGCAAGTCCTGGAAACAGCTATATACAATTGTATTAGGCGAATTGGCAGGGTTAATTCTACTTTTTTATTGGTTTTCAAACGCTTTTAACTAGAAATTAAGTGAGTATTTTAGATTGGATCGTATTATCAGGTACGTTGGCGTTTATCGTAATCTACGGTATTTGGAAAACTCGTCAACAAAATGATATGAATAGTTACCTTCTTGGTAACAAAGAAGCCAAATGGTTTACAGTGGCCCTATCAATTATGGCTACTCAAGCTTCGGCTATTACATTTCTCTCAGCTCCTGGTCAGGCCTTTGTTGATGGAATGCGCTTTGTGCAATTCTATTTTGGCTTACCCTTAGCAATGGTTGTTCTATCCATCACAGTAGTTCCTATATATCATAAGATGAATGTGTATACCGCTTATGAATATTTGGAGAAACGCTTTGATTTAAAAACAAGAACCTTAACAGCAATATTATTTCTTACGCAAAGAGGTTTAGCTGCTGGTTTTACCATATTTGCCCCCTCATTAATTCTTTCTTCTTTATTGGGTTGGGATATTAATCTTACCAATATTGGAATTGGCATTGTAGTAACTGCTTATACTGTAATTGGAGGCACAAAAGCGGTGAATCAGACACAAAAGCTACAAATGGCTGTTATATTCGTTGGAATGTTAATCGCCGGTATTTTAGTTGTGCAAATGTTACCTGAAGAAGTATCCTTCTCAAATGCGTTACATATTGCTGGAGCTACAGGTAGATTGAATGCTATTGATTTTCAATTCGACCCTACTAGTAAATACAACGTTTGGTCTGGTTTAATTGGTGGGTTCTTTTTAGCAATGTCTTACTTTGGAACTGACCAGTCACAAGTGCAACGTTATTTATCTGGAGCATCAATTGGACAAAGTCGCGTTGCGTTACTGTTTAATGGTATGATTAAAGTACCAATGCAGTTCTTAATCCTGTTTATTGGTGCGATGGTATATGTCTTCTATTTCTTTAATCCATCTCCTATTCTATTTAATAAAGTCGCTTTAGAAGATGCTAAAGCAAACGTGAGTAATTTTCAAAATCTTGAGAACAGCTATAACCAATCTGTTGATACAAGACAAGCTAAAGCTATAGAATATGCACAGGCTTTGAATGGAAATGGCACAAATATAGAAACTGCAAAATCAGCTTTAATTTCAGCCAATGATAACCTTGAAAGTAACAAAGAGCAAATCATTAAACAAATAGAGGCTGAAGCTCCAAATATTGATACAAATGACACCAACTATATCTTTTTAGGTTTTGTGATAAACTATCTCCCTACCGGATTGATTGGTCTACTTATCGCAGTGATCTTATCTGCAAGTATGTCTTCAACATCATCAGAAATCAATGCATTGGCATCGACTTCCATTATTGATATTTATAAAAGAATCTTGAAGCCGGATGCTAGTGATCAACATTACTTAACCGTTTCAAAGTTAATTAGTATAGGTTGGGGACTTTATGCCATATTGTTTGCCACTTTTGCTAATAAATTAGGGTCTCTTATAGAAGCCGTAAATATATTAGGCTCGTTAGTATATGGAGTTATTTTGGGAGTATTTATGATCGCATTCTTTTTCAAGAAAATTACTGCTAGACCAACATTTATAGCAGCAGTAATTTCGGAGGGAATTATCATCTATTTATTCTTTTTTACAGAAGTACCTTTCCTTTGGTATAATGTAATTGGCTGTCTATCTGTTATTTCCTTTGGGTTATTATTTAATACGTTTTTGAAAAATAATAGTGTTGTAAAAACAGATTAAATACGTAACTTAATTAAAACTATACATTAATAGTTATTCAGAATATAAAAGATCATTTTTCGTTATTTTAAGCCCGAAAAATTAATAACTTTGTAAGCTTGTAAACAAAAAATTATAATTCATATTACAAATGGCAACGGCGTTAAAAAGTTTAAGTGAATACACTAAGAAGAAAAATATTGACATCTCAGAGAAGAAATTTGCAATAGTTGTTTCTGAGTACAATCCTAAAATCACTGAGTCATTACATGGCGCCGTAGTGGAAACACTATTAAAAGAAGGGGCAAAAGAAGAAAATATCTACAGAGAAGATGTACCAGGTGCTTTCGAATTAACTTTTGGAGCTCAGTTAATGGCACAAATTGATGAAGTAGATGCAGTTATTTGCCTAGGTTGTGTAATTCAGGGAGAAACAAAGCACTTTGATTTTATCTGTGATGCTGTAGCACATGGTGTGACGAATGTTTCTCTTAAGTATAATAAGCCTGTCGTATTTGGTTTATTAACACCAAATACTGAACAACAAGCTTACGATAGAGCTGGAGGAAAACATGGTAACAAAGGTGTAGAAGCTGCTGTTGCTGCTATTAAAATGCTTGGTTTTAATCAATAAGAAATAAATATCAAAAGTGAGATAGTATTATCTCACTTTTATGCTTTAAGAGTATGTGGAAAAAGATTGCTGATTTTATCCTTGGGAATAGAATACCTATTCTCATTTTTATTGGGATCACTACTGTTTTTATGGGCTATCAAGCCAAAGATGTTAAGTGGTCTTATCAATACATTAGAATTATCCCGGATGATGATCCGGACATGATTGCTTTTAATGAATTCCAATCGCGTTTTGGTGAAGATGCCTCTTCTTTTGTACTAGGTATCAAAGATCCAAAGCTTTATCAGTTGGAAAACTTTAATAAGTTCATGCAATTGGGTAAAGACATTAAAGATTTACATGGAATCACTAATGTTCTTTCTATGGCCAATGTCCCTAATTTAATTGCCAATAGAAAAGAACAAAAATTTGAGATTCATCCGTTCTTTAGTCACCCTCCATCAACTCAAGCAGAACTAGACAGTATCATAGGAAAAGAGAAAGAAGTAAAAGCTTTCGAACACCGCCTTATTAGTAAAGAAGGTGCTACAGCAATGGTCATCAATATGGATCCTGTTATTTTGAATTCAAAAAACAGAACTGCTGTAATGCTTAAACTAGAAGCAAGAGCACAAGAGTTTTCTGATGAAACAGGCATAAAACTATATTACGCAGGAATGCCTTATGTTAGGTCTATCATGGCTAACAATGTAAAAAAGGAAACAATGGTTTTCCTAGGTATTTCTATTGGTGTAGTAGCATTAGTTCTATTCTTATTCTTTAGATCATTCTCTCCAGTATTTTATCCATTAGTAGTCATTGGGGTAGTGATTGTTTGGATTATGGGTACACTAGCCCTCTTCAATTATGAGATCACTATCTTGACAGGACTTTTACCTCCTGTACTTGTCGTTATTGGTATTCCAAACTGTATTTACTTACTTAACAAATACCATCAGGAAATCGCCAATGGTCTAGACAAAAGAGATGCCTTAGCTGTAATTATAAAAAAGATTGGTGTAGTAACACTTATCACAAATACTACAACAGCTATTGGTTTCATGGTATTGATTACAACGGGAATTAAAGCAATGCAAGAGTTTGGTATCGTTGCAGGTATCAACATTGCCATTACTTTTATACTAAGTATCACTTTTATTCCAATTGTGTTCTCTTACCTTCCAGCACCACAAGTAAGACATTTAAAACACTTAGAATTCAAGCCTACAAATTGGTTAATCCACCAATTAGAAGTTTTAGTTACACATTACAGATCTGGTGTATATGTATTTACCAGTTTAATGGTAGCTGTTTCTATTTATGGATCTTACCAAGTAACAGCTGAATCTTATATGGTAGACGACCTTCCAGAAGATTACCATGTAAAACAAGACTTACGCTTTTTTGAAAATGAATTCAGTGGTGTAATGCCATTAGAAATTGAAATCGATACAAAAAAGAAAAGAGGATATATGAAAAAAGGATACTTAGGTAAAGTTGAAGAAATTGAAGACTTTATCGGTTCTTTACATGAAGTATCTCCTCCTATTTCAATTAATACATTCTTAAAAGCTGCGAACCAATCATTCCATGGTGGTGATTCATCTTTCTACAAACTTCCTTCTAGAAGTGAGATGTCGTACATTATGAAATATGCTCGTAATAGTGCGGACGATCAAACATCATCTTTAAGTGACGCAATGATTGATTCCACAGGTAGATTTATTCGAATCACAACTTCTATGGCTGACATCGGTTCCATTAAAATGGAAAACTTAGTAGACGATGTTATCCGACCTAAGTTAGCTGAAATCACGCAAGGAACTGGTCTTGAAGCTGTCGTAACAGGTTCTACGCTAATATTCATAAAAGGAAATGATTTCCTTATTAAGAACTTGAAGCAAAGTATGCTTATTGCTTTCTTTTTGATTGCAGTAATCATGGGTACATTATTCGGTAATATTCGTATCATCATTATTTCATTGATACCAAATATTATCCCTCTACTATTCACTTTAGGGCTAATGGGCTTTTTAGGAATTCCATTAAAACCTAGTACAGCGATTGTATTCAGTATTGCTTTTGGTATTTCTGTAGATGACTCGATTCACTTTTTGGCAAAGTATAGACAAGAGATTGTCTTGCATAATTACAACATGAAGAAAGCTGTAATTATGGCCTTAAGAGAAACTGGAGCAAGTATGCTTTATACTTCAATTGTTCTATTCTGTGGATTTGCCATATTTATGGGATCAACTTTTGGGGCAACTCAAGCATTAGGTTTACTTACTTCTGTAACACTTATCGTAGCCATGTCTACAAACCTTACTTTACTACCATGCTTATTGTATACTTTTGATGTAAACAAACAAGCAATGCATCCTATCATTGACGGAATGGACACATTCTATTTTGAAGATGAAGATGAAGAAATTGATATCGACAGAATCAATGTAGGGAGTGAAAGTGAAGAAGAAGAGTAAACATTAGAAATAGGTTAATAAAAAAGCAGTTGAAATCAATTTCAACTGCTTTTTTATTTTATTATAGAATTAAAACTCTAACCTAACATTTTCTCGGCTTGGGCATCTGTCAACTCAAGGTCATGGAATACTTGTTGAACATCATCATCATCTTCCAATCGATCTATAAGCTTCATCACCACCTCTAAAACCTCATCATCTACCTCTTTCGTAGTATGCGGAATACGTTGTAAGTTAGCGCTCGTTACTTCTATGTTTAACTCTTCTAACTTCTTATTTACTGCTCCAAAGTCTTCCATCACAGAAGTTACTTGAACATGCTGCTCATGAACTTCAATATCATCTGCTCCAGCATCAATTAACTCAAGCTCTAATTCTTCTTCGTCCATTCCTTCAGGAAGTTCAAAGTTGAAAACTCCTTTCCTATCAAAAAGAAACTCCAAAGAACCATTTTTAGCCAATGAGCCTTCAAGTTTAGCAAAGTAGCTTTTTACATTTTGAACGGTTCTTCTTGTATTATCAGTACTGCATTCAACATAGATTGCAATCCCTCCTTTCGAGTAGCCTTCATAAGTTAACTCCTCGAAAATGATATCATCACTCCCTTGGGTTTTCTTAATCGCTCTTTCTATAGTATCCTTAGGCATATTTGAACCTTTAGCATTTTGAATAGCTAAACGTAACCTAGGGTTCATTTCAGGATCAGGCCCTCCCTCTTTTGCTGCAACCGTAATCTCTCTACCTAACTTTGTGAAAAGTTTATTTCGTTTTGCATCTTGGGCGCCTTTTCTATGTTTAATATTGGCCCATTTACTATGTCCTGCCATTATTAAAAATGTTTGAATCCTTGAGCTGAAAGTGGAACAATTTGTTCTCCTACTGTAACCATTCTTGCACTATTTGGTTCTTCATCTACATAACCAATAAAATAGATATTTGGATTCTTCTCTACTTTCTTAAAGTCATCTTGAGAAATGGTAAACAGTAGCTCATAATCTTCCCCTCCATTTAAACCTGGAGTTACTGAAGGTATATTAAATTCATGAGCGGTATCAAAAGTTCTTTGATCAACAGGAATTTTCTGTTCATAAATAACTGCTCCAACATTTGATGCTTTACATAAATGAAGAATCTCTGAAGCAACACCATCTGAGACATCGATCATAGAAGTAGGTACAATTCCTAATTCTCTAAAATCATGAATAAAATCAGTCCTTGCTTCAGGTCTTAGCTGTCTTCCTACGATATACTCGTAGTCATCCAACTTAGGCTGCATATTAGGATCTGCTTCAAATACTTTCTTTTCTCTTAATAATACTTGTAACCCCATGTAAGCAGCACCTACATCTCCTGACATACAAATGATATCATCTTTTTTCGCACCACTTCTATATGCAATTTTGTCTTTTGCTACGCGTCCTGTTGCTGTAACAGAAATCACCAATCCAGATCGTGATGAAGTAGTATCTCCTCCGACAAGATCAACATTATAGTTTTTACAAGCTGCGTTGATACCTTGATAAATCATATCAATAGCTTCAACAGAAAATCGGTTAGTAACGGCAATACTTACTGTTACTTGCTCTGGTAACGCATTCATTGCTGCTATATCAGAAACATTTACTGCGATCGCTTTATACCCTAAATGCTGCAAAGGCATAAAACTAAGATCGAAGTGAATACCTTCTAAAAGCATATCAGTAGAAACAACCATATAATCATCTCCACAATCTATAACTGCTGCATCATCTCCAATACCCTTTACAGTATTTGAGTGATGAATTTTTACATCTCTAGTAATATGATCAATAAGGCCAAATTCACCCATTTGATCAATCTCTGTTCTATTTTTATCTGACATTTTACAAAGGTATTAATGAAGCATCAATTTTGCTACCATAAAGTACACTCCAAGCCCAATCAAATCATTACAAGTGGTAATGAAGGGGCCTGAAGCTAAAGCGGGATTAATGCCAAACTTATTTAAAATGATTGGGGTAATTGTACCCATAAAGGAGGCAATCATGATAACACTAAATAAAGCAACAGACACAACTATTGCTAATTCATGGTTATCGGAGAATACCATATTAAAACCGTACACTAAGGAAGCTAATGTTAAACCATTCAATATTGCAACAATAAATACCCTTAAATAACGGTTCCATACAGAGCCTTGAAATCCTCCACTTGCCAATGTTTGTACTACAATTGTTGAAGACTGAATACCTACATTTCCTCCTGTAGCAGTGATTAATGGTATAAAGAATGCCATAGCAGGGATACGACTTAATTCTGCTTCAAAACCTCCTAAGAAGTTAGCTCCCAATAATCCACCGGACATTCCTACTATAAGCCAAGGTAGACGGGCTTTTGCCATTTGCCAAAAACTATCTGTTTCTTCTACATCTTCTGATAGACCCGACATAGCTTGTTGATCTTTTTCAGCTTGTTCGGTGATAACATCAACAACATCATCAATGGTAATCCTACCAATTAATCGACCTTGTACATTAATAACAGGTATTACTTCTAAATCATAGTGTTGCATAATATCTGCAACTTCCTCTTCATCTTGATAAGAGTATACTTTTGCAATCTGAGGTTCGTATAAGTCTGATACTTTTATATCATCAGTAGCCATAAGAAGCTTCTTCATGGATATTCTACCCAACAAAACATCGTAATCATCTACTACATAAACAGTATACAATTTATCGACATCTCTCCCTTGTCTTCTTACCTCGTCTATACATTGTTTAACATTCCAATTGATATTGGCCTTCACCAATTCTTTGGCCATTAAACCACCTGCACAGTCCTCTTCATAATGAAGAAGATCAATGATGTATTGAACCTTCTCATGATTGTTCATACTCGCCAGGACTTCCTCTTTGCTTTTCACAGGGAATTCATTTAGAATATCTGCTGCATCATCAGAATCAGTCTGGTCCATATATTTAGCCAACTCTTGAGGAGTGAATAACTCTAGAAAATTCTTTCGAGTATCTTCATCAATCTCACTGATTACATTGGCTCCCACCTCAGGGTTTAACAGTTCCAGTATGTATTTACATTCTTCAGCATTTAACCCTTCCATTACAGATGAGATATCCGCCGAGTGCATACCATCAAATTCGTTGATTAAGTATGTATCCTCTTGCTGTTCGACAGCGCGAGATAGTTGTTTTATATATTTTGCTGAATATTCGAATGACATACTTTTTATTTTATACTAGCCGCCAATTATTTCATGTAAACGGCTAAAAAATTCGTCCCACAATTCCTTTAACTCATCGATATCGTCCATATCTGAATAGTCAGTAACGGTTACGAAAGAAGATTGAGCTAATTCACTGAAATCAAATCTGAAGTCTAAATAAGCAGACTTCTCTTCATTTAATTCCTTATCAAAAACATATTTCACATGTTGGTTCTGACGTTTTACAGAAACATTTCCTGTTTTCACATCATTGCCCCATGCAAATGTAATTTTTTTATGTTCAACATCCTCTTTTACTGTATCAGCAAACCAATCTTTTAATAAATTGGGCATGATAAAATAAGGATATAGCTTTTGTAATGGTACCCTAAACTCGTATTCTGCTTCAAATTTAAATCTACTCATGACATTTGTATTATTAGTGCTTATATATTTTCATATTCTGTGGTACACAATAATCCGAAATTACTCCATAAGTGACAATAAAATAAATTTAAATAATCATTATTTTTTTTGTTTGATCTGCTTATACACCCATAAAAACCTATGTTTAAGTACCCTAATCATAACTTTTAACAAAAAAATAAATTGTGTAAGATGATCTAAAAAACAACCCACAAAGTCATCTACTGGTATCTGTAAGAAATTTTGTAATGCATGAGTAATTTTATTTCATTCAATTTAAATGACTTATAATTGGCTTCACATTAATTTAAAAATATATAAGTTTAAAATATTGGATTTTTAGATATTACCCCCCATATTTGCACACCGAAATGGCGAGGTAGCTCAGTTGGTTAGAGCGTCGGATTCATAACCCGGAGGTCACGAGTTCAACTCTCGTTCTCGCTACAAAGACTTATCAGTGCATTTGTCCGCACACATGGCGAGGTAGCTCAGTTGGTTAGAGCGTCGGATTCATAACCCGGAGGTCACGAGTTCAACTCTCGTTCTCGCTACAATGACTTATTCAGTGCATTTGTCCGCACACATGGCGAGGTAGCTCAGTTGGTTAGAGCGTCGGATTCATAACCCGGAGGTCACGAGTTCAACTCTCGTTCTCGCTACAATGACTTATCAGTGCATTTGTCCGCACACATGGCGAGGTAGCTCAGTTGGTTAGAGCGTCGGATTCATAACCCGGAGGTCACGAGTTCAACTCTCGTTCTCGCTACAATGACTTATCAGTGCATTTGTCCGCACACATGGCGAGGTAGCTCAGTTGGTTAGAGCGTCGGATTCATAACCCGGAGGTCACGAGTTCAACTCTCGTTCTCGCTACAACGACTTATCAGTGCATTTGTCCGCACACATGGCGAGGTAGCTCAGTTGGTTAGAGCGTCGGATTCATAACCCGGAGGTCACGAGTTCAACTCTCGTTCTCGCTACAAACAAGACCATTACTCTATTGGGTAATGGTCTTTTTATTTATATTGAAAAAATAATTCAAAAAAAGCACTACAAAACTAAATTTGTAGTGCTTTTTTATGATGAAGGAAAGCTAATTATTGAACCATCATATCTGAGATAATCATAGTCGCCTCCTTAATATATTCGTCTTTCTTGATCGCTTCTGACCACTTCTCAGCTGATTTCTCTATTACTGAATCAGGTTTCGAAGTAGGATAGTGATCTTTCATTACTGTAATATCGAATTCGTCATGAGTTTTTTCAGCTTCGCGTAATTTCTTAGACTCTTCATCTAATTTTTTCTGCTCTGCTCTAAATTCATCTAAGTTTAAAGTATAATACTTCTTATCCTCCTGTTTTTTCAAACGTAAAGCATTATCCTCTACGATATTGAAGACTTGGTTTGTTGCAACTCTATTTTCAGATTTTGCTTTTAAGTCTGCGATTGGCAATTGCTCATGCCACATAGCATATTTTGCAGGTTGGATCTTATCATAAGGCAATACGAAAGGAAGATCTTCTTCACCTACTTCTAAGTAAGCATAAGTATCAGGAAGTTTAATATCTGGTGTAACACCCTCAACTTGTGTAGCTCCACCATTAATTCTGTAGAATTTCTGAATAGTCAACTTCAATGAACCTAATGGCTTAAACTCATTACTTCTAGACATTCTATCAAGATCAATAAATCTTTGAACTGTACCTTTACCAAATGACTTAGAACCCAAGATAATAGCACGACCATGATCTTGTAATGCTGCCGATACAATCTCTGATGCTGATGCACTCATTCTGTTGATCATTACTACTAAAGGACCATCATATTGTCTATTGTTGGTTTCTGGTTTTAAAGTCTTAGAACCAGCACCTTTACTTTTCACCTGAACTACTGGGCTTCTACCAACAAAATGACCCACGATTTCTACAGCATCCCCAAGTGATCCACCGCCATTGTTTCTTAAGTCAAGAACAATACCGTCTACCCCTTGACCTTTAAGTTTAATGATTTCTTGCTTAATGTCATCACCACAACTTCTACCATTTCTGTCTTGGAAATCTACGTAGAAACTTGGCAAATCAATCAAACCAATCTTCTTTCCAGAATTTTTATCTTCAATAACAGCTGATTTTGCATATGATTCTTCAATCACTACAACATCTCTGATAATAGGAATAACAACGATTCTACCATCAGGCTTTCTTACTGTTAATCGAACTTCAGTACCTTTTGGCCCTTTGATCAATTTGATAGCATTTTTTAATGACATACCACCAATATCAACTGGATCTTCTTCAGCTTGAGCTACTTTTAAAATAATATCATTTGCTTCTAAGTCACCTTGCTTCCATGAAGCAGAACCTGTAATAATGCTTACTACTTTTACTTCTCCACCTGTTTGTTGTAGACGAGCACCGATACCTTCAAAATGACCTGAAATTTCTGTATCAAATTGTTCTTTTTTCTCTGGTGGGAAATACTCAGTATGCGGACCATAAATTGAGATCAATGAATTTAAGTACAAAGCATAGTGATCTTCTTCATCTTGCTTCTTGATGAAATCAAAAACGTCTTTGTAGTTAGTTTGAACTTTTTCTCTAACATCTGCCTCCATCTCTTCGTACGAAGTGGGTTCGAAAGGCTCTCCCTTTTCTTCAGCTGCTTTCTTCTTATTTTCTTGGTCTTTTAGCTTAGTGTTCATTCTAAGCAATGCCGCATATTTAAGTGTCTTTCTCCAACGGTCGTAACGATCTTTCTCATTTTTAGGAAATTTCATTTCATCACGATCGAATAGAATTGTCTCTTTCTTAGTAAAGTCAAAAGGTTTAGAAAGAATTTCCTCAGTAATTGCTTCTACTTCACCTCTTCTTTGCTCAAAAATCTTCACAGACAATTCATACAAATCAGTACTTACAGTATTCTTTACTTCATCATCTAATTTATCTTCAGACTTATTGAATTTACTGATATCTGATTTTAAAAAATATCTTTTATTTGGGTCTAAATTTTTAAGGTATTGATGATATGCATTTTCACTAAATTCATCATCAATTTCTACTGTATTATAATGTATTTGTTTTAGAGCAGTAAAGATTAAACTTCTCTTGATAATATTTTTATTGCTATTCTCTGGGGCCTCAATTTTTGCTAAAATTGAAAATCCGAATAACCCTAACCCCACTAACAACACCGGTAAAAAAAGTGCTTTTTTTCTTTTAGACATATTCTAATATTGTGATTTTGAGCTTAATACTATTTTTGTACTTATTTGATCTTTCTAAAATACAAATTAATTAACTTGACGCTTGTATTTTTTTAAAATTTCAAGGAAACTTTTAGTGTCTTTATACCCCATAAAAACTTTCTCTTTCCCATTAGGATGTAATACGATAATTGCGGGATAACTGTTTATTTCATGTTGATCCGTATACGATTCATTCGTAAATGTCTTTCCTTTAAAAGTAAAACTTCCATCTTTCTCTGGGTTCAATTTCACTGCATGATAATTCTCTTTTACATATTGAACAACTTCATCATCTTGGAATGTTTTCTTATCTAATATTTTACACCATCCACACCAATCGGTATAAACATCTACAAAAATTGGTTTATCATCTGATGTAGAAGCTTCGATGGCACTTTCCATAGACTTCCATTCTATTTCTCCTTTACCAGAAAAGTTATATGAAGTAGATAATAATAGTAAAAGTAAGAGAATGCTTTTCATTGTATTTCAGAAAAAGGTGAATGCATATCACACATAAACAACATACAGGCTTATTGATATATTAGGTAGATAATTTTTTCTTTACAAACAGTAGAAATCTGATCTATCTATTTACAAAATGGACTATATAAAATGATTAAAAGTTCTGAGTGATAAACTTTAACGTGTTATCAAAAATAGTAAAATAACCATACAGTTTACATTAGAAAACTCTAATTCTTATAGTTTTTAGCATCTTTTTTATAAAAATCTCAGATTATAGACATGACTTTTATATAAATACTAACAATGCACTGTTTTTTATTCATCTTATTCCGATTCACTTCGAAATAATAGTAAAATTAAGTTTAAACAAAATTTAATATTTGAAACTAATTTTACATTTTTGTAGCTACAATTTTTAATTTTTTTAATCCTAAGCTAAAATGAAATTCTATAAGAATTTAACCTTCTGTCTGCTGTTTGCTGTTTTCACTCCTCTATTTACAGCTAATGCTCAAACAACGACCGCCGACTCTACAAAAAATTGGAGTTCTGAAGGTCAAGTTGGTCTTAATTTTTCAAACGTTGGTCTTGTCAATTGGTCAGGTGGTGGTACCAGTTCATATTCTTTTGGTGCAGTATTAAATTATAAAGCCAAAAGAGAAACTGAAAAAGCAATCACAAGGTTATACACTGAGATGGCTTACGGGATGATCTACCAAGATGGCACTGCTTTCCCTTTAAAGAAAACAGATGACCAATTAGTAATTGGAGGTGATTATAGTTATAAAATTAGTCCTAAATTTTTAGCAACAATATCAGGAGACTTCAGGTCACAATTTGATGACGGTTATGAATACACTGTAGATGATGCAACGAAAATTGAGACAAAAAATCAAATCTCTGCTTTCTTTGCTCCAGCCTACTTAAATGTAAATGCCGGTCTTACTTACACTCCTTTTGATTGGATGTATGGAACATTATCTCCTGTAGGTAATCGTATGACTTTCGTAACTGACACAGTTTTTTCTGAAAAATATGGTCTTGAACCTGGTGAAACTTTTAGAAATCAAAATGGTGTTAATTTCAAATTGGGAATCAAAAAAGAAATCGTAAAAAATGTCACTTTACAAAGTACTTACAATATGTTTGCTGAATACTCAAGACTTGGCGAATGGGTTGTAAACTGGGACTTTTTATTAGATATGAAAGTAAACGAATGGTTAAGCTGTAACTTTGCTACACAATTAATTTATGATCCTGATGTAGCTGTAGAAAAATCAGATGGAACAGTTGGTCAAGCTATTCAGTTTAAACACGCATTAAATATAGGTATTGTCTATCGCCTTCATCAAAAGAAAGATAAAAGCGAATAAAAAGACGAACTTCTAAAGCATAAAAAAACGATTGCAATTATCCTGCAATCGTTTTTTTTATTTCAAATTGTTGCTCTTTATCAACGTCTTTTTTCTCCACTTTAAGCACTTCTTTTTGAGGCTTTGGACCAGACATCATAAATGCTAACAATCCCATAGCAAATAAAATTGGCATTGTTATTAACACAATACCGATGAGTAATTCCATAAAAGCGTATAGTTTAAGTGTATTTGTAAATATAACACTTAAACTATACGTTTACAAGCATTAACTATAACTACTGACAATTCGTGTATCCGAACGTCTCACTGATCGCTACTGAAGTACCTTCACTGATATTGTAATTATAAACACCACTTGTTGGGTAATTATTTTCATTTTTATCATAATCCATGTCTTCGCTATAATCACCTTCAATGTAAGATGATCTTTCGTAAGCTTCAGAGTTGATATTATAGATACTTACTCTATAGAATTTAGTAATACTTGAGCTAAATCTTGATGCATCACCAAAGAAAAATCCATCATTTTGGAAAGAAGTTTCGAAAATAGAAATAATATAAAAAACCAGGCCTTGCATTGGGTTTCTCATTGTATTTTCATATTGGTAGTCGTTAATTAAAACGGCTAATCCATCTTCGATATAGCTAAATTCTAATACATCACTATCACCATTGTAAGAGAATTCATAGTGATCTACTTCTTCAATGTCAGAATTTTCGTCTTCTCTGTTATAGATGTATTTGATTCTATTTTGTTCATCATAACCAAATACAAATTCAAGAACACTACCATCAACTGCTTCAGCTGAAAGCATATGAGGCTTACCATCAAGATAAGTAACAGACAAAATTTCGTCACTACCAATAAGTACTCTAGTTAATTCATTACCAGAATACTCAAACGAATACTCAACTTCTTGCTCAATACTTTGTGTGTTACCTGTTGTATCAAGGAAACTGTAGTTAATTTGGTCAGAGTAAGAGACAAGTTGCTCTTCTTGGTAAGTATAAGTTTTACGATTTACAAAATCCTGAAAGTTTACATCAGAACTATCTACAGAAGCCGAATAAACATAAGATGAAAGTTTACAATCTGCAGCTACTGGCGAAGTGTTGTAATTTGGTCCCGAATCTTCATCGTCAGAACAAGAGAACACAAATACTGCGATGAATAGAATAAATAAGGTGTTTTTCAGTTTAAGCATACAACAAAGGTTTGAATAGGTTTTTTGAATAGTTCAACTAATTAATATTAGTTAATAATTTTAACTTTTCATAAATAAGTTTTAATAAAAAGTTCCCAAATGAGCATATTTCACAAATTGATCCCTAAAAAGTACTAACGCAAATTGTATTTCGCCAAGATGAACAGTTATAACTAAAAGTTATGAATCTATAATAAATGATAATATAATGGTTCTAAACTGCACTTTTTTACCCCTTAAATTTAGTAGACTATTGCATTTGAAAATTTGAGTTAGCAACTTTGTGTTACAGTAAGCTAAACAATTGGCTTATTTTTAAGTTGTGTATCAAACAAGACGTCAACAAGAAATGTTAGCGAACCACTAACCGAACTGACGCTTTTTAAACATAGAATATAGGATATGGCGATTATTATCACCGACGAATGTATCAACTGTGGGGCATGTGAACCAGAATGCCCAAACACTGCAATCTATGAAGGCGGTGTTGAATGGACTTGGGGTGGAGGAACTGAATTACAATCAGTTGAATTAGAGGATGGATCTTCTATTCCAGGCGATGAAGAGCAAGAACCTGTTTCTGATGAGTTCTACTATATCGTCCCTGATAAATGTACAGAATGTATTGGTTTCCATGAAGAGCCACAATGTGCAGCTGTATGCCCAGTTGATTGTTGTGTAGACGATCCGGATTACAGAGAAACTGAAGAAGAACTTACTGCCAAGAAAGAATGGCTACATGACGAATAAGAAATTATTCTCAGATATATTAAAACGGTAAGTAGTTTCCCCTACTTACCGTTTTTTTATATTATTTAGCTTCTTCTTCATCAAACCAGCTACTATACATCACATAATTGTTGGCAGTTCTTTCAAATACAGCTTTCAATTTATCATCTAGTGGTTTAATTTTTTTTGCTGGAATACCTGCATATAAATAACCAGATTCTAACCTAGCGTTTTGTAAAACAACTGCTCCTGCTGCTATTAACACATTTTCTTCAACAACAGCATCATCCATTACAATCGCTCCCATTCCAACTAATACATTGTCATGTATTGTACAACCATGTACCAAGGCATTATGTCCAATAGAAACATTATTACCTAAAACAGTGGCAGAGGTCTGATAGGTACAATGAATTACTGCACCATCTTGAATATTACATTTATCTCCAATTGTAATTTTATTTACATCACCTCTGACAACCGCACTAAACCAAACGCTACAATCTTTACCCATTGTTACGTCCCCTACTACAGTTGCATTATCAGCTAAAAAACAATTCTCTCCAATTATTGGTGAAACACCCTTTACTGGTTTTATAAGTGCCATAATATTAATGTCTTATGTTTTGATATATTTCCCCTTTATTTTCTAGTCCGAATTTAGCTGAATTCTACATTGTTGAACAATGCTTAATATCACCATTTTTTTGTATTTCTTGCATTTTAATATCACCAAATAAGTGTCTTTAGATACAATTTTTTACTATTTTTGAAGCTTGATTATTAATCTTAAAAGATACGTCACTAATATTAGAGAATGGCAAGAATTTTAACAGGAGTACAAAGCTCAGGAAGACAACATTTAGGAAATGTTTTGGGTGCAATCCAACCTGCTATTGAAATGGGTAATGCTGACGAAAAAGAATCTTTCTTATTTATAGCAGACCTACATTCAATGACTACAATCAAGGATGGAGATGAAAGAAGAAATAATGTGTATGCTACTGCTGCTGTATGGCTTTCCCTAGGTCTAGACACAGATAAAAATATCTTCTACAGACAGTCAAGAATTCCAGAAGTTTGTGAGTTAACTTGGTACTTAAGCTGTTTAACTCCATATCCAATGTTGGCGAATGCTCACTCTTTTAAGGACAAAGCAGACAAATTGAGTGATGTCAATGCTGGTTTATTTACTTACCCTGTACTTATGGCCTGTGATATCATTTTATATGATGCAGAAAAGGTACCTGTAGGAAAAGACCAAAAACAGCATTTGGAAATCACAAGAGATATTTGTGCAGCATTTAACAGACAATATGGCGATACATTTGTAATGCCTGAAGCTGTTATTAACGAACAATTGATGACAATTCCTGGTACAGACGGATCAAAAATGAGTAAGTCATACGGTAATGTCATCGATATTTTCTTACCAAAAAAGCAATTAAAGAAACAAGTAATGGGAATTCAGACAGACTCTACTCCACTTGAAGAGCCTAAAAACCCTGATACTTGTAACGTATTTGCTCTTTACAAGCTATTAGCTACGGAAGAACAAATTGCTGAGATGAGAGGAAATTATGAAGGTGGAAATTATGGTTATGGCCATGCAAAAACTGCCTTATTAAACTTAATCTTAGAAAAATATGCTACTGCAAGAGAAAAGTTTGATTTCTACATGGAAAACACTGACGAAATCGAAAAAGAACTTGTAAAAGGTGAAGAAAAAGTAAAAGAATTGGCCAAAGCAAAAATGGCAATTGTTAGACAAAAATTAGGATTCTCTAAATAAAGAAATAAAAGAATGAAATTCACTGCATCAACGTCAACTATTCTGAAACAGATTCAGATGTTAAATGGCGTAATTCCAAATAATCCAACAATGCCAATCTTGGAGAATTTCTTATTTGAAATCCAAGGTGGCCTTTTAAGAATCACAGCTTCAGATATGCATACAACCATTATATCTGAAGTAAATGTTGAAGCTGATTCCGATGGAAACGTAGCAATCCCAGCAAAAATGCTAACGGATACGCTTAAAAACTTACCAGAACAACCTGTTACTTTTTCAATTGATTTTGATACATATACAATTGAAATTGCATCAGATAATGGTAGATATAAATTAGCGGGTGAAAATGCAGAAGACTACCCTGCAAACCCTAACTTAAATATGTCAAATGCCTTAACAATGAGTAGTGATGCTCTAGTTGATGCAATCGGGTATACTCTATTCGCTACTAGTAATGATGACATGAAGCCAAACATGAATGGTGTTTTCTTCAACCTTACTGAAGACCATTCTGACTTTGTCGCTACAGACTCACACAGACTTGTACGTTATAGAAGAAACGATATTCAAGTTGAGGGTATGATGGAACCAATCATCATGGGTAAGAAAGCACTTACTCAGTTGAAGAACATCCTTCCTTCTGACGAAAAAACGGTGTCATTAGAGTTTAACGACCAATATGCTGTATTCACATTTGAATCTATGCGTTTGATCTCTCGTTTAATTGATGAACGTTTCCCAGATTATGAGAACGTAATTCCATTAAACAACTCTAATCTTGTTACTCTTGACAGACAAGCTTTATTAGGTTGCTTGAAGCGTATCGTTATCTATGCTAACAAAACAACTAACCAAGTTCGTTTCAAGATTCAAGACAATGAATTGTTTGTTTCTGCTGAGGATTTAGACTTCTCAAACGAAGCAAAAGAACGTTTATTCTGTGAGCATGATGGTGAAGATTTAGAGATTGGATTCAATGCTAAGTTTCTAATTGAGATCTTAAATAACATCTCATCAGACAGAATCACTTTACGTCTTTCTGAGCCAGGCATGGCAGGTCTGATAGTTCCAGAAGATCAACCAGAAAACGAGGATGTTTTGATGCTAGTAATGCCAATTATGTTGCATAACTTCTCTTACTAAATACTAAACCAAGTCTGTAAGAGACTATATATAATATAAAAAAAGGCCTTTCCATTTATTTGGAAAGGCCTTTTTATTTATACTTTAATACCCATTATGGTAATATCATCTCTTTGTTCAATACCTCCTTTTCTGTGATCTTTCAAGAAGTTTAATAGATATTCTTTCTGCTCTGTCATTGCCATAGTAGCATTTTGCTCTAGAATCTCTTTTAGTTTAATTGAACCAATCTTTCTTCTCGATAAGTTATTTTGATCAACGTAACCATCTGAAGTCAGATAAATAATATCATTCTTATTTAATGAAATCTGATGGTTAGAGAAGTTCTTTTCTTTTCTAGTAGAATAACCTATAGACTTAGAATCACCATTAACTACATTAAGTTTTTTCTCTAGGTGATCAAAGATCATAATTGGTCTTTTTGCACCAGTAAATTGAATATTTACTTTATCTCCTGTTTCAGATTCGATACAGATTAAAGCGATATCCATACCATCATCATTTAATGATTCTTCTTGACGTAATGATTCTTTCACACCTTCATTTAGCATGTTCAAGATTTCATCAGTTTGTGTAACGGTTTTGGTAGATACAATATCATTTAACAATGCACTACCAATCATTGACATGAATGCACCCGGAACACCATGACCAGTACAGTCAACAACTGCAATATATTTTCTTAATTTACCGTCAATCATTTTTTCTTTATACCAATAGAAATCACCTGATACGATCTCTTTAGATCTATAAAGCAAGAAATAATCTTTAAATGATTCTGATAATAATTTTCTTGATGGTAAGATCGCACTCTGAATAGTCTTCGCATAACGCATACTATCAGTGATACTCTTATTCTTTTCTTTCAACTCCTTGTATGCAGTATAATTTGAAACCGCAATTGAAGCATAAGAAGCTAATGATTTTAATATCGAAATATTTAATTCTTGATATTGATTTACCTCTGGAGCTTGAATAGTGATAACACCAACAACACTCATATCAATCATTAACGGCATATAGATTAATGATTTATTTGGAGATACTACATTCGACTTCTTTTGAGGAATATATAATGTATTTTCTTTATCGTAGTCGTTTATGATCAACTCGATCTCATTGTTAAAACACCATGCCGCTAAGCTGTATGCATTATCAATTGATTCTGTATAATAAGGATCTGTACCATTATCAGAAATTTGATTTCTGAATTCCAATCTTCTTTGAAGTTTATTAAAGACACCAATACCAAAGGTAGGTGCAGGAACTAGTTCATTGACACTTTCTTGAAGTTCAATCATGTGGTTTTCAAAATCCAATGTAGATGTAAACTTCTGACCAATATCTTTTACAGAAAGCATCTCCTCATGAGATTTAACTACTTCATCATTAGCTTTTGCTAAACGCTCTGAAATCTCTTTTAAATCATCTCTTTGCTCCTTCATCTTTTGAAGGTTCTTATAGAAAATGAAAATTAAGATTAATGAAATTGCTGCAATGATGAAATATAACATACGTTCTGTTTCCACCTCTTCCTTCTCTCCTTCGATTTGCTCGATTGTAGAAGTTTGTTGGCTGATCTGAGAACGCATTCTCTCCATCATTTGATTTGTCTTATATTGAGCATCTTCATAGGCCAATTCGTTTTCAATTAATGAATTCTGAAGTCTCATTAAATAAGACTCTAACGCCTTTTGGCTCTTTACATCATGATCTTTCTCTAATTTTGCAGCAATTTTTTGAATTTCTTTTCTTAAAGAGACACCCGTTTCTTGAAGTATTTGTTTCTCTGCTTCAAGCGTATTGAAAACAGTTTGAAAGTTCTCAGAATATTCAATATTTGTTTCTCCTTGGCTTTCTAAACCTTCATCACTTGATATATAAACAAACATGTAATTATCCTCATAATCATATTTTGTTTTTACGATATCATAATCGTTAATCAATAAACTATTCTCATTCAAAGAATCGGCGTAGACTTCAAATTCACCATTCTGATCTGTAAGAAATTCTTGTTCATTGATATTGACCAATAAACTATCTGCAGGAGAAATATCTTCATCATATACCACTACAACCAAGATTGGAGAAATCTCTATATCTTCTACAACAACTGTAGAATTAGGATCCGTAGTAGGCTCCTCCTTTTGAACATTTGTCTTTTCATTCTTAGCTAATGCTGGCTTTTCCTTAATCTTACCAGGAAGATTAATTGTTATAATATTTAATTGCTTAGAATAATGGTATTGATTTGACTTTACAGGATCTCCATCAACTAAGAATACTGTTGATGTTTTCACCTTAAAGTCTTTGTTTACTCTTAGTTGGAACTTACCACTTTTGTTCGTCTTAACGGCTGGAAATGGTTGTCCACCAATCTTAATTAATTTCTCTCCAACTGGAATGCCACCTTGTTTTACTGTACCATTAATAAAAACAGGAGCATTAGAAAGTAATACTTGAATTTTACCCGGACCATTTGTTGCCCAAGTTTGCATCTTGTATCCTCTCTTAATCACATTAAGAGTATTGATTTTTTTATTTTTATCTATGGCAAAAGAAAATTGCCCTTTAGCATTTGTAGTGGCTACTTTTTCACCATCAACATAAACAACAGCAGCGGAAACGAAAGTATGTTCTTCATTAAGAACAACCCCTTGAATTTCTACATTCTGTGCAAATATTAAAGGTTGTACTATTAAAAGTAGTAGTACACAAATCAATGAAATCTGTTGAAGTCTTTTTAGAATCCCCATTATGAGATCTTGGTTATAATTAAAAAAATTGATGTTTAACCCAAGTAGTTAAGCAAATATAAGTATATAGAAGAGAAATATTAAAAAAAATTCAAAATATCCTTAGTTAAATTATAAAATTGGAAACTACTTCTTTGTAAAGGTCTGTTTTATTATGGTCGTGAATCTTTATTACTTTACCAAACCCTTCAATTTCCCACTCTAATATGTCGTTTTTATAACTGAGTGATATCTTTATCTCTGGAGTTTCATTGGTTAGAAAACAACCTTCTGATTGGAACTTTCTTTTTAACCATAAAACTCTATTTTCTATATGAAGATCACCGTTGTAATCATTAATACTTGGCTCTAATTCTATGCCAAAAGAGAAACTTTTGTGAGTAGCACAAAAATTAAAAACTCCATTTTGAGTATCAAATCCAACGGTCTCTGTATTGAAAACATTCCCAATATCATTTTTGGAAATGATCATATCTGGCGTCCCCACTATGCATTTATTTTCTGACAAAATCCATAATTTATCAGCGACTTGAAGCGACATTTCAACTTCATGCGTAGATAGTAATATTGCTTTATTTCTAGTTCTAGCAATCTTTTTCAATAATTGGAATATTTCTATTCTGTTGATTAAGTCAAGATGTGCCGTTGATTCATCTAAAAGAATTAATGATGTATCTTGAGCTATTGCTCTAGCAATCATCACTTTTTGTCGTTCTCCATCTGATAAAGTATTTACATCTCTATCAATAAAATCTATCGCTCCTACATCTTCCAACGCTTGTAAAACAAAATCATTATCAGATTTAGAGAGCTTCCCCCACCAATTCACATAAGGGTACCTTCCTAGAGTCACCACATCTTTAACGGACAACTTTCCAGTAAAATTTACCTGAGATAAAACAAAACTAATTTGCTTGGACTTATCTAAAGAGGATAATTCATCTACCTTTTTATTCAAAATCTTCACTTCACCTTCTAATGGTGATATATCACCTGATAGCGTTTTTAGTAATGTTGATTTACCTACCCCGTTTTTTCCAATTAACGCTACAAAATCTCCTTTCTCTAACTGTAATGAAGGATATTGTCCAATAACTTTATCTCCATTTTTAGAAGAATAACCAGTAGTTAAATCTTGAACCTCTACGATATTCATTATTTACGTCCTTTAATCATGGCAATTATTACAATAGGAGCTCCAATCAATGATGTGATTGAATTAATAGGTAGTACTACTCCAGATTGACTAATGTGAGAGAAAACATCACAGATCAACATTCCTCCTGCTCCAATAAAAGCACTTATGGGTAAGAGTTTAAAATGATCAGAAGATTTGATAAAAACTCGGGCAAGGTGTGGTGCAGCTATACCAATAAAACCTATGGGCCCGCAAAAACCTGTAACACTTCCTGCTAAAAGGCTTGCTGCTACTATACTTAGAATTCTATATTTCTGAATAGACAACCCCATACTTACTGCATAGGTCTCCCCCAACAACATCAAATTCATTGATTTACAAAGGTATAAACTAACCAAAACACCCAACAACACTATAATCGAAAGAACAAAAATTTGTTCATAAACAATCCCCCCTAAACTTCCAAAAGTCCAAAGTAAGTACTCTTGCAATTGATCCGGATGACTAAAATACTGAGCCACTCCAACTAAGGCGGAGGCTAATGCTCCAACCATAATTCCAACAATCAAAAGGGCTACATTATCTTTCACTTTATGAGCAATAACTAATATAACCAACATTACAAATGACGCTCCTAATGATGAAGCAAAAATTGTCATCCAAGCACCAAACCCACTCATATATTTTACAGTATCGATACCGACACCCATTCCAGATGCTAAAGAAATAAATGCAACACCCAAAGATGCACCAGAATTAATTCCTAATACAGAAGGTCCTGCCATTGGGTTTCTAAACAAAGCTTGCATCAATAATCCAGCAATGCTTAAAGCAACTCCTGATAAAATTGCTACAATTGCCTTCGGAATTCTAATTAAAGAAAGTATGTTCTCTATACCCTTAGATGTTTCATTTCCTATTAAATAATTAATGATATGATGTAATGAAATATCGGATGAACCTACACTTATATTGATAAAAAAAAGAGGAATCAAAAACGCCCCAAGCAACCCAATCTTAATATGAATTGGCAAATTTATTTTGATCATATTGCGAACTTAAATTATTTTATCAACATGAGGAATAAAATTACAATAGTTTTTGATTTTGATGGAACAATCGCAGATTCGTTGACTTTAGTTACTAAAATTGTCACTCAATTATCATCAAAATATCGACTAAAAAATGATCATTTAGAACTTAGTGATTTTCAAAACCTACCTGCTAAAGAAATCATCAAACTACTTGGATTAAAATGGTGGAACCTTCCCTTATTTATTTTTGAGGTAAAACAAAAAATGAATAAAGATTTAAATGAAGTAAAACTATTTGATCAAATAGAAGAAACTATACAAACTCTAAACAATATTGATGTAGAATTAAATATTATGAGTTCAAACTCTAAGAAAAATATTAATTCTTTTCTTAAACAGAAAAACCTCTCTCATTACTTTTCAAAGATTTATACTTCTTCTAAGCTATTCAAAAAAGATAAATCAATCTTAAAAATAAAAAATGCGTACCCTAACAGTACACTTATATATGTGGGTGATGAGATCAGAGACATAGAAGCTTGTCAAAAAATAAACATTCCAATCATAGCAGTTAGCTGGGGATATAATTCATATCAAGCCTTAAAGAAATCAACTCCTAATTATTTAGTAAAAAAACCTTCTGAAATAATAGACATTGTCAAGAATCATATTGATTACGACCCTAAGGTTAACTAATTTGCAGTACTTTTTAATATTCAATATAAATATATGAGGTCATCAATTGCTGGAATAATCTGTGCTTTTACTTTCTTTTGTATTGTAGCTTTAGATTCCAACATAAATAACTTTCCCCCTTTAGGACGATTTCTTGATCCATTTCAAGGTTTTTGGCAAAATGAGGTAAAGAATACTAATATACCCGAAGTTATCCAGCTAACAGGAATGACTGCTGAAGGGAAAATATATTATGATTCTATGCTGATTCCTCATATTTATGCCACTAATGAACATGACTTATACTTACTTCAAGGATATATTACTGCAAGACATCGCTTGTGGCAAATGGACTTTCAGTCTTTAGCTGCTTCAGGTCGATTATCTGAAATATTTGGAGAAATCACTGTCAAATATGATAAAAACATGAGACGACAGGGTTTACAATTTGGTGCCGAAAAGTTTGTCAAAGAACTTAAGCATGATAAAAAAGTCTTTGGGTTAATCGAAGCCTATACTGAAGGTGTCAATGCATATATTCAACAACTAGAATTTAAAGAATTACCCGTAGAATATAAGTTCTTCAATTATAAACCTGAAAATTGGACTCCACTTAAAACCGCACTGTTGTTTAAATTTATCCAATACTCGTTAAGTGGCCCTGATTATGATTTTGAAAACTCTAATGCACTTCAACTGTTAGGAAAAAAGAATTTTGATTTACTCTTCCCTGATTATCTTGATATACAAAAACCTATTGCAGATCATGATAGTATTTGGAAAGACTTTGATTACACACTACCCAAAAGACCAAAAAATTACCATGCACTTTCTGGTTTAAGAAAGCATGCAGTTGAAAAAGAAGACCCAGATAATGGAAGTAATAACTGGGCTGTCTCTGGTAAAATGACAAAAAGTGGTAATCCTATTTTATGTAATGATCCACACTTAAACCTTACTCTTCCGTCTATTTGGTTCTCTTGTCAGCTTACAACCCCTCAGATGAATGTTATGGGTATGTCTATCCCAGGTATTCCAACAATTGTTTCAGGTTTCAATGAAAATATTGCTTGGGGTGTAACTAGTGCTAGAAGAGATGACCGAGATTGGTATAAGATTTTATTTCAAGATAAATCTCAAACGCATTATCTAATAGATAACTATTGGGATAAAGCCGATTTAAGAATTGAGGAAATCAAGGTAAGAGATAAAGAAACAATTATCGATACTGTTCGATATACAATCTGGGGACCTGTAGTTTATGATAAGACCTTTGGAAAATCCTCTGAAAAAGCTGGTTATGCATTAAGATGGACTGCTCATGACCCTTCAAAAGAACTAAAGACTTTATATCAAATCAATAAAGCTTCCAATTACACTGAATTTAAAGATGCTTTAAAATACTTCGATGGGCCAGCATTGAATTTTGCCTTCATCTCAAAAGATGATGACATTGCTATGAATATTCAAGGTAAATTTCCAAAACGTTGGGAGGAACAAGGAAAATTTGTGATGGACGGAACAAGATCTGACACAAGATGGACGGGATATATCCCACAGGAACATAACATCAGAATTGTCAACCCAAAAAGAGGTTATGTAAGCTCAGCAAATGAACATCCTGTAAATCCTAATTATCCTTATTATACTTATGGCCAATATTATGAGTATTACAGGAATAGAAGAATCCATACTTTATTAGACTCAGCAAAAGATCTAACAATAAAAGACATGGAGAAAATGTTAAATGACAATTACAGTCTTTTTGCAGAAGAAAACCTTCACTTTTTATTGTCGCATTTAAATCAGATTAACCTTACTTCTGAAGAAAAAGAGATCTATTTATTACTAAAAGACTGGAACTTTGAATATAACGCTACAGAGACTGCATCAATTTACTTAGAAGAATGGGTAGAAGCATTAATGAATGACATATGGGATGAAATCAACGTTCATCCAAATAAAGCTTATAGAATGCCGACGAGAGCCAATACATTCTATTTACTAAAGCATAAGCCTGATTTTATTTTTGCTGACGAATTGGAAACAAAGAAGCTTGAAAATATTGATGATGTCATCAATCAAGCTTTCCATGAAGCCATTGCGAAAGTAAAGAAATGGCAGACAGAGCATCCAGAAGAATCTCTTTCTTGGACCAATTTCAAGAAAACTAAAATTATGCATATGGGTAGGTTACCAGGCTTTCATGTGGATCATTTAAAAAATGGTGGCCATAAAGGCATCCTTAATGCCACAAAAAAGCAACATGGACCTAGCTATAGAATGATAGTCGAAATGACTCAAGATGGACCAATTGCCTATCAAGTAATCCCAGGCGGACAATCAGGAAACCCGGGCAGTCCATATTATGATAATATGGTTCCCTATTTTGAAGCCGGTGATTTGATACCAACTCACTTCTTTAAAAAGAATGATTTTGTAAAAAGTGACGCTCCAGAACATCTATTAAAAATTGAAACCATCTCTAAGTAATGAATAAAAACGATTTTATATATTCTTTTACCATCATTATTACGAGTAGTCTTTTACAGGTACTTTTTCCATGGTGGATCATCTTTTTACCTTGTTTTGTCTATGGTATTTTTGCCGGTAAAAACAACTTCCTAAAAAGCTTCCTAATTGGGTTTATTTGTATTGCTTTCCTTTGGGGAAGTTATGCCGCGATAATTCAATTGTATACCCATTCAGAACTAAGTAGTCGTATTGCTACCATGTTCACTGTTCCTACCAATGATTTTATTGGTATGATAACGGCAATTGTAGGTGGTGTTGTGGGAGGACTTTCTTCGCTTTGTGGTGATCTAGTCAAATGGGCTAGTGTTGATCTCAAACCTGTAAAAAGGCACAGTGATGACGATGATGACTAATAATTGATATTGAAGAAGATGCTAGTTTAAGATTTAGCATCTTTTTTTATTCTTTTTTTTGAAGGTATAGATCAAATAATTTTTGATATGGAATGTCGGACAGTATATTTGCGACTTGATTAGTTTTTAAACACAAATTCCTATTACAAAATGGAGCTAAACCAACTGACTGCAGTATCTCCTATCGATGGCCGCTATAGAAACAAGGCGGAATCTCTGTCAAACTACTTTTCAGAATTTGCATTAATCAGATTTAGAGTATGGGTTGAGATTGAGTATTTCATTGCTTTATGTGAGAAACCTCTACCTCAATTAGAAGATTTTGATACTTCGTTATTTCCAGCAATGCGTAAAATCTATGAAGATTTTACAATGGAAGATGCTTTAAAAGTGAAGGAATTTGAAAGTGTTACCAATCACGACGTTAAGTCTGTAGAATATTTCATTAAAGAAAAATTCGAAGCTTTAGGTATCAAAGACCAAAAAGAATTTGTTCACTTTGGACTTACTTCTCAAGATGTAAATAACACATCAATTCCTTTATCATTAAAGAAGGCTAATGAAGAAGTGATGTTCCCAATGATCGAGGAAGTAATCAGTTTAATTGATACGTTAGCTGACGAATGGGAAAAACAACCTATTCTTGCTTTAACTCACGGACAACCTGCTTCACCTTCGCGTTTAGGTAAAGAATTTAGAGTATTTACTTACCGTTTGAAAAAACAACTTCAAACATTAAAGTCAGTTCCATATTCAGCAAAATTTGGTGGTGCTACAGGTAACTTCAATGCACACCATGTTGCATACCCTGATCACAATTGGGTAGAATTTGGTAACGATTTCGTAAATAATGCTTTAGGTCTTGATAGATCTCAATTCACAACTCAAATTGAGAATTACGACAACCTTGCAGCATTATTCGATGCTTACAAGCGAGTAAATACGATTTTAATTGATATGGCGAGAGACATATGGCAATATGTTTCAATGCGTTACTTCAAACAAAAAATCAATAAAAATGAAGTAGGTTCTTCAGCAATGCCACATAAAGTGAATCCTATTGACTTTGAAAATGCTGAAGGTAACTTAGGTATTGCAAGTGCTGTGTTAGAACACTTATCTGTAAAACTTCCTATTTCAAGATTACAACGTGACTTAACGGACTCAACAGTATTAAGAAATATTGGTGTACCTTTAGGACATATCGTGATTGCATTACAATCATTGAAAAAAGGATTAAACAAACTTGAGTTGAACTCAGCTCAATTAGATGCTGATCTTGAAGATAACTGGGCTGTAGTTGCTGAAGCAATTCAGACTGTTTTAAGAAGAGAAGGTATTCCTAATCCTTATGAGATGTTGAAAGATTTAACTCGTAAGAACGAAAAAATCACAGAAACTTCTATCAAAGTATTTATTGAAGGTCTAGAGGTATCTGATGCAATAAAAGAGGAATTAAAAGTAATCACACCTTATAACTATACTGGTGTATAATTTCTAATTCTTTAATAAAAAAGCCGTTTATCATTTCATTTGATAAACGGCTTTTTTATTTATGCTTCTGCCATAATAAATTCGACAAAGAAAGATGTCCCTTCACTTTCTTTAGTTTCAAACCAAATGCTTCCTCCCATTTGCTCTACTCCTCTTTTAGCTACAGCCAAACCAATACCTGATCCTGTTGCCTTTGTTGTAAAGTTTGGTACGAACACTTTATTCTGAACATCTTCCGGAATTCCTTTTCCATTATCAATGACGGTCACAATGGCTTTTTCTCCATTCTCATAAAGATCTATGATAATGGTTGATGGAGCTCCTTCTTCAACTGCCTGTATACCATTAAGTACTAAATTAGCTAATATTCTGGATGTCAACTTCTCATCACCATCTACCATCACATCATGACCGATTTGTGTGTTTGAGAATTGTATATCTGCCTTACTAGAATGTAGCATAATCACATCCTTTATCACTTTTGATAAATTGAAAACTTCTTTTTTAGGCACTGGCATTTGAGCAAATGCAGAGAATGATGTTACAATACCACTTAAAGTATCTACTTGATTGATAAGCATCTTAGTTGCTCTCAATAATTTAGGGTTTTCATCTGAAGTCGCCACTCTTTCCAACTGTTGCAAATAAAGCTTCATCGGTGTTAGTGGATTCTTAATTTCATGAGCTACTTGTTTTGCAACATCCTTCCAAGCACTTTCTCTCTGACTTCTTTCCAGTTCTTTCTTACTCTCTTCCAGCTTTGAAATCATCTTATTATACTCTCCTACCAATCGCCCAAATTCATCGTTAGAGTTATATAAAATAGGTTCATTCTTCTTACTTAATGTAATCCTATTCAGTTCTGGAATAATTAATTTAATTGGATTTAGAAGAGATAATGCAGCATAGTGGACAATAGGAAGTAAAGTCATGAATAGTATCGTGAAGATCATCATAATGGTAGTAATTACTTCTACTGACCTATCATCAAATCTATTCAATGATTTAAAGAACGGTATACTTACCACACCCATTACATCACCTGTATTAAAAGCTTTTACACCAATATAAGATGTATTATATTCTAAGTTTCCTATTTTCTCCTTGACAACCATTCTTGTCTTTTTCTCCTCCATAATCCCAACAAATGCTTTTGGGTTTAATTGGGAACTCAAAAGACCAGATTCAAATATTTCACTATCAGAGGCTGACTTCAGCTGACCATTACGATCATAGAATCGAATATCAGCTTGCATTACATTGGATAATTCTTGAATTAGATTATCTAATCGAATCTCCTCTTTCGATGAATATTCTTTCGACAACTCGTTATTTTGGAATAAGTTGGTCGCTACTGTCTGTGCTTTTTCCAAATACTGTCTCTGCACTTCATTTCTTGATGAGTTGACCATCACTGAACCCATCACGATAGCCAAACAAAATATAGGGAAGAAAATGGCTGCATTAAGGTATATCTGTACTTTCGACGAGAAAGAACGATTGTATTCTTTAGGATTTGATAAGTAGTTGTATGAACTATAAACGGTAAAAATAAAGAAGACAATTATTGTAAAATAAGTAGAGAACGACCTAAAGAAATCTAACAAGGTAAACTCTTTAGATGAAATCACTACAATTCTATTGTTAGCATTGGGTAATAATAAGTGTTCATAACCACCATAATCAAAATTAGAGGCTAAAGAAGAGTTTTCTTCAATATTGAAGTCCTTTAAAAAAGAGTTGCTGTAGTTATAATCACCCGAACTAAAGATCAATTCTTTTTTGAAGAAAATAGCATAAGAGTAATCCTCTTGCTTATAATGAACATTATAATTTTCATCCAAAATTGACGATTGTAAATACTTACCATCTAATGATTTTGTATTTAATTCAATCAAACAATATCCAATTGTATCTGTACTTTCAAAACGGTCGACTATCGGAATATTACATAAATAACTGTAAGTACCCTTTTGGGGGTCCATTTTGCTATTCAAACCAAAAGTTTTCGAATAATTGATATCTTTTCTTTCAAAGAAATTTTCCATCAACTGCTCGTAGGTATATTCATTATTTACGTTTTCTCCATTATCAAATGAAATGTTCACCTTAATGTCGTAACGATGACCAAACCAATCTACAATATCATTCTTAATACCTTTCGCTGCTTCAATAGCTCTTGGCTTATTTAGGTAAGCCATTGCATCTATGACAAGATCACTTTCTTTTACATCTGAGATCGTTTCTTCTAAAAATGCCTTTAAAGTAGCATCATTTGTAATTAATTTGTAGGCAAACTTCTGCTTAAATTCTTCATCTTTTCTGGTCTCATTTTTTTCAACAATCACTGCCGCCAAAATAGAAAAGAAAATGATCATAGACATTAAGTACATAATGGCTTTAAACTTTCCTACAGACAGATATTTTGGCGTATCAAACATTAATGAAACCCCTGTAAAGATGGCTAATACGTTAATGATGACAATATCTGAGGTTCCGGAGAAAAAGTGAAAAGAGAAAATTAAGATGATACTTAATAACATAGCCACAGACTTACCATAAAAGTCTAACCACCACCCAATAATTCTATAAACTAGATGCAAGTATAAACTTGATAAAAGGAATCCAAACAGTATGTTGGTCTGACCTAATAAATAAGGCATACTAATATCAAATACCGAAAATTGAATCGTTAGCTCAGAAGCTGATTCTATGATCTCCAAATAGACTTTCTCCAGTGTATTAATCACTAAAAATATCGCAATGATCATCAATGTACTTATACCAATACGTACTTTGTAATTGAGTATATACATTGAATGAATGGAGAAAAGGTCTTTAAAGTTTTTGGTGATCCATCTAAAAATCAATAGTAAGAACACCATATCAATAAAAATCACCCCAAGTGAGTCCCACTGAGATAAAACAGGGTTATCGATGGTCGTTAAAACATTATACTCATTCTTTATTATAGGATTATTTACAATACTCAATACAATTTCATGTAAACTGATCACACCTATCATAAAGACAGACAGATTGATAAATATATTACCTCCCTTCCTAACCGATTCAGTGATATATGTACTTAGTGCTGATAGAAGAAAGAATGTTGCTATTAGAACCGTAAAAATGAATATATGCCATGGTATTAACTCTACAGATACTTTCTTGGAGATATCTATAGAGAAAAGGTATTTATTAAGCTTTGTGTAAATCGATTTATAATTATCGTTTACTTTAAACTTTTCTATTGTAGGGATTTCCTTAGAACCAAAGACGAATTCATTTACATTATGGGATAAAATATTGGTAGGGTTCTCACGAATTTCTACTAAGGGAATGATCACAAAAATCTCATAATCTTGGTTATATACCATGATATTTGATTTTCTGACATAATAATAGGAAGAACCTTTCTTGATGACATCTTCTACGAAATAACTAAATAGTTTATCATCAATATATTTCAACTGTAATTTGTCATTGGACCAGAATTTCAACTCCCCTTTTTTATAAATATAAACCGGGTAATTAGTCACACTCAGTAATGTCTGAAAATTGAGTGTATTTTCTGTTTCTCCTTTGATATTGGATTTAATATCATAAATGATATCGTCAGCATTTTTTGATAATTGCTGAATTCTGTTTTGAACAAAAACATCATATTCTTCAACACTATAATATTCAACGTTGATTAAAAATATGACGATAGATAATACCGAAAATACAAGGCCCACAATGGCCTTATTATTACTATTTATTAGTTGTTTAAAAAACAGTCTTGCTTGCATAAAGCAGTATTGATAAAAAAATCGAGTAATTTCAGACTTTTACAAATTACAAAAAAACTCCAATAAGAAGTACTTATTGGAGCTTAAGATATGGGATGGTATTTATTTCTATGAAAATCCTTGAATTTTCTTTTCTCTTGTTTTCTTCACCCATAAATATACGATTGAAGAAATTAAGATGTAAGGCATAACCATAAGGTAAATAATACCTGTATTTAAACCTGCTCCCACTGCACTTTCACCTGAGCTGATATTGTTTTCAACAGTTGCTCTACACATGGCACATTGCCCAAATGTCACTGCAAAGCTCACAAAAGTGAATAGTGTTGTTAAAAGTAATTTTTTCATATTTATCTAGCTTATGCGTAAAAAGGACTAATCATTAGATAAACCAACACACCACTTACAGCAACATATTGCCAGATTGGGTAGGTCCATTTTACAATTTTCTTATGTCTTGTTACTTGCTTTGTAATTGCGAAGTAGATCGCTATTAATACCAATGGCACAACCACTGCTGAAAGCAAAATATGTGAAAGTAACAAAACTATATATACTGTTCTAGAAGTAGCTACTGCTGCAGCTTCTTCAGCAGATAATACTCCATCATGATTAACATCTCCAAAAATAGTATGACCACCTTGGAAATGGTAAATTACATATGAAACAAGGAATATAGAACCTAAAGCAAATGCGATATACATCATTAGTCTATGTAACTCTACATTACCTCTTTTAACAAAGATAAAACCTAATAATAATGCAAAAGCACTTGCTGCATTAATTACTGCATTTAAATGAGGTAGGAAGGAAACATCCAAATCACCTAGTTTACCAGTTTGAGGTATAAACAGTAATAGTGCAACAACAATTGGAATAAGAACAGATACAACCCCAATAATAATTAAAGGCAGTTTATCTTCTCTCTTTTGTTCTAATGTGTTCATTTTATATTGAATTCAATAGTAGATTTTATTCTTCTTTTAACAGTAAAGATATTTCAGTAAGTAACCTCTTTACATCATCTTGGTCTGTTCCACTGTAGAAACCTCTAATTCTACTGTGTTTATCCACCAAAATTAATTTATCGCTATGTGATAATGAAGGTTGACCTCCTAATGCTACTTCTTTTGCCGTGATATAGTAACCACATTGACCTAAATCCATGATGGTTTTCTTATCTCCAGTAAGTAGTGTCCACATATCAGTATTAATATTATTCTTTTCCGCGTACTCTGATAACACTTTTGGGGTATCATATGTTGGATCAATAGAAAAAGAAACTAGTTTTAATTGATCTTCATCTTTGAATCTTTCTTGCACTCTAAGAAGGCTTGATGTCATCGCCTTACAAATATCAGGGCAAGTTGTAAAGAAGAAGTCTGCCACATAGATGTGACCTTCTAAATTTTTATTGGTAAAAGTTTGATCGTCTTGATTGGTAAATGAGAAATCTGGAATTCTATGAACACCATCCACTTCATTGGGAGTGCAGTTCACTGATTTCAGGTTATAAACTTCTAAAGTTTCTTCTGAATTCTGTAAACTATATTCATTCGTTCCAAAGTTTTTAAGGAAGAAGAAAATAACTAAAGGTATTCCAATTAAGGTGAACAAGAATACCCACTTCTTAATATTAGGTTTGTTCATTATATGATATTATAAAAAATGGTTTGATCTCTACAAAGTTGAAGAAATCAAACCATTATATTTCAATAATTCTCAAAAATTTGAGATTACCAATTTAGAAATGCATCTAAGATGGCTTGACCTTCTACGAAAAGTGCTACACAAAGCCACACTAGGAAAAGCATTGGGAATAAAATCACAAACTTTAATAAGCTTGTTTCATGTCCTAAGTGCATAAATTCCATAATGATGTAACCCGCCTTTACGATAGTAAGGGCAACAAATAATATGTTTAATATAAATCTTGACGAACCGTCAGGCCATGCAAATGCCAAAGCAAATTCTACAAGAGTTACAGCTGCAAGAATGATAGTTACTTTTAAAACCGTCTTCATTTTTGCTGCCTTGATTTCTTCTGGTGTCATTGAAGCATCAAAATGTGCCATAATAGTAATGTTTTGAAGTTATGGAATGAAAAAATACTAAACTAAGTAGAAGAATGTAAATACGAATACCCACACTAAATCTACAAAGTGCCAGTATAATCCACCTTTCTCAATCATTTCATACGTACCTCTTTTTTCGTAAGTACCCATTACAACGTTATAGAAAATAACGATGTTTAGAATTACACCTGAAGTTACGTGAAGACCGTGGAAACCTGTAATAAAGAAGAAGAAATCAGCAAATAACTGAGGTCCATATTGATTCTCATGCAAGTTAGCACCAAAAATACGAACACCGTCACGTAAAACTCCTTCGTCAGTACCGTGAATAAAGTGAGACCATTCCCAAGCTTGACAACCTAAGAAAGTAACACCACCAACGATAGTCCAAAGCATCCATTTCTCTACTTCTTTCTGAGACTTTCTTTCTCCTGCTTCAACGGCTAATACCATTGTTACTGAAGATAAGATAAGAATGAAGGTCATTAAACCAACAAAACCTAGTGGCACATCTACTCCATGTAAACCAGGGAAAGCATTAAATACTTTTTCTGGAATTGGCCAATAGAAATTTTCCGAACTTGTTGCGAAAGTGAATTCAGAGTAAGCTCCTTCGTAAGCTGGGTGCATGTAACGAACCACGCCGTATGCAATCAATAGTGATGCAAATGTAAATGCATCCGAAACTAAGAAAAACCACATCATCAGCTTTCCATAGCTTGCCTTCATTGGTCTCTCAGCGCCGTCCCAAATACTTCTTTTGGGTGTTGTCAATGTTGTAGATGACGACATAAAGATTGGATGTTATAAAAATTATAGTGTCTGTTTGAACTTTATTTTACACAAATTAATAGTCGATTATTAACAAAAACAACTATTTGGTGACTTTTGTGCTATTTTTTTATGACGAATATCACTATTTATCTATTAAGTAACATAAAGACAAATAGATAGATCCATAGTGCATCTAAGAAGTGCCAGTAGTTTGCTACCATCTCCATTCTAACAATAGTCCCAGAATGAATCTTACCTCTTAGAGAAGCTCCAAGAATAATAAATACATATATAACCGCACTGACAATGTGAACCCCATGTAGTCCAGTTAATACATATACAAATGAACCAGATGGATTACCCACAAAATAGACATTCATTTCTACAAGGTGTTCCCATCCTACGAATTGAAGTACTAAGAAGATAAAACCTAGAACTGATGTTATGATCATTCCTTTCTTTAGTTGTCCCATATCATCTTTCTTGGCACCTAAATAAGCCCAATGCATTGTACCACTACTCAACAGGATAACAACTGTACTTACATATAAAATATTAGGCAAAGCAAACTGAGTCCAGTTACCTTCTGCTTGTCTTACGATATATGCACTTGTTAATGCAGCGAAAATCATCACAACACTAACAATAAACAACCACATCGCAAATTTCTTTGGATGCATACTTGTTGGTTTCTTTGGAGCATTGCTCACTGACATATTCGTTCTCATTATATTTTATCGAATAAATAAACTAATTGTACAATGGGTAGATAAATAAAAGAAGTAAACATAATCTTCAATGCTGATTTATCTGTTTTATCTTTCATCAAACCAAATGTTTGAAATAAGAATGCTGCACCTGCTAATGCGGCTATTAAACCAGACCACATCCCTGTCATGCCATACTGAGTAGGTAAAAAGCCAATAGGGATTAAAAACATTGTATAAATTGAAATCTGAACAGCAGTGTTCACATCTTTTTTTCCGTTAAAAGGCAACATTTTGAAGCCTGCTTTTTTGTAGTCTGTATCTGCCACCCATGCAATTGCCCAGAAGTGAGGGAATTGCCACATAAATTGTAAGGCAAATAGCACCAAACCTTCAATACCGATTTCACCAGTAGCGGCCACCCATCCAATTAACGGAGGAAAACCACCTGGGAATGCTCCAACTAATACAGATAACGGAGTAATTCTTTTTAAAGGTGTATAAACAAAAGCATATAGTACTAGCGATAGCACTGATAAAAGTGCTGCATAGACATTCACATAATATACCAAGAATGCAGCACCAACAACAGCTAAAAGTAAAGCATATAAACCCGCTTCTTTTCTGGAGATTATACCCAATGGAAGTGGCCTACCTTTAGTTCTTTTCATCATCTTATCGTGTTCCTTCTCGATAATTTGATTGATTGTATTAGCTGCACCTGTAATCATAAAACTACCTATAGCTAATGCTAAAATAGCAGTGATAGATATCTCATCAGTACCTAATAAATAACCAAAAATTCCAGAGAACACCACCACAGCTGTAAGTCTAACTTTTAGTAAATCATAAAAGTCTTTAGCTCGTGATTTTTTCTTTGAAGCTTGTAAAGATGACGTTGCTGAGTTCGAATCTGCTACTATCATATTATGCGGTTGCTTTTTGAAGTTTCGAAATGTCATTTTCTGAGTTTCCTAATACCCTTGAGTGATTGACTAATAAAGCAATGTAGAATTGACAACCTACTATTAGGGATCCTAACAATAAATGTACAGGCTGTAGAAATGCTGGAATACCAAAGTGTCCCATCACTGCACCTGAAACAACTACCGTAAATAATAATCCAAATAATACTTTAGACCATAATCTAGCAGGATGCTTCGCTTCTGTACCTTTAAATACATTTTGTATAAAAATGATGTTTAAGATTCCTACAACAATTGAGAAAGATCTATGGAAATAGAAAGTAAATCCTAATTGATCAATCCAGATGCCTCTATTCTCTTCTCCTAGTTCTCTAGCTACAAGATCAATACTTTCTCGTACTTGAGTACCCATTATGATTTGAATAAAAGACAACCCTAAAATTACATACAACCACTTGTTGATGGCCTTTAGGTTCGTAGGTTCTTTATATGTAAGAGTTTGTTTTCTAGACCTAGCTACAGCATAAATTAATATCCCGACAATTACCAAAGCAATAAGCATATGTACAGTAATTAGGACTGGGTGTAAATCTGTAGAGACTACTTTAGATCCTAACCAGCCTTCGAAGCCAACTAGAATAAAAGCTAAAAATGAAAATAAGGTAACTTGTGGGTCGTCTTTTCTATAAGGAAGTGAAAAGACAACAGTAAGAAAAATAAAGAATCCTATGAGTACACCAACTAATCTATTGACATACTCTGTCCAAGTTTTAAATACAGAAAAGTCTGCAATTTCTTTTCCTTGAACTGCAAAAATCGTTTTATAATCGTCTGGCAGTTGGCTAACATCTGTTGGAGGAACCCAAGTTCCAAAGCATTTTGGCCAGTCTGGACATCCCATTCCTGAACCTGTACTTCTTACAATCCCTCCTACCAAAATCAGGAAAAACACTGCAAAAACAGTGATGACACCAAATTTTCTATAGATGCTTCCCTTGTTTGTTGTATTGTTGCTATTCATAAGTATTATCGCGTTACCTAGTTAAAAATTCCTTTTGTTTAGTAGGATATAAATATCAACTAGGACTCTACAAAGGCAAAAATACAAAAAACATCTAATTTACATGACATTCGTCATGTTTTATTTATGATATTATTACAATTAAAATGGCATAAAGGCTCTTCCAAGGTCAAAAAAGCCAAATGATTCCTTGTATGCTCTAAATAAATGGCTCGTAAATCGATCATATATCTCTGCCATACTCACCATCATTTTTGCTTGAATTTTAATATTTTCTTCAAAAATATCATGTATCACAGCACTTGGAATAACGTAAACGTCAGCATGTTCCGAAAAGCAAACTGCGTTATAAGGTCTATTCGTACCTTCGAGAATTGCATTATCTCCAAAGGTTTCCGTCGCCTTCAGGTGTACTAAATCCTCAAACTTATCTTCAATATCAATGTTAAGAGTAATAATTCCACTATTTACTAAATATAAAGCCTGACTTGGATCATCTCTAAAGAAAATTACCTCACCTTTAGTATAATGACGCAAATGAAGATGAGGAGCAAATTTAGCAAGTTCTTCATCAGATAGTTTTGAAAAAAGAATACCCTTTCTCATAAAATCAAAAAGTGTTCTTTCTTCAGTAGTATATGTTTTCTTAAAAATATTTAGCATAACCAAATCTACGATTTTAAAGTGATCTCAAATAGTTTTGCAGGAAATTTTTTAATTCTCAACTTTTCTGAATTTCTATATCCAACTACTGATAATACTTCACCTGAATTAGCTTGTATTACAAAAACGTTATCTCTTAAATAAGCTGGTACTCCCTCATCTTGAAGTAAATCTTTCACCGTTTTTGATTTCCCTTTCATCCCAAAGGGTTTAATTCTATCTCCATCTTCTACATTTCTCAGAATTAGTGGAAAGAACTCTTCTTGGATATATATTGAATTCTCTGATAGACCCGATAAAGCTACAACTTCTACAACTTTAACATCAATAGAGGTAGAAGCAATGGTATAACTCCCTTCATTATTAATCTCTAATTTATCTGAATAATGATTTTTAGTGACCTTTTTTAATATCAATTGGTCAGTAGTTGTCATCAAAACATATGAATTATCATTATTGTAAAAAGTCAGCCCTGCCTTGGTATGTTTCTCATAGATATTCACTACCGTCACCCAATCAAAATGATATTCTTTTAATTGGTAGAATAGAATAATTAAGGCATCATCTTTATTAAAATATTGACGATAGTTGATATATATTTCATCTTGAGTAACCTCCCAATTGTATTTCTTGATTCCTTTTACCTTCTTAAGAAACACATTTTCTATTTGACTTAATTTATGTGATGTATTCGCTATTGCCTTTTCTACCTGTGGATTAATTTCTGACATCAAAGGAATAATCTTATTACGAATTAAATTCCTGGCGTATTTATTAATACTATTTGAGCTATCTTCTCTCCAACCTTCCTTTGAAAATTGTACAAATTCTTTCAATTCAGTCTTTGACGCAAATAGTAAAGGTCTGATCACATCTCTATTCTGAAATTTAATCCCATGTAATCCTTCAATGCCTGTTCCTTTTATTAAATTAAATAATACCGTTTCAACACTATCAGATTTATGATGTGCCGTAGCTATGTAATCAAAGCCCTCTTCCTTTTTTAATTCATCAAACCAAGTATATCGAATATCTCTAGCAATCATTTGTGTTGACTGATTACTTTCTTGAACTAGCTTTGAGGTATTAACATTCTTTATGTGAATATTTACTTTCTTCTTTTTCGCAAAATCACGCACAAACTCCTCATCTTCATTACTTTCTTCCCCTCTAAGGTTAAAGTTCATATGAGCCAGCGTAACATTATAACCATGTTTCACGAATAAAAGACATAGTGCAACAGAATCAACGCCACCACTAAATGCAAGAAGAATTCTATCTGATTTTCTCAACCCTTTATTTTTAATAAAAGTTAAAAATTGGACAGATAAATTATTTTGATTGTCATACATGTGTGTCAAGTTTAAATATTCATGAAAGTTTAACCTTGAAAATCATATGAATTCATAAATATTTCAATGGTAATTCATAATATTCATGGAAAATTGGTTTAACAAGGATAAATTTGCAAGCTAGCAAAATTAAAAAAATTGCTCGATCTCTTAAGTAGTTAAAAGATAATGAAGAAAAAATTTTTTTTAGGTCTAATTGTATTTCTCACGATGGTAATGTCCATCAATGTCAATGCTCAAAATCAAGATAAAGTTAGAATTAGTGCTGCTAGATCTAAAGGTATATCTGGATGGAGAGTATTCTACAGTTCACCTACAAAGAGGGTAAAATTAGATCAGAAGACCACCACAATTTATTGTGACGAGGCAAGACAAGAAATCAAAACTGAAAGAGTAATCGCTACTGGTAATGTTATCGTCATCGATAAAAAGACAAAAATTACTGGTGACAAAATGGATTACGACAAACGCAACGGTCAAGTAATCATCACAGGTAAAATCGTTAAATTAATTGACGAAGATGTAGTATTAGTTACTGACAAACTTTATTACAATACAACTACTAAAGATGCTAAATACCTTACAGGTGGTACTGTTACTCAAGAAACAATGGTACTTACTTCTATTGAAGGTTACTTGAAAAAGAAAGAATTAATTTTCGTAAAGGATGTTGTAATGGATGATACTGTCAAAGTACAACACCTAGTTACGGAGAAATTGATTTACGATAGAGATACTAAAATTGCCATTTTCAATACTAGAACAAGAATTGAAAGTAAAGATGGTGATGTAGAGGCGAATGCAGGTACATATAACACTGAAAGTGGTAAGGTACATTTCGAAGGATCTGCTGTTGTTGAAAATGAAAAATACATTTTAATTGGCGACAAAGTTGATACAGATAAAAATTCTGGTAATTCAACGGCTATTGGCAATGTAATTTTCTACAGTAAGCTCGATACAGCCATGATTTACGCCGACTATGTTGTAAGAGAAGATAGCTCTACTTTTGCCTATGGAAACGCGTTAATGAGTAAACCTATCAATGGCAATTGGATGGATATGTATTACCTAGCGGCTGATACTCTCCACTCTATTAATGATACGACTACCAAAGAAAATACTCTTTATGCGTATCATAATGTAGCTATGTGGAACAAGGACATGAAATCAAGGTGTGATTCATTAGTCTACTACTATAACGACTCAATGATTTATTTCTATGATGATCCTCGTATCTGGGCTCAGAAGTCTCAAATGACAGGCGAAACCATCAGAACAGATATCACTTCTAAAGGTGTTGAAAGATTATACTTGAATCGTAACGGTTTTATTATTTCTGAAGATACTATCCAAAACTTTAACCAAGTGAAGGGTAAAAAAATCATTGCACACTTTGAAGAGAATCAGCTAAACAAAGTAGATGTAAAGGGTAATGGTATGACTCGATTCTTCCAACTAACAGACGATAAGAAGAATATTTATGCCTTGAATAAATCTTCATGCCCAAGTATGACGATCTATTTTGAAGTTGGTAATGAGGTGGAAAATATTGAGTACAATGCTAAAGCAAACTCAACAGTATTACCTCCAAGTAAAATTCAAGGTCCTGATAAGTATCTACCTGGTTTTAAAAATAGATTTGATGAGATTCCTCCAAAATCTGAATTGCTAACTAGAGTTCGTACTAGAAGAGACTTACCTGATAATATGCCAAGAGACCCTGTTATTGGACAAAGTGAGATTAAAATCCTTTGGGATGGATCACAAGTTCTAAACAAGAATTACAAGGGAGAACCTCTTTTTAAAGATCGTCCAAAAAGACCATCGTCAGGACAAGCGGAAGCAAAAAATGAAGATTAACCTTCTTCCATAGATATATAAAAGAAAGGCTTACATTCAATCATGAATGTAGGCCTTTCTTTTATTGGAAATTTATATTATTTACTTCCATTGTCTTCTTTATCAACAACAGGAGCTTTATCTCTATGCGCTAATTCCCATGCTGTGGCAAAAATCAATTGAGCTCTATTTTGCATTGGCCCAAAAGCGATTTTGTCTACTGTATCTGTCGGCTGATGATAATCTTCATGAGTACCATTAAAATAGAAGATTACAGGAACACCATGCTTAGCAAAGTTATAATGATCAGATCTATAGTAATATCTATTTGGATCGTTCTTCTCATTATAAGTATAATCTAAAGCTAAATCCGATTTATAAGTTTGAGATACTTGTGTATGAATGCTATGTAAATCCGATGACAACATATCAGAACCAATCACATAAACGAAATTAGGCTGATCTTTATGAGCATCATCTCCTCTACCAATCATATCTACGTTTAAATCTGCAATTGTTTTTTCCATTGGGAAAATTGGGTGCTCCGAATAGTATTCTGAACCTAACAAACCTTTCTCTTCGCCTGTTACAGTCATAAATAGAATAGATCTACGAGGACCTTTACCATCTTTCTTGGCTTGAGCAAAAGCATCTACAATTTCTAAAACACCTGTTGTACCAGAACCATCATCATCGGCGCCATTATGAATTTTTCCATCAATAATACCAACATGATCATAGTGTGAAGTAACAACTAATACCTCATCCTTAAGATCAGTACCTTCCATAAAACCTAAAACATTTTCAGTTGGAACCCTCATTGTAGAAAATTCCGCATCGATAGATACTTTAAATGTAGTATGCTTCGGAGACTCCTGCTTCTTAAGAGATTTTGCAATAGCTTTATTAAATTTAGACTCATCAAGTCCTAATACTTCCATAAATGTAGAAGGCTTACCTAATACTAAACCAAAGCTATTTTGCTCATTAGATTTTTGAGGTTTATTAAAAGTTAATCTACCTTTCTTTAAGTAACTAGCATAACGGCTAGTTTGTGTATTAAATTTCTCATCCGATTCAGGAAGAATAATTGCAAAGGCTGCACCTTTCTCAGCTGCATATTTTGCTTTTCTTCTTAATCCGTTCACTTTTGCTTCTGGACCATATTCATCTGGTGAATCTTGGAAGAAGATTACCCCCTTTCCTTTTACATCTACTCCTGCATAATCATCAAATGTTTTTGTTGAATCTCCAAATCCAACAAAAATTAATTCAACGTCCTCTTTAATTGTAAAATTACCATATGGGAATATATCATCGAATAATTTTGCTGATTTACCATTTGCTGAAATAGTAAAGTTGGTATACTTCTGATTATATAAATCAAACTGCTGAAAATAAGGATTTGGATTGTCTTTTACAGGACCAACCAATCCTTTATTCATAAAATGTTTTGCAATGTAATCTGCAGCCATTTTCTGACCTCGCTCACCAGTTTCTCTACCTTCGTACTCGTCTGAAGCAAGAATTGATAAATGTCCTTTCAATTCTTCTTGGGTAATGGTGTTCATGTACTTCTGTACATCCTCGGCATTTGATTCAAGCTTGATATCCTGTGCATTCATAGAAGTAAACGCAAAGGTTAAAGCTGCTAATAGATTTGTTTTTTTCATTAAATAAAATCGATGAAATGAACTTAGTTTGAATGTAAGTATTGAATTGGAAAATAATACAGTGCTATTATTTATTCATAGATAGCACTGTATTATTAATTGTTGTTCTCTAAGGAACTGGAATAGTATGAGCATCTTTTGGAGAAGATAAAACAATCATAGATTGTAAATCATCTACTTCTTTGATCTCACTTAACTTATTCAACAGTACTCTTTGATATTCTTCAATATCAGTTGTAATCACTTTTAAAAGATAGTGACTATTCCCTGTTACGTGATGGCACTCAATCACTTCTGGAATTTGATCCACTTGTCTTAAAAACGATGTATGATTTTCTTGATTATGTTTTTCAATTTTCACATTTACAAACGTCGTTACTCCCAAGCCTAAAGCCTTAGTATTCAATTTAGCATGATAGCTTTCAATGATACCGGAATTCTCGAGTTTCTTTACTCTTTCTAATGTTGGAGCAGGTGAAAGGTCGATTTCTTTAGACAATTGAGCGTTAGTGATTTTTGCTTGTTTCTGAAGAATATCCAGTATTCTTCTATCGGTATGGTCCAACCTTAATGCAGCCTTTTTCATTTTATGCTATAATGTGGTGTTTTAAAAAAATATGGAATTGGTATTTATGTATGCTGGTCGATTATTTAGCATAGACAGCATCCACTATTTAATTTGTGGGCAATTTATAATAATATTTTGTGATATACCAATACAACCAACTAAAATTCTGCTACGTGTAATATAGTTTAACTTCTTTGGAATTTTATAGCTTTAAATAGCCTCTATTGGTACATTTAAGGGGTATGTTGGCTTTTTATATAATTGACATAATTCAAGATTCCATAAAAATAACTATTAGCTACTTCTATTACTCTTGGTGAAATGTTTCCATTTTTTTTATCATTATCATTTAGTGCTCTTAGCTCCTTTTCGTTGTCTTGTAATAACGGTTCACCATAACACATTGGCGAATTTAAAAGTCTACACAATCTTAAATTTCTTGCGTAGATTCCATTCCCTAATGGCAATGCTACATTCTTAAGGTATCTAGGTTCAGTAGTTGGGTCTACCGCAGGAACATCTAAGTAATCTTCAAACTGTTCCATCACAAACTTACTTAGGTAATAAGAGTTTTTAGTATAGTCGCTTATCAAGATACGTAGGAAATCATATCGGTCTCTTTTTGTTGCCAACTCTTTAGAAAGAAAGGAACCCGGAATAAAGCTCATACTAAAGTTCCTTTTTGATGGTTTATTCCAACCGACATTTAATTCATCAGCATTATAATGTAATACTACTGTTACATCAGGTTTGAAGTAATTTATTTTTTGTGCTCTTACTTCTAAATCATCTTGTAAGTAATACTGTCTATAAATTCTAGATTCTGGGGTATGATACAAGATGTGCATCATCTCTTTTTTAGTAAGCTTGTGCTGGTGTAGCTTCCCTTGTAGGTGTCTCTTTTTCCATAAATTATATGATTCCTTTGAGGCTCCTGAATTTCCAGCTGTTTCTCTAGTTAAAAAGACTTTTGCCCCATACTTTTCAAGACTATCTTTTAGGATATAGGCTGTAGTTAATGTTAAGTCTCCTTCTTTTAATTGAATGTGAGTACCATCTTTCAATTTCATATCGACAAACCTTCCTTCAACTTTAGCCATTTTCATGTCCTCCGCAATATGTCCAGGGTCAATGGCAACACGAATTCCTGATAATGGTTTCATGATAGACGAAGGAGTAAAAGTCGTCATGCTTTTCAATATTTGAACGGATTGAATCACATCAGGAGTAAAGGGCTTCACTCCTTTATTACAATACACTTGATATTGGTAACTTCTATCGGAATATTCAAAAACGTCTTTTAATGTGGATAATTCATCCCATCGAACATAGAACTCCGCTCTATTTTGTTTTCTATGAGCAGGTGAAGCATAAACTATAATTCCCCTTTGATCAATAGAGAAATATTCATAAAGTTTAGGGCTTTTGACCAAATACTTCTTCGCTCTCCTTTTGTAGTAATGGGCTAATTGCTGATTTATTTGAGCATATATGTCCCCACTACTACATAAAGTACATAGTATTATGGCTACACATTTATATATGCTGCTAATCTTCATTTAGGAATACATTACAGTTATTTATTTACGACTTTAAAGGAAATGAAAGATTTTATATTACGAGTAACAATGAATCATCACATCATAGGATGAACAAAGTTGAGAATATCTGATGTAATTACATAAAAAATAGCAAAAAAAATGCTCTAACCGCAATAGTTAGAGCACTTTAAATTGAAATATAAATAATCCTTCTAGTTATTCTTAAACCAAAGAAGTAGTATATAATTCTGAATGAAGTAGGTTTAATGCCTCATTTTTATTTTCCGAAGGAATTAAAATAGAGATATTATTTGCACTACCGCCGTATGAAATCATACGAACTTTTAATGAATTTAATGCTGTTGTCACTCTAGAAACAATTGTTGAATCTTCAATTAAACCTTGACCAACAACACAAACGATTGACTGATCTTCGTCTACCTCAACTTGACCTAATTCTCTTAAGTCAGCTAAGATTGATTGAAGATTGTCTGTTTTATCAATAGTTAATGATACGGCAACCTCTGAAGTAGTAATCATATCAATTGGTGTTTGATAATCTTCAAAGATTTGGAATACATTTTTCAAGAAACCGTAGGCCATTAACATTCTAGAAGATCTAATCTTAATAGCAACAATACCATTCTTAGCTGCAATAGATTTTACAGGTAAGCTTGTATCGCAATTTGGTCCAATTACAGTACCTAATGCTTCAGGTTGCATTGTATTTTTTAAACGAACAGGAATATTTTTCTTCTTCGCTGGTAATACTGTAAGTGGGTGTAGAATTTTTGCACCAAAGTAAGCTAACTCGGCTGCTTCATCGTATGTTAAACACTCAACAGCTTTGGTTCCTTCAACAAAACGAGGGTCGTTGTTGTGCATACCATCGATATCCGTCCAGATTTGAACCTCTTTAGCATTAGCACAAGCTCCAATAATTGATGCTGTGTAATCACTACCTCCTCTCTTAAGGTTATCTACTTGCTCAAATTCGTTTGTACAGATATATCCTTGTGTGATAAATAAATCTACACCTTTATGTTGAGCTAAAACTTCTGCTAATCTTTTCTCAATCTCATCGTACAATGGCTCTCCATTTTCTGTACGCATAAAGTCTAATGCTGGGATTAAAGCAGAATTTACTCCTTGCTCTTCTAAATACAACTGCATTAACTTTGTTGAGATCAACTCTCCCTGTGCATGAATTTGTCTTTCTTCTATTTCTGAGAATCCTTCAACGCTAAATGACTTTAGTAAAGCATATTTTTCTTCCATTAAATCATTTGCTTGATCTCTTGAAGATTGTTCTTGAAGTAATTCAAAAATATGTTTATCGTATTTCGGACGGAAATCTTCAACTAATTTTTCAGCTAATTGCTTATCACCTGCAAAATATGCATCACAAATACCTACTAAAGAGTTTGTTGTACCTGAAACTGCTGATAAAACAACGATTTTAGACTCGCCTCCTACGATTAGGTTGCTTACCTGTATCATATTTTCTGCTGAACCAACTGAAGTACCACCGAACTTATAAACTAACATCGCACTAGAAATTTTTTGTGTTTAATTTTTGATAGTACAAATATGAATGTCTCAAGATCGATCAAGAAAAAAAAAGACAATAAATACCCAAATAACACATGGTGTTATAAATAAAACAACGCTAGTTATGAGAAATAACAAAGTCTATGTTTTTTTAATAAAATATCTTAATTTTGGAAGGTGACAATAATTACTTATTCTATCTATTCTTCATCATCTATAACAACTAATTATTTTTTGACCTTGCGTTCTCATTATTTCATTTCAAAGCAAGTCAATATTATTCTCTCATAGTTATGAAACAAATTTTACTACAACTAAGTATTTTCTGTGCATTACTTATATCTTGTGAAAATACAAAACAGTCCGTAAAAGAACATGATGACCATGTGGCTATATCAGAAACTCCTTATGCAGTACCTAATGGGGAATTTGGTGACATTCAATCTCCAATTAATATTTTAACAGGGAAAGTTGACGATGTGATCCATTCAAAATTAAATATTGAAGCACATTGTAATGCCGTTGAAAATAAAGGACATACTGTACAATTAGATTTTGATAGTACATCTCAATTATATTTTGATGATGTAAAATACAATTTCAAACAATTACACTTCCATACTCCTTCAGAACATCAAATTGATGGTATCACTTATCCAATGGAATTACATATGGTAAATGTGTTGGATCATGATCAATCAGAAAAGCCTCATTATTTAGTAATTGGTGTACTTTTCAAAATGGGTAAAGAAAATCCATTTATCAATGAGTTCATCAACAAGATTCCTAAAGATGAGAATGGTATTGCTAATGTTACTGATCAGGAAGTGAGATTGGAAGACTTATTTGGTAAATATGGATGTGAGGAAATGAAGCATTATTATCATTACAATGGTTCATTAACAACACCTCCATATACAGAGACCGTTTCTTGGCATATCAACCAAGTTATTTTTGAAGCTAGTGCTGATCAAATTCAGTTCCTAAATAAATTGGAAGGCAATAATGCCAGACATATCCAAGATCTAAAAGGTAGACATGTTGAAAAAGAAGACCTTTTAGTGACTACAAAACATATTTAATCACAACATTATATTGTCATTAAGAAAAGTCACCTATTATATAAGGTGGCTTTTTTTATTAGCTACTTTTTTCAAGAAGTTATTATTTTTGTTCTTTGTATTACTATACTCCAACCCTAATTCAAAGATTGAATGAATATCTGTATCATAACAAAAAACGACAATATTTTACTTCCTTTTTATGAGCCTGAAATTTTACAGAACCATACAATCATTCATTTAAATCAAGAAGACAGAATTCATACTATTGAAAAAAATATTGATCTGTTATTCTGGGATGAAAACATTAGTGATAGTAGTATCAAACAAATAGGCAAATATCTTAAAGCATTTCATCAGATACATCAGTTTATACTTATCTCTACCTCTAACAACATCTATAATTATAAACTAGCTATAGAAAACAAGTTTCAAGATTTTCTTCTTTTTGATGAAAATTTCGAGAAAAGTGTGGTCTCAACTATACAAAAGGCACAAGTAGAAAACTTTGACAATTTAGAAGATCCAGATTACTCTTATTTAATTAAAGGTGAATCGAAAGCCATAGAAAAGGTTTTCGAAGTGATGAAAAAAGCCTCAGGTACCAATATCAATGTCAATATCACTGGAGAAACGGGAACCGGTAAAGAATTAATTGCACAAGGCATCCATGATCAGTCGTTAAGAAAACAATTTCCATTTGTTGCAGTAAATGTTGGTGCTATTCCAAAAGACCTTATTGAGAGTGAACTTTTCGGACATGAAGTGGGAGCATTTACCGGAGCGACAAAAAAGAGAATAGGAAAGTTTGAAGAAGCCGAAAAAGGTACATTGTTTCTCGATGAGATAGGAGAATTACCCTTAGAACTACAAACGAAACTATTAAGAGTATTACAAGAAAGAGAAATAACAAGAATTGGTGGGAATGATGTCATACCTGTTGATGTACGGTTAATTACTGCCACACATAGAAACCTTCGAAATGAAGTGGCTGAAAATAAATTTAGAGAGGATTTATACTACAGATTATTGGGTTTACCCCTACAACTACCACCATTAAGGGAAAGAATGGAAGATATTCATGTACTCTCGTCTCACTTTTTACAAGAAGCATCTCTTGAATTTGGGCAAACTCAAGCAAAATATTTATCCAAAGGTGCTTTCAATAAAATCAATGCATATAGCTTCCCAGGAAATGTCCGACAATTAAAAGCAATTATTGACTTAGCAGTAGTTTTATCTGATGATAATGAGATAAAATCGAAAGATATTCACTTAGAAAAAGAGGAAACTTCTACAGATTTACTCAAAAAAGAACGAACAATGGAAGAATATAACATCGAAATTATCGAGTTCTTTTTGAAAAAATACAAAGGAAAGGTAAATTATGTAGCTGATAAACTTGATATCAGTAAATCTAAAATCTACCAATTGATTAAAGATGGTAAGATAACCAAGTAATAACACCAAATTATTAACCACATGAGTACAACCCAAAACATGAGAATGTTCGATACTACCCAGCTAGAAGCATTATCAAGAGGTGATAATTCTTTTGTTATTAAAATGATAGAATCCTTTAAAACCAACCTTGTAGAGGGTATTGATGAAATAAATGATGCAAAAAGCTATAACGATTGGCTAACTATAGGTAAAGTTGCCCACCGTTTAAAACCTTCGTTTCAAATACTAAATGTCACTTCGATGGCTGACATTGTATTGAGTTTGGAGAAGGATTTCAAAAAAACTGATTTCAGTGAAGAGGAACATGAACAACTTATTGCTAAGTTTTTAGCCGATAGCAAAATATTATTGGGTCAAATTCAAACTTTTTTGCATAATTAATGTAAAAACTGACATGTGTCACTATGAGCGCAATTCTATCTGTCTATTTTTGTGAATTATTATGAAAATTATCACACTCTCATGAAAACAATAATTTACAGCGAATTAGCTCCTAGTCCACTAGGCCCTTACTCTCAAGCAGTTTTATCCAACGACACTTTGTATGTATCTGGACAAATTGCTATCGACCAATCTACAGGAAATTTCGTTTCTGACGGAATTGAAAATGAGACTCATCAAGTAATGAAAAACATCGGTTATGTTCTGGAAGCAGCAGGCATGACGTACGAGAACGTAGTAAAATGTAGCATCTTCGTGAGAGACATGAATGATTTTGCTAATATTAATGGAGTATATGCTACTTACTTCAATGAAGAAACAGCACCTGCAAGAGAAACTGTACAGGTAGCTCGCCTTCCAAAAGACGTAGGAATAGAAATTTCGTGTGTTGCAGTAAAATAAATTATTTGCAGTAACCCATAGATCAAAATACAGACAACAATCACTTATTAAATTAAATGACTAATTCGATTTACATCAGCACAGCTGAACCGAATAGCGGAAAAGCCTTAGTTGCTTTAGGGATCCTTGAAAGTTCTTTACGTAAAAGTTCTAAGGTTGGATTCTTTAAACCAGTTATTGGCGATTTCCAATCTGCCAAAGACGATGAGCATATTTCTTTAGTTATCGACCATTTTAATCTTGATCTTAACTATGAAGAGGCTTATGGTTTAACATTAAAAAGAGCTAACGAATTAATTTCTCAGGGCAAAAAAGATGAAATGTTAGAAATCGTGATCAGCAAGTACAAGAGACTTGAAGACCGTTTCGATTTTATCTTAATTGAAAGTAGTGATTACAAAAATAGTATCACTCTTGAGCATAGCTTAAATATTGAATTTGCTAAAAACTTAGCTGCTCCGGTATTAGTACTTACTAATGCAAACAACAAGTCTACAGATGACTGTGTAGATGCATTAAGAGTAGCTATCGATGATTTCGAATCAAGTGATTGTGAGGTAATTGGTGCTATTGTAAACCGAACTAACAGTGATATCATTAACGACTTAAACGTTAAACTTGCTGATCAGTTTAAGAATAAAAAAATGCTTTTATCGACAATTCCTGCCGATGAAAGAATTTCTTCCCCTACAGTAAGAGATATCGCAGAGCACTTGGATGCAAAAGTATTATATGGTGTTAGAAACATGGATGTATTAGTAGATAACATCACTATTGCAGCCATGCAAATGCAAAACTTCTTACCAAAAATTAAAGAAAACTCTTTAGTTATTACTCCTGGTGATAGAGGCGATATCGTGTTAGGTACTCTATCTGCACATAGAGCACAATCTTATCCAAATATCTCTGGTATGTTATTAACAACTGGATTGGAGCCTGATGAGTCTATTAAGAAGGTAATTGAAGGTATGAAGGACATGTTCCCTATTCTTTCTGTTCCTGCAAACACATATCTAACAGCCAACTTCGCTAATGAAGTTTCTGCATCGATGCGTCCGAATGATTTATCTAGAATTGCTTACGCAAAAGAATTATTCGACAAGCATGTAGATTCTAAAATGTTGTCTGAATTGCTTGCCACTGTTAAGGTGAAAGGTATGACACCTAAGATGTTCCAATACCAATTAACTGAAAGAGCAAGACAGAAGAAAGCTAGAATCGTTCTTCCAGAAGGTAACGATCCTCGTATTTTGGAAGCATCTGCAATTCTTTCTTCACAAGATATTGTAGATATTATCTTATTGGGTAATAAAGAAGAAATCGTTGATGTTGCTCGTAAGAACGCTATCAATATCGATTTTGATCTATTAGAAATTATCAACCCAGTAGAGTACCATAAATTCAGTGAGTATGTAAATACTTTATATGAATTAAGAAAACATAAAGGTATGAACTTGGATATGGCTACCGATGCAATGTCTGATGTTTCTTACTTTGGTACTATGATGGTACAAATGGGTGATGCTAACGGTATGGTATCTGGTGCAGTTCATACTACAGCAGCAACAATTCGTCCGGCATTACAGGTCATTAAAACAAAGCCAGGTACTTCTGTAGTTTCTTCTGTATTCTTTATGAGTTTACCAGATAGAGTTTTAGTTTATGGTGACTGTGCTGTAAACCCTAACCCTAATTCTGAGCAGTTAGCAGAAATTGCATTATCGTCTGCAGAAACAGCTATTGCTTTTGGTATCGAGCCTAAAATTGCAATGCTATCTTACTCTTCTGGTTCATCAGGATCTGGTGAACAAGTTGAAAAAGTGCGTAAAGCAACAGAAATTGCTCAAGAAAAGCGTCCTGACTTAAAAATTGAAGGTCCTATCCAATACGATGCGGCCGTAGACCCTAAAGTTGGTGCTCAAAAAATGCCAGGTTCAGAAGTTGCAGGTCAAGCTAATGTATTGATTTTCCCTGACTTGAACACTGGTAACAATACTTATAAGGCAGTACAAAGAGAAACAGGTGCTATCGCTATTGGTCCTGTTCTTCAAGGTTTAAATAAACCAGTGAATGACCTTTCTAGAGGTTGTTTAGTAGAAGACATCTTGAACACAGTGATTATCACTGCTATCCAAGGTAACCAAGCATAATTTGATCTATAATACTTATCATTAAATAAGTATCACTTAAAATATATTAAGATTACCCCTTACATTGTATGGGGTAATCTTTCTAGTTTTGCATTTCGAAAAAATTTATATCAACTCAACTCCATAATTATCAAAAATGAAAATTCTTGTAATTAACGCAGGTAGTTCATCATTGAAGTATCAACTATTTGAGATGGACGGTACTCAAGTGTTATGTTCAGGTATCGTTGAACGTATCGGATTAGAATCGGGTATCATCACTCATAAAACATTTGATGCTGAAGGCAACGAAACTAAAACCAAGAAGGAATTACCGATTCCAAATCACAACGTTGGTTTAACAGAAGTAGTAGCTTTATTGACTGATGCTGAAAATGGAGTAATCCAAAATACAGATGACATCCAAGCTGTAGGCCACAGAGTTGTACATGGTGGTGAATTCTTTAATGAGACTACTGTTATCACTGCAGAAGTTGAAGAAAAAATTAGAGAGTGTTTCCAATTGGCTCCACTTCACAATCCAGCAAACCTTCAAGGTATTCTAGATTGTACTAAGATATTCCAAAAAGCTACACAAGTAGCTGTATTCGATACTGCTTTCCACCAAACAATGCCTGGTAAAGCTTATCGTTATGCGATTCCTACAGAATTGTACAAAGAACATGGTGTTCGTGTTTATGGTATGCATGGTACATCACACAAATATGTATCTAAAGCTGCTATCGATCACTTAGGTTTAGAAGGTAAAGATTCTAAAATCATTACAGTTCACTTAGGTAATGGTTGTTCAATGGCTGCTGTTAGAAACGGTCAGTGTATTGATACATCAATGGGCTTCTCTCCTCTTGACGGTTTAATGATGGGTACAAGATCTGGTGATATTGATCCAGCTGTTGTATTCTTCCTAATGGATAAATTAAACATGAAATCTGAGGAAGTTTATGACTTATTGAACAAAAAATCAGGTATGTTAGGTGTAACTGGTGATTCAGATATGCGTGACATTGAAGCTCGTTACAATGAAGGTGATGAAGTAGCTATCCTTGCCACTCATATGTATACTTACCGTATTAAGAAATATATCGGAGCATATATGGCTGCAATGAACGGAGCTGATGCTATTGTATTTACTGCAGGTGTTGGTGAAAACGATCACGGTATCCGTAAATATGCTGCTAATGAATTAGAAGGATTAGGGGTTTATCTTGATGAAGCGAAAAACAACAAGTTAAGAGCTTCTGATATTGAAACAATTTCTACTTCTGATTCTAATGTAAAAGTACTTATTGTACCTACAAATGAAGAATTAGAAATCGCTCAACAAACTTTAGCTGTTTTAGGATAGTTATTGTTAGAGATAAATACAAAAGGCAGATCAGTTAATGATCTGCCTTTTTTTTAGATTAAAATCTTTCTTCCCCAATAGAATTGATCTTGTGGGAATAAGCAAATGTTCTTAGTTCTGAAAATTCTTCTGAAATTGAGTTTTCAATCATGTCTGTTTCATTTAGCTTTTCAAACCCAATCGCTTCTGCTTGCTTAATAAAGCTTGAGTAGAAATCATTCAACTTCTTATAGTTATTCTCAATACTATCTAGTACAGGAATCTGCTTTTCAATTGTTTTTTCTTCTTTTTCATTAAAGATCTTTTCATGAAACTTTACTTTAGCATAGTATCCCTGTACTGTGCTTAAATAGTTCATTAGTTCGATGAAAGAAGGATCAGAAGTATCCGTTTTCAGGGTAGAAATAATCAAATTTGATACTTCTTGTAGCTCATTTAGTATGCTTATTTCAGCATCTTGTTTAAATACTCTCATAGTTATAAGTCTGCTTTATATGATTGATGTGGATAATTACTTGTCACAAGTATATGATTTTTTTTTTGGAAACCATATACACATGTGCGTTATGTTATGAGATTAAAAGAATGCATCTTCTCCTTTTACATTTTTTAGGATCAAGCACAATATCATTTAGTTAAATAAATTCAGAAGCACTTCTAAACAAAATTCTATGAATGATGTTTTCCATATATGTATAATCAACTGAGTGATGAAGAATTGGACAGAGTGATTGAGATGGCTTGGGAGGATAGAACCCCATTCTCGGCAATTGAAGTTCAATTTGGATTGAATGAAAGTAATGTAATCAAGATAATGAGATTACATCTTAAAGTAAATAGCTTCAAAAGGTGGAGAAAAAGAGTCCATTCTGGAGCAAGTAGTAAACATCTAAAGAAAAGATCAGATGCTATCACAAGATTCAAATGTAACCGTCAAAGGTTGATTACTGGAAATAAAATTAGTAAGAAGATGTACTAACATGTCTACTCAAGAAATAAATATTGTTTGGCTTAAAAGGGATTTAAGGACACAGGATCATTTACCACTTTTCCATGCGAATAAGAGTAACCTACCCTACCTTATCATTTACATTTTTGAACCAAGGATGATCTCATATGATGATACATCACAAAGGCATTTACAATTTATTTATCATTCAATCTTACAAATGAACCAACAGTTAAAAAGTTCACATCATAGGGTTGAATTATTTTACGGGGAATCTTTCAATGTCTTTCAATATTTATCTCAGTTATTTACGATAAGAAATGTATTTAGCTATCAGGAATCTGGAATACAAATCACTTACGAAAGAGATATTGAAGTTCATCAATTACTAAAAAGAAATAATTCAAAATGGTCAGAATATCAGAGAGACGGTATTATTAGAGGGATTAAAAATCGGAATGGTTGGGACAAGGCTTGGAAACAGGAGATGACCATGCCTACAATTCAAAATAATTATACGAATTGTCAATCTATTGAAGTGAAGCATTCTTTTTCCCTTCCTACTTCATTAATAAAAGTACTAAAAGATTACAATACTTTATATCAACCTGCAGGAGAACTATATGCATGGAAATACCTATCTTCTTTCACCGAGGAAAGAGGAAAAAGCTACCATAGATACATATCCAAGCCTTTAGAAAGTAGAAAGAGTTGTGGAAGAATATCACCTTATCTTGCTTGGGGTAATTTATCAATACGACAAGCTTATCAACATATCTTACACCACCCAAGTTTCGATAAAAATAAAAGAGCTTTCAACGGAATTATTACCAGATTAAAATGGCATTGTCATTTTATACAAAAGTTTGAAGCTGAATGTACTTATGAGACCAATTGTGTCAACCCTGCATTTGAAAATCTTACACATAAAAATAATCGCATTCTCCTATCAGCTTGGAAGGAGGGTAAGACAGGCTACCCAATGATTGATGCCTGTATGCGTTGTATAAAAGCTACAGGTTGGATTAATTTTAGGATGAGAGCCATGCTGGTTAGTTTTTTATGCCATCACTTGGATCAGGATTGGAGAAACGGAGTTTACCACCTTGCACAATTATTTTTAGACTACGAACCCGGCATTCATTATACTCAATTTCAAATGCAAGCAGGAACGACAGGAATCAATACAATACGTATTTACAATCCAGTTAAACAGTCTGAAGATCATGATCCTGAAGGTAAATTTATAAAACAATGGGTTCCCGAATTGAAAGATGTCCCCATTCGATATATTCATGAACCATGGACCATGACAAGGTTAGATTTGGCATTCAATGGTCTCAGTGATTACGAATATCCCGATCCTATTGTTGATTTGAAATCTAGTGCTAAAAAAGCTAGAGATAAAATCTATTCTTTTAAAAAGTCGGACATTGTAAAACGGGAAGTCGAACGCATTTTAGTTTTACATACCCGAAATCAACCCTCAAAAGCTATATAAATGATTGCAATAGTCTTTCCTCACCAATTATTTGAAAAATCACCTTTATTTGAAACACACTGTGAAACCTACCTCTTAATAGAGGAATATTTATTTTTTCACCAATATAAATTTCATAAACAAAAGATTTTATTCCATAAGTTAACTATGGAATATTATGCTGAATATCTTAAGAGTAAAGGTTATAAAGTGATTCATTGGAAAGGAAAATCTAAAGAGGAATCAGATATACGACATGTAATAGACTCCTATGTTTCTTTAGATCACAAAGAAATTTTCATGATCGACCCAACGGATAATTGGCTCGAACAAAGGATAGAATCAAGTGTCAAGAAAAATAAATTAATACTTCACAAATTGAAATCACCTCTTTTTTTAAACTCAAAAGAAGATAATCTCATTTTTTTCAAGAAGGACAAAAAGAAGTTTTTTCATGCTACATTTTATAAGGAGCAAAGACTTAAATATCAGATTCTCATTAACGAGAAAAATGAGCCTGTCGGCGATAAATGGTCTTTTGATGATGCAAACAGGAAGAAATATCCAAAAGGAAAAATACCTCCTGCTACAAGTTTCCATACAATAAATAGTGATCATCAAACGGTAATAGAAGTAGAAAATCAATTCTCAGATCATTACGGAGTTATTGACCTTACATCGGTTTATCCAACGACTTTTCATGAAGCAAAAACGTGGTTAGATTGTTTTTTAAAAGAACGTTTTAAAGATTTTGGAGAATTTGAAGATGCCATCATTCAAACTGAATTGGTACTAAACCATAGTTTACTTTCTCCATTGTTAAACATTGGATTACTTACCCCAGACTATGTGATTACACAAATCTTATCGTTTTCAAATCAGAATCAATCGATTCCTATTAATTCTACTGAGGGACTGATCCGACAGATAATCGGTTGGAGAGAATTTATTAGAGGTATTTATGAGGTAAAAGGAGGTGAAGAACGTACAAAAAACTTCTTTGGGTTTCATAAAAAAATACCACCTTCATTTTATGATGGAACAACGGGTATTCCACCGGTAGATAGTACCATTAAGAAAGTATTAAAAACTGGCTACTGTCATCATATTGAACGGCTAATGATAATGGGTAACTTTATGCTTTTATGTGAATTTGATCCTGATGAAGTCTATAAGTGGTTTATGGAATTATTTATAGATGCTTATGATTGGGTGATGGTTACCAATGTATATGGTATGAGTCAGTTTGCTGATGGTGGGCTTATGGCAACAAAACCCTATATAAGTAGTAGCAACTATATTATTAAGATGAGTAATTTCAAAAAAGGTGATTGGCAAAAAACATGGGATGGATTATTTTGGAAATTCATGGATAAACATAGAAATATCATCAATAAAAATCCAAGGCTCAGAATGCTCATTAGTAGTTTTGATAAAATGTCAGAAGATAAAAAAAATGATCATTTCGCTTATGCAGAACATTTTTGTATCCATCATCAACTACCTACTAGACAAGAAACTTTATTTTAGTAGTACTACGAAATTATAAAAGAAAAGCCTATGAATATCAACTTCATAGGCTTTTCTTTTATAGAACTATATATGTTTTGTTGCTAGAACCAAGACGAAATACTAATAGAGAAGTTCCTCCCTGGCTCTGCCAAGTTCAGTATTCTGTAACGAGATAAATGACGCATATATTCATTGTTGGTCAGGTTATCTACTCTAAAAATTAAGTTGCCATAAAACTTATTTAGGCTAAAACCTGTACCTAATTTTAATCCCATCACATAATAACCATCTGTTGGTAACTCGTTAATATCAACTCTATTTTGAGCTTGTACTAATTCAACATTAGCACTTATAAATGGTTTTGTAAAGAATTTACTTATTACTGTATGGGTATATGTTAATTCATTATGTGTAGCTAATGGAGGAATAAAAGAAAAAGATCTTCCTCTTTCAGTATTTTCAGAATATACATATTCAATAGAGTTATTAAACTTTAACCCTCTTGTGATATTCCAATTGAAAGAAAACTCATATCCCCAGAAAAAGCCTTCTGCCTCTATGTATTTATAAATCTGCCCTGCATCTGGTAAAGGCGATGGTTGTCCACTGGCAGTAAGATAGATATAGTTGGTATAATAGTTAAAATAGGGATTTAGACTAACGGATACTTTTTTGGAACCATACCCTAGATTGACATCCCATTGGTACCCTTGTTCTGGAGATAAATCTGGATTACCTTCTTCATGTCTAAATGTACCGTGATGTACTCCATTTGAAGCCAATTCGTTGGCCTTTGGAGCTCTGAATGTCTTTGCTATGTTAGTATTAGCATCGATGACTTTAAACATCTTCCACTGATAACCTAATGACGCTGAAAAAGCTCCATAGTCATTATTAATATCATCTACTCTTTGCCATGGATTTCCAGAATTTGGTGGATCTTGGAAGAATGGGTCTGTATAAGCTTCAGATGTAAAGAAGATATGATCATATCTAACACCTCCTATGATACTTGATTTTTCTGATAAAGGAATACCAAACATACCGTAGGCACCCATACTGTTTTGCTGATAATTTGGAATCAAGAAATCAAAGCCACTTCTTTCGTTCTTTTGGAATTCATACGAAATACCCGTTTCCCAATTTATCCAGTCGCTCTCTTTATCAAAATGTATATTAGAAGTAATCGTATTTAATACTAGACCATTCGCAACAAATCCATCTTCACCAAATGGTCTACCATGTCGAACGGGATCTGACAATTCTTTTCTATTGTTATTTTGATATCCGATATCAAACCAAATATTCCCGCCCCAGATATCCACATGAGAATTATACGTCAGCATTTGATGTAGAATATCTTGCTTTGGTACTTCTGGTCTACGTTTATCATTAAAAGAATCTAACCATCCACTTGTAGGAATACCTGTCGCACCAGGAAAAAGACCTACTACCTCATCAAACATACTGTAAGAAATACTGTGCACCCAGCGAGTTCCTTCCCAACCAAAGGCTGTTTTAAAAGAACCAATTGTTCCTCCTGTATTGACTAAAATTCCATCGTTAAGAGGAAAGACATATCCTAAATACGCAAAATTATCTGAAGGGACTCTATAGTTACCAAAATCTTCATATCCTCCAGAAAATTGAAAGAAGAAGTTATCTTTTTGACCATTTACCTTAAAATCTCCACTGATATATTGATTGTTGTTTTTATAGTTTACACCAACTTTACCTTCGACACCATCTACACCAAGAGGTTCTGGTGATTTCATTTTTATCACCCCTCCTAAACCATCTGAACCATACTTAAGAGTGGCTGCACCTTTGGCAATTTCTACTTCATCAACATTAGACTGCCCTACTGATAATCCATGATCCATGCCCCATTGTTGGTCTTCCAGTTTTATACCATCTACACTTACAATAACTCTCGACCCTGCCATACCTCTCACTGTAGGTTTAGAAATACCCACACCAGTTGATATATATGACACTCCAGGAGTTTTAGCTAAGGTTTCTGCTATTGTTGTCCCTTTTTCAGCTTCTAATGTATATGCATTTATAGATGAAATATTAAGCCCTGATAGGGAAAGTTCATCATGACCATGTTCATGGATTTCTACCTCATCTAACTCTTCCCAAATTTCTGTGAGAAATACTTTTTTATTTCTTCCTTCTTTTAGATTGATAACTAGATCTTGAAATCCTAAAAAGTGTACATGAATAGAGACCACTTCTTCATTATATGTAAAAGAAAACCTACCAGATTTATCTGTAAGTACTACTTTTTCCTTGACTTGAATTTGTACGCCTTCTAAAGGTTGTTCTGATGATTCATCAAGTACTACACCTCTAAAATTATAATCTTGGGCGTAAAGTGTATTGAGAGATAAAATAAAAAATACACTAATAAAAAAAGACTTCTGCAACATACTTGCAAAATAAAGAATTATGCAGGATGTTTTCTATTTATTGATCAATAAATTAGTTCCTATGAGTCAATTTCTGAAGTATTATTTCACAAACATCTGATGAGTAATACTATAAAAAAAGGGCTAAACTCTATTTCAAGTTTAACCCTCCTTATGTTCATTCTATAATAAGAATAAATTACTTTTTTTTCTTTCTTCCTGAGCCCATATAAGCAGAAATTTTACCACTTGCTCTTTGCTTTTCCATCGATGACTTATTCTTCAAACGACGGTTTTTATCTACTTTATCCTTGTTCTTCTTTTTCTCATGGAAAGCCCCTTGATAGTTAGGATCTTCAATCTTCTTCTGGCGGTCGATTTCTCTGGCCATATCTTGATGTTCGTCCTTTGGAGTTTCCTCAAATTCAAGATCTAAAGGATGGTCTAATACAGGAATATCCTTATTGATCAATTTTTCAATTTTTCTCAAATGATATTTCTCAGCATCGTTACAGAAAGTATATGCCGTACCAGTATTATTTGCTCTACCTGTTCTACCCACTCTGTGTACGTAGTCTTCATACATCACAGGAACATCAAAGTTGATCACATGTGAAACCATACTTACATCCAATCCTCTAGCAGCAACATCAGTAGCTACTAAAACACGAATATTTCCTTCTTTAAAAGCTTGAATACTATTAATCCTAGCATTTTGTCCTTTGTTAGCATGGATTACCTTAACATCACCTTCAATTTTTCTTTCCAGGTAGCGGAAAATACCATTAGCATGATCTTTCTTTTTACAAAAAACAATAATTCTTGTTAGTTCACTATCCTCTTCATTGAGCATGTATTCTAACATTTTGAGTTTTGTCATAAAGTTAGGGAGATAATATACATATTGATCTACCATCTCCGCGGTGGTTGATTGAGGAGTAATTTCAACACGCTGAGGGAATTCCAGAAACTCTTCACTTAATCTTACAACAATATCAGGCATTGTTGCTGAGAAAAGTAAATTTTGACGTTTTCTTGGAATGATCTCCAACATTTGTCTGATCTGAGGCATGAATCCCATATCCATAATTCTATCGGCCTCATCCAATACCATGTATTTGATAGATTTCATCTTTAGTTTACCTCTTGAGTAAATATCCATTACTCTACCAGGTGTTCCTACTAAGATATCAATCCCTTTTTCTATTTCTTCAATTTGTGTTTTAGGGCCAATTCCACCATAAACTACTGCATGTCTTAACCCTGTATACTTGGCTAATTTTTCAATTTCTTTACCTACCTGTATTGACAATTCCCTTGTTGGTACTAAAATTAATACTCTAGGATCATTGCCTTGAGCATATTTCGCTTTAAATAGCAACGGTAGTAAATATGCAGCTGTTTTTCCTGTTCCTGTTTGGGCAATACCAAATAGATCATGTCCTGCCAAAACAAGTGGAATAGCTTTTTCCTGGATGGGTGTTGGCTCAGAATAGCCCATCTCATCACAAACAGTATATAATTGCTTGTTTAATTTAAATCTTCTGAAACCCTCTTCTTCATTTTCATTCAGGGATGGAGATTCAGGAACCTCCACACCAGGCTTAGTTGGCAAAAATGTAAGTGCAGGATCATCACCTAAGTGATCGATATTATTAAATTCAATTAGTTTAAATTCACCAGTAAATTCATTGTATTCGATAGTTGTAACACCTGTATTCCTAGGAGCGAAGTTTTTCATTTCATCGAAGTCCATGTCCAAAAGCAAGCAAAGAAAGACGCGGATCGAGCGAGAGTGCATACAAATCATTACATTTCTCTCCTCTTCATTCTTCATGATTTTTTCTAAGCCTTCTGCCTCTCTCTGAAGAACTTCAATTAATTGTTCTCCCCCTTTTGGAAAAACCTCAAAGTTACCTTTCTCCCATTCATCAGAAATGTCTTGAACAGTTTTTCCATCAATCACACAATCATCGATAGAGTTACCTTCATAATCTCCGTAATTCATTTCATCAAACTCAGGCATAATTTCATAGGATAACCCATTATCAATAAAGCCCTTTGCTGTTTGATGTGTTCTCTTTAATGAAGTAACATATAATTTATCTAAAGGAAAGTTTTTGTAAGCATCATATAGTAACTCTGCTTGCTTCTGACCATTTTCGTTAAGATCAGCATCAATCTTTCTTCCTTGTACTATCCTTTTTGTGTTATATGCCGTTTGTCCGTGACGAACAATATAAAGTCTTTTCGAATTACTCATAAATGAATTTAATGTTTGATGCAAAGTTAAGGGCTTCTCTTAGATTTTAAATCAGATTTAAAGATTAAATGAAAATGTTAACGATTAGATAATCATATTCTTTCTATCAGAGAGATTGATTCTCAATAAATTCAAGAAAAGTAATAAATTATGTATTATTGTAATGAGGTCAACATTTGTTGAATTGTTTCCATCAACATAATTTTTTTCTATTGATACGGTTAATTTTTACTTTGATACTGGCTCTTACAACGCCCTACTTATATGCACAAACTATTTACTGGGCAGATCATGTAATCGGTTATTCGTCTCAATACGATCATTTTCAGAATAGTGCCGAGCAAGCATTAGGAAGTCCAAATGTATCCTATAACCAGCAAAGTAGTCCTTTAGCCTGGATGTCGAATGAAGATAGTCTGGCTACTATTACTATTGGTTTTGCCGTACCTATTGAAGGTGTAAATCAAATATTGATCTCAGAAGCGTTTTATCATAATACAATTGCTCAAGTGAGCATTTTTGATGGTAATGGAAACGAAAAAGTGATTTACACTCAAAAACCTTCCTACATTAAAAGTGGAGGTGAATTATCTAGTTTTTTTATCAATAAAAAATGGGGTCCTGTACAGCAGATTAAAGTTATACAGCATGGTTTAACATCAACTAGGATGTCGGGTATTGATGCTATTGGAATGTCAACATCTTCATCAACTATAAGTATTCAACCTAAAGTAAGCAATCATCTTTCTCCTGGGATTGTTACCAATAAAATAAGTTCTCCTCTTAATACTTCAGCAGACGAATTATCACCAACACTGGATATCAGAGGAGATAAACTACTTTTTACCCGAGTAGATGGAGGGATACCTCTTCTCTATGAGGCTCAAAAAGATAGTCTCGGACAATGGGTTGCTAGTAAAGTTGAAATTGACTCCGCTTCAAACCTTTTAAATAAATATATTACCGCATTATCTCCTGACGGTATTACTGCCTTATCAGTAATTGATCAGGATGCTGAATCCTTCCATCTTTCCACCTTAGAGCTAAAAGATTCTATTTGGATTGAACAAGAGCAGATTATCATACCTAACATTCAACTTTTGAAACAGAAGTCTGATTTTTTTCTTTCGAACAGTAGAAAAATAATGCTAATGTCCCTCACGGATAACAGAACAGAATATACTTCGAATCTGTATGTTAGTTTTAAAGAAAAAGATGGACATTGGACCACTCCAAAGTCGTTAGGTAAAAAGATTAATACTTTAGGTAAGGAAACTTCTCCTTTTCTTTCTGTGGATGGTAAAACACTCTATTTTGCATCAACAGGTCATCAAAGCTTTGGAGGAAGTGATCTCTTTGCTGCTAGAAGGTTGGATGACACTTGGCTAAATTGGAGTACTCCCGAAAATCTAGGTTCTACAGTTAATACGAAAGAAGATGAAACGGATCTTTGTATTCCGATTAGTGGTGATATAGGGTATTTTAGTAGAAGGAATGCTGAAGGGAATATGGATATCTACAGTATCAAACTTCCTATTTTACTTCCACCTGAACCTATCGCTTTAGTATCAGGTATTGCTTTGAATAAAACGAGTCAACAACCTATTCATGCAAGAATTATCTATACAGACCTTGAAACACAAGAAGAAATAGGCACTGTATTTTCTAATGCTACTACCGGTAAGTACTTTATCACACTACCACTAGGAAAAAAATATAGTTATCTCGCTCAAGCAACGGGGTATCTTTCTCAATCCGAAAATATTGATCTAAGTACTCAAAAGAAAGATGTAAAGGCACAGCAAAACCTTTTCCTATTACCTATTGAAGAAACTTCTACTTTAACTCTTAAGAATATCTTCTACGCAACCAACAGTAGCTATCTAGAAAAGTCCTCTTATGATGAATTAGACAGAGTGGTTGCTCTTCTTAAGAATGAACCTAGTATTTTAGAAGTAGAAATTGCTGGTTTTACAGATTCTCAAGGAAAAGAAAGCTATAACCAATGGTTAAGTGAAAAAAGAGCCAAGTCGGTGAAAGAATACTTAATAAAAAAAGGTATTGAGGAACATAAACTTGTGGCAGTAGGTAGAGGTGAAACCTTCCCTATAGCTCCCAATGAAACAGTAGACGGCAGAAAACTTAACCGAAGAGTTGAATTTAAAATATTAAAATTAGAACAGATTAATAAATAAGAATACGTCTTATAAATATATATCCTTAAAGAAATCTCAATATTAATTCCTTTTCTGACGATCATTTAACCCACCCTATGAAAGTGAGATTCATTTTTCTTTTTATATCGTTTTTCATCGTAAAGCAACATACCTTCGCTGATGGTCCATGGCTGTTTTCGAATTTACATACCAACGATAATTCGGCAGAGATATCAGATTCAATTTATCAATTGGTTCATCAGGGTAAAATACTTAAAGCACAAAATGAGTGTCTTCAATGGATTGAAGAATCTAAAAAGAAATTTGGAGATGATAATATACAGTTAGTCATTCCATATACCGTAACTTCCGAAATATTTATATCCGCTAGATATTACAATCACGCCTTGGACTTTCTTGATGAAGCTTTACGTATCATAGAAATTTCATCCGGTTGGATGTACCCAGATTATGGAATCGTTTTAAATTATAAAGTCTTCGCCTTAATACAGTTAGGAGAATATGAAAAAGCTGAAAGCCTTCTTAATGAAGTAGAGATTATCTATACAAAAACATTGGGAGAAAATCATCCGGATTATAATGCCACTAACATCAATTGGGCTTTATTGTATCAAGGTTTAATGAGATATGATGTCAGTTTATCTTATTTCAAAAGAGCCATGACTTTTAATAAAGATATGGCATTTGATAAGAGGAATCATATGGCAGTCAATAATCAATGGATCAATGTGTTGTTGGCCAAGCTTTATCTAGACAGACATGAATATGAAAATGCTCAAAAACTACTAAAAGATACTGAAGCGTTTTTTGATAAAAATAATCGTACTACAGGTGTTTTGTATGCAGAACTTATGTATCGATTAGGTGACCTTCATTTTTATAATAATGAACTATCTATTGCATTACACTACTACAATAAGTATCAAAAGGTATCTCAAAAGATGTTGGGAGATCATAATATCTTAACCAACAATGCCAACTTTAAACTCGCTACAGTTTATAAAAGGCAAAACTATTTTAATAATGCTATTCCTTTATTTGAAACGGTCATCAAAAAATATAATAAACATGATGATGATGTAAATAAATACGCTCAAGCTATTTTAAGCTTAGCGGATATTTATATATGCCAAGGACATTACAATAAAGCAAAATCATTATTGGATTTAACTGATGATATTGAGTACAATAAAGCACAGGTTCAATATTATCATTTACGATTAAAAGGAAGTTTAGCGATGTATAAAGGAGACTTTATTAATGCTGAAAAATTTCTCCTAGAAATGATGGCCTTTGTAGAATTAAAAGCCAAACATTATTCCCCGCAATATACAGAAGCGGTGATTTCATTAGTTGAATTAAGTATAATTCTAGGAAGGGTAAATACCGTCACCGATGTTGTTCGAAAAGAGTTGAACTATCTCGAAAAAGAAAATTTGACACATACAATATATTATCAGAAACTTCAATTGGCACATATAAGAGTACAATTATCCTTGGGTAAATATGAAAAGCAGTACGGAGAATTAGATACCATATATGATAATACGAGAAAAATCACTGGTAATAATCACTATAGCAACATTAAAAATTTCTTCCTTAAAGGAATCATTGCAGAGAAGAACAAGCAGTTCGATTTAGCCATCAACTTTTATGATTCGGCAGATCACATCTCTGAACAATTAGAAATAATACCTAAAGAGTATCATCGGTTACATATAATTAATGCCAGAGCATTGATCTATCTGAATGAAAACAATTATCTAAATGCATTAAAAGAATATCAACGATTAGAAAATGTTTTCTCAAAAAACTCTGTGTATTATCCTTCTATCCAAGCAAGGTTGGCTTATGTTCACTCATTAAATGGGAATAATAAGTTGGCAGAAGATATCATCATTAAAGCGACCCAAAACAGACTCAATCAATTTGATCAAAAATTAAAGTTCACTTCTGAAGATGAAAAGATCAATTTCATCCATAATAACAAAGATGTTTTTATCTTTTTCAATAGCATTATGATGCATAATGAGGGAGTGCAATCGCAGAAAATGATCAATCAATGTTATAATATTCAGTTAAACTATCGGAAGTTTTTCCTTACTGAAGAAATTAAACGAAAAAATAGAATTCGATCTTTTGGTAACTACAGAACACAACTCCATTTTACGGACTATGCCTATGATCTTGCTATAAAACGTTCTCAATTATCTGCGGCCAATTTTTTCACAAAACAGGAAAGAGATTCTTTACATTTTGATCCTTTTGAACAGGTACAACAGATCAATAATCTTGAAAAATCTATTGTATACGCAAGTGCAGATATCAAAGACTCCGTACGATATACTAATGCAATCAAATGGGAATCAATAAAAAACAACCTTTCCGAAGGTGAGGTTGCAATTGAAATTATTAAACTAAAAAACATTGATTCAACTAAAGATTACTACGGTGCTCTTCTGTTATCATCAGAAGCTAAAAACCCTAAGTTTGTTGTTCTAAACAATGCCGATTTATTAGAAAATGAAGGACTCAACTCCTTTTCTAATTCTATTTATGAAAATAGTCGATCGTTTAAATTGAAGATAAAAAATGCATCTTCGCCACCATATGAACACTTTTGGCTACCAATTAAAAATAAACTTAAGGAACTCAATTGGACAGTAGAGAAAATATACTTAAGTAATGATGGTATATTTAATTCAATAAACATAAATGTCTTAAAGAACCCAGAAACAGAAAAGTATGTAATTGAAGAGGATAACATAAGTATTGTCACTAGTACAGCCTCCATTAAAAAGACAAATATTGTCCATTTTAATCAAAAGAAAATTGTTTTGATGGGCAACCCAATTTTTAGTGATTTAAAAAGAGAACAATTATTAAATCAAAGAGGAAGCCATAATACCATTGATGAGGTAGGATATGACTTTCATTTACCTCAATTACCAGGCACCGAAAAAGAGGTGATTGGCTCATCAAAAATCTTCAAAAAAGAAGGTTGGGACGTAACGTTACTCACACAAGAAACTGCTTCAGAAAAACAATTAAAAAACTTAGGCTTCTCTCCTACTATACTACATATTGCCACTCATGGTTTTTATCTTGAAAAGCTAAGAAATCCTGTCTCGAATAATTCATTATTAAAATCTGGATTATTTTTTTCAGAGATATCCAAAAGAAAAAAGACGCCAATACAGCTCATCTTTGATCAAGGAAATGATGGTATCTTAACCGCATATGAAGTAAAAAACCTAGATCTTCATAATACAGAACTATTAGTGCTTTCGGCTTGTCAAACAGGGCTTTCAGATCTCTCTGAAGGAGATGGCATTTCGGGGTTACAATATGCTTTTAGTATCGCCGGGGTAAAATCTATAATCATGAGTTTATGGAGTGTAGACGATGAGGCCACCCAACAATTGATGAAGTCTTTTTATGAAGAATGGTTTAAAACAAAAGATAAGACCAAAGCTTTCCAAAATGCCCAGATTCTATTGAAAAAGAAATTTCCTGAACCCTACTACTGGGGAGCGTTTGTGATAGTAAATTAAACAGTATTACATAGTTAAAAGTGTAAATAATCCCTTTTTTAATAATTCCAATAGATGATTTTCATTACAGTTTTCAAAAGATTTGGTCTATTATCTTTGTCATAAGATCAAAACAAAAACTACAATGATAAGAGGATTTATGTTGATCCTAGTGATGCTTTCTTTGGGTACACTAATCAATGAAATAACAGACTTACCCATTCCAGGCAATGTGATTGGAATGATAATACTTTTTATTTGTCTATATACTAAAATTATACCTTATGATTGGGTAAAAGATGCGGCACATTCATTAACTAAACGAATGTCTCTATTCTTTATTCCGGCTGGTGTGGGTATGATGAATTACCTGGATCTTCTCTCTGAAAATTGGTTAATGATTTCCGTTGTTATTGTTGTAAGTATGTTTGCAGTTATGTTCTCCGCAGGTTGGACAGGACAATTATTAGGAAAAAAAGACGAAGACTATGACGGAGCTAATTAATCATTTATTTGAAAGTGAGACCTTTGCGTTGGCTGCTACATTAGGTCTATTTATATTATTTGAAGCCATCTATCAGAAATTAAAGACCCCACTATTAAACCCTGTGTTATTGACTATCTTATGTTTAATAGTGGTGTTAAAATATTCAGATGTTCCTTATGAGACTTACCAGAAAAACACCCATATGATTCATTTTATGTTGGGGCCTTCTGTTGTTGCATTGGGAGTCTTATTATATGAACAGTTACACACTATTGGCAAGAACGCCATTGCAATTCTTTCTGCAACATTTATTGGCAGTGTAATGGGAGTTGTAAGTGTAATCATCGTTGCAAAACTATTTGGTGCCGATTATGATCTTATTGTTTCAATGGCACCAAAATCTGTCACTACTCCAATTGCGATGGGAGTTTCATTACAAAATGGCGGTATCCCTTCCATGACGGCTGTTTTTGTTATCATTGTTGGAATTCTAGGAGCTACCGTTGGTCCGATTGTCATTGAAAAAGTTGGTATCAAGAAACCCATCGCAAAGGGTTTATCTATGGGTACTTGTGCACATGGAATTGGAACTGCAGCAGCTATTCAAATGGGTGTATTAGAAGGAGCTATCAGTGGATTGTCCATTGGTTTAATGGGAATATTTACCGCATTGGTCACTCCTGCTTTATTAGAACTTTTCTTCTAATAAAATAAGGGCTTATCACATTTACTATGGATAAGCCCTTTTTTCATTTTCATATCTATGGACGTATTACTCTGCTTCCATAAAACCGATGCTAGCACCAACAAATGTTTTGTTTTTGTTGTACTTCACCCCGATCATTTCACCTCTACTTAAACGGCAAAGGTTAATAATAAGTTCAGGTTTTTCTTGATTATCAGCCCAAGTAAACATCATTCGAACCTCTAACTTGACATCTCCTTCATCTGCAGCTTTGACAATTGGAGCATAATTGATTTTTTTCTGTAAAATATAATTATGCTTTTCCTCTTGTGCGATAGCCTCTAAATGATGTGATTCTACATTAAAAACTACCCCTGCTCCAGCAAATGAGTAAAGTGGTTTTAATACATAATTTTCTAAATCAGATGGGTATTTATCATACGATGAAAGGAACCTCGTTTCAGGTACGTATTCACTTTCTAGATAAGGCATCAAACTTTTAGAGATTCTAAAAAACCAATTGGGATGCCCTGCCCATTCCACATCAACATCGGAATCGGTTAACCTGAATTGAAGGTCTAATGGTTCCCATCTATCAATTTCATCAAAAATTAATCGATTATAGATCCTTTTTATGTGAACCTTCTCTCCTTTATCATTTCGATAAAAAAGATGTTTTCCTTCTTTAATTACTTTGGTGATACAAACTGTCTCAATTCCAAATACTTCTTTGGTAGCAGCAAAATCAACTTTTGTATGTTGTTTTTCAGGAAAGATCTCTAGCAGAATAACATTTTCCTTATCATGTCCTCCTAAAATTACATTTGACAATTTTTGAATATAATCGTCTTGTGACTTTGTGAAGTAAGGTGATAAGTTTTCTTCTAAACCAAATACCTCTTTATACCCTTGCTGCTTAAATATATTAAAAGCAAAAATTGAAGGAAATCCTTGCAACTCGATCATCTGAGGTATTAACTCGTCTTGATCGTTTTTACAAACGGCAAAATCAACGGCTAAAAAATTAGTATGCTCATCTTCATTAGGTACATAACAATTTTTTGGAATAGCTTCTTCTGTGATAGATTTAAAATCTGGTCTTTTTAAAACACTAACAACATCATCACATGCTTGTTTTAATCTACCTACAAATGCCTTTGGAAAGAAAATTGGTGTTTCACACATTCTAAACCCTACTTCATCTCCAAACTTATCTGTGAAATATGAATTCAATTTTTCATAGTTCTCAGAAGAGTATTTATCATTAAATTTTTCTCTTAATTCAGTGATCATATTGTACTTACTTCTTGAAGTTTTTCGATGGCTATATTTAAAAATGTAGAAATAATAGGTCGATCCGCCAGATTAATCCTATCAGGATCTTCTAATACATCAATTAAATTGTTGTATTTTTCTTCTCCGTATTTCTCCGTTATTGTTTTTCTTTGCTCCTCTTTACCAAAGAATTTTAATAGGCTTGCAGCTTCAGCTTCTGGGTGAAATTGAGTGCCAAAAAATTCTTCTGAATACCTAATGGCCATTACAGCCCTTTGGTAAGTAGTATGAGGTCTTTTTTTCTCCAGACAAACAATTTGAGCACCAATTCTATTTAACTGCTCTTCGGTAATATCAAGTAATTGATAATCTCTAGAATCAATAACATAAAAGATATTTTCTAGCGCTGATAATACAGGATCCGTTTTACCTTCCTTTGTTTTATGGACACTCATCGCTCCAAAAGCAGTAGAATTTCTTGGTGATAATGCTCCCAATTTGAAGAACCTACTCGCCATTTGGAAAGAATGACAGATAAAGAACACATACTTTTTTCTTTCATTAGTTAGGTTATGGTTCCATAACTTTTCTAATAAATCAAAGTACTGATCTTCCCACCCTTCATTTTCTGATGGATCTCCAGGTCCACCCGAAGATATATATATATCGTAAGAATCGTCTGGTAACTGACCTTCTGCTCTAAGGTCATAAATTTTGTAAGAAAGATTCTCTTTTTTCTCTTCAACAATTTCTTTGATACAACGCATACCCTCATTTGGGAATTTGTTATACATATCGATAATTGCTAACCTCAAACGGTTCATATAAATCAATTACTTATTTAAGCGACGATTAATTCTTTTTGCTTTTCTTCAACTAACCAAGGTAACTGAACATCAAGACCTTTATTTGTTTCTTCAACAATGTATCTTGCTACTGCCTTTAAATCGTTAGTTTGTTCGAATATTTCTAACTGACGTTTTGATCCAGTACCTTTTTCCAATAGAGCAGGAATACCTTCAATCACTTCACGGCTTCCTAATCCATCGATTACATCATCAACAAAATCGATAATTTCTAACATTAGTTGTTTCGAAAAAACTTCTTTTTTCTTACCGAAATCAATCAGTTTATCCTCCATACCATAACGAGCTGCTCTCCATTTATTTTCATTAATCAGTGAACGGCTATAATTTCTAAATGAAAGATTCTGACGCATTAGTTTATCTAATTTCGCGACAATTGCTTGCACTAAGGCTGCTATGGCTACAGTTTCTTCGGTCGTCATCTGAACATCACAAATTCTAAACTCAATCGTGTTATAGAATGGATGCATACGGATATCCCACCAAATTTTCTTAGCATTATCAATGCAATTGGTGATTTTTAGCATTTCCACATACTCATCGTATTTTGCTGCAGATTCAAAATATTCTGGAATACCTGTACGAGGAAACTTGTCAAATACTTTTGTTCTGTAAGAATTGTAACCTGTGTTACGTCCTTCCCAGAAAGGTGAATTGGTTGAAAAAGCAAATATGTGAGGCAAGAAGTACCTTGCCTGATTCATTAAATGAAGTGCTTGATTACGATCCTCTATCCCAACATGAATATGCATCCCAAATATTAGATTGGATCTTGCTGCATCTTGTAGTTCATTTACAATTTGATTGTAACGAGGGTCATCAGTCATCAGCTGCTCTGTCCATGATGAAAATGGATGAGTACCTGCTGCTGCAATATATTGATTTTGATCTGCAGCCATTTGAGCTGCCATATTTCGTAGTCGAATCACATCTTGTCTCGCCTCATCTATATTTTCACAAATATGAGTACCCACTTCTAGTACTGCTTTGTGCATTTCGGGCTTAACATGTTCTGCAAAGTAAGCTTTGTCTTGATCAAGGATTTCATACAGGTGTGCTTTTAATGAAAGATCGTCCATGCATACCGTTTGGAATTCCTCCTCGATACCTAATGTAAATTTCTTACTCATGATTGGGTTTAATAAAAAAGATGCAGAATAAATTAAAAGGTTTACTCGGTGTTAGGTGTAATCTATTAGTAGAAAGAAAAGTATTACTCCTTCCGAAAAAGAAGTAATACTTTAGCAAAATCTATCAAGATTGATTAAGCCAATACAGGCTCTTTCTTAGCTCTTGTTGTTTTTTTGGCAGTTGCCTTTTTTGTCGTTGTCTTAGCAGCTGTAGCTTTTTTAGCTGTAGCTGTTCTTTTTGTAGTAGTTTTCTTTGCAGGTGCTTTTTTGGCAGCTGTTTTCTTTACTACTGGTGCATTTGATAAAGATTCTTTAATGCTATCTTGAACATAAGTACCCCAAGTTAAGTTGTTTTCTCCTGGTACTTGAGCCTCAGCTCTTTCAATAGCATACTTCGCAGCGTTCTCTACAATCCACTTAAAGTTTTCTGGTCCTACTGATTCTAAACCAGCATCTGGAGCCGGGTTACAGAAATCAATAGCATATGGAATACCATCTCTGATCGCAAATTCAACAGTATTGAAATCATAACCTAAAGCTTGATTAAGTTTGATTACATACTCTTCAATTGTTTTTAACAATTTTGGATCAGTTGGTTGTTCTTGATCTACAACATAACGTAAATGATGTGGATTTTCAGGTGCATATGGCATGATGTGTACATGCTTACCACCTAAACAATAACAACGGAAGTATTCTGTAAATTTGATCTCTTCTTGTAATAACATTACCAAACGACCTGTTTTAGCATGTTTTTCAAAAAGATCTTGAGGACTTGTCACTTTGTACACGTCTCTCCAACCTCCACCATCAAATGGTTTCATGTAAGCTGGGAAGCCGATATATTCAAAAATATTTTCCCAATCCATTGGGAATGCCAAGTTTGTAAAAGAGTCTTGATTTGTGTCTTCAGGCCATTGATTAGATGGCAAAAGAACAGTGTTAGGAACAGGTACACCTACTTTCTTCGCTAATGCGTTGTTGAAGAATTTTTCATCAGCACTCCACCAGAATGGATTGTTAATTACTGCAGTACCTGCACTTGCAGCATTCTTTAAGAAAGCACGATAGAAAGGAACATCTTGAGAAATTCTGTCGATGATTACAGCATAGTCACTTGCTTCACCTTGAACTACTTTATCAATAGAAACAGCTTCAGCCATAATACCTTTAGGAGCGATCTCATTTACTTTGTCAATAAAAGCCTGAGGAAAGCTACGCTCTTTCCCAAAGAGGATACCAATTTTTTTCATGGTGTAAATTTGTTTGATAAGGTTAATTTGTTTCAAATACTTGGGTACGAGTTCACACTCACAATCAATACGAATTAGGTTATTACTTGGTGTTATAAGTTTGTCCAAATCGTCTTAACGGCTGCAAACATAATAAAAGATTTTATTAATCAACGTAAGTAAATGTAAATTTCTAGTTAAAAACTTATTTCAATTAACAATTTTATACTATCATTGCAGCCGATTTAGATATTTATCACATAACACGTCATACTTTTTAGGCGTCACCACACTTTATCACCCATAAGTAATTATCAATTAATGAGTTACGACACTTATAACAAGATTACAACGGATCAATACTATAAAGAGGTAGAACAGTATTACTATTCTCATTTCTTACAAAGAGAGGTAAAACTGAGTATTTTTCTCCCAAAAATAGATAGAGAAAAGCCTTTTAAGGCACTATTTGTTAACGATGGACAAGATATGGAAGCTGTAGGAATGTTATCTACACTTAACTATTTGTACGACCTCAAAATGATTGGGCCAATGGTAGTCATTGGTATTCACTGTAGTCCTAGCAGAATTGATGAATATGGGTGTATTGATGCTGCCGATTATATGAACCGTGGTGACAAGGCAGAGCCCTACTCAAGATTTGTTGTTGAGGAATTGATTCCGTTTATCAGAAAAGAGCATAACATAACGAAGAATCCGCAAGGAATTTCATTTGCAGGTTTTTCTTTAGGTGGATTATCTGCTTTAGATATAGCGTGGCACTATCCAAATCACTTCTCTAAAGTGGGTGTATTTTCGGGATCTTTCTGGTGGAGAGACAAACCTGCAGAAGGAGAATATAATGATGATATTGACCGTATTATGCACAGAACAATTCAGAATTCTTCAAAAAGAGAAGGAATGAAATTCTGGTTGCAAACGGGTACTCATGACGAAACATCAGATAGAAATAACAATGGAATTATCGATTCTATTGATGACACTTTGGATATCATTAGAGATCTTAAGAGTATCGGATACAATGAAGACAGTGATATTACCTATGTCGAAATAAATGAGGGTGAACATAACTTCTATACCTGGTCGGCAGTTCTTCCTAGCTTTCTAACTTGGTTATTTGACAAAAGCCATAAAGTAGAAATTTCTTCACAACAGAAATTAGCTCGTCGGAGGCATACTTCATGGTTTCAGCTCAATGCTTTGGCAGAGGCTCCTGAAGTGGATATCATCAAAATAAGTGATCGATTTGATATTCCTCAATTAGGAAAAAAGAGAGCTGTTTGGGCATTGCTACCCAAAGGTTGGGAATCTTATAAAGAGCGATACCCTGTAATGTATCTACATGATGCTCAAAACCTTTTTGATAAAAATGCTCCTTATGGAATGTGGGGTATTCATCAAAGTTTATCAGAAATGATAAAAAATGGTCAAAAAATGATGGTTATTGCCATCGATCATGGTGAAGAAGAAAGAATAAAAGAGTTCTCCCCTTTTGAACTTGATAAAAAGCAAAGTGGAGGAGCAAAAAAATATATCAATTTCATTATCGATACATTAGTACCTTATATCAATAGAAACTTCCCTTCTAAACAAGGAAGAGAGTTTAGTGGTATAGGTGGAAGCTCTATGGGAGGCCTTGTTTCCTTATTTTCAGGATTATATAGACCTGAATCATTCAAGAAATACATGATTTTCTCTCCATCGTTGTGGTATTCCAAGAACATTTATAGTTTTGCACAAAGAGTTACCCCTTCTTATCCTTCTGATATCTATTTTTATTCGGGTGGACAAGAAAGTGAAAACTTAATTGATGAAATTAACCTATTAAGAGAGATTCTTGTCGAAAGAGGTTTCTCTGAAAATAACCTGCCTTTTTCTATTTGCCAAGAAGCAGATCATTCTGAAGCTGCCTGGGGCAAAGAGTTCCCAAAGGCGATGCAAAAACTGTTTTTTGAATCGTAAAAAGATAAATTTATATCCAAACTTTATTACTGTTATGTCAACAAACATTTTAATTGATTCTGTTGTTTCTTGGGAGATGCCAAGACTCCAACTCTATACCAAGCAAGATTGGGAAGAAAATGTTGATGAAATCGCCAAAGAATGGAAAATTACCAAAGCCATTCTGACCAACGATTTCAAAGCAGAACTTGGTGAATCAATCGTATTAAGAAGAAAAGATCAAAAAGTTACTCTTCTTGGATTAGGTGATACAAAATCATTTAAAAAAATTGAAGATGCAGTAAGAAGTCATGTCTTCAAAAGCAAAGACAAAATGGGTAAGGCCTATATCATAGACTTACATTGCTTAACACATAAGCTCCATAAAATTATCGACCCTATTATTTCGGGAATTTTATTGGGCCATTATATGCTAAAAGGTATCGCCCCTCAGGTGGATATACATTTAGATATTCCTAAGAAAAATAAAGGGAAAATTATTCTAGCAATTGAGGATGCTAAGAAAGTTGCAGAAGCGAAAATGTGGACCATGTATTTGGTAGACACTCCATCAAATATAATTGACCCTCAGGGTTTTGCTGATGAAATTGAAGCTAAATCTAATGACTTTGGCTTTGATGCCACCACTTTTAGATCTAGAGAAGGGCTGAAAACTTTAGGGCTTCATGCTGTATTAGCTGTTAATGCTGGAAGTAGTAATTTACCTTCTTTTTCTATCCTTGAATATACACCTAAAAAACCAATCACAAATATTGCGTTTGTAGGGAAAGGTGTCACTTTCGATACTGGTGGAGTATCTATTAAGGGGTCACAAAATATGCATTGGATGAAATGTGATATGGGTGGAGCTGCTGCAGTTGCAGGTGCTATCGCTGCTATCGCCTCGTTAAAACTTCCGATTGCAGTTACCGGATTTATTCCTGCTACTGATAATATGGTAGATGGCTCCTCAGTAAAGCCTGGAGATATTATTCAATCTCATTCTGGGAAAACTATTGAAATCATCGATACGGACGCAGAAGGTAGACTTTGTTTAGCTGACGGAGTTTCATTTGCCTCAAAAATGAAAAACTTTGAGCATATAGTTGATATAGCCACTCTCACAGGATCTTCAGTAATGACCCTTGGTTATGAAGCTGGAGCATTATTTAGTAATAATGATGAGACTGCTGAGCTAATTACGAAATCAAGTGATGTTTCCGATGAAAAAGTATGGCAACTTCCACTTTGGGATGAATATGCGAAAGGTATTCAATCTGATATTGCAGATGTAAAAAACTATCCTGGTAACCCTGCCGCTGGAGCTATTACTGCTGCAAAATTTATCCAAGCATTTGTTCCTGAAAAAACAAAATGGGCACATTTGGATATTGCAGGTGTAGCTTTTGGAGCAAATGGTTACGGAAAAGATAGAAATGCCACTGGTTATGGAGTCCATTTATTAATGGAGTTCGCCAAACAAGTCATAAAAAACAATCAATAATAATTAATGATAGGAGGTCTTACCTACCTCCTATCATTTTCTCATATAAACCTAAACTTAACGACAAACCCATACAATGAAAAATTCGAACAGACCATTGTCGATTTTATGTGTATCGTGCTACTTTAAAGGAGAAGACTTTCTAAGAGGTGCAAAAGACACAGGTGCAAAAGTCACTTTGCTTACGGTAAAAGATCTAGAGCATCAACCTTGGCCACATGAAGCTATTGATGAAATGATCTATTGTGGTCAATCTCCTGCTGACTGGAACTATGAACATGTAATCAAAAGTTTAGCCTATAAATTTAGAGAAGAACCTTTCGATGTAATAGTTGCACTAGATGATTTTGATGTTGAGAAAGCTGCTTATTTAAGAGAGCATTTCAGAATTGGTGGAATGGGTCAAACAACCGTTCGTCACTTTAGAGATAAACTAGGAATGCGTTTAAAAGCACAAGATGCTAATATTGACATCCCTAAGTTTACTGCTCTTTTTAGTAATGAAGAGATTAATCAATACTTAGATGAAGTAGAAGGACCTTGGCTAATTAAACCAAGATCAGAAGCATCTGCATCAGGTATCAAAAAGGTGAATACTAGAGATGAATTCTGGAGTCATGTGCATAGCTTGGGTGATGAAAGAGACGAGTTTCTAGCAGAAGCTTTTAGACCTGGAGATGTATATCATGTAGATAGTTTATCATTAAATGGTGAAGTAATCTTTACAAGAGCACATCGATATATGAATACTCCTATGGAAGTTGCACACGATGGAGGAGTTTTCAGAACTCACACATTATCACATAGAGCAAAAGAAACAAAAGAGTTACTACAACTAAACAAAGAACTTTTATCTACTTTTGGTTTGAAACATGGGGCATCTCATTCTGAGTTTATTAAAGACTATGCTACCGGTAAATTTATATTTTTGGAAACAGCATCTAGAGTTGGTGGAGCTAATATTGCAGAAATGCTAGAAGCCTCTTCAAATATCAATTTATGGAAAGAATGGGCTAAGATTGAATATGCTGTTGCTACAGATACAGAATACAAATTACCTAAAGTAAAAAATGAATATTCTGGAATTATCGTTTCTCTAGCAAAACAAGAATGGCCAGACCTTCATTCATACAATGAAAATGAAGTGGTGTGGAGAATGAATAAGAAGCATCATGCAGGTGTTGTGGTTAACCATAAAAAACAAGATCGAGTAATTGAATTACTAGAGCAATATGCTTCTCGTTTTTATCAAGACTTTTTCGCAACCATGCCTTCAACAAGAGATAGGCCTGCCATCTAAATTTATAATCACCCACCTTTCAATTATGAAAGGCTATTCATATATAAACAAATTTCACGATGAGACGTCACATTGCAGGTTGGCATAGCCCAAGACTGAATAAATGGATGGATATTGTAACCTATGGTCATTATGGACCTGCGTTATTACTTTTCCCAACTGCAGCTGCAGATTATTTAGAATATGAAAGATTCCAATTGATCGAATCTTTAAGACCTTTTATTGATGCCGGTAAATTAAAAGTTTACTCCATCAACAGTATTAATACTGAATCTTGGATGAATAATCAGATGCATCCAAGACATAAAGTCGAACGTCAGGAAACATTTAATCATTACATATATGATGAGGTGGTTCCTTACATTTTTAACGATTGTGGTGGTCATACTCCTATTATTCTATCTGGAGCGTCATTTGGAGCTCTTCATTCGGCAAATATTTTCTTTAAACGTCCTGATTTATTTTGGGGATTGATCGCAATGTCTGGAGATTATCAATTGCATTCTTATACTAAAGGGTATTCTGATGATCTTACTTTCTTTAATTCACCGTTAAGTTATCTTCCGGGATGGCATGATCATAATATCATCAATCAATTAAAGAATAAACAAATCGTACTTGCCACTGGGCAAGGTAACTTTGAGAAGCCTTCAGCAGCTATTGAGTTATCACATGTACTCAATGCAAAGGAAGTACACAATAATTTAGAGGTTTGGGGACATGATATCCATCATGACTGGCCAACTTGGAGACAGATGTTACCACATTTTATTGGTAACTATTTTGTTCATTAATAAAAAAGCCAGCTTTAAGATTTTAAAGCTGGCTTTTTTATTTTTTTATATAAAGTCTTATTTAATGCCTTCACCAAAGTAAGTGTGTCTTTCTAAATACCAATTGGCAGCGTCTTTTTTCTTTCCTCTCCCTGTTTCATTAAGGATATCATCTAATGCTGCTTGTTCACCTCTTTCCGAAACTCCTTTTTGTTCAAAAATTGAAGTATCTGTGATAATAGCTTTTGAACTTAACATCAAAATATTATCTGTAGTGAAAGGTGGTTCAATTGAAATAAGGTCACTATCACTTAAAGCAATTTTATCTTTATAATTTCCTTTTTTATCCTGACAAATTTGTTCTGTGAAGTTTTCAACTGCAACACCATTTGCTGGAAATAAAAGAGTCATTTCACCATTACTTTCTAGAAGGAAGATATATAAATAGCGATCATTACCATTCCATTTTTCAAATAAGTTAGGATCCTTATAAATCACCATTCCATACTTTTCTCCTTCTATTAAAGCTCCCTCTTTTACTAAAGTTTGATCCGATTCTTTCTGTAAACCAAACTTGTATGGGAAATTTGCTTCATTAGCAGGAACGTTTGTCACTAACCAACCTTTCATATTTCCCAAACGTTTAGCAAAATCAGAAATTACATAAACTTTATCTTCTGATTTCCACATTGTTTCATCTGGAAATGGATTGTGGTTCGTGTTATTATGTGCATGGGCTCTCAACCATGCATATTCTAGTTGGTTATTTTCATTATATCTACCTATCAATCGATAATCATAGACATCAGATTCTTTCACTAGTTCTACTTTTGGTTGAGCACTGAGATCACCTTGAATAGATTGAAAAACTTTTGTTGTTGGAGGAATTTCTAAATAGATTAACTCTCCGGCTTCCAAGTCTTTCTTTTTTAGTGATTCGATTTTTGAAATTGAAGGAACTTTACTACCTAAAGAAACCGGATTTCTTCCGTTGAATATAGCTTCATAATTTTTTCCATTTTTATGAATAATCATTCCTACTTTAGCATCCAAAGGTGAGTACGCCATTATTCCCCCATCATTAAGGTAAACAGCCAATTCCTTCAAACCTTGTTCTTCTATCGTAGTAATTCCAATATCGGTCATCGTAACTTTTAAACGATTTGGACTAAATGGAGCCCACTTCGTCACCTTCAATAAATAACCTTCTTCTAATTTATTTTCACCTTTTATGATTTCTCCATAACAACCGTTCACTCCGAACAAGCGAGTAACTTTGACTACAATCTCATCTTCACCATAAGTTAACTCCGCTCCAGGAACAAGACCGATAGCAGCACCACCATCTAGCGTAATTTTAAATTTAGCTTCAGCATCTATAACAGCAACATGTACTCCTTGTTTTGCATCAGCAACCTTCCCAAATAATGGACGACTTAACCTCTCTTCAGTTGCTTCCACTACAGGGTCTTGCCTAGGTACTGAATTATATAAAATAATAGAATTAACCCTTTTAAAGATATCGTCGGCAGATTCATGTACACTACTCATCTGTAATGCTTTCATTAAAGAGTAAGTAAAAACACCATGAGACTGTCCTCTACTGTCTTTGTATTCTTTTGCTAATTGATAATCCTGAGCTGCAGACACTACCAACGCTCCTTCATCAACAATTGATTTACTTAATGGAAACTCTTGATTTACATCTATATCATCAACAGGAACATATCTTGATTTTAACTCTTCAATATCAATTTTTCCTCTTGTTCCAGATCCTGAGAAGCAATTATCGAAGACAACAACTAATTCTCCTCCTTTCTGAGTTACTTGATACAAGTAATTATTTATTTCAACATCCAGTAAATACTCTCCTGTTCTTAAAACATCTGAAGGAACAATCGCCTCGTGTTTTTTATCCGCTTCATAGAATTTAGAATTAGAGATCTGAGCTCCATGTCCTGCATAATAAACAAATACTTGGTCTCCTTTTGCTACCTTTTTGATTAGAGCATCAAAATTCTTTTGTATGGACTTTTTTGTCGTTGACTTTTCTGAAGTCAAAAGCTTCATGTTCTTTGATGAGAACCCATACTTAGCTTTCAAAATATTATAGATTGAAGTAGCATCATTTACAGCTCCATCAAGATTTTGCCACTCAGCAAACCTTGCTTTATTAGAGTCCATATAGCTATCAATACCAATAATTAGGGCATGTTTTTCTACAGCAAATAAGCTAGAAGTGAATAAAGAACAAAAGAGGAAAAAGGGTACTAAAAATTTCATTTTCAAGAGTTAAAACCCAACAAAACAGGAATATTAATCTAGTTTGATTATTATGTAATGTAAGATACGATCTACGCGATGGAATGTTTCTAATGTAGAATAAATATGTTATAATTATATAGAAATATACATTGGGAACGTTATTTACATACTAATTGTATAGATAATATCTATATATAAAGATACAACCTTTTCGTATACTAACACAACTATTACTTTTTTTCATGAAAATACTTATAACCTATACAACTATTTTCTTGCTTATTTCTTCTATGATTCATGCCCAAAATCAAAGACTACTTTTGGATGAACTAACTGAAGAAATAGAACCCAATTCTTCTGGAAAATATTTCCAAACAGATTCTATCTACACAATTAATGATATCAGAAGAAAGCACAATCTTTTTAGCAACTATAATGAGACTTTAAATTTAGGTTTTACAGATAAACAGGTTTGGATTAATATCCCTATTGATCATGATATTAACCATGCACAATCATGGTACTTTGAAATTGATAATCCTAGTTTGGATTACCTAAAAATATACCTGATCGAAGAAGGGAAAAATAACTTTATTTCTTGGGAGATGGGTGATCTATTTCCTTTTAATTCAAGAATTATTGAACACAGGAATTTTATTATCCCATTAGACTTAAAACCGAAAACCAAATACCAACTATATATCAATGCCAAGTCATTAAATGCAATGTATTTACCTCTAAAGTTTCATACTTCTGATTCATTCTTGGAGAGTAGTATGTTATCCGAGATGCTATTTGGTTTATACTTTGGGATTATTCTGATTATGATTATCTATAACTTAATGATATTCTTTTCATTAAAGGACATCAATTATTTGTTATACATCTTTCCTATTTTCGGCAATCTATTTTTCTTCAGTAGTGAAACAGGTCATAGTTTTCAATACTTACATCCATGGAGTATTTTCATGCAAAAAGTGAATATCCCTATTGCAATCAGTTTTTGGATTACCACATCAACGGTATTTACACTATCCTTTCTAAAAGCAAAAATATATTCGAAACCTATGTATTATGCTCTTTTAGTAATGATGTCATTCGGTATTCTATTAGGAATATTCTCTTTATTTGGCACCTATGAAACGGTAATGGGTACCATGAATAAAGTATCTACCTTAAATGCCATAGTTCTGATCACATCCGGAATCGTAATTTATAATAAAGGAAATAAGTTTGCTCGATTTTTTATCATGGCATGGGCAGTATTCTCATTAGGAATATTTACTCACAATTTAGCTCTTATGGGCATTTTACCTCTAAATTTCATTACGGACAATGCTTTGAGCATTGGAGTGATTTTAGAGATCACTTTACTTTCTCTTGCCTTAAGTGATAAATTTAAAATTATACAGAGGGAAACAGAAATCGTTCAAGCAAATTTATTTAAGCAACAAGAAAATGATAGAAAGACATTAGAAAGAAGAGTTAAAGAAAGAACTCGTCAAATGGAAAAAATGTCTTCAGAAGCAGATCGTTATACGCGTAAAATTGAATCTGCTTACGGTGAGATTCAAAGCATGAACCAAACATTAGTATCACAAAACTCTGAGATTGAATTACAGAAAAAACAACTTTCAACAAAAAATGAGAAAATAACTGCAAGTATCAATTATGCTCAAAGAATTCAGCAAGCTATTTTACCCTCAGATAAAAGCATAAAACATTCATTCGAAAACTCATTTGTCCTTTTTAGACCAAAAGATATTGTATCTGGTGATTTTTATTGGCATCATGAAACAGATAAGCATATATTTATAGCCGCAATAGATTGTACAGGTCATGGTGTTCCAGGTGCATTCATGTCTATGATTGGAGAGCGTCTTCTTAAAAAGATTGTAGTTACTGATAAGGTATGGATGCCCAACAAAATACTTGACCGTTTAAATAAAGCAATTATCGGCGAACTTCATGAAAAAGATGAAGGAACAAGAAAGTTAAAGGACGGAATGGACTTGGCCATTTGTGTCTACGAAAAAAGAAATTCTATTCTTAACTTTGCTGGTGCTAAAAACCCTTTAATTTATATCGCTAATGATCGATTATTACAGGTTAAAGGAGACAAAATGAGTATTGGAGCAGCAGATATTGAGAAATTCAAATACAAACTTCAACGAGTAGTAATTACTGCTCCCACTTCATTTTATATTGCGTCTGATGGTTATCAAGATCAGTTTGGTGGACCTCAGAATAGAAAAATCGGCAGAAAAAAGTTCAGAGAGCTTTTATTTATGTTATCTAAACTTCCTTTCGACAAACAGTTACTTTCACTTAACCAATTCTTAAACCGATGGATGGAAGGTGAAGGAAAAAAAGAAAATCAAATCGATGACATTTTAGTAATCGGTTTCCAAATTAATCCTTAGTATGCGTAATTTTTTTGTATTTCTAATCATTTCATTTTTTTCACTACAAAACGCAAATGCACAATGGTTAAATGAAAACCTAGAAGGAAAATGGATTGGTACAGTAGATTTTGAACTATATCCTGACTTGGTTTTTGTAAATATCGACTCAGTGATTAAAGTAAAACTATTCTATCATCAAGAAGAAACAGAGAAAGTTGAAAACTATAAAGAAACCTCCGATTCTCTTACTTTTCAGATCGATACACCTTCAATGGCTGCCACTTACAAAGGTGAAATCCTAAATGATAGTACCATCATGGGTAAGCTTGAAGTAGGTTTCAAAACTATCAATTGTAACTTAATTCGAGTAGCTTCTATCGACATCAATGACATGGGTAGTCTTCTAGGATTCTTTAGTTTCGAAGATGGCCGTATCATACAAATAGAACCTTTTTATATTGATGGCACTACACACCCACTAAGAGTATTAGATTTCTATAACGGTAAGCAACGTATTTTATATCCAATTTATAAGGATAAGAATAGAGTAACATTTGCCGCTGGGCCTAAGATGGCTACTTCATATCCAACAGATTTTCATATTACTTTATTTAGAAATGATGCTGGAGAAGCACTACGTTTACAATACGATTCATTTACTGAAGGAACATCCTTGAAAGAAGGTAAACGACTGCAAGAATTAGCCAATATTAAAGAGATTACTGTAAAGAATAAAGATATTGATATCGAAGGAACACTGACGTATCCTAATATAGATCACAACAAAATTCCTTTGGTCATTTTTGTTCCAGGAGCAGGTCCTCAATTTAGAGGAAATATGTTTGATGAATATGTGAGAACTCTACCATATTACGGCATTGCTACATTCGTTTATGATAAAAGAGGATGTGGTCTTTCCACTGGAGATATTAAATCTGCTGACTTTAATGATTTAGCTTCTGACTTAACTCAGATTATCAATAAGTTGAAGAAAGCGAAACATATTGATGCTGACCGAATTGGTTTGGTTGGTTTTGATCAAGCAGGATATGTGATGCCAATTGCAGCTTCTGAAAGAGATGACCTTAAATTTATTGTCAATATTTCAGGTTCTGTATCCTCTTTTGCTGATCAAGAAAAACAAGCTTTAGAGCAGCGATTAAGAGCAGATCAGTTTACTCAATTTGATATTGACCTCACCCTGAAATATCAAAACCTATTGATGAAATATTTAGAGGATGGTCAGAAAACACCAGAACTTACTGAAGCTGAAAAAGCGATCCTCGTAACGCCAATGACTGAATATGTCACTACCTTAGATGAAGAAGATTATATTCAATGGTGGAAACGCTACTATAAGTTTGATGCGAAACCGTATTGGGAAAAATTAAATATCCCTGTACTAACATATTACGGTGAATTTGACAACATTCTTAATCCAACACTAAATGAGGAAAGAATAAAGACTTTCTCAAATACTCAAAATTTTGAGACTAAGATTATGAAAAAGTCTAATCACTTTATTATTCAAGGAGGAAAAAGAGGTGATGTCCAACTTACCGAAATCGAAGGTTATCACCCTTTCTTATTCAAGGACCTTAATGAATGGATAGGAATGCAGATGGGACTGATCAAGTAGTCCCAGCAAGAAAAAAAGCCTTCATATAATATTATATGAAGGCTTTTTTATTCTTAATGATGAGAAATTATTCGTTAGACCAAGCTACTTTTCTATTTCTAGCATCAACATTTAAGATAATTCTTAATGGGTTTGGAATAAGTACCAATTTAGTAGGCTTACTTTCCAACTCATCAACTTCTACTGGAACACCTTGAGAATGGTTACAGTCATATTGATTTCCTGTTTCATTCTCTCCTGTTTTAACATATTCTTGAGCAATATAACTTAATGGAGAAAGCACCTCAGTATCTACTGAAAAGTCCTCATGGACGTCACCAATAATATCTTCTAAAGCTTCACCATGTTCATCGATGAAATCATCTTCAAGGTCATGCAATTCATCTTCAATATCATCATATGATTCGTCTTCATATGATAAAGCATTTAATTGTTGGCGTTTTTCAATAATAGCAATAAGTGCCTTGTCGATTGCTGTTGTATCCATATTCTAATTATCTAAGCAGTAATAGCTACTACTGCTTGGGTTAATCATTTTTTAAAGTTGTGAATATCTCATTTCCATTTTTAGGATGCAAGAATATTCTCCTTTCTAATATAAATAATGAAATCAATTAATAAAAAGATTTAATCACCTTCTACCTTAACGGCAACTTGTAATGTATCTCTTGAAAATTGTCTCATATAAACATCAGAAAGATCTATTTTAAGCTCATTTAGAGTGGTTTCCTTGTAATTTTTAAAGGTAATCAACTCCAACCCAGTAGTCACTTGAACTACGAATTTGTCACTAAAAAGATCCTTCAGTTTATCAATTTTACTTGTTTCGTTATTAGTACATATTGACAAAGAAAGTGCTGAGTTTTTAATCATATTGATCTTAATGTTCAAACGAGCACATTCACTAAAAACTACTCCTAAGTCTCCTTTCGAAACATTTAAGTAATCTTGTTCTTCAAACCTGATAATCGCTTGGTTAGGTTTGAATATCACTGAAGTGGTTGTTGGGTAATCAGAAAAGTCTCCAATCACTGTTCCCTCTTTATCCGGTTCTAAAAACGAATTGACATATAACGGAATGTTTTTTAATGCCAACGGTCTTATTGTTTTTGGATGAATAACGGTTGCCCCATAATAAGTGAGTTCCGCCGCATACTTATAGGGCAATTGTTTAAACAGCGTTACCTCATCAATTCTTCGAGGATCACTACTCATTATGCCCGGAACATCTTTCCAAATACACACCTTTTCTGCATCTAAACAATACGCGAAAATTGCTGCAGAGAAATCTGATCCTTCCCGACCTAAGGTTGTCGTTTTATTATTAATTGTACCACCAATAAAACCTTGAGTCACCACAATACTGTCTTGAATCATTGGTTTCACATCATTTTGTATCATTTTGGTGGTCCAAGCCCAATCTATATCTCCCTCTCTCCAGTTATTATCTGTCTGAATATAAATTCTTGCATCTAAGAACTGAGTATCCACTCCTTCTTGGTTTAAATAAGCCGATACGATATGAGTAGATAAAAGCTCACCAAAACAGACTACTTGATCATACAATTCATCATCAGAAAAGTATCTTAATTTTAAGTAAGATTCTAGATCACAAATTAGTTTTTCGATCTGCTGAAAAATACTCGCTGATGGGTTGTTAAAAAGCCCCTTTGCAATATCAAAATGAAAAGTTCTTAATTGGTCAATATGTTCCTGATAATCAACACCTCTAAGATAGTCTACTACAATCCTCTCTATAAGGTTTGTGGTTTTACCCATTGCAGAGATAACTACCACTAGGTTTTTCTGCTCAGAACAATTTTTAATAATGTCTTTTACATTGCTAACTGCTTCAGCACTTTTTACTGAGGCACCTCCGAATTTAAAAACTTGCATATCTTCTGAGTTATTGGTTAAAAAAATGAATAGTTAAGTAGAAGAGGTATTACAAAAATAAACTTTTATTTCAATGATACCACTTTAACCTAACTATTCATCAAAAGTATATGCATCCTAAGAGATGCTTTCTTATTTAATCGATTTTAATCTTTTCGATAGCTGCTTTAGGGTCTTCAGCTCCAAAAACATAACTACCTGCAACCAATACCGTTGCACCTGCCTCAGCTAATTTATCATAGTTTGAAGCATCTACACCTCCATCAATTTGAATCAACACATCAGCACCTGCTGCATCAATCATTGATTTAAGCTTTCTTACTTTGTCATAAGTAGAAGGAATAAACTTTTGCCCGCCAAATCCTGGGTTTACAGACATGATACAAACGTAATCGATGTCGTTTAATAAGAACTCCAAACAATCTAAAGAAGTATGTGGGTTTAAAGCCACACCAGCTTTTAAACCTAACTCTTTAATGTTTTGAATAGTTCTATGAAGATGAGGACAAGCTTCAGCATGTACAGAAATCATATCTGCTCCTGCTTTTTTGAAAGCTTCCAAATAACGATCTGGTTGTTCGATCATTAAATGAACATCCATAGGTTTCTTAGCATGCTTCTTAATTGCTGCACATACTGGTAAACCAAATGAGATGTTAGGTACAAACATACCGTCCATAATATCAATATGGAACCAATCTGCTTTACTGTCATTGATTAGTTCAACATCTCTTTGAAGGTTGGCAAAATCAGCCGCTAGAACCGAGGGTGCTATTATTGTTTTCATTCCTTTGTAAGTAAATCTTTAACACCAAAACTATGGTGTTGAAATTAACTAATTCTTATTCGGGGGCAAATGTAATTGTTTTTTATGGAATGGCTAATAGATGACCAATATTATCTATTACAAAGCCTTGAAAATTGATGACTTACCCAACTATTAAACCTCATTAACAGTTAGAAATACACTTTATATAACACTATTTAGATTTTTAACTATTTATAATTGATATAAATGTGTTATTGAAATCGGTTTAAATAAGAATATTTAATGTTTTACATATATTTTTTCACTGTGTAAAGCATACACTTAAATTGTAAATAGGAAAAGATTCCTTAGTTTGCATATCATACAGAAAACTATACTTTTTGAAAAATAAGATGAGTAAAAAATTACCACAAATAGTAAAAGATGACCCGTGGTTAGAACCACAAACAGAGCAAATTGAGGCACGTATCAATTCTTATAATCAATTAAAAAATGATTTAACGAATAAGTATGGTAGTCTATACAATTTTGCTGGTGCTCATACTTTCTTAGGAATTAACTATGATGCTACTAACAACGGTTGGTGGTACAGAGAGTGGGCCCCTGCTGCACATGCTTTGTTTTTAACGGGCGACTTTAACAATTGGAATAGAGATTCTCATCCTTTAAAACGAATAGAAGGTTCTAATGAATGGAATGGTGTCTGGGAGATCTTCTTACCTAAAGAAGAATATAAAGATACATTTGTTCATGGTAGTTTTATTAAAGTAAGAGTTTTATCACAATTAGGTGATCAAGATAGAATTCCTGCTTATATCGAAAGAGTAGTTCAAGAACCTAACTCTCCTAATTTCAAGGGACAGGTTTGGTTCTCTGATCAAACAAATTTTGATTGGTCAGGTGATGATTTTAAAACAAGTTCAATCCATGCTCCTATTATCTATGAGGCCCACGTTGGTATGTCTCAAGAAGAGGAGAAAATGGGTACATATAAAGAGTTTACTGATAATGTATTACCAAAAGTCCGTGATTTAGGTTACAACTGTATTCAGCTAATGGCTGTACAGGAACACCCCTACTATGGATCATTCGGTTATCATGTAAGTAACTTCTATGCTGCCACTTCTAAATTTGGTACTCCTGAGGAATTAAAGCAATTAATTAAGACTGCCCACAGTATGGGAATTGCTGTTATCATGGATATTGTCCATTCACATGCAGTAAAAAACCATAATGAGGGTATTAATGAATTTGATGGTACTGTCTATCAATATTTCCATGCTGGAGAGAAAGGTGATCACCCAGATTGGGATTCAAAACTTTTCGATTACAGTAAATGGGAGGTTATTCAGTTCTTAGCTTCAAATGTTAGATATTGGTTAGAGGAATATCATTTCGATGGATTCCGTTTTGATGGTGTTACTTCAATGATGTACCATCACCATGGTCACGCTGGATTTGGTAGTTATGACGATTACTTTAATATGGGTGTTGACGTTGATGCTGTAAGGTATTTACAATTAGCCAACGAAATTGCACATGATATTAAGCCAGACGTTATCAGTATTGCTGAAGATGTTTCTGGTATGCCTGGTCTTAGTAGAGCAACTCAAGATGGTGGTGTTGGTTTCGATTACAGATTATCAATGGGTATTCCTGATTTCTGGATTAAAATCTTAGAAGAACAACAGGACGAAGATTGGAATATCTGGGATTTCTGGTCGGTAATGCTAAACAGAAGAGCTAACGAAAAGGCCATTGCATATAGTGAATCTCATGACCAAGCATTAGTTGGTGATAAGACTATTGCAATGTGGTTAATGGATGCTGAAATGTATACTGGGATGGATAATGAATCTGGTAGCATAGTAGTAGACAGAGGAGTTGCACTTCATAAAATGATTCGTTTCCTTACTTGTGTTTTAGGTGGTGAAGGTTACTTAAACTTTATGGGTAATGAATTCGGTCATCCGGAATGGATTGATTTCCCAAGAGAAGGTAATGGATGGAGCTACCAGTACGCAAGAAGACAATGGTCTTTAGCAGAAAATGGCTTCTTAAGATATCAGAAATTAAATAATTTTGATGCAGCAATGATCCATTTGGTAAGAGATCATCACACATTGGAACCTGATACTCCAGTAAACCTTTTAAATATGGATACAGATAACAAAACGATCTGTTTCCAAAAAGGTGACTTAGTATTTGTATTTAATTTCCATGCAAATCACTCATTACCAAACTACAAATTCTTCGCAGGAGAATCAGGTTCTTATGAGATCCTTTTCTCATCTGACGAGAAGAGATTTGGTGGTCATGATAGAATTAATACAGAAGATCGTTTCTTTACTGATGAAGATAAGTGTATCTCTATTTATAATACCAATAGAACAGCTACAGTCTTTAAAAAAGTAGATTAATACGTCCTTCAATAGCAAAAGCCTGAGCAAAATGAATTGCTCAGGCTTTTTTATTATTACATTTTAATAACCCATCTTCCTAGTAATTTGAAAATGAAAAAAGTCAGTAAGCAAAACTATGCCTACTGACTTTTTATGATTTAGGAAGAACTCCTAATATTACCCTTATTCAATAACTCTATAGTTATCAAACTCAGCTGTGTTCCACCATACTGTTTTACCATACATAGTGTTAGTAATACCAGTTGCTGCTTCTGACCAGTTAGCTGCGTTTGCAGTTTGCTCAGAGATCGCATATGGGAAACGGAATGGTAAACCTAAACCTTTATATTGTGTACCACCTCTTACAAAAGTTAACTGAGGGAAGTTTGTTCTTCTTACTTCAGTAAATACCTCAGGACCGTTTGTAAATAATGAGATAAACTTTTGTTCAGCGATTAGTTGTGCTGCATTACCTGCATCCCAAGCTACGTTTGGTTGTGCAATAGTTCTGTTGTAGTGCTCATCAACATTAGAGTAAGCAATCTCTACTTCATAACCATCTTCTTCGATCACTTTTGACTCAGCAAAAGAAATTGAACCGTTTTGCTCACCAAATGACGCTGTTTTGATACCATAATTATCAGCTAATAAGTATTGTCTTTCAAAAGAAGCTCTAATACCATTGTTATAAGCTGTTTGAGGATCACCTGCTGCACCAATTCCTAAAACGGCTGCAGCCTCAGCTTTGATAAATTCTAATTCAGAATATGACATTACATGAGAAACACCATTTGGAGTTACTCTGTAAAGAACACCGATACGAGATCTTTCTGCTAATTTGAAATCTTCGCTCTTCGGCACACCGTTTTCTTGACCTACATATTGAATATCTGCTGCGTTACCAGTAGAATCAAATACTGTGATCGAAGCTGGAGTTGGTGTAGCGTAGATATACATACGAGTATCTTTTCTAGCTTTCAACATGTCGATCATTGTCTTAGAAGAAGAGTGATCGTCACGCGCATCACGAACATAGTTCTCGAAGAATGGGTGCTCGTATGGTTGTGAACCAGAGTAAGTTAACATTGCATCATCCTCTACCGAAGTAAATACAGGATATTTACCAGCATTAGAAAAGATTTTCGTTAACCCTTCTTGTGCTTTACCTTGATCTACTTTTGAAATATGGATATAAAGACGAGCAGCTAAAGAGTTCGCAAACTTTTGCCATTTTTTAGCATCACCACCATAGATCATATCTGCTTGTGATTCAACATTACCACCACCTGCTAATAACTCGTTAGCTTTTTCTAACTGTACAAAAAGATCATCATAAATATCTTTCTGAGCGTCATATTTAGGTTGAGTGATTGTCTTCTCATACCCTAATGCAACCGTTTTGAATGCTTCAGAATAAGGAATATCACCCCAAACGTCTGTCATTACCGAGAAGAAGTAAGAACGCATCACTAAGATTGCACCTTCCATTGCTTCTAAATCAGCAACATCATACGCTGGATCACTTGCTAAAAGCTCCTCCTTAGTGTTTCTTACACTATGTAAAGCTAATTCTAAATCATACATTGAAGCAGATCCATTTGTACTTGAACCTGATAACATGTACTTCCAGTATCCATCAATAGCACCAGATCTGTACTCATACCAGTCTTCGTCGATGTATTGAATTTTAGCAAAGTGTTGTGCCCATAAACCTGAAGCTGTCATGTTGAAGTCCTCAGCTTGAACACCGTAAATACCACCAATTCTTGAGAAAGTTGCGTTGGCAAATAAGTTACCTGGATTAACCTCCGAAGGGTAGTTTGGATTTACTTGCATATCATCAAAGTCTTTGAAACAAGAAGTTGTTCCTAAAGAAATCATTAATGACGCTGCATATATTAATAATTTTTTCATTCTTATTGAAGTATTAAGTCAGGAGGTTTTACCCTCCCTAATATCTAAATTAACTTACTAAGCTGGTAGATTAGAATTTCATTTTGATATCAAAACCATAGCTTCTTGGCGATGGTAATTGACCGAATTCAAATCCTTGACCGTCTAAACCAGTACCGAAACCAGCTTGAGGATCAATGTTAGGAGCATTAGAGTGAATCATCCATAAGTTGTTACCAACAAATGCAACACTCATTCCCTTGATACCATACTTTTTAGTTAAAGATGAAGGAATATTATATGCGATAGACAACTCTGCTAACTTAACATAAGATGCATCATATAAATACTCTTCGTGGATACCATATAATGATTGGTAGTAATCTTGAGCAGGTACAACAATTGTGTTAGGGTTACCGTCAACACCTACACCTTGAGTTACTCTACCATCTTCACGGTTTACAGCAGTTACGTCTAGTACACCTGCATATTCACCAAACATGTTTGATACAGAGAAGATATTACCACCCATAGAGATATCAATCAATGCTGATAAAGTGAAGTTCTTGTAAGAGATTGAGTTACGGATACCACCTCTCCAATCTGGGTTGATTGATCCTAACTTTTCTTTCTCTTCAGATTTCATTGGGAAACCATTTTCATCTACTAATACGTTACCAGCATCATCTCTTTGGTAAGCATAACCGTAGAATGTACCTAACTCCTCACCCGGACGAGCTTCAGTAGTTAATCCCCAATATTCACCTAATACAAATGAATCAATACCTTCTGCTAATTCAACAACTTCGTTTTTGTTTTTAGAGAAGTTGAATGAAACATCCCAAGTTAAATCTTCAGTTTGAACTGGAGTAGCATATACCATTAGTTCGAAACCTTTGTTATCGATTTGACCTGCGTTGATATATGAATATCTATAACCTGATGCTGCTGAAACGTCTGCTGGTACGATTTGGTCGTAAGTTGACTTCTCGTAGTAAGCTGCTTCAAATCCAATACGGTTATTTAAGAATGCCATGTCTAAACCAACTTCCCATGATTGAGTAGATTCTGGTCTTAAGTCAGGGTTAGCTTCAGTAGTCTCATACTTGAACATTGGGTAGCCATTGTAAGGAAGACCTGAAACATATACGTTAGAAGTTGAGTAAGGAGTTGCTCCGTTACCTACTTCTGCCCAACCACCTCTAATTTTACCATTTGAGATCCAGTTTGGTAATTCCATGTGCTCAGAGAATACATATGATAAGTTCACTGAAGGATACATGAAAGAGTTGTTTGCTTTTGGTAAAGTCGAAGACCAGTCGTTACGAACTGAGATATCTGCAAATAAGAAATCTTTGTAACCTACTGAAGCTGTACCATATAATGAGTTAATGATTTGCTCTTCGAAATATGTTTGAGAATCTACTTGACCTGTTGCGTTAGCAGGAGTATAAACACCCGGTGATGCTAAACCAAATGCAGTCATAGAGTTTGATTTGTAAACTCTGTACATGTTGTTACCACCAAAGTTAGCATTCACATTCCAGTCAGTACCGAAGTCTTTTGAAAACGAGAATAAGAAATCAAAGTTTGTTTCATTGACAAAGTAGTTAGACTCTGTGAAACCACCATCAGGGTCGTTGATTGAGTACATCGCTGACTTAGATAAACGGTTTTCAGTATACAAGTCTGTACCACCTTTCACTTTGAAGTTTAAGTAATCAGTGATGTTCCATTTCAATGAAGCAAAACCATTAATACGATCTCTTAACTGCGAGTTTGTATTCTCATGTAAGATCCAGTATGGGTTGTCATGGTAGTTGTAGTTCCAGTTATATGGAGTACCATCTACTTTTTTGTAGTCTTTCAATAAGTTGTAATCTACTTGACGACCACCCCATACGAATTGTTGCATGACGTTATTTTCACCATAACCTTGTTGAGGAAGGTTATCTGATTGTCTTCTTGAGTAAGTTACTTTTGAATCTAATTGTAACTTATCAGTGATCTTATGACCGAAATTCAATGATGCTGAATAGTTTTCTAATCCAGTGTTAGGTACCATACCTTTTTGGTCAGAATACATCATTGAGAAACGTACATTTGATTTATCCGTAGCGTTTTGAATCGAAAGGTTTGTTGTAGAAACATGACCTGTCTCGAAGAAGTCTTCCACATTGTTAGGAGAAGATACCCATGGCACTGCCTCACCATTAGAGTGGAATTGAGGAATCATTAAACCTGCATCTAATTTAGGACCCCAAGATTCGTCCACACCATCATAAACACCACCATTTTTACCATCAACAAAAGAAAATTGACCATTTAAACCTTGACCATATTCATTTTGGTAGTTAGGTAAAATTAATGGGTTTTGGAAAGTAGTTGTGTTTGATAATGAAACACCTAAACCTTCTGAACCTTTACCTGATTTTGTAGTAATTACAATTGCACCATTTTGTGCTCTTGAACCATACAAAGCGGCTGCGTTTGGTCCTTTTAGAACCGACATTGACTCAATATCATCTGGGTTGATGTCGTTAATTGGAGAACCGAAGTCAGTACCACCACTAGATGTGTTACCAGAGTTGTAAGTGTTATCCACTGGAACACCATCAATTACGAATAAAGGTTGGTTGTTACCTGTTAATGATGAGTTACCACGGATAGTGATACGAGATGAAGCACCTGGTGCACCTGATGAAGTGTTTACCATCACACCAGCAACTTTACCATTTAGGTTGTTTAATACTCCGTTGTCTGATCCTTTTAGGTCATCTCCTTTTACTTCAGAAACTGAATAACCTAAAGATTTTTTGTCTTTTTCGATACCTAATGCTGTAACAACTACTTCTTCTAATTGCTCAACATCCTCTTCCATTGCAAACTCAAATTTAGATTGAGTGCCGATTGCAACAGTTTGGGTTTTGTAACCGATAAGTCTTACGACTAATTTTTCGGCAGTTTCAGGGGCATCGATACTGAAAGTACCATCAAAAGATGTTACTGCACCAATAGTTGTCCCCTCTACCATTACTGTAGCGCCAGGAAGCGTCTCGCCAGAAGCGTCCATAACAACGCCTTCAATTTTTCGCTCTTGAGCTATAGCCGCAGCTGTTAACCCCAAGAACAAAAAGAGAAATTGAAGTACTCTTTTTTTCATGTTGATAGATAATAATTGATTGATTGGATAATAAAATTAGTCCTATTGAAAAGGTTAAAACTCCTTCAAAAGGGTCTAACAATACTTTTTAATGTTTCAAAAAGTTTGAAAGTTATTTATTGTATTAATGCAAGCTTAGCCCAACGTAGTTCTTAATGGATTAATAGTTTAGGAACTGAAGTTTAGCGTTGGATTTTTTTATCGTTTGCAATACAAGTTTAACACTGTATAAACATAAATCACAAATCGTTTAACATATAGAAAGAGTTGAACAATTCTTCACTTACACACTATGTTGCTGATTATCTGTGCATTATAAACATCTAAATAATCTTAAATTCATAGTACATTATGTTAACAACAAAGTAACAATGAAACTTTTCAATTCAATCAAAAATCACATAACAATCTACAAATCAATTATTTAATTGGAAACAATGTAACAAAAGTGAAATTTACACTTCGTTAATTTTTTAAATCACTGAATAGTCAAAAATATAAGGTTTCAAAGATTTTGATTATTTCCAATTTTTTAACTAAAAACAAAAAAACCATCCCTTTACAGAGATGGTTTCTTAGTTTATTCAACTACCTGATTTCAATCAATATTATTCATTGATTAGATAGTCAATTTCAGGTGATTTTTCAGCAAACCACACTTTCTTACCGTAAACTGTTTGTTCGATTCCTTGAGCAGCTTTCGAGAAGTTCTCGAAGTTTGTTGTTTGCTCAGAGAAAGGATAAGGGAATCTGTTAGGAAGACCTCTTTCATACTGTCTAGCACCTCTTACCCAATGAATTCTTGGTAAAGCTGTTCTTCTTAACTCAGCATATGCTTCTGCACCATTTGAGAATAAAGCTAGGTACTTTTGTTCCATGATCTGTGTCATAGGATCTTTTCCACTTGCTTTTAGCTCATCAATTACAATTTGAGCATCTGAACCAGGTTGACCAACTTCCACACCTACTTCAGGATAAATTGGTGCATTGTATTCAGCTACTTCAGAATACTGTTTTTCAAATGATGCTCTGATACCTGCTTCTAAGAATGTTTGGTAATCACCAACTGGAACATTTAATCTATAAGCAGCTTCAGCTTTAATAAACTGAATTTCAGCATATGACATCCAGAATGATTTACCCGCAGCTTGCTCTCTGAAAAGGTTACCAATTCTCGAAATTGTATTCAAACTTGGAGACTCTTCTCTAGGAACACCATTCTCTTGACCAACATAAACTGGTACTCCAGGCTTAGAATCAGGAGATGGTTGAGCAAAGATATACAACCTATTGTCATTGTTCTCTTTCAACATATCCACAACAGTTTTTGAAACTGCGAAGTCATCTCTGTTGTCGATGTATCTGTTGTAATAAATTGGCTGCATGTATGGTTGAGAACCTAAGTATTGTAACTCAGCATCATCTGCATTTGATTCAAACATTGGTCTCTCACCATTTGCAAACAATGCAGTTAAACCTTCAGTAGCAAAAGATGGATCTGTTGTACTCATTCTGATATAGATACGAGCCGCTAACGAGTTCGCTAATTTTTGCCATTTTGTAGAGGAACCTCTATAGATAAGGTCAGTACCACCATCAATAGAACCACCAATTGCCAACAATGCATTTGCTTCTTCTAACTCTTCTAATAAAGCTTTGTAGATGAACTCTTGGTCATCATATTTAGGTTGGAAATTTGTTGTTTCATAACCTAACTCAATCGTTTGGAAAGCTTCAGTGTAAGGAATATCACCAAATGCATCCGTCATTGAGATAAAGAAATAAGCTTTTGCAGTTTTTAAAGCACCGATTAATGCCTCATCATTTCTTACAGCAACCTCATTTCCAGCTTCTTCATTATTCGCTTTTCTTTCATATGCAGCTTTAATTGCTAACTCTAAGTCATACAAACCTGCTAAGTTTGTTTCTCCAGAGATACCCGCATACATTCTTTTCCAGATCTCATCCATTACTGAAGGACGGTATTCATACCAATCTTCATCGATGTATTGGATTTTTGAGAAATGTTGAGACCAAATACCTGCAGCTGTTAAGTTGAAGTATTGACCTTGTACACCATAGAAAGAACCTGTAGATGTATACAATACATTGGCAAATAAACTTTCTGGATCTACTTTCGATGGGTAGTTTGGATTTTCTCTTAATTGATCAAAATCCTTAAAACATGAGGTTAAACTAATCGACAAAACAATCGCCGATATTAGTTTCATATATTTAGTCATAATTGTAAACTTTAGGATTGGAGTGCTTTTTAACACACTCCTTTTGAATCATTAATTGGATTAGAATTGAAGCTTGATATCAAAACCGAAACTTCTAGCTGTTGGTAACTGACCAAATTCAAAACCTTGACCAGCCATACCTGCACCAAATCCTGCTTGAGGGTCGATGTTTGGAGCGTTTTTATACATCATCCATAAATCATTACCTACTGCAGAAACTGTCATTCCTTTAATACCTGAGTTACCCAACCAAGCTTGTGGTAAACGGTATCCAATTGATAATTGTGCTAACTTCACATAAGTCGCATCATACACGTATTCTTCATGAATACCATATAAAGACTGGTAGTAAGTCATTGCATCAGCAGATACTTCGTTTTTCTTGTATCCACCATTTCCGTCAGGTACAACACCTACAGTTCTACCATTCTCTCTGTCAATAGCAGTTTTTTCAAGAACACCTGCGTACTCACCAAACATGTTTGTTACTGAGAAGATGCTACCACCAATTGACATATCGATTAATGCTGAAACTACAATACCTTTGTAAGTGAATGTGTTTCTGATACCACCTCTCCAGTCTGGGTTGATGTCACCTAAAGCTTCTTTTTCATCTTTTCTTAAAGGAATACCTTGCTCATTTACAATGATGTCACCATCAGGAGAACGTTGGTATTTGATACCATATAAAGTACCCATTGCCTCACCTGGACGAGCTTCAGTTGTTAGACCCCAATAGTCACCTAAGATAAATGAATCTACGCCATCAGCTAATGATTTTACTGTGTTTACGTTTCTAGTGAAGTTGAATGAAACATCCCACTGGAAATCATTTGTTTGAACTGGTGTACCATAAAGTAAGAATTCAAAACCTTTGTTTTCAATTTCACCGGCGTTAATTGTAGAATATCTATATCCTGAAGATGAAGATACGTCAGCATTTACGATTTGATCGTAAGTATTTTTCTTATAATAAACAGCCTCGAAACCTAATCTGTTATTTAAGAAACTCATCTCTAAACCTGTTTCCCAAGAGTTAGTAGTCTCTGGTCTTAAGTTAGGGTTAGCTTGTGTATGCTCATACTTAAACATCGGGTTACCATCCCATGGAAGTGGAGAACGGTAAGTGTTCATCAACATGTATGGGTTGGCAGCAGCACCTACTTGTGCCCAACCACCTCTTACTTTAGCGTTAGAGATAAAGTTTGGTAAATCTAAATGCTCAGAGAATACATATGATAGGTTCATCGCAGGATATAAGAAGCTATCATTGGCAGCTGGTAAAGTAGAAGACCAGTCATTTCTTACTGAAACATCAAAGAATAAATAATCTCTGAAGCCTACTGAACCTGTTGCATATAATGAGTTAATCACTTGCTCCTCGAAGTATGTAGTTGCACCTACTTGCCCTACTGCGTTCGCTGGAGTATAAATACCTGCTGTAGCTAAACCAGTAACTTCCATTGCATCTCTCTTGTAATTTCTATACATGTTGTTACCACCTGCATTTGCTGAGATGTTCCAATCAGGACCAAAATCTTTCGAGAATGATAATAAGAAATCAAAGTTTGATTCACTTACAAAATAGTTCTCCTCAACGAATCCACCAGTTGGGTTGTTGATTGAATACTTTGCAGTTCTTGCCATACGGTTTTCAGAATAGAAGTCCGTACCACCTTTAACTTGTAAGCTTAAGTAATCTGTGAAGTTATACTTTAATGAAGCAAAACCATTCACACGATCTCTTCTTTGTGAGTTAGTATTCTCATGAACAATCCAATATGGGTTATCATGGTAGTTGTAGTTCCAGTTATAAGGAGTACCGTCTGCTTTTTTATAATCTCTAAGCTGATTAGTATCTACCTGACGACCGAACCATACAAATTGCTGCATTACGTTGTTCGCACCGTAACCTTGTGCTGGAAGGTTATCCGCTTGTCTATTTGAATATGTTACTTTCGAATCGAATCTTAACTTGTCACTAATCTTATGACCAATTGCCATTGAAGTACTGATGTTATTTAAACCAGTATTAGGTACCATACCTTTCTGATCTGAATACATCAATGAGAATCTCAAGTTTGTATTATCTGTACCATGAGCAATGGCTAAGTTTGTTGTAGAAACATGACCTGTTTCGAAGAAATCTCTTACGTTATTAGGGCTAGATTTCATTTCTACTAACTCACCGTTAGAGAAGAACTGTGGTGCCATGTAACCTGCATCTAAACGAGGACCCCATGATTCGTCAAAACCATCATGAGTACCACCACCACGGCCATCTACGAATGCGAACTCACCGTTCATACCTTGACCATAAGTGTTTTGGTAATCTGGTAAGATTAATGGCGTTTGGAAAGTTGTAGTGTTTGATAAAGTTACACCTAAACCTTTCGTTCCTTTACCTTTTTTAGTTGTAATGATGATTGCACCATTTACCGCTCTTGATCCATAAAGGGCTGCTGCGTTTGGTCCTTTTAAGACCGTCATTGATTCAATATCGTCAGGGTTAATATCTGAGATTGGAGATCCGAAATCGGCAGTACCTGAAGATGTGTTACCTGAGTTATAAGTGTTATCCACTGGAACACCATCAACAATATAAAGTGGTTGGTTATCGCCAGTTAAAGATGAGTTACCTCTAATTACAACTCTAGATGAAGCACCAACTGCTCCAGAAGAAGCCGTTACTTGAACACCTGCAACCTGACCGTTTAATGAGCTCAATAAGTCATTGTCCGCAGATTTAAGGTCATCACCTTTTACTTCAGTTACAGAATAACCTAAAGACTTTTTGTCTTTTTCCATACCTAAAGCTGTTACTACTACTTCTTCTAATTCTTGAGCATCCTCTTGAAGAGTAAAATTGATCACAGCTTGTGTACCAATATTTACAGTTTGAGTAGTATAACCGATAAGTCTTACTTGAAGTTGTTCTCCCGATTCAGGGACTGAGATTGAAAATTCGCCATCAAAATTGGTTACTGCTCCAACTGTAGTTCCTACAACCATTACGGTTGCACCAGGCAAAGTTTCGCCGTTGGCGTCAGACACAACGCCTTCTACTCTTCTATCTTGGGCAAATAATGAAGTTACAATACCCAACATAAAAGAGAACAAGAATAAAGTTCTCTTCATGATAATTTAAAGTGGAATAATAAAATTGGTTGTTTTTAATGTTTTGAAGCTTTCACTTCTAAACAGACAAGGCAGTACTACCCTATTTTCAAAAATGTATGTAGTGAAATGTTATGAGATACACATCTTTGAAAAGGTATAAGAAATAAGTACTGATATATGATAGGTACCTGTAAACAGGATTTTTTGGTTTTATTTTTAGTTCAAATAATAAATAGAATTAGTTTAGACTCTTGTGATGTCTCCATCACATGTGATTTTAGTTTTTAGTAATTACTGATAGTACAAGAATAACAGATTGTTAAGTTTAGAGTTACATAATTTAACGATTTTTGAATATAACAAACATCACAATCATGTATTTTAAATACTATAACAATCAGATAGTCAATAACAATACATACACAACGAAAGAAGGTTCATTTCAACACTTTTTGATGAAATGAACCTTCTTTTTACTTAGTATGTCTTATTTATGTTTTAAACCATTATGAGACTTACCATAATATTTATTTAAGAAACGTCTCTTTTGTTTCTTCTGCTTTTTCTTTCTTCTTAAAGAAGCTTTCACCTCTTTTCTGATACTCTTATTGATGTTTCCAGCTTCAACAGCTTCTACAGCAGAAATATTTAGACCAATAACCAATGAGATTAGAAGTAATGTATTTTTCATAATAAAGATAAAAAAATGGTTTTTAGAATAGATTCATTTTCATAAACGCCTACTCCCATTTTTAAACCTTCGAAAAACGACTATCTACTTTCAGAATATGGTTATTCTCAAAAAAAGCACAAAAAAAAAGCTTACCATTTCTGATAAGCTTTTGGGCGAACGATGGGATTCGAACCCACGGCCCCCGGAACCACAAACCGGTGCTCTAACCAACTGAGCTACGATCGCCGTTTTATTTTTTGCTGTGCAAAGGTAAGAATAATACAATGTCTAATCCTAATATTTTTTTCAAAACAAAATGAAATGGAATTCAAACCATTATTAATCAATTGAATAAATTTACAAAATCACTCAAAAAAGTAATTTATTGAGGCTTTTCACCTACTCAATTAGACTTCTTCTCTTATTACCTTCCTATTTTAATAGTATTATTTCTAAGCAGTACTAAAAAATAAAGACAAAAAAAAGACTTACCATTTCTGATAAGTCTCTTGGGCGAACGATGGGATTCGAACCCACGGCCCCCGGAACCACAAACCGGTGCTCTAACCAACTGAGCTACGATCGCCATATGATTGCGATGCAAATATGGAATTAATAGTATTATTTTCCAAACTTTACATCGCAAACAAAATTAAATGCAAAATTATCTACTGAAAGTCAGTCTCTTTCCTTTTACACTTTCATGGAAAGTACCATTTTCATAGGCTAAATGCCCTGATACAATAGTGTGTGTAATGCTTGATGAGAAGGTATGACCTTCAAATGGAGACCATCCACACTTATAATTAAGATTTGATTTATCTACTTTTTGAGGAGCATTAAGATCTACCAATACTAAATCTGCCCAATACCCTTCTCTAATGTATCCACGTTTTTCAACGTCGAACAAGATTGCAGGGTTATGACATGCTTTCTCAACAATTTTTTCTAAAGAGATTTTACCTTGTTTATGGAAATCCATTAGTACTTGAAGAGAGTGTTGTACCAATGGTCCTCCAGAAGGTGCTGAAAGGTATTTATTTGACTTTTCGGCTAAAGTATGCGGCGCATGATCTGTAGCGATTACATCAATTTTGTCATTAAGAACACCTTGAAGTATACCTGCTCCATCTTCTTTAGTCTTTACAGCAGGGTTCCACTTAATAAATGCTCCTTTTTCTTTATAATCTTCATCAGAGAACCACATATGGTGTACACATGCCTCTGCTGTGATTTTCTTATCTTTTAATGGAATATCATTTCTGAATAGTTCCAATTCTTTCGCTGTAGAAATATGAAGAATATGTAATCTAGCACCATGCTTTTCTGCTAATGCAATTGCTTTTGATGAAGATGAATAACATGCCTCAGCACTTCTGATTTCTGGGTGACATTCCATTGGAATATCTTCTCCGTACTTTTCTTTATATTTCTCTAAGTTCTCAGCAATCATTGGATCATCCTCACAGTGTGATGCAATAATCATCTGAGCATTCTTAAATAGGTTTCCTAGAGTTTCCTCATTATCTACCAACATGTTTCCTGTTGATGACCCCATAAACACCTTAATACCACAAACATTCTTAGGGTCAGCTTTTAATACTTCCTCTAAATTATCGTTTGAAGCACCGATGTAAAACGAGTAGTTCGCTAATGAAGTTCTCTCAGCAATGCTGTATTTTTCTTCTAACTTTTCTATTGTTACAGTAGGTGGCTTTGTGTTAGGCATCTCCATAAATGAAGTGACACCTCCTGAAACAGCAGCTCTTGATTCTGTCTCGATGTTAGCCTTCTCAGTTAGACCTGGCTCTCTGAAGTGAACTTGATCATCGATTAAGCCCGGTAATAAGTGCTTACCTTCTGCTTCAATTACTTGTTCGTCTTCTGCTTGAATAGAAGTTGCAATTTTATCAATTACACCATCAACTACTCTTACATCACCTTTAAACGTTTTGCCCTCATTTACGATCTGGGCATTTTTGATCAGAATCTTAGTCATAATAAAAAATTTCTCTCTTTGGATTTGACATGGCGAAGATACTGCGAGAAAAGTTATAATAAAACAAAAAACAGGTGATTCACTGACACAAGGTATATCTGAATTTCTCATAGAATACAAAGTGAATATTGGACCCTTACTTTTATGATTAGTATTCTGTTAGATGGAATGAATAGAAACAGAAAAAGCACCCTTTAGAGGTGCTTTTCATAGTTAGGCATTATGCCTTGAAGCTTGTTTAGTTTGTCTATCAAGTGAAAAGAACCATTGTTTCGTTCTCTTGATTTTTCATAACACGATTTATTTTTTCAATCTCTTATAAAGACGTATTGTAGTAAGTTATGGTCTATTAAATTTATCAACCTTAACGTTTTTAATACAATTTAAGAAATAAATGAATGAATATTCAATGAACTTTACATTATTTAAAATATTCAATGATTTCCCTCATCAATTCAATACGTTTTTGTTCCTGATTAATCGTCTCAAATGGAATTCCTAAAGCAACTACTGCATTTTTGTCTCCTTTGTAAGCTATACCCACAGATTTATTACTACTTACATACCTTGCAATTACTTTTGTAGATTTATCTGCTGCATCTAATGCATCTGGGGCTTCTACAGGATATAGAGAAGTAGAATAGCTTTTAGCATAGGTCAGGTCTTTAAAACTTGGAAATTCTTTCATTGTAGCATAAATATTTCCAGAACGGTCTGCATGATTGCTCCTTCCTATAAAATGAAAATAGTTCTTACCAAATATTGCATCTGGATGTTTACGGCCTTTATTTACCCCATCTTCTGAATAGAATAGATCAGTACCAATGTATGCTCCTGATAAGAATAGTTGACTCCCTTTCTTATCCAAGAATGACTTAATGCGGTCTTTAAATACATCATCAAAACATTCATATTCAATGCTATCTTTTTGAGAATTCATAGTGGATTTTTGTTCTCCAAATAAGAGATCAACAAACTGATAATCCGTTAAACGCACAGTGTTTTCTACTACAGATTGTTTACTTACTGACACAAAAGATTGCTGTAGATAGTAAAATGCTTCACCATGAATTTTAGTGAAATCATGAGAATTCCCATTGACAACTGTAGTTTCTAAGTCTGCATAGCTTGCTCCATGACCTGGAGCATCGTCATCAATCCATTCAGAAGCAGGGTTAAAATCATATTGATGTCCTGTGAAACTTACATCATAATTATCTGCAACACCATCATCTAAGTTTGTAAAACCACTAAAATTCTCTGACACAACTATTGATGGCCCCGAAACTCTTTCGAATGCATTGACAATCAAGTAGGGTTTGTTTCCAAAATCAGCCAAGGCCAGTTCTTCTGATGGAAAACTCTGTCCACCTTCATTAAAAGCTATTACTTTAAATCGGTACATGTCCCCTTTACTCACCTTAACCTTGTAATATGCCTCTTTTACTACTTCTCCTTTACTCCAGCCTTTATTATTTATATTAGTATATACTTTATAATAAGTAGGAACAGCCGTTTTTTCTAATGGATCAAGTTGTGGCTTCCACTGTAATATAGCTTCTCCATTACTTAACGATGTTGAAAATGCCACCGGTTTTAACGGTTGAACAATATATGGTTGGTTATATTGATATGCTAAATATTTAAGTACCCCTTTATATATAGCCCTGCTTACATCAAATTTGAACTTAGGGTTCATTGCAAACCTCATGTCTTTAAAATTTTGATGAGAAAGTAGCTCTATTAAAATTGTAGGAACGTTAGGGTAAACAGCTTCGCTATATCGACGGTCCCATAACTCTCTTCTATTCCATATAGAATCATATAATACTCTGATATCATCAACAATTTGGGTTTGTACAATATCAGCAAGATCTCTATTGGTATATCTTGATTGTTGATCTGGAAAAATTAAATTCTTCTCCATGTCAGTTGTACTGTAAATCAACAATGTTCCTTCTGTCGTATCTGATTCTGAGATACCAGAATTGGTATGCAATGCTAATGATAAATCTATCGGAATATTTAATCCTTTATTTTCTATTTCAGGGTTTAACGCGTAGGTATCTCCTACCATCCAATTCACCCATTCCCCTCTAGATTGGTAATCATCTTTGTAATCATTTTCGTTTTCGTTGGGTGTATATACATTGAGAGGAGCTCCTGCATATTGTAAATTATATCTTGCACCTTCTAAAAACCTTGCTCTTCGACTTGTCGATCCTCCTCTCTGAATATTACCAACTCCTCCACCAAATCGAACAGCATCTGCAGTAATCATCTTATCGTTATGCTTGGAATAAGAAGATAACTTCACTCCCTCTCCTTCAGACCCATCAAAATAGAAATGGCCTAAATAAACCCAAGTACCACCTCCCATCTTCTGGTTGACTTTAAATATTGATTGCTGACCTTGATGTTGTACAGTATACGTAGCATCGTCAACACTCATTGGTAATGAAGCATAAGAAATATATACAGCAAAATTCCCTTTCACCTGACCTAATGTTGACCAGTGAATCACATTCTCTTTTTTCTTATTGGCTCTGAACTTTCTATAGGTACCCAAGGAGAAAGGTTGCTCATTATCATTATATACCTCTTTATGAAGGAAACCATTCCCTCCTGCATAAATTGTCCCTTTCTCTGAATATCCATTTCGATCCCCATCATTATCGACCACTAGAGATTGAATTTGAATATCTCTTTCCCGAGGCATATAAACATTCGCTCCTGCATTTTCTAACATTGGTGATAAATATGGCAACACAAATGAAGTAGGAAGAAGATCTTCGACCGTCTGAAACAACCTCGCTCTCTGCCATTCCCATCTGTCTTGAGATTTTTCATAATACCAACCATGAGAATTCCATAATGCTATATGTTTTCCGTAAAGCCCTTTGGTATACTTATCTTGATCTACTCGAATTACATGAGGAAGGTGTTTATGAGGAATCTTTGTTAAATTTCTTGATTTATCAACTGTGTGTTTATACCTGTTAATATTGGGAATCAAATCTTTAAATTCACATTTTGGAGCAATTGGCCACTTATTTTTCTTAGCTAATTTTTTCGCTTCATATTTATCTGATTTACCAACAAACAATGTGATATCATATTGTTTATAAGTATCTCCAAGATGCAATCTAATTTTTTGATAGACATCTTCGACATCTTCATTTCTTACAGGTCTGTATTCAAATTGTTTACCTAAAAATAAAATAAGTTTTTTCTTTTTACTGTTGAGATAGACAGTATCAAGTCTTGCTGTTGAATCTGGTTGGTAATGATATTCTCCATTCTTGGCTTCTAATAGATATTCATTAAACTTAGTAATAACATCATTTTTAGATTGTGCAGTGGATAATGTCGTTAAAGCAAAAAAGTACAATAGGGAAAAAAAATGCTTGTACATCCGGAATGTCAGTATTTATATATGAAATAATCAAAAAAATAAATGTACAAAAAAAGACGGATAATTTACCCGTCTGTTTTAACCTTCAGTAATATAAATTGTAAAAGGCTACTACTCCTTTTACACGACATTTTCAAGATTGTGCACTTTACTTAATAGAAATTAAGCAAAGAGTGTTTTTCTGTGTAAACAATTACGTACAGAAAAATGTTCTATAAAGTTATTCAAAGTCATAAGAAAGTCAAAAAATTATTTCAACAACCTTAAAATAGTTAAACTTTACATCGGTTTCAACTATATTTTTCTTTGAATAATAGAATGATTATGCTAACGCATTTATGCATAAACGGGCAACAATTTTAGCATCCTCCTCAGTAAGTTTCTCCTTACTAAATACTTCAGTTGCTCTTGCCGATGCATATTGGATAGGAATTGCTGGGAATACTGCGTTGAACATTTCAACGTTTATTTCTTTTGAAACCTCTCCCGTTTTATGACCTCTTTCCACCATCCTCTTTGAAGATTCTGGAATTTTTAATACCATTTCTTTTGACATCAAGAATGTATAATCGTTCATCAACATATTGATAAATTTTGCTCTTGATGGGTTTTCATTTGCGAGGGTAAAAATCTCGTAACAAAAATGTGTAATCACTTCTTCTAATTTCTCATGTTCTTCCATGTACTTAAAAATTAAGTTTCGGAAGTATTCAATATTAGAAGAATATAATGCTTGTACTAATGCTGCTTTACTAGGGTAATGTCTGTATAAATAGCCATCCGCTACTTGAGCTTTCTTAGCAATAGACGAAACAGAAGCCCCTCCATATCCTTTTGATACAACCATTTCGATTGTTGCTTCTTTAATACGTTGCAGTTTAGTTTCGTCGATACTCTTTGCCATGCTAAATTATTATGAGTGGATGAATTCAAGTTAAATGAATGAACAAAGTTTCATCTTTGTCAAATTACAAATTTATCATAAACATTAAGGCATACAAGAAAACGCAGATAATAATAGCTGCAAGCATACTAAACCAACAAGAATAAGCCGTTTTCTATATTTTGAACTGTAAAGTCACATAATAATTACGTCCATCAGAAGGTATAATACCCGGCCCAGGATACCCTGTCGCTCTTCTAGTAAAATACATATTATTCGTCAGGTTGTTTATTCCTGTCTCAACACCAAACCACTTATACCCATATTTCATCGACAAATCCATTACATAATATGCTGGAATTGGACCATAAATACCGTCAGGTAATGGCTTTTCAGAGTTAGCGGCATCAGTGTATTGCTTTTCAACATAAGTATATTGAAGAGACAAGTTGAAGGATTTATATCCTGTATTAATACCACTCTTGATATTAAAAGGAGGAACTAATTCAACATCATTTCCATCATAAACTCGATCGTCTGAAATGTATTTTCCTTGAATAAAAGCTACATTGCCAAACACGTTAAATCTATAATCCGATAAAGGAGATAAAATCTCTAACAGTTTGAATTCGGCATAAGACTCGACACCTAGTGTATAGGCATCTGCAATATTAGTACGTATTGGGTTCGCTGGATTCGCTAAACCAATTTTATCATTGTATCTCAAATAGAAACCACTCACATCATAAGATAACCAAGGCAAACTACCTCTTACCCCCAAATCCGCTGAGTATCCACTTTCATCTTTCATATCAGGGTCAATTCTGATATTCGAGTTTAGCGATCTCAAATCAGAATAAGTAATTGCTCTATAGTTTTGAGATACATTAGCATAAACTTCCAAATCATAATTTGGTTTATAACTTAGTCCAATACCTCCAATAAAAATAGTTCTGTCATTGATAATATTATCTTGTTCAGGCCTAGTAATTTCTTCAATTAAGCCATCATCCCCTGTTTCAAAAAATGTTTTTTGATAATATCCTTTACCTGTAGTTTTAATGATCTCAAAACGAACACCGGGAGTTACAGAGAATTTATCTGTAATCTGAAAAATGTTCTCAGCAAAAAATGCATAGTTCTGTATCTGGAAGTTGTGATCTGACAATAAACTATCAGGATGTGAAAAAGTAAAATCTGCATCATTACCATCACTAGCATCACCTTGTTTTTTATCATCATTACCATGATATAACCTAGTTCCTAATACAAACACATTTGATTTTCCATTAATATCATAATGCTGCATATATCTGATTTCAGAACCCACATTTCTAAACTGGTCTGAGACTAATAACCTCGGTTCACTGTATGGATTCTCTTTATTCAAATTAATACCTAAGGCATCTCTAGAAGCATACAAACCAAAATTTCTCATCTCAATCTTAGCTTTAGGTGTAAATTGATATTGCAAATTCACAGACGCAATGTTCCAATTTACTTTAAACCAATTCTGATCAGTATATGATGCTCTTGGATCTTTATAAAACTCTTCATCCGTTAATCCACCTGGTTGTTGAGCTAAATAGTCCATATGAGTAAACTCTACTCCTATTTTGAATTTGTCATTTACCTCGTATTCAACACCTGTAAAAACAGTATTAACATTAAACCCAGAATTAGGTCTCCATCCATCTCCTCTTTTGTATTGGTACATTGCATAATAATTGACATCACCTTTCTGTCCGCCAATACTATTAAATGAGTTAAATAACCCGAAAGAACCAACCGTTTGTCTTGTCTGAAATTCAAATGGCTTTTCTGGATTTCCCTTTTTCATTTTGAAGTTCAAAAGTCCTCCAAACTGAGTACCATATTGTAAAGATGCTGCTCCTCTTACGATCTGTACTTCTTGAACAGCTTCTAAAGGTGGTGTATAATAACTTTCAGGATATCCCAATGCATCTGCTGCTATATCATAACCATTTTGTCTAGTATTAAAGTTTGAAGTACGGTTAGGGCTTAATCCTCTACCGCCAATACCCAACTGAATACCAGCTCCGTCACTTTCCCAAATATTTAAACCTGGTACTCGATTGTATACTTGTCTTGAATTGTTTGTTGCTAAGTTGGCCGTTAAGTTATCTATATTAATTACCTCACTTTTCTTTCCTTCATAAATTGAAGTTCCTTCAACAGCTTCTAACCTTGTGATTTCAGCCTCAGAATTTTGATCAATTACAGCCACTTCATCTAAAACTTTCTCTAATGGTCTTAATGTAAAATTGATCTGAATATTTTTCTTATCCACCTTAATCACCTTTTCAACCGGGGAAAACCCGTATTTAAAGGCTCCAATGGTATAGGTTTCACCAAGTTTTAAACCTTTAATTTGGTAGTATCCTTTCTTATTAGTGACTACTTTACTGTAAGTACCTTTAACAAAAACATCAACATCCGCCTCTGACTTTTGAGTAGTGGAAAGTGTTACGACACCACTCAAAGTAACTTGAGAATAAGCGATGTTTGAAAGAAAAATGAATAGCGAGATTATGAATAGATATCTTTTTGTCATAGTTAATTATCCTTTGAAAGGAAGTATCCAACTTTTATGTTGGAATGAATCTTCTATTGTCGTTAAATCTACTGAAGGATCAATATATTGTTTACTAGCTCTCCCATTTAGAGTAACATAAGCATTTACAAATACTTTGGGGGAGTCAATTCCTTTATTTTTATATTCGTTTTCTAGAAAGTGAGCAAATTGCAGAATTAAATCTGGTTGTGTTGCCATCATTTTTTCTTGCAATGGTGTTAAGTAATTACTGTTGACCACTTCTATTTTTCTATTCGTCTTTCCGTCTTCAATATAGAAAGTGGCCATTCCTGATTTTTCTATCAGCATAACCCTCCATGAAAATCTAAAACCTTGTTCTGTCCAGAATAAATTATCAGGATATAAGATATACCTAAATGGAAAGACCAATTGAATAGCAAAAAAGACAACAAAAGCTCCTTTGATTAGCTTCTGTGGAATAGAGTTGATCTGCCCTCTTTTTACTTCGAAATCCAAATTTTCAGAACTAAAAAATCTTGATAAGAAGATGATGATCTTCTCATGAAATTCATCTGAAAAGAAGATCAGAGTACTTAATATCATTATGTATGGGAACATACCAATAGGAAACAATGCAGAAGTGACAATATGAAATCCTATTACTGCTATGTATGCTACCCACCTTGTCCTTTTATAAGAAAGCATAAATGGGATGATCAGATCGTATATACAACCTGCCCATGAAAACATATAGGCGACCCACTTATATTTCAATAATGGCCCTATAATAAAAAGGTCTGCTCTAGAAGCTAACCATAACCTTAATGGTTGTGCTTTAATCAACCAATCATAGTTGATTTTAGCAATGCCTGCATAGAAATATACAATTCCTAATTGTAATCGAACTACATCAATTGTCCATTTCGAAACTGAAGAACGATAAGTTTCTGGATTTCTATATACATCAATAGAGAATCTACGATGTGCAGGTAAAAAAATCATTATAAAAGCCATTAAACTCACAAAGTAGTAATGGTTTAAATAATTTGTGATATCGATTAATTCTACATAAGTAAATGATAAAAAGTACAAAACTGTAGAAAAACGATAATATGCCCCCAAGGATATTCCGATGGCGGATAGGATCATAATTGCAAAAACAACATGCATCCCCAATGCATCTAACGGTTCTATCCAAGAGAATCCATAATAATGAAAAAAGAACGAAGGTTGAATAAACTGTGTGTCTATCCAACCGTTCGCCCAAAATCTTATGGCACTCCCTGCCATCATTAATCCGAATAGAATTCGAAAAACGACAAGTGGTGCTATTGAAGTTTGTTTGTTGATATATTCGTTTAGCTTAGTCTCCATCGCTATCTTGATAAGTAATTTTCACTGATAATGCTGAAGGCATTTCAGATTTGATCATCACTACCAATTTTGTCATTTCATCATATAATGATTCCACTACTTGGTCTTGAGCTTCAATATGATTTGAGAAAGGATCTGTACAATCTTCTAACTTTGATTCAATCATATCAAATTGATCATTAATTTTTCCAGCAAGATCTTCTTCAATTGAACCAGCTTGGTAGTAAGCATCTAAATAATCTGCTAACCCTTTGCCATCTTTACCATTGAAAATCTCTTGTAAAGACACCACATTTGATTTTAACAACGACAATGATTCTTCACTGTAGTATGCCTCTACTGATTTTGGTGAAGCCACACCTGATAAAGAGTTTTTACCTAGAGCATATCCTACTCTTTGGTTTTTACAACGCTCAAAAGCTTTGTTGTATTCATTGACGATATATGATAAAGAACTACTTGGATCATTACCTTTATTTACGGAGAAAGTATCTGCATACCCACCTTCCCAATCAGAAAGAACTGTCTGAGCATGATTATCCAAGATATCTACTACTTGAGTCAAGTAATCTTTTCTATTTTGCTCGTCAGTAAATGAAGCAATCAAATCTGCTGAATTCGTATTAAATAACAAATACTCAACTGCTGGTAGACCTTTTACATTTGTAGATGAGATCGCATCTAAATTAAACTCACCCGACGTAATTCTATCCTCAATTGAAGAAAATTTTGTTGGGAAAGTATTTGTATTTGAAAGTAAACTCACCTCAACAGCTTTACCATATTGGTAAGCATTCACTTTACTCCATGCTGTATATGTAGAAATTGCTGCATCTTGTACAGATAGCAATGTTTCTTCAGTTGGGTTTGTTGTAAAAGCTTCTACTTTGGATTTCAAGTCAGTTGTTGCACTTGCATAATTTTCAAATGCAGGAACGATCAAATTATCCGCATAATTAGAAAGCATATCTGTTTGCGAAAAATCGACACTAACATTATCTGTTGTCTCATCACATGAAGAAAGTAACGAGCAGAAAAGTAGAGAAGCTAAAAATAGGTTAAGCTGTTTCATCAAAAAAATAGGATATATATGAGTCAATCTCAATGCCTACAAATGTAAACATTGAGATTGAGAATTAATATTTATTTAATACTTAATTAAAGCGCTGACATTACTTCATCAGAAAAACCATAAGTTGATTTGATGACAGCTTTAGCAGCCTCCATTTTAGCATTTAATGCTGTTTTATCTTCGTTCTTGATATCTTCAGAGTATAATGAAGCTAAAACTAAAGCGATATCTTCGTTAGAAATTTTCTTAGACGAATTGTATTGTAAAGCTGTAGCAAATGCAACTGCTTCTGACCAGTGGTGTAAGATGTCTCCAAGTTCTGTATCAGAAATTACTGAGTTTGCATAGTGAACAACGTTAATTGCTACTAACTCTTCCCACTTCTCTTGAATAATTGCTGCTTGAAGATCTCTTTCTTCATAATCTTTGTCGATGATTGCTTGACGACCAGCAATAAAAGCGTTAAAGATATCAGCTCTTACGTCATAAACATCTGATCTACTAACTGCATATTTTGCCCAGTAGTAATTAGTTGCCTCTTCGTTTGATAAGAAGTCTTGAGATGCACCGAAGTAACCAAAACCTTCATCCCAGTAGTGTTCCATATCTGTTCCTTTACCTTCAGTAACAGTTTCGTTATCACCAGCATTTAATTTTTCTGGAGTTAAGTAGTAAGAAACTGATTGGTAGTATAAAACTGCACCCATTAAACCTTTACCTACCATTTGAGCAGGCTCGTGTCCGTTTGCATCAAATAATCTACCACCAATAATATTCTCTTCGTTACCTGATGCAGCTTCTGCTGAAGCGAAGTAAGCAGGAACTTGATCATATACGTTAGCTAAAAGAGTAGGATCATTTGCAGTTTTGCTTTCTAAATCTTTAGATGAACCGAATAAATCACCTGACTCGTTAGTATAAATTGCATTCATATCATCAGCAGAAAGTGCAGTAACACCATCATTACCTGATTTGATATAAGATTCTAAAGAGTCTAACATCATGATTCTTGCAGTTTGGCCTGAATAATCTACGTTATCAAAATCATAGTCAGTTCTTGAGATTGGATCTGACTCATTATCATCAGTACAAGAAAAAAGAGATGTAGAAAGGATAGCTGTTGCTAAAAAAGCTTTTCTTAGTGTAAATGTTAAGTTCATTATAAACAGATTGTCGTTGTTTAATTAATATGAAGCAAAGCTATCTCTTATTAAGATTAAATCCAAATAAAGATTAATGTTATTTAAAATTAGTTTAAATAAACTGTAAGGTATTTTCTAACTGTTAAAAACAAAAAAGAGGCTACCCGAAATGGGTAGCCTCCACCATAAACTGAATATCAGTTATTTATCTTTCCTTCTAACTAATTAGAAGTTGAAATCTTGCTTGAATGCAGCTAATCCTAAGTATTTAGCAGTAGAACCTAATTTTTCTTCGATACGAAGTAATTGGTTGTACTTAGCCATACGGTCAGAACGTGAAGCTGAACCAGTTTTGATTTGACCACAGTTTAATGCTACTGCTAAGTCAGCAATAGTATTGTCTTCTGTTTCACCTGAACGGTGAGACATTACTGAAGTATAACCAGCTCTGTGTGCCATCTCAACAGCAGCGATAGTCTCAGTTAATGAACCGATTTGGTTAACTTTGATCAAGATAGAGTTAGCGATACCTTCGTTGATACCTCTTTCTAATTTCTCAACGTTAGTTACGAATAAATCGTCACCTACTAATTGTACGTTTTCACCTACAAGGTCAGTTAAGATTTTGAATCCTTCCCAATCGTTTTCGTCCATACCATCCTCGATTGAAGTGATAGGGTACTTTCTTGTTAACTCAGCTAAGTATTCAGCTTGCTCTTGAGAAGATTTAACGCCACCTTTCATGTCGTTGAATTTCTCATAGTTGTACTTACCATCTACGAAGAATTCAGAAGCAGCACAGTCTAAAGCGATTGTGATGTCCTTACCCCAAACGTAACCAGCGTTTTCAACTGCTAATTTTACTGAATCTAAAGCATCCTCAGTTGATTCGAAAGCTGGAGCGAAACCACCTTCGTCACCTACTGCAGTAGAAAGACCACGGTCGTGAATTACTTTCTTTAATGCGTGGAATACTTCACAACCAATACGGATAGCTGTAGTGAAATCTGGAGCTGATACTGGTTGGATCATGAACTCTTGGAATGCGATAGGAGCATCTGAGTGAGAACCACCGTTGATGATGTTCATCATTGGTACAGGCATTGTGTTTGCAGAAACACCACCTACATATCTATATAAAGGAAGACCTAATTCAGCTGCTGCTGCTTGAGCTACTGCTAATGACACACCTAAAATAGCGTTAGCACCTAACTTAGCTTTATTTGGAGTACCATCTAAAGCGATCATCGCTTGGTCAATAGCATTTTGTTCGAATACAGAAGCACCGATTAATTCTTCAGCAATAATTTCATTAACGTTTTCAACCGCTTTCAAAACACCTTTACCAAGGTACTCTGAACCACCGTCACGTAATTCTACAGCTTCGTACTCACCTGTTGAAGCTCCTGATGGAACTGCAGCACGACCTACTGTACCTGTTTCAGTTGTTACATCTACCTCAACTGTTGGGTTACCTCTTGAGTCAAGGATTTGTCTTGCGTGAACGTCTACGATTAAACTCATGTCTTCGTATTTTTTTAATTGTTGATTTTTAATAACGTCCCAATATTAGAAATTAGAAACGGTTTAAAACATGACTATTGTCAGTCTATAACAAAGACCTTAATTTAATTTCATTTAATAGTGAAATAATCCTTTGTAATTGACCTATTTACATCTTCAATATTGTCATTTTCACACATCATAAATTTAACTTTATTAACACTTATTTAAAGTTAAAAAGAATATAAGTGTATTTTCAACACAGTAATAATCAAGTATTTATAAATGAAAAAAGCTTTAACCTCTTCTTAAGATTAAAGCTTTTCTCTGTATTTTTCTAGATATATTTTCTTACATCAATCACCTTCATACCTGCTGCTCTTGCAGCTTCTATTCCAGGGTCTCCATCTTCGAAAACCAAACAGTATCTTGGCTCCACTCTCATCATGATTGCACATTGTAAAAATGTCTCTGGATCAGGCTTACCATTTTCAACTTGATCAGCTCCTACCTTTACATCAAACATATGATAGGCTCCTATTCCTGTTAGGGTATGTTCAATCACCTCATCGTTATTACCTGTACCAATTGCCATTGGCATCTTACCATAATATTCTTTAGCAATATTAAAGATAGGTTCAACTGGCTTTACATTATCACCAATTCTTTTTAGATATTCCTCATCTTTTAATTTCACTAAAGCAGGAATATCCATTTCGATATTATTTTCTTTACTAATTTTCTTTAAAATTCCTTCTGATGTCACTCCCGCCAATTCGTAGAACTCTTTTTCTGAAAAGTCGTAACCCACAGTATCTAATGTAGCTCTCCATGCTTTATAATGTATAGGCATAGTATCTGCTACGGTACCGTCCATATCAAAAATTAATGCTTGAATATTCTGAGGAATTTGAATTTTGCTCATCGTAATATTATTTGATTTATTGTGATTACAAATGTACTATTTCTATTGTCTAAGTGGTAAGTATTTAAAAATACTTAGTATAAAATTAATGGTTTCAAATTAGGATATACCAAAATATCAACACTAATAATTCAAAAACTTCAAAGTAATTGGAAAACAATTTGAATTTAAATTAGGAATAGTGATATTTAAACGTATTATCGACATTTAACTTACTATAGCATCTACTACACTTACACTCAATGAAAAAACTACTACATCTTTTTTATTGCCTTATTTATAATAAGGTGTACATTTTATTTATTCTTTTTTCGCTACAATGCTACGGTCAAAACACTTCTTTACAACCGGTAAAATTAAACGAATACAATGCAAAAAACGGACTCTCTCAAAATAATGTAAATGTCATTATGTTTGACCAAAAGGGCTTCCTTTGGATTGGAACAGATGATGGTTTAAACCGTTTTGATGGTCATTCTTTTCAACATTTCAATAGTTATACACAGAATCAACTACAGTTTAATTCAATACGCAGTTTAGCATTATCCCCTATTGATGAAAAAATATGGATTGGAACTAATGGCAGTTTGGAAGTTTTTGATCCTGTCAGTAAAGTATTCCATCGCGAGGTTATCACAAAAGAAGAAAATATTGAGGACGTAAGAAAGGTTATCTGGGATAAAGAGAACAATCAGTTTATCGCTATTAATAATCAAGGTGTTTTCTACAAGCATTCCACATCGAAAACCTATCAACCACTTCCTATCGATATCGTCAACATTAATAATATTAGCCTTTTTGATGGTCAACTATATATAGGAAATAAAAAAGGGCTAAGAAAAGTCAGCTATAATAAAGACGTCTTTAATGTTTCAATAATAAAACAGATTAAAAACGCCACATGCTTTCTCCCTAGAGATAATAGTATCATCATAGGCACTAAGGATGGGTATTTATTTGAAGTGTCTCGTAATGATGAGATCAAAGTATTATATAAAAGTAAGCACTCTATCAAGACTATCACTTATGATACAAATGATAACATTTGGTTGGGTACTGAAGGGAATGGAGTGATCCTCATTACATCAGATCATAAAACAGTAAAACTACTTCATCAAAAGGTATCGAAACATACCATCAATTATTTATACAGAGGAGATAATGATGAAATATGGTTAGGTACTTTTGGCAACGGCTTTTTACATTACAATGATAAAGACCCATTTTTCGTTATGTCAAATGCAAGTACCTACGGAATTGGCTTATCCAATAATAGTGTCACTTCTATTGCAGCTAAAAACAACAATGAGCTCTGGGTGGGTACAGATGGTGGAGGTCTAGACTTGATCAATATAAAAACTGGTGAGGTAAATAATAAAATCAAGGATAAGAATATTATATCATTGGAAAGTGATGGCAATTGTTTATGGGTCGGCACATATAAAGAAGGTTTATTTCTTCAAAAGAAAGGGTCGTTAAGACATATCAATCTTAAGGATCAAAATAATGAATCCATAGACAACGATAATATTTGGGATATCCATGTTGATGAAGACCAAACAGTCTGGCTTGCTACTTCAAATGGTATTATTCATTATGATCCTAAAAAGAGAAATGCCTATAGATATATTGAAAATAAAAAAGACTATCACTCCCTTTCTAACAACGATTGTAGAAAAATATACAAAGATGTAAAAGGTGACTTATGGATAGGCACCTTTAATGGATTAAACCGATACGATAAGTCAACAGATTCATTTAGACGTTTCCATTTAAATAAAAATCAAGAAACAGGCATCAACTTAAATAATAGTATACTCAGTTTATCAGAAGATGAAAACCTAACACTTTGGGTAGGAACATTTGGTAATGGCTTGTGGAAATTTGATAGAAAGAAAGATGCATTTATACCTTCAAAAATAAATCACCTTCTACCAAATAAAGTGATCTACTCTATTGAGATTGACAAGTCAAATCATTTATGGCTTTCTACAAATAAGGGACTGACGATGTACGACATTAAAAATGGTCATCTAAAATCACTTTCTATTGAAGACGGATTACAGGGAATGCAATTTAATGTTGGTGCATCAAGTGCTGTCTTGGATTCATTATTGGCTTTTGGTGGCACTGATGGCTTGACCATCTTTTCTCCCAAAAAAGCACAACTGATCAATAACAATTCAATTAGCCCTACTATAACATCACTTATCTTAACAGAACCACATCAGGAGTCATCCAATATTGATATTTCTCAAGAAAAAGAGATAACGTTGGATGCTCATCAGAGAAACTTCGCGATACAATATGTTGGCTTAGATTACAACTATCAACACAACTTAGAGTACCAAACGAGAATTATTGGTTTTGATGAAAATTGGACAACAACTAAAGAGCATCAGACCATGATGTATTCTAATTTTCCTCCTGGCAAATATGTATTTCAGGTAAGATGTAGATATAGAAATGGTAAATGGGGTGAAACATCTGAAATCACACTATTACTAAAGGCATATTATTGGGAAACTTTTGGCTTTAAGCTTTTAGTCCTTACTTTTTTATGTTTGGGAGTCTATGCCATTTATGTGGCATATATCAAAAACTTAAAAAAGCAGAGAGTAATTTTAGATCAATTGGTAAAGGATCGCTCACAGGCGTTATTGGCTAAAGAAATGGATATTCTTGAGGTCAAACAACAAAAGGCTGACCTTATTAAAGACACTCTTGAAGTCCGAGAAAAAGAACTAACAACACATGCTTTGCGTATCGTTCATTTAAATACTTTAATTGAACAGCTAGATGAGAAATTATCAGAACTACAAAAGAATCCTCATGACTTCTCACCTTCAAAAATTAATAGCATCAGAAGAGAGATTAAAAGAGCCGAAAATGTAGAGAAGGACTGGGAATACCTCAATGGACTATTTGCTGAAGTACATCGTCCATTTATAGATATGCTACATAAAAAACACCCTTCGTTAACAGAGGGGAATATTAGACTATGCTCTCTAATTAAATTAAATATGTCGAGTAAGGACATCGCTGCTATTATGGGTATTTCTCAAAATAGTGTAAAAGTAGCCCGAAAAAGGTTAAGAAAGCGCCTTGAACTATCTTCAGAGGAAAATTTGGAAGTTTATCTTTTAAATCTGGGGAGAGAAAATTAGTCTCTTAAACATAAAAAAGCCTATGACAAATAAGATGTCATAGGCTTTTCTGTTTATGATAAATATTTACCTACGCTTCAATACAAAGGTAATTTGACCAGTGGTTATACTTGCTACCTCACTATCAACTCTTGTAGGTGAAAATGAGAGATTTTTCACAGCTGCTTCGTATTTCATTACTACTTCTCGAGGTACCGATCTGTATATAGTCCTCAACGCAATCACCTCTCCGAAATCATCTACTTGAATTTCAAATTTAATGATACCTGTTGCAGTAGATTTATCATCAACAATTGGAGGGTCTACCCAATTCCAACCCGGCATATTAAGTGAAGAACCTCCACTACCTCCAGCTGAATGCATTAAGGTATTCGAATTGATAGTTCCTTGCCTATCTCCTTGATCACCTACAGCTCCATCAACATTACCATTGTTACTCGTTTTTGCATCTGATGAAGCACCTGAACTCTTGGGAGGTCCCATGGTAGCAGCCGGTTCTTGAGGTTTCACTTCTGGCTTAATCACTTCCGGTTCCTCTTTTTTCGTTTCAACTTTAGGCTCCGGAGCTGTTTGCACAGATTCTTCCACAGGAGCATCTGTTACAGCTTCAGGCTCTGAAGCTGCTTCTTCTGCTACTGCTTCTGTAGGCTCAGGAATTTCTTCTTGTACCACTTCTTCAACGCTTTCTACAACTTCTTCTACTACTTCCTCTGTCGCTTCCTCGACTGGAGCAGGTGCTGGTTCATCTAAAGATTCACTTTCTTCTACCACAGGAGTTTCTTGTTGTTCTTGTCCCGACCCTGCATTATCAATACCAAAGTTCACTTCAATACCATACTGAGGCACTGGAGGATCAGGCGGTGACCAAACAACAGTAAACCAAGCAAAAACAAACAGTAAAACGACCACCAAGATTGTCACTATGATGGAAAGAATACTATTCTTACGTGATTCTTTTTTTTCTTCTTTAGATTTCTTTAATCCCATAATCTATTTCCCAACAGATGAGGTAGGTTTAGTAGCTATTGATACTTTCGCCTTTAAGTTCGTGGCAATACCTGCTACATTAACAAGGTGTTGTACCGGAACATCTTTATCTACTGTAAGAACAACTACTCCTTCTTCTTTGACCGGAAGTACTGCTTTCAATTCGTCTTCTAAAAAACTTAAAGGTACTTCTACTTCATTTACATAGTAATGCAAATCTTTCGTTATACTCACATAAACCTTCGGCATCACTTTTTTGGATGCTTTACTACTTGGAACTGCAATTGGAAGTCCAGATGGAGTAACAAAGTTGGAAGTCAACATAAAAAACACCAACAACAGGAATATCATATCCGTCATTGACGACATATTAAATGTTGGATCAATTTTATTTTCTTGTTTGAATCCCATTCTCTAGTTTGATTGTAGTAATTCAATAAACTCGATAGAAACTACCTCCATCTTATGTACGACATCTGCCATTGCTCTTACAAGATAGTTGTATGCGATATAGGCAAAAATACCCACCGCCAATCCCCCAGCAGTTGTAATCATTGCTTCGTAAATACCAGACGATAACAACTTGGGGCTTACTGAACCCTCTTCTTGAGATATGGCAATAAAAGCGTTAATCATACCGATTACTGTTCCAAAAAAACCAATCATCGGAGCAGCACCTGAAATCATACCTACTAGAGCTACATTTTTTTCCAGTTTATATAATTCCAACTTCCCCACATTTTCTACACTTTTTTCGATCATGTCTAAATTAGAGGTAGCACCAATATAACCTAATCCAGTTTTAAGCATTTTACCCATTGGAGTAGCGTCTCTATCGCAATGTTTTTTAGCAGTATTGATATCTCCCTTTTTTACAGCACCCTTAACTTTTTCTAATAAGGTAGTTGGATCCTTTTTGGCTTTCCTAATCACTAAAAGCTTATTCACAAGGAGATAAAAAGCAATTACAAAAAGGAAACCCAAGACGGCCATGGTGATTCCTCCTTTTTCAATCAATTCAAATAAAGAGACCGACTCTTCCAATGAACCTTGCATACCTGTTTCAGGCATTGTTGTATCTTGTAATACAGCCAATAAATTCATGATTATTTGCTAGTAATGTTTTTATTAAATTATATTCTTATAATCCAAGCTCCTTTGAATGATTCTTGAGCTTTTGGAAGTTCTTCTTTTGCGTCTTGGTGTGATACGAAACCTTTTATTGCAACTCTAAATTTACCTTTAGATTCAATAACACCCACATAATCAAATCCCTTAGACTCTGCTTTTTGCACTGCTTTTTGAGCATTTTTTCTATCTCCAAAAGAAGCAATCACAATGTGATAATGTCCGTTTCTAGTTGCAGGTTCTGACTCTTCCACAACCACCTCTTCTTTTTCAACAGTTGTTTCTTCTACAGGTGTGTTTTCTTCTTGTTCTGAATCTATATCTGCAGCATCATCAACGTCTTCAGCAGCAACACTTTCGTCTATTTCTGAATCTTCAACCTGTTGTTCTATCACCTCTTCTTCTACAATTTCACTTTGTGTAGTGTTAGAAGGTTTCATCACAAAATATCCTACAACTGTAAGTAAAATGATGATTGGAATTGACACCAATAACCATACTGGTCTTTTCGATGATTCTAACTCCTCTTCACCAGAGAAAGCTTCCTCTTCTTGATAAATAGGTACATCTTCCTCTATATCATCATTTAACAATGGTGTCGCTGTGATCTTTGGAAGACCAAAACTTTCAGGAATAATGTTATTTTCACTCTTCTGCCTAAAGGTTAATGTACCATCATCATCTTGTACAAAATAACCCATGTTTCCAACTGTAGCAGTTTCTCCATCTTCAAGTCGCTGTTGAATATTAGCAACAAACATACTTACTTGAATGGCTACTTCATCAGGATCCAAGTCTTCACTTTTCGCTATAAACTGAATTAAAGAATAAACCTCTAAGTCTTTCTCTTCAATATTTTCTGAAAAAGAAATATTTACATGCGGAGGTTTTATAATATTCCCTGACGGGGATACCTCGGCACCACTTTCTTCTGACCAAAATGTCCCTAAATCGGGAATCACTACGACACACCAATCGAGTAGTGCATCTTTTATCGCATCAGCAATCATGCAAATAATTTTAATAGAGTAATTGCAAAAAATGAGCTTTTCTAAACTAAATCAATAGTCGAAAAAGTTACAGTATTCTCTAAATTAAAGAATATGATAAGAATTTGAAAGCCTTTATATACTATTCTATAGAAATAAGGCCACAATCTGTATTACAGAGAAGATTTACTTTAAACTAGAATCGATAACTAACACCCGCTAATAACTGGAATCCTTTTACATTATATCGGTAATAGTTCTCGTACTTTTGTGAGAATAAATTATTTACTAATGCAAAAGCTCCAAAGTTATCGTTGATTTTATATTGAGCAGTTAAATTCATATCAAAAATTACAGGAAGGCTCACATCTGACCTAACTCCTGTTGTTGGATCTATTTCTAAAGCTGTAATCCCAATCTTATTATAAATAACCGCTCCAAATGTCCAATTTGATAAATATTTATAGCTTACTGTTACTGAATTCTCAGAAACAGGTCTATGATAAGCTTTTTGAACAGTAGAATCACTAACGCTGTATGCATTTACTTTTGCTTCTGCTTTTACAGTCCATTCTCTTTTAGTCCAAGTACCAGCAATATCCATTTTAAAGACTCCTGTATTACCATCAGTAGCATATAACATTAAAAATTTTGACACATCATTAGGGTCATTCACTAAGAATCCCATATTCTGAGAGATGGAATAACCTAATGTACCTCTAATACCAATTGATTCTAATAAAATAGCATCAACACCTGCTTCAATATCAACGATGTTGTTCTCATGAAGTAAATTTACATCATTACTCAACCAAGGGTTCAATTCAGAAAGAGTTTTATATTGTACCATATTTAACCCTCCTTTCACCTGCAAGAATGCTGCTAATTCATCTTCAGTAATAGTGTATTCCACCATTACGTCTGGGTAAAAATAGAAACCTTTATCATTCGAATTTGAATCGGCACTGTATGCCATTTGAACACCAGCTTTAATATACCATTCGTCAATTCTTGTTTGATAATTACCTCCAAACCTTGCCCAACTTCTATTTTCACTGACCTCTACTGCAGTTGTTGTTGTATTTCTATATTGATTATATGCACCTTCTACAAATCCAGAAATTTTTGATTCTTCATCTAAATGATAGTCTCCTGAGATATCTATACCTACTTGAAATTCGGATGCATCGAAATAATCAAATGTATAATCAAATAACAGCCCTCCTTTTAATGAGTAAGAATTACCAGTTAAATAGGCAGGCATTTCATGACTTGCGTTAAAGCTTATATTTTGTATTATTTGTTTGATACTATCTTGAGTCACTAGGGTTTCATCACCTTCAAAACCATAAAAATGTGTCCCAATCCTATTATAATTCAACCCTACTTTAGACTGACCATAATCTGAGTAATAAGTACCAAAAGCATCAAAAGAGTTATGTGATTCAGCAGAAAGCTTCTTATAAACGGATCCTTCTTGAGATGATTTATGATATAGCTTCAATCCATAATCAAAATCAGGATTTCTATTATTGTTAATACCTGCCTCAAGGTAAGGTGTTAGATAATTTCCAAAGCCTGCTCTTACATATTTATCATAGAACTTCTTCTCTTCTCTATTATCTAATACTGCTGGTAATTGCTTTGGCAAAGAGTCTTCAACATCTAAAGTGATTAACTCTAATTCATACTCTTGAGGTATTCTTTGATTTTTTCTTTTAATCTTTTCGATCTTCCCATATTCACGACTCATTACAGGAAGTTCGAAACTTGATTCTTTCTCGATTACAACTTCTGCATTCTCTAAATTAGAACTCTGAGAAGATTGGTTGCTTTGTCCCTGAGTCATTGACATCCCCAAAAACATTAAACTGATAGTATATAGTAATTTTTTCATCTTGATCTAGTTTGAAGGGGCTACAACAGCACTTTTTTGAAGTTTAATTTCTTGTAATTCCACCAATCTCTGAATCGCCAATTGCTTATCTCCAGGAACCGTTGTATAATCTCTCACCGACTCTAATGTCGCTTTAGCATTGAACAAATCATCAATAGAAATATAATTCTCTGCTATGAGAAGGTAAGCTTTACTTGTCCAGTCTGCATAACTTGCAAAGTTCTTTTGTACAAGTAATAGAGCTTGTGTACTTTCTTCAAACTCCTTCTTAAGGTTTTCTTTTTCTGCCACTGTAGAGTTTTCATTAATGCCTTGTTGATTCTGCAAAGCAATTTGCCTCAATACATCTCCCTCTAAATATTGAGCTTCTGCTCCAATTGAACTACTAGCTTTGGCTGCAATACCATTAAAAGATGTAAGTGCTGAACTGAAATTTTTATTTCCTAAATCTACTTTCGCCAAATATAAATAGGCTTTAAGCTCGTACCTCTTAATTTTTTGATCAATAATTTTATTGGCATACGCTTTTGATGCTTCGTAATCTTTTTCGGCAAAGTGTGCTTCCATCAGTCCATTATACACAGCCCATAACATGGCTTTCCTTGTCGCAATCTTTTCTAGGTTATTATAAGTATTAATTGCCTCGTTGTATTTCTTCTCTTGAATTTCTAAGTCACCCACATACAACAACGCCTTTTCCTTTGATGGCATATGCTGTACATTATGAAATGCTTCTATAGATTGGGCAAATTGGCCTTGAAATTTATAAGAAACACCTAAGGCAAAATAGATATCATCAGAGTATTTCGATGAAGGAATATTAGTTATGAAGTTTGTTAAAGAATAAATGGCATTCGGGTAATCTTTTTCTAAATACGGCTTCATTGCTTTATTGTAATCATCTACTAAAGTGGCATTACTTTCAGGGTTTGCCTCTTTAAATTTCTGTTTATACTGTTCCAATCCTGTCACTGCATAAGCACCATTGTTTAAATCTTGAAGAGCCCTAATAGCATTATCAGCATATTCTGATGTTGGATCATCATCGATTAGGTATTTATAATCTTCTTCTGCAGCACTAAGGTTCCCTAATGTCGCATAACATAATGCTCTATTTTTTACGCTTGGCAGGAATACAGCAGATTGTTTGTTTTTATCAATCACTAAAGAATATTCTTTTACTGCTTCTTCAAACTTATACTCTTCTTGTAAAAGTCCAGCAGCATGATAAAGTGACAACGGAGCAAATGGAGAATTCACATCTGCCGAAGCAACAGACTTATATGACCTATAGGCATCTGTCTTCATACCTTTTGCTCTTAGAATTTGAGCTTTTTGGTAATTGATATAAACTTTTTCTTTCGCTCCATAGCTAATCGCCATATCATAAGAACGATTAGCAACTTCATACTTTGTCAAACCAAAATAACAATCTGCTCTTCTTACGATAGCCTCAATAACTTTTGGTCTTGGCTCTGTAGTTCTTCCGTTATTAATATAGTTTGTAAGATTATTGATTGCTGCCTCATACTCTTCGTCAGCATATTGAACATAACCAATACCATATAAAGTTGACAAGTACATTTCTGAGTTTTCAGGAACTCTCTTATAATATAGAGCTGCAGTATCGTAAACCCCTAATGCTGAATAAGCTTCCCCTAACCAAAAGTTTGAAGCACTTAATAAGTCTTGATTTATTGGATAGCGTTGAGACTTCCTCAACATTACGACTGCCTCGCTTTCATTGTTATCGTTAGCAAGTTCTACTGCCTTATTATAGGCTGCTTCTTGATATGCTTTTTGTTCCGCTTCCGTTAAAGAAGACTTCCTTTCTAGGATCTTAATAGCTTTTGAATAGTCACCTGAATTTACATAAGAAACATTCATCAGGTTATTAATTTCATCAATCATTTCAGAGTTAGGGAAATACGCTAAGAAATAATCACAAGCTCTTGGTACTTGAGCATACAATTCTAAATCAAATAAGATTTTACAGAAATTATATGAAGAAAGCTCTTTGATTTTCATATCAAAATCCATTAAATGAGCTTGTTCAAATCCAATCATCGCTTTGTCTTTATCACCTGTTGATAAAGCTACAACTCCCAAATCATAGGCTGCGACCTGTGCCAATTCATCTTTTTCTGTATAATCGGCGGCATTAGAAAGAAATGGAAGGGCATCTCTTTTGTCTCCAATGTTGTACTTAGTATTACCTATTTGATATGAAGTAATTCGATCTACAGCCAACAAAGGAACCTCTTTTAGGTATTCACTAAAGTAAATATCTGCCTGTGGGTAGTTCTTTTTACCATAATGTACTTTTCCTGCAAAAAGTAATGCATCTGCTGGTAGATGAATATTGTTAGCTTTTGCCTCGGCAACCATCTGTAACATCTTATCTACCTTACCTAATTTATAATATACTAATGGTAAAAGATTATAAGCTGCATCTCTAGTGTCAGGGTCATTCGCTGCTTTTTCTAAATCAACTTCTGCTGTTTCGTAATCTCCTTCCTCGTACTCAATAAACCCAGAATAATAGCTCGATTTTGTAGCATAAGGATGAGTACCTTTTTTTAGTACTTGAAATAACTTATTTGCTTCTTTATAATTTCCTTGATCAAAGTTGGAATAGGCAGCTTGGTAAGCAATTTTTATATCTTGATCATCATAAAAATCAAAGTAGGGATCTTTGTTGAATGCATCTAATGCTTTTTGATAATCACCTTTCTCAAAATAGTGACTTCCCAAAACCTTGTATGCTTTAATTGCATACGGATGAACGGGATACTTTTGAGTAAAATCTGTAATTAACAGTTCTGCTTGAGGATGGTCTAATTCCATATGGCAAACTGCCACATAATATTCTGCTTCGATACATTTTTCATTATCCCCACAATTGGTATTCATAAATTGTTGGAATGAACGTCGAGCAGCTGAAAAATTATTCTCATTAAATAAAACAATTCCTTTATTAAACTGTTTCTCTGTATCTGAGAAGTATAATGTTTCTTGAGCGAAGGAATATGAAAAAAGTCCGTTAAGTAACAGTATTATATATATAAAATTGAAACGAATATTCATGTCTAAAAAATCAAAAATAAAGGGGAGAGGTAGCCTCAATACTCTAAAATCGAAAAAGTATTTCAAAATTGATATTTTTAGATAGGAAAAAACAAAGATTATGAAATAAAAAATCTTCTTGACTAAAAAAACATCATTCTTCGGTTTAAAAGTAAGCTAACAGACAAGATAAAAAGTGTAAGCACTTACATTTCTTTATTGTCAATCTTTAGATTAATTAATTATAAATTTATCTCTAATAGCCTATTTTTGATGAAATATTCTAAAAATATAAGTAGATTTGATGTAAATATTGATTTCATATCATATTCATTCATCAGTTTATTAACAAACAACGTAGACTGAACTATTTTTAAAACTGTCTAGTGCTACACGTAAAAGTGTAAGACACAATTATTTATTATGACAAAACTTAAGATTGCAATCCAAAAGTCAGGTCGTTTAAGTGAAGGTTCACTTAACTTGATCCGTCAATGTGGAATTAAGATTCCTAGAATGAAGGGAGCTTTAAAAGCAGAAGCAAGCAACTTCCCTCTAGAATTTTTATTCCTTCGTGATGATGACATTCCGGGTTACGTTCAAGACGGCGTAGCCGATCTCGGAATTGTAGGTGCCAACGAGGCTGTTGAAAAAGACAAGCATGTTGATACTATACATCATCTTGGGTTTTCTAAGTGTCGTTTGTCTATTGCTATTCCAAAAGAAAAAGAATATAAAGGTATCCAAGACCTTGATGGAAAAAGCATTGCTACGTCCTACCCTAAAATCCTCGGAGATTATTTACAAAAGGAAGGAGTAAATGCTGAAATTCATGAAATTTCTGGATCTGTAGAAATCGCTCCTAATATTGGTTTAGCAGATGCAATCTGTGACCTTGTTAGTACTGGTAGTACATTAATGCAAAACAACTTAAAAGAAGTTGAAAGTATTTTCACTTCAGAAGCATTAATGATCTCAACTCCAGGTCTTTCTAGCGAAAAACAAGAAATTATTAATCAGTTATTGTTTAGAATCAACGCTTTACAAACTGCTGAGAATAATAAATACATTCTTTTAAATGCTCCTAAAGACAATTTAGATACCATTCTAGAATTATTACCTGGAATGAGAAGCCCTTCTATCCTACCGTTAGCTGATGAAGGATTCGTTTCTATCCATACAGTAATCGCTGAAGACGACTTCTGGTCTAAAATTGAAGAATTAAAGGCAGCAGGTGCTGAAGGAATTCTTGTAGTTCCTATTGAAAAGATGATCATATAAGTTTTCATCACAATTTCACTCACCATTTTATCTCAGTTTGATACCAAAAATGTCAAACTGAGATAATTTCATTTATAATGATAAAGCATTTAAAGTATGAAATTATTCAAAAACCCTGATAGAAAAGAATGGAACGCTTTATTAGAGCGTCCTGCTATGAGAATGGAAGAAATTGAAAAACAAGTTTCTCCTATTCTAAAAGCTGTGCAAAAAGATGGGGATGCAGCTTTACGTGCCTTTTCTTTACAATTTGATGGTGCTGAAGTAGATTCGTTACTTGTTTCAGATTCTGAATTTAAAGAAGCTGACCAACTTGTATCATCAGAGTTAAAAGAGTCGATCTCTATTGCTATTGATAATATTACAAAGTTTCATGCTGCTCAAAAAAGCGAAACTTTGAAAGTTGAAACAATGCCTGGTATTAATTGCTGGAGAAAAAGTGTTCCTATTCAAAAAGTAGGTTTATATATCCCTGGAGGTTCTGCCCCATTGTTTTCTACTGTTATTATGATCGGTGCTCCAGCTATTATCGCTGGTTGTGAAGAAGTTTGTCTTTGTACACCACCGAATCAAGAAGGTAAAATTCATCCAGCAATATTATATGCTGCACAAAAAGTAGGTATCAGAAAAGTATTTAAGGTAGGTGGCGCACAAGCTATCGCTGCCATGACATTTGGTACTGAAACTATCCCTGCCGTTTCAAAGATATTTGGACCAGGAAATCAGTATGTAACTGCTGCAAAACAATTAGCTACTAAAGAAGGTGTTGCTATCGATATGCCAGCAGGTCCCTCAGAGGTTCTTGTTTGGGCTGACGACACTGCCAATGCTTCTTTTATTGCTGCTGACTTGTTATCACAAGCCGAACACGGACCAGATAGCCAAGTAATTCTTGTTTCTACATCTGAAAAGATCATCGAAGAGACACAAAAAGAAGTTGCAAAACAATTGGCCGTATTACCTAGAAAAGAGATTGCCCAAAAAGCACTTTCTCATTCTAGAAGCTTCTTAATTGACGATGAAAAAACAGCACTTCAATTAGTGAACGAATATGCCGCAGAACACCTAATTCTTGCTTTAGATGATGCCGTTTCTGTATCAGAAAAAATTGTCAATGCAGGATCTGTTTTTGTTGGACACCTTACTCCTGAATCTGCAGGAGACTATGCTTCTGGTACTAACCATACTCTACCAACTTATGGTTACGCAAAAAATTATTCAGGCGTATCTTTAGATAGTTATTATAGAAAGATCACTTTCCAACAAATCGACAAGAAAGGACTTCTAGATTTAGGACCTCATGTCGAAAGGATGGCTGCTGCTGAAGAATTAGATGCTCATAAAAATGCTGTAACAGTACGTCTTCAATCATTAATTGACTAAGAACTACTCTACAACATTGCAAATAAAAAGGCTTAAATGACACGTATCATTTAAGCCTTTTTTTCAAATAAGGTGATGTTTTTATTTGCCTTTGATCGTTTCCATTACTCGACCACAGTGCAACATTTCATCTCCAAAATATGGATTAACTACCTCATCAGTCGCACTCAACCAATCTGCTCCTGTATTATTAAAAGCCATTGGACAATGTACTTTATATACATCCATACCTGCTTCTCCTGACTTAGCAATTTTATAATAATATGCTGTAACTACCTCAAATTGCTTTCTTTGTTCTGCAAGATCCGTAGAAGCTACTATCGCTTCAACTGCTTGCTTTACTTCAGTAGCATCTTCAGGTAAAGTGGCTAATACTTTCTTAGCATAAGTTTGTGCTGCTGTTGGATTAGATGCTATCAAACATTCTGAAAGTTTAAAATACGCCTTTGGCCCTTTGGCTTTTTCTGCATTATAAACGACAGGTTTTAGTTCTACCTTTTCTTCTTGTTGAACTTGTTGTTTTTCGGCATTACCACCACAACTCATCATCATAAACCCTAGAACACCCAGAGCAATAATCTTTTTCATAATATGGATTTTTAAAATAATTCAGTTGATAAGTATTTATCTCCGCGATCACAGACAATAAATACAATTGTACCTTTCTCGATTTTTTTCGCTGTTTCTAAAGCAACAAAACAAGAACCTCCACTACTCATCCCAGCAAAAATCCCTTCTTCTTTTGCTAATCTTCTAGCTGTATCTGTTGCTTGTTCTTTAGATACATCAACAGTTTGGTCAACTCTGTCACTGTTAAATATTTTTGGAAGGTAAGCTTTTGGCCATCTTCTAATACCAGGTATTTTCGCTCCTTCTGCAGGCTGTGCACCCACGATTGTAATGGCTTCACTTTGTTCCTTTAAAAACTTTGAAGTACCCATAATAGTACCTGTTGTTCCCATTGCTGAAACAAAATGTGTCACCTCTTGATTTGTGTCTCTCCAGATTTCTGGACCAGTAGTTTTGTAATGGGCTAAATAGTTATCAGGATTATCAAATTGATTAAGCATAAAATAACCACCTTCTTCAACTTTTGATAAAGCATAATCTCTAGCTCCTTCCATAGAAATGGCAGCAGGAGTCAAGGTTACTTTCGCTCCATACGCCCTCATTGATTTCACCCTTTCTATTGTTGCACTATCTGGCATCACTAATTCGATTTCAATATCCATCAAACTAGCAATCATCGCTAATGCAATTCCAGTATTTCCACTAGTGGCTTCTATTAACTTCGTCCCTTTCTTTAAATCTCCTCTTTTAACAGCTTCGTTAATCATATTATAAGCTGCTCGGTCTTTCACACTACCGCCTGGGTTCTGACCTTCTAACTTTGCAAATATCTTTACATTAGGATTTGGACTCATATTTTTCAACTCCACAAGAGGAGTATTCCCTACTAAGGATAACACAGATGCCATAATAATCTAGTTTGAATGTATCGTTTGTGTAATTGTACCGCTAATTTCTAGAAATTTTATCAAGAGAACAATTTTGTAAAAACTTATGATAGGAATAAAATTAAAAGAGTATGAAAATTTAGAACAATCTACTACTTTTGGCCTTTGAAAATCGTCCACAGATTTACACCAAATTTAATCTAACCATTTGGTAACACATATTCTTAAAGAAAATGACAGAACAAACATTAAAGAAAATCGCCTTAAACGATGTACATGAAGCACTTGGAGCTAAGATGGTTCCTTTTGCGGGTTACAACATGCCTGTTCGTTACTCTTCAGACATTGAAGAACACAAAACTGTAAGAAATGGCGTTGGCGTATTTGACGTTTCACATATGGGCGAATTCATGCTTAAAGGCCCAAAAGCATTGGATCTAATCCAAAGAGTATCATCTAACGATGCTTCAAAACTTTTTGACGGCAAGGCACAATACTCTTGCCTTCCTAATGAAGATGGTGGTATTGTCGACGACTTAATCATCTACAAAATCAAAGATGAGGAATACATGTTGGTTGTTAATGCTTCTAATATCGAGAAGGATTGGAATTGGATCGCAGAAAGAAATACTGAAGGTGTTGAAATGACAAACGTTTCAGATGACACATCTTTATTTGCTGTTCAAGGTCCAAAAGCAGCTGAAGCAATGCAATCATTGACAGATGTTGACTTATCAAATATGGAATTCTATACATTCACAATCGGTCAGTTTGCTGGCGTGGATAATGTTGTAATTTCAGCTACTGGATACACTGGTTCAGGAGGGTTCGAATTATATGTACCGAACAAAGATGCAAAAGCAGTATGGGAAAAAATCTTTGAAGCTGGTGCAGACTTTGACATTAAACCGATTGGTTTAGGTGCTAGAGATACCTTACGTCTAGAAATGGGGTACTGTCTATATGGAAATGATATTGACGACACTACTTCTCCTTTAGAAGCCGGTTTAGGTTGGGTAACAAAATTCACTAAAGAGTTTACTAACTCTGAGAACTTGTTAAAACAAAAAGAAGAAGGTGTAACTAGACGTCTTGTAGGTATCGAATTATTGGACAGAGGTGTTCCAAGAGGTGGATATAACGTCTTAAATAACGATGGTGAAGTGATTGGGAAATTAACTTCTGGTACTATGTCACCAATGTTAGGAAAAGGTGTTGCTTTAGGTTATGTCAATAGACCACTAACAAAAGCAGGCTCTGAAATCCTTATTGAAGTTAGAAATAGAAAATTAAAAGCAGTAGTCACTAAACTACCTTTTTATAAAGCGTAATTTTAAAAAATAACGTAAAATAAAAAACCTTATCATTTTTAAAGTGATAAGGTTTTTTTAATTATTGATAAGTCCTTTGACTTGAGGCCTTACTTTTTCGAAGAGTATAATCAATTCTGATTTATCTTGTAAGTAATTATCTATTCTACTGTGGACTAATCTATTTCTAGTGTCTATATCTAAAGAATCTAAATCTTCATCATCCCCGATTACTTGCTCGCCATCAACGTATTCTTCATATAACAGCACTCCATCGTACCTGGTTATTGTGAAATGTACAATCGACGAATTCAAGTCATCTCCTTGAAGAGAAGCCTTAAAGGTATCCAATTTCAAGGGTTTACTGTAAGTCAATTCATATTTTTTAGAATACAGCTCTCCATCCAAGTTATCATCGATAACTTCGTTCTCACAACTAGAAAAAATTAGTAGTGAAAGAATGCCGTATATTAAAAATTTCTTGATCAACTGTCGGTTATGTTATATTAATGTGCTACAAATATACAGCATTTTAAGTATTTAATATAATTTTCACAGATTTTATGTTAAAATAAAACGTAAACTTCACAAATATTAAAAATACTAAAATCATCTGTCTGCAGTTTTATAAAATCCGGTTATCGAAATCACCAAAAAACAATAAATCGGATGATTAACCACAAAAAAAGGCATTGAAAAATTCAATGCCTTAGTACCTGGGGTGGGGCTCGAACCCACACGAGGTTACCCTCACAAGATTTTGAGTCTAGCGCGTCTACCAATTCCGCCACCCAGGCGCATATAGAACAAAAGTAGTACTCGGGGTGGGGCTCGAACCCACACGAGGTTACCCTCACAAGATTTTGAGTCTAGCGCGTCTACCAATTCCGCCACCCGAGCAATCTGTTCTATATGATTATGTTTTTAAGTAGTACCTGGAGTGGGACTCGAACCCACACGTGGTTACCCACACAAGATTTTGAGTCTAGCGCGTCTACCAATTCCGCCATCCAGGCTTAAAACAACAATAATTGAAATAGTACTTGAGGTGGGACTCGAACCCACACGTGGTTACCCACACAAGATTTTGAGTCTAGCGCGTCTACCAATTCCGCCACTCAAGCAATCAATTACTGATATTTTCTACTGCTCTCCGTATGAAAGCGATGCAAATATGCATGGTTAAAATTAGAAAACAAACAAGTTCTTCTGACTTTTTTCTAATCAAATATTAACATGCTGATAAATAGGATGAAATTTTGAGAACTCCTTCCATCCTATTTACTGTAGCGGTTCTATTTCAATAAATCTTGCAAATATTCATGATTTGTAAGGTCAATTTTCACAGGAACGATACTTCCATAATTGTTATTTAAAGCCCACTCATCAGTATCTTCACCTTTATCGAACAAAACATATTTCCCTGTTAACCATAAATATTTTCTTCCAGACGGATCTGTTCTTTCGTCAAATTCTTCTTGCCATTTACCATCTGCCTGGCGACAATACTTTAATCCTTTAATTGGTTCATCTGATACTTTTGGAAAGTTGACATTTAAAGCCGTTCCTTTTGGCATCCCTTTTTCTAAAACCTTTTTTGCAATTTCTTCGACAAAATCTCTTGTATGATTAAACTCTGCATCATACCCATAATCACAAACACTATATCCAATAGCCGGTAAACCTTCAATAGCAGCTTCTAATGCCGCCGACATCGTACCAGAATAAAGTACACTTACTGAAGAATTACTACCATGATTCACCCCACTAACTACCAAGTCTGGCATACGCCCTAATAAATGGTTTTTGGCTAACTTCACACAATCCGCTGGTGTCCCAGAACACTGATAAGCTTTCACCCCATCTTTGACAAAAAGATCAGACTCATGGTATTTTAATGGATCATGTATAGTAATTGCATGCCCCATACCAGATTGAGGACTATCTGGTGCAACGACAACAACTTCACCTAAATTTTTCATTACATCTACTAGAAAACTTATCCCTTTAGATGTAATACCATCATCGTTTGTAATTAAAATAAGAGGTTTCATTTTTTTGATAATTTTATTCATAAAAAAACGGGCTATATGTTATGCCCGTGTAAATATAAGTATCTATTTCTCTTTCACTAGTTGGTTACTTCCCTTGCCCCTACTAATGAATCATAATATCTAACAATTTGAAGGAAGTCTTCTCGATCCTTATAATCTAATTTATTGATCTTGATAAATGCAGCCACTTCATCTTTATACTTCCCAAAATACACCAACATTGTTTCCAGCTTTCTTGTATCCACTTGACGTATTTCTGCATACATATCCATTAAATAGAAATCATACACCAAGATCCTTCTTCTTGTATTAAAGTTATTTCCCCAATAAGGATCATAAGAAGTTTCAGATACTTCTGCTATACGTTCTCTGATAAATAAAACATAAGGCTCTCCATCTTCCAACAACTCGAAGAAATGATTTTTTACATATCCTTTAGATTGCTTAAACGGCAAAGAATAAAAGAATCGTTCTCTTTTTGTTGTTGCATCAAGAATTTGAAAAGAACGAACATTCATTGCACCAAAAGACTTAATCACTCCATTTACAAGAATTTGAATTGACTCTACACCTTCTTCTAATGAGTATTTAAGCTTTCCTTTTAATGTTGTACCGTTATTCAAGTCGACTTCTCCCATATGCCAATACTCAGAAGGGAAATCTTGTGCTTGAACTGAAAAAGATAAGATAGAAACTAAGAATGTTATTATTATATGTTTCTTGACCATAAGTATGGAATTAATATCGTCAGATAAATTAGTGTTGATGAAAAATCATTTCCTATTATTAATATACTAAATAATCTTATAGGAATTACATTCACAATAAAATCACAGTAAATTTTACCCTATTTTTTCACACAAAGAAAAAGAGCATTTCTTTCGCTCATTTCTATAAAAACTAAATCAAACTTAGTTCAAAACACAAAAAATGTATTTTTTTGCGAATTTTCGCAATTTTATAAATATACATATAATACAACATAATACACCTTTTTAATATATTTTATTGGTTATCAATATTTATATTTTAATATTTTATATATTTGAATGAATATTCACTAGCGAATTTTCGCTTTTTTTATTCATTTCGCTTTTTATATATTTGTAACAGACACAATCACCAAGACACTAACTTTAAATATCATGAGAGGACAACACATTACTCAAAATGAGAAACTAGAAATCAGAAATTTGATTTCTAATGAGTACGAGACCATTCTAACTCCTGAAGCTTTAGAGTTTGTGGTCAAATTGCACAACAAGTTCAACAAACGTAGACTAGCGTTGCTTGAAGCCAGAACTAGACGTCAAGAAAGAATTGACGAAGGCAAGAAACCAAGTTTCTTAGCTGAAACTGCCTACATTCGAAATAGTGAATGGACAGTGGCAGAAGTAAAGGAGGACCTTCAAGACCGTAGAGTTGAAATTACTGGACCAGTAGATCGTAAAATGATCATAAATGCATTAAACTCTGGTGCAAATGTATTTATGGCCGATTTCGAAGACGCTAACTCTCCTACTTGGCAGAACAACATGGAAGGTCAAATTAACCTTCGAGATGCTGTAAGAAGAGAAATTGAATTCACTCATCCCATCACTGGTAAGGAGTATACTTTAAATGAAAAAGTAGCCACTCTTTTGGTTAGACCTAGAGGTTGGCATCTTGAAGAGAAAAATATACTGATAGAAGGAACTCCTATTTCTGGTGGATTATTGGACTTTGGTCTTTACTTCTTTCATAATGCACATGAATTAATTAGAAGAAGCAGTGCTCCTTACTTCTACTTACCTAAAATAGAGAGCCATCTAGAGGCAAGACTATGGAATGATATTTTTGTGTTTGCTCAAGATGAGCTAGGTATTCCTCAAGGAACTATCAAAGCTACAGTACTTATTGAAACGATATTGGCAGCTTTTGAAATGGATGAGATTTTATACGCTCTAAAAGACCATTCAGCAGGATTGAATTGCGGTAGATGGGATTATATTTTCTCATTTATAAAAAAATTCAGAAACGATCCTGAATTCGTTCTTCCTGATAGAGCTTTAGTAACCATGAAAGTACATTTCATGAAGTCATATTATGAACTTCTTATACAAACTTGTCACAAACGTAGAGCTTTTGCAATGGGTGGAATGGCAGCTCAAATTCCAATTAAAGACGACCAAAAAGCCAATCAAAAAGCAATTGATAAGGTAGCAAAAGATAAAACTAGAGAAGCATTAGCAGGTCATGATGGGACCTGGGTAGCTCATCCAGGTTTAGTTGCCACTGCTAAAGAAGTTTTTGATAGATACATGGGCGGTCCAAACAATTTAAATAAAACCATTACTCATAAAAAAATCACTGCAGAAGATTTACTGACAGTACCTCAAGGAGATATCACTCTTAAGGGTCTAAAGATGAATATCGATGTTGGCATTCAATATATCGCCAAATGGCTAGACGGACAGGGTGCTGTACCAATCCATCATTTGATGGAAGACGCCGCAACAGCAGAAATCTCTAGAACTCAGGTATGGCAATGGATAAAGCATCAGGCTAAAACAGATGAAGGAGTAACGATCACTCAAGAACTGTATCACAGCCTTATTCCAGAAGTGATGGACACCATAAAAGAATATGTTGGCACTGAACAATTTGAAACAGGAAAGTACAATGAAGCTCTTGATATTTTTAATCAACTAGTAACACAAGATGAATTCATAGAATTCTTAACGTTACCTGCTTATCAAAAATTAGATTAAAAAAATTAGGGCAATCCTACCGCCATAGTTTTGCCCTATTATGAATAATAATTACTCACGATTAAAATTAACCAAAAATGACAAAGCAAGAAAGAATTGACGCATTAAATAAGGAATGGAATACAAACCCAAGATGGGCAAACATTGAAAGACCTTTTACTGCAGAAGAAGTAGTAAAACTTCAAGGCAACGTCATCATTGAACACTCACTAGCAAAACAAGGTGCTGAAAAATTCTGGAAAGGCTTACATTCTGAACATTATATGGCAGGTTTAGGCGCTTTAACTGGCAACCAAGCAATCCAAGAAGTTGAAGCTGGGTTAAAAGCTATCTATTTAAGTGGATGGCAAGTGGCTGCAGATGCCAACTTGGCGGGACAAATGTACCCAGACCAATCACTATACCCAGCCGACTCAGTACCTAAAGTTGTACAAAGAATAAACAATGCATTAAGAAGAGCAGACCAGATTCAGTCTGTTGCTGACAGAGATGATACCGATTATATGGTACCCATCATTGCCGATGCTGAAGCAGGTTTTGGCGGCAACTTAAACGCATTTGAATTAATGAAAATGATGATTGAATCAGGTGCATCTGGTGTACATTTCGAAGATCAGTTATCATCTGCTAAGAAATGTGGACACTTGGGTGGTAAGGTATTAGTCCCTACACAAGAAGCAATCAACAAGTTAATTGCTGCGCGTTTAGCTGCAGATGTATGTGGTACTAATACAATTATTATTGCAAGAACAGATGCTGATGCCGCTAATTTAATTACGAGTGATATTGACCCAAGAGATCAAGAATTTATTTACGGAGAAAGAACTTCTGAAGGATTCTACCAGGTAAATAATGGAATCGACCAAGCCATTTCAAGAGGCTTATCGTATGCACCTTATGCCGATTTAATCTGGTGTGAAACCTCACACCCAGACCTTGAAGAAGCAAAACAATTTGCAGATGCTATTCATGCTCAATTCCCAGACAAGATGTTAGCTTACAATTGTTCTCCTTCATTTAACTGGGCTTCAAAATTATCTGTGGAGGAAATGGAAACGTTCCGAGAAAACTTAGCAGATATGGGTTATAAATTCCAATTCATTACGTTAGCAGGTTTCCATGCCTTGAATACGAGTATGTTTGAATTAGCAAAAGCATACAAAGAAAGAGGCATGGCAGGATACTCACAACTACAAGAAAAAGAATTTGCTTTACAAACAGACGGCTTCAGAGCGGTGAAACACCAAGCTTTTGTTGGCACCACATACTTTGATGCAGTTCAAAACACCGTAACTAATGGTACTGCATCTACCACTGCCATGGAAGGAAGTACAGAAACCGCTCAATTTTAATTAGCTTATATATGGTTACCTAACTAAAAACTCTTCTACTTTTTGTGGAAGAGTTTTTTATTGATCATTTAATTGTAATGACCTAGTACTTTTTATCTCATCTATAGTTGAAAACGACTGCTTGTTTACATAGATATTACCGCCAGTAACCAAAGCCAACTTTTTATAGTCACTGACTATATATGGAATCCCATTCTTATCCTCATCAGCATAGTTTAAGATAATCTCTACTGGTCTTTTCAATTGATCAACTAAACTTATATCTCTGACTTTAGATTGGTTATCTCCTATCAAAACAAATGTATTAGCATCTGGAAACTCTTCTTGGGCATAAATTAAGGCTTCAATATCGTTTTCAGGCAAATCACCTCCATCACCTTTGTTCTTGACGGAGGCCATAAGGTTCATCACAGGCATAACTTTAGAAGATCGTATATGATAGACACCATAAGTCTCACCAATCACCTTTTGGTTACTCAACTTTGTATCTCCATCATTAAAAAACACAAAACCTATCACTTGATCCTGCGCTCTTTCTTGTATCAACCAAGAAAGCAGATCTAAAGTATAAGGATACATAGACCCAGTCCAATCACTGACTACAACTATTTTATTCCATTTATCTCTATGTTCTGAGAAAATTTCAGCTGTATTTGAGTTGACTTGATCTTCAACATGAAGTTTTTTCTTCACCAAGTGATCAAACCTATGTTCAATTTGTTTTTTCCTTTTGTTTTCTTCTTCTGGGGTAGATTCTTTTCTCGGATGTTTCCTATAATAAACAACGATACCATGAAACATCTTTTCAAAGTCTCTCTTAGAAACTCCTTGTGTTTGTTTAATAATTCTCCAACGAATTACCGGATCATCAATTGATCCATCAAACCATTTAGAGAAGGCCTCTATCCTATTGATATTAAGGCTGGAAAAATCAAAATCTTTGGGGTGATCAGTATACACCAATAGTACACTATCTATTTGTAGCCTTGAAATCGTTTCCGCTTCGGGTAAAGTTAGAATTTCATCCTCCCCATAAGACATAGGCAAGGTAAAGAACTGTTTAGTAGAATCAATTTTTAATTCACCAACACTTCTATACCCTGCCCTAAAATATAATTGTTCAGGTGACTGTGCATAAATACCAAATGACAAAAACAGTAGTATAACTGTTTGAATTATCCATTGGCTATTTCGTCTAGTTCCATCCATCGCATCATTTTCTCATCGGCATCATCCATGATAACACCTAATCTTTCTGAAATCTCTCTAATTTCATCTGCATCACTTACACTACCATCAGACAACTTTCCTTCCAATTCTTCTTTTTCAGTTTCTAAAACTTCGATTTCTTTTTCCAAAGTTTCATATTCCTTTTGTTCCTTGTAAGATAATTTCTTAGAAGCTGTTTTAGGTTGTATCTTCTTTTCTGTAGCTTTTTTCTCCTCTTTTAAGGCTTGTTTTTTCTGACGTTCCAGCTCATCTAAATATGCTCTATATTCAGAATACTTTCCATTAAAATCCTTAATAATACCGTCACCTTCAAAGACAAACAAGTGATCTACCAACTTATCCATAAAATAACGGTCGTGAGTAACTACGATGACACACCCTTGAAATTCCTCCAAGAAATCTTCCAACACACTCAAAGTATCTAAATCTAGATCATTGGTTGGCTCGTCAAGAATTAAAAAGTTAGGATTCTGAAGTAATACAGTACATAAATATAGTCTTTTTCTCTCCCCTCCACTTAGTGTAGAAATAAATGAATGTTGTTTTTCAGGAGTAAAAAGGAATCGATTCAACAATTGCAATGGAGTAAGACTTGTACCATCACCCATGGTGTGATTTTCAGTAATATCTCTTACAACATCAATTACTTTAATATCTTCATCAAAACTTAACCCTTTCTGAGTATAGTATCCATATACAATCGTTTCTCCTTTTGTAATAATACCTGCATCTATAGATTCAGTTCCCGTCAACATATTAAGAAATGTAGATTTACCGACACCGTTATTACCAACGATACCAACTCTCTCTTTACGTTTAAACACATAAGAGAAATCATCAACAATCTTTTTATCTCCAAATGATTTATATACATTCTCAAATTCAAGAATTTTCTTCCCCAAACGGGACATATTGACCTGAATTTGTACTTTTTCTTCTTTCTTTCCACTTTTTGCTTTTTTCTTCAAATCATGGAAAGCATCCATTCTAAACTTTTGCTTTGTCCCCCTTGCTTTTGGCATTCTTCTTACCCAATCGAGTTCTTTTCTCATTAGGTTTTTTGCCTTTTCAACCGTTACAGCATGATTTGCTTCTCTTTCGGCTTTCTTTTCTATATAGTATGAATAATTACCTTTATGGGTATAGATCGTACCATCCACTAATTCAATAATTTCGTTACAAACACGATCTAAGAAATAACGGTCGTGAGTAACTAATAAAAGAGACAATTTAGATCTAGTTAGGTATTCCTCTAACCATTCAATCATATCTAGATCTAAGTGGTTGGTAGGCTCATCCAAGATGACCAAGTTGGGTTCTTCAATAAGGATCTTACTAAGTGCAACTCTTTTATGTTGTCCACCTGAAAGTGATTCCATTGAAACCGATAAATCGTTAATTTTAAATGCTGTTAGAATTTGTTTTACTCTAGCCTCAGCATCCCAAGCCTTAAACTCTTCCATTTTAGCAGTTGCAAGATCCAATTGCTTCAATACTGCATCTGAATAATCAGTTGATGATAAAGCTACGGCTTCTTCATAGTTACGAACAGCTCTTAGGATTTCTGAATCACTCGACAATACGTAATCCAATACCGACTGACCTTCTTCAAAAGTAGGTTCTTGTTCTAGCAAACCAATTTTAATTTCTTTATTGATTGCTATTGTACCTCCATCTAAAGACTCTTTTCCTGCAATTGAATTCAATAAGGTAGACTTACCTGTACCATTTTTTGCTACTAAAGCTACTTTCTGACCTTGTTGAATCCCAAAGCTAATATTTTCATAAAGAGGTTTCTCTCCCCAGTATTTTGTTGCGTTATCGACTGATAATAAATTCATCCTATTTTTATTTTAGATCACAAAAATAGAATAAAACCTCAAATAATTATCTATTGCTAATACTATAAGATGATAAACTCTATACGTCTATTTTCTTGTCTTCCCTCCTCTGTCTTATTTGAACTGATAGGTTGCGACTCACCATATCCAATAGCTTTAAGTCGAGATGCGTTGATATCGTTACTAATCAGATAATTGACAACAGCTTGGGCTCTTTTTTGGGAAAGATCTTTATTGTACTCGATAGTTCCAATATTATCTGTGTGTCCTGCGATTTCTACAGCCACATCAGGATTTCTCTTCATAAATTCAAGAATTTGCTCCAACTCTGCTGCTGATTTATTTTTTAGCTGATATTTATTTGATTCAAAGAAGATATTATTTAAAGTAATATTGGTTCCTTTCTCTATTCTTTCTAGGAAAATATCTAGTGTTTTTCCATCCACTCCAGCATTATGCATATCAAAAGTGAGACTTTGATACAAATATCCGGGACGAGAAATGAACAAAGCATATTCTTCATCTTGGTTTAAGACTATTAAATATTTTCCAGATTCTGAATCGGACATTACTCTCGATTCTGTCTCATCACTTTCTAATCTTTTAAGCTCCAACTCTGCTTTTAAAGGTGCTTTTGTGACTGCATCATAAACAACACCTTCAAGATAACTACTCAACGCATCAGGTTGTACTTCTTCAGGAACATCAAAAGTTACAATTTTACTACTTCTCTTTCCATCAGGTGCTAAAATCTCTTTTGAAAAATAACCTTTAGAACCATCAGCAGAAACAATTAACGATACTTGGTCACGATGGTCATTTAAAGGATAACCTATGTTTACTGGTTTTGTCCAAAGCGCTGGACTTTTTTGATCTGTTTTAAAAATATCCAATCCTCCAAAGCCTAAATGACCTTCAGATGAAAAGTAAAGTGTTTTACCATTAGAGTGGATGTAAGGAGAAATATCGTCTTCCATAGTATTTACAACATCTCCTAAATTCTTAGCAGTTGTCCATGCCCCATCTACAAGATGAGAAACCCATATATCTTTTTTCCCAATCCCTCCTTTTCTATCAGAAACAAAGTATAAAGTTCTACCATCAGCTGATAGTGAAGGTTGCGACTCCCAATCTCTAGAATTAATATGTGGGCCAAGATTTTTTGGTTTTAGCCAATGGTCGCCTACTTTTTTGGCCATAAATAAATCACAACTTCCGTATCCAGGTAATTCTCTGGTAGATTCACAAGAAGTAAAAATCATAAATGATCCATCAGCAGAGATGGTACATGTTCCTTCATTAAATTTTGTACTTAGTTCTCTAACAATTTCTGGAGAGGCCCATTCTCCATCAATTTTCTCTGATCGATAGATGTTCTCGTCTGATTTATATGTTCTAGCAGTGAAATATAATTCATTACCAGTAGCCGTTATAGCAGGAAAATATTGTTGATCTAATTTATTGACTGAATCGCCTAACGATACAGGACTATAAGGCAACTCATGTTGCATATTCGCCATCGCATAATCACAAGATGCTATAATCTTATTCGCAATTCTTTTTTCCTTGTACTCTTTACTAGAAGGCCTAAAGTCTAAATACGATAAGCAAAACTGTTTCGCTTTAGCATAATTTCCCTCTGACCATTCGTATTGTGCTAAGGAAAGGTGTGCTAAAGCGAATTTAGGTTCTTTATTACAGCAAAGCATTAATCTTTTATATAATGCTCTTGATTTCTGATAATCCCTTTCTAATATATTTAGATAAGCTAATAAGTAAAAACTATCTCCAAATGTGGTATCTGCAGCAATTGACTTTTCAAGAAAGATTTTTGCTTCTCCTATTTGTCGTTGTTGAATTGCCTCTTCGGCCTTCATATAGTTTTTTTGTGCTTTACCTCTATTTTGTCCGAAAGACATTGACATTCCTAAGACAAAACATAAATATATCAGAATCGATTTTCTCATAAATTTCTTTCTATGTGAATAATTTTTCAGCTAGCTCCGCTATTGTTCCAACAGGTATTACTTTCATCTTAATTTTTGAAAGATCTAACCCTTTAGTATTATATTTTGAAATAAACATTTCTTTGAAGCCTAATTTTTCTGCTTCAGAAATCCTATTTTCAATTCTAGATACGGCTCTTATTTCTCCTCCAAGTCCTACTTCTGCTGCAAAACAAGTAGTTGATTCAATAGCAATATCTTCAAATGAAGATACCAAAGAAACAGCTACTGCTAAATCAATAGCGGGATCTTCTACCCTAAGTCCTCCCGTTACATTTAAAAATACATCAGAAAAGTTTAATTTATATCCTGATCTTTTTTCTAATACAGCAAGGAGCATATTTAACCTTTTGGCGTCAAAACCTGTAGACGACCTTTGAGGGTTACCATATACAGAAGGAGAAACTAAAGATTGTATCTCTACTAATAACGGTCTATTCCCTTCCATTACTGTACCAATAGCGACGCCACTTAATCCATCATCACGTTGTGAAAGTAAAATTTCAGAAGGATTACTTACTTGACGCAACCCTGTAGTGACCATTTCATATATACCAAGCTCTGAAGTGGATCCAAATCTATTTTTTGCAGTACGTAATATTCGATAACTCATATGACGGTCACCTTCAAATTGAAGTACAGTATCTACCATATGTTCTAAAACTTTTGGTCCTGCTAAACTTCCTTCCTTGGTTATATGTCCAATCATTAGTACCGGCGTACCTGTATCTTTTGCGAATTTGATTAATTCTGCTGCACATTCTTTCACTTGTGATACACTTCCAGCTGCTTGCTCTAAAAACGGAGATACCAACGTTTGAATAGAATCGATCACCAAAACATCGGGAGTCATCTTTTCAATATGAGCAAAGATTTTTGAGGTATCAGTTTCTGTCAAAACATAAGTTTCTTCAGATGAGTACGGTATTCTTTCTGCTCTTTGTCTGATTTGTTGTCCGCTCTCCTCTCCAGATACATAAAGCACCTGCTTATCTTTTAGAGATAAGGCAATCTGAAGCATTAATGTAGATTTACCAATACCAGGTTCTCCACCAATCATTACGACTGAACCTTGTACAATTCCACCTCCAAGAACTCTATTTAACTCTTCATCGAGAGTCACAATTCTAGGTTCTTTTTCGAATGTTACCTCATTTATTTTAATTGGTTTTGATGTTTCCGCTTTTGCATTCACATACCCACCTTTATTCTCAGATTTACTCATTCTCCAATCACCTTTTTTAGGTGCTTCATCTTGAAGAACTTCTTCTACGAATGTATTCCACTCGTTACATGTAGGACACTTGCCCTGCCATTTCGGGGATTCATGCCCACAATTTTGACAAAAATAAGCTGTCTTTACCTTTTTAGCCATATAGTATTTACCTCCAAAAAATATTATTGAAGATAAACGAAGAAGGTTGATAATTCAAACAAATCATCGAATGATGAAAAATTCTTTAGTTAAAATCAATACTAATAAAAGAAAAGCATGTAAATTCGTTAGGAGATTTTTTAAGCCATTATTTTTTGAGAGGGTTAATTAGATGTTAGAATTAGTTACATATCATGAAAATAGTCCACTATTATTTACCCAAGTAATCTTTTGGGTGCTTTTTGGTACTATTATCATCGTTTATCAATTCATATATAAAAATATCACTGCAAGAAACTTCTTATTGTTGCTAGCAAGTTTGTATTTCTATTATATGTCTAGTGGATTCTACTTCGTCCTTCTTTTATTTTCCACCGTTGTAGATTATTACATAGGGAGTGCCATTTTCCATTCCAATAATAAAGCAAACAGGAAAAGGCTTGTATTTCTAAGTGCCTTCATTAACCTTAGTCTCCTTGCCTATTTTAAGTATACTTTCTTCTTCGCGGAAGGAATTAATACGCTTTTCCATATTGAGTTGGAACCAGAAAACTATTTAGCAGCCATGATCAATGGAATATTTGGTACTGCTATGGATACCTCCAATATTTTTCTACCTATTGGTATCTCATTTTATACTTTCCAAACTATTAGTTACTCTGTAGATATCTATAGAGGTGACATTAAACCTGTAGATAATATCTGGGACTTTGCACTATTCGTTAGTTTCTTCCCACAATTAGTAGCAGGTCCAATTGTGAGAGCATCGGAATTTATTCCTCAGATACACAACAATTATAGAGTTACTGAAAGTGAGTTTGGACATGCTTTATTCTTAATAGCTGGCGGTTTAACAAAGAAAATCTTAATCTCTGATTATATTTCCATCAATTTTGTCGATAGAATTTTCGAATCCCCTTGGTCTTATTCTGGATTTGAAAACCTTATGGCTGCCTATGGTTATGCTATTCAGATCTATTGTGATTTCTCTGGGTATACGGATATTGCGATTGGTGTAGCCGTTTTATTAGGATTTAAGCTACCTCTAAACTTCAACTCCCCATACAAAGCCACTGATATTACAGACTTTTGGAGAAGATGGCACATCTCACTTTCTTCCTTCCTTCGAGATTATCTTTATATCCCTTTAGGTGGTAATAGAAAAGGGAAAGTAAGAACCTACATCAATCTCATAATAACTATGCTATTAGGTGGTTTATGGCATGGAGCACATTTCCGTTTTATCGTTTGGGGCATGCTTCATGGTTGTGGATTGGCTCTGCATAAACTATGGCTAGAAATTGCTGGCAAGAGGTTTACTAACAACAAGATTTTCAATGTTATAAGCACAATTTTCACTTTCCATTTTGTTTGTTATGCATGGATTTACTTTAGAGCAGAAGACATGCAACATGCCGAAAGTATGATAAATCAGATATTCACGAACTTGGATTTATCTCTTGCTTGGGAAGTAATTTCAGCCTATAAACTGGTCTTTTTAGTCATGGCGTTTGGGTATTTCATCCATTGGATACCACAAAAGTGGAAGGATACATTGGCGATTGAATTTATCACAATGCCTGATTTTGCAAAGGCTGCATTTCTATTCTTTATTGGATTTATATTATTTCAAAGTAGATCAGCAGATATACAACCTTTTATTTATTTCCAATTCTAGAATAGTATAGTATCATTTAATGCTCTAACCCGTCATAAATCCACATTGGAACAGTATCTCCAGCTTTTCTAAAGCCCATTTTCTGATAAAATTCTACTGCTTCTGTATCTGATGTCAACATTTGCATATGGAAACCTTCATATTTACTCATGAGTTTTTCCATTAATAACTTCCCCACTCCTTTGCCTTGAAAACTTGGATGAACAAGAAGGTGTGGAAAGTAAACAACCAAATAACCATCAGAAATTGCATTCCCTAAGCCAATTAATTGTTCATCTTCCCAAGCTGTAACCAAAGCGTGTGAGTTTTGTAGTGCCTTGAATAAATGCTCAGGTTTATCGGCAGCACTCCATCCATTTAATTTATATAATGAAGTTATCTGTTCAATTGACGGTAATTTAGCTTCCTCTATTGTGATCATATCAAGTATTGAAAATAAAAAAGCACCACCTGAATTGAATCGGGTGGTGCTTTAGTTTATAATAATTTCTATTATGCTTTATGGAATGGATTCAAGCCTACTAAGAAGTTATTGATATCAATAAACACCTCTTGGAAAGGTTGCATCCATGATGCGTTGTATGTGTAAGCTAAAGTATATCCGATAAATACTACATACATCAGTATCAGTAGGTATCCACTTTTAGCTCCTAATTTCTTTCTCTTTGCTCCAACGTAGAAGATCATCATGGCTGCAAAAGTTAAGAACAATAAGATGATTCTAAACTGACCAATAAAATCCATTTCAGAAGCCTCTCCTGACATTTTAATAGATTCCCCTGTCATTAATGTGTACACCGTTAATGGCATACCTAAGGCGAAACAAATATCAAAAATATTACTTCCTAATGCATTTGAAATGGCATCGTTATAAGCACCATTATTCGCACTCTTTACAGAGATAATAGTATCAGGCACTGATGTAGCTGCTGCAGCAAAAATTAATGCAACAATGTACATATCCCAACCCATGCCTTGACCTAACAACTCACACCCTGTTACTAGAAAATGACATGCACCTCCTACTATAGATGTTGAAAGAATAAGTAATACCCAAGCTCTAGATGAGTTCATGGCATTGTTACCCATAATTGCATGTGATAGATCCAATTTCAAAAGTGCGCTCAATCGACCACCTTCACCTTCTTCGTATTCATATTCTTCATGTTCATCCCCTTCATTATCAATTTTGATAAATACTAATGAAAGAACATAAACAACATATAAAGACATAAGAAATGCACCATGTTTCCATGTTAATTCCTTTTCAGATACGAAAATAATCAAACAAAGAATTGCCAACATTAGAGCTATACCATCTCTAAGAATAACTTTTGGGTTAACAGTAATATATTTTACCTTTCTATTCAGGACGATAACACTAATTATTACAGCAGCAGGAATAATCATGATATTAAATACAGCACTACCAGATGTAGTACCAATACCACTAGCAAAACCTGTAGCATCTCCTGCAATCACCAAGAAGAAAAATGTTGTAAACAACTCAGGCATAGAACTACCAATTGCATCTATTGTTGCCCCTTTAACTCCTCCTTTCATGTTTCTGCCTAAATACCCGGACGCATCTTCGAAACCGTCACAAGCTTTCCAAATGACAATACACGCAATAAAAATGATGAGTAGACCTAAAAAAATTTCCATTCTTTGTTTAATCTATTAGAATTACTAGTTTTTCTTATCCCAATATCGCAATAACCCCGCCACACTCATGAAGGGTGGGTTTGCAGCGTCATATTGGTTTAACGCAATCTGATCCAAACCTAGTACAATTAATTCATTTTTTACAAAATTTGTAAAAAGTTCTTCCATTTTTTGTTGAGAATAATTCAATTTTCGGTATTCATTAACAATTTCAGCAACTTTGTACAAGTCTTCTTCAAGCGCAATAAGATGATTACTTACATCAGTAACGACACCGAAATGAGTTAAGTATAATTTACTCGGAGAAATTTCTCGAATTAAATCTATTGACGTTTGCCACTTCTCTAAATTGATGTCTGGAGGAGGGCATGGAGCCACCACTGGGCCATTACCAATTTTCACTCCTGCAACATCTCCTGTAAATAAACCGTCTCCTACTTGCCAAGCAATATGATGATTGGCATGTCCTGGAGTGTACCATGCAGTAAAATCTGTATTTCCTATTACAATTTTCTCTCCATGTTCGGGAGAAATCAATTGTTTTTCGGGAATTTCATTCATTTCTCCCCATAATCGATCCATATCGTCTTTATAAATCATTTTTGCAGAAGCCATAAGTTTCGCAGGATTTGCCATATGACGTACTCCAAAGGGGTGTAAATATATATTAGCTCCATGTTCGGCAAACTTCCATGCAGCTCCAGCATGATCCAAATGGATATGAGTTATAAATACATGTTTGATGTCAGTTACCTTAATATCAATTTTATTTAAGGCCTTTTCAAGTACAGGAAATGTACTATATGGACCGGTCTCAATTAATGCTGGTCCTTCTGAGGTTTGAATAACGTAAGAGGCAATGGCTTCTTCGTTACCAAGAAAATTTAAATCGATTGGTTTAATTTCATTCATTTCGAAGTTTAATTTAGTGATGGATTAATTACTTTAAAATTGTATAAAAAAGTAAATCTTTCTTGTAATTCAAATATGTTTCTTATTCATATTCTAAAAAATGATTAGTATTACTTTAACTTTGTATCATTGAAAATTAGTCAAACTTTTTTTTCATTTCATATTAACGTTTAATAAATTGAAGAGGTAAAAAAAGGCATGATTTTTCAATCGAATAGTGATAGTCTAGCTTTTTTAGAACACATTAAATAGAGCCCTTTAACTTTAATAAGTTAAAGTCTAACACATGAATTTGAATTTACGTCTAGTATTTTTTTCTGCTGTACTTATTTTTTTCTCAACATTGGAAGCTAAGGCACAGAAAGCTTTAAATTTTATAAGAGATATTGAGATTCATGGAGACACTTCCATTAATTACCTCTCTACTCACGGTATCATTCAAAACAGAAGACACCGAAATGAAAAGACGTTACCTTTTCATTTTGAAAGTATTGATCAAGCTTTTGAGTTTCGTTTGTATTTGAAAAACTCTGATCAAATTACTGATGTAAAGTTAATTCACACTAATGAAATTAATGTATTGGAAGAGCCTCTAGCGGTTTCTGATGACACCTATAAGTTTAGTTTACAATTTACCCGTTCAAGCAAGAACCTACGCCCTTCTATTATTATTGTCTTTTGGACTATCGATGGTAAAGAGCTTCGATATGAACAACAACTACTCCCCTATACTAATACTGTCGTCGAATTATCAGATAAGAAAAGTACGGAGGTCAGAGAACTTTATATTGGTGAAGAAAAGGAATATGAAGTACTTAGTAATCACATCCAAAATATTAGGGTAGATAACATTTGGCATGAACAAAAAGACCTTTCTTGGAGATTGTACCGTAAAGAAAACCGGTTATTTCTAAGCATTCTCCCAAAATTTGTCAATTCTTTTAGTACTGAAATATCTTTTGAAACACATGCTCCAAATTTCCTTTATGGGAAAGCCCAATATGAAACATTCCCTTTAAATCTAAGATTTATCGTAAAAGAACCTCGACTCACTTTCTTATCTACAGATAGAAATGAAGTCGTTTTCGAAGATACACAAGACAACCCAGAGGGTATTGAAATACAAATTCAACAAAACAGAAAGCTTGAATTACAGAAGACATATCGTATTGAAAACCAAGAAGAAAAAGGCGGTCATTTAATTGCTGAATTATTCACAAGGAACAACCTGAGTAACAACCGTACACTGTGTTGGTTAAGAGTTTATGATTACCATAGTTTACAAGATGGCTATCTATACATTAAGGACGGTGATGACCCTAAATTTATCACTAACTTTAATATTATTTCAAAAACTATTATTGAAAGTATTCAAATTCTTAGACCCGGTAGAAACTGGACTTCTAATTTATTTGTATACCCTGGTGAAACAGTTGCAGTTAAGTTTCAAGGAAAACAAATGCAACATGCTCGATACCTATTTGAAGGTTTAAGAAACCGAAACATTGACTCAGTAACTACAAACATGGAGATGCAAACCATGCAAATCAGCATTCCTATTAATATCAATCAAAAAGAATTGAAGATTTATAATGGGAATGAAGATACTGGTTACGCTATTAAAATAAGGGAAAAACAGGCACCAAGAAACTTTGATTTTGTTACCATTGATTGTGGTGACGGACCTAAAGTAGTTAGTCAAATAGAGAAGCCTATATTTTACCCAAAGGCCATTACTGATGTGATCTTAAGGTTTCATCCTGATTTAATAGACGATCAGCAACTCTATGGTAAACAGTATATCACCTTAGATGTCAGAGTAATCGGTCCACAAGGACAATTAATAGAATTGGCCAAAGATGAGAATATAGTCATCTGTCCTGGCGTCTCCTCTCCTCGATATCACAATTATGAAAAAAATAATTGTACAGACCCTTTAGTTACACTTAATAAATACTTGGGAATAAAAACACACCGTTTTGAGGATTGGACCAAATTAGAAATTTACATTTCACATCAGAAAGAAAAATACTCAGACCAAGTATATAAAAAGAAAATTGAGATTTACGCTTCTAGAAAATCTCAATTTGATATTGATTTATCTTTCCCTGCGGGTCTACTGGTAAAAAAGGCCAATGAAGATGATATTTCATCAGGTATCAGTGGTATCTCTATTTCAGCAATTGCACAGTTTAAATTCTTTAAGCCTGGTACTATTGGTAGAGTAAGGCCCTATAGATTTGGTGTAGGCTCGATTGCTTTGAACGCCTTCAACCTTAGTGATAATGAAGATATTGACAGAGATTTAGGGATTGTTGCCTTAGGTTCTGTCCACCCTCTTCAACGACCTGGTAGAAAACTATCTCTACCTCTTTACATTGGGTTTGGATATTTTCTAAAAGCAGAGACATGGTTCTGGATGATTGGACCTGGTATTAGTGTCAGCTTCTAACCTTATTTAGTAATAAACTCCCCAACATTCATAGTACTGATCGTACTTGGTTTTTGAGTCGTAGGGTGTTGTTTATTCTCCGTTAATTCCTTGACTTTCATAGCAACAAACAGGTCTAACTCCCTTAATGTAATAATCTGATCACCAGAGTAATCCGCTTTTCCTTGACCTAAACCCTCTAAAATTGCTGCAGTGAAGGCTCCATGCCCCCATTGCTCACTTTCTAAGGAAGTTTCCGAACCTGTTGATCCAGACATAATAACTACGCCATTTTCATCAGAAGATAATTTTCTAATATCTTCTGTATTATTTGTTGAGCTGAAATTACTTCCTAATTGTCCACTATTACAGGCATCCACATAAAGTAGCACCTGTGATGGCAATTCAGATAAAACATCCGCAAATTCATCCCATTTCAAAGCAGTCTCTTGGATTTGATTCATAGAAAAATCATGAGGGATAATATAGAAGTCTCCTTTATAATTTACTCCATGTGCCGCAATAAAGACGATAGCTAAATCATTTTCACCCACTCCTTGTTTTAACCAATCAAACCCGCCAATAATAGAATTCTTATTCGCTTCTTCATTGATAATCTTTTTAATTTTCACTTCATTAAACACTTTACTTCGGTTCTGAGAAGCATATAGATCGGCAATTGATGTAGCATCTTTATCAGCGTATCCTAAATCAATAGAACTCATTTGATAGTTGGATATTCCAATAGACAATAAATAAATGTTAGATTTATCTAATGTTAAAGAGCGCTCTGTAAGCTCTTTTAAGTCAAAACCAATATCCATATTCTGATCTGAAAGCTTACTTATTTTTCGAGGAGAAGAAATGATATTTACTTCTTCATTTTCAACAAATAACTGAAGCGATGTTTGATGTTTTTTGACTTCAATGCTCTCATTTATTTCGTAAACATAGCCACTATCTTGAGATACTTCCACTAGTCCTTTCCCTATTTCCAATGGTCTGCCATCCACTAATAATTTAAAAGTTTTGACAGGAAGTTGAGAAACCACTTTGGCTTGAATATTTACGGTGTTATTGTCAGCTACTGTAAACATTTCTGGGGAAACCCAATGAATTTGAGGTCTATTCTCTGCTAGATCTTTGATATCAACTGATGATAAATTAAAGGCATTCTCAACTTCTTGAAAGTTACCTTTTTTAAATATCTGATGGATAATATCTTTTCTGTGAAATTCTTTTGATGCAAAGTTTACTTTATGGAATTCTCCTAATTCCCCTAAACCAGAATTAATTAACCAACCAATGTATTGCTCTCCACCAGCAGAAGCATGATAGTATCCTTTAGGTGACCAAACCACCCATTCGTTAGATTTAGATATGAATAGAGTAAGCAGTAATTCCCCTGATTCAATGTTCCATATTTTTATAGTCTGATCATCACTAGAAGAGACAAGGTAACGTTCATTTTTTAATGAAGTTAATTCCTTAATACTCCCAGAATGCCCTTCTAAAGTATGAGAAAGTTGTCCATCTAGTTGATATACTTTTAATGAAGCACCACTACCAACCACTATCTTATCACCTAAAAAGCCAAAAGCTCTTATGTCTTTATCTCTATTTCTATCATTTTTGATGACTACCCCATTATAATCAAGTTGAAAGCTACCCGTTTTATTAAGCATTTGTCCATCCTTTGAAATAGATAAACCTTTAACTTCATTTTGGGCTTGAGGATATTTAAGATCAACGTCTGAAAAATTAAAATTTAACTCTTCATCTTTTAAGGAAGCAAAAGCAATACTTTCATCACTTATTTTACTAAGCTGATTCACGGTTACACCTTGTCCTTCAAAGGATCTAATGATTTTCTGATTAGGTATATCCCAGATTTCAATATTACCATTAGATCCGTTCGAGGCTACACAGTAATTTTTATTTCCCTTGGCAAAATCTGCATAAAAGAAAACTCCCTTATCAGAAGACAACTGTTCGTCTTTTAGCCAAGCCTCAGTATCATAAAAAAATAAATTCCCTTTGGCATCGGTAAGTAGTAACTTTTCAGAATCATCAGAAAAATTTAGACTGGTAATAAACCCTTCTGGGTCAATTAGTGTAGCTACTTCAGTGCCGTTTGTATTCCAAACAAAAACCTTCCCTTTTGAATTACCTGCTACAACATATTTATTGTCTAATGAGATGTCAACATTGGTAAAACGATCATCAGTTTCCCAAACTTTCATAATGGTAGCACTCTTCATGCCCACAGACAAAGAGTACATTCTCACAGTACCATCGAAAGAACAAGTCACTAAACGAGTTCCATCCTCTGAAAAATCTAAATTGTATACCGTATTAGTATGTTCTTGTAATCTAAAGTTTTCGAATGGCTCTTCTTCAAAGACATCATTATCTAAAAAAGGGATATACCAGATTCTCACCGTCTTATCAGCACTTGATGATGCCAAATATTCTCCATCAGAAGAAAACTCTAGATCAGAGATAATGTTCTCATGACCTAAAAGTGAAGCGATTTGTTTCCCTGTACTTAGATTAATAATTCGAATTTCATTCTGAGGCAAATAGCCACCTACCGCTAATAATTTATTATCAGGTGATATTGCCAAAGCATTATATCTTCCTTCTTTTCCATTATTATGGTCTCCCCAAAAAGTTGCTTCAAGTGTTCCGGTAGCCACATCCCACACACGTAGAGTCTTATCTTCAGATACTGAATACACCTTATGATTATCACTAGAGAAAACAGCCCTTCTAACAACAGATGAGTGCCCCTGAGGATCGATCACTAAGTGTAAAGAATCATCTTGTGCATATATTAACGAATTAGATAGTATCAAAAGTAAAACCGATACCAAAAATTTTCTCATTTTAGTCTCAATTGAAAGCTTAAAAAAGTATTCAAATGTTTATGCAAAATAGGATATATATCTGTCAATTTTAATTAAAATTGTATTTTTGCATTTACAATAATAATGTTTTTCCCATCAATGGCTCAAAACCTTATTATTATTCGAAGTTTTCTATCACTTTTTAAACTATAAAAAAATTAAAGCACTACAAAAAAAGATTCGAAGGTATTACTTAGGAAGAGTCATACTTAGGGCTTTAAAAATAATTGGTATTGCTTGGAAAGAATTCAATTATGACCATGCGTACATTTATGGTGCGTCTTTGGCCTATTATACCATTATCTCCTTACCCGCTGGTTTAAACCTCATTTATACTTGGATGAGTACTTTCTTTGATGAAGAGCAAATCAAAGAAGATATGATAGAAGAAATTGCTTTAGTCTCTGGTGATGTTGTTGCAAAACAATTAGAATCAATGATTAATAGCTTAGACAAATTAGAGATTGATAGCACAGTTTCCACTGCGATCAGTATAGGTACCTTGATTTTCACCTCGACATTATCATTCCACACATTAAAAGTGGCTTTGAATAAATTCTGGAAAGTACCACACGAAAGACAACAATTGAAACATATAATTTTAGATCGAATTATTTCATTTGTGATGCTTTTGGTTGTTGGTGCAGTATTCTTATTCTTGGTCCTATTGGATTCATCACTAAGTTTATTATCTGAAGTAATTCGAGATTGGTTACCCATTGCCACTCTGGACTTAATTCAGGTGACCAGACAATTATCTACTCTAATTATGTCATTTATACTATTTGCAGGAATCTACAAATATATACCTGATGTAAATATTAAATGGGAGGATGCTTTTGTAGGAGCTTTAGTAACCACCATTCTATTCCAAGGTGGTCAATATGCCATTAGGTATTACTTGTCAAATTCAAGTGCTGCTGTTTCTTGGGGAGCAGGTTCCCCTCTGATTATAGTGATGGCTTGGACCTTTTACTCTGTACAAATTACTTTCTTTGGTGCAGAAGTTACTTATGTCTATTCTGAAGAATACGGAAGGGGCATTCAACAAAAAATGGAAAAAAACGAAGAAGACGATGAATTATAACATTATAATAGCAGACGAAAAACATATTGAAACAATAGCCGATTTTCAAGTAAAAATGGCTTTGGAAACGGAAGATTATAAACTTGACTTTGAAACTGTAAAAAAAGGTGTTCAACATGTCATTGACAACCAAAGTGTCGGAAGATATGTCTTAGTTATGGACGGTGACAAGTGCATCGCTTCAATGCTTAATCTTTATGAATGGTCTGATTGGAGATGTGGAAATGTTTTATGGATTCACTCTCTATTTGTTATTGAGGAATATAGAAGGAAAGGCATCTTCAGAATGATGTACGACTATGTTAAAAATGAGGTCGATGCTTCTGAAGAATTAAGAGGTTTAAGACTATATGTTGAGAAAAACAACGATAGGGCTCAAACCACTTACAAAGCTATGGGAATGACAAAAGAGCATTACGACATGTACGAATGGCTCAAGTAGTATTTTTTTTACATCATTCTTCTTTTTTCAAAGAAACATGCCGATTAATAATCAATTAAGCATAACTTTGATTAAAATATAGTAATTATACCATTTTATCTACGACCTATAGCAATCTTGAAAAAAGTTGTATTCATATTATTGTCCTTGCTTTCCATCTCTCAATTTTCCTATGCTCAAAATGAGGAGGAGAAAGATGAGGATGCTGTAGAAGGACAAGAACCTAACAAAGAAGGTGTTACTTTAGAACAAGACAGTTCATGGCTTAAAGGACCTCAAACTACTTGGTATCTAACCAAGCCAGATGTATATAAAATCCATTTTGAAGAACACATGATGGATTCTAGTTATACACATTTACATAGATATGACATCAATGGTCAGAATGGATATAGAAATCAAACTTTAGGAAATAATGCCAGCCCATTAAAAAGCTACTGGGTACAACCTGTTGGTCACCTTCGCCAAACGATGGGCATTACAGGGTATGATTTATATGCACAAAATCTTGACACATGGGAGTATTACAACGCCTATATTCCAGTCACGGACTTTAATGGAGTTGTAGGACAAGACAACCGTGGTAAGATTGGCGGTAAAATAGCAAGAAATATTGACCCTTATTGGGCTGTAGGTCTACTTTTTCAAAGGTATTCTGAACCTTATATTCTTGGTAGAGACAAGATCTCCAACTCTTATAATGCTCAGCAACACACTGGTTTTGGTTTGAATACTCGATATGAATCAAAGAACAACAAGTATAAACTACTTGCTAGTTTCTATCAGTATTTTCATGAAGGGCCAGAATCTGGAGGTCTAGCTATTCCAAGTTTAGTAAATGACGATACTTCATTGGAAGATTTATTTAAGTTTGGTCGAGGACAGCTTACCAATTATTTTTCCGATGGTGTAAGTTCATTTAAATGGTATTACAACACCCAACTGTATCATCAATATGCTTTGGTAGACTCAGCCAAACTACAAGTTTTTCATGAGTTGAACAGGAATCATTATCGCTATCAATATAGTAATTCAACAGAGACTATATCTACTAATAGACTTTATTACGATAAATTTAATGACCACACTTACCAACAGGTAAACAGTTTACCAAATGGTGAAGGTTATGCACCTGGATATCAACCAACAGTTGACACCAACTACGATTATGGTTCTTATCCTTATGTAAGTGTACAACAAGAATACTTAGACAACAAGCTAGGGATCAAAAGCCGATTAGGCCCGACATTTTGGTCGGGGTACGTACAACATCGATTCTATAGGTATCAACAAAGAAATGCCGATGACTATACACCTATCCCACTCGATCACCAACTTTTTGTTGGAGGAGATGTAGAATTCCAGCTTCCTAAAAACTGGGGATTTGTAGATGGACATGGTGAAGTTGATGTTCTAAAAGGAAACATCTATAATATCAACGCAAAACTTCAAAGTAGATTCCTTAATGCAAGCTTTACATTAGAAAATACTTTAGCTCCTATGTTTACACAACAATTTTCAAGTGTATTTATGTCATGGAGTGAAGAGAAAAAACCTATTGGTATGCAACAGTTTATGGTTGCTCCACAACTCCCTTTAGGAGAAAAAGGTAATATATCGGTGTTTGGTGAGATCAATAATATCAATGATTATATTTATTACGATAAATATGCTCGCCCAGTACAGCATAATGAGAACATTGCCTATTCTCGCTATGGCTCAAGATTTAAAGTAAAACTAGGTCATATCCAACAGATTGCTGAAGTAGTATATACACAAAACAACAATCAGGATGTGATGCCTACTCCAGATATTTTTGCAACCTATGAAATTTCATATGTAAGAGAATTCAGAGATGGTATGATCAGTGTTTATTCTGGTTTTGACACCAAGTATGTTTCTTCTTTCTATGGATATGCATTTAACCCAGTAACACAACAGTACCATCTACAAAACGATTACGAAACTGAAGGTTACTTTACACTAGACTTCTTCTTAAACTTTAAAATGAGAAGATGTATGGCCTTTGTTAGAGTGAGTGACATCCTCAATGCTGTTAACACAACTTCTGGCTATTGGGCATCTGCTGGGTATATGGGCCCTGGTTTTGGTGTATCGTATGGTGTGCGATGGTTAATGTTTGAATAATTTACTAATAAATAAAATGAAACGGTTTATATTTTTTTTATTACTTTTTGGGACCTGTTCTCCACTTTTTGCTCAAAAGTTTTTAGCGGTAGATAACTATGGAAGAAACCGTAAAAAGATCTATGAAGGAGACCAGATTATCTTTAAAATGAAAGGTGAAAAAGCAGTTTACAGAGATGAACTATATGCTTTAAAAGACTCTTCTTTTATCCTTTATAAATCTGGTACAGAAATTCCTTTAAGTGAAGTTGAAGTCATCAAGTTCCCAAGAGTTTTCCCTAGAGTTCTTTTTGGTGGTTTTGGTTTTATTGGTACTGGATTCCTAGTTTCAGGAGCTGTACAAAGAGACAGTGAAAATTCTCACTCAAAAGATATTCAATTAATTCAAGGAGCAGTATTTTGGGCAGCAGCAGCAGCTACAAGACCTTTCTGGTGGAAAAACTACAAACTAGGTAGAAATAGTCAGGCACAAGTTTTGGACATTACTATCCGAAAATTACCTTGATCGTTTATTAAACTATTTGTAAGTTAGATAAAACTTACCATCCCCCTTATGCATAAATTAACGCTTACAATTTCAATATTACTTTTTTCTATTTTATCCATAAGTGTAAAAGCTGAAAAAGATATTAAGATCAATTTCATGACTGAAGCTCAAGGTTTCAGGCTTTTAGAAATTGCTGAGGACTCTTCTATTTTAAAGAAATTAAAAGAAGTAAATGCTGAAATATATGTAGGCATCACTGATTTCTCTACAGAAAGAGTAAAAGCATTAAAAATCTTTGCCAAACATAATATCCAATGTCATGCTTGGCTTCTTTTATCTAAGGGTGAAGGTTATTTTCCAAATGCCCATAATGGAGAATCCTACTTACAAAGATTTGAAAGTTTTAATAACTGGTCTAGAAAGAATGGATTACAATGGAATTCATTAACGGTATCTCAGGCACCTTATAAAACAGATCAACGTATTATTCAAAACGGATCGTTATCAATAATGAAAGTGATCTTAAAACGTTTGATTAGTGGATCTGTCCAACAACAAGGAGATATCAATTACGCAAGATTACGATCAGTTTCACAAAAAGAAGGCTTTGTAACCAACTCTGTGATTACACCATATCAAATTGATGGCAGAGAGGTTAATGTAGATACCTGGAAACAAATTTCTGGTACATTTAATATGCTAAACGATGAGGAATATTTAAGTGTTTTCAATCACTATGAAGAAAATACTGTAAAAACTCTAGCCCAGATCAAAGCTTATCAAAGTGGATTTAAGAATATCATAGTAGGCTCTGCGAATCCTACCAAACCTCTAAGTAATGAAGAGAACCCTAGGCCTTTACAATGGAAAGAGCTGACTCAATATGTCACCTTGGTTCGGCAGTACGACAAAAACCTTGTTATTTATGGTCTTGATGGGGCCATTAAAAATGACATTCTTAAAAATCTATCATTACATCTAACAGATGATAAACTTCCTAATTTAAAAGCTGCCGAAGAAATTATCCGTAAAGAAAGAGAAAATACACAAGCGTTATTCACAATTTTGGCTCATCCGGGTTGGATCGTTTCCTTTTTCCTTGTATTAGCCATCACATTAATGATCGCCTCACTTAGAACACTAAAACTCATTTTTTAATGCATTTAAAAGAGCATATTTCCTATTGTCCAAAGTGTGGTGCTAAGACATTTTCCTTTGATAAAAAACGTTTTGTTTGTTCAAGTTGTCAATTTGACTTATACATTAATGCTTCGGCAGCAGTTGCCGCATTAATTTTAAATGACAATGGAGAGTTACTCTTAGCTAGAAGAAAGTTTGATCCAATGAAAGGAACTTTGGATTTACCAGGCGGCTTTGTTGATGTTCATGAGACTGCTGAAAATGCTATCAAGAGGGAAATAAAGGAAGAATTAAATCTCACAATTACTTCATTAGAATATTTCTGTTCCTTCCCAAACACTTATACATTTAGAGAGAATGATTACTACACTCTAGACCTTACTTTTATTTGTAAGGTAGAATCATTGGATGACCTTAGAGTAAACGATGATGTAAGTGCAGTAGAATTTATTGAAGTAAAAAAAATAGATACAACAGAAATTGGACTTTCATCCATAAAAACTATTGTATCTACTTTTCAGAAAAGCTATAAAAACTAGTTCACATGTACTTCTTTAAAATACTGTGAGAAAATAGCTGTTGCCTTTTCGATATCTTCTTTAGTCGGAGCCTCCACCCCTTCTAAACCGTATTCCATACCCATTGCTTCCCATTTATGGACACCTAGCTTATGGTAAGGTTGTATTTCAATTTTTTCAATCGTGGTAAAATCTTTAAAATGCTGTCCCAATTCATGGAGGTACTCTTCTTGATCAGACCACCCCGGAACTAATACATATCTAATCCACATTGGCTTCCCTTGTTTCTCTCTCATCTCAGCTAATTTAAGTGTCGCTGAATTTGAAACGGTTGTAAGTTTATGGTGCCAATCATCATTGATGTGCTTAACATCTAACATTAATAGATCAGTATATTCTAGTAACTCCTCAACTTCTTTATTTACTAACCTCCCATTAGAGTCAAGACAGGTATGAATCCCCTGTTCTTTTAGTCGCTTAAATAAAGTTAGAATCTTCTTTCTATGAAGTAATGGTTCACCTCCAGAAATGGTAATACCACCATCTTTACCAAAATATGGGCGTTGTCTTAATACCCTTTTTTCAATTTCTTGTAGGGTAATAAACTTACCTCCCTTTACATCAAAAGTATCTGGATTATGACAATACAGACATCTAAACTGACAACCTTGAACAAATACAATAAAACGGATACCTGGTCCATCATGGGTACCAAAAGTCTCTATTGAATGGATACGTAATTGTTCAGGATCTTTATCGTTTAATGCTGTAGCATCTTGTTGAGGAAACATACTCATAATTGATATCTAATTTTTCATTTTCTTAGTATAAAGATATCATTAATCCTCTAAAAAAATCAGAAAATGCCGTTAATAACTCTAGATAACTTTCTTAATTATCTGTGTACTTTTCGATAATTTTTTCAAGGTATGGCAAACCTTCTAAAATAGCAGCAGGCCCAGGTTGGAGCATAAACAATGGATCTATTTCATGAATTTGCTTAGATTGAACAAAAGGGATTTGATCAATATTGGGTCTACCTAATAACTCTTCTTGATCGAACTTACGCCCACACCAACAAAATAAACCTATTTCAGGTGCTTTTGTTACCACTTCTTGGAAGTCATTAATCACTCTATCCTTTGCTGATTGATGCTCACTTAGTTCATCAAAAACATCTTCCCCACCTGCCAAATGAATAAGTTGAGAAACCCATTTTATTCCAGAAATCAATGGAGAATTCCATTCTTCAAAATACACTTTAGGACGACTCTTGAGACGGGCTGTTTTTAATTCTGCAGCCTTCAACATCCTTCTCATCTTATCAAGGTAAATATTGGCTTTATGCTCTACACCAATTACTCTTGCTATTAATGCCAATGTATCAATAATTTCCTCAACGGAACGTTGATTTGTAATCAATGTTGGAATACCTTCTTTTATTAATCTTGCTGCAATATCTGCCTGAAGATCAGAAAAGCCTATCACAAGGTCAGGCTTTGTAGCTAGAATCTTTTGATAATTCGCACCTGTAAACCCACAAACCATTGGTTTTTCCATTTTGGCTTGCTTAGGGCGCTCAGCAAAAGCAGATATTCCTACAATTCGTTCTTGTTCTCCTAACATATAAAGCCATTCGGTCACTTCATCTGTTAAGCAAACTATTCGTTGAGGAAATTTTGATGTGTTCATATTTCTTAATGATTATCTTTATTTCTGAAAAGTAATGAAGAATCTCCATAACTAAGGAAACGATAATCATTGTCTAATGCTGCGTTATATACTTTTCTCCAATCCTCACCAATAAAAGCGGCAATTAGAAGTACTAAAGTGGTTGATGGCAAATGGAAATTGGTTACTAATGCATCAATCACTCTAAACTGATAAGAAGGCATGATAAAAATTGATGTTTCTCCATGGATATTCTCCAATCCCTTCTTTTCCATCAGATTTAATACCGCTTGAAATGCTTCTTTTCTTGTCGGCAAATTATCTGAGGCAGCCATTTTTTCATAAGGCTCTAATTTCTTGATATCAAAAGAAACATCATCTCCTTCTTCAATCAACCTCACCCCATACCAATAAGTACTCTCTAAAGTTCTCATCGAAGTAGTACCAACACATGCAACCTTTTCAGCATTTACTAAAGCTTCAACATTCTCCTTAGTAACAATAATCTGCTCGTTGTGCATATCATGATCTGTCACTTTATCAGAAGTAATTGGCTTAAATGTACCTGCACTAACATGCAATGTCACCTCTTCTTCCTTAATACCTTTATCTGCTAATTGTTGCAACACTTCTTTAGTAAAGTGTAAACCAGCAGTTGGTGCAGCTACAGCTCCTTCATTCTTAGAATATACCGTTTGGTAAGTATCCTTATCTTCTTCAGTAGCTGCTCTTTTTATATATGGAGGCAATGGTGTATTGCCCGCTGCAGATATAATATCTACAAACTTTAATTCTGGTTGATCCCATTCAAAGCGTACATACCTCTTCTCACGATCTTCATGAGAAACTGACAATTTCACTACACCTTTATCGGTTTGTACTGCAGCATCTAATGTTTGCCCTTTCCAACGTTTGAAATTACCAATTGCACATTCCCATACAGTACCGCTTTCTGCTAACATTGCCGCAGAAATATCAGTTGTTGGTGCAACCGGATTCAAAAGGAAGACTTCTATTTGTGCTCCTGTTTCCTTCTTAAAATATAATCTTGCTGGTAATACCTTTGTATTATTAAAAAACAAAGTATACTGATTATCTAACTCTCCAACGATTTCTTTAAAGACCTTGTGTTCGATCTCTCCTTGTTTATAAACCATCAGTTTAGATTCATCTCTAGGAGATTGAGGATGTTTTGCTATACGTTCTGTAGGCAAATCATATTGATAATCATCTAAATCTATATCTGGTAAATTTAAGGTATTACTCATGCTAATTATTCAATGTTATAAATAAGATTGCAAAGGTCGTAAATAGTTTCTTTCGATCAAAAATCAACGAAAAGAACACCCAATTATTAAAACTTGATAACGATATGAATTTCCATATAAAGCTTGTGTAAAGTCTCTATTCAAAAAGACCCACTTCAATAAATTATTTAAAAAGCTCATTTTTAGATAGATACATCACTTTTTTGGAATTACAATTTGAATACTTTTTATCTGATATTTTTTACTTTACCTTTGTGCAGTTTAAATACACCATACGAGGTGTAGTGTGCAATAATTTAATTCGTCAACATGAGTTTCTACAAATCGGTAGTAAGACCGTTCTTGTTTAAGGTTGATCCTGAAAAGATCCACCACTTCACAGTAAATTATTTAAAAACCATGTTCTCACTTCCTATGGCAAAGTCTATTGCGAAAGGAATGTACAAAGTGAGTGATCCAAAATTGGAAAGAGAAGTATTTGGTATCAAATTTCCTTCTCCTGTTGGATTGGCAGCTGGTTTCGACAAGGATGCAAAAATGATTGACGAGTTTGAGTGTTTTGGTTTTGGTTTCATTGAAATTGGAACACTAACACCTGTATCTCAACCGGGTAATGACAAGCCTAGAATTTTCAGACTTCCTCCAGATCAAGGACTTATCAATAGAATGGGTTTCAACAACGAAGGTGTTGAAGCTGCAGTTGAGCGTCTGAAAAACAGAAAATCAAAAGTAATTGTTGGTGGTAACATTGGTAAAAATAAAGTTACCCCAAATGAAGAAGCTGTTTCTGATTATGAAAAAGGATTCCATGCTCTTTTTGATCATGTAGACTATTTTACAGTAAATATCTCTTCTCCAAATACTCCAAATCTAAGAGCTTTACAAGATAAAGAACCATTAAAAGCTTTATTAGGAAGATTAAAGGAATTGAATTCTCAGAAGTCAAACCCTAAACCTATCCTATTAAAAATTGCTCCAGATTTAACAAATGAGCAATTGGATGATATCCTTGAGGTAGTTCAAGAAACTAAAATTGATGGTGTTATTGCCACAAATACAACAATTAGTAGAGATGGTTTATCAACTCCAAAATCTACTGTTGAAAACATCGGTATGGGAGGATTATCTGGTAAACCTGTAAAAGACAGATCTACAGAAGTGATCAAATATTTATTTGAAAAATCGGGTAATACCCTTGATATCATCGGTGTTGGTGGTATACATTCTGCAGAAGATGCTTTAGAAAAAATTGAAGCTGGTGCAAAATTAGTCCAAGTCTATACAGGCTTTATTTATGAAGGACCTGCACTAGTAAAAAGTATAAACAAGGCACTCATTAACAAATAATTTTTAAAAAACTTCAATCTTTTTGTAACCATATTAACAGTCATTCGTTATTATAATTAGAAAGATTGTTGTAGTTAATGAAATTGTCGAGGAGAGAGCACCTAAATATTTGGGTGCTTTCTTTTTTTATAAACAACTGATTTTCTTTTCGTTATTCCATTTCAACTTTCCTCTTTCAAACAATTCGCTCAATGTATTTGTAAAACCAGACAAGTCTACAGGCATTAAAACATTTTCCAATTCATGTAATGATAAAGGCTCTTCTTTAATTACATCAAGAATAGACTTTTCCATATTTTCTACTTTCTCCTCCCACACTTGTGCTTTCTTCTTTGCTAAGCAGTTATCACAAATTCCACAGTTTTCCCCTTCATAATCTCCAAAGTATTCTCTTATACTAATACTCCTACATTTCTTCTTATTATCGATAAAATGAATCATGGCTTTTGCCCTTGAAAAATCCTGTTGTTTTCGCTGAGACAGTAATTTTCTATCTATTGGTAACCTTTCTGGTAAATGTCTAGGTAAGACAAAAGTGATTTGTGGTTTATCTTTTTTAGGTTGATAGTTTATTAAATCAAGTTTATGTAATTCTTGAAGGTAAAAGGTGACTTTATCTAATGGAATACCATTCGTCATTGCAATATCCTTCTCATCAATTTTCACAAAAGAGTTATATAATTCTCCACCATACATTCGCAATACTCCTTTCATCAGTAACTCGTGATGAGGATGGCGAATTAAGTAAGCGTAGAAGTCTTCTGCTGAAACTTTAATCATGATCGTCGGATCATGAAAAACACTTTCATTGAATAGGATAATACCTTGTTCTTCAAGCCTTTTTAATGCATAGTAAGTTTCTTGTGGTGGCAGTTCATATTTCTGAATAAAAGGCTTCAAATAGAAATCAAAAGAAGACATTTCTCCACTTCCTACTGCTAATCGATAGAGGTTTCCTAAATGTTGATATACTTTTCTTAAAAATTTATCATTTGGGTGTCTTTGTTCTACCCATTCTAAAATTCTTCTTTTTTGGTCATTTCGAACTAAAAGTACTGCATAAGCTTTTTCACCGTCTCTTCCCGCTCTTCCGGCTTCTTGATAATATGCTTCCAAGTTCTCCGGAGAGCCCATATTCACTACCAAACGGACATCTGATTTATCGATACCCATACCAAATGCATTAGTCGCTACAATTACTCTTGTATGCCCATTAATCCAAGAATTCTGTTTCACTTCTCTTTGTTCAGTGAGCAAGCCACCATGGTAAAAGTCAGCATTAATGTTATTACTTAACAGCAATTGCGTCACTTCTTTTGCCATTTTCCTAGTTCTGACATAAACAATAGCACTCCCTTCAACCCCTCTTAAAACTTTGAGAAGTTTTACTTGCATATCTTCTTCATGAAAAACAGAAAAAGATAAATTTGGGCGATTAAAGCTTCCTCTAAAAAAGTTATATTTCTCACTGAACTGAAGGTGTTCTATGATATCTTTTTGTGCTTTTTCTGTAGCAGTTGCCGTGAGTGCCATACAAGACACATCTTTTAATTGCTCTCTTAACTCTCCAATTTTTAAATATTGAGGTCTAAAATCATGTCCCCATTGTGAAATACAATGAGCTTCATCCACAACAAGAAGACCTATTTTCATTCGAGGAATTCTATCTAAAAATATCTTCGTTCTTAACCTTTCTGGAGAGACATAAAGAAACTTAACACTCCCTTGTACAACATTCTCAAGAAGAATATCAATTTCTCTTTTATTTAAACCTGAATAAAGAGCCTTCGCAGGGATTCCTCTTTTATTTAATTGTTCAACTTGATCTTTCATCAAGGCAATTAGAGGAGTAATCACAATACATACTCCTTTCCTTGCAATTCCAGGAACTTGAAAACAAATCGACTTTCCTCCTCCTGTTGGTAGAAGTGCCAAAGTGTCTTTTCCTAAGTATGCACTACTGATTATTTCTTCTTGTAAAGGTCTAAATTCATTATACCCCCAAAATTTATTTAATATCTGTAAGAAGCCCTCTCTCATGAAATGTTGACAATTATTTTATCAGAAATCAAATATCAAAATTTATTTTATCAAATGATATCTTATTTTTGCAAAGATTTAATGGGATATCGTTCCTACACTTCTAAATTTTCACTTTAGTACAAGAGAATGGAAAACACAATTGCAAAAAAAGTAGCATCACTTTTATTGGAAATCAACGCGATCAAAATCCGTCCAAATGATCCTTTCACATGGGCATCAGGTTGGAAATCGCCAATTTATTGTGACAATAGACTGTCTTTGTCATATCCACAAGCAAGAACTTATATCAAACATGCTCTTTGTGCTAAAATCCAAGAGCAGTTCTCTGATGCTGAAGCTATTGTTGGTGTAGCAACAGCGGGTATCCCTCAAGGTGCATTGATTGCTGATGCATTAGGTCTTCCTTTCGCTTATGTACGTTCTAAGCCTAAAGGACATGGGATGACAAATATGATTGAAGGTGAATTAAAAGAAGGTGCCAAGGTTGTGGTTATTGAAGATTTGATTTCTACAGGTGGATCTTCATTAAAAGCAGCAGCAGCATTACAAGAAGCTGGTATTGAAGTTTTAGGTATGGCTGCCATCTTTACTTATGGTTTTGATTTATCTGTCAACAACTTTAAGGAAGCAGGTATTCCTTTAGTTACTCTTTCTAATTACGATGCAATGTTGGAATTAGCTTTAGAGCAAGACTACATTCAATCTGAAGATATTGATTCATTAAAATCATGGAGAGTTTCTCCTTCAGAGTGGGGAAAATAATTCTCTTTTGATTAAGAAGATAAAATAAAGGAGAGTCAATTGTACTCTCCTTTTTTTGGATCTTATGAAAAACTTTTTTTCTTAGTAACAGCAGCTTCCTTACAAACGACAAACCTTACACCAACTCTTGTCTGGAAGAAATTGCAGGGAACAATTAAAGTGTTTTCTAAGTTAATTTCTTACAATGTATTATGATATAACATTTGGTATTGTTTCTCCTAATGATGATGAACTAACGCCAGTTGAAATAGATAGACTTTTAGCTCAAGGTTATTTTAGACATAACCTGAATATGGCTTCTTACGAAATGATGTACTTTGATGATAAAATGCAAGGAGTACTTCCTCTTCGTTGTGAGGTTCAATCAGATATGTTCTCAAAATCACAGAGAAAAAAGATCAATCAATCTCTAAGAAAGTTTCAGGTAGAGATTACTCCTCTAAATATTACAGAGGAGCATGAAACCCTATATTCAGAATACAGAAAAGAACGTTTTGATGAAGAGAACAAATCCCTTCTACAATACTTTGGGGTGGATGATGAGGAAGATTTAGGTCTACTTCCTTTTGAAACTATGCAAATAAGCTTCTATCAAGATAATAAATTGATAGCTGCTAGTTATTTTGATGTAGGTGAACAGTCTATTGCCAGTTTAATGGCCATGTATGACCATAACTTTAAACAAGAAGGTTTAGGGTTTATTTCTATGCTTTTAGAAATGAAATGGGCATTAGAAAGTAAAAAAGATTGGTACTATCCAGGATATACATTAGACCAACCTTCTTGCTTTGATTACAAGCTAAGACTCCCTAATGTTCAGGCTTTTAACTGGAAAAAAGAATGGGAAGATTGGAAAAATATTGATCTTAAATTAACTAAAAGATACAAAACCTTACACGCTCTTGAGGATATTGTTGAAGACATTAATAAAACCTGCTTAGTAAAAGGACATGTCGCTGAAGAACAGAATTTCTTTACTAGCATGTGGCATGATATGTTTGACTTTACTCAAGCTGTCGAAGCACCAATATATGGCTCTTTCCCAATTGGCCAATATCATCAAATGGTTGTGATTTATGACCCAGTGCAAGACCAATTTGTAGTGAAGCCTCATATTTTTAAAATGGAATCTGGTCTTACCAAAGAAATTACTACCAGAGACCCAGAAGAAATAAGTACTTTAATAAATGCGTACTTCACATATCTACAGATTATTGATGTGCGAATTACTCAAGCAATCGATGACTTCCAAGAAGTTTTGAATAACTCGAATCTAGAGTTTGATACTGTTGAAGTAATGGGTAACGCGTCTAGACATCCAAATTATAAGTGGTTATCCCTTAAAAACGGTAATATCCATTGGATGATCATGACTTTCTGGGATAATGACAGAAGACAATTCTTCTACCACCCACTTACCTTCAAATACCACCAAAAAAGATGGGTTTCTCCATTTGGATTATGTACAGCAGAAGTTGCTCTTTTAAAGATCAGCAGTTACATAGAAACGAAAGAAGAAGATTGGGAGGATTTATTATCTGAAACAGAATAGATCATTTTCGACTTTTATCCTATTTCAAAAGGAAAATTGTCGTTCAAAAAAGAAATAAAGTAACTGTGCTTTATATTTGTTTATTAAAAAAAACTAAGTATTCCAATCCCGCTTATATGAGTGTTCAAGATAATTACCAATTTTTAGAACATGTCGCTGATACTACACAGACAAACAATTTTACCTTTGATAATTGGCAGCAATTAAATTCGCATACAATTATATCAATGGCTAGAAAGTTTTTGGTCAATAATTCTATTGCAGTTCGAAAGATTCCACTAAAAACGATTTATGCCTTTATTACAGATAGTGGCTTGGAAAGTATACCAAAGCAACAACAACGTTGGGCCATACTATTCGCCAATGCAGTCACTTTCGACAATCCCTGTAACCAACACCTTACTTTAGTTAAAATTTTAAGAGACGCTTCATTAGAAGAAGTTGAAATTCTCCATTATTTAAAGAAGGTTTCATTTATAGAGTATGAAACCTCAAGGATTTGGATCAAAACTAAAGGTATTGAACAATGGGCTCACAAAGCATTAAACTGCTCAGGAATTGATATAGAAATAATTTTGGAGAATTTATTGATGAAACGTCTAGTAGAAACTTCAAAAAGCGGTGAAGAAATAAGAATAGCTCCTTTGGGAATGCATTTCATATTAGAATGTGAAACCCCATATGGATTAAAGCATAGTTAAAAAAGGATGACTGTCGTTTGCAGTCATCCTTTTTTATTAGATATCTCCTAATTGTGGTCGGACAATTAAGTCTTCTACACAAGCACTATCAGATAATTTATAAGCTGAGAAAACCAAGTCTGCAATATCTTTCGATTTCATAAACCTATCTTCTGGAAGGTCTACCCCTGCCCAACTTGCTGTATAGGTTGCACCTGGCATCACAGAAGTAACTTTAATATTGTGAGGTTTCATTTCCTCTCTTAAACATTTAGAAAAACCTAGCATCGCATGTTTAGAGATAGCGTAAGAACCTCCGTTTGTATACGCCATAAAAGAAGCGACGGAAGCAATATTAAAGATATAACCATGTTTCTTCTCGATCATATCACCAATTAATCCTCTTGTGATATAATAAGTCGAATACATATTGGTTTGCATCATCACCTCAAATGCTCCTTCCTCTTCGTCATGAATAGAACCTGGTACAAACACTCCTGCATTATTGACAAGAACCTCTACAGTTTCATCAATATCTTTAACAAACTTGATAAAAGAAGTGCACTCCTCTTTTTTGGAAACGTCAGCTGAGAAAGTATATACTTTTACTCCGTATTTCTCTTCAACTTCAGACTTCACCTGTGCTAAAGCATCAAGATTACGAGCACAAACAACAATATTTTTTTTATCCTCGGCGAATTTATCAATTATAGCTCTACCTATACCTTTAGAGCCACCAGTGACTACGATCATATTTTATTATGGTATTAAATGATTTCTGCTAATATATTATTTTTTCTCTCCAAGAACTATGAAAACAAAGCCTAATTAAATTAAATAAGTTAGAAGTCAAGGTATTATGTAAACGCATTTTTGTACCTTTGTGTATCAAAACTGAAACAACGTAACAAAAAATATTACCTAATCTATGAAACATCTATTTTCAATCCTTGCACTCCTTTTTGTGTGGTGCACTGCATTGGGTCAGGATAATGATCAGAATGCAAACCTTTCTGAAAGTTTAAGTACTTTTAGAGTAAAAACAGCAGTTATCCTAGAAGATGCATTTAAAACAAATGCTACTGAGCAAAGCTACAAAATGATGAATCAGTTACAATTCGATGAAGGTGTACTGTTCAGCAATATCAGTAGAGCAAATTTCAAGGATATAGTGAGTGACATTCAAGATCTTTTTGAAAATAGACAAGGAGTAAATTTCAAAAATCTGCAAATCAATAGTATTCAAACTAATAGTGATGGATCAACAATCACTACAGAAACCATTAAAGAGAAAGTTTTCTTATTGGATAATATCATTGATATCTATATCAATAAATTCCATAAGTAATTCGGAATGAAAGTCCTCTAATCTTCATCGGTTAGAGGACTTTTTTTATTAATCTAAATCTCCTTCTCCATTGACTTTCGTTACCTTTTATTTACAATTACTTTGATTTACTTTGTGCTAAACAAAATCTAATTTTTTAGCAATATGGTATTTTTCAAACGTTGGTCAAGAAAAAGCTATGGAGCCTTTAAAACACTAAGTAAGGAGGTTAAAATATGTATTCTTGATATCGACTTTCAAAGAAAAGCTCCTATTGTAGACAATACATCAATTCATTATCATAGAACTTATGATGATTCGCTTGACGATGATCCGCTACTATTGGAGTTAATTGAAGATATCGATGAAGAAGAATCAGGTAATCGGTTTTTTAAAAGATTACGATCACCCATTCATTCATTATTGACTCTTCCATTGTATACTATTCCCAGTTTGTTCATTTCACAGGGAAAACACTATTCTAATCGCTTACAAACTTATATTCCTATTCTATTTAAGATGAAAATCTCTACTACTTTAATGACAACACTTTTCTGTCTGTTGTCGTCTTTTCTGTATGCACAAAACTCGGTAAAGGACTCTACCGAAATGTCTGAATATTATTTAGAAGAAGTTACGGTAAACTCTGGCCGTGTTCCTCAAGTATATTCAGATCAAGCAAGAATAATCACTTTTATTGATGCCGAAAGTATCCAAGAAATGCCAGTTCAAAGCTTTGACCAGGTCTTAGGTTACGTCGCAGGTGTGGACATGAGATCTAGAGGTCCTCTGGGTGTCCAAGGTGATGTCAATATTAGAGGTGGTTCTTTTGATCAATCACTGATTTTATTAAATGGCCTAAATATGAACAACCCTCAAACAGGACATTTGAATTTATTCTTACCTGTTGATTTGGAAGCTGCTTATGCTGTAGAAGTATTGGAAGGCCCCGCATCGAGAGTCTTTGGTGCAAATGCATTTACTGGTGCTGTTAATGTACAGACAAAACCGTTAGATAAAAATAACCTATATGCCCATATGATGTTTGGGGATTATGGTTTACAAAAATATACTGGTCGCGTTAACCTTTCTACCGAAAAAACAAGACATCTAGTTACTGGATCATACAAAAAGAGTGATGGTTATATTGACAATACAGACTTTGAAGATGTAACATTTTTCTACCATGGCAGCTATGATGTAAAAGGTGGTACATTCGATCTTACTGCAGGTATGTCAGATAAAGGATTCGGAGCCAATTCATTTTATACTCCTGCCTATCCCAATCAATACGAAAGAAACAAATTGTATCACGGTTCATTGAAATTCACCAATAATGGTGATATCAAGATTAGTCCAACTATTTATTGGAACAGAACTTATGATAGATACGAACTATTTAGAGATAACCCTGCAGAGTGGTACACACACCATAATTACCATCAAATGGATGCTGCTGGAGTTAATGTCAACTCTATCATTCCTTCAAAATTTGGTAAGACTTCAATTGGTTTTGATGCAAGATATGAGGGAATCAAAAGTAATGTATTAGGTGAAGAACTGAATAACCCTATTCCAATTAATGGAGTAGACAATACGGCGTATACTCATGGAAAAGAACGATTTAATTATTCATTATTCCTTGAGCATAATATCGTTTTAGGAAAATTCACTGCTTCTGCTGGCCTAATGTTTAATTACAATACACAACTTGCAGAATCTAGCGATGGATTTGATGTTTTCCCAGGTGCAGACATCTCTTACCAGTTGTCTAACTCAGTTCGTCTATTCGGTACTGTAAATACAGCTATGAGAATCCCAACGTATACAGATTTATATTATGCAGGACCTACCAATATTGGTAATGACTCACTTAAAGAAGAAAGAGCTGTTACTTATGAAATTGGTTCAAAAATCGACAAAAAAGGATTTAGTGGTAGTGTCTCGGCTTTCAGAAGATATGGTTCTAATATCATTGATTGGGTAAGAACAGATCCAAACGAGCCTTGGCAAGCACAAAACTTAACAAGTTTAACTACTACGGGTATTACTGCGAATGCTGCATTGGACTTCAGAACTCTATTGCATGAAGAAGCCTTCTTAAAGAACATTAGAATGTCTTATATCTGGATGACTGCAGACCAGAGTGCTCCTGACAGCTTGGCTTCAAATTATGTTTTAGATCAACTGAATCATAAACTTACTTTTGGATTACAACATGGATTATTTATCAAGAACCTAAAAGCTGATTGGCAACTTGTTTACCAAGATAGAAATGGTTCTTATACTGTTTATGATCCAAATGGTGACGGCTATGAACAAGCATATGATCCATTTACAACCGTAGACCTTCGTATTAGCTATGATTATAAAATGATGTATTTCTACGCAGAAGCATCTAACATATTCGATGTTCAGTACCATGACATTGGAAACATCCCACAACCAGGAAGATGGTTTAGAGCGGGTGTACGAATGAACTTAGATCTATAAAATAAAAAAGAGCGTTAAAGATAATTTTAACGCTCTTTCTTTTTATAAACCATCGATTGTCCAAGCAGAGGCGGAATGATCATCTGAAACGGAAATGACTGTATTTTCTCCAATCCAGGCCAATCTATTTACCGAAGTACCATGGCCAGCATGTCTTGCTTTATCAATTACTTTTAAAAGTCGGAAATCTTCCGTTCGCCAAACTTTTATAGATTTATCCTTACTACATGTCACAAAATATCTACCATCCTTTCTAAAAACGATATCATTAATTGTGTACATATGAGCGACGATATCATGTTGAGTTTCTATGAAACCATCTAAGTTCCATACTCTCAGGTGAGCATCTCTACTACCACTTAATAAAAACTGATGATCTGGAGATACTGTAAGGCTAAACACTGAGTTTTCGTGACCAATAAGCTCTCTTACTTCATCACAATTTTCAATATTATATCCTCGTATTGTTGCATCGCTTGATCCTGCCCAAAAAATTCTTCTAGAAGGGTCTATGGCTAATGACCGAACAGACTCTTCAGACACTTTTACTTTGGCTCTTACATTCCAAGAGTGTAAAGAAACGATATAAACCCAACCATCACCTGTTCCTACAAAGACATCATCTTCTAATCTCTTGATAGCAAAAACAGCTTTATCTGTTAGTTTTAAAGAGCGTATTTCCTTTCCGCTTTTTAAATCAATATGATGAATACCATCTGTATTTTGACCAATGATTAACTGGTTCTCCTCTATTAGAGGACACATTGAATATACGGTGTTGGGTACCTTAGCAATCATTTTCCCTTGATCAGGGTTTTTGATATCCCATTCTACCACAAATCCATCAGCACCTGCAGTATAAAATATACCATTATCATTAAAATGTACTACACTGTACAGTCCATCTTTATGACCACCAAATTGAGCTAGTTTATTTACTTCTAATACTTGTCTTTGCATCTCCTAAAAATTTGTTACAACAAAGATGAGAATAAAAATGAAATTGTAATCAATGCTCCCCTTAAAAAAACATTCTCTATTATGATCCATTCATTCAATCCTCTTTGGAATTTTATGTAGGAAAAATAATCTCAAGTATATTTGCAGTATGGGTTGTATCAGATTTGAAAAAGTTAGTGACCATATATTTTGGGTACTTTGGGAGATCAAAGAAACCGAAACGGAACTCTTAGATTTAGCGAAAGAGGAGGCTAGCACTTTTGCACATATTAAAAATGACAAAGTCAGAAGACAAAGTATTTCTGGAAGAGCAGCCCTTACCCATTTGCTTGGTCAACTGGACCTTGAGTTCCATGGAATTCATAAAAATGAAAATGGAAAACCATTTCTAGTCAATTCCGAATATTCCATTTCTATCTCGCATTCTCGACATTTTGCATGTGCCATGATATCCTTAATTCCTAAAGATTTTATAGGTATCGATATCGAAATGGTCACTCCAAAGGTGCTAAGATTGATTTCAAGATTTGCCAACCCTGATGAGCTGAAGTTTGCTCAATCAACCATTGATGGAAATCCACAGAATGCGACAGTTATATGGACATTAAAGGAAGCTGCCTATAAAGCTTTTGGACAACTAAACATTGAATTTAAATCCCAGATCAAAAGTCTATTTGGATTAAATAATGAAATTGAAGGTATTGAAATCAATACTGTACAAGGTAAAGCACATCAATACTCAAGTAAAATTTATTTACATGAAGACTTTGTTGTCTCAATCACTTATCAATAATTTCTTTATAATCGAGTGAGTTGTTTTACTACTCTTCTATTGTACCATCTCTTTTCTATTCTTATTGCTTCTTTAGGGTCATGAAAGATATGGAAAGGTATATTCATCCTTTTCAATTGTTCTTTAATTTGAAGCATCTCAGCATCCCTTTTTCCTTTTGAAACATCTCTAATCATTACACCGGATATATTCTGAGGATAAAGTTTAGCAACTTCTTCGTAAGTATAAGGGTCTTTTTGTCCACTATCTCCTATTAATAAAAACTTATGAGACGGGAATTTTTCTATTAAATATGATATCCTATTGATCTTATGAATATTTTTCTTTTGTTCCGTACCTTCCGTCCTATTGCTTAATAAAAAGTCTCTCCAATTTTTATGATACCTCAGGTAAATAGGCCCCAATGGAAACTTCCTGGTTTCAAGAAATAACTTTATGATCCAATATAGATTCATTTCACTATTAGATACATAAAAAAAGCCTGCTCCTTGGTTTTTCATTTCCCTATAAAACTTACTCATCTCTGAAACCTCTTTCCTTTTGAAAGCATGCCTTACCAAAGTTTGAGGGATTCTTTTCAAGAAAGAAGTGGCATGGGTGATCAATACTGTATCATCTACATCTGAAATCACCATGTACTTTGTATTGGAAATATTGTGAACAGATTCTTTAGTGATACTTGGTACTTTTATCTCTTCTTTATAAGATTTATCGAAATAAAACTTTAAGTATTTATCTAATTCCTGGTCTGTGTAATCGTTTATTAGGTCATACTCTACCCTAAAAAAACCATTCTCATCTAAATTTACGTCAAAAGATTCTTCTCTTATCCTTCCGTAAATTTTTTGTTCTTGGTTATGATTATGTCTGTATAATTTCCATAACCTTGAAACATGTCGTCTGAAGCTCTCTGGCTTTTTAGAGAGATCCAATAATCCTGTTCGGAAGTTTAGCAACTGACCTTCAATAGATAAGTGTTTCTGAACTTTAAATCCAACTAAAGGCAATAAGATTTTTGTTTTGCTCAAGGTATTCTGATTGTAATGTAGACCGGAATTTATCTTGAAAATAGTGTATAAAAAAAAAGATCGCAACATTTTTAGAATGTGCGATCTGTTTAGTTGAAAGTTTGTCTTATATATTCAGTATAGTAAAATGTTTGTTATTTTGTTATTAGTTGGAAGGTTGTAAGATAACTCAGTTTACTATTCGTATTTTCGATATCAGATTGTCAATTTACTTGTTCAGTTCATTCTAGTGAAAAGAACCGATCGTTATGATACAAATTTACAAATATTTTTTATCATTTCTAAATTCATCATATAAGTTATAAGAAAAGTACTATTAAATAAGGATTTAAAGTATTGTCACATAACAAATTCATCAAATTGTTATACTTGATTTGCAAATAAATATTGGTTCAACTGTTTCAAACGATCTCATTTTTTTTAACTTTGCTATGGATTTTATTGAAACGATAAGTAGAGTACATGGATAATTTTGTTGTTTCGGCACGTAAGTACCGTCCGAATACATTCCAAACCGTTGTTGGTCAAGAGCATATCACAAACACATTAAAAAATGCTGTGATGAGTAATCATCTTGCACAAGCATTTCTTTTTTGTGGACCTCGAGGTGTAGGTAAAACAACAAATGCAAGAATCTTAGCAAAAACCATTAACTGTGATAACTTAACAGAATCTGGTGATCCTTGTAACGAATGTGCTTCATGTACAAGTTTTAATCAAAACTCTTCTTTAAATATTGTTGAGCTGGATGCTGCATCTAATAACTCTGTGGAGGATATTAGGAACTTAATCGAGCAAGTACGCTATGCCCCTCAACCTGGCAAAAAGAAGGTGTATATTATTGATGAGGTACACATGTTATCCACTGCAGCCTTCAATGCTTTCCTTAAAACATTAGAAGAGCCGCCTAGCTACGCCATTTTTATTTTGGCAACGACTGAAAAACATAAAATCCTCCCTACAATTTTATCAAGATGTCAGATTTTCGATTTCAATAGAATTGGCATCAAAGATATTGTTAAGCAATTACAGAATATTGCTGATCAAGAAGGTATCAAAACAGACGAAGACGCTCTTCACCTGATCGCTCAAAAGGCAGATGGTGGTATGAGAGATGCACTTTCTATGTTTGATATGATCGGTACATTCTCCAATAATAAACATGTAGATTATCAAACCACTGTTGAAAATTTACATATCCTTGATTATGACTATTATTTCAAGTTAACTGATTACCTAAATAAAGGAGAAGCTTCTCAGGCACTACTTTTATTTGATGAAATTCTAAGAAAAGGATTTGATGGTCATAACTTTATCAATGGTCTTTGTGAGCACTTTAGAAACATTCTTGTTTGTAAAGATGAAGTAACAATTGAGCTTTTAGATGTTTCCGATAATGTAAAACAACGCTACAGCCTACAAGCAAAAGAGGTTCCTCAGTCTTTTATCATGACTGCTCTTAATCTTGGAAGTGAATGTGATGTTAAATACAAGGAAAGTAAAAACCAAAGACTACATGTTGAATTAGCACTTATGAAGATGTCTCACATCAACAGAGCTATTCAACTTGCTCAAATTGAAATAAAAAAAAAAGACTAGCTGAGTTGCGGGCTAAGCAAGCTAAACTTGCTAAAAAAACTCCCGAAAAAGCCACTACTTCAACTCAGCCTAAATCTATGGTGGCCCATCTCGAACAAGAGAAAAATAAAATACAGGTTCAGCAAACAACTCAAATATCTGGCAATTTAGAACAGCTTAAAAGTGTCCTATCTAAACAAGCTAAAGATATTAAGGCTGCAGAACAACCTGCTGTTGCTATGCCTACTGCTTCTGCAACTCAAGGGGCAATGCCACCACCTCCTCCTGCTTATGGAAGAGCGACCTCAAACAAAAAGCAAGAGTCTACTTTAAAAACAGGTAAAACCTTTACGTTAGAACAAGCTCAAAAGGTTTGGAAATCTTTTGCTGATCGTTACAGAACAAACGGTAAAAGTAAATTTGCTTCAATTCTGTTGGATGAATCTGAAATCTCTTTAGATAGTCAGATGAATGTTTTAGTGCACATTACAAATAGCTTGCAAAGTGAACATCTAAATATTGTTCGTTCAGAATTGCTTAGACAATTAAGAACGGATCTTCAAAATGATAATATTGAGATTTCTACTAAACTAGTTCAAGTTCAAGAAAGTGTGGACGGAGAACCTAAAAAGCTTTATAACAGTCAAGATAAATTGGCATATCTACAGAATAAATTCCCTTCTCTAAAAACATTACAACAAAAGCTTGGGCTTGAATTGGATTAGTTGACTAATTCCTTCTCACCTTCTTAATATCTATCTGAATATTCTATCTATAAACAGAAAACCCAGCATAAATAAATTACACTGGGTCTTCATAAAATAGGAATAGATTTTTCTAAGCAGTTAATGCTTTTTCAATATCCTTTTTAATACTTTCTGGTTTGGTCGTTGGAGAATACCTCTTCAATGGTTTACCATCTTTACCAATTAAGAATTTAGTGAAATTCCATTTAATAGCATTCACCAATGTACCCGGCAATACATCTTTTAGGTATTTATAAATAGGGTGAGCATCTCCACCATTAACATCAATCTTTTTGAACAATGGGAAAGTTACTCCATGGTTTAAACGACAAGCTGATACCATCTCATCATTCGATAAGGGCTCCTGACCAGCAAATTGATTGCATGGAAAACCTAAAACAATAAACTCTTTGTCTTTAAATTCTTGATATAGATTTTCTAAACCATCAAACTGTGGAGTTAGTCCGCATTGAGTTGCAGTGTTGACAATCAACACAACTTTTCCTTCAAAATCAGACATGGAGATTTCTTCTCCTTGTGGGTTTTCAGCTGTATAATTATAAAATTGAGCGCTCATTATATTTTGATTATTTATAAGTGAATAAATATTCACATCAAATGTAAGTATTGAAGTTTCAAAAGAAAAACATAATACACACAAAATTGTTTGAGAAATTTTATTATTAGGTTATATGAATTTAAAATCCGTCTTTTTAAGTCTTAATTTTTGTAAATCATGATTATTTATATTCCGTTATTAGCTAATATGCTTAAATTGAAAAAAATTTATATTTAATATAATCAACGTTTATCTTGATCTATTTCTAACTTCAACTTCTTACAATATATCTAGATGATGTGGTTGGCGATGGTGAACAAAAAACAATTTCTAAAATGAACAAAACATCAATTATCACTGCCCTATTGATGGCTGTAGTTATGTCTGTTTCTTTTACTGGCTGTAAAAGTCAAAAGAAAATTGCTGCAGAAAAGGCGCAACAAGAATTATTAGCAAAAACACAAAAAGCAGTAGCTGATATGGAAGCTATGGCTAGCAAAGAGTATACTTCATTGGACGAATTGGCTGCTGACGAAGCTCGTTTGAATGAAATTAAATCATATAATTTAGAAGATGCTACAGCAAAAGATTTAATTGCTAAAACTGAAGCTCATTTAGCTTCATCGCGTAAAGCATTAGAAGAAAAATTAGCTGCTGAACAAAAAGCCAAAGAAGAAGCGGCACAAGCTAAGGCTCAAGAAGCTCAAAAAAGAGATATTTACTACTTGATGGACAATATTACTGGAGCTGGTAATACACAAGAAGCTAACTTGATGATTACTGAGGCTATGGCTTTATTTGCGTCTCCTGATGTACCTGTACTTATCGAAATTTATAACGACGGTGATATCGTTGATTACGACAGACCGACTACAGCTCAGAAATATCTTGACAAATTAAAAGATGTTCAAGGTAAACCAAACAAAATCAAAGAATTCAAGAAAGACGCCAACGGCAAAATCACTGAATTAATCTTGACTAAACAATAAGATGTCTTTTAATAAGCTTTGTATAACACTCCTGTTCGTTTTTACTTGTTCTTTCTCATTTGCTCAGAATACTGCCAAAGAAGTAACAGCAAACAAGTTAAATGAGATTATTCAAGATCTTACCGACCGTAAAACACCTAGTGCTGAAATTGGAAGGTTGATTGATTATGCTTCATCCCTTTTTTCACCTAAAGCAAAAATCGAAATCGATTATATAGGTAATAGAGGTGATGACAGGGAGTATTCTCCTCGTAAGTACTTTTACAGATTAAGTAAAATGGGAGATAATGCGATAGTGATCAAAGCAAAAGACATTTATGGATTTGACACCAAAGGTCGAATCATTGGTTTAACCATTACAGAAACTTATTGATATTATGAAAAGCATTAAAAATTTAAGCATATTATTTTTCTGTCTTATTGGGCTTCAGGTATTTGCTCAAGACGCTCCAAAGGAAGAACCACCAATGCCTCCTGCTCGTAAGGCTGCAATTGACTCATTGGCTTTAGAGAAAGTACATGATTTAAGTAAATATATTAGCAAAATTGGTGATAAAGAGACTTCATTCTCTGAAGCAAACAGAGTAATTGAGCGTGCTTTAGAACTATTTGTTGAAGATGCTCAAATGGGTGTTTCCACTTTAGGAAAAAAACAAATTAGATATTTTGACATCAAGAAATATTTAGAGCGTTTAAATAAATTAAACTATAAGTCTGTAAATATTGAGTGGTTTGATATTCAATATATCTCAGATTTAGAAAAACAACCTGATGGTAGATATGTCGGTGTAATTACTATTTACCAAAAATTTACGGGTGTAACTGAAGACGGTATGGTTTACAAAGACATCACAAAGAAAGACATTACTGTGTATGTTGAGCGTAAAACTACTCAAATCGGTGGTAGAGAAATCGGATTCTGGGATGTATTGTTAGGAGACATCAGAGTATCTGAAACAAAGAAAGGTTAATCAAAATCTTATTAAATGGCTTAATTGGTACGATATTATCAACAAATACTCGTATCAATTGAGCTTATTTTTTATTAATGAGGAAGTTAATATACATTATTATCGCTTTGGTCTATGTTGGCAATTTTGATGCTAACGGACAGACCATTGGAAATTACAAAGGAGATGAATCTAAGTTATATGCTGAAACAAAGCAATTCACTCAGTTCATCAAAAGATTCAATAATGAGGAGGATGTAAACGGGCAACCTTACCCTACCGGATCTTATAAGTTTAGAGAGCCCACGCAACGAAAGAAATATCTTGAAATTTTGTTCGATGGTCAGAACCAAAGCATCACTAGAAAGATGAAAAATGATTTCATTGATGATGTGACGAACAAAAAATCACCCAAGTTTATTGAAAAACACCAAGGAGGCTATTTTGCTGAAGTGGAATCACGTTTTTTATACAAAGGTAAAAACACAAATATCACATTGTACTTAAAGCTTCAACCTGACAGCTTAGGTTATAAGTGGGCCTTATTTGATTGCTACTCTAACCAAATCCAAGGCTTATTTGCCAACAATTCTGATAAAAAGAACTTCTTACATCCTATGTCTCATGAAATCGATTTCATGAATTTACATCGAGCATTTAGAGACACTGATGAGCTAGAAGATTATGCTACAAACGAACATGAGGTAGATTACTTGTCTATCCTGTTCTTCTTAATAAAGTCTGGAGACCTTACTTTTGTGACGGTTTCTAATGTAAAATTCCATGTCTTACAAATAGAAGGTTGGTACTTCTCTGTAGAACAATTCGAAAGAGATTCTTATAACTCAGGCTGGATGATTTCCAATCTGATGCCTTTAAAACCTGAAGACAAGGAAGTTTGGTATAACTACATTTTACACAAACAATAATACTTTGTGTTTGTAGTTATAGAAAAGTAAATAGAAAATAATTGAACAAACTATAAATCTGTGATGAAAAGAGTATATCACATATACCTGCTTTTAAGTATACTATTCTCTACCTCTGCTATGGCTCAAGAAAACGAGATCCCAGCAGAAAAATTAGAAGAGTATAAATCCCAAGCTAAAGATCTTGTTATGTATTTCCAGGGGATGCTAAATGATATCGCTGGAGATGATTATACTAACCAAGAAAAAGGGATTATCATAAACGAAACTTACCTTAAAGTTTTTGAATCTGATAAAACCCAAATAGAAGACGATTTAGATCCAAACCGTCAGGTGGTATCTAATAAAGATGTTCAAGCCTATTTAAAAGATATTGATTTCTTTTTTAAGCAGGCGGAGTTTGAGTTTATCATTGAAAATATCTCTCACAGTGTCACTACAGAAGGTGAACTATATTTTACAGTTGAACTTACTAGAAAACTGAAAGCTATCACTGTAATGAATGATACTCTTGATAATTCGATGGAGCGTTTTGTTGAAATCAACTTAAACCCTGATGAACAAGAGTTGAAAATTGCATCGATCTACACCACTAAATTAAGCCAGAAAGAAGACATGGCTTTATGGTGGAATAAATTGGATGACACTTGGAGAGACATTGCTGCTCATGAGGTAACTTTAAGCAATGGTTTACCTCTTAATGAGGTGCTTTCGATCATCGATTCTGTGATGATTACAAAGAACGACAGTACACTTCCATTAGATGAGAGTATCTATAAACATATCGAAGGCTTCTTACAAAAGAAAGAGTTAGATGTTTCTCTAAACCCTGAGATTATGACTTTAGCTCCTCTTGGTAAACTAAGAAACCTTGAAGATTTAAATATTTCTGGTACAGGTGTTAATGATCTATCACCAATTAGAACATTGACAAATCTGAAAACTTTACGTTCAGAAATGACCGGTATCAACTCATTACATCCACTTATTTATTGTACAAATATTGAGGTATTAATGATTAATGATACACAAGTTGAAGACATTAGCGTTGTTGAAAATTTCGAACACCTTAGTGAACTTTACATTTTCAATACTAATATTAGTGATATCAGTGCACTTTACGGACTGGAACAACTAAAAGTATTATGGGCAAACGATACTCAAGTAGAAGATATTTCGACGTTAAACACAACTAAGCAACTTAGATCATTAGATTTATCAAATACTAAAATTACTAGTATCGATGCTTTAATGGGCTTAACGGCTTTAGAGCAGTTGACAATTGATGACACCCAAGTAGCTGAATTAACGGCTTTATCCACAACATCAGCACTAAAAACATTATCTGCTGACAATACTGGTATTAGTGATTTATCTCCATTAAGTAAATTAGAGAATATTGAAAGAGTGTATTGTGATGGTACTCAAATCAATACTTCAATAGCTCAAAATTTTATGAGGTCACATCCTTCAACTCTTGTAATCTATGGATCAGGACAGTTGAAAACATGGTGGGAAGGATTACCTGTAGTATGGCAAAAAACGTTACTTGCTACAGCTGGATTATCAGGAACGCCTGAGAAAGAGCAATTACAACAAATTGCCAATATCAAAGAATTGGACTTGCACCTAACTGAAGGTATTCAGACTTTAGAACCATTAAGTTTCTTAGTCAACTTAGAAAAGTTAGATGCATCGAATACAGGTATCACATCTATTGAAGTATTGAAAAGCTGCCCTAACCTTTCAGAATTAAATCTAAAAGGAACAAAGGTAACTGACATCTCAGTTTTAGAAAACAATAAACTTCTTAGAAAATTAAATCTGAGAGGTACTAACGTATCTGATTTATCAGCTCTAGAAAATGCGAATAAGCTATCAAAGATTGATATTTCAAATACTTCAGTAAGCTCAGTTACACCACTTAAAAAGCTTTCTTCTTTAAAATTAATTGAAGCAGACAATACGCAATGTGGTGAAAATGCATTTATCGCTTTCTCTAAAGAATCATCTGCTTTGGTGATTTTTAGAACAGCAAAACTTCAAATGTGGTGGGATGGTCTAAATGCTGACTGGAAAAAAGTATTCGGTGATCAAGCAAAGATCAAGAGTGATCAGCCTACAAAAATTGAGTTACATAAAATCAACCTTATTCAAGAAATTGATCTAAGTAACCATAAAAGCATTAGAAACCTTTCTCCTTTAACAATGCTATTCAACTTAAAGGAATTGAATATTGCATTTACAAGAATTAATGATTTATCACCTATTTCAGGAATTAAATCTTTAGAGGAGTTATCAATTGATAATACACCTGTTTCGGATATTACTCCTATTACAGGTTTAACCAATCTTACTGCATTAAATATCTCAAATACTTTGGTGGAGAAATTTACAGCTTTGGGAGGTTTAAATAAGATGCAAAAATTAAAAGTTTCTGGTATTGTGAAGGTGAAAAACATCTCATATGTAACGAATATGAAAGGTTTAACATCATTTGAATGTTACAATACTAGCGTAAACAACTTGAAGTATTTAGTAGGGCTACCAAAACTAAAGTCCTTGAAATGCTACAAAACGAAATTGAATCAGAAAAAAGTAGATCAATTTAAATCACAGATGCCTAACGTAACTGTTGATTTTTATTAATCACTATTTTCTAGTAATTAATAGCACTCTTGATGTACATTTGTATCTCAAGAGTGCTTTTTTATTATTATAAGATGGAAGAAATACAAAAATTCAAACCTGAGGAAATCAAAACACTTCAATCTTTAGTAGGTGTCAGTATCAATGATGTCATCTACCATATTTGGAGTAATATGTCTAATGAGTCTGAAGAATTCCAATGTTTAGATTGGTTGGAACTTAGGTTTGATGATAAAACTCGTCTAACATTTACAGCTGGCGAAGAAAGTGATGGTATTAAAATAGTCAGCTTTGATCCCGTTACAGAGCGTACAAAACTGTTAGAGCAATTCAATGGAAAAATTGACATTAAGAGCTTTAGAGTCATAAAAATGGATGTTTGGGCGGATGTACTCAATCAAAAAATTGTCAATGTAAAACTGACAAAAATTAAAGACGACTTCTATCCTAATGATGAAATGATCCTTGTTTTCGAAAATGAAAACCAAGTAAAAATTTCATTATCTCATGAAGATGGATTAGCTGTTGATGTACATGAAGATGAACCGCCAGTGATCACTTCTTTAGATGATTTTCCTGAAGAATAAAAAAGTTCCGTATAAAATAGCTTTTTCTTTAAAAGCCTTACATGCGTATTTTTTTCAAATGTTCTGAACTTTTATTGGAGGTATGAGGTTTATTATAGTGAACATTATGCTGAACACCACCACCAAAGATTCATTGATAAAATGAATTACCCTTACAGCAGAACCAAAAGTAGCTAGTCGAACAGACTAGCTTTTTTTATGTTGTGATTTATTGATTACCTCACCTGCTTAGGTGATACTTTGTATTTACTTTTAAATGCATAAGAAAACTTTGATAAAGAAATATAGCCTACTGTTCGACCAACTTCCGTAATAGTTTTACTTCCCTCTTTTAATAATTCATATGCCTTTTCCAATCTATAATCCAAATGAAATTGATATACAGAAGTACCATATACTTTTCTAAAATCACGGGTAAATTTAGACCTAGAATAACCGTATTTTTCAGAAAGGTCATCAATGCTAGGGATCTGTTCTAGGCTACTAAAAATATCATCTTTAATCATTAGAAGTTTTTCCAGGTCATCTTCATGTAGATTATAACTTTTAAAGTGACTTTTTTCCAACAATCTTTCATAGAAAACACCCATACATTCAATAATTCTAGAAAATAGAATCCTCTTTTTATAAATATTACTTTTACCCTCAGGTATTGCATATAAATCTTTGAGTAGACTTTTCACTTCATAAGGCATAAACTCATAGATAATCCAACTTTGATCAGGTTTTGATACTAGATCGAAAAGCTTCATTAATGCAGGATAATTTTCTTCAATCAGTTCTAAAGAAATTCGTAATGAAACCCATTGATACGTTTCGTCTAAATCATTATTAAGAGAGAAGGAATAACTTCCATCTTGCAGTATCATACTACCATGTAAATTAGTTTGATCCGTATTGATTTGTTGGAATAAGTTTCCTTTGAAGTCAAAAATCATTACTAAAGATTGATGAAGTTTCGATCCTTCATATTTGAAATGGCACTGTTCAGTGAAACGCACATTATTCTGATAAACATCAAAGTCTCGAACAAGTCTAGCATGAAAGATATCTGCTTTAAATTTTTCATTTCTAATTTTGAGACACCCTTCCTCATTTTGGGCTTTAAAATTTCTTTCCCATTCTTTAATAATGCTTGACGCAGAGCCACTAAAAATAAATGTATTTGAAGTATTTTTTTCCATAGAGAAAAAATTGATAGAGGTTACAATAGTTCACCTCTATCAATTTCAGTATTTTATTTCATCTTTTCTATATCTTCTAACAACTTATTCATTTGTTGGTTAGCTTTCTGTTTTCTGAAAAGGTTATAATCAATTTCACTAGCAGATAATGAGCTACCAGTTTGAAATGGATATTCAGGTACCGTTTTCAAAAACTCTCCAATAATATTTTGCAGTGGTACAAATAACCACATTTGCTCTCCAGCAAATTTCATATAAGCACCCGATTCCATTGCTCTTTCATATGGATCAGCCCTGAGGTTAAAGATCAAAGGTATTTGAGCCTTTGTCGTGTATGGTCCGTCGAAGATATCACTTTCGCCATTCCATATATTGAAATGTGCTTTAAAGTCTCCATATCTAATCGCGTTCAACTGTCCGTCCATACCAAAGTATAAATATTCATTTCTTGGTCCCTTTTCTACTTCCCCTTTAAAATAAGGCAAGAAGTTATAACCATCTAAATGTACTCTCCATTCTTTTCCATTTGCTTTATAACCCACTTTCATCTTTTCTACCAACTGATCTTCACCAGTTGCAGCTACAAGAGTTGGCATTAAATCATTACCCGCAATAATATCATTATAAACTGTTCCAGGTTGAATAGTTCCTGGCCATTTCATCAACATTGGTGCTCTGTGACCTCCTTCCCAGTTTGTCCCTTTGGCTCCATGAAAAGGAGTACATCCACCATCAGGCCAAGTCCAAGTTTCTGCCCCATTATCTGTAGAATACATAACAATTGTATTGTCCTCAATCCCCAATTCTTCTAATTTGTCTAGTAATTTACCGACATGATCATCATGCTCTACCATTCCATCAGCGTAGACACCAACACCTGTTCTCCCTTCTGTTTCCTCTTTCAGATGTGTCCAAACATGCATTCTTGTAGCATTATGCCAAATAAAGAATGGTTTTCCAGACTTATGTGCCTTTTCCATAAATTGTAGAGATACATCTAAAACTTCATCATCAATTGTTTCCATTCTCTTTTTTGTCAATGGTCCCGTGTCTGATACTCTACCATCTGCATACGAATGAATTACTCCTCTTGGACCATACTTTTTCTTGAATTCGGGGTCTTTAGGGTAATAATATCCTTCAGGTTCTTCTTCCGCATTTAAGTGATATAAGTTGCCATAGAATTCATCAAAGCCATGGTTCGTAGGTAAATGTTGATCTCTATCTCCTAAATGATTCTTACCAAACTGACCAGATGTATATCCTTTGTCTTTCAAAACATCAGCAATCGTTGGGGCCCATTCAGGAATACCATGCTCAGAACCAGGCATACCAATGGTAAGTAACCCAGTACGAAAAGGATGCTGACCTGTAATAAAAGCCGCCCTACCTGCTGTACATGTTTGCTCTGCATAATAATCTGTAAACAAGGCTCCTCCTTCGGCAATTCTATCGATGTTGGGAGTCTGATAACCCATCATACCATGGTTATAAGCACTTATATTGTGAACCCCTATATCATCACCCCAAATCACCAATATGTTTGGTTGTTTCTGATTTTTCTTTTGACCGAAAGTAATCAAAGAGAGTAGTGATAATAACTGTAATAAGACAATCTTCTTCATAAAATCGTGATTTAATTAACTTGAATTACAGTTATAAAAACGAGCAAAACAGATGAGTAGAATTTACCTTCTAGGGCGAATATTTTACTTATTGGGTACACTTCCATTTTTAATCTCTGATTTATAATAAAGGGCTTTCAAATTCCTCACTTTTTTATTGTATTTTAGCTTAATCAATCAAGTGTTCATCTATTTTTTATTTTGAAAGGATTCATAACATTATTATTCCTTGTACTCTTTTGTAGTCCAATTACTACTTATGCCCAAGAAGAAGAAGAAATCAAATTGGATCATGATACGACGTATTACAAGTCATTTAATGACATGCTTCATTTACGTCTTTATACTGTCTATAAATTCAATGAGCTTGTAGTAAATTCAGGTAAAAGAATATCTAGTCATGATAACTTGGTATATGCTCCAAATGGCAACTTAAACCTAGGTTTTGGGTTCAACTACAAAGGTTTAGGTATTAACTTTGGTTTCAATTTCCCTGCTATAAATAATGATGATGATGTGTATGGAGAAACCAATAAGTTAGACATGAGATCCTATTTGTATGCAAGAAAATTTGCCGTCGATCTTGGTTTACAATTTTATAAGGGTTTTTACATATCCGAAGTAAACGAAAATGATCCTATTAGAGACCCCCAACCTCCAACTCAACTAAGAGGTGATATGGTGATCAATACTTTTGGTTTATCCTCATTTTGGATCCACAATTATGAAAAATTCTCTTTCAGAGCAGCTTTTGCACAAACAGAAGTTCAAAAAAAGACGTCTGGAAGTTTGCTATATGGCCCTTATCTCAATTTTGTAAGAATAAAAGCAGACTCCTCTTTGGTTCCAGAAAACCTAAGAGAAGAATACCTACTCTCTTCTAATATCATTAGTGGATGGTATGGTAGTATGGGTTTATCAGCTGGTTATGCTCAATCCGTAATTTTATTTAAACGATTTTTTATCACAGGCTCATTGGCTCTTGGGTATGGTATCACCTTTGGGCATTATTTTTTCGAAACGGATTATGGTAATGAGAAAGATACAATTTGGAAAGGTGGCCTAAAGTATAATGCCCGTTTAGCATTTGGGTATAATACCGACCGGATGTATGTCGGTTCCTCCTTGGTTTTGGAATCCTATAATATCACTACCGCTTCAGATAATGTCACCTTGTATTGGATGGGGCAATTCAGGGTTAATCTCGTACATAGATTCAACTGGAAAGTTGGAATTTTAGATTGGGCATTAGATAAAGAGAAAAAAATTCTAAGTAAAAAGGATAAATAAAAGGCAAATGTGAAGTAGCTCACAGTTCATAGAAAAATAGTTAAGTAAAATTGTATAACAAGATCGCGATCAGTTATCAATCACTTATGTAATTTAAAAACATAAACTACTCTATTCTATGAAATTCACTAATTTGTTACTTAGCCTTTCAGCTATTCCATTATTTATTGCCTGTTCTGATAATGACAACAACAACGACGACCCTGTCAATCTCCCTGCAACTGAATTTACTGTAACTATTGAAAATAGTATGACACCATTTGATTATTATGCTTTTGGTGGCACAGATCTAATTACACCCGGTAATGAGCAAGTCATTACATTTAATGCAGGCCAAGGACATTATCTTAACTTAGCTACTATGTTTGTACAATCTAATGACTTGTTCTATGCGCCTGCAGATGACGGCATTGCCTTGTATAACGATGAAGGCGAAGCATTAACAGGAGACATCACCAATCAGTTTTACCTTTGGGATGCGGGAACTGAAGTTAACGAAATGCCTGGCACAGGTGAAAATCAAGCACCTAGACAATCAGGTCCTAATACCGGAACAGAAGAAAATGGCATTGTTCGTTTAATCTCAGACGTCAATGATGGTTACACTTATCCTGCTTTAAATGATGTCATTGAAGTCATGTTAAGCCATGATGGAGGTACTCAATTTACCCTCACATTACGAAATATATCAGATAACAGTTCTCTTCCTACCCCTCTTGCACCCGGAAATTGGGTAGTACACTATGATGGTCAATATCCATTATTTCAAGAAGGTGTAGCAGCTTCATCTTCATTAGAACCTATCGCTGAAGATGGAGATATAACTAGCATGAATGAGGTACTTGAAGCGACAACCGGATTAGTCTCACCTTTCGCTCCCGGAGCATTTTCAATTGGAGAGTCAAATAATTTATTTAGTATTGGAAGTATGGCATCTCAAGCCTTCGAAATGTTAGCAGAAGATGGAGATGTTTCTGGCTTTGAAAATGTCTTCAACACACCTGCAAGTACTGATGCTCCAGCTCCTATCTTCCCTGGTCAATCGTATACATTTACTTTTACTGCTAGTGAGAATGATCGTTTATCGTTTGCTACAATGTTAGTACAAAGTAATGATTGGGTATTAGCTATTGATCAGTTACCCCTATTTGATGGTAATACACCTTTATCTGGCAACTTATCCGATTATATACAATTATTAGATGCTGGAACAGAATCTGATCAATATGCTGGTGCAGGTATGTATCAGGCTCCTAGGCAATCAGGGGCTGATCAAGGTCCATCAGAAGAGGGCATTATCAATGTTGAAGAGTCACTTTCTTCTAATGTTCCTGAAATAAGTTCTATGTTAAATATCAGTATTCAGGTAACTGAATAGTTTATAAAAATATTATTTCGTTATTCTCATTATTATCCGTAAAATGAGTTTGTCGTTAAATCATTCCAAGAGAATAACAAAATAAAAAAGGCCCTGTTTTTAAGTAAACAGGGCCTATCATATTTATAGAATTCTATATTAGAATTTAGTATTTCTACCTGATGCTGTAATCAAACCTTTCAATTTGTTATTGAAATTCTTTTGTTCGATTAACTCCTTGCAAGAAAGGTGCATTCTATATCTCCAATAGTGATGCTTGATCGCAGGAACGTTGATACGCTCATCTTCTGGATCCTCTCTTCTGATCTCGGCATCAATCGCTAACATATCTTGTAGTGGGAAAATACACCACATTGAGTCAGCGTATAAATGCTGTTGAAGAACTTGCTCAGCAATCCATGGCTCACACTCCATTGGTGCTTCACCCCAGTTACCCAAGATCTCATTATAGAAACGTTGCGTATCACCTCTATCTTCAGTCCACCATCCTCTTACAGTAGACATATCATGTGATGAAGGAGAAGCTACTGATTCGTAAGGATAATTACCTGGGTGACCAAATGCAATCGTTGGATCTTTAGGCATACGTTGGATTTCTAAACTTAAAATTTCAAGCTCAGTCATTACTCCTGGTACACAATCTGGAACCATACCTAAATCCTCACCACAGATCAACATGTTCGTTGCTTCCTTGATGGCAGGAAGTTTCTCCATTGCTTGAGCTGCCCAAAGTGTTTCTTGACGTTTGAAGAAATAATCAATATACAACTCATGGAAGTGATGCTTCTGTGCTGGTGATAATTCTGCAAAAGTTCTAGACTTATCCATTGTTACACGCGGTGCATAGTGCATGCCGTCTGTGTACCCTAAAGCAGGAATTAATAACACCTCATTATGCAAGCTATAAAGACCATCTCTGATCGCTTCTAATCTTGCTTTATCTTCATCATCCTTAGGCTTAATTCCGTTGAAATATTCTTGGATTTTAACCTGAGAATCAAACTTCGCTTTAAAGTTATAAGCACCATCCCATTTCTGCTCAAGGAATTCATTTTTCACCCAATCAGTATCATAACCGAAGTATTCACCTAGGAAATGCTCTCTGATGTATGGTGTACAGAATCTATCAAAATCAAATTGAACACCTCTGTTCTCAAACTCCGATAAGTGCAATGGAATAGCAGGTCTAAACTGACCTAATAAACCTTGTACTGAATCGATTGGAATCTCCCAAATACGGAAGAAACCAAGAATATGGTCGATACGGAATGTTTGGAAATACTGAGAAAGGTGAGTCATACGGCTTGTCCACCAAGCGTAATTATCCTCTTTCATTGTATCCCAATCGTAGGTTGGGAATCCCCAGTTCTGACCATTTACAGCAAAGTCATCTGGTGGTGCACCCGCTTGACCGTTCATATTGTATAAATGAGGAGCTGTCCAAGCATCTGCAGAGAATCTGTAAATACCAATTGGAATATCACCTTTTAATACAACACCTTTTGATTGTGCATATTCTGATGCTTCTAATAATTGTGCATGTAAATGGTATTGCACAAATACGTAGAAGTTTACATCATCTTTAATTTTTGATTTAGTATCAAAAAGTTTTGCTACTTTTTTGGCATCATAAACTGCAAAGTCTTCAAACTTAGTAAAGTCAGGAGTCTTGTATTTATCTCTGAAGTAACAGAAAGCAGCATATGGTAATAACCACTCTCCTTGCTCTTTGATAAATGCTTTCACTTTTGCACTTTTCAAGAACGATGCTTTTTTCTCAGACCAAATCTCTCTTAAGTAGTCCATTTTTGCATTCATTACTGCTTCGTAATCAACAGTATCTAATGCATTTAATGTTTTCTTAAGTTTTTTCAGCTTTGTCATCTTCTTCTTATCCTTCAGCTCACCAATAGCTTCAAGATTAATATAAAGAGGATGAAGTGCATATACTGAAACAGATGCATAAGGATATGAATCTACCCAAGTATATGTAGCCATTGTATCATTTACAGGAAGAATTTGCACTAAACGCATTCCTGTTTCTGTAGACCAATCTACTAATTCTTTGATATCTAAGAATTCACCTACACCTAAACCATTATCAGTTCTTAATGAGAATACAGGTAATGCAACCCCCATTCCTTTCCAATTGTGTCTATCGTAAGCAAATCTATGATCAGAAAACTTTACAAATGTTTTTGGGTCGTTTTCAATGATATCATAAACATGATCAAAACCACCTTCTAATTCTGGAGCAGCTTTCTTATCAGCAGTATTTACTAATACATACTTGTACTTCAGTTTATGGTGACTTTTTTGAATAGGTGTTGTTACAGTCCATACATTACGATCTGAGTCGTAAGCCATTGGTAACGCTTTTTCGATATCCCAATTACCTAACTCATCCGTAGATCCTACTACTTTTGCTACATAGTCTGAGTTGATTCTAGGAACATTTACCTCAAAGCAATATGTTGCATTTTTCGTTGAGCCTTTAGGTGCTTTTACTTTAGGAGCATTGGTATTGAAGATAACATCAAATGCAGCAGTGTCGTATGCATTTGAAACTTCATGGTAAGGATTCCAAGCATCCTGTAAGATGATATTTTTGAATTTCTTATTTAATTCAACAACTCTAGGAGTACCAGCTTCTTTGTATTTGATACCATTAGATTTATCGAATAAAATGTAATTGTATGAGAATGATTTTGCTCTAGTTTTTGATAAATCGACTTCAGCAATCCATGTGCCTCCGCCTAGATAATTCATTTCAAGGGCCTCTTCATCTACACCTTTACCTAAGGCAGCAATTGAACCGACTACAGCTAATTGTTGACCGAATTGGGTTTCGTAATGTATTTTAAAAGTCGCTTTCATTCAGACTGTTTTTATATGTCTTTAGACAATGTATTTTTTACTTAATATTGATTTTGAGAAGTAACAACACAAACTTCACATAGCTAAAATAGTATTTTGTTTTAGGTTATAAAATAGGTGAAGCCAACTTATTTATTTATTTCTTTTTGCAACGGTTTGCGTAACGGGGTGCATGATTAAAATCATTAAAACAAAAATTAAAATTGTGCAGAAATCGCAAATTTTTGGGGTTACAAAAGAAAAATGTGATGCCATTTTTTGATGACATCACATTCAAATTATTCTTATTTGTCAGTATCGATTATCTAATAATGAGTTTACTCGTGGTAGTAGTTGCCCCTACCTGAAATCTAAGTAAGTAGAAGCCAGCCTCTACTCCCTCAATATCCTGTAATGGGTAAACTCCACTGCCCTCTTCAATTGAAATTACCTTTTCAAAAATAAATTGACCATTTATTTTCATCAAAGTAATATTTACATTTTGGTTTGAGAATTCTCCATCAAAAAATAAAGAAACGTCATTACCTGAATCAAGAATATTAGGATATACAAAAACTTTATTCTCAACTTCACTATCAAATAACAAAGGGCCAAAAACTTCAAATCTACCATCAAAATCATATTGAACAAGACGGTAATATTTTTCTCCATTATTTTGAGCTGTAAAATTGTACTCAATTGTTGTTGAAGAATTTCCTGCAGCGAGAACACTACCTTCGACAACCCAATTTCTGTTGTCAAAAGAACTTTGGATATCAAACCTTTCAGCATTCAATTCAGTAGCTGTCACCCATTCAAGTTCAACACTATTGTCTAATTTCTGACCTGTAAATGACACTAATGTAACTGGTAAGTCGACTTCATAATCTCCATTATTTATCCTACCACACAAGTCGTTATTTGCGGAAGAATTACAAATAGAGTTCATATCACAGCTTCCATCTACATTCAGTCCACCATCACTTCCTACAGAAAATGAAAGGCTCACCCAACATTGCATATCAATATCTCCTCCAACACTTAAAATACCATTAAGAGACCAAGTAGGGCTACCGGATGTATTAGGGATAACTAAATCTACGGTTACCTCAAGTTCACCTCCGTCTGCGATAGAAATATCTCCAGCTTGAGATGTAAATGTACCCGTAACCTTTGCAAATCCAGTATCATGAACATCGATCGTTTGTTTTCCTCCACCAGAGAAAGTAAGACCATTGTTTGCGTAAAATTCACCTTTCACAACAATTTCACTATCTGTCTGGCTTAAAGTTAGAAGATCAGTTACTGTAAGACTTCCTCCTTCTTCAACAGTAATTCTTACCTTTTTACTGTTATCATCAATATCTTTTGCGACAACAGTACCATCTCCAGTTACTGTTATTAAACTGTATGGACCATCCTCTTCATTTGAAAAAGTTAGAGTAGATGAAACTGTAGTCAAATCAAATCCTATTGAGATAGGTTCATAATTCCCATTACCCCCATTACCAAATTGTACTTCATCAGTACCTTGTGGATAATTATTAGGATAAGCGACAACATCTCCAGAAACATAAATCCAACTGTTTGGATCTTTCCATGTACTTTCTATAAATGTACTAGAGATTGCTGGTTTGTAGACTGTTTGAGATTGTGCAACGAACGATATAAGAAGAAAAGAGTATACACACAATCTTCCTATTAGATTAATAGTAAAAGATTTTTTCATTTAAGTCAAATAATTTTTTGAGAGCTATTTAATTGTTAATTTCTATACAAGTACCTAAAGTAATCTATGTAGTTATATTGTAAAATACGGCGAAATTATTGTAACAAACAAATAAAAAAGCACTAAACTTGCCAGAATAGTGCTTTTCGGGGTTACAAAAAGTTACTAAAGGGTTATTCTTCTCAACCTCAATGCATTAGTGATAACAGAAACAGAACTAAAACTCATTGCTAAAGTGGCTAACATCGGTGATAATAGTATCCCAAAGAATGGGAATAATACCCCTGCCGCGACTGGAACGCCCAGTACATTATAGAAGAATGCGAACAGTAAGTTCTCTTTAATATTCCTCATCACTTTCCTTCCTAATTTAAAGGTTTTGACCAAGTTCGAAATATCACCTTTGAGCAATGTTATTTCCGCACTTTGTATGGCGATATCTGTTCCATCGCCCATTGCTATACCTATATCTGCAAGAGTTAAAGAGGGGGCATCATTAATACCATCACCCGCCATGGCTACCTTTAATCCCTTTTCTTGATATTCTTTTACTGCATTTAATTTATCTTCTGGCAAACAATCAGATTTAAAATGTTGAATCCCCACTTCTTTGGCAACGTATGCAGCAGTTTTCTGATTATCTCCTGTCAACATCATCACTTCGATACCATGGGCTTCTAAATCCGAAATGGCTTTTCTAGCGTTCGGTTTAATTTTATCTTCAAGTGTTATAATACCTTGAAGATAATTATCATAAACTACATAGATAACAGTGGCCCCTTTTTGTTGTTCAGACGAAATAAGACTTTTATTTTCTTCAGAAAGATCATCTTCATTAATACTGGTTTGATTTCCAATACGCACTTTCTTTCCATCAGATATGGCCTCAGCACCTTTACCAATGATATATTTGTAATCTGATACTTGAGGTAAGTCAAGATTTTTACTTTTTGCATAGGCAACAGTAGCTTTTGCTAAAGGGTGATCACTGTTTTGATCTAAAGCGGCTGCATATGCTAACACTTGTTCATCCGACCAAGTTGAAAACGAGGTGACTTCCTGAACTTCAGGTTTGCCTTGTGTTAGGGTCCCTGTTTTATCGATCATCAAAACATTAATATCACTTAAACCTTGTAATGCTTCTGCATTTTTCACCAAGATTCCATGTTCTGCTCCTTTCCCTGTACCTACCATTATAGACATAGGTGTAGCCAACCCTAAGGCACATGGACAAGCGATGAGAAGAACTGCTACTGAATTTACTAAAGCATAAACTGCGGCATTCTCACCTGTATATAAAAAGAACCATAATAAGTAGGTAATAATTGATACACTGACTACAATTGGTACAAAATACTTTGCAATCTGGTCAGCAACCTTTTGAATAGGAGCTCTTGATCGCCCGGCATCATTGACCATCTCAATCACTTTAGACAGAAGAGTTTCCTTACCTACTTTTTCTGCTTTCATGATAAAGTTACCGTTCGTATTAATCATACCACTGCTTACTTTATCGTTGGCTTTTACATCAAAAGGAATAGGTTCGCCTGTGATCATGGATGCATCCATAGTGCCATATCCTTCGATAACAACACCATCAACAGCTACCTTTTCACCGGGTTTTACCTTTAGTTGATCTCCTTTGACAATATGTTCAACAGCAACAAGCATATCCTTATTATTTCTAATCACTGTAGCTGTTTGTGGAGCCCACTTTAATAATGCTTTTAATGCTGAATTAGTTCTTTGATGTGCGTTTAGCTCCATCAATTGACCTAACATAACTAATAACAGAATAATACAAGTTGCCTCGAAATATACATCTACGGCTCCATGATTTTTAAATTCATCGGGGAAATAATCAGGTATAAACAGTGCTATGGTACTAAAAAGGAAAGCGACAGACGTACCTATTCCGATTAAAGTCCACATATTAAAATTCTTAGTAACAATCGATGACCAAGCCCTTCTCATAAAAATCCAGCCTGTGTAGAATACCATAGGTATTGTAAGGACGAACTGTATTGCATTCCAAGATGTTTGAGACATAATTGCTAACATCTTATGATGTAAGGATGGAAAAATATGTCCCAACATTGCGATCAATGCTACAGGTATTGTGAAAAGTAAACTCAACTTGAACCTTTTCATCATATCATCATACGCTTCATGACCTTCTGAACTCTCATCTTGGGATGGGATAACTGGCTCTAAGGACATGCCGCAAATCGGACAATCTCCAGGTTCGTCATATTCTTCCTCTGGATGCATTGGGCAAGCATATTTCACAGGAGCTTTGGGTTCTGGAATTTTTTCCAAAGGCATTCCACATACTGGGCAGTCTCCCATTTCATCATATAACTTATCACCCTCACATTGCATTGGACAATAATACTTCCCAGCATTTTCAGCGGTAGCCTTAGGAACATCATATTCTATTATTGGTAAATCGTGAGGTATTTTATCAGCATAATCATCAGGATTTACATCTTTTGATGATAATTGTTCCTTGACCTCATACCCTGCTTCACCAATAATTTTATTTATACATTTTTGACAAGCGCCTTCTGTAACGACTCTTAATATATGTCCATCTTTAACTTCCCAATCTATTACTCGCGGATCGGCTTCTAAAAGAGGATGCACTTTAGCTTCACACTTTTTACAGCCTAATGTTGTATCTAATATTAATTCTTTCATTGTTGTTCTCTTTAGTCAATACAAAAGTCGTATTTCTTCATGAGAAATTTGTACGGAATTTTAGTAATGAAGTATAAAATTTAGTATTGCAACCCTTTAATAAAATCCATCTACCTTTTGGATAAATAAGTTTATATCATACTACAATCACTTCTTTATACATTGATTATTTTTTGTAGCGTATTAAAATAGATATCACAAAAAAGAATTAAACGTTATGAAAAAATTAAACCTAATCATCACACTCATTGGCTTAACGACAACCATGATGCTAGCCAATGTAACAAATAATGAAAAACCAACAGCTGAGGATAGAGCAACTTTCCTGACTAATCAGATGAAAGACGTTCTCAAACTAAAAGAAGATCAAATAGACAAAGTGCAAGAAATCAATTTAAAAAGTGCACAGGAAATTGATAAAATAGCTGTTCAAGAAAGTAGTAATCTAGCAAAATTAAATGCTGTTAGAGCTGTGGAAGATCAAAAGGCTAAAGATTTAAAAGCCGTTTTATCTAAAAAGCAATACAAAAAATACACACAGATAAGACAGAAGCTAAAAGAGAAAGTGAGGAATCAATTGATGTAATAATACATTAAAGAATTAAGCCTGTAGCACCATTTATAAATAATGCTACAGGTTCTTATTATTTATTGAATCTTTTGCTGAACTTCACCACATTTCAGCATCATATCTCCGTAATAAGGATTCAGTACTTCTTTAGTATTTGACAGCCAAGAAGCTCCTTTATCATGATTTGCCATTGGGCAGTACAATAAGAATACCTGTTCGCTTTCCGGTAAACCAAATCGACTGACCATATTAGATAATTCTTTGGATACATCCACAAAATAGCGTCTTCGGGTATCGATATTATCTGCTTTAATCATCTCTTGGACATTCGATTTCAATTCCTTAGAAGCCATCATCCAATACATATGTGCATCTCCTTTTACTCCTTTCATCGACACTTCAGCTACTGCATTATTAAAATCAGTGATCAATTCTTTTGCCTTATCATCATCGCTAGACACAAAAGCATCTTTTACTAATAAATAACTTCGATACGCTTTTTGAAGCTGTTGCTTAAAGTTTTCTGATACACCATCTTTAAATTTTTGATGATGTAACATTCCTGCTGACATAGCCTGAGTCTGTTCATTTCCTTTATGTGGGGCAATCATACTTGGTTTACCTTTTAATTGTGCTGCAGCATCAACAGTATAGGTACCTTGAGTGACAACGGACTCACCTATATTCACCCCTTCATTAATTACATATGCATTTGCCAAAGACGTACCTAAAGTCACCTCTCTCATCTCAAAAGTAGGTTTCGCCTCTCCTTCTACTTTTACATAAACAATTGATCTAGGACCTGTCCATAAAACAGCAGATTTTGGTACAACAATCACATCATCATTTACAGGAAGTTTTGCGTTTACATTTCCAGAAACAAACATCTCTGGTTTCAGCTTATTTTTGGCATTGATTACATTACCTCTTACTGAAGCCACTCTGGTTTTTGGATCAATAAACGGATCAATAAATGATACCTTTGTAGTAAACTTTTGTCCTGGATAAGATGATACTGAAAACTCAATTTCGTCTCCTATGTTCAACCAAGCTAAATCACTTTCATAGGCATCAAATTTCACCCATAAACGAGACAGATCCGCTAAATCATACATAATCTGTCCTTCCATTACATGATCCCCTTCAACCACATTGAGTTTAGTTATGACACCGGAAATATCTGCTCTGATATCAAATTCGGTCATTACTTTTCCTGATTGATCAATTTTCTTGATTTGATCTTCAGATAATTTCCAGAGACGGAGTTTCTCTTTAGCAGCTCTTAATAACTGAGGGTTTGAGTCTTTAACTTTTTTTGCTTCAAAATATTCTCGCTGAGCTGTAACCAACTGTGGAGAATAAATAGTGGCTAACTTTTGTCCCTTACGAACACGTTCTCCTAAATAATTGACATAACTTTTCTCTATTCTTCCAGAGATATGTGATGCTTGAGAATAGGTTCTTCTTTCATCCACAGCAATTTTCCCTTGCATCAATAATTCCTTTTCAGCCTCAGACTTCACTACCTTTGTCGTCTGAATATTCGCCAGTGCAACTGCTGATTTTGATAAAGAAATATGTGCTAAATCTTGACCTTCATTTCCTGATGAAGCCGGAATTAATTCCATACCACAAATTGGGCAATCTCCAGGTTCATTTTGTCTAATTTGAGGGTGCATTGAACATGTCCAAACTTCTTCTTTTGTAGCATGTTGATGGTTTTCATGTCCTTCAGATGATGTTTCGCCTCCAAAGAAAAGCCATCCACAAAATAGTCCTGTTACAAACATGACTACTAATGAACTATATGATTTTATATATTGATTCATAATAATGTCATTTTAAACTTTAGGTTTTAAACCCCTTGAATAAAGTTGATTTTTGCTAAAGCGTCATTCAAACTACTTTCTGCTTTATGCTCTTTAAATAGGAAATCTAAACGTTGCATTTGTAAACGTAGTAATTCAATAAATGCTCCCCCTTGTGAGTTTCCTACAGTATATACTTCTCTTTGTACTTTAATGGCCTGCTCTATTTTTAGCATCTGAGAATGAATCAACTCAATATCTTTATGAGCATCCTCTCTTTGATTCATTGCTTTTAATAGTTCGGCCTGAAGTACATTTTCTAATTCTTGCTTCTCTAAGTCAATCGTTTGATGACTTAAAGTAAGTTGTTCCTTTTGACCAGAATATTTCTTGGCATTGAAAACAGGAATGGATAAACCTAACATCGGCATTACTGTGTTTCTACCAGGATTTTCAGCTGACATTTGTGTATCTCCTAAAATGCCATATTCTAATCCCAATTTAATCTGAGGAGCCGCCGATTTAGAAACTGAATTCACTTCAGCTCTAATCATATTTTGAGAAGCTTCCATACCCTGTAATAAAGGGTTGTTTTCAAGGTTTGAATCGCTTGACGCAACAAAATTGATTTTATCTGTGATGTTCACATCTGAAACTGAAGAATTTAATACCAATTCAAATTGTTGGTGTAAAAGTGTACTATCTTCTATCAACTTATTGATATTATTATCAGCATCTTCAATTTGCATTTGCACTCTTAATACATCAACTAATGAACCCTTAGCATTTTCATATTGTGTTAGTGCTATAGACTCAAAAGTCTTCAGGATCAAAATATTGTCTCGAGAGGAAGTAAGATCTTTTTGGTTCTGGATCATCTGAAAATATAGAGACCGAACAGAATACTTTATACTATTTTCAGTTTGAATTTTATCTTTCTCCGCTTTGATAATTTTTTGATCCACTACTTCATATTGTGTAGCCCTTGAACCAAACCAGGGCAACATAATTCCTGCTGAAATTTTATGATTTAAAGGACCATTTCTAGTCTCGATTGGAGAAGCACCATAACCATACATTAAGTCAAGATTTGAGGCCCCTTTCCCTTTAATCATTTCTTTTTCAGAAGCAATCACCTGGATGGATTGTGATTTAGCTTGGACTCCATAATTATTTTCAAGGGCTTGTTCTATATATTGGTCCAAATAAGGATTCTGTGCGAAGCCAACGACTGGAAATAATAAAAGGATATATAGTATATTTTTCATAATTGTATTTCGTTTTGAAGGCTCATTTATCTTTTACTTTTCAATAAACTCGCTTCTTCTACTGCACAGTATAATGTAGGAACAACAAATAGAGTCAATAACGCAACTGTCATTCCTCCAAACCCTGGAATAGCCATTGGTTTCATGATATCTGCTCCTCGTCCTGTTGAAGTAAGAATTGGAATAAAGGCAAGAAGAGTCGTTGCCGTTGTCATTAAACTTGGTCGAATTCTTCTCATTCCTCCTTCTAAAACAGCTTTTCTTATTCCTGCTATTGTTTTAGGTTGATGTCTAGAAAAAGATTGATCTAAATAAGTAGCGATCAAAACCCCATCATCGGTAGCTATACCAAATAGTGCTATAAAACCAACCCAAACCGCAACACTTAAATTTACTGATCCCACATTAAATAAGTCTTGCATATTTGTTCCTAATAGGGTGGCATCCAAGAAGCCCGGTTTACTATAAAGCCAAAGCATCAAGAAACCCCCACTAAAAGCTACAGCGATACCAGAAAACACCATAAATGTGGTTCGAACGGATTTAAACTGAAGATAGAGAATAAAGAAAATCAACATCAAACAAATAGGCATCACAAAAGACAATCGTTTGGATGCCCTTAGTTGGTTTTCATAGTTCCCTGAAAACTTAAAACTCACTCCTTTTGGCACTACCAAATTCCCTGTATTAATTTTTGACTGAATGTATTCCATCGACTGATCGACGACTTGCACTTCAGAAAAGCCTTCTTTTTTATCTAATAGCACATAGCCTGTAAGAAAAGTATCCTCGCTCTTAATACTCTGAGGTCCTGCCACATAATTGATATCAGCTATTTCTTCCAAAGGGACTTGAATCCCTAGAGGAACATTCACCAAAAACTTTTTAAGTACATCTGGATTGTCTCGATACTCTCGAGCATATCTCATTCTTACAGGAAAACGCTCTCTGCCTTCAACAGTATAAGTTAAAGGCATCCCTCCTATGACCATCTCCAACAACAGCTGCATATCTTTGATATTCATACCATATCGAGCTATTTTTTGACGATCAATCTCAATTTCTAAATAAGGTTTGCCTACGATTCGATCGGCAAAAACTGCTTCCTTTTTAACTGAAGGCACCTCTTTGAGTAACTGTTCTAATTGCAATCCAAATGATTCTATCGTAGCCAAATCAGGCCCATATACTTTTATGCCCATCGGTGCTCTCATGCCTGTTTGGGTCATAATTAACCTTGTCTCAATAGGCTGTAATTTTGGAGCAGATGTTAGACCAGGTAGAGACGAAACCTTAACAATTTCATTCCAAATATCATCTGCAGATTGAATATGATCTCTCCACTGTCGGAAATATTGTCCATCAGGATCTTCGATTAGTTTTCCTTTTTCATCTCTTACATACTCCCCTTCACTATCTATTTTAAATCTTAGACGGGTCCCATTTTCATCAACTTTGTATTCATTCTTATAGTTGATTATATTCTCGTACATCGATAACGGCGCAGGGTCTAAAGGTGATTGTGTTCTTCCTGCTTTACCCACAACAGATGAAATCTCTGGGATACTTTTTACAGCCATATCCATTAACTGAAGGTTTTTCTTGACTTCAGAAATCCCTGCATTCGGCATTGTTGTAGGCATTAATAGGAAACTTCCTTCGGATAATGAAGGCATAAATTCAGATCCAATACCAGGAAATAAGCCACTCATATTTTTATATGCTGAAGTTTGAGTAATGTCTACTCCCAACTTCTTACCTATATCTGTAAATGGAGAGAATAACTTTGGAAAACCCAACCATGCTGAAATGCCTGAAAAAACAACAATAAAAATTAGCGTTAAAAAGGATACTTTATTCTCTAGACATTTAGCTAATAACTTCGGATATAAATAGATAAATAACTGGAAGCCACCAAGAATTAAAGTAATTAACCCTCCAACGAATAATACATTTTTAAACGTACTTTCTTGAGCACCTAATGGCAACCAATCTATGGCTAAAAGATAAGTAATTACTAATGCGACAAGTATGCTTCTTATTTTATCATATGACCCTTGAGGTAAGAGATCTTTAATATACTCGCCAAAGATATTGTAAGATGTAATTAAGATCACCCCAATTCCGAGGCTTACTTTAGAATAAAATAATAGCCAGATTCCATATATGAAAAAGCAAATTTGGAGTATTAAACGACCTTTACTCTTCTCATTTGATCTAAAAAAATAATAAGCAAACATGGGTAGAAAAACCAAGGCTACGACAACAGATGCACACAATGCAAAGGTCTTTGTAAAAGCCAAAGGTGTAAATAACTTCCCTTCTGAAGCTTGCAGCGTAAATACAGGTATAAAACTAACTACTGTTGTGGCCACCGCCGTCACAATAGCACCTGATACCTCTGCTGTTGAATCATAAATTAAATCGACTAGCTTCCTGTCCTCTCGGTATTCTAAATGTTTGATCAGATTTTCAGACATAACAATACCTATATCCACCATCGTACCTATGGCAATAGCTATACCACTTAAAGACACAATATTAGCAACGATCCCCATGTATTTCATGATGATAAATACCATCAGCACAGCTATAGGTAACAAGCTTGAAATCAACATAGAAGCGCGTAAGTTCCAAACCATAATTAGAACTACTATCACAGTAATTAGTATTTCCTGTGTTAAAGCCTCATTTAGTGTTCCTAAAGTTTCTTTGATTAAAACCGAACGGTCATAGAATGGTACGATAGTCATTTTACTTACCGTTCCATCTTCTAGTACTTTCTGTGGTAAACCATTTTGAATATCTTTTATTTTATCCTTCACATGGTCTACAACAAGCATTGGATTAGCACCAAAACGAGCAGTGACAACTCCCCCAACAGCTTCGGCTCCCTCTTTGTCTAAGATTCCCCTACGTACTGCTGGCCCTTCCAATACTTTAGCAACATCTTTAATTCTAATAGGAATATTTGCATTTACCTTAACAACTGATTCCTCTAAATCACCTAGATTTTTGATGTAGCCAATACCTCTTACAAAATACTCTGTATTATTGACTTCAATGGTTCTTGCTCCAACATCTAAATTAGAATTACGAACGGCATTCATGACTTGCTGTAAGGTTACACCATAAGCCTTTAATGCATTCGGGTCCACATCAATCTGATACTCCTTTACATACCCTCCAACAGAAGCAACTTCAGCAACACCATCAGCTGACATTAATGCATATTTAACCAGAAAGTCTTGTGTGGTTCTCAATTCTTCTAGATCCCAACCACCTGTTGGGTTTCCTTCCTCATCTCTACCTTCAAGGGTATACCAAAAAACCTGACCTACAGCGGTGGCATCAGGACCCAATGTAGGTTGTACTCCCTCTGGCAAAGTTCCTGGGGATAAACTATTTATTTTTTCAAGGATTCTTGTTCTACCAAAGTAAAATTCAATGTCATCTTTAAAAATGATATTGATTGTAGAGAACCCAAACATAGAATTACTACGGATACTCTTTACCCCCGGAATACCTAACAAACTCGTCGTTAATGGATAGGTAATTTGATCTTCAATATCTTGAGGAGATCTTCCAGACCAATTGGTAAAAACTATTTGTTGATTGTCTCCAATATCAGGAATCGCATCAACTGATACTGGATCATATGGAATATAGTTGTTGATTTTAGTTTTAAATGGGCTATGCATTAATCCCCAAAAAACGACCAACAACAACATCACTATCGTTACTATTCTATTGTATAGAAAGAAACGAACAATTTTATTAATCATTAATATAGTGTTTAGAGAGCCGCTTATATAAACGCCTCTGAAATTACAAAAAAATAGACTATTGTACTCTTTTAAGTAGCAAAAGAATATTCCTCTCTAAACGATAAATGTCTGATTCGTAATATTAATGGGAGTTTGCCTGAATATGGGAGGTGTTTTCTCGATAAAGAGATCAATCATTTGTGTAGTACATATATGATTGTGATTTTCAGGCAAAATAGTGGGATAAGCAGAAGCCCAAAGGTCCTTGATAAGTTCTTTATAAGTAAAAGAAGGAACCTCAACCAAATCTATTAAATGATCAAAATGGCTTTCAACTTTAAGGTGTTGAGCATTATTTTCACAGCAATCAGATTTTTCTTTCATATCCATAGACATCTCACAGCAATAGTGTGATGCTTGCATGTTGACAGCTTTCAGCATTCCTTGGCAAATATGTGCGTTAGCAATAATACCGATGGTGCCCACTATCAAAACAATAGATAGAAAAATATTTTTGATGGCTTTACTCATACATCAAATATCAAAAAGTATTAGGAATAAAGTCAAGAGTAGAATGTTAGAATTAATAAAAATTCACAAATCTTTTCGTTTGATTTATTCCCAAATAATAGCTTCTACAATAGCATTATACTGTTCAAGATCTTCCATGGTATACTCATCTTTATCAGGTGCGTTGTAATTTTGTAATTGCATCTCGTACTTAACATGAGATGTATGTTCCACTAAATAAATATGGTAGTGTATTGTTTTTAATTCAAGATCAGTTCTTCTACTTAAAACATCATTGAAATTATCTCCAACATGAACACCATATTCATCCGTATAATCCTCATTAGTGATATATACTTTATTGATGATATTTGTTTCGGCATTTTCTGTAGAAAAGGTCAGTCCATCTCCTACTTTGAATAAGGTAAAATTAGGTCCATCTTGGTGACCTACACTTTCCGTAACGGGGTGTCCTTTGAACAATTTTTGAAGATTTTTTTCAGACAGGATGGTAGAATTCTTCTTAAGAATTAATTGGCCAAAATTAGCTTCATTTAAAATAATAGTAGTTGATACCTCGGGTTTGTTTTCTTTATTCTGAGTACTCTCTGAAGGATTATTACTGCATGCACAGAAAAACAAAAAAGGAAATATCATAGATGCAAAAAATATCCTTTTCATGTTGATATAAAATAAAATGGTGTCTGACTAATTTAATAACTCTGAAATATCTCGAAAGTTATATTTGTCATTTATAAGAATTCATCAGACTTTACTAATTTCTACTTTTTCTTCATAAAGTAATAATCGAAAGAAAATGGTCCACTACCCTTTAACAGTATAAATAGACTGCCACACCACATCGCCCAATCAGTTCTACTTGCATGAAGTGCACTCCATATCCCATTTTCTGATACTTGAGGAATCTTAGTAGTAATGATAGCTACACACATAATAATAAAGGTATTTAAAGCGGCAATTCTTGAAACAATACCTAGTATCAAAAGTACACCTGCTAATATTTCTACTGCCCCTACAAAATCACCTAAGAACTCCGGATTAGGTAATCCAATTTTTAGAAACCTACCTGCCCCTCTAGTTGTTGGATACAAGAATTTCTGAATTCCTTCTGAAAGAAAAACAAAGCCTACCATCCATCGAATAATAACAATACTCTTATCTGTTGACGTTTTTAAAATTAGGTTCATCTTATTAATTTTTCTAGAGTTGCAAGTTATTAAACTTGTGAAGTGAAAAGGTAGTACATTTGAAAAAATCAGATCCTATTAATTGAACATTACAATTTTAAATATGGAACTCAATCATGCCCTACAAAAATTAAAAGAACATATCCTAAAAACGATAAATATTACCGAAGATGAATGGTCTTTCATTAAATCACATTTCCGATTAAAGCACCTCAAAAAGCATCAATTCCTTATTCAAGAAGGCGACCTAGTCCCAAATGAATTCTGGATCATTAAAGGTTTAGTTAAGTCTTATTTTACTGAAGAAAGTGGCAAAGAACACATTTTACAGTTTGCAATGGAAGAATATTGGGTAAGTGATTTCCAAGCATATCAAAATAAAGAAAGAGCTACTTTAAGTATTGACTGCCTTGAGGAAGCATATTTCTTAGTTATGTCATTAGAAGACCGAGAAATGATGTGTAATAAGATTCCTGCATTAGCAAATTTCTTTAGAATTAAATCAACAAAGGGATATATTTCTCTACAACAAAGAGTTATGGGATTAATGAGAGATTCTACAGAAGAACGATACAACAATTTGATAATCAAACTACCTGACCTCATTCAAAGAGTTCCAAAAAAATATATAGCATCCTATTTAGGAGTAAGTAGAGAAACACTAAGTCGTTTTACGAAGTAAAGTCATGTGTGATCTATATCACATTAATTCTGTGCGTTACTTCCTCGAATCTTATCAAGATTGTTCAGACATTTGTCATAAATTATTCCTCAAAACATTATTTAATCAGAAAATCATGAATACTTCAATATTCTCACCTATTGAGATTGGAAATATCACATTAACAAATAGAATCGTTATGGCTCCAATGACTCGTTCAAGATCAGTTGGAGAAGATATTATTACTCCTTTGGCTGTTGAATATTATGGCCAAAGAGCATCTGCAGGTTTAATTATTACTGAAGGCAGCCCAATATCAAAAATTGGCAGAGGTTACTCATTTACTCCAGGAATTTATGCAAAAGAGCAAATTAAAGGATGGAAAGCTGTTACTGAAGAAGTTCACAGAAAAGGCGGGAAAATTTTTATTCAGCTATGGCATGTAGGTAGAAGGTCACATCACTCTATTGCAGGTGAACAACCCATTGGCCCTTCAGGAATTAAGGAAGCTGACAAAGTTTGGGGACCACTTGGTAATGGTGAATATGGAATGATAGAAACTGATGTACCAAGAGAAATGACAATCGAGGATATCAAAAACACTCAAAAAGACTTTGTACAAGCTGCAAAAAATGCCATTGAAGCTGGTTTTGATGGTGTGGAGCTTCATGGAGCTCATGGCTACCTTTTGGACTCATTTTTAAGATCTTATTCAAATACAAGAATAGATGAATATGGAGGATCTACTGAAAATAGGATGAGAATGGTTTTAGAAACAGTAAAAGCTGTAGCAAAAGCAATTGGATCAGATAAAACAGCCATTAGACTTTCTCCTTTTGTCGCTGAAGGTGCCGCTGAACATGATCAAGAATTGATTCCATTAAGCCTGAAGCTTGTTGAAAAATTAAATGACTTAGGACTTGCATACTTACATTTTTCTGAAAACATCTCAAATTTCAAAGAAGTAACGGATGAATACCGAAAGAAAGTACGTTCAATTTATCAATATCCAATTATGGTAGCAGGTAAATTAACTCAAATCAAAGCTCAAGAACTCTTAGATACTGACCTTGTCGATTTGGTTGCATTTGGACAACCATTTATTACAAATCCTGACTTGGTTGAGAGATTTAAAAATAATTGGGAATTAACCCCTGTAGATTACGCTAACCATGCAACATTCTACGGTGGAGGTAAAGAAGGATATACAGATTACAAAAAATACCAATAAAAAATAAGGCACCTTTCACATCGATACGAAAGGTGCCTATTTTATGGACAAATTTTGAAATTAGTGCTTTTCGTAAACAATTTCAGGCTCTTTAATTTCTACAATATTTTGATCGTTCACTTTTACCAAGTCAATTTGTTTTAACTCATTGACTAAAGCTGGATCATACTTCGCTTCTACTCGAACATAATTCTCTGTAAAACCAAACATTTTACCTTCCTCAATATCATGTTCGAATAAAACTGTTCTTGTCGTACCTAATTGAGACTCATAAAATGCTCTTTTCTTTTTATCCGAAAGAATTCTCAACATTTTAGAACGTTTTGTTCTTTCTGCTTTTGGTACAACACCACCCATATGAACGGCATCAGTATTTGGACGTTCAGAGTAAGTAAAGACATGAAGATAGGCTACATCTAATTCATTTAAGAAGTTGTAGGTATCTAAGAAGTCTTCTTCTGTTTCACCAGGGAAACCAATGATCACATCAACACCAATACATGCGTCTGGCATCTGTGATTTAATTTCGGTGATACGAGATTTATATAAATCTGTTCTATAACGTCTTCGCATTAATTCCAACATCTTGTCAGAACCCGATTGCAACGGAATATGGAAATGAGGAACAAACTTGTCAGATTCAGAACAGAATCCAATAATTTCTTCATCCAATAAGTTAGGCTCAATAGAAGAAATACGGAAACGTTCAATACCTTCTACTTTATCCAACTCCTTTAACAAGTCGATTAGTCTTTCTTGACGTCTTCCATCAATAATACCAAAGTCTCCGATATTTACTCCCGTCAGTACTACTTCTTTAGTATCTGTTGCCGCAATTTCTTTAGCATTTTGGATAATATCAGCAATAGTAGCACTTCTAGACTTTCCTCTTGCTAAAGGTATAGTACAGAACGAACATTTATAATTACATCCATCTTGTACTTTTAAGAATGTTCTTGTTCGGTCATTCATTGAATAACCAGAAACAAATTCTTTAGTCTCTTTAATTTCAGTAGCTAATACTTGTGGTTCTTCAGTTTTTACAAAACCGTCTAACAATTCTAATAAACGGAATTTCTCTGCCGCACCCAATACCGCGTCGACTCCCTCTAGTTCTGAAATCTCTTTCGGTTTCAACTGAGCATAGCAACCAATAATGGCTACATAAGAGTTAGGAGCAATTTTCTTTGCTTCTCTTACAATCTTCTGACACTTTTTATCTGCATTGTCTGTTACAGAACAAGTGTTGATTATATATATATCTGGAGTATCTGAAAACTCTACTTTTTTATATCCTTTTTCTTCAAACTGACGTCCGATAGTCGACGTTTCAGAGAAGTTTAGCTTGCAACCAAGCGTATAGAAGGCAACTTTTCTCATTACTGATTGAATATTAACTACTTGCTAAATCCACAAGGGCTACAAAAGTACGGAGAATGTTATTGAATTGAAAATATCTGCCCCAACGTATGTTAACTAATCATTTCGTTCTTATAAATTCTTAGGATTTTGTACTTTTGAAAAATTGATCTAAAATTAAAATTATTCATGAAAGTGACACGCTTCCTTTGTTTATGGGCCTCTTTAATATTTTTTGCAAACACTTTTGTTCAAGGACAAAACAATGAGAAGTTTTACTATGATTATAGTATCAACCTAAATCTTGTAAATAATGATCAGATTAGTGTTTCTCTTTTGATTGATTCATTAGATAAAGAAGAAATAATATTTCAATTCCCTGCCATTGTACCGGGAACATATAAAGTATATGATTTTGGGCGTTTTATTAGCCAATTCAAAGCTTTTGATCAAAATAACAACCTTTTACCTGTAGAACAGCTCAATGTAAATCAATGGAAAATATCTTCAGCCCGCCAACTTCGTAAGATCACTTACATGGTAGACGACACTTGGGATACACTTTTACCTCATAAGGTTTTTGAACCTGCAGGCACCAATATTGAAAAAGACAAAGTATTTGTTTTAAACAACCATGGCTTTTTTGGGTATTTCGATGGACTTATTAATACTCCATTTAAAATAAACATCAACCGGTCGCAGAAATATTACGGGTCCACCTCATTAAAAAGAGATGTTTCTAATTCTGTCCAAGATGTTTTTTGGGTAGAAAACTACCATCGATTAGTAGATAATCCCATTATGTATGCTGAAGCGGATACCGCTACAATTCAGGTGGCAGATACTCAAGTTTCAATCGGTCTCTATTCACCAAATAAAAAACTTAATGCAAAACAGGTAGCAGAAAGTTTAAAAGAAGTACTAAAAGCTCAAGAGCATTTTCTTAAAGGAAAGCTACCCACAGATCATTATGCTTTTATTATCTACTTAACAGACAAACCGTCTAATTCGGGAGCATTGGGTGCTTTGGAACATTGGAACAGCTCATTCTATTTCTTACCTGAGGAAAGTGCAAAGCTGCTTCTCCCAATTATTCAAGAAATTGCTTCCCACGAGTTTTTCCATATACTTACTCCTCTGAGTATTCATTCAGAAGAGATTGCCAATTTTGACTATAACCAACCCGAAATGTCTAAACATTTGTGGTTATACGAAGGGGTTACCGAATATTTTGCAGGTTTAGCATTAGTAAAAGAAGGGGTTATTTCACAGGAAAATTACCTTAACTCTATATTGGAAAAAATCGTCACTTCCTCTCATTTATATAATAGAGAATTGGCATTTACGGAACTAAGTAAAAAGTGCTTAGGAGAACACAGTGCACAGTATGCCAATGTTTACGAAAAGGGAGCTCTACTTGCAATGGGATTAGATTTTATTCTAATGTCGCATACTAATGGGCAATATGACCTTAGAGATTTAATGTTAGACCTTTCCGAAAAATATGGTTCTACAAAACCCTTTAAAGACGATGAACTTTTTGATATCATAGGAGAAATAAGTGGAATTCCAGAAGCTGTTGAATATTTAGAGAAATATGTCGATGCTCCTAACCCTCTTCCACTTACAAAGATGTTTGAGCAGGTAGGAATTTTATACGAAGATGAAGTGATTATAGAAACAGCCACATTTGGGAATATAGGATTATCAGTCAATGATAACGATGAAATATTTATTGAGGACATTACTGATATGGATGAGTTTGGATCTAACATCGGTTATCAAAAAGGTGATGTCTTACTTCAATTCAATACTACTGATATCACTCTAGAAAATATTAGTGATATTATGGATGATTTTATTAATCATCCTGAAAAATTTCCAAAAGTGAAAATTACTGTTCGTAGAAACGGGAAAATTGTTAAATTGAAAGCTAGAACTGTGATTATTCAGAATATCGAAGAAAATATATTTGAAAAGAACCCTGATTGTACACCTGAACAAAAACAACTAAGGAAAGTATGGTTAGGAAACTCTTAAATTATAAAAACATTTAGAAATCCACCTAATATGAATTTAAAATTACGTAACCCATTGGTTGTGTTTGATTTAGAGACAACAGGAACAAATGTCACTAAAGATAGAATTATTGAAATCTCAATGGTTAAAGCAGACGTCAGTGGTGAACGAACTATAAAAACATACCGTGTTAACCCAGAAATGCACATTCCAAGTGCTTCTAGTAAAGTGCATGGTATCTATGATGAAGATATAAAAGACAAGCCTACTTTTAAACAAATTGCCAAGGAAGTAGCTGCTTTTATGAAAGGTTGTGATATCGGTGGATACAATGTATTGCGTTTTGATTTACCCGTAATCACTGAAGAGTTCTTAAGAGCAGGTATAGATTTTGACTTCAGCCAACGTAAAATTGTAGATGCTCAAAAAATCTTCTTTATGATGGAGCCTAGAACACTAAGTGCAGCATTAAAATTCTACTGTGGTAGAGAATTAGAAGATGCACACTCAGCAGAAGCAGATACCATCGCTACATTAGACGTAATTGATGCACAGGTAAAACACTACGAAGGTGTAACCATTAAAGATAAGAATGGTGCCGAGTACGAACCTGTAAAAAATGATATGAACGCACTTCATGACCTTACTGCCAAAAACCTTGTTGATTTTGCAGGTAGAATGGTATTAAATAATGAAGGAGATGCCATTTTCAACTTTGGTAAATACAAGGGAAAATCGGTTGTAGATACATTAAAGAAAGACCCTCATTATTACGATTGGATCATAAATAATGATTTTGCATTGGACACAAAAAATAAGTTGACACAACTTCGATTAAAGAGTCAGTTTGCTTAATCAAAAACAAGAAGTGATTTACTATAAAGTGAATCACTTTTTTATAAAAAAAGAAACCGTAATCTCTATTTAATAGAAATTACGGCATAAAATTAGGTTAACAGGAATCGCTGAATGATTTTTCATCTTTGTTCATCCTCGTAACTAATTACGGTATTTTTTTATTGAATCTTTGAATATTTACATTCATTCTAAAATATTTAAGATTCAATAACTTAAATAGTGTTTTGTTAACAATTAACCCGAAATATATCTTTGATGAATTGAATTATCTTGATTTAAACGCTCATTTTTTCTTTGAAATAAGTCCATATGAGGGTTTAAATTAATTAGGTGTTTTTCAGGGACTTTGCTAATTGCCATTTTATGATTGCTCATTCGACCAATTACTCCAATCTGTGAAAGATCTTCATCCTCCAACAAATCAAATAAGTGATTACTTCTAGAAAGATCAATCACCAAATATAACTCATGGCACAGGGACAATGCCTCTAATATTTCTTCTTTTTTAGATTTAAAATGTCTATCAGTAATCACTAAAAACCCAATGATATGATGACTATTCGGTTTTGTCGAATAAACTACAAAATCAAACTTAGTATTACTAGATAATGGAATATAGTCTTCTTCAATGGCTAAATATTCTTGTGTCAAGTGAGCTTTTTCAATAACTCTTTTTCCTATATCATTATTTAGTAGATTGCTTTTTAAATCTGTTTTTAACTCTTCTTTTACAATAGAGGATGGGTTGAAATTTGATGTCATATATTAAATAGTACTTCGTAATAAAAGGTAGTCAAATGTGCAGTTGTCATAGTAAAATTAGACTTATCTATCTTTTTTCAATTTCACAATTCTGATACACCAAACATGACTCTTTTTTGGATAATTAAAATATATTTGGAAACGTAAGTGAATAAAAAGTAGTTTAATATCAAAATATTTTATCATATTTTTTCAATACACACTTATTAACATTTTCATTTTAAGATATTATTGCACTTTTTAAAGATAAAAATCCATATTTACTTTCGCTTATCCTCTATATTTAATAAGCATCTTTATCCAAATAGAAAGCATTTTCACAATAAGAATAATCTAAACTAATATGATTTCAAAAGTTATTTTTCTAACCCCTCAACTCATTATATTATTTATTTTCTACGCAAGTGGTCAAAATAAAGATAACTTCCCTGAACACTGGCTTCCCCAGAATATAAATGATAACACAATCGAGATAATAGAACATACTTTTTACACTATTGGATATAACGAATTACATGAACAGTCAGCCTGGGTAGCTTATGAACTGACAAAAGAAGAATTATATAAAGTTGCAGATCGAAAAAATAATTTCAGAGCAGATAACACTGTGTCTACTAAATCTGCTGAACTAGTTGATTATAAAGGTACGGGATATGACAGAGGGCACCTCGCTCCTGCTGCTGATATGTCATTTAGCGAACAGGCCATGAGCGAGAGCTTTTACCTGTCTAACATGAGCCCTCAGGAAGCAGAGTTTAATAGAGGCATATGGAAAAACTTAGAGGAACAAATCCGTTATTGGACATACGATAAACAAAATCTATATATAATTACAGGACCCGTTTTGGAAGATAATTTAAAAACTATTGGTCCTAATGAGATTAGTGTCCCCAACTATTATTATAAAATCGCATTATATGCTGACACTTTAAATAATACCTATTCAGCAATAGCATTTCTATTACCCAATAAAAAAGGAGAATATCCTTTATCACATTATATCGTTTCAGTAGATTCAATAGAAAATCTGACTCAAATGAATTTCTTTTCTGGTATCTCCTTATCAATACAGGAAAGCTTTGAAAGTAATGTGAACTTATCCGATTGGGAATTCTATGCTAAGAAACAGCAAGTTAAGTCTAATAAAAAACAAGCTTTAGATGTAAATGATCATGTATGTCGAGGAAACACTAAATCAGGAAATAGATGTAAAAGAAAAACTAACGACCCCTCAGGGTATTGTTGGCAACACATCAGCCAAAAAAATGATTAAAAGATGAAGGAATTTATTATTTATGTAATAAAATCATAGAAATGTTACCTTTTGGATCATTAAATTGTTAACAATCAGTGAATCAATTGAGTATTTTAACATTTATATGTATATTTATGTAAATCTAACTGTTTGAAACGATAAAATAGAACCCAGCATTTGCATGCAAGCTTTCTTACAAAATAGGCATTTATCTAACTCTCACTCTCAAAATTCTCCTGAACATTACTTAGTCATCAGTGAAAAAGGTAACGTGAAGTTTATTTCGAAAGATTTCTTGAAAGGTTTACACACTTTTGAAGAAGGGAGGTCTATTGCCGTTGGTTTATCACCAAAGAACCAAATTGTATTCAAACAGAAAATTCAAGAAAGTATAGAACATCAAGATATCACAGAATTTGAATTTACGATCTCACAAAATTCAAGAGCAAATATCTATGAAGTAAAACTTATTCCTTTCTTTTTAGATCAAGTATATGTGAATGCCATTTTCGTTCTAAAGAATATCAAAAACGAATTAGAAGCGAAACGATTTAGGGATACTTATTTCCACTCTGTAGACGGCATTGTTTGGGTAGACCCTTTCGACAAAAAAGTCATTTATTCAAACCCTGCATTTTCAAAAATTACAGGTTATACTGAAAATGAAAATAACACATTTACTTTCCACAAGTTTATTCCTTATCATTTACAAGGACATGCTAGTGAAATTTTCTCCCAATTAAGAAGAGAAAAACACCTTATTATAGAAACAGTGATGCAAACAAAGTCAGGAAATCTACTTCCTGTTCAAATTACGGCATCTATTGTGTCATCTGAGGATGACACTCCATATATTGTTTGTTTTGTAAAAGATTTAACCACGCTTACACAGGTTCAAGAAAAACTAAAGAACAATGAGCAACGTTATGGTGCTATCTTAGATAATTCAAGAATTAAACTTTGTCAATTTGATGTAAACTTCAAGCTTACTTGGATTGGATCTGGAAGTAGTAAGCAACCTTCTAAGTTTCTTGCTCCCTCTCATGTTGGGAAATCAATCCACAACATCATCAAAACGGAAGCAGGCAAAGAAATCACTAAGTTTTTACAAGATACTTTAAATAAACAGCAAACCTCACACACCTCTTTTCAAATCCAATATGATTCTGAATGGAAAGCAGTTGAGTTGTTCCTCTCTCCTATTATTGAGGATAACAAAGTAATTGGGTTGAATGCTGTATTCTTAAATATTTCTGACCAAAAGAAAATTGAAGAAAAACTAGATCACTTTATTTATAGAGCTGCACATGATTTAAGAGGTCCATTGACCACAATCCAAGGTATTATTCAGTTGATGAAAGCTGACATCAAAGACCACAAGAATATGCTTCGATTGATGGAAGATACTGTATGGACTCAGGATATGCACTTGCAGAAAATCTTAGCCTATTATTATAATCAACAAAGTGATTTAAATATAGAAGTAGTCGATTTTGATACTATCATTAATGGGTTGTATAATTTCGTAGAAAACTCCGGCTACAATATTAATGTAACCGTAGCCAATGGATTAAAAAAAGAAGTTTATCAATCTGATAAGAATAGAATTGACTTATTATTTAAAAATATCTGTACAACAATTCTTCAATTAGTTTCAAGAGATATAGAGATAAAGCTTCTTATTGAGATCAAGAAGACCGATAATGGAGTATACCTCGCATTTATTGATAATGTTTCTCCTCGTAATCCTACCGCTAGTAATAATGGGTTTGACAAATCTCATTCTCTCAATTTTGCTCATGATGATTATTCTAGAGGTATTTTTATTACATCAGAAATTGTAGAAAAGCTAAAAGGAAAGTATCAGGTAAACGTTCTAAAGAATAATAAACAAAGGCTTGAAATCACTCTTCCTCATTTAAAATAAAAAATCCCAACCTTAAAAGATTGGGATTTTTTATTATTTCTTAAACTCCATAATGATCTCCTTATGGTCAGGATAATCTTCTGCCAGTTTATTTACATCTGCAATTTCGAAATCTTCAAATTCAAAACCTGGTGCGACAGTACAACCTACTAATACATAATCAGAACCCTCTGATTCAATTGTTCTCGCTGCAAACCAATTCCCACCTGTAATAACATGTTGAGGTGTTTCACCTTTTAAGAAGTCTTTTCCAACAATTGATCTTTTCAATTCTCCTGTCGGAGTAATTTCAACGATTTCAACTGGATTTCCATCGTAATGGTGCCAAATCTCAGTAAATTTCAATTTATGAAAAGTAGAAAAATCGTTATCGCCCATTAAGAAGTAAATCGCAGTAGAAGCGTTTCTCTCTATATTATTTTTATTTATCATTCCGATCTTATGTGATCGGTAAGTCTCAACATAATAACCTCCTTCAGGGTGAGGCATCATATTTAAGTGATTTATTAGTTCGTCCTTTGTCATTATAAACAGGTTTTTAAATACAGCCGAAAAGATACGGAATAACCCGCTTAAATCAGCAACAAATTTTGTAACTTCATCAAAATATAAACTGTACTCTCATTAATAAACTAAAACATGAAAGAAGAGATTTTATTAGAATTTGAAGAACTAGAAATTCTTCGTTCAAAGAAAAGATGGAAATTATACTTCGTAGTGATGGCTGAACATCCTACGGAAAAAGATAAATGGATCATGACTACTATTCCCAATGAGAACCATGGTCTAATTGAACTTAAACCAAATGCTGAAAACAAAGTATATTTTGAACCTCAAAACGCTATTGGAGCCAATGGTCTTTTCGTTTTGGATAGAGATATGCCTAGAAATAGAAGGCTTAAGGTGAGAGTATTCTTAAGACACTCAAGAGATAATATTAGAAATGCCGGTAAGCTTTTAACCGATGTAGAAAATGCACTTGGTGATGAAGCATATGGACAAGTCACAAACTTATTGGGAAGATCTAATCCTTGGTTGGTTATTGGTCAAGAAGCAGTTCAAAAAGTAGGTGCTATCCTATCTAATATTAAAGATAGAGATTTTGGAATGATCACCATGGACGAAGAGTTCGGACCTGAATTTGAAAATCAATCAGAGCTGGATAGAGAAAATAAGTTTTCTACTGGTGATGCTCGCTTAGTATGGAGTTGGGCCACAAGAAAACATGTTAAAGAAGATTTATATACTTAAACTATTAGAAATAGTTCTTCTATATTTGTCATATGAAATAATCATCATATGTTTACTAAGTTATGAATCCTATCCTAAAGCAATTTATACAAGTTAGCTTCCCTAATACTACTCCAGATCATCCAATACAAAAAGAATTTCTTGAAACTGGTGAATTGGTTGAAATAAAAGAAGGTGAATTTCTTATCGATTTAAATGAAGAAATGAACTTTGTTCCTATTGTCACCAAAGGAGTTCTTAAAGTAACAAGAGAGGACGAGGAAGGAAATGAAATATTCCTCTATTATTTGGAGTATGGTGAAACTTGTACCATTTCTATGATGTATCAAGAGAGTGCTGTTAGAGTTTCTGCAGAAGAAGATGCCTTGGTATATAAGGTTCCTCTTAAGAAAATTGATGATTGGATGTTACGCTTTCCCGAATGGAGAGATTTTGTGATGCATGCTTATAAAGTTCGTTTCGATGGTTTACTCAAAGCCATTGATGAACTTGCTTTTAAAAAAATGGATGAAAGGTTATTGAACTACCTTCAAAAATTACAAGGCATTAAGAATACTGAAGTTTTACATATCTCACATTCAGAAATAGCATTGAACTTAAATACTTCCAGAGAGGTTATTTCAAGACTTCTAAAACAATTAGAAAAAATTGGGAAAGTGAAGCTTGGCAGAAATAAAGTGACACTAACGTAACATTTGTCACATAGCATTGTCTCACTGATTAGTAATTTTACTTAAAATAAAACATAGACACATGGAATTTTTAAGAAAATTATTTGGCTTAGGACCAAAGGTAAATTATAAGGAATTAGTAGCAAATGGTGCCAAAATACTTGATGTTAGATCAGAAGGTGAGTTTGCTAGTGGGCACATTTCGGGATCTGTAAACATCCCGGTTGATCAAATTCCTAAAAGAATGCCTGAAGTATTAAAGCTACAAGAACCATTAATTGTATGCTGTAAATCAGGAATGAGAGCATCAATGGCAATGGCTCAAATAAAAAAAGCAGGTGTAAAGGAAATCTACAATGCTGGTGGATGGACTAAGTTGAAATAAAAAAAGGGATTGATTACGTAAATAATCAATCCCTTTTACATTAGAAATGGAATAGCAGAAAATCCACTACCCCATTTTCTATTCAGTCTATGAAATCTTATAGTCCACCACCACTAGACTGTAATTTTCTGTTTTGACGACCTTGGAATTGACCACCAAAAGCATATGAAAACGACACTCTATATACTGGACTTTCTTGTCTGAAGTCGGCTAACTCAACAAAGCCATCTCCATAAACATTTCTTTGTTCTCCACTGTACAATAAGTTATTGATCTTAAAGTTGACTGAACCTTTATTGTTTAATATTGATTTCTTGATCGCCAAATCCATTGAATATGTTGGATCTGTAATTCTTTGAGCATCATATCTTTTTGCTGTATATCTACCCATCAATTGAATTGTTAGCGATTGTAATGGCGTCACCTTAGTACTTAATTTTGCTGACCAGTTTATAGGTGTTCCATCTGTAGGAATAGTCAATTCTTCATTATCATCTTTGATATCTAAGTAATAAAAATCAACTGAACCGTTCCATTCCCACCATTCTAACATATTATAGTTTGATGAAAGCGACATACCACCTGTCATTGATTCTCCAATATTTTGGAAAGTCATAATCGTTACATCTCTATCTGCATCATAATTAACCACTTCTCTAATGATATCAGTACTGTGTCTCATGTATAGTGCAGAGTTAAAGCTTAAAGCTCCTTTACCCATTAAACCATAAGACAACTCCATTGAGTTCGTGTATGACGGTTGAAGACCAGGGTTACCAACCATTACGTTTTTAGGGTTGGATGACATTTCTGCAGGTAATAATTGCATCACATCAGGTCGCTTAATTCTTCTTGAGTAGCTCAAACCAAAAGTACTATTTTCACCTACTTTCTGTTGGATATGTACAGATGGGAAAAGGCTTTGGTAATCAATCAAGAAAGAAGTATCCGAAGAAACCAAACCATTTACTTGACCTTCCGTTCTAGCAATCTCACCTCTTAAACCTGCTTTAATTCTTGTATTCCCTAATTTGATAGAATATGATCCATAAACAGCATGAATCTGCTCATTGTAAGGGTATTTGTACGACAATGTATCATCAGAAACAAAGTTTACATTTTCTACGTCCATTCCTGCATCTGTCAATTGACCTTTATAACCTAATTCCATAGATGACTTATCTCCTAATGGACGATCATAATCTGCTTGTAATGATGTATAAATCCAATCTGCAGTATTTGAATTAGAATTAAGCTGTTGCCACTCACCATTTCCAATTTTTTGAGCATTCTTTGGGGAGAAATCTGCATCTCCAAGATTGGCGAATAAATCTAATTCTAAGTGCCCTTTCTTAAAGTCTTTTCTGTGATTATAGTTTAAGTTATAACCTTTAGCTAAGTTGTAATTAATACCTTGCTGATACTCTGTGCTTTGTAAATTACCAGTAGCATCATAATATTGGTTGGTAAAGTCTGATCTAGTATCACCTTCCCATCTCCATCTTTCAAATGAAATGGTAGATGTATTTGTTGAATCCCAGAATACGTCAAAACCAGCCTTAAACATTCTAAAACCATTATCATCACTGATTTTTTCTGATTGAATTAGATCGTTTACAGACTCATCTGTATATGATCTTTCTAGATCGCGAGTGTTATCCCATTGATTACTACTCATATAAGTTTGGGCAAAAAAGTTAAACTTTGATACTCTATAATTAAGTCCTAAAAAGCCAGAGTACTTATTGTTAGATCCTGCGTTTAAGTTCATGTTTCCATTAAAACCTTTTAGAGCATCTTTTTTTGTAATCACATTTATAATTCCTGATAGACCATCAGGATCATACTTTGATGATGGGTTTGTAATTACTTCAATTTTCTCAACGGCATCAGCAGGTAATGACTGTAAGATCTGATTGATATCCATCTGAGACGGTTTACCATCTAATAAAACTCGAACATTAGAATCACCTCTTAATGAGATCGTTCCATCAGCCCCAACATTTACTTCTGGTAAAGTATTTAAAATCTCTGAAGTAGAATTACCTTCGGCAATCATTGCTTCACTTACATTAATCACTTTTTTATCAATATGATTTTCAATAAGTTGCTTCTGGCCTCTTACCTCAACTTCTTCTAGTTGTTCCACTGAGCTTTTAAGGTATAGTTCTCCTACATTAATCTTGTTATTTTTTTGAGTAATTTCCACTTCTTTACCGTAAGTTTCATATCCTATAAACTGTACGACAAGTGTAAATTTACCCATTGGTATTTTTTCTAATTGAAAACTTCCGTCTTCTCCTGTCAGTGCACCAGTGACACTTTTTTTGTTTGGATCAAGCAATGCTACAGAAGCGTAACTTACCGCTTGATTAGTCTCTTGATCAATAACTTTTCCGATAATAGAACCTTTGGCCATTGGTTCCGAATTATTTTCCGCGAAGGAAAATGAAGACATTAGTAATAACAATAATGCTCCTAATAGAGTAGTTGAAGTTCTCATAGATGAATAGAATTTGACACTAATAATTAAATTGAAAGGTATATTTAGTTCACCACTTATTTGATGGCTTATAATTAATTTGACACTAGCTTCACCTAGTTATATTTTGATTTACATTCCAATTATAGGTTTCCATTTTAAATTTCACAAATATTCACTCGAAATCGAATGATTTTTTTAAAATTTCAAAAATTATGTATCGGCACCGAACGTTAGTGTTCATTTTCGTACTGCACTTTTTTAAAATTGAAATTCTAAACTAAAGACAGTACTTTGAGGAATTGGTTGCACCCTACTCTTAAAAAAAGTGTATTTTTATTAAAATTTCATTAAACCAATCAAAATGGATATCAAAGAACATTTCAAACTTCTTATAGAACTACTTGATATAGAGCGTAAAGAAGACCTACATCAATACAAACTTCTTATGAGTGACACCTCACTGGAGGAAAGAAAGAAAAAAGGAATATGTTGGTATCCGGTACAATTAGACAGACTTACCTACGATAATAGTGATCGAATTATCATTAAACTTTCAAGAGAACAACAGCAGAATCAATCACACAGTTTTTCTACCGGCAAAAGTGTGAGTTTATTTTCTGAAGCAGGTTCCAATGAAGAAGCTAAGACCAATACTAAAGCGGTTGTCAATTATGTACGTGATGGTGAAATGACCATCACACTCAATGATGATGACGAACCAGAATGGATTCATGATGGGAAGCTAGGAGTACAATTATTATTTGATGAATCGTCCTACAAAGAAATGGATAGAGCGTTAAATATATGCCTGACTTCGGAAGACCCTCAACTAAATAAAATGAAAGAGATTCTGTTGGGTGAAAAACAAGCAAATTTTAAAAAGATACATGAATTTGAGGTACCAAGATTAAACAGTAGTCAGAATGAAGCCTTAATGAAGGTCATTTCCTCAGAAGAAGTTGCGATTATCCATGGCCCTCCCGGCACCGGTAAAACTACGACTCTAGTTGAATGTGTAAAACAAAACCTTAAGACTACTTCTCAAATATTAGTTTGTGCACCTAGTAATGCTGCGGTGGATTTACTAACAGAAAAGATGGCCGAAGAGGGAATCAATGTTTTACGTTTAGGTCACCCTGCCAGAGTTGATGAAAGTATCGTTCACCAGACGATTGATTTCAAGGCTACAAAACATATGAGATATAAAGAACTGAAAGCGATCAAACAACAAGAAGTGATGTTGAGAGATGCAGCTAAAAAGTTCAAAAGGAACTTTGGACCTGACCAAAAAAGGGAAAGGAAAAAGTTGTATGTTGAAGCCAATCAGTTAAGAAAAGAAATAAGAGGTTTGTCAGAATATATTTCAAAGGACATCCTTGAAAAAGCTCAAGTGATCACTTGTACTTTAGTAGGATCAACAACTCAATTATTAAGAGGTAGAAGATTTGAAACAGTATATATAGATGAAGCTGCTCAAGCGCTAGAAGCTGCTACATGGATCCCTATTTTAAAAGCGGATCGAGTGATTCTTGCAGGAGACCACCAACAACTTCCACCAACGATAAAATCTATGGATGCAGCTCGTAAAGGTATGGACATTACCCTTTTCGAACATATCATTCAAAATAAAGATGTTGATGTGATGTTAAAAGAGCAATATAGGATGAATGAACTCATTATGAATTTCTCCTCACAACACTTTTATAATGATGAACTTATTGCCAACGATGTAGTCAAAGAATGGAAAATTTTCAATGATGATTTCCCTGTGGAATTTATCGATACAGCAGGAACTGGCTATCAAGAAGAGGTCGAAAAGGAATCTTTGAGTACCTACAATAAGGAAGAAGCAGCTTTACTTTTAAAGCATTTTGAACATTATCTTGTTGAACTTGGTAATGAAATCAACCAAGTATCATCTATTGGTATTATTGCCCCATATTCAGCACAGGTTAAACGACTGAAATGGCTGTTCAAATCTTCATCTATTCCAAAAGAAGTCATGGAGAAAATATCCATTAATACCGTAGATTCTTTTCAAGGCCAAGAAAGAGATATCATTTATATCAGTTTAGTTCGCTCTAATGATGCTGGAGAAATCGGCTTTCTATCTAATACTAGAAGAATGAACGTTGCCATGACAAGAGCTAAAAAGAAATTAGTAATGATTGGTGATTCTGGGACTATCACAAGAAATAAGTTCTTCTCTAAAATGTTTGATTATGTCAATGAAATTGGAGCATACAGAAGTGCATTCGAATATCTTTATGATTAAAACGCTTCGTTAACACCAAAATAAACTCCAGTCCCTCCTTCTCTATTAATACCAAGATCTAGGCGAAGGAGGGTATCATTACTTTTTAGAAATTTATACCTTAAACCTGCACCACCCGATACTTTTAATCCTTTGAATAAATCTATAAAAGACGGACCTACTTCCCCTATTGCACCAAAAACATTAACTCTCCACCTTGGATGAAATTTATAACGCATTTCCCCTTGTACCGTATACAGTTGACTATCCATATACCTACCTCTAAAATACCCTCTCATTCTATCTCCACCGCCTAGCCATGCCATATGTTGGAAAGGAACTTCACCATAAGTATTCTCCACATAAACTCTACCTGCAATGGTCATTTTTGATGATAAAAAGAAGTACTTTCTTAAATCAATAATGTATTTATTGAAAGAAGTATTACTTCCTAAAACAAGACTTGCAAACCATGTATTTACTTGAAAGTAGCTGCCTTTATCAGGAGAAAAAATATTGTCTCTGTCATCATAATTAAAGACAAAACCTAAACCACTAATCAGTGCACCATCACTACCTGGAATAGTGTCTGCGTCCATCATCCCTCCTTCTTCTTTCTCCAAAAAAGTATCTTTCTGGAATCGGTATTGTACACCAAAATTAAAATTGGAAGAAGGCAATCTTTTCAATATGTCAGCCCGTAAACTCACCGTCTTCATATTATATTTTTCAAGGTTATCTTCTGATGCATCAGGACCAACGCCCCAAAAAGAGTTGGGGAAAATTTTATATTTAAAAGCAGCATCAAAATAATAATTCCCTTCCTTGAAGAATAGCTTTGGATTCACATCAATGATCAACTGTTGCTTAGCTGTATAAATGGCATCTACCATCATAGAACTTTGTCTTAGGTTAAACTTATTGATCTTATTCAAATAAAAGAACTGAACACCTCCACCTGCCCCAAAGCTAGTTTCTGGTGTATAAAAAATGATAGGTAAACCGATAATTTGAGTTGATTTTGTCAAGTTCAAAGTATCTGTTTCTATTAAAAACTTTTCTTCTTTATTTTCCTGTGCTTTTACTTCGAAAAAAGTCATACAAAAACACAAGCCTATTACATAAATAATAAATCTACTCATGATTATTCTATTGTGTTTTTATGAAGTAAAATAACAAAGCCAACTCGGAACGACACATTGATTTCTGTAAATGCATCTTTTGTTGTTGTATCGATGACATGATCTACAGTTTCTCCAAAAACCCTGTAAAAACTATAAGACAAACCCACATCTATTCCAAAATGCTGTTTTACTAAGTATGTAAAACCAACACCAATACCTCCACCAAGTAAATTCCCTTGGAAACTTTGATTAATCGGTGAAGGTGGTTGTAAAAATTGTGTATTGAATATATTTCTGCCATAGGTGACAGTTACTTCTGGATATAACCCACCATTGGAGACTTTTGAAAAATATCTTCTAAAAACCATACTTACTTTGAAGGTCTCTTCTTCATTGGAAACATAGTTTTGGGTTTCTCCTCTTGTCAATTCTAGTCGACCGCCAAGGCTAAAATTATCCCTTAGAAAAAAATGTGCATCCGTTTTTAAATCAAACCCTGTCTGCCCTCCAATTGCTTTAGAATTGATTGAGTTATCATAATAGTTGATCGCATCTGTAGAAGATGATAATGACAAAAGCACCCTCCCTTTTTTCATCGCTGTACCAAGAGAATCTTGTGCAAAAACATCTGGTTTAGGCATAAGAAAACAAACGGCAGCTAAAAATATCACAACCCTGAATATGGTTTTAGTCATGTACAATTTCTTATTAATCTGTAATTCTTTTTAAAATAAGAGATTTTTCTAAAAAAAAACGCATGTGTATACAAGAAAAACCATAGTCCAATAGTTATAGTTGTAAGGAATAATAAGCCCATCTCTAACAAAGAGATCAAATCGAATGAGAATTAGGAATATATATATTTACGTATCGGTAATCACCCTGCTAGTTTTTGGAACAACAAACGTTTTAGGTCAAAGCATAGATCAGTTAAAAAAACAAGCAAAATATAATAATGATGCTGAAAGCTGGTATCAGTTAGGGCAAGCTTATCAAAAAGGAGAAATTGAAAAAGTAAACCTAAAAAAGGCGGCTTCATATTATGAAAAAGCAGCTCAATTAGGTCATTTTGAAGCTTCATTAGCATTAGCGGATATCAAAATGTCTAAAAATGAATATGGTGATGCAATCAAACTTTTAAAAATAGCTTCAAAAGGTGGAGCCGCAGAAGCCAGCTATCAATTAGGTACTATTTATGAAGATGGCAAGAATGTAACTAAAGACGAAAATGAAGCTATCTACTTTTACCTTCGAGCTTTAGATGGAGGAATAGAAAAATCAGAACTAGCATTAAAAAAATTACCAGTAGCCGATTATCCCGACAAGTCAGATATTTATTATCAAAAATACTTAGGAGAAAACGGATCTGCTGAATCAGACTACCAATTAGGTTTAGCTTATAAAAATGGTAAAGAAGTAGACAAGGACCTTAAAAAGAGCTTTGACTATTTTAATAGAGCTTCTAAAAAAGACTTCCCCGAAGCAGATTATGAATTGGCGTTATTTTATAAAAATGGTCTTTTAGGAATTAAAGACTCAAGAAAAGCAATACATTATCTTATAAATGCTTCCAATCACGGTGTAAAGCCTGCAACAGATATGTTAGAAACAATGGATATCAAAACTTTTGTTTCTGAAGACGATATTAATTATCTGAAGTATCAGGCGATTACTTTAAATAATGCCGAGGCACAATATACTTTATATTTACTATTAAGTAAAAACGAAGAAGAAAAGTCTAAAGCTTTAGAAATGTGTCAACGCTCAGCATTACAAGATTACCAGCCTGCAATGCTTACTTTAGCCAACTTATATTTAAGCGGAACACCTCCATTAAAGAAAAGTACAACAGCTGCATTTAAATGGAGAAGACAAGCGGCTTATGTAGGCTCCGATTCCGCAGAATACTTGCTAGGTACAATGTATGAAGGTGGTGTTGGTGTTCAGAAAAGTGAAGAAAGAGCAGTCCGTTGGTATATCAAAGCGGCGAACCATGGTGTTGAAGCAGCATCTGCCCGACTAAAAACATTAAATATCGATCAATATATCGATGCTACTGACCTTGAGTATGCCACTTATAAGGCGAATCAAGGAGATTTGAACGCTCAATTGATGCTTGGAAAGTATTACTATAAAAATGATCAAGCAGCAGCCATCAACTGGCTACAAAAAGCGGGTAATCAAAATAGTGCAGAAGCTGAACTCTATTTAGGTGATATTTTTAAAGATGGAAAATGTCAGATGGTCGGTGATATCAACAAAGCAGAGGAACACTATAAGAAAGCACTAGCTTTGGGCAGTCAAGAAGCCAATTTAAGAATGGCTCAGTTATATTCTGAAAATGCAAGCTTGAATACAAAATCACTTACATCTAGAGGTATCAGTAAAGAAGATGATGCCATGCAGTATGCCAATGCTTATATGGTTTCGGCTACTCATATCAACAGTGATAATACAAATCCAGATCCTCAGGCCTATTTATTAATGGGTAATATCCATCAACAAAATGGAAAAACTGTAGAGGCAATCAAACAATACGATTTATATATTAAGACTTTCGATGAAGCGGAAGGTAATCATAAAGAATTTATAGAAGTCATCAACAAACAAGCGAATGCTTATGCTGAATTAGGAGAAATCAACAGTGCATTATTACAAATTGATATCGCATTGGCAAAAGCTGATGATTTCAGTCAGATTAAAGATTTTAAAGAGAGCTACTCAACTATCAAAGGTGAGTTGTTCTATACACAAGCAATTTTGCTTTTTAAGAAAGGAGATAAATACAAAGCTTGTAATGTCTTTCAAAAAGCAAAAGCAATAGGAATTCCAATCGAAGAGAAATACGAAAACCTTTGTTTGAATTAAAAAAAGAGCTATCGAATTAACGATAGCTCTTTTTTTATGGTGTTTCCACAGTACCCATAAAAAGAACTTCTTTTGTTTTTACTTCTTGAATCAGAAATATAAAAGGTTGATTAAAATAGAATTCTTTCTTCTTTGGGTTTAATGCGCTTCGAGAGACACTTATTGCTGTCGCTGCTGCTGCTTTGGTCCCCGATTCTGAAAAGGTAACTACCGTCTTGTGCATTACTTGTGATACGTATAAGTCTTTGGCAGCACTTTTTGAGAAGTTACCAAACTGGGCCTGACCTGAAAAAAATGCTCTTTCGATACCGCTGCTCTTTAAGTTGGCGATAAGATCTTTTTCAAAGGTTATTTCTGTTTTGGGCATTTTAAAGAAAACTTCAGAGGGTTTCATTCTTGATTGATAGTCTAATACCTTTTGCTCATTCAAACCATCCAGAAATTCTTCTAGTTTTCCTTGAGTTGGCATTAATAAAACCAATTCAAATTCCGCTTCTTTATATATCAAGGATAATACTTTAATATTATCGTCACTATAATTCTTAGTAAATCTTGCATTATCAGTTAGGAAATCAATTTGTTTTACTTCTCCATTCGTTAACTTAAAATCTCCTTTTCTTGTTGCCTTTTCATCAAAATTCTGAGACCATTCTGCGTCGAAGAAAACCGTATTCACTAAAATCATATGGTCATCTTTTGTTACTTCCGAAATGATTTGATCAATTTCCCCTTCTGTTTTTTTATCCACCCAATCATTTATCTGTGTTTTTACTTTTTCAGATTGATAAAAGTTCACACCTTTTATTTCGGCACCAAACGTAGAAATCAAATCTTTTTTGGTGGTAGGAATTAATTTATACTGCTTATCGTACCAAATTCCATTTGCAATACTAAGGTCAACATTTTGCTTTGTAGTGAAGAGTTGATGCTTTGCTTCTACTTTTTTCTTGAGTTGTTTCTCATCTTTCACTTCCAAGTAATTCAATATTTCTTGCTGTGTTTCATCACTAGTAACCATTGAAAGCATACCTAAAGCTGAATTTACACTATATGGAGAAATGACAACATTCTCATTTTTATGGATTTGTTTTAGCATCATCCAATTGTCTTGAGCAATCACATGAATAGTATTTAGCACTAATAAAAGACTGGTAAATAATGGGAGTAATTTAGATTTCATATTCTTATTAATTATCATGAGATTTACTAGATAAATAACAGTATGTTTCATTTAAAACAGTTGTTGTTATTTTTGTCAATTAAATCAAATTATATGGTGTAGTACAAAAATCTCTCTACTTTTGTTTCATCAAGAAGTTATCAAAAAATAATTCTTCCCGAAAATGGAATTAAATAATTCAGAATATACAATTCAAGGTTTACCTGTTGAAGATATAGCAAATCAATTTCAAACACCGTTATATGTTTATGACGCTGATAAAATTGTTTCGCAAATTAATACACTAAGAAATTCATTTAGTGGTGTAAATCTTCGCATTAAATATGCGATGAAATCCCTTTCAAATCTTAGTATCTTGAAATTGATGAAAGCACATAAAGTTGACCTTGACTGTGTTTCAATTCAAGAAGTATTATTAGGTCTTAAGGCAGGATTCCCTAAGGAAAGAATTCTATTCACTCCTAACTCAGTTTCTTTTGATGAAATTCAAGAGGCTGTTTCTTTAGGTGTTGTTATCAATATAGACAATATTGCTGTTTTAGAGCATTTTGGTGATGTTTATGAAGGTACAGTACCTTGTGCTATTCGTATTAATCCGCATATTACAGCTGGTGGAAATGCTAAAATTCAAGTAGGACATATCGGTTCAAAATTTGGTATTTCTATTTTCCAGATGTCGCATGTTAAGAAAGTAGTAGAAAGCCACAATATTAATGTGGTGGGATTACATATGCACTCGGGTTCGGATATCTTAGATTCAGAAGTATTCCTTATGGCTGCCAACGTTATGTTTGATTGCGCTAAGGATTTCCCTAATCTTCAATTTATTGATTTAGGATCTGGATTTAAAGTAGCTTACAAAGAGGAGGATATTGTTACAAACATTCCTGAACTTGGTAAAAAGATGTCTGCTGCTTTCAAAGAATTTTGTAAGAGTTATGGTAGAGACTTGGAACTTTGGTTTGAGCCAGGTAAATATCTAGTTTCAGAATCTGGTCATTTACTGACGAAAGTGAATGTATTAAAGCACTCACCTGCTGCTGTATTTGCTGGAGTTAATTCAGGTCTAAATCACTTAATCAGACCAATGATGTATGATGCGTACCATCACATCATTAATGTATCTAATCCTCAAGGACCAAACAGAGTCTACGATGTTGTAGGTTACATCTGTGAAACAGATACATTTGGATACGACAGAAAGATCAATGAGATCCGCGTTGGTGATATTTTATCTATCCAAAATGCTGGTGCTTACTCTTACAGCATGGCTTCTAATTATAACTCTCGTTTTAGACCTGCAGAAGTATTGGTCTACAATGGTGAAGCTCATTTAATTAGAGAAAGAGAAACTCTAGAGGACCTAACAAGAGGTCAAGTAGATATTTTTTCCAATATCAACATTGAATCTTCAGAAGAAATAGTATCTACTGAAGAATAGTTATAAACAACTCACATAAATCGAAGAGGCGTACGAGAGTACGCCTTTTTTTGTTATCAAAAACTATAATTTCTTAGTATATTATATAAGTAAAATTCACCTTTTATCATAAACACTACATTATTTTATTGCACTATATATTCGATATTGATTTGGAATAGATAATTATGAGTAGATTTTCATTTAACAATAAACCCAAAGACAAACCCTATATAGAATTCTTTGCTGAAAACATCGGTGCTAAAATCAAAGATGGTTATCTAGTAGAAGCTGATAATGATTACTTCAATGGTGTTTCAGTTATATTAGATCATTTCAAAAATATTAGAATCATTGCTCATAAACACTTCAACAAAAAAGACTATACAGTAACCTTGAGTAATGATAAAGAATTTGATTTCACCATTATTTGTTTTGAGAACAACGTCTTATATGATAATGGAAAAGTAAAATTCGAATTTGGTATTCCTAATGGTTTTGTATTACTCAAAGGAACTGAAAGTGTTCGACTCTCATATAAAGAAAATACGCTTAAAAACTCTGTTGTCTGTCACTTTAATCGTAAGCGATTAGGAGATGACATCTTAGAAATTGTAGACAGAACCAATTCATTTTTCTATCATACAGGTAATGAAAATATGATCAATTGGAAATTATCACTTTCTGATAGTGCCAGAAAATTGATTCATGACAAGTATAAAAAACAATGGATTTTTGGGAAAATTAATGAGCTTGCGATTATTATTAAAAGCATTTTTTACTCCGCTGAAGATTCATTTGTCAATTCCATTTTTCAGGACAACGAAATTGAAAGTGCTTATTTGATTAAAGATAATATTGAGAAAAACCTTAAGGAGAAACCTAAATTAGAAGAGTTAGCCAAAAAATATGGTATCAATAAAAATCGACTGACTACTATCTTTAAGGACCTTTTTAATATTACCATCTATAAGTACTACAAAGAACAAAGAATACTTAAAGCCAAAGAAGAAATTCTACATACAAATAAGACATTAGGACAGATCGCTAATGAATATGGTTTCAGTGACATAGGACATTTATCAAAAAGTATTCTTGAAAAATTTGGGATCACTGCAACAGAATTGAGGAAGAAATGATTATTATCGTAAACTATTATTCATTCTCCAGTACTTATCATCAAAACATAAAATGAACAAAGATTTCAAAACAAGATTAAAAAACCATTGTAAGGAAATTGTAGTACAGAAAATTAAATCTGCCGAAGAAGCAATGAATTCTGCTCAGAATTCTGCGAATGCAGAAACAAGAAGTACAGCTGGAGACAAACATGATACTGCTAGAGCGATGGCCCATTTAGAAAAAGAAAAAATGGGTGAGCAACTATCGCAAAATCTACAACTATTACGCGTCATTGAAGAATTAAAAGAGAATGATGAAACGACCATTGGACCAGGCAGTTTAGTGGTGACTAATGTAGGAATGTATTACCTTTCGATAAGTTTAGGGCAAGTTACATTCGATAACCAATTGGTATTTGTCATCTCTACTCAATCCCCTATTGGAAAATTATTTGTCGGTAAATCTCAGAATGATGAAGTGACCTTTAATGGTAGAAAATTTACTGTTAAAGAAGTATTGTAGTTAACGTTTATTTTTTTCTTTTTTGAAAAACTGATATTCCCCTCATTCAGACATCAAACAAAAGGTAAATATTTATATCTTTGCTTGATTTTTTATAGGAATTCCTGTGAAATCAAAACAATAAAGCATTTACATTTTTAGAATACAATATAAAGTATGTCTGAATTTAACCATAATTCATTTGAGCCTAAGTGGCAAAAGTATTGGCAAGATAACAACATCTACAAAACAGATGTTGATACAAATAAGCCTAAGTTTTATGCATTGGATATGTTCCCTTATCCTTCGGGAGCTGGCCTTCATGTAGGTCACCCTATGGGATATATTGCATCAGATATCGTTTCTCGTTTCAAACGATTAAAAGGATTCAATGTACTTCACCCAATGGGCTTTGACTCTTTTGGTCTTCCTGCTGAGCAATATGCCATTGAAACAGGGCAACACCCTGCAATTACTACTGAGGCAAATATCAGTACTTTCAAAGGTCAGATGAATAAAATCGGATTCAGCTTTGACTGGAACCGTGAAGTTCAGACATCATCTCCTGAATATTACCGTTGGACACAATGGATTTTCCAACAATTATTCAATGCTTGGTATGATAAAGATGCTGACAAAGCAAAAGATATTTCTGAATTAGTTGCTCATTTTGAATCCAACGGTTCTGCAGGAATCAATGCTGAATGTGATGATGATGCAATACAATTCACTGCTGAAGAATGGAAAGGTTTCTCTGAATTAGAGCAATCTCAAATCTTATTACAATACCGTTTAACTTTCTTGTCTGAAGCAATGGTAAACTGGTGTCCAGCTTTGGGTACTGTACTTGCAAATGACGAAGTTAAAGACGGTGTTTCTGAGCGTGGTGGGCACCCAGTTGAGCGTAAAAAAATGAAACAATGGATGATGCGTATTACTGCATATGCAGATCGTCTATTGAACAATTTAGAAGGCTTAAACTGGTCTGATGCTTTAAAAGAAATGCAACGTAACTGGATTGGTAAATCTATTGGCTGTGAAATCGATTTTAAAGTAGCAGATAGTGATATTACATTAACTGCATTTACTACTAGAGTTGACACTACTTTTGGTGTTACTTATGTTGTTCTTGCTCCTGAGCATGAATTAATCCCAGAATTAACTACAGCTGAACAAAAAGCTGCTGTTGAGGAATATGTAGAGACTGCAAAAAATAGATCTGAAAGAGAGCGTCAATCTGATGTTAAAACTGTTTCTGGTGTATTTACAGGATCTTACGTTATCAATCCACTTTCAGGTGAGAAAGTACCTTTATGGATTGCTGACTATGTATTAGCAGGTTATGGTACTGGTGTCGTTATGGCTGTACCATCTTCTGATGATAGAGACTTCCGTTTTGCAAACAACTTCGATTTACCTATCGTTAGAGTAATCGAAGGTACTGAAGACATGGAAGATCCTACTGAAGTGAAAAAAGGCAAAATGATCAACTCAGGTTTCCTTAACGGTTTAGAATCTGATGAAGCGATCAAAGTAGCTATCGATAAATTAGTTGCTGAAGGAAAAGGTAAAGCGAAAGTGAATTTTAGAATTCGTGATGCTGTTTTCTCTCGTCAACGTTATTGGGGTGAGCCAGTTCCTGTTTATTTCGACAACGACGGTACACCTCACTTAGTTCCTGACAACCAACTTCCATTGGATTTACCAGAAGTAGAAAACTACTTACCTACTCCAGAAGGTGATCCTCCATTAGGTAATGCTAAAGATTGGAAGTTCGAGAATCAATACAATTACGAATTAACTACAATGCCAGGTTGGGCAGGTTCTTCTTGGTACTTCTTACGCTATATGGATCCTCAAAATAAAGAGGCTTTCGTAAGCAAAGAAGCGGCTGAATACTGGAACCAAGTAGATTTATATGTAGGTGGTACAGAGCATGCTACTGGCCATTTATTGTACTCTAGATTCTGGAATATGTTCTTATACGACATGGGCTTCATCGGTCATGAAGAGCCATTCCAAAGAATCGTAAACCAAGGTATGATCCAAGGTCGTTCGAACTTTGTTTACAGAGTTAAAGGTACCAACCAGTTTGTATCACACGGTCTTAAGAAAGACTATGAAGTACAACCTTTATACGTTGATGTTAACATCGTTGAGAATGACGTATTAGATACAGAAAAATTCAAGCAATGGCGTAAAGATTACGAGAATGCTGAATTCATTCTAGAAGATGGAAAATACATTTGTGGACACGTTGTAGAAAAGATGTCAAAATCTAAATACAATGTAGTTAACCCAGATGTTGTGATTGAGAAATATGGTGCGGATACTCTTCGTTTATACGAAATGTTCTTAGGACCAATTGAGCAATCAAAGCCATGGTCGATGCAAGGTATTGATGGTGTTTGGAAGTTCTTACGTAAACTTTGGAGATTGTTCTACAACGATGCGGGTCAATTGGTAGTTGTTGATGAGAAAGCAACTCCTGAAGAATTGAAGATCTTGCACAAAACAATCAAAAAAGCAGGTGAAGATATGGAAAGCTTAAGCTTAAACACTACAGTTCCTGCATTTATGGTTTGTGTTAATGAATTAGCCTCTGCTAAATGCCATAAAAAAGAAGTATTAGAGAAACTATTAGTAATCTTATCTCCTTTTGCCCCACACATTGCTGAAGAGCTATGGCATGAGGCTTTAGGAAACCAAGACAGTATTATCAATGCTGAATTCCCATCATTTGATGCCTCACTATTAGTTGAAGCTTCTCATACTTACCCTGTTTCTATTAACGGTAAAATGAGAGTAAAACTTGATTTACCTGTTGACATCTCTCAAGAAGAAGCAAAAGAAGCGGTATTCGCCAATGAGATTGTACAAAAATGGGTGGATGGTAAGCCTGTGAAGAAGTTTATCTTCGTTCCAAAGAGAATTGTAAACGTTGTAGTTTAATTTACAACGACAACCAATATATAACGGATACATCTTTCGGTGTATCCGTTTTTTTATCTCTTATCTATAGCCCAAGAAAAATACTTATCGATAATTTCCTCTCTATGCTCATTTATATGCTGAATTAAAGCTGCTGACGCAGGAAGTAAGTTCTTATTTTTATTGTAGACAAAGTTCCAATTGGTTACTATTGGCAGTCCTCTCATAGGAATCACTTTTAAAGAGCCGTTGGCCAATTCATTTTTTAATCCAATCAAAGGCATTACTGAAACACCAATCCCCGCATTTACCGTCTGTTTTACGGCCTCATTAGAAACTAATTCAATAGACTTTTCATATTTCAACTTCCTTTTTTCTAAGAATTCTTCCATTGCCAATCGAGTAGCGGACCCCTGCTCTCTAAAAATCATATTCATCTTAGAAAGTTTCTTTGTTGTAATTTTATCAGATAGATCTGCTGAGCCTATCAAATAAAGTTTATTCTCCATTAATTGAAGTATTTCTAGTTCCAAATTATCTGGTATTACAGAAACCAAAGCAAAATCAGTAGCATTGCGTTCCAAACTTTCTACAACTTTTAATTTATTGGACACATCGATCTTCAACTCTACCTGAGGATATTTTTTCATAAAGGATTGTATGAAATAAGGAATGACATACTTTCCTGTTGACACCACCGAGATATTAATTTTACCCGTAAGCAATCCATTGTATTGGTCTGTGAGTGATTGAAATTTATCTGCCTCACCTAAAATATTTTTACAAATTTCTACAACCTCTTTTCCAAATTCTGTAAAAAACAACTGCCTACCTATGGTTTCTGTAAGTGGTATTTTAAACTGTTCTTGAAACTTTTTCAACTGTATTGACACTGCTGGCTGTGTTAGAAAAAGTTCTTCCGAAGCCTTAGTAATACTCTGTAATTCAAATACTTTCAAGAACACTCTTAACTGATGTAAAGTATAATTCATAAACTGTTATTTATGTATATTATAAATTTTATAAATAAAAACTTATGATTAATTATACACATATTTGCAGCAACAAACAATTAAAATTCAATTCTAATGACTATAACATTTAACCGTAATTTTATGGAAACAGCAGCTCAAACAAGTGTACACTCACACATTAAACAAGGGATTTCTATTTCAGAAATCATTCAAAAAGTCCTATCCGAAAAAGGTGAAAAAGATGAATTTACTATTGATTGGATTTCCCCCAACGAGTTTGAGATAAAAAACATCTCTTCGCTCTCATTGCATTCTGCTCTCCTAGAAATTGAGAAGTTTGGTAAAAAGATTTCATATTCAAAAAAGACAATTATTAAAATCGATTAGTAATTGTCTTTTTTTTAGAATTCACTCTGTAAAAAACCGATGGGTAAACAAACTCATCGGTCACAACAAATTAATTTTCATAAAGTCTAAAACTTTATCATGAACCTTTTAGAGAACATAACAAATCCTGCATTATTATTCTTCTTATTAGGCGTATTGGCAGTACAGCTAAAAAGTGACTTGAAAGTTCCAGAGAACTCTTCTAAGTTCATGTCTATTTACCTTTTAATATCAATTGGTTTTAAGGGAGGACAGGAATTGTCTCACAACGGTATCACAACTGAAATTATCTGGAGTTTACTTTCAGGAATATTATTAGCGACCATTGTCCCTATTATTTCTTTTCTGATACTTAGAAGAAAAATGAGTGCGGCCAATGCCTGTGCCATTGCAGCTTCTTATGGATCTGTTAGTGCTGTAACTTTTGTAACTGCAGCCTCTTTCTTAGATTTTGAACAAATACATTTTGGAGGACATATGATAGCTGTTATGGCAATTATGGAGGCTCCAGCTATTGTGATTGGTGTGTTACTGTATAACTACTTCAAGGAAAACAATACAACTGACAAACAAGAAAACTCTATTAAAAGTATTTTTAAACATGCTGTAACAAATGCAAGTGTGTTTTTAATTCTAGGTAGTTTATTGATTGGATTTTTTGCTACCAAAGAACAAGCTGATGGAATTAAACCTTTCACCACAGATATATTCAAAGGCTTCTTAGTTATTTTCTTACTTGATATGGGGATTACTAGTGGCAAACAACTTTCAGCCATGATCAGTAAAGGTATCTACCCTTTCTTATTTTCCACAATAATGCCTTTTATCTATGGTTTAATCGCTTTACTTATAAGTATAGAAATCACTGATAATATTGGTAATCAACTTCTTTTCTCCATTCTTGGAGCAAGTGCGTCTTACATCGCAGTACCAGCTGCAATGAAGAATGCTCTACCAGAAGCTAATCCGGGGTTATATTTACCTATGGCCTTGGGGATTACTTTTCCGGTCAATGTGTTGATAGGAATACCATTCTACTATTCAATTCTTATGGTAATTCACTAATAATAAAATAGTTGAAGTAGAGATATTTGATACACTCTCTACTTCAACTTAAAATACGTATCTATAGTAAACACAAAAAGTTGGCATAAAAATTCTAGTATTCTTTACTAAACAAACTTCACTAAACTAAATCAAACATGCGACTTGTGTATACTACTCTCTCACTGATCATATTATTGGTCAGTTGTACTCCTAAAAAAGGGAGTATTTATTACAAAAGTAATTCTGGCAAAAGCATTACGGCGGTAAAGTACAGCCCATTAAATGCGACCGAGGAAAAAGTCTCCTTAGATAAAGTTAGCGAAGCAGAATATAACTATTCCATTGATGCCACCTCGTATTTAACCATTCATGATGACAACTTTGATTTAGAGTTCTTAGTATCTCCTGGGCAAAGTATCGAAATCACAAAAGAAGATGGAGACGTAGTTTTTAAAGGAGACAATGCAGCATACAATCAATCCCTATATGAGATTCAGCGTACTTTTGATAGAGTGTATGAAAATATCAATTATAAAGACCTTTCTATTCTTGATTTTAATAAAACCATCAAGGATTTAGAAAATGAAATGACATCGAAAATCAGTGAAAACCTGAAAAAACATCAGAAAGAGGTGTTATTACAAATCATACAGATAGAAACTTCATTTATCCGCATCAATTATGATCTTCAAACAAGAAGAGCAAGAGAAGAGGAATATGTATTAGACGATAAAGCAGATATTAAAAACTTTGACCTTTCGATTATCGATGAATTATACCAACAGAATTTCAATTATTTATCGTATTACATTCCACATTATAGTGATGTTAAATATTTCAACAATGTTATTTACCAGAAGAGTGGTGAATTTTATTACGCTTTAAGAGCTGATGAATACAAACGCTCTAACCTACCCAATAATATTAAAGAAAAACTTATCGCTTCTGATGTGAGTAGATCTATTACTAATTATGGGTTTAATCATAATTCAGAAACTTTATTGTATCAATTTTTGCAGGACTTCCCTGAGTTTTCTCATAAGAATGACCTGATTGCATTGATTAAAAAACATTCAACGATAAAAAATGGAAACCCTGCCCCCGAAATCAAAGATACATTCACGAGTAATGGAAAGTTTTTCGACATCAACCAATATAAAGGGAAATTGGTCTATATCAACGTTTGGGCAACTTGGTGTACTCAGTGTGAAAGTCAATTGATAGACATGAACTCATTACGAAACAAGTATGATCATGAAAAGATCAATTTTATCACATTAAGTGTAGACAGAGACCAACAAATGTGGAAAAATTATGTGGAAAACAACGATCTTGAAATCGATGATAATGTATGGACTTCAAATGTAGACAAGTTCTATTCTGGATATAAAATTTTTGGACTACCAAGATTTATATTGATTAATCAGGAAGGTAATATTATTGATGCTTTTGCTCCTGCACCTGCTTCTACTCAATTAGAAGAACTTATTGCAGAGGCTATATAAATCAGAATAAAAGAAGTAAAAAAGGCGAGCTCATTACATCATAAGCTCGCCTTTTTTATAGATCACTCAAAAACTTGCATTGTTTTCATTTATTAAAAAGTAATAACAAGCACAAACAAGCATAAACAAGAAAATATTAGTACTTTCAACTCATCAAAAGATTATCAATCTTACTATATGAAAATGAAATACTTTTTTTTAAACATCTCAGTACTAATACTTTTAATGGGATGTTCAGCTAAATACCAAGGAATCGATCAACAATACCACTCTCTGCTTGATCGTGCATTAACAAAAGCAGGAGACAATAGACAAGACATTGAAGCAGCTTTAGAAGATATACCTACTGAAATGAAAAACGGTATGGCGTTTCTTATTGCCTATATGCCTGAAAGAGACCTTAGAACACTTTCGTCCGCTTATTTATTAGAAAATGTTCAATTGGCATATCAAGCTAAAAATGAATTCCTATGGGGAAAATCTATTCCCGATTCTATCTTTTATAATGATGTATTACCCTATGCATTAATGAATGAAAGAAGAGATGACTGGAGAAAAGACTTCTACCAAAGATTTGCACCGATTGTCAAAGATTGCAAATCATTAGAAGAAGCTATTCAAGTTATTAATGATACCATTATTGATATTGTAGAAGTAAAATATTCTACAGAAAGAGAAAAACCCGATCAGTCGCCTTATGAATCTATAGATCAAGGTTTGGCTTCATGTTCTGGGTTATCAGTATTGTTGGCCGATGCTTTTAGAGCTGTGGGAATCCCAGCAAGATTGGCTGGTACTCCTAATTGGACACTAAAAGAGGGCAACCATAACTGGAACGAAGTTTGGGTAAATGGCAAGTGGTATTTTACAGAGTACTACCCTTCTGGGTTAGACAAAGGGTGGTTTTTAGCTGATGCAGGTGCTGCAAATACGGAAGATCCTAAAAACTGGATCTATGCTTCTTCTTGGAAACCTGCCGAACATGCCTTCCCTCTAGTATGGGATTATTCGATTAAATATGTTCATGCTCATAACGTAACAGATCGTTACATTAAATTATGGAAGAAGGAACAAGCTAGTCATGCTGATCAAGAGGGAAAAGTAGCAGTTCGAATTAAAATGTTTAAAGATAAAACATGTTCGCTGATAAGTAATAATAGAGTCGAATCTGAAATTACCGTTTCACTAGATAGAAAAATTATTGAAAATGGTAAAACTGCTGGACCACTGAAAGATATGAATGACATTCTTCAATTCTACCTTGAAGAAGAAAAAGATTATCAGATTACATTTATGAACGACAAAGGTATTCCGGTAACACACACCTTAGAAGTAGAAAAGGAACCTATGGAAGTTACGTTGTATCACTCAGAAAAACCTGGAAAAACTCATTTCCCTTCAAAATAGGTAAACCGATAAATACAAAAAGCCCTTCCTCAGATCACAAAGAACTGGGAAGGGCTTTATCATTTAATTAATTATATTTTACTGTTCGTGTAGATTACTCGTATTTCTATTTCCTTCTTGCATTGTATACCAATTACGGTTGCTTCCACCACCAGTAGTAGCAAAAGTTGAGAAATTGACATAGGCATTAGTAATATCTACATTCTCTTTTGGAGGATCAAAACGAATTGGAACATGTACTGCCCATGGATAGTTTTCTACAGTTTTAAAACCACCTACATCTTCACCTGCTTGAATAAATGTTGTTTTGAATTTAGAAGTATATGATTTACCTGGTAAATGCACCTCTCTATCTCTTTCACTATTTACGAAGATAAATGGATTATAAGGTACATCTCCTAGTGATGATAATGCTACTGGACTACTTAGGCTTACTACTACATTAATAGTACTACTTGATTTCACTGGTCCTGTACCACTTAACACATCGGATGATTTATCAAAGATGATTACTACAGGTTTTTCTGCTGGGATTCCACTTTCTAGACCTTTACTGTCTAATGAAACTACACCTCCTGTTAAAATTGAACCTGCTACACTACTGATAGAGTCAGCATGGAACGGTAACTCTACAGCAAAACCAGAATGTAAATGTGCTTGAACAGATTTTGCTTTGAATTCCATATCCATTTCCACCACATCATTATCGGCATTTGTGATCAAATTGAAATTGTATTCAATGATCAAATCGTTGAAATCAAAGTCACCTCTGTGAGGGTATAAATCTTCATATGCTACCGATGACCATGCTCCTGCGGTTGGATAATTATTGTTGAATGCTTTGTTTGGATTATTCGGATAATCATCATTTGCATCAACTACACCATCATCGTCAGAATCTGCTTCTTGAGCTGTACAACGATAACCCGAGATATCTCTAACAGGGTGATCTAAAGTATCAAGTATGGTGTATGAACCATCTGAAGGATCCATTTGTAATAAAACTGCATTACCACTTGAGTTGACTGTAGCATACATATTGTTGTTTCTATCAAACGCAATACCTGTTATGTAATAAGGGAAACTACCTGGTGTAATTTGTGTACAGGTAGCTACTGTAGTATCACTATTAAAGGTCATTGAATATAGACCAACAGTACCTGTAGCCATATACATATTACCATTATTATCAATGGCAATATCTCCACCTCCATTCGGGTTTCCACCACCAGGAACTAAACCATTTACAGTGGGATTATGAACGATACTATTGTCTGATGCATCCATAATTAAAATTCTGTTCGCATCTCCAATAATCAGATAATCAGTAGCATGGTCATATTCCATACGAGCATAACTGTTATCAAATACTGAAATACCTGTATTATTCTGACCAATTAAATTAGCTGTACCAGTAGCTAAATCAGTACTGTATAGATTAGCTGAATTACTTCCTGTTCTTACATCATAATACATGATATTTCTTGAACGGTCAATTGCATTGGCTTGAGATCCACCTGCAATTGCAATAGGAGTAGATTGAGCATAACTATTTTCTAAATCAATAGTAAACTGTTCACCATCCGAGTTTACTGCATATAACAAATCATTACAATCTTGTACCCTTGAATTATTATTTCTAACCCTTTCCGATTCTTCATTAAAATTTACATTAATGTTGTTTGTTGTTAATTGTATTTTTTCAAAATGGTCTCGACCATTACTACTTCTCATTATATATAGAGCCTCTATATGATTAGAGAAGTTTGTCGAATATTCTAGTCGACCTTCTGCGTCTGATAATGCTTTACCTCTTAACTGTAAGTTATCACCATCTTCAATCGCATATATACTATATACTACTGGTTGTGATACATTCTCTGAAGTTATTCTCAAGTTTATTTCTTGAGTAGTTTCGTAGTTGAATCCATCAGGAACAGTGTAATCTGTTAGAGCTGTTTGGCCATCTTGTGCTCCGCTTTGTGGATCGGTAGGATCGTTTTCCTTTTGAGAACATCCGATCAAGGTTGTGATGATGAAAAGAGCAACTGGTAAGTGTCTCTTAAAAAAATGAGTCATAATTAATTAAATTAGGTGTTATTCAAGGAATATTATTCAAGGAGTATTACACTCTTTTATTAGGTTTCATTTGTAATTACACCCGTTAACAGAAAGTAGTTTTAGTATGTAAGTTTTTTTTTAATTGTTGACTATTTTATTTTTCCACTACCCAATTTTGCTATGAAATTATACTAAGACATCCTCAAATAGTTCAATTTTTCAGAAATCCACTAATATTTAATTTTTAAGGAAAAAAATCTACACATGTAGCATTCTTCCAAATTTGAAATAAAAAATGGTTTCCAATCTAAGATCAGAAACCACTTATTTATATTTAATTCCATGTTTTAATAAAATCTGAATACATCAGGTATTGATTATTATTCAGACTCAAATGAATATTATTATCTCTTTCTTGCTGTAGTTCTTTACATTTCTTTCTTCGTTCACTGACACCTAACTCAGAAAATTTATTTATTGAGAGGTAAAACTCTGTATATGCATCAATAATCTTCGTTTTCTGATTTTTTGAGATGTTTTCCACCTTTGTTGATATAATTTCAGCATCTTTCTTTCCTTGTTGATAAGGGTCATCTATCACCACAAAAGTATAATCCAGATGATGGTGTTCGCATTTTAAGTCGTGATAATGCTTCTTTAATTTCTTCTTATGATGGTGGTCGTAATGTGCTTTAGTTTTTACCGGTTGATCCTGAGCGTTGCATATAAACGTCACACCGGTAACTAAAACTGTGAACAAAAATAGATACCTCATGTATAGCAGTAAGTTAAATGAATTCGTTTCGTACAAAAAAATCTAAGTATAGTAATATCAATTTATATAAATCGAGAAAAAAATCAAAATAATGGATACGTTAGGTCAATGTACCTTTTAAAAATAAAAGCTCTCCAAAAAGGAAAGCTTTTAAATTTGATTGATAATGCAGAGGTTATACTATATGTTTTTTTATGAACTGATGAAGAAGAAGATATTTTAAAGCAAAAAACTTAATCCACAACTATAGACTTTAAAACTCTTCTCTTCGTTCAGCTCATACTATCTTTTACAAAAAAACTCATGAAACTTATTCAGCTTCATGAGTTAGTCGTATGAGAAAACTAATCCTTACACTCTCTATCTTATTTTTTTAAAGAATTTATAATTTTTTCTTTCTTTTCATCTGACAGTGTGATCTTTACATCTTCATTTTTTTTATAAAATAAAGACATTGAAGCATCAAAACGTAAAGTCATCTTCTCATAAAGCTTACATGTTTTACACAAGGCAGTATGTATACTTAATTTTAGATTGTCTATAAAAGACAATTTCACTTCTGCCTTTTTATCTATAAGAGCTGCTGCTTTTTTACAAGTAATCATGATAATAGGTTATTTATTAAACCAGTTCAGTTGAATACAATTCCTTAGATTTAATTTGGCTCTATGGATAAGCTGCCAATAATTAGACGTTGAAATTTCAAGATCCTTACAAATCTCATCTGCTTTTTTGTCTTCAAGATATTTTGAGGTTATCGCGATATGAGATCTTTCCGACAGTTTCCCTAAGCATTCTTGCAAAACCTTTACAAAATCTAAGTTGTTCATCAACTGCTCATCAGTATCTCCCCATAAGGTGGGGTTGTTATCTTTTTTCCAAGTTTCATTTTCATTAAAGAAAATATCACTCTGTGGTTGTTCCCGTTTGCTCTTCTGTTTTCTAAAATGATCCAACATTTTATGTTTCAAAATAGAAATCAGCCAAGTTTTAGGAGAACTTTTCCCTTCAAATTTGTCTATTGATTGTTGAGCAGCAATAAATGTCTCTTGAATTAAATCTTCTGATACTTGAACATCTGCAGTTCTCTTAAGAACCCACCTATATAATTCGTCAGCATATTCATGTACCCATTCTTGGATATTGTGTTGATCGATCAAAATAATTCTTTTTGAGTTGAATTTATAAGACCAATATAAGCATAGAGAAGTGGATCTTACAAAAAAGCTCGCCTATTATAAAATAGGCGAGCTTTATTTTTAATGGTGGTGATGTCCACCTTCTGATTTTTTCATTTCAGCCATTAGATAATAGGCATTATTTAAAGCTACTTTTTGTCCCTGTTTCATTGGGTACAATAACTTCACTTCAATATTTCCATGATCACTATTTCCTACCTGAACCTTTTGAGGTTTAAAAGACCATTCGTCTCCTTCTTTGTCCACAGTAAAGAAGAAATAGTCTTCACCTTCTTGAACTACAGCCGCTTCGGGCAATGCATCTACATATTTATTATTGATCAGTATCTTTCCTCTTACATAAGTACCCGGAATCAAGTCATTTTTCTGATCTACAATATCAGCATGAAGATGGATGGCTTTCGGTCCTTTTTCAAAAGATTTACCGATATTAAAAATCTTTGCTTTTCTCTTTTTCCCAGATTCTATTTCGGTAGTGAAAATCACATCTTGTCCTACCTCCACTTTAGAGATATCTTTTTCATATACCATTAAATCCACATGTATATCATCAAGAGATATTACTTCGAATAATTCTTTCTGAGGTAAAACGTATTGCCCAGTTTTAACAAGGACCTTCTGAATATATCCATTTAAAGGACTAACAACTGGTATATTTTCGTAGATATGCCCTTCTTGGATCTTTGGTAAATTGAGAAGCAACATTTTCAATTGAGCTTCTAAACCTTTCACCTCACCATTTAAACTAAAGTAGGATGCAGATGCTTTCTGATATTCTCTCCCAGAACCTACCTTCTCATCATACAGTTTTTTCTGACGATTGTATTCTTCTTTTGCAAAAGATAATTGATGAAACTTTTGTTGATACTCGGTCTGCAGACTAATTAGATCAGGGTGACTGATATAAGCTAATACTTGCCCTTTTTTCACCTTCTCGCCCTCAATCACTTTTATCTTAATGACATTCGCTCCAATAATTGTGGTCACAGCTGCATCGTGTTGAGGAGGTACTTCGAGATCTCCATTGGTCATCACATATTCACCAATATTCATTTTTTGAAGTTCTCCAATTTCCATATCCATACTTTTAAACTGTAAAGCATTGATATGAACTTCTTCACCATGTTCTCCTTCTTCATGCCCCTCTTTATGTTCATGTTTCTCTTCTTCGCTATGCTCATGGTTTTCACCAATGGAAGAAGAACAAGAGTAAGCCCCTACCATTAGGAACAAGGTCAGTATATATATATTTAGTTTTTTCATTTTATTATCGTAATTCAGTTTGTCAGTTATTCATTAATAAGGTATTCCAATTGAATAGTAATCATATTGTAATTATTCAATGTATTCAGATAAGCATATTTTATCTCCAAACTCTGGTTTACATTCTGGAAATATTCAACATAATTGATGGCTCCATTTTCAAAGCTTTTCTGAGCATTGTCAATAATTCTATCCACTTGGGGTAATGCCTTATTTTCATAATACTCCAAGCTACCATTCAACTGATTTAGTTGTTGGATAAGACGTTTGTACTGCCCTTCCAATCTAATTTGTTGTTGATCTGCTGATATCTGAGCGATTTGTCGTTGCAGTTTTGCAGCATTCACTTTTGCTTTTTGTGAGCCAAAAAACAAAGGAACACCTAATCCCACACTAAATCCTTGGAAACGGTCTGATGAGGAAGCAAAACTACCATCACTTAGTACTGATCCATCCAAAGAGTTATTGAAATATCCTAATTGAATATCAGGTAACATCTCTGCAGAAGCTACTTTTTGTTCTGCATTGGCGATTTCAATTTGTTGTTGAGCAAACTGTAATAATGGATTACTATTTACTTTCTCTTGATCAAGCACCGTTTCAGCGCCTCTCTTATTCAAAGGTGCAGGCTTAAATTCATAACCTAAAGTATCTTGAAGTAAAACTCTTAAGGTATTTTCTTGAATTAAGATATCTGCTTGTAGAAGATAAATCTCATTTTCAATTTGCATCACTTGAGTTTCTGCTGATGCCTTTTCCAAATAATTAGCTGCTTCGGTCTCGAACCTAATTGTTGCCGCTCTTAAAAACTCTTGATAAAGACTATCTTGAAAAGACATTAGTTTCTGCCTTTCAACCAGATAAGATAATTGATACCAAGCACTTCTAATTTCACTGACCACTTGATTTTGAGTCATCTGCAACTTTATATTACTACCCGAAATATTTTCCTCGGCTAACTTTCTTTGCCTAGAATATACCGTCGGAAAGTCGAAACTCTGCGAAATGCTTATTCCTAAATCATTACGATAACTGTTATACTGTCCATATTCTGCAGTAACTTCTGTCTTATTGATATCTATCGCCTGACGTTTCTGTTCCTCAGTTAGTTGCACATTCGTCTCTGCAATTTTCACACTACCATTCTGTTGTAAACCAATCGCTATGGCCTGATCTAAAGTTTCAATGACTCCTGTTTGAGCTTTTACATGCTTAGGAAGTAGAAGCATACAAAAGCCAATAAAAGCTACGGAAACTATCTTTGTATTGGGTTTAACAATCACTCTTCTTGATTCTATCATTTTATACATAATAGGAAGTACGATTAATGTTAGAAGTGTAGAAGTAATCATCCCTCCTATAACAACAGTTGCTAAAGGACGTTGCACCTCTGCCCCTGCCGATACTGAAATAGCCATTGGTAAGAATCCTAAGATATCCGTTAAAGCAGTTAATAATATTGGTCGGATACGTCTTTTTGTTCCTAAACGAATACGTTCATTTAAATCATCTACGCCATTCTCTTTAAGTTCATTCCAACCTTCAATCAATACCAAACCGTTCAATACAGCTACACCAAATAGCACTACAAATCCTACTCCTGCTGAAATACTAAATGGTAATCCTCTAAAGTATAAGGCTAAAATTCCACCGATAGTAGCAAATGGTATCGCCATATTGATCATAATGGTTTGCCTCCAAGAACGAAGTGCTATAAACAACAAGAAAAATATGGATAATAAGGCTACTGGAACAACAATCTGTAATTTTCTATTGGCTCTTTCTAGATTTTCAAATTGACCTCCATAGCGGATAAAATACCCTGGAGGCAGTTCTAATTCTTCATCCAATATTTGTTTGATATCTTCAACCACAGACTGAATATCTCTACCTCTTACATTGATACCAACATACGTTCTTCTCTGTGTGTTATCTCTACTGATTTGCATTGGTCCCACTTCGTAATCAATATCAGCCACCAAATATAAAGGCACTTGTGATCCATCCCGAAGAGGTACTAAAATTTCTCTTAATTGATCTATGTTATCTCTTTCAGTTTTGTCAAAACGTACTACCAAATCGAATCGCTTTTCGCCTTCGAAGATCATTCCTGCAGATTTCCCTGCAAATGCGGTCTGTACTAAGGTATTTAAGTCTGAAATATTTAAGCCATATTGTGCTACTTTCTCTCTATTGTACTGGATGGAAATTTGTGGCAAACCTGCTGTAGCTTCTACACGCATATCTCCAATTCCCTCTACCTTACTCACTAATTTTGAAATTTCCTGAGCTTTGTTTGCAAGAATATCCAAATCTTCCCCAAAGAGTTTCACTGCTATATCTTCTCTTACCCCTGAAATCAATTCATTGAATCTCATCTCAATAGGTTGAGTAAACTCATAGTTCACCCCAGGTAATATTGATAATTTTTCTTTAAACTTCTCGATCAATTCTTCTTTTGAAGATGCTGAAGTCCACTCACTTTTAGGTTTTAGAATCACTAGACAATCTGCCAAATCGAAAGGCATGGGATCTGTGGGAACATCAGCAACACCTATTCTACTCATTACCTGCTCCACCTCGGGGAAATTATCTTTCATGATCTTTTCCACCTTAGTCGTTGCTTCGATTGTCTCTTCTAAAGAAGAACCCGGTTTCATCATGACATGGTAGGCAATATCTCCCTCATCAAGTTGAGTCATAAATTCTCCACCCATTGTTGTGAAAATGTAGATACTACCCACTAATACTACAAATGATGAAAGTAGAATCACCTTTCCTCTTTTTAATGATACTAATAAAATAGGTTCATAGAAGTTCTCAATACCTCTTATCAGTTTATCACCAAAACCAACTGTAGAACCTTGGTGTACATTAATAAATAAAGAAGAAACCATCGGTACGTAGGTTAAGCAAAGAATCATTACTCCGATCATGGCAAACATAAAGGTCAACGCCATAGGAATAAACATTTTTCCTTCTACACCTTCTAATGTCAAGATGGGAGCAAACACAATAAGTATAATAAGTTGTCCAAAGAAAGCAGAGTTCATCATCTTACTAGATGATTGATATGTTGCCTGATCCTTTTCGTCTTGCGAAAGCTGAATAGCTCCCTTTATTTTACTGTGCATTGCAAACACTGTAGCTTCAACAATGATCACCGCACCATCGACAATTATACCAAAGTCAATAGCTCCTAGACTCATTAAATTGGCCCATACATCGAATTGATACATCATCATAAAGGCAAATAATAATGATAATGGAATTGTAGATGCTACTACTAAACCCCCTCTCCAGTTTCCTAATAATAGAACAAGTACAAAAATTACAATCAATGCCCCTTCTACTAAGTTTTGTGATACCGTTGAAGTCGTCTTATCAATTAACTTATTTCTTGCCAGAAACTCTTTGATTCTTACCCCTTCAGGTAAAGACTTTTGAATTAGCTCTACTCTTTCTTGAACAGCATGAATCACTTCCTTAGAATTGGCTCCTTTCAACATTAATATCATTCCCCCAACGGCTTCACCTTCACCTTCTTTAGTAAGTGCTCCATACCTTACAGCATGACCATATTGTACCTTACCTATATCTCTAATTTTAATTGGGAGTCCTCCCTGATGTGCAACTACAATATTTTCAATATCAGAAAGACTTCTTGCCAAACCTTCTCCTCTAATAAAATTGGCTTTATGGTTTTTGACAATATAAGCCGCTCCAGAATTCTGATTATTTTTTTCCAATGCTTCAAATACCTCCGACAAAGTAATGTCCATTGATCTCAACACATCGGGTTTTACGGCTACTTCATATTGTTTGATATAACCTCCAAAAGCATTGACCTCTACCACACCGGGAACCATGGCCATTTGTCTTTTGATGATCCAATCTTGTACAGACCTTAGGTCAGATAAAGAGTATTTGTCTTTAAATGCTTCATCAACTTCTAAGGTATATTGATAAATTTCACCAAGACCAGTCGTAATTGGTCCAATAAATGGCTCTGCAAAGCCGGCAGGTATATTTTCTTTAATTTCAGGAAGCTTTTCAGCAACTAATTGTCTAGGTAAAAATGTACCCATTTGATCTTTGAAGACAATAGTTACCAATGATAGTCCTGATCTACTTACCGAACGAATCTCCACAACATCTGGTAAATTAGATAACGCTAACTCTACAGGGTATGTGATAAACTGTTCTACTTCTTCAGTTCCTAAACTAGGAGCTTGTGTGATTACTTGTACTTGATTATTGGTAATATCAGGTACAGCATCAACAGGCACTTTTGATAAGCTCCAGATTCCTCCGACTAACCAAAAGAGTATAAAGATCCCTATCAATAATTTGTTCTTTATTGAGAAGGAAATGATTTTATTAATCATTCTAAGAAATTATTTTTTGTTTGTTATGTATTTAGAACTCCACAAAGTATATATCAATCTGTGGATTAGACATATTTGTCCATGGGTTAAAGAAGTGAGGGCGGGCCTCGTTTTCCAAATACAAAATGGGGTATGAGTGATGTTAGGATGTGGTTTATGCTTACAGAATTCACCTTCTGTTCAACATAAATAGGTTGTAAAACCACCATCAAAAAAGCTGTTACTTCTCTGATCTCCTTGGGTACTTTTAGTAGAACTTCTTCTCTACTTTCCTCAAGTAAATTTACAGATTCAGCATGTTGAATTTGCCCAAGAATACAAGACAGGAAGTCATACAGATTAGGATCGCAGTGTCCTTTATGTTCGAAATGGGCATTTTTCTCAATACCACATTCGTCTACATTAATTGATGGGGTATGGCAAAAATTTGCCTCATCGCTGCTATCATGATTATGGCCAATAAAGGTATGTACTACTCCCAAAGAGTAGGACAACAAAACCATAAATGATATGTATAACTTCAATTTTTCCATCAATGCAAATTTAGGAAAAAATGAGTTGTAACAATAAGGCAAAAAAGATTTTTTGATAAAGTGCGTGTATAATATAAATCAGAATGAATTTAATACGCTATCAGAAAATAGAAATTTGTTCCATTTCATTTCCATACCACACTCGGTCACCATCTTTCTTTCCTTTAAAGATTCTATACAATGGTGAATCTGTAGTTAGGCCAACAACCCTTTTACCTTTAATTTTCATATCAGGTAATTGCGTACCTACTACAAATATTGAACTTTTGGTTTCAAACACTACTCCTTTTGAGATCTCATCAAATGGTTTTAGGCGCATAATGTATTGTATACGCTGCTTGATTTTCTCTTTTCTTTGGGGTGTTCTTGCACTTAATTCAACAGCTTCTAATAGACGTCTGTAGAATTTCACTTTCTTAGAATACATATGACGATAAAGTTAATTTATATTGTATAGGAATATAACCATTAAGAGATACAATATCAACAACTTAATTATCAAATATGTTCAGTATGACAAAAAACTATTTCTTCACCCAAATTTCTATATTCTCTGGGCTTCTCCAGATAAAATTCAAAGGTTTGCTAGCCGAAGACTTTTCAGGATCATTATAAAAAAAGATACCAACATTTGGAACCTCCATTCCCCATTTTGAAGACATTTTAGTTTCCCCTCTTCTAATCATGGCTAATTGAATAAAACCCTTAAACGGGTAAGCTATGACTACTACTTCTCCTTTGTTTGCCAATTCTTGAGCCTCTGACAAAGTGGTAGCATTGGCTTCACCAATCATTTTCCATTGGCTATCCGCAGAGATTTTATCATAAGCTTCTGTCATCGTCAGAAAAGAACCTCCTACATAGGGATCTTTGAAATCATCGATATTATAAATTTCTGTAATAGCTTTTGCTGTAGTTTGTCGACATTTCAGAGGATCAATACTTTTGGCATAACAAGTAGTAAATTCTTTAATATAGCTATTTAATACCTGATCAATCTCTTCATCAGAAAGCGTTGACTTTTTACTATTCTCTTCCACAGGTTCAGATAATAAATCTGTATCACTTTCCGCTGACTCATCTAACTTTGATAATAAGAACATACCAAGGTCTACATTTTCCTTATTGAAGTACTCTCCTTTAAACATGTATTGGGCAATCACTTTACCTTCAAACCTTTCACCATTAGGCTGTACTAGTTTGATCTTACCATCACTTCCTTTTTCTCCAACTAATTTCACTTTTTCATTAGTGGATTTATAAATGCAAAAACCTTCTGCTTTATTATCATCACCAATACTAAAACGTACTCTTACTTCTAATTCAGAATTAATTAACCCTTCAAAAGCTAAGTCCGTTTGTGAGAATGCATTACTAGTAGAATATAAAAGTATGAATGTCAGTACTATGTTTTTTAACATGATGTATAAGTTAGATAACAAAAAACCGCAGTAACTATAAATATATTCTTGAGATATACTTTATAGATGCTAATTTTAAAAGTGTAGATTCGTTTTTCTTATCGCGAAATTAAACGTTTTTTTAGTATAACAAGACTTTCACTTATGAAAGAAGCTCAACTTTTAGAAAAAATCATTACATCAGATCTGCTCCCTTCTAAAGAGAAAGTTTTTAAAAGAGGTGAACTATTACAAGAAGTAAATTCTATTGCAAATGAAGTCTTTGTGATAATAGAAGGTGCAGTTCAAGTGATATTTCATGATAAAGAAGAATATATTATCCGTTTGGGATATAAAAATTCTATTATCGCTGCAATTCCTGCTTTCTTTTACGATACTCCTACTAACCTAAGTATTGAAGCAATTCGAACTTGTAGAGCAAAAGTGATTAAAAAGAAAGACTTTGATCAAATTATTGAGACGCATCCTGAATTTCAAAAAGGATTACAATACCTTCTTGTTGATCTTATTCGCCAACAAAGTGAGAGAGAAATAGATTTACTAATCAATTCCCCTAAAGAAAGAATACGAAGAGTCATGGAACGCAGCCCTCAACTTTTCCAAGAGGTCCCGTTAAAATATATAGCTACCTACCTACGCATGTCTCCTGAAACTTTAAGTAGAATTCTAAAATCTTGATCTCAATCAAGATTCTTTGTCGATATTCTATTGAATTTTGGGTAACACTAAATCTCAATACTATGAAAGTCAACCAAGAACAATTTTTACAACAACTAATTGAAAACGTTGAAGACAACCTAACTTCTGTCAATGAGTACATGGAGTTATCTGATGAGGAACTGAATACTAAATACGATGAAAAAAGTTGGAGTATTCTTGAATGTATGGAACATCTAAATAGATATGGAGATTATTATATCCCATATTTAAAGAAAGCGATGAATACATCACCTCAAAAAACAAAAGATATTTATAAAGGAGGATGGCTTGGAAATTATTTTGCCAATATGATGCAACCAAAAGGCGGAAGTATCTCCAATAAAATGTCAGCCCCTTCAGATAAAAATCCAATTGGAACAACTCTAGATCGAGTAGTACTTAGTGTTAGAAAAGAACAATGTACACAACTACTTGAGATTTTAGGGCACTCTTTTGATAAAAATATAAATAAACCAAGAATACCTATAAGTATAAGTAGAGTGATCAGACTAAAATATGGTGACACCTTACACTTCTTAATTGCACATGACAATAGACACACCCTACAAGGTGATAGAATAATGTATTCTATTTCTAACAAAAACACCATTTAAAATAGGTGATTTCTATTATTTCATACAATAAATTGCAGTATTAGATGAAAACACTGAATTGAATAAAGAATATCAATGTAAACAGATACATGCATTTACAATTTTTTGTACTTTTATAATGAACCAAAAGTTTATAGACCCATTATTAAAGACATTAATATACCCAAATACTAACTATGATTACACAATTACTGTGAAGCCTGTTCAAAAAGAACAGGCTTATTTTTTTCCTATTTTTTATAAAAAATCTATGTTAGTCTAGTTCTCACTATATTCTGTAAAAAATTAATCTAAGATTAGTCGAAAAAGAAGTTTTTTTCATTACCGGAAAGTATCAAATTATTGAAATAAAATTGGTAGCTTTAATTAACACTGTCGGATTTTACAATCAAATTTCAATTCCCAACCAACATGTCTAAAAAGAAGGTTTCAATCAGTAAAGTCTTTAAAGAAATAGTATGGCCAAGAAGAAAGTTGCTATTAATAGGACTACTTCTAATTATAATTAACCGTTTGTGCGGGCTTGTTCTACCGGGAGCAAGTAAATATTTAATGGATGATGTGATTACCAATCAAGATTATGAAATGCTCAAAAAGTTAGTCATGGTGGTTGTCCTTGCCATATTTTTCCAAGCATCCACAGGTTTTTTACTTACCCGACTTCTTTCGGTTGAAGCACAACGACTAATTGCCCATTTAAGAGCAAATGTACAACGTCATGTCATCTCTTTGCCAATTAGTTATTTTGATAATACTAAATCTGGAGTTTTGGTTTCTAGAATAATGAGTGATGTTGAAGGTGTCCGTAACTTAGTCGGAACAGGATTGGTACAACTTATAGGAGGAACGATTACAGCTATTATTTCTTTGGTATTACTAATAAAAATCAGTTGGTCCATGACTGTATTTGTTCTCGTTCCTGTTTCCATTTTTGGGATGATTTCGATGAAAGCCTTTCAATTTATACGACCGATTTTCAGAAAACGCGGCAAGATAAAGGCGGAAGTAACAGGTAGACTCACGGAGTCTTTAAATGGTGTCAGGATAATTAAGGGTTTTAATGCTGAAGAAGAAGAAAATAGGATCTTTGAAGAAGGTGTAGATAAGCTATTTAAAAACGTTAAGAAAAGTCTGACAAGTACGGCAATTATGACAAGTTCGTCTACCTTTTTACTGGGTATAGCGTCAACAGGTATTATGGGTATTGGTGGATATAAAATTATGCAGGGAGAGTTAACCATTGGTGATTTCCTAGCCTTCACTTTATACTTAGGTTTTATGATTGCCCCTATCGTTCAGATGAGTAACATCGGAAGCCAATTAACAGAAGCATTTGCTGGTCTAGATAGAACAGAGGAAATAATGAATGAGGCAAGTGAAACGGATGACCCTTTAAGGACAGAAGAAGTTAGCGACCAAATTAAAGGAGATATTGAACTTAATAATATTGAATTTGCTTATGAAGACAATAAAAATGTTCTTCACAATATTTCATTTAAAGCTAATGCTGGATCTATTACTGCCTTGGTGGGTTCATCGGGTTCTGGTAAAACAACCATTGCAAGCTTAATTGCTACATTCCTTAACCCTACTTCTGGTTCTATTACATTAGATGGACAAGATTTAAGAAAAGTACACCTACCTAGTTTCAGAAAGCACTTAGGTGTTGTTTTACAAGATGATTTCCTATTTGAAGGAACTATTGAAGAAAACATCAAATTCTCCAACCCTGACGCCACCAATGATTCACTATTAAAAGCTGTAAAAGCGGCTTATGTAGACGAATTTACGGATCGATTTGAAGAAGGCTTGCAAACCGTTATAGGAGAAAGAGGTGTAAAACTATCTGGAGGGCAACGTCAAAGAATTGCTATCGCCAGAGCCATTATTGCTGATCCAAAAATCATTATTCTAGATGAAGCAACTTCTAGCCTTGATACTGAAAGCGAAGCTCTAATTCAAAAATCCCTTAATGTTCTAATGAAAGGTAGAACTACCATCGTTATTGCACATAGACTAAGTACTATTCAAAAGGCAGATCAGATCCTTGTTATGAATCAAGGAGAAATTATTGAAAAAGGTACGCACCAAGAACTTATCGATAAAGAAGGGCGCTACCATGAATTGTATAAATACCAGGCTAGAATTTAATTTCATATCAAACATTAAAAACACAAAAGAATCATAACATTAATAATTTCAGATATTATTCAATAAAATAATAATTTATGTTTAATATTAAACTTATTAAGTTAAGAGACTAAAAATAGAAAAAAGGTCATTGTGATGGTTAATAATAGACTCTTTATTTGTAGTGAATTACATACAATTTACTTATTTAATTATTTGTCTATTATTAACTACTACAATGAAAACCAATACTTTATTTAGTAACATCAACAAAGACTTTCCTGCAAGTATAGTGGTGTTTCTAGTCGCCCTACCACTATGTCTTGGAATTGCTCTAGCATCTGGGGCTCCATTATTATCGGGTATCATCTCTGGAATAGTTGGTGGTGTTGTTGTCGCATCCTTTAGTGGGTCTGCAATTGGTGTAAGTGGCCCTGCCGCTGGTCTTGCGGTTATTGTTTTCCATGCCATTGATGACCTTCATTCGTTCGAGGCCTTCTTATGTACTGTTGTATTAGCAGGTGCTATTCAGATTGTACTTGGCTTTTTAAAAGCAGGGGTAATTGGATACTACTTCCCTACATCTGTCATTAAGGGTATGCTCACTGGTATTGGGGTAAACATCCTAATACAACAAGTTCCTAATGCTTTAGGGTATGTCGGTCCAGAACATGAACTGACCTTATCCTTATCAAACATTACATTTGGTGCTATCCTTGTTTGTGCAGCTTCTTTGTTTATTCTTATTATTTGGGACAAACCCTTTATGAAAAGAAACAAAATTGTTGCTCAGATTCCTGCTCCATTAATTGTAGTTGGTTTTGGTATTGGGTATTACCTGCTTACTCAAGGTAACCAAGAATGGGGATTAATGACTGACCAACTTGTTCAGATTCCAGTGATTCATAATTGGGATGAATTTGTCGCTACGTTCCACTTCCCTGATTTTTCTGCAGTATCTAATCCGAAAGTATATACAATTGCATTTACCATGGCTATTGTTGCTTCTTTAGAAACTTTGCTATCGGTAGAAGCGGCAGATAAGTTAGATCCACAGAAGAGAAATACACCAACTAATCGAGAGTTAATTGCACAAGGAACAGGTAATATCATTTCTGGTATGATTGGAGGATTACCAATTACACAAGTAATTGTGAGATCATCTGTGAATGTCAACTCAGGAGGAACATCTAAGTTATCGGCAATTTCGCATGGTATTTTACTATTTATCTGTGTTCTGGCGATCCCAGAAATATTAGATTTTATTCCATTAGCTTGTTTAGCTGCGATTTTGCTTCAAGTAGGTTATAAATTAGCAAAGCCTGAAAACTTCAAAATGATGTATTCAAAAGGCTGGACTACTTTCCTACCTTTTATTATAACTGTAGTCGGTGTAGTATTTACCGATTTATTAGAAGGTATCGCTTTGGGCTTAATTGTCTCGGTAATTGAAATTGTCTATAATTCAATACAAAAGCCAGTGGCCGTAGCTTTTCAAGCTAATACTACCGATCAAGGACCGATTAATATTGAACTATCACAACAAGTATCCTTTTTAAATAAGGCTAAAATCAAAAAAATACTAGATGAGCTACCAGAAAATTCTGAAGTGATCATCAACACATCTAAAAGTGAAAGTCTTCATACTGATGTGAGTGACATTATTGACCAATTTATAACTGAAGGATCATTAAAGAAAAATATAAAAGCTTCTTTAGTGAGTAGTCCTCAACAACAATTGGCATAAATAAAAAAGTCATCCTATCTGAATCGAATAGGATGACTTTCTTTTTTATATCGAATAGAAAGACCAACTAAAACCTAACCTCACCTGAGACGGTAAATCTAAATCATACTCACTCTCAAATTGAGGTGAATAGGTCTCTCGATAATATCTTCTAGTTTGAAAAATATCTTGTGCACTTACCCATATTTTACCTTTTCGTTTTGCAACATATCGGGATACATTGACATCAACACCACTGGCCGGTACTAAATTACCATTGTACTCAATTTTCTGAGAAACATAATACCCTACAATTCTAAATCGATAATGTGTAAAGAACTTAGCTTTATAAGTCATTTTTGCATTGTAAACCCAAGCCGACAACGGTAATCTTTCATCTACTCTTTGGTTATAAATGTCTTGGTATAGGTTTCCGGAAAGAATGATGGATTGATTTTTTGCAACGTGCCAATGTATATACATACTTGTTCCAATGGTATGCTTATCAACGACATTATCAAAGGTGGAAATAATAGTATCCCCTTTTGTCTGATAAACCCTTTCAACCCCATCCATAATATTTCGATAAAACAGCCCTAACCTCGTCGACACCTTATCTTGCTGATTGGTAACATTCAATGACAACTTCTGAAACTTCTCCAATCCTAAATTAGGGTTACCAAAACTAATAAATAACGGGTTATTATCATTTACCAGAGGGTTCATCTTGTATTCAGAAGGGGTGTTCATTCTAAATGAGTAAGAGATATTTCCCATCCAGTTCTCATTGAACTTCTTATTCAAACTTGCATTTGGATTGATCACTAAAAATGAATTATTCGTATCAAAAAGTGTATCAGGTGCTGCCACTTCTGAAGTAACGATGGAATTTTCAACAACCGCTCCTACATTGAAAGATACATCATTGTAAAACTTATAATTCCAAGAAGCATACCCTGAGAACTTCTGATTTAGGTAGTCGGTATTCTGAGAACCTCTACCTCTCTCTTCCTGATCGCCTTCTGATGTGATATTGTAATACTTTTCATTCGTTTTTTGAACTTTGGTATAGTTTCTAAAACCTGTTGTTAAAGTACTTCTTTCATTAAAAGGGTGGATATATTTTAAAGATGCAAAGTAGTTTTGTGCAGGTCTTTCTCTTTCGGTAATTCTCGTATCATTATAGCTCCACAAATCCTTATCTACATTGTAAGTATTCGTTCCATTACTATTGTATTGATCGAAAGAATCCATAGACCACCTTGCTCTAAAAAGAAGTTTTCTACCTTCCTGCATAAAGTGCTTATCATAATTTAGCTGGGCTTGCAGCTTATGAGTAGTTCTATCATTATAAATAGACCTGTAGTTGATCCTAGGGTTAAGATTATCTACGTCTGTATTTTCTAAATATTCTACTTCATCTCCTTGTAATTCATGTTCTCTTTGCTGCCAAGTAAGAAGTAATTTCAGCTTATCATTTGCAGAAAGAGCATAAGAAGTAATCCAATTGACATTATAGTTCGTTTGCTTTGTTACATCATCTCGAACCGCTTCTCTATAATTTTTATCGTAATTTAAACGACTACTTTCTCTTGAAGTTGGTGTTTCTATGTTCTGGTAGCTTAGGTTTAGTGTTGTTGCCCAACGATCATTAGACCTCGATACATTAACATTACCTTTGTATTGTTCTGGCATACCACCTTGAATTTGTACTCTTGCATGGTTACCCAACTTTACGTTTTCTTTCAAAATAATATTGATAGCAGAACTAGCAGAAGTATATTCAGCTGGTGGATTATTTAGCAATTCCACCCTATCGATCATTTGCATGGGGATCTCCTCCAATGGATTCTCCAAATCCGATTCTTCACCATTGACTAGAATAACGACGGTTTCGCCATTTGATGTTACTTCGCCATTTTCATCAATCGTTACAGAAGGCATACCTGAAATGATATCCTCCATATCTGTTCCACCGTCATCATCAACATTAAAACTCATGCCGTTGGTTGTCATGTTTACGTTTTCTCGTTCGGCGGTTACGGTAACCCCTTCTAGTTCCGTAATATTCGATTCTAATAAAACTTTACCCAATGAAATGTCCAATTCATCAGTAACAGATATTATCCTTTGGTAAGGCTTATAGCCTGTAAAGACAAATCTTAAAGTATATTCATCGTAGCCTTTTGCAGACATCGAGAATTTACCATCAAAATCGGTAGTAGTCACTGCATATATGCTATCTCCTTTTACCCATGCGATATTTACAAAAGGCAGTAGTTCGTTTGATTCTGCATCTAACACAATACCGGATATATTTTGTCCAAATCCTGGTAGTGCATAAAAGATGATGCAAAATAAAGTAGTCAAAATTCTTCTCATCTCAAGAAAAAGTTGGTTGTTGTTCACAATTAATATTAAATGCTTCGGTATTCTTACAAATTTACTTATTGAAAATTATCATACTCATCTGCATCCTTATTATTTGTTAAAATGAATTATAACATACAACAAATAGATTTTCAGAAACAATTTTGTATCAATATCTTATGGAAATGGTCAAAATAGGTTTTGTGTTTGTTCAAAATAGTTCAGTTTTCATTCAAAAAACGACTTTTAAAACCATTTAATACAATAAAATCTTATTTAAGTTAAATTTATTGAATTTCTCTACTTATCTTTGTGACAACTAAATATAAATCCTACAACCTATTCACTATAACTATAAATGATCAATCAAGGTATTAAATATATCATTTCACTTTTTCTTTTCTTCACCATAAATACGCTATTACAAGCACAAAGTAATTTTATGGTAAGCTATACCAATACAAAAGCTGTTGGTGATGAACAAGTACTTGACCTCAATGGGGTTAATATTGAATGGAGAACTTTTATCAAGAAATCCAATTTCTCTGCAAGTATCAGTGCTGGATTTCAAATGTCTGCTCGTTCAGATTTTAATAGAGAGATAGATTCTGGCATCATTAGTAGTGATGTGAAAAACTTAAGAATTGTGCCTACTACATTCGGTATCAATTATCATTTTAGAAAAGGAAAGTTTTTCGAACCATATATTGGGATCAGTGGAGTCTCTTACTATATGACTAGAGATTTATACTTCTCTCTCCTCAGACAGACTCAAGATAATAGACAGACTGCTACTTTAGAAGAATGGAATTTTGGTATTTCTCCTGAAGTTGGCGTCATTACAAAAATATTTGATAAGGTAAATGTATTCGCTAATATAGAATATCACCATGTATTTGGAGATAAGCCACCATTTAACTTTCAATTTATGAGTTTTAATGTTGGTCTTATTTTCTAATAAAAAAGCCATCACAAACTAAATTGTGATGGCTTTTCTAATATACTATTTTTTACTACATAGCATACTCGTTGATAGGCTTGATAAACTTCAACTTATTGTTTTTGAATTTCAATAAGTCTTTTCTACCTCTACCTAACGCAATACCTTCGTAGTCTGCAATAATCAATTTCTTTTTCCCAGCATCTTTGACCGTTAAAGTGATAAACTTAAAAGGAGAATCTTCGGGAGTAATAATAATTGTTTCTTTACCCGACTTAATTTTTTCTTTGATATAGTCAATGTATGGGTAAAGATAATCGCTCTCGTCTAGGCGCTTTTTCTTCATGTATTCTCTGGTCTTAATTACAATACCAGTAGTTAATGCTGCACCTGCCGCGATTGCTGTTACTAATGTAGTTGCCTGTTTTCTTTTCATAATCCTCTAAATAGTTTTCGATAATATTAAGATACGATGAATTTGGAGAATTGTTTAATGATTTTCATTTATTATAGAATAATTTTTTCCATGATATCAATATATTGAAACAAAACCTTTACAATCCATTGATTTACAACATTATGAAAAAATTATTATCTATAATCCTTCTCCTTTTCTCTCAATTTTCCTTTGGGCAATCCTTTGTTCCTGCCCTTTCTGTATCAGGAATGGTCTCCGCAAAGTCTGCCTATGTCATAAAAAATGATGGTACTAAAATAGAGGGTAAAGTAACTTCTGCATCCCTGACAAATAATATCTTAAAAACGGTAACGATGAAAACAAGTGATGGAGAAAAGATGAAATTCAAGGCGGAAGATATTAAACAGTTTGCTGTCGTTCCAAAAGATCTATTTAAGTTTGAGCAATCTATGACTGCTGGCTCAATCAAAGAATTAGCAGGTAGAGATTTTGCTGATGTAGTCGACCAAAGCCATGTGTATTATGAACAAGCTATACTACCTGGGAAGAAAAATAAATTTGCTCTTATGCAATTACTAAACCCAGGTTTTGATCATGTTGTGAAGATTTACAAAGATCCCAATGCAAAACAAACAGGAGGTATTGGAGTTGCTGGAGTTAAAGTAACTGGCGGTATTGATAAATCATATTTGGTTTGTGATACAGGATCTAATAGAGCGGTCTTAATGGAAAAGAAAAAGTATAAAAAAGAAGCCCAGAAAGTGATATTTGATAAATGTCCTGAAGTCTTCAATAAATATTATGCTGGCGAAAAATTTCAATGGAAAGATTTTGCAGAGCATGTTTACGTTTATGATCAGCTATGTGCAGATAAATAACAAAAGGGTCGCTTCATAATATTTGAAGCGACCCTTTTTTCTATATTTAGAATGAACTATGCTTTAATAGCTTCTGTGCCCACTCTGTTTACTAATTCTTCTCCATTTTCATAGGCAGTTAAGTTACCTAATGTTACTCTTGCAATTTGAGTTAACGCTGTATCTGTAAAGAAAGCTTGGTGACCTGTTACCAATACATTAGGGAATGCCATAAGATTCATCATTTTCTCATCTCTGATTAATGTCTCTGACAAGTCTCTGAAGAATAGTTTTTCCTCTTGCTCATAAACATCAATGCCAAGGTAACCTAAATGACCTTTTGATAATGCTCTAATTGCTGCTTCTGTATCAATTAATCTACCTCTTGAAGTATTGATCAACATCGCTCCTTTCTTCATTCTCCAAATCGTGTGATCATTAATGATATGGTGTGTTTGAGGAGTTAATGGACAGTGTAATGAAATAATATCCGATTGATCAAGTAACTCATTTAATGAAACATATTTAAGTGTTCCATTCTTTTCTAATTCTTTGTTAGGATATAAATCGAAGCCTACCACCTTACAACCTAAACCTGTCATGATATTTGCGAAAATCTGCCCAATTTTACCGGTACCAATAATACCTACAGTTTTTCCATGAATATCGAAGCCAGTTAAACGGTCTAATGAGAAGTTACCCTCTCTTACTCTGTTGTATGCTTTATGTGTCTTTCTATTTAAAGTAAGAATTAATGCTAAAGTGTGCTCAGCAACTGCATATGGTGAATAAGCAGGTACTCTTAGGATTACAATACCATGCTTTTCTGCTTCTTCTAAATCTACATTGTTAAAACCTGCACAACGAAGAGCAATAACTTTTACACCAAAATCAGCAATAATTTTAATAGTTTCTGCATCAACTACGTCATTCACAAAAACACAAACAGCATCAAACCCTTTGGCTAATGGAGCAGTTTTAACTCTTAATCTAGATTCAAAAAATACTAACTCGTGATTAGTGCTAACTCCTTCTAGCTTAAAAAATTCTTTATCGTATGATTTCGTACCAAAAATAGCGACTTTCATAATAATATCTTATTTGTAAAACAGTAAATTTTATATAGTAAAAATAAGAGAATATTTTAATATACAATGATGATTTTCATTGACTTAAATATCATTTTTTACACTTAATTACACCACTTTTTTATAACAACATTAAAGACTGGCAATTATTTATTTAGTTTTCAAGTGTTTATAAAAATGTTAAAATATCACTTATTGATCCAATAATCATCAAAATAATAGTGATGAAGGGAAAAATAATTCTGATCCCTTAAACTGTTAATTCAAATTGAGATGAAATTACTTTCCCTGCCGATGCTGAAGGGATATTAAGTACTATTCCACACATATAAGCATGAGCATATATTTGATTACTTAATAGATCAGGTTGTGTCGCTAATCTATTTTGCAAAAATTTCTTCTGGAAGCCTTTAATTACTTCTCCTGTATAAGAGTCTCTTGTAGGTACTGGACATCTTTCACAGGGTTTATAGCCATTAAGCTGTACATTATTAATAAAGAAAGGTTTGGGGTGTTGCTTATCAACTCCCATCAGTTCATCCTCTTGGAAAGCATATTCACTGTTTATAATAAAGTTCATACGCATTCTCCTATTTACTTCTTCAGGGTCTAAATCAAACCACTCACCTACTAATTGGAAAGTTTGGTTTGATACGAGACTCGCTCCAACATTTCCTCCATTGTGGTCAGGGAAACCAGTTGAAGTGTTTTCTAAAACATGAACTTCCTCCTTAAAATATTCAGATAAAAATGCATTTAACTGTGTATAATCTCCTTCTAATAGAAAGTTTTCTTTTGAAGCATCACCAATACCAAGGGCAACTGTTTTATTATCCAAGTCAAACTCAGACCTTAATTGATGTACAGCTGGATATTTTTTTCCATTGACTGTTCTACCATCACTTTTTCGATGAATTGCCCACCTTCTATCATTTTCTAATGTTAAGCCATCAGTGATTTTAACTTCATCCAAAACTACTGGATCTAAGGATTTGATAGGGAAAATTTGAATTCTTTCTAGTTTCATGGTAAAAATCTTTGTTGAAAATGGAAAATCGTGACAAAAGAACAGAATTATTAGAATTTTAACAAAATAAATGAATCTATTCAAATTGTATTACGTTTAAATCATTAACCATATACATCACTAAATAGTAAAACCATGAAGCATTTAATTCTAAAGAACGAAATCCACCTTGGCTGTCTATCAGTAGTACCTGAAGCAACCAAAATGCCTATTTCTCTCGGAGACATTATGGCTTACATGAACTTCCCCAACAATGAAATCGCAAAAAATGTTGTGGAAAGAGTATTCAATGAAAACTCGGGAAGCGTAGAAAATGAAGTGATGGTCAGAGAGTATTTCAATCAAAAATTCAATGTTGATGAAATTTTGAAATCTGCTCATTACAAATTTAATCATCAACCAAATACAAAAGAGGAAGCTGATGCTTATCTAGCTGAAGTGAACCTTGCTTGGGATGATTTTCTAGTAAAAGTAAATAACGGTTTAATGCAGGTGAGGTATTCATTACTTGATAGAATGTATACTTCTAGTGCAAATAGCCTATACCAATAATTATTATATATGCTGTTTTATTAAAAAGGCTAACTTCTTTTTTGAAGTTAGCCTTTTTTTAGTGCCAAGCGCCTATAATCGCACCTTGTATGGTGAGGAAGGTAATCTGATACCCTGCATCTATTAACCATAATTTTATACTTCTTCGTTGATATAAATAGTTAATACCCATTGACATTCCAACGAACATAATTCCAATTAGAAAGCCATGCATTGCTCCTTGTGTAACGTCGATAGTTGCCCCTGCATGACTGATTAGCATGGATATGCCAAAAGACATAATTAGCATGAGAACAAAGCTAGTCCCAAAAATGACAGCCATATTTGCTTCCTGTAAATATTCATCAGTAAAGCCTAATTCTTTTTGCCAAGCTTTTCCAAAAATGGCTGAATACCAAATTGCTCCTAAAATAAAAGAAGCAACTGCTGCTACTAATACAGCTAAAAAATTAATCTGAGAGAAGTCCATAGTTTGAAATTGAAGTAGAATAATATCAATCTTTAATATACACTTCTTCAAAGTATTACCCAAAAATATTCTTTTTCTTCTCCGCTTTTAATGCTTCAATATCTTTTGCAAGTTGTCTCATATCCAGCTTTATGGTACCATTGTAGATTCCTCTGATCCGTTTATCAGCATCTACTAAAATAACATGTTCGGTATGAAGAAAATCTGTAGAATCTTTTGTAAAACCTAGATCCTCTTCGGCAAAATAGGATTGTCTCGCCAGTTGATAAATTTCACTTTTATCTCCCGTTAGAAAATGCCAATTTTTAGATTGGATCTGTTGCTTCTCAGTATACTCTTGTAATACTTCAACATTATCTATCCAAGGCGTAACACTATACGACAAAATAGCTACCTCTTGATCATCACTATATTCCTGATCTATTATTTTCATATGATTGGTCATCACAGGACAAATACTTCCACAGCTTGTAAAAATGAAATTTGCCACATGAATTTTCCCTTCTATATCTTTTTGAGTGATTTGTTGATTGTGTTGATCAAGGAATGAAAAATCGTTGATTTCATGAGTGATCTTGCGATCAATATCTTTTTCGTTATTTAGAAAAATAGGTGTAAAATCAGGTGTATTATAAAATGGCAATTCTTTTTCCTGTGATTGACATGAGAATAATACTATCGTAAATAATATCGTGATGAATCTATATTGCATTGTCGGATACGTTTATACAGTTCTTGGTCCCAAGTAGTCCATACCTCCTTCCGTCTTTTATTACATAGTTGGCTTTTATCTTGCCGTTGTCATACCAAACTTTTTGAGGTCCTTCTTCTTGGCCTAAATGATAATTTTGATCTCTTATTAAAATACCGTCCATTGTCCATGCTTTAGAATTTCCTTCATAAACATCATTGGACAATTCATAATGAAATTTTAAAGATCCATTCTGGTAGAAACCTTTATGATTTCCTTCTTTCTTTCCTAAATGGAAAAAACGTTTTTCTTTCATAACATGGTCAGGATAATATCTTGACCATTGCCCTTCTTTTTTTCCTTTATAATACCTTTTTACTCTTAGTGTATCACCGTTGGAATAACTCCAATAAATTGCACCAGAAAAAGGTTGTTGATTTACATAAAATATTCCTCCCATTGCTTGATGGCTGACACTATCAACATGTACAGTGGGCAGATATTTGAAATCAACTATGTTCTCCTCCTTCTTGCCTTTTTGACAAGAGGAGAAGAAAATAATTAGGAAAAATAAGGTGATATATTTATTGAGTACTAGTACCTGGTGTTCCATAATATCCATTTCCATTGATGTAAGGATCTTCCGCAGTAATATGGTAATGATAAATACCATCAGGGTAATCTTCTGTTGCATGTGAGTGACCATGATAATCATCTAGATCATCATTAGTTACTGCTACATTATTCTCCATTGGTCCGTATACAGGGAAACCATCTAATAAGAAACCTAATAAACCATCTTGTCCTATCGATTCTTGTTCCGTTAAGTAATTAGGCTCAAGGTGATAATGGTATACTCCTGAACTCTGTGGGTGACCATTGTATTGATCAAAAGAATAAATCTCATTGGTCAACGGTTGATTATTCGGACCCGCATACTGGTTAAAGAAAGCCACTCCATTTAAAGCCACTCCCATAGTTCCTAAAGCAGTCGCTTGATGATCTGTAGCCTCTGTTGGATATAATGGTATTCTTACTGTTCTATCTACAGATTGAATTACGTTAGGGTTTTGGTTGAATGATCTTTCATCATTTTCTTCATAACGGTCTTGCCATTCAGAACCATCATAATATGGACTACCATGATCTGGAATACCCTCCATTTCGATCACTACATAGTCTCCATCTTTGTAGATATCTGTAGCTCCATAAATTTTTCTATATACTGCTAATTCATCGTCAGTGTCTATTTCTGAATCTGTATCTTCATCGGTATCAGAGTCAGTTTCTTCTTCTGTTTCAGAATCATCCGCATCAGAAGCTTCCTCTTCACTGTCCGTATCTGTTTGAGAAGTTGGATCCATAGTGTCATCAGCTTCGGTAGATGAGCAGCTAGAAAAAGTAAATCCAATTAAAAAAAGTAGTATAATCAGTTTGTACCTCATAGTAAATTAAGTTTAAGTAATCTTTGTGTTCTTTTCAGTAAAAGAATAAGAATTGGTAGTTGTACTCATTTTAGTTGAAAAAATTTACGAAAAAATCATGCTAAAATAAAAAGGCCCTACCAAATGGCAGGGCCCACACTATATCACATATTGTCTAATGATCTGAATATTATCTCTTTATAATTCTTTCAACAATCTGCTGATCGCCTACATTAATTTTAACTAGATATACTCCCGAAGGTAATTTTCCACCATCTAACTGAATAGTAGTACTACCCTTTTCAACATCTTGTGTAAATGATTCCATTAATCCTCCTTGTACATTGAATACCTGAAGATTTAATACTCCACTTTTCTGTGCTGTAATATTTACTTTAGTGAAGTTCGAGAATGGATTAGGGTAACTTACGGCTTCTAATAGCTCTTTCGAAAGGCTATTGTCAGTAGTTATTCTTCTTACATTACTCGATAAAGCAGTATTCATTGCTGAAAGTAGACTTAATGAAGGATCTTCTACATCAAAAGTAAGTTCCCAAATAATAGTGCCTTGTAAACCATTGCTTTGTGCATAAGACACCTTAGCAGCAGCACCTTTTGGTGTTTCAAAATAGATCTTTCTACCATCTTCAGCACCAACAAAACCACTTAATTGATTTGGATCTTGTGGATCATAAGAAGTTGCTGCATCTGGATATAAATCTAAAATTTCGTTGTATCCAATGAAGTAGAATCCGTTCGCTCCTTGACCAGCATCTTTCTTCGTTAATGATAAATCATATCCGTAGAAAGGCACACCAATTGTCAATTTGCCTTTGTTTACTCCATGACCAGAACCTTGCCATGTAGACCACTCTCCACTCCAATATTTCAATGAAGTTTCTACTGAGTAGATTGGATTATCAGCCGATGCTTTAGTATAATTGCTGTTATCCACTTCATATAAAGATGAGTGAGGGCCAATAGGAGAATCATCCCATGAGCCTGTAAAGTCATATGTCATTAGACCTAACCAATCTAAATAACCTACTAGACCTGCATCATAGTTATTACCATACCAAGGCGTTGCAAAAACTGCACTTGACAATAGTAGAGATGGACGTTTAGCTCTTAATTTTTTAGCTAATAAAGTAAGACCATAAGATGCAGGGTGAGCACCTTGCTCAACTTCTCCACCCCACTTGTCTGTTCCTCTTGTTCTACCACCTTGCTCAGTAGTACCTGGAATTGCAGGATCTGCCCACCAGCACTCAAGGTCTAAATCAATACCGTCAAGATTATATTTATCTACAAAAGCTAATAATTTATCAGCAGTAACATCAATAATTGCAGGATTAGACTTGTATTGTTCCATTACTTTCAAGAAACCATAATCTATGGCTCCACCTACAGCAATTGAGATCGTCGCCCCTTGAGCATGTGCTTTAGGTACGATAATAGGAAGTAATGAATCTAAGACATGTTGAGATTCAGCAGAGAAATCACCGCTTGCAAAGTCACTAGCTGTATACGCAGTACCCTCTTTCATATCAAACTCAAGGAAAGCAACATTTACATGAGTTACTTTTGAGTAATCAAGATCTCCTGGTGATCCTTTCCATGTAGGAACATAGCCAATAATTCTTTGAGCACCCGTTGGAGCTGGAGCAAATGGACCTGTTAGGTTAATAGAACCGTCTGCGTTAATATCATTCACTGATGATTGTGTAAACGATACTACTTTAGTTGCAGTTGTATTATTTCCTTGAGCATCTGTTGCAGAAGCTGTAATCACATAGTTACCAAATGAAGAAGGAGTAAATGTTGTTGACTTACCTTGAGTAGTGGCTCCATCAACAGTTAATGAAACATCTGTTACTTCTCCATTTTCATCTTGTGCATCCACCTCAATATCAATCGTAGTTAAAGCTGTGTATGTATCACCCGCTGGATGAACAAAAGTGATTGTAGGAACAACATCTCCTAAACCTCCGTTTCCACAAACTTCACCAGTCGCTTGCCAAGGATCACCATTGCCTGGCTCGTTCCCTTGTGTCCACCATTTTGCACTATAGATGTTTCCGTTGAAAACTACCTGATCACCACCTGTATAAATTGTTTCACTATCCCATTCAGGATGAGGACATTCTACAACAAATGGCACTTCTTTTACATTTACTGACGCAGCAGCAGAAGCAGTTAATCCATCATTATCTGTTACTGTTACCTCTACCGAGTAGATACCATAAGCATTTACTTCGTAGTTACCTTCGTTTACAACAATTCCATTCACTGTATATTCTACAGAAGCAATTGTTCCATCTTCATCTGATGACGTTGAAGATAAAACCAAGTTATATGGTAAAACCGTTTCAACTGTACCTGAAGCAGGGCTATCTAAGCTCACTACTGGAGCTAATGGTTGTGGCTCCGTCAATACAATTGTTGCTGAAACAGAAGATGATTGATTATCATTATCTGTCACCGTTGCTACAATAACGTATTCACCGTAAACAGAAGCATCAAATGAATTACCAGATACTTCTGTACCATTTACTGTAACGACTACAGAAGTAACACTACCATCCTCATCAGAAGAGTTCGTTGATAAATCAATAGCATATGGTAAGGTATCCACCATTTTTGTCTCTGATTGAAGAGAAACAAAAGATACTGTAGGAGCTACAGGTTGTGGTGCTACCAATGTAACTTTCACTAGATCTGATGCTGTTTGACCATCGTTGTCTGTAGCTGTCACAGTGAAATTATACTCCCCTAAAGCTGTGATATCAAATGTTCCTTCTGAAATTGATGTACCATTTACTGCATATTCAACTGAAGTGATTGTACCATCTTCATCCGTAGCATCCGCTACAACATTTACTGAGTAAGGGAATGAAGTTACTTCAACAGTTCCTGCATTTGGTGTTACAAAAGATACCTGAGGAGCAATTGGACCTACTGAACAAGGACCAATAGTTTTCCACCAGTGTTCAGCTGTACCTGGAGTTACGTTGTAAAGATTTCCAACAACTGCCTCATAGATTACTCCTTCATAACTTACTTGATCTCCTGAGTTGTAGATCATAGGGTAACCTTCATATTCTGCTACATCTCCACAGTTTCCACCACCTGTAGAAGTTTCTTCTTTAACCGTAATTGTTGATGATGCTGTAGCTGATGCTCCTTCATTATCTGTAACCGTTACGTTGATTGTATATGATCCAAAAGCCGAAGGAGTCCATGAAGCAGGAGAAGCAGTAAATGTTTGTCCATCAACTTCAATACTAGTTGAAGCAATTGTACCGTCTTCATCATTTGCATCTACTACAATTTCAATCGCTTCTAAAGTGGCTACCGTTAATGTTGAAGCATCTGCAGGTGCAGTAATAGCTACTGTAGGTGCTACATTTGGAGTTGAAGGATCTACCACCACTACTTTAGCTACTTTTGTTGTTGTTTTTCCTTGATCATCTGTTGCCACAACTGATATAGTTTGCTCACCATATGCTGCAGGAACAAATGAAGCAGAATAAACTCCTTGATCTAAAGTAGCCGTTACTTCAACATCGTTTACTTTAACAACTACAGATGCAACAGACATATCATCCGATGCTATAAATGTAAAGTCGATCGATGTTAAATCAGTTTGCTCAACTGATTCTGGTGCTGTGATAGCAACAACTGGAGCTGGATTTACAGGACCTGCGTTTTCAGCAAATACCTTGTTCACCACATGAACTAATTCTGGAACGGTACCTGGGCATGATGGATATCCACCAATTTTTCCTGTTTCTGGCCCTACTTTCCAGTCTGTATACACTTCCCAGATAATCACACCTCCAATATTGTTATCAGTGATATATTCTGATTTTAAAGTGATAGACTCTTCATCATCATAAGAAGTAAAGTAGTTATTACCACCAGACGATTTTGTCATATACGGCACTTTTGCCACATCATCCCAATGTCTTGTCCATTCACCCGAAGCCAATGCTTCTTGGATTTGGAAGAAATATGGCGAACCTTCTGTTGCCCCCCAGTTATTTAAATCTGAAGCAGAACTTACAGGTCCATCAACAGAGAAAGTAACATCTTTTTTGATCGTAGGAACATTTACACCTGCGGCTCCATCAGTAACAACTCCTCTACCATAGAAAGCCATACCCATGTTTACTTTCGCAGGATTTACACCTAATGAATCTCTTAAGTAAGTAAACGTTAAATCCCATGAGAAATTACCCCACTCTTCTCCAGGGTAAGGATATAATGGAGAGTTATGACCTGCAATACCAGACCATCCACCATGAAAATCATAAGACATCATGTTGTAATAGTCCATTACTTTGTCCAACTCTTCCCACTCTAAATTCTTTAATTTAGCTGGAGCAGCAGAGAAAGCAGCTGTAACCAAACGATCAGGGCCAACTAACGCTCTAATCTCTTGCATAAGTACAGTAAAGTTGTGGTAATCATCTTCTGTACCTGTAAAGTTCATCCCTGCGAATGGACCTGGATATTCCCAGTCGATATCGATACCATCAAAACCGTATTCATCAATAAGGATTTTACAATCGTCAAGAAATCTTTGTTTTTTAACTGGATCAGCAGCCATTTCTGGAAAGTGCTTACACATAGACCATCCACCAATAGATGCCATTACTCTGATACCATTATCATGAGCAATTTTAATCATACCTGGTGTTGGATATTCTGTAAGTGGCCATTCTCCTTTCTCACCTGTTTCAGTTCTTATCCAACCATTGTATGCACCACTTGGTTTAGGCTCATACCCTAATTCATATAGAACATCATCCCATCCCCAAAATTCTTGAGGAGAACCCAAAACCATCGCTTGGTCATGAGATGAGTACTTATCTGGATGTAATAGATCTGCTGGCTGTTGAATCGTTCCTTCTTTATAGATCTGTTTGTTTCTTAAGTCTCCACTATGTAGAGAACCGTCAACCGCAACACCGAAGAAAGAGAAATTTAAAATAGTATACTGAGAGTAATCAATATTATAGTGATTTAATGATCCTTTCGGAATATTAAAGTCTTGGCCTTTCCATGCATCCCAGTTGGGAACATAACCAATAACTTCTTTTTCATGATCGTTGATAGAGTACGGAGAGCCTGAGTCTATTTGAGACCATACTCCTGCAATTGGCAACATTATCATGAGCCAAGTAAGAATTCCCATTCGGAATTTCTTGTGGATGTTGTTCATCTTTTTGATAGTTAGATTTAAAATGTAGTAGCTAATTAGTTTCTGATATTTACCTAGGATTCATCTAGAAGATAATGTGGACAGCTCTGAAGGGGACTGTCCGCTACGAATTCATTTCAAAACTAAAACACAAATCAAAGCAAATAAAAAATGTATGTAGTACAATTAAGGATACATATACATTTCTCAATCACAAAAAAAAGGGTACAAAGAAAATCTAGCTATAGGGTACACAAAAGTCGAAAAACATCATTTTTGATATAAAAAACAAAGGTTCTTAGGGAGACATACATTACATATAAAAAATAAAAAAAGGTAAATCACTTAAAGATTTTTCTTTAGCGATTTACCAGGTGTTTGCGTGGGGTAGTTTAAATTAAGAGATACTTTTTCTTGTTATCTTTTGATGTGTAACTCATCAGAAAAGTAATTTTTTGAAAAAGTATAAGGAGTATCTTTCACCATTTCTTGTTGGTTTTTGTCTTTCGTTTCAGGTACATCATGATCAATAAATACTGCCATAACATACATTAAATAAAAAGGAACTAAGTAGAAAAAAGAGAGTAATGTCTTCGCTTTCATAAAATAGATTTTTACTGGCTTCTATTTAGTAAAAGATAAACGAAGTGGGATGTACTTACATTCATTGAAATATTTATGTATTTTCTTCTTTCTGTATAAAAAACAAAAATCATCCTCAGAAAATTCCAAGGATGATTGATTTTATTGTGATTTCTTGAAAAATTAATTCCAACCACCACCTAATGCATTATATAGTTTTATATACTCTGTGATCTTAATTAACTCATTATCGACAAGTACTAGCTCTGCCTGTAATAGGTTTTGCCTCGCCGTAATTACCTCCAGATAATTTGCAGATCCTGACGATAATAAATCTTGTGAGTAATCAACAGCAAAACGGTAAGCATCGCACACCTCTAATTGGTTCTCAATTATTAAGTTTTGCTTATTGATGACTAATACAGAATTAGAAACTTCTTGACCAGCAAATAATATCTGTTGCTGAAAGTTTAAAAGTGCCTTTCTTTCTTCAGCTTGAGTGATCTCATAATCTGTTTTGATCTGTCTTTTATTCCAGATAGGTTGTGTCATTTGTCCTAAAATATTGAACATAAATGACTGAGGATTAAACCAATCTTGTATTTCAACACTTTGTAAACCGCCATTTAGAGATATAGACACAGAAGGATAAAAATTAGATTTTGAGATATTTACCCTCTCAAAAGCAGATATTAAATTGTATTCTGCTGCTTTTACATCTGGTCGGTTTTCTAATAATTGTAGTGGTACCCCCACATCCAGTTTAAAATCAAATCGATCATGAAAAGTCGTATCTCTTTGTACTTCCTGACCTGGAATACCCATGAGGAAAGAGATAACATTTTCAGAAAGTTGTGCTTGTTTTTCAGCCTCTACTAATAGCAATTTAGAATTGGCTAATAAGGCTTCCGATTGTTTCACTGCGACCAAAGTCAATTCACCAGAACCATACAGTGCTTTCGTTGTCTCTAAACTTTCTTCTCTTGAAGTAATCGTTTTCAGTAAGATCTCTTTTTGCTTGTCGAAGCCAATTAATCGATAATAATTAAAAGCAATTTGACTAACTAAGTTTGAGATCACCGCTTTCTTTACTTCTTGCTGCTGAAGGTAATTATTCTTCGACAATTCTGTTGTCGCTTTCAACTTGCCCCAAATATCAGCTTCCCAAGTAATGTTTGCCGTTACATCATAATTCCATTGATCTGGGAAAACACTACCAAATGCTGAATTTGGAGAGTTTTTCTGATACGATGCTCCAAGATTACCATTGATGGTCGGCATTTGAGCCATTTTTCCTTGCTTAAATAATGATTCTGCGATTTTTACATTTTCTAAAGCAATTCGAACATCAAAATTATTTGTAATGCCTTGCTGAATATAATTTCTCAACAAAGAATCCTGAAAATATTCTGACCAAGCAATATTTGCGAAATTCGCGACAGTATCTACTTCATCTTGAATTCGGTACAATTGATCATTATCAATTTCTACAGTTCTTGTATAATCTTTTCGAATTAAACAAGATGTTGTAAGTGATCCTATCAAGACACTTACAAACAATATTTTAATTAGACGCATTTTCTAAATCTTTATCTGCTGTTGGTGTTTCAATAGACTTTTTACCTAATCCGAAGAAATGTTCTTGAATAGATTGGAAAATCATAAATAATACTGGAATAAAAACTAAACCCAATACAGTACCTACAAATAAACCTGCTACTGCACCTGTACCAATTGACCTGTTACCTGCTGCTCCAACTCCAGATGCTAAAACTAAAGGCATCAACCCTAAGATAAAGGCAAATGATGTCATTAAAATTGGACGAATACGTTCTCTTGCCCCTTCAATTGCCGAATCATAAATACTTAATCCTTCATGTCTTCGCTGTAAGGCAAATTCGATAATCAAAATGGCATTTTTGGCAAGTAATCCCACCAACATAATCATGGCTACCTGGAAATAAATATTGTTCTCTAAGCCCGCCATATATGTAAATCCATATGCTCCCACGATACCAAAAGGCAATGAGAATAATACAGCGAAAGGCAAGATATAACTCTCATATTGTGCAGCTAAGAACAAATAGGTAAACAAAATACTTAGCATAAAAATATAGAAAGATTGTCCTGATGAATTAATCTCTTCTCTTGTTAAACCAGAAAAGGCAATTTCATAATTCAATGGTAATTCTTCTTCTGCTATTCTTTTTATGGCTTCAATGGCTTCTCCTGATGAATGCCCAGGAGCAAGACCACCTGAGATAGATACAGCATTATATAAGTTGAATCGTTTTATCGACTGCGGGCCATAAGTTCTATTAAGTTTTACAAACTCTGATACTTGAACCATAGTACCATTTGTATTTCTAACAAAAATATTATCCAAGCTCGATGCATCTTTTCTATCACTTGGTTTTGCCTGCATATTTACTCTTAACTGTTTACCAAATCGAGTAAAGTCTGCTACATAATAACCACCAATAAAACCTTGTAAAGACCTAAAAATATCCCCAACATTAACACCTGATTCTTTAGCCTTGGCTACGTTAATGTCCATTTCTAATTGAGGTACATTGACATTAAATGAGTTGGAAGCAAAACCTACTGATTCATCCTGCATAATAGCATTAGTGAAATTTTTAGCTACCTCATCCAATCCTTTTAACGAACCAGAAGCTTTATCTAAAATTTGGAATTCGAAACCATCTGCACTACCAAAACCTGGGATACTTGGAGGTACAAAGAATATTACTTGTGCAGAGTTGATATGTGCAGTTCTCTTTTTCAGTTCCGCCATAATACCATCAAGACTAGTTTCAGGTGTCGTTCTTTCATCATATCCTTTCAAGAGTACAAAACCTAAAGCATAAGAACTACCAGCACCAGAAAAGAAGTTGGAACCTGATCTCATGGAAGCAGAATGTACTCCAGGAATATCTTTTATGTTTCCGAGGATTTCTTCTGAAACAGCAAAAGTTCTATCCATTGATGAACCAATTGGCAACTCAATATTCACAAACACTACTCCTCTATCTTCTTTAGGAACAAATCCTGATGGAGTCACTAAATTGAAATAGTAAGCACCACCAACTGAAAACATTAAGGCTACAAAAGTCAACCATTTGTAACGTAGAAATACCTGTAATGTCCTTGTGTACTTTCTTACCCCAATATCAAATGCCAAATTGAAGGCATCATAGAATTTATCTATCAAAGATTTCTTTTGATGTTCATGCCCTCCTTTTAAGAAAATCACACACAAAGCAGGTGATAGTGTAAGTGCATTGACGGCTGATATCAGAATAGCTATGATCAACGTTACTCCAAATTGCTCATAGAATACACCAGAAGGGCCATTCACAAAAGTAATTGGAATAAATACCGCTGCCATTACTAAGGTGATTGAGATAATAGCTCCTCCAATTTCACTCATCGCTTTACTTGTCGCTTTGTAAGCATCCGTCATTCCTCCGTCCATTTTAGCATGTACAGCCTCAACAACAACAATAGCATCATCTACCACAATGCCAATGGCTAAAACCATGGCAAACAAAGTCAATAGGTTAACGGAATATCCAAATAGACCTAAAAAGAAGAAAGTACCGATGATCGCTACAGGTACAGCAATAGCTGGAATTAATGTAGACTTAAAATCTTGTAAGAAGATTAATACTACCAGGAATACCAAAATAAAAGCCTCAAATAATGTATGTTGAACTTTTTCCATGGATGCCGTTAAGAAACGGTTAGTATCATAGTTAATCACATACTTTACACCATCAGGAAAATTCTTTTCTAATCTTTGTAACTCTTTATGTAGGTTTTCAATTACCTCTTGAGCATTTGAACCTGGTGTTTGGAAAATACCAAAACTAACACTTGGATAGCCTAAAGTGATACTTTTGGTATCATAAGAAAAGGCATCTAGTTCTATATCTGCTACGTCTTTCAGTCGTAAGAATTTACCATTTCCTTCTGAACGGATAATTATATCTTCATACTCCTTTTTATTCTTATACCTACCTTTGTATTTGATCACATATTCAAAAGGTTCACCCGCATTTTGACCTAATGCACCAGCTGCAGCTTCTAAACTTTGTTCTTTAACAGCATCCTGAATATCAGTAGTCGTCAACTTATAGTTGGCCATTTTTGCTGGGTCCAACCAAATCCTCATTGAATAATCTCTTGCTCCAAATACATTCACTGAAGCCACACCCTTTACCCTTTGTAATTCTGGTTTTAATTGAATGTTAAGGTAATTGGATACAAAAGTCTCATCATAATCTTTATTTTCTGAATAAACAGCAGCATAAAGAAGAGCTGAATTTTGTTGCTTTTGAGTAATCACACCTGAACGAATCACTTCGGCAGGAAGTTTTGCATTCGCTCTTGCCACTCTGTTTTGAACGTTTACAGCAGCCACATCAGGATCAATTCCTTGCTCGAAGAAGACAGTAATAGAAGCATCTCCATTATTACTCGCTGAAGAAGTCATGTAGGTCATTCCTTCCACTCCATTAATTTGCTCTTCGATAGGCACAACAACACTCTCTAAAATTGTTTCTGCACTCGCTCCAGGATAGGTTGCTGACACAGAAACTGTTGGAGGTGCAATATCAGGATATTGAGAAACAGGTAGATTCATATAGCCTAGAATACCCAATAAAGTAATCACAACAGAGATCACTGTGGATAAAACAGGTCTATCTATAAATTTTTGTAACATGATTGGTTTATCTGAATTGTGTAGAATAGGTATTAAGCACATCCTCTACAGATGTAGCATCTGCAATAATTTTCTGACCAGACCTAACAATGTTCACACCTTCTGCTAGAATTTGATCTCCTTTCTTTATTCCACCTTCTACAACTAGTAATTTCCCCGTTTTTATAGAGCTTTCTATCTTCTTTGTATATAAAGAATCTGTCTCAGAAACTCTATACACTAACGTTTGTCCTTGTTGTTCGAATGTTGATTGGAATGGAATTACCAATGCATCTTCCATTTCATTTTTAAGAATCACTCTCCCTGAAGAACCATCTCTTAATATACCTTCAGGGTTAGGGAATTTTGCTCTAAATGACACAGATCCCGTATTCTGATCTATTGAACCAGAAATGGTTACGATTTTACCTTGATGCGTATAATCACTGCCATCTGCTAACTGAAGTGTCACTGCTTCCATATTTTGAATACGGTCTTCCATTGTTTTCCCTTTGACATTCTTAGTGAAAGCAAGAAAATCCTTCTCATTCATAGAGAAATAAGCAAATACATTCTTAATGTCTGAAACTTCCGTTAAAGATGGCGTACTTGGTCCAACCAGAGTACCTTGTCTAAAATTAATTGACCCTACAACTCCATTTACAGGGCTTGTAATTGTTGCGTAACTGATCTGTGCGTATATAGTGTTAAGGTTACTTTTAGTTTGGGCCAATTTAGCTTCTGCAGTTTTCAGTTGAATTTCACTGATCACTTTCTTCTCTACCAAAGGCTTTAACCTTTCCACTTCAACTTGTGCCGCATCTACCTGTGCTTTAGCAGTTTGTGCTTCTTCACTTAATGAAGCAGTTTCAATATGAAAGAGTTTTTGTCCCTTTCTAACCTCCTGACCTTCATCTACATATACAGCATCAATGTAGCCACTTATTTTTGCTCGCACTTCACTACTTACTTCTCCTCTAATGCTTGTAGGATAGGATTTTGTATAAGATATGTCACGTTGTTCTACAGCTACCACTTTATATTTTTTGGGAGCTTTAGTTTGCATCTTTTGTTCTTTTTTACCGCATGAGAAGAAGATCATTAAAGGCAAAATGAACTTGATAAATTGATTCATTAAAGTTAGGTTAAAAATAAAATTAGTGAGTTTAGTCGTTCACACAAATGTCAGATGAAATTTCGAATTATTTATGTTTGCTAGTTCTTATTTAATAATTTTTAATATAAATCAAGACTTATACGATATTATCTAGGGTTTAATATCCAAAATCGGTACAAAATCCTCAAAATCCATTAGATATTGTATGACCTCTTCAGCTGTTTTCTCGGCTGTTTTTCCCACACCGTGTATTGTTGCTGAGGCAAATCCAGTCCAATTACCATAACCAACGGCCCATAGTCCTTCTTTTTGCAACACTCTTGTACCCTCTGTTTCTATTTTATGGTTTTGAACGATGTCTAAGGAGTTCAGAAAAGAGAAATTGGGTTTAAAACCGGTACACCATATCACCGCATCAAACACTTGATGTTCGTTGTTTTCATGCCAAATAACACCGTCCTCAACGAAAGAAAAATTTGACTTTCTTGCCGTTAAGTCACCTCTCTTTTTTGCTTCTTTTACACTTTCCAACATCACAATATCACTAAGAATACGGTCTTTATGATCTTGAAAATGTTCATTTTTATCTTGTTCAGTTTGAGAAGCCGAATCAAATAAATACCTACCATCAACTTCATCAGGAAGAAACCTTGGTGGAATACGAGTAGCCCATTGAACATCATGGGTTCTAGACACCTCAGAAACGATTTGAGCACCACTATTACCTCCACCAATAATAAGGATTTTATTCCCTTTTAATTGATCGGGATTTCGATAATAATAGGAATGCAATAATTGTCCTTTAAAGTCTCTCATTCCTTCATATTTAGGAATGTAGGGAGTACTTGTCGCACCGGTACAAGAAATAACAACTTTTGTCTCAACTTCCCCTTTTGTAGTCTCTACAGTATAATATTTACAGTTTTCTTTGACACTTTGAACCGTGACAGGTCTTTCGATTGGAAAACCATAACGTTGCTCATATTTATCAAGGTAATCTATAAATTCCTCTCTTGAAGGGTATTTTATTTCTTTCGGTGGTGGTAACATCCAGCCAGATAATGATGAATAAATTCCAGGTGAAAAAAGTTGTAAAGAATCCCAACCTTTTGACCATGACCCTCCAGCCTTTTCATTTTCATCTAAGATCAAAAAGTTAATCTTATATCTATGTAAAAAGTATGCTACGGATAACCCTGTCTGACCTCCACCTATAATGACGACATCATATTTTCGATCCATCTTTCTGTGAGTTATGTTTAATAAAGAATCAGAAGACTAGGTAACTACTGATATTAAAAAATATAGAAAATTTGTTGTAACTGAATGCAATATAGTTAAAAATATATAATAACGGAGTATTAAAATAGTCCTATTTAATTGCGTATGATTGGAAATGATCAGAACTATAAGCAAGTGGTTTATTATCGTTGAAATAAAAATCCAGTCTACCTACTTTAATACCTGCATAACCTACCTGTGTTACTAATACATCTTTATCTTCAGCATTCTTCATTACAGTAGGTTCATCCAAGAAGGTATGAGAGTGCCCACCAATGATAACATCAATGTACTTGGTCTTCTTAGCTAACTGATGATCATCTTCGTCACCTTTGTTAAATGCTGTATAACCTAAATGAGATAAACATATTACTAAATCACAATTTTCTTCAAACTTTAAAAGTTTACTAAATTGTTGTGCTGCATCTATTCCACTACTATATTTTGTTTCTTGATAGCAAGATTTTGACACCAAGCCATCTAGTTTTATTCCTATACCAAATACACCTATTTTAATCCCATCTTTATGAAAAATCTTGTACGGTTTAGTTTTTCCATCCATAGAAGTATTTGAGAAATCATAGTTAGTAATTAACAGATCAAAATCAGTATGAGGCATCACATTTGATAGCCCATCTACTTTATTATCGAAGTCATGATTCCCAATTGTTGCTGCATCATACCCCATTTTAGACATACTTTTCATTTCAATTTCACCTTTGAAAAAATTGAAATAAGGAGTACCCTGAAAAATATCTCCAGCATCTAGTAATAGTACATTTTCTTGTTCAGCTCTTACCTGATCAATAAATTGCTTTCTTTTTGCCACCCCAGCCATATTAGGATAGTGTTTGTGAGAAGATGGAAATGGATCAATCTGACTATGCGTATCGTTGGTATGTAAGATGGTGATTTGCTTTAATTTATTGGTAGCAAATAAAGTTGAAGGCACCAAAAAACCTAATGTTCCTAATGCAGTACCTTTCGATAAAAGTTTCACAAATTCTCTTCTCGACTGATTCAGATCCTTCTTATTTGACATCGTATAATCTTTTCCCATGATTCACCTTAACTTCTTTTACATCTACACAGTAATCAATGATTGCATCGCGAAGAAGAATATCTGTCATTGATGAGTTTTTTGATTTTTTGAAAAACGCCATATTATCTCCTCCTTCAAAAAGGTAGTCCGTCGTTAGAACAGCATATAGCTTATTAGGATCTACTTTTTCACCGCCAACTAAAGGTTCATAAGGCTTCCCTTCTTTTATTCCTAATTGTATGCCTGAAACCGGTGCTTTATATTCAGCAACATACTCAAATAAATCTTCCAGGTCACTCCCTTTTAAACGAGCAATAACCAACTGATTATCAAAGGGCATTAATTTAAAAGCATGACGTTTCGAGATATCTCCCTTAAAAATTGAGGCTCTAAAACCACCATTATTCATAATACATAAATCTATTGTATTACCCGTCTCTTTTTCAACAACATATACACTGAGATCACATACAAAATTGCCTAATTTATTATTTGGATAATCAATAGTTAAATCTTCATTGACTTTTGCTATCACTTGATCCATCTGAGCATCCAATTCTTTTTTATAAGGAAGGATAAAATTAGTCATGCTCGTATCCGCTTGAATTTGCTCATTCATCGCATTACTTACAAAGTCTATTTTCGAAAGATCATCTTTAGATTTTTTACAGCTGACACTACTAAATAATAACAGCACTAGGTAAAAAGCAAACGTCTTAATTTTAACGTATCTTATCATTTAAAATATCAAGTTAATTTATCGGTGCAATATGGCAAACTGTACCGCAACTGTCAATTTATTTCACCTGATTACAGAAATAGTACAATTAAAACATTCAATAATTTATTGATAATCAAGAGTTATATTTTTGTCATTTTTATAAAAAAAGTACATCAAGAACACTATTTGATAAAGAATTTGATATAAAAAATATGATAGTAGAAAGATTAGAAGTAATTTCGTAACTTATATTTAATAATATTCGTTAACACGATAAACTAAGTTTTTTAATTTCACTCAACAAAATCTAATGACTAACATGACGAAACTATACATTAAGTCATTTGCTGTTTTTCTTTCTACTTTATCTTTCTTTCTAATTTCATCCGCTGTCTTTTCACAAAATATTGAAGAAACACACGTAATTGAAGAAGGTAACGGAACGGGTAATACTTTCGGTTCACATATTACAATATCCCCAGATGGTAAATCGATTATCACTCATGGTGATGACGGCACAACAAACTTTTATGATTACGATAATAATGAAGTACAACTAGTACATACTGAACAATCGGAATATAAAAAGCGAACTATTAACGTTGATGGTGAAAACCATGTATTTTATCTATTACCATATAATGGATATATAGAAAATGATGGAGCTTTTCCAAGAGGCGATTACAAAACATCTGCAGATGATAACCACAAAATTTGGGTAAGTCCGCAATCTGAGGGGACTCATTATTTCTACATTCACGTGTACAACTTCAACATGGGTAGTCCATTATCAGATGGATTTGAAGTTGTTGAAATTGATCAAAAATTAGGAGCCTCTGATATTTCAATATTTAGCGAAGGTTATTTTGGTTATTTCCCGACCATAAGTGTTGGTGCTGAAGAAGACGATAATAATGTAAAAGGTCAGAAAGTGATCTTTAAATCAGATTGGGAACTTTATATCAGCGACCCTCAATATGATGGTTATACTGGTCGAGTTATCAAATATGAAATTGAAGGTGGATTCTGGAAATACAAAGAAGCTAAATCTTTATATGATGCGGGTATCGATTATGGGAATGCTTTCGGCTCTCATTTCGAGCTTACAAGAAATAGCTCAGATGGGGTTGCATTCTTCGTTCATGGCAATGGTGAAGTTTCAATTACTGATTTTAATAATCCAACATCAAAAGGGATTACAAAAAACATTAGTCCATATGGTAACCTAACTGGTACTTACTCTTCTTTCGAAAATGTCAATTTAAGTATTCAATTTACTGAGATCCTTAAATTTGAAAATGCCGGAAAGGAACATCTTGAGTTTTTCAAGTTAGATCAGGTCGATAAAGTTGATGAAGGTATCAGAATCAACTCTACTGATTATGACAAGATATATGATGTATTTGTTTACAGTGATAAAATAATTGTCGCTGGTTTAAGAGGTAGTGACGAAGTTATTGAAGAATACATTCCTGGTACTTTCTTCGATTCATTTACCCTAGCGAACTCTGTTAAGATTGGTACTGGTTCTGTAGCCTCTTCTCAACTTCATATTATGGAAGATGATGAGAGTTTTTCAGTTTTCTCTAGAACGGAACAAGAAATCAAAGTTTTCGATAAAAGCGATATTACTGCTACAGCTACAAAACTTAGTTTTAAAGATGTAACTTCTTGGACAGGCTTTGGTAGCGGTATGGGAATGATATATAACAATGTTATTGTTGGTGATAACTATCAAAACAACTTCTCAATTCAGGCCATTCCTTATGTCACAATAGCTGATGGTAATTGGTGGGAAAGTAAAGCTTGGTCAGGGGGGAAATCTCCAGATAGTCAAGATAAAAATGCTCATGTATATATAGACCACAGCCTTAGCTTAAATTATAATGAGTCATATCATTCAATGACTGTCAATGCCTCTGGTTATTTAACATTATTAAGTGCCGGGGAAGGGTCTTCTGCTGAATTAACAGTACCCAATTTCAAAAATGATGGTACGATTACTATACAAAAATTTGGAGGTCTAATTTGTGAGAACATTCAAAATACTGGTATCATCACCTTTGCGGATGATTATTCTACTTTTGAATCTAAAAACTTAGTGAGTGATGGTACAGTTACTATTGGATCAGGTAATAATACCACCCTTGGAGGTAAAATCAATGGTGTTCTTAATACTTATAGTGACTTAAATATTGGATATAATTTTGAGGTAAATGGACTAATCAATTTTGGTACTGAAGATGTCGGTATTGTAATGAGTCCTATTGATGCTGATATTACCTTCCAATCAAATAATACATATATTTCAACGTACGTTGAAGTCTTAAATAAGAATAGTAATTCTTTCAAAGCAAGCATTAAAAATAACCTTTGGTTAAAAGACAAATTATTAATCAATTCTGACAATTTTGACTTTAAACAATTAAGCTTAAGAATTGGTAATAACAATACAGATGAAGCTTTAATAGATTCAAGAGTAAATAAACCTATTGAACTTAAAGCTCTTGAAGTTGCATATAAGACAACTCTATTAAATAATGATGGTTCTGATGGAGATGAGTTTATCATCGAAGACAATATTAAATTGGATGGTGACTTGTACTTACAAGGCATAAACTTGGTGGTACCATACAGAAACTCCAATACTGTATTTGATGGTGACGCGAATGTCTATTATTCTTCTAGTTATGATGAATATGTACTTGTTGAGTTTAGAAATAGTGTAACTACACCCTTCTCTATTGATCTACCATTCTACTCTGAAGAAACTGACGATGGATCAACAGGAATCTATTACGATGCTTCATTAACTCTTAATGTTACTAAGCTTAATACTACATCAGGTCGAGTTGGCATACTGTTCTTTACCAATAAATTTGACTCTTATGACGATTTAATCTTTGAACAAGATGGAGAGTTTTATGGTCTTATGCCTGGTAAAAGCTGGTATATTGAGGGCGGTGAAGGTGTTTCATCTATTGCAGGTAGTATTACTACAGCAATAACTAATACATATGACTGGAATATTACGGATGCATCAGAGTTGGTTTTAGAGAAAGATGATAGTGGGACAAAAAACATTATTACTGCTACTGGAGATCTTTCAAATGTTGCTTTCGGTGCTTTCAACCCAGATGAACAAAGTGTACATAACGTACGTGTACTAACGACTTCAATTGGAGGTACATTTACAACGGTTGCTAATAATGCTTGGGAAACATACCTATCATGGGACAAAGATAGAATCCCTAGATATCCTCAAGACAATGCCATTGTTGAACATACTATAGACATGCGTCTACCTCCAGAAGACTTTATTATTAATTCATTAGTTATTGATAATACTGCTTCTGAAAATAGTGCTGAGGTGAATCTAGTTTCAACATCAGATGGAACAAATTACGCTTTGGAACCTTATTATTTCTTCACTCAAAACTTAAATCTTTATAGTGGCGGTGTTTTTGAATTGGACTATGTGAATCTTGAGGTTTTAAATGATATTACACTTGATGGTGTTATTGCAAACACTTTTGATAAAGCAAAAGTAGTTGATACCTCCGCTCCTCATTTTAGTTTCTATGGTGAAAAAATCTCTTCTACAGACCCTGATAATTCTCAGATTTTTGTATCCAACTTTAATGTAGAAGATGGAGAAGCTACAAGAACAATTCAAATTGATGTTCCTTTAACAATCGATGAAGGTTTATTTCATGTTTATGGTAATAATGAAACAATAATTACCAATCAATTAAACCTTATCAATGGTGCAAGATTCACAAGAGGTCATGATTTCACTATTAATAATAGTGGCTCCACTGCCAATGATTATAATTTCACATTTCACACAGAAGAAAGTCATCACTTTAACAACCTAACATTAATTGATGTCAATTCATTTACTTTTGAGTCTAATGCTGTTATTAGAAACTCTCTTGTAGCCTCACAAACACAAGCAATTTATATAGCTGGTGCTTCACAATTAGACGTACTCGGTGATGAGCTTGATGGATCATATATACCAAATAGTACCCCATTTAAATTAGAGGTTCCTTTATTTGCAGGAGCTGATGGGGCTTACCCTTCTGATCTTAATATTGATATTGAGGACGATCAAGAAAGAGCTTATGTAATTGGTGGTAGAGTTGAGAATATTAATTCAATTGGAGATACATTATATGTAATTGACCCTAATTGGATGACTTATGATGACACTAACAATTCATCAGGTGCTATCAAGTTTTTATTAAATAGCCCTGAATTTAATGCGAATTTACAAGCTGATAGTGAGTATGGTGGAACCTATCCATTTACCTTATTAAATAGTGAAGACGACAGTTTAGTAATTACTTACAGTATCTATGATCCGTTTACATATAAAAACAGACACAAAGATATTGATGAAGAGATAGTTATTGAGTACAATGGAGGTGAAATCACAAACTTTGCATTGAAAGACACATTACTTAATGATGGTTATGAAGATATCAAATTCAACCTAATTAAAGTACCTCTAACAGCAATTACAGACTTAGATAACTCTACCCATTTCAACATCGAGATTGACGTAAGAATGCGTCATAAAAAATATACAAATGTAACAACGAATTGGTCTACTATTATATTTGAGTACGTTCCTGAAGGCTATTTAGATACTAATGATATTGATGCTGTAGCAGACTTATTTACTTCTCTTACATTTAGAGACGGTGATTTTGCTTCAAACTTTGGTGTATCTTGGACTCCTACAGACCTTTACACATGGGATGGTGAAATGGCAGCAATGCCAGGTTTAGAAAACTATATCGATTTTGACGAATATGGTTTTCTTACATATATCGACATCTCGAATAAAAACGTTGAATCATGGAGTATCTCACACTTTGCAGGAGTAATTGAAGGCGGAGAAGGTGGGTTCCTAGAAGAGACTGGAGGCTTCAAAGGTGAGGTCCAAGTCAATGAAGGAGAATTAGAAATTCCGATTGGAGGTCCAGTCATCGGTTACTACAGTCATGTTACTATTAATGCTGATGGAAACTACCTCTACTTTGACCAGTTTGATGATTACTATGAAGGGACATCACCAACTATTCAATATACACCTGCTTCTCCATTTGAAGTGTATAATGAAACTTACACATTAGGAGATGATGATAAGTTCTCACTGAATGACAATTATCTATTCGGGGACACTTACGAGTGGTTAAAGAAAAACGAAGACTCTGGTGTATTCGAAGCAATTACTAATACGGATGAAAACCTTGGCATCACAGCTTTAGCTGACAACGGTACTTACCAAGCAAAACTTTACCCTCCTAATGAATGGGTATTTGATTTCCATTTAACTATTGAAATTAATATCAATGTTGAAAGAGGTCAAAAAGATAGAGATAACATGATTACTCTACTTGCTGAACTTGGACTAGGTAGCGATTATAATCCAGTTGATCCAATATGGGAATGGAATGACTCTATTAGAGTTGATGATTATGGATACGTTCGTAAGGTTAGTCTTGATGAAATGGACTTAACAGAAGCTCCAGCTTCATTAAGTAATTTCGCATATATCGATACATTATCATTGGAGAAGAATACCATTTCTTCATTAAATAATATCCCATCATTATCTGTCACTGAAGAATTAAATATCAACGACAACCAATTCTATTTTGATGATATTGATGACGTCAATAATAATGTAAACTTCACATTTGGTGCTGGTATTGACTTTGTTATTGGAAATCAAAATTATGCATCTGTAGAAGAAATTGAAGCAACTGTAAAAGGTGGTGAATCATATTCTGCCACTATTACACCTGTTCCTACTTACAGTAATCTTGTATACACTTGGGAACAGGACAATAGCTTCTTTAAAAATGATATTGAGTTCGACATTCCAATTATGGATAAAGTAGACGAAGGTAATTACATGTTATATGTATCATCTTCTGATATTCCTGATTTAAATATTAAAATCGCAGACATTGATATCACTTTTGCCCTTGGAGATCAAGATTCATCATATGTACATGATCTACTTACTGAACTTGGTATTACTTTCGAAGAAACTGATCCTTTCAGAAACTGGAACGACAATGGCATCATCACTAATATTGATGACCATGGATTAGTAACTAGTATTGACTTAAGTGGTTCAAGCCTAGACCATGTTCCTGATGCTTTAAGTAGTTTTGCTTCTCTGGATGAGTTATATATTAATGATAATAACATTTACTTTGATGAATTAGATGAACTATTAAGTTTACCAACAAGTGTCCTTGACTATGGAGAGCAAAATGTTACTCCTACTGTTATTAATGCTGTTGTAAAACATGGTGACAACTATACCTCATCAATCACCCAAGAATATAGTGACATCTCTTATGATTGGAAAAAAGGAATAACATCTGTATTCTCTACAAAAGATATTTCATTCTCTGATTTCCAACCTGGCGATGCTGGCACATATGATTTATCAGTTACATCGATGAGTCATAATGAAATAACATATGATCTATACCAAATCAACCTAACATACACTCTAGGTGATTATGATTCCGCTTACATTAGACAGTTTATCGTTGATTTAGGGAAAACAATCGATAACCCTTCTGATGGATTCAGAGACTGGACTGTAGATGGCGTGAGTTATACAGTAGACGCATATGGTGCTGTAACTACATTAAACATAAGTGGAAATGACCTTACTTCTATTCCGAGAAGTTTAGATAACTTAGGAAATCTTGAAACGTTAGATGTAACAAATAACCAGTTATATTTTGATGAATTGGATTATCTAAGCAGTATCGAACTAGTCAATTTTTATTATGGTAATCAGACCATTGATCCAGTTCAACAAGTAGATACAATTGTAAAAGGTGGCGAAGGGTATACTTCTGCTTTATCTGCTGCTCCTACTTACTCTGATTTAACTTACGAATGGGTTTTTGATAATGCAGGTTATTCTAATGTTCTAGACCTTGATATCTCAAACATGACTAGAGAAGATGAAGGTAACTATCAGTTATTTATCTCTTCCTCTAATCATGATGGACTAGAAATTAAGTTTGCTGACATTAATATTACTTTCGCTCTTGGTGATCAAGACTCTACAAAAGTCCATGATTTACTCACTGAACTTGGTATCACTTTTAATGAAGATGATCCGTTCAGAACATGGAATTCAGAAGGTATTATTACTACAGTTTACGATAATGGAGCTGTTATCGATATTGATCTATCAAATAAAAATCTTACAGAGGTTCCTTCTTCTTTAGCTGCTTTTGCTGATGTAGAAAATATCATTCTTGATGACAACAATATCTATTTCGATGAATTAGATGTGTTATTAGGGTACGATTCAGAAATTAACCTCACATATGACGGACAAAGTGTAACGCCTACTACAGTAAATGCTGTAGTAAAGCATGGTGATAGCTATACTTCATCTATCACACAAGATTATGCCGACATCACCTATAACTGGAAAAAAGGTAGTTCTTCACTGTTCGCTTCAAAAGATATCAGTTTCTCTGACTTCCAACCTGCTGATGCCGGTACATATGATTTATATGTAACTTCTACCACACATGCAGGACAAGAATACAACTTATACCAAATCAACCTGACTTATACTTTAGGCGACAGAGATTCCGCTTACATTAAACAAGTCGTCGCTGATTTAGGGAAAACGATTGATAATCCTTCTGATGAATTCAGAAACTGGACTATCGACGGGGTAAGCTATGTAGTGAATGATTATGGTGAAGTTACTTCATTAGACATCAGTGGTAATGATCTTACTTCTACTCCATCAAGTTTATTAAATCTTACCAACTTGGGCACTTTAGATGTAAGTGATAACCAATTGTACTTTGACGATTTAGATGTTCTAAGTGCAATGGGTGTAGCAAGTTTTGTGTATGATGGACAAACTATCGATCCGATACAAGAGTTAAATACAATTGTAAAAGGTGGCGAAGGATATACTTCTGCTTTATCAGCTGCTCCTACTTACTCTGATTTAACTTACGAATGGGTTTTTGACAATGCAGGTTATTCTAATGTTCTA